>NZ_JAHBYD010000027.1 GCF_019636135.1 Phenylobacterium sp.
CCTGCGGCGCGCAGGATGCTCGTTCGCTCAGCGCGACCCCTCATCCGTCAGCCTGCGGCTGACACCCCGGATCAAGTCCGGGGCAGGCTCTTCTCCCGCAAGGGGAGAAGGACGCACAGCGACCAGAACGCGGAAGATGGATCCGCCCTAGCCCAGCCGGAACGGGACCGTGCGGCGCTCGTGCTCGGGCACGTTCAGCCGCCGGTCCACGGGCGGGAAGGCGCGCTGGGCGCAGTCGTCGCGCTCGCAGATGCGGCAGCTCACGCCGATCGGCGCGGCGGGGCCCTTCAGGTCCACGCCCTCCGAGTAGACCAGCTCGTGCGCATGGTCGATCTCGCAGCCGAAGCCCAGGACGTAGCGCCGGTCGGGCCGCAGATAGGCCTCCGACCGCTTCACCACCGCCCGCGCCACGCAGAGGTAGCGCGTCCCGTCCGGCATCGCGGCCACCTGCACCAGGAAGCGGTCCGAGGCCGCCGCCGCGTCGTGGACGTTCCACAGCGGGCAGGCCCCGCCGAACCGCGCGAACTGGAAGCGCGTGGCGCTGTGGCGCTTGGTGATGTTGCCGGCGTAGTCGAGGCGGACGAAGTAGATCGGCGTCCCGCGCTGGCCCGGCCGCTGCAGCGTCGAGAGCCGGTGGCAGACCTGCTCCAGGCTGGCGCTGAAGTGCAGGGCGAGCTGTTCCACGTCGTAGCGCCGCTCGCGCGCGAAGGTCGCGAACCGGCGGTAGGGCATGATCAGCGCGCCGGCCGCATAGTTGCCCAGCCCCACGCGGCAGACGTCCACGGCTTCCCGGCTGCGGAACCGCGCCCCGGCCAGCTCGGTGTCGATCTCCCCGGAGAGGTTCGCCACGGCCACGTGGTAGGCGAGCTGGAACACCCGCGTGGCCGGCGGCTGCGCCACGTTCAGCCAGAGCACGTTGGCCGCCGGATCGAACCGGCGCATCACGTCGTCCATCGCCGCGTAGCGGACGTCGACCCCCATCCGCTCGCGCACGTACATCTCGAGCAGCATGTCGGCGGGCCCCGGCTGGTCGAGGCCGATCTCGCGCGCCAGGTCCTCGGCCGCGCGGTCGAGGCTGTCGACGTAGTTGTCCTTGAAGTGGAAGAAGTCGCGCACCTCCTCGTAGGGCAGCAGCGAACTGGCGGCCGTCGCCTCGTCCAGGGCCACGGCCTCCTCGGTCAGCTTCAGCCGCTCCGACAGGCGGTGGTTCGCGCGGTGCAGGTCGAGGAAGCGCCGCGCCAGGCCCGGCGACTGCAATGCCACGTGGCGCAGCTCGCTGAGCGGGATCGCATCGCCCATCCCGGCGCTCTCGGCCACCGCCTCGCGCAGGTCGGCGATCAGGCGCTGGTCGTTGTCGGCCTCGAACAGTTCGGCGGGGGCGTGGAAGGTCGCCATCAGGCCCGCCAGCACCCGGTCGGTCACCGGCCGCTGGTTCGCCTCGATCTGCGACAGATAGCTGACCGAGATGCCCAGGTGCTGCGCGCAAGTCTCGAGCCGCCAGCCGCGCTGAGCGCGCAGCGCGCGCACCTTGGGGCCGACGAACAGCTTGTAGCGCATTTCACAATTTCACAAATCGAGCGGCGTGGGCGGCCAATTCTTCGCACGATCTCGGTTGAAACCCAATGGTCCGTAACGGCACCTTGGCCCCCGCACAGACCTCAACGGGTATCGGCCGGCCTCCGCAATCTTGTGGAATGGTGTGGCCATGGGATGCGAGACATGATGGACGACAACCTCCGCCACCTGCCGCGCCTGGGCATCGCCGGCGCGATGCGCCTCTACGGCATGACCGCCCGCGCGCTCCGCTTCTACGAGGAGCGCGGGCTGATCGAGGCCCGCCGCGACCGCCAGAACGCGCGCTTCTACGACCCGGCCGCGCGGCGGCGGCTGGAGTGGATCTCGCGCCTGCGCCGCGCCGGCGTGGGGCTGCCCGAGATCGAGGCCGTGCTGGAGACCGAGGGCGAGGCCGAGGCCCGCGCCCTGGCCGTCGACACCCTGGCGGCCCGCCGCGCGAAGCTGGCGGCCGAGATGGCGGCCCTCGACGAGGTCATCGGCGACCTCGGGCGCCCGGAAACGCCCCGCCGCCTCGCCGCCTATAGCTGATCCGCGCGCACCGGCCCCCGTTGGCCGCAGCCTGACGGATGAGGGTTGGGCTGAGCTGGCGAGCGTCCTGCGCGCCGCAGGCGCCGTCATTTGGAACCACGAACGAACACGAAGACACACGAACGCGTCGGGGACGATCTGAGCGCCCCGCCGCGATCATCTGCGGCCTGTTCGTGTGCCTTCGTGTTCGTTCGTGGTTGAATCCAAGCGGCGCTGACGCGCCCCCGGAGCCGAAAGGCTCGCGCCACCTTAGTGGCGGAACACGCGCACGCCGGTGAACACCATGGCGACGCCCCGCTCGTCCGCGGCGTCGATCACGGCCTGGTCGCCGATGGAGCCGCCCGGCTGGATCACCGCCGTGCAGCCCGCGTCCGCGGCCTGGAGCAGGCCGTCCGGGAACGGGAAGAACGCCTCCGACGCGCAGGCCGAGCCCTTCAGGTCCAGGCCGAAGTCGGCGGCGCGCAGGGCGGCGATCCGGGCCGAATCCTTGCGATTCATCTGCCCCGCGCCGATGCCCAGCGTCTGGCCGGCCTTGGCGTAGACGATGGCGTTCGACTTCACGTGCTTGGCCACGGTGAAGGCGAACAGCATGTCGCGCACCTCCTCGTCCGTCGGCGCGCGCCGGGTGACCACCTTCAGGTCGGCCGGCGTCAGGCGCGCCGTGTCGCGGCCCTGCACCAGGAAGCCGCCGGCGACCGACTTGAAGGTCTTGCCCGCCCGGTTCGGGTCGGGCAGGCCGCCGGTGACCAGCAGGCGCACGTTCTTCTTCTTGCGGAAGAGGGCGACCGCGTCGTCGTCCGCCTCGGGCGCGATCACCACCTCGGTAAAGATCTCCAGAACCTGCGCCGCGGTGGCGGCGTCCAGCCGCCCGTTCAGCGCCACGATGCCGCCGAAAGCGCTCGTCGGGTCACAGGCCAGCGCGCGCCGGTAGGCGTCCAGCATCGTGCCGCCGGTGGCGAGGCCGCAGGGGTTGGCGTGCTTGATGATCGCGCAGGCCGGGCCGGCGGCCGGATCGAACTCCGACACCAGCTCGAACGCCGCGTCGGTGTCGTTGATGTTGTTGTAGCTGAGTTCCTTGCCCTGGAGCTGGGTCGCCGTGGCCACCCCCACCGTCGGGTTGGGGAAGCGGTAGAAGGCGGCGTCCTGGTGCGGGTTCTCGCCATAGCGCATCGTCTGCGCGAGCTGGCCGCCGACGGCGAGCCGCGCCGGGGCGAACTCGCCCAGCTCGGCCGCGAACCACGAGGCGATGGCGGCGTCATAGGTGGCCGTGCGCGCATAGGCCCGCGCCGCCAGCGTCCTGCGCAGGCCCAGGCTGGTCGCCCCGTCCGCCGCGAACTCGGCCAGCACCGCCTCGACGTCGCCGATCTCGGTGCAGACGGCCACGTAGCCGTGGTTCTTGGCCGCCGAGCGGATCATCGCCGGCCCGCCGATGTCGATGTTCTCGACGCAGGTCTCGAAGTCTGCGCCCGCCGCCACCGTCTGCTCGAACGGGTAGAGGTTCACGTAGACGAGGTCGATGCCGCCGATCCCGTGCGCGTCCATCGCCTGCTTGTGCGCCGGCGCGTCGCGCACGCCCAGCAGGCCGCCATGGACGATGGGGTGCAGCGTCTTCACGCGGCCGTCCATCATCTCGGGGAAGCCGGTGAGCTCGGAGATGTCCTTCACCGGCAGGCCGGCGTCGGCGATGGCCTTGCGGGTGCCGCCGGTGGAGACGAGCTCGACCCTCTTGGCGGCAAGCGCCTTGGCGGCGTCGATCAGGCCGGTCTTGTCCGAGACGCTGATCAGCGCACGGCGCAGCGGCACGCGGTCGGGAGCAGGCGGGAAATCGGGCGCAGCAGGCACGGCATTCTCCTCAACGGTTCAAAGGGAATGCCCAGGCGCGCGGCGGAATATGGTCGCCGCGCTCCCCGGTGGTCGCCCACCTCCAGTCGCCAGTCACGCGGGATGGGCGCGGGTTACGCCGCGGCGGGCGGCGGGTCAACGGCCCGAGCCTTTCCCGGCGGGAAAGGCTCACACTTTTGCTTAGCTAGCTTCCCGCCTCGGCGGGAAGCTGCCGCGCAGGCGCGAGCTTCCACCGCACGCGGGCGCCGGAATCCGCCCGCCGCTGGCCGCGCAGCACCAGTTGGGCGCCGCCGCCGGCGCGGGGCTCCAGGGCGATGTCGAGGGCGTCGTTGCGCAGGATCCAGCCGTCGGCCTCGCCCTCCAGCCGCAGCAGCACGCTGCGCCTGTCCTGCGAGACCAGGGCGCGCACCCCCGCGTGCAGCGGGAAACGCAGCGCATAGGGGATGAAGTGGCGCCCGTCCGGCCCCTGGGCGCGGGCCGTGGGCGTGAGCCGATCCTCGCCGCGCAGCTCGCCGGCCAGGGTGTCCAGGTAGAGGCGGCGCTGGTGCATCGTGCCGTAGCGCGCCATCCAGCCGTGGTGGGCGAGGTCGAGCCAGAGCGCGCCGGGCGCCTCGTGCCGCTGGACGTCCACGACCACCTCGGCGTCGACCAGCCGCGGGCCGAGCACCGAACCCGGCGCGCCGGCCAGGACGCGCGCGGGCAGCTCGCCCGCCTCGACGGTCGCGGCGGCGCCGAGCCCGCGGCCCGCCGTGGCGTCGATCAGGCGGCGGCCGTGGACCAGCACCGACAGCGCCAGCGGCGCGACGCCCGCGCTCCGCGACCAGGCGCCGGCCGGCGGGGCGGCGACGTCGGCCGCCACCTGTATGTGGCGCGCATCGAGGCGCTGGTAGCCGCCCAGGCTGGCGGCGGTGGGCCGGTCGGCCGCCTCGTCCTGCGCCCGGGCGGCGGCGACGTAGGGCGCGCTCAGGGGCTGGCCCCCCTGGAACGCCGCGAGCCGGCCGTCGTCGAGGGTGAAGAACCGCACCGCGCCGGCCAGCCGGTCGATGGCGCGCTGCACGGCGTCGGGCGCGGCCATCCCGCGCTGGACCATCGCCTCGTCCAGGGTCTGTAGGTCGAACAGCAGCTCCAGCGCCAGGTCGGGCCGGCGCGTGGCGTGGCCGCCCTCGGCGTCCACGGTCTGCCCCAGCGCGCGGCCGAGCTTCGCCAGCGCCCGGTCCAGGAGCCTGCGTCCGCCCACGCCCCTCAGGGCCGCCCCGGCCACCGCCGCGCACGCCGCCCGCTCGGCTGCGTCGGCGACGTCGCCGGCGCCCAGCAGGTCGCGGGCCTGCCGCGCCAGGTCGGCGGCGAGCTGCGAGACCTCGGCCTCGGACGCCCGCGCCGCCAGCGCCGGGCCCGCGCAGGCCAGGTTGTAGACGCGGCGCGCCATCACCTCCGGCGCCCAGGCGAACCCGTTCCAGCGCCCGAAGCGCCGCCGCCACTCCAGCACCAGCCGCAGGCCCTCGCCCGCGCCCTCGGGCCCGGCGGCGATCAGCCCCGGCAGCCAGTCGAAGCGGTGCAGCGCCTCGGCGAAGGCGCGGCTGGGGCTGGGCCGGTCCCACGGGTCGCCGCGCACGCCGGTCGCCAGGGTCTGGCCCGCCAGCACGAAGGCGCCCGCCAGCACCGCACGGCCGGCCTCGACGTCGGGCGGGCGGAAGTCGCGCGGCGCGACGCCGAACCCGTCGGGCCGCGGCCGCGAGGTCGCCCAGCGGTGCAGGCCCGACGCGCGCCATTCCTCGGAGAGCGCGCGGCCCGCGCCCACGCAGAGCGCCAGGGCCAGGTGGCGGCCGGGGATGCGGGGGGCGCCGGCCAAGGCCGGGGGCGCCTAGCCGCGCAGGGCGGCGATGTTGGCGGCGTAGGCGGATGGGCCGCCGCGGAACACCGCGGTCCCCGCCACCAACGCGGTCGCCCCCGCCGCGATGCAGAGTTTCGCCGTCTCCGGCGTGACGCCCCCGTCGACCTCCAGCGGGATGTCGCGCCCCTCGGCGTCTATCATCCCGCGGAGCGCCTCGATCTTGCGAAGCTGGGAGTGCATGAAGGTCTGGCCGCCGAACCCCGGGTTGATCGACATGACGAGGATAAGGTCGATCTCGTCCATCATCCACCGGATCACACTGGGATCGGTCGACGGGTTGAACACCACGCCGGCCTTGGCGCCCGCCTTGCGGATCAGCTTCAGCGTCCGGTTCAGGTGCGGCCCGGCCTCCGGATGCACCGAGATGTAGTCGGCCCCGGCCTCGCGGAACGCCTCGATGTACGGGTCCGCCGGCGAGATCATCAGGTGGCAGTCGAAGGGCAGCTTCGAATGCGGCCGCAGCGCCTTCACCACGTCGGGGCCGATGGTGATGTTGGGGACGAAGTGGCCGTCCATGACGTCGACATGCACCCAGTCGGCGCCGGCCGCCTCGATGGCGGCGACTTCCTCGCCCAGCCGCGCGAAGTCGCTCGCCAGGATCGAGGGCGCGATGATCACGTCAGGCTTGGCCATGCGTCCCGCTTAACGTGATGCGCGCCGCCACACCACCTCCCGATGCTTCACCCCCGCTTGTCATCACCCAACAGCCGTCATCCCCCAAAAAGCTGTCATCCCGGTTTCGCGAAGCGAAGACCGGGACCCAACCATCAGGTGTATCGATGGTCGGAGGACGGCCCTGGCGGTCGGGGCCAGAGCACCAGCTCAGAGCACCCGACGGTTGGGTCCCGGTCTTGGGCTGCGCCCAAACCGGGATGACAAACGGTGGGGTCAGTTCTTCCGCAGGCGGGCCATGTAGAAGCCGTCGGTTCCGCCCTCGCGGTGGTGGGGCAGGATGCGCAGCGCGCCGTCGTCGCGCAGGCTGGCGGCGGGCGCGCCGCCCTCCCCCTCGGCGATCGGGTCGAGCGCGAAGCCGGGCGTGCGCGCGAGGAAGGCCGCGACCTGGCCCTCGCCCTCCTCGGGCTCCAGCGAGCAGACGCAGTAGACCAGCCGGCCGCCCGGCTTCACGCGCCGCGCGGCCGAGTCCAGCAGCCGCGCCTGGACGGCGGCGAGCTTGGGGATGTCGGCGGGGCTCGCGACCCACAGAACGTCGGGGTGGCGGCGGAAGGTGCCCGTGGCCGAGCACGGCGCGTCGAGCAGCACGGCGTCGAACGTGCGGCCGTCCTTCCACTCGGCCGCGTCGGCGACCACGACCTCGGCCCCCAGGCCGGTCCGCGCCAGGTTCTCGCTCACCCGCCTGATGCGGCCCGCCGAGCGGTCGAGCGCCGTCACCTTCGCGCCCGCGGCGGCGAGCTGCAGCGTCTTGCCGCCGGGCGCCGCGCACATGTCGAGGGCCGTCTCGCCGGGCTTCACGCCCAGCAGGCGCGCGGGCACGGCGGCCGAGGCGTCCTGCACCCACCACGCGCCGTCCGGGAAGCCCTCCCAGGCGGAGACGTCGCCCTTCCGGTCGCTGCGCTCGGTGGCGCCGGTGGCCTGGATCGTCAGGTCCGTCGCGGGCTCCAGCGGCACGACGGTGGCGATCGCGCGGGCGTCGGCCTCGCCGTAGGCCGCGCGCCAGCGGGCCGCGAGCCAGGTCGGCAGCATCAGGTCGGGATCGTCGAGGGCCGGCGGCTCGCGCGTCAGCCCCCGCAGCACCGCATTGACCAGGCCCTTGAACGCCTGGCCGCCCTTCTGCGCGGCGACGAGGTCGACCGTCGCGCCGACGGCGGCGTGCGCCGGCGTCTTCAGCACGAAGAGCTGCGCCACGCCCAGGCGCAGCGCATGCACGATCCGCTCGGGCGGCGGCTTCTTCAGCCGCGACTGCAAGGCGGCGTCGATGGCGCCCAGGTGGCGCAGCGTCGCCATCACCACCGCCCGGGCGAAAGCCCGGTCGCGCGGCGCGAGCGCGGCCAGGGCGGGGTGGCTCAGCCCTTCGTCCAGCCCGGCGCGGCGCGCGAGCGCGGTCGCCAGCAGATCGAGGGCGGCGGCGCGGGCGGGCAGGCCTGCGGTCTGGTCGTTGGCGTCGGGGGTGTCGTTCACGGCGCGCGGCGTGTGCCCGCTTGGAGGTCCGCGCGCAAGCGCTTAAGTCAGGGGCATGGACGACGCCCCGCCCAACGCCGCGCCCGGCAAGGCGCTCCCGCCCGCCGCCCGCCGCGCCCTGGAAGAGGCCGAGGCCCGCCGCCGGGCCGAGCGCCCGGCCGCCGACCGGCCGCACGAGGACGGCGGCCCGAGAGGCCCCGAACCCACCCGCTTCGGCGACTGGGAACGCAAGGGCATCGCGGTCGATTTCTGAAGGTCGCACCCGGGAACAGGCCCGCCTCACGGCCGCCCCAAACAAGCGTTTGATGTTGCGCTAGGGAGCGCGTAGCGTACCCGACATACGAAAAAGCCGCCCCCCTTCCGAACCGGGGCGGGCGGCGGCTGGGAGGCGCGGCCATGGCGTGGGATTTCGAGACCGATCCCGAGTTCCAGAAGAAGCTGGACTGGATCGAGGACCTCATGCGCGAGGAGATCGAGCCGCTCAGCCACTTGGGGATGGCGGCCTACTCCACCGAGGGCCGCAAGCGGTTCATCAAGCCCCTGCAAGAGCGCGTGAAGGCCGAGGGCCTGTGGGCCTGCCACCTGGGCCCCGAGCTGGGCGGCCAGGGCTACGGCCAGCTCAAGCTGGCGCTGATGAACGAGAAGCTCGGGCGCAACAACCTGGCCCCCAGCGTCTTCGGCTGCCAGGCGCCGGACTCGGGCAACGCCGAGATCATCGCGCACTACGGGACCGAGGCGCAGAAGGAGAAGTACCTCTGGCCGCTGCTGAACGGCGAGATCCGCTCGGCCTTCTCGATGAGCGAGCCCACCGGCGGCTCGGACCCGCTGACCTTCAGGACCCGCGCGGTGCTGGACGGCGACGAGTGGGTGATCAACGGCGAGAAGTGGTTCTCGACCAACGCCCAGTATTCGAAGGTGCTGGTGCTCTATGCGGTGACCGACCCCGACGCCAGGGACCCCTACCGGCGCACCTCGATCTTCCTCGTGCCCACCGACACCCCCGGGGTGGAGATCATCCGCAACGTGGCCGTGGGCGCGGGCGGGCAGATCGGCGGCGGCAACGAGGGGTATGTCCGCTACAACGACGTGCGCCTGCCCTACGACGCCCTGCTGGGCGACCGCGGCGCGGCGTTCATGATCGCCCAGGTGCGGTTGGGCGGCGGGCGCGTCCATCACGCCATGCGCACCGTGGGCGCGTGCCGGCATGCGCTGGACCTGATGTGCCGGCGCGCGGTGTCGCGGACCACGCGGGACGGGCGGCTCTCGGACCTGCAGATGGTGCAGGAGCAGATCGCCGATTCGTGGATCGCGGTGGAGAGCTTCCGGCTCCTGGTGCTGCGCACCGCCTGGCTGATCGACAAGCACAAGGACTACCAGAAGGTCCGCAAGGACATCGCGGCCATCAAGGTGGCGATGCCGCAGGTCTACCACGACGTGGCGACCAAGGCGGCGCACCTGCACGGGGCGCTGGGCGTCTCCAACGAGATGCCCTTCATGCACATGGTCAATTCGGCCCTGGTCATGGGCATCGCCGACGGGCCGACCGAGGTCCACAAGGTGACCCTCGCCAGGCAGGTGCTGAAGGACTACCAGCCCGACAACGACCTTTTCCCCAGCTACCACATCCCGAAACTCCGCGAGGAAGCCGAGAAGCGCTTCGCCAGCGACCTGGACGAGATCAAGGCGGCGTATGCGGGGCGGCGGCGGGAGAACGCGTAGCGCTCCTACCTCTCTCACGTCATCCCGCGGCTTGTCCGCGGGACCCAAGATCGCGGAGGGTCGTGGCGACCCTCGGCGTCGCCGCCCGGGCCTCTCCTGCGCCTCGGAGTTCATGGGTCCCGCGGACAAGCCGCGGGATGACGTTTTGAGTGTGAGGGGCTGGATGCGGATTGCCTGCCGCAAGGTCGGGCGTGTCACCGGCTGGGTGGCGGAATTGCGTGCTGAAGAGGTTGAACCCCGTGACCGATCCCAAGCCCTGGCCCGTGATGTCGATCGACGAAGCGCATGCGCGCCTCACCGCGCCGGGGGCGCCGTTCGAGATCGAGGAGCAGGTGATCCGCGGGGTGCGGACGAAGACGTGGAAGAACGCGCCGCCGACCCTGCGCGACGTGTTCGTGAACGGCCAGCGGTTCAGGGACCGCGAGTTCCTCGTCTACGAGGGCGACCGCGCCACGTTCGGGAGCTTCGGCCGGGCCACGATCGCGCTGGCGCACCGGCTGCTGGCCGACGGGGTGCGCAAGGGCGACCGGGTCGCGGTGATCATGCGCAACCTGCCGGAGTGGGCGGTCGCCTTCTGGGCCGGGCAGCTCGTGGGCGCCATCGTCACGCCGCTGAACGCGTGGTGGACGGGGCCGGAGCTGGAATACGGGCTGGCGGACTCCGGGACGAAGGTGGCGTTCGTGGACGACGAGCGGCTGGGGCGGATCGCCGAGTCGCTGGGCGCGCTGCCGGGCCTCGAGAAGATCTACGTCGCCCGCCTGCCCGGCGCGATCGAGACCCCGCGGACCGAGCGGCTGGAAGACGTGATCGGCGCCGTGAACGACTGGGGGAAGCTGCCGGAGCTGGCGTTGCCGCAGGTCGAGCTGGGGCCGGAGGACGACGCGACGATCCTCTACACCTCGGGCACGACCGGCCGGCCGAAGGGCGCGCTGGGCACGCACCGCAACATGACGTCCAACATCGGCGCGGGCGGCATCTCGGGGGCGCGGAACTTCCTGCGGGCCGGCGAGCCGCTGCCGGAGATGGATCCCCTGAAGCTGCCGCAGCGGGTGAGCCTCCTGGTGGTGCCGATGTTCCACGCGACGGGGCTCTCGGCGACGCTCGGCCCCTCGATGAACGCGGGCGGCAAGGTCGTGCTGATGCGCCGCTGGGACGCCGAGCCGGCGATGAAGCTCATCCAGGACGAGAAGGTGAGCTCCACCGGCGGCGTGCCGACCATCGCCTGGCAGCTCATCGAGCATCCGGCGCGGGCGAAGTACGACCTGAGCTCCCTGGTGGCCGTCGCCTATGGCGGCGCGCCGTCCGCGCCCGAGCTGGTGCGCCGGATCGTCGAGGTGTTCCCGGGCAGCCAGCCGGGCAACGGCTGGGGCATGACCGAGACCACGGCCACCTTCACCTCCCACATGGGCGCCGACTATTCGAACCGCCCCGACAGCGCCGGCCCCGCCGCGCCGGTGGGCGAGATGCACGTGCGCGACCCCGCCGACGGCAAGACGATCCTGCCCGCGGGCAGCGTCGGCGAGCTGTGGGTGAAGGGCCCGCAGGTGGTGAAGCTCTACTGGAACAAGCCCGAGGCCACGGCCGAGACCTTCCAGGATGGCTGGCTGCGCACCGGCGACCTGGCGCGGATCGACGAGGAGGGCTTCCTCTTCATCATCGACCGGGCCAAGGACATGCTGATCCGCGGCGGCGAGAACATCTACTGCGTCGAGGTGGAGAACGTCCTCTACGACCATCCCGCGGTGATGGACGCCGCCATCGTGGCCATCCCGCACAAGACATTGGGCGAGGAGCCGGGCGCCGTCGTGCATCTGAAGCCCGGCGGGACGGCCACCGAACAGGAGTTGCGCGATTTCGTCCGCGCGCGGCTCGCGGCGTTCAAGGTTCCGGTGAAGGTGGCCTTCTGGCCCGAGACCCTGCCGCGCAACGCCAACGGCAAGATTCTGAAGACCGAGCTGAAGAAGGTGTTCGCGCCGGAGTCCGAAGTCGCGTGACTCCCGCTAGGTCGCCGCGCTAGCGCTACGCCATGACCCGGAAACCCGTCATCGTCGGCCTGGGCGGCACCGTCCGCGACGGCTCGTCCACCGAGAAGGCCCTGATCTGTGCGCTCCGGCGCGCCGAGGCGCTGGGGGCCGAGACACGGCTCCTGGGCGGGGCGTTCCTGGGGACGCTGCCGATCTTCGATCCGCGCCCGGGCGACGCGCACGAGGCGCAGGCGGCGCTGGCCGAGGCGATCCGCGGCGCCGACGCGGTGATCGTGGCCAGCCCCGGCTACCACGGCTCGATCTCGGGCGTGGTGAAGAACGCGCTCGACACCCTGGAGCTGACCGGCAAGGACCCGCGGCCCTACCTGAGCGGCAAGGCGGTCGGGACGATCATCACCGCGGCCGGCGGACAGGCGGGCGGCACGGCCTTGATGGCGCTGCGCGGGGTCATACATGCGTTGCGGGGCTGGCCGACGCCGTTCGGCGCCGCGCTCAACTCCGCCGCCGACCTGTTCGATGCCGGCGGCGCGTGCCGGGACGACCGGGACGCCTGGCAGCTCGACACCGTCGCCGAGCAGGTCGTGGAGTTCGCGAAGATGAAGGCAGCAAGCCCATGAAGCGCCCCTACCTCGTCCCGCCGGGCGCGACGCCCGATCCCGACAGCGTCTCGGGCGCGATCAGCCCGATCGAGGACATCATCGAGGACGCCCGCAACGGGCGGCCCTACATCCTGGTCGACGCCGAGGACCGGGAGAACGAGGGCGACGTCATCATCCCGGCCCAGTTCGCCACGCCCGAGCAGATCAACTTCATGGCCAAGCACGCGCGCGGCCTGATCTGCCTCTCGATCACCGGCGAGCGGGCCCGCGCGCTCCGCCTGCCGCCGATGGCCGCCGAGAACGCCTCGGGCCACGGCACCGCCTTCACGGTCTCCATCGAGGCGCGCGAGGGGGTGACGACGGGCATCTCGGCGCACGACCGGGCGCACACCATCGCCGTCGCCGTCGACCCCACCAAGGGACCGGACGAGATCGTCTCGCCGGGGCACGTCTTCCCGCTGGTGGCCCGGGACGGCGGCGTGCTGGTCCGCGCCGGCCACACCGAGGCCGCCGTCGACATCAGCCGCATGGCCGGGCTGAACCCCGCCGGGGTGATCTGCGAGATCATGAAGGACGACGGGTCGATGGCCCGCCTGCCCGACCTCGTCGCCTTTGCGCAACTGCACGGCCTGAAGATCGGCACGATCGCCGACCTCATCGCCTACCGCCGGCGCACCGAGCGGCAGGTGGAGCGGGTGCTGGAGACGCCGTTCGACAGCGCCTACGGCGGCCGCTTCCGGCTGGTGATCTACAGGAACTCCATCGACCAGACCGAGCACGCGGTTCTGACCAAGGGCCGGATCGACGCCGACAAGCCCACCCTGGTGCGCATGCACCGCGTCGACCTGGCCACCGACATGCTGGGCGCGGTGGAGGCGCGGCGCGAGTATGTGCCGAACGCCCTGAAGGCGATGGCGGAGTACGACGGGGCGGCGGTGGCGGTGTTCATCCGCGACTCCAACCCCCACTGGCTCTCGGAACGCTACGGCCAGCCGCAGGCCGACCACTCGTCGAACATCCTGCGCGACTACGGCATCGGCGCGCAGATCCTCCTCGACCTCGGCGTGCGCGACATGATGCTGCTGACCAGCTCGCAGACCGTGCTGCCGGGTTCGGCGGGCTACGGCCTCAAGATCGTCGGGCGCATGCCGCTCGATTGAGGCCCGGCTGGGCGCGAACGCCTAGCGGCTCTGCGGAAAACCGGGCATTTTGATCCAATCCGGTTCGAGGGACCCGGCGTAGTTGTCTATGCGCGTGAATGTCGCGCGGTCCGTGTTCACCTATTCCCTTAAGGAAAATAAGGGGATGGGCGAAGGTAGATTGAGGCGATGCCGGAAGCCGGTCCCGAAGCCCTGTCCGAGTCCGACCTGAGCCAGCGCCTGTTCGCCGGCGCGCCGGGCGCCTGCACATGCCCGGTGTGCATGGGCCAGGTCGTGACGCTGGACGCCGTGGCGCTGACCGGCGGCGATCCCGTCGCCTACCTGAACGCCGACGAGCGCGCGGGCGCGACCGTCAACGGCAAGCAGAGCTTCACCATCGACCGCGCCGGCCTCCAGATGACCGGCTTCGATCCGGCCACCATGGCCCCCTATGCCGGCTGGGGCGGCGTGGCGGGGAACGCCTTCACCGTGACCTACGCCTTCCGGTCCACCGCGCCCGAGCGGATGCCCAGCGACACCTCCGGCTTCTCGCGCTTCAACGCCCAGCAGATCTACGCCGCCGAACAGGCGATGCTGGCGTGGTCGGACGTGGCGCGGATCACCTTCGTGCGCGTGGGCTCGGGCGACAGCGGCGAGGAGGCCTATTCGAACCAGGCCGCGATCCTGCTCGGCAACTATTCCTCCGGCGAGTCGGGCTCGGCCGCGTTCGCCAACTACCCGGGCAGCACCAGCCCGAACAGCAGCGCCGGCGACGTCTGGGTCAACATCGGCTCGGGCACCAACGCGATCCCGAGCCCGGGCAACTACGGCTACGTCACCCTGCTGCACGAGATCGGCCATGCGATCGGGCTGGCCCACCCGGGCGAGTACAACGCCTCGGACAGCGGCGGGGCCATCAGCTACGCGAACGACGCCGAGTATTACGAGGACAGCCGCCAGTACACGGTGATGAGCTACTTCTCGGAGACCAACACGGGCGCCAGCTACAACGGCCGCTACGCGGCGGCGCCCCAGCTCGACGACATCCGCGCCGCCCAGATCGAGTACGGCGCCAACATGACGACGCGGACGGGCGACACCGTCTACGGCTTCAACTCGAACGCCGGGCGCGACTGGTTCATGGCGACCAACTCGTCCAGCCGGCTGATCTTCGCGGTCTGGGACGCGGGCGGCAACGACACCTTCGACTTCTCGGGCTACTCGCAGAACCAGTTGATCGACCTGCGCGAGGGCTTCTTCTCGAACGTGGGCTCGATGGTGGGCAACGTGGCCGTCGCCCAGGGCGCGCAGATCGAGAACGCCATCGGCGGCTTCGGCGCCGACACCATCAACGGCAACGCGCTGAACAACGTCCTGTCGGGCAACGCGGGCGCCGACCGCATCTTCGGCGGCGCCGGCGCCGACACCATCGACGGCGGCTCCGGTACGAACTACCTGCGCGGCGACGAGGGCGACGATTCGATCGTCGGCGGCTCCGGCTTCGACGACATCAACGGCAACATGGGCAACGACACCGCCTATGGCGGCGCCGGCGACGACTGGGTGGTGGGGGGCAAGGACAACGACCTGCTGTTCGGCGAGGCCGGGGACGACATCGTCTACGGCAACCTGGGCGACGACACCTGCCACGGCGGCGCGGGGAACGACATCGTGCGCGGCGGCCAGGGCGACGACTCGCTCACCGGCGGCGCGGGGAACGACTACGTCTCGGGCGACCGCGGCGACGACACCATGACCGGCGGCGCGGGCGCGGACACGTTCCACACCTCGGCCGACGCGGGCATCGACCGCGTCCTCGACTTCAACGCCGCCGAGGGCGACCGCGTGCTGCTGGATCCGGGCACCCCCTACAGCGTGGCCCAGGTGGGCGCCGACGTCGTCATCACGCTGGGCTCCCCGGCCGACCGGATGATCCTGGTCAACGTCCAGCTCTCGACCTTGCCCGACGGCTGGATCTTCGGGGCGTAGTTTCCCGTTTTCAGACCGCGATATCCGGCCTATATGGAAAAGCTCACCGCCCGGCCGAAAGGCCGGGCGCCGTTGTTTCGAGCCAAGAAAATCGGGCGATAAGAAAATGACCCAGATCCTGATGCCCAAGGCGACCGCCGTCTGGCTGGTCGACAACACCTCGCTCACCTTCGACCAGATCGCGGACTTCTGCGAGCTGCACCCGCTGGAGGTGAAGGGCATCGCCGACGGCGAGGTGGCGCGCGACATCCGCGGCGCCGACCCGATCGCCAACGGCCAGCTCAGCCGTGACGAGCTGGATGCGGCCGAGAAGAACGAGAAGTACCGCATGAAGGCCCAGAAGAGCCGGCACGCGGAGCTGCTGAAGCCGGTGAAGAAGGCCCCGCGCTACACGCCCGTGTCGCGCCGCCAGGACCGTCCGGACGCCATCGCCTGGTTCGTGCGCAACCACCCGGAAGTGCCCGACAGCCAGGTCGCGCGCCTGCTGGGCACCACCAAGGCCACCATCGACCAGGTGCGCAACCGCCAGCACTGGAACTCGGCCCAGATCAAGCCGGTCGACCCGGTGACGCTCGGCCTCGCCACCCAGCTCGAGCTGGACGCCGTGGTGAAGAAGGCCGCCGACAAGAAGGCCAGGGACGACGCGCGCAAGGGCATCGTCGAGCCGGAAGGCGCGACCCTGCGCCCCGCCTCCGAGACCGGCGTGGTCGAGGACGAGCCGGAACACGAGCCGGAAGTCGAACACACCGCCGAGTCGGTCTTCGCCGACGATCACGACGACGACGGCGACGAGGATTGAGCCGGAAAATCCCTCCCCTTCAGGGGAGGGACAGACCGCCTTGGCGGTCAGGGTGGGGAACAGGGGTGCGAGACCCAAGGCGCGGAGAGTGGTCCACACATCCCCACCCGTCTCGCTTCGCTCGCCACCCTCCCCTGAAGGGGAGGGATTGCGGGGGCGTTAGTGCACCTGGCCCCTGAGGGTCTCGATCTCTTCCTTCAGCCTGAGCTTCTGTCGCTTGAGTTCCTTGAGTCTGAGGTCGTCGGCGTAGGGCCTGCGCATCTCGTCCTGGATCGCTTGTTCCAGGGACTGGTGGCGGGATCCGAGCTCACGGATCCGGGCATCTAGCGCCATGGCGAAGAGCCTCCTCTCAGTTCATGCGGCTAGCGATTGAACACCTGCTTCCGCCGGCTGTCAGATCACATATGGTTGCACGCGGGGGCTGGAACCGAGGCTCCGGAGTCGGGGACGCGTACGCATGGCCAAGCCGGAAAAGCCGCGCCTGATCGTGGGGGTCTCGGGGGCGTCCGGGATCGCCTACGGCCTGCGCGCGCTGGACGCCTGCGCCGAACTCGGGATCGAGAGCCACCTGGTCATGAGCCGCTCGTCGGCGCTGACGCTGGCGCAGGAGACGGGGCTGACGCTCGCCGACGCCCAGGCCAGGGCCGCCGTGGTCCACAGGGCCGCCGACGTGGGCGCGTCGATCGCCTCGGGCTCGTTCCAGACGCTGGGGATGATCGTCGCGCCCTGCTCGGTGCGCACGATGAGCGAGATCGCCACCGGCGTGACCGCGTCGCTGCTGACGCGGGCGGCCGACGTCACCCTGAAGGAACGCCGCCCGCTGGTGCTGATGGTGCGCGAGACCCCGCTGCACCTGGGACACCTGCGCACCATGGTGCGCCTGGCCGAGATGGGCGCGGTGATCGCCCCGCCGCTGCCGGCGTTCTACGCCCGGCCGCAGTCGATCGCCGAGATGGTCGACCAGTCGGTGGGCCGCGCGCTCGACCTCTTCGGGCTGTCGTGGGCGCCGGTGAAGCGCTGGGGCGAGGACCTCGCTCCGCTGAAGGGCGAGGGCTGACCGTGGCGATCTGGGAATGGGTGCTGGAGGCGTACGGCCGGCCGGGCGTGCCGGAGGCGGCGCTGAAGCTGCAGGACGAGCACGGGCAGAACACGTCGTTCCTGCTGTGGGCGGTCTACGCCGAGGCCGGCGACGCCGGACTGCTGGCGCGCGGCGCGGCGGCGGCCAGGGCGTGGGATGCGGCGGCGCTGAAGCCCCTGCGCCAGGTGCGGCGCGACCTGAAGCCGGCGCTGCCGCCATTCGACGACGGCGCGCGGCTGGCGTTCCGCAAGGAGGTCAACCGGCTGGAGCTCGAGGCCGAACGGCTTCTGATGGAGACGCTGGCGGGGCTGTCCGACGGCCGCGGCGGCGCCGGGACGCTGGAAGCCCTTGAGGCCGCGAGCGCGGCGTGGGAGAGGCCGGCGCCGGCCGCGGCGCTCGCCGCGCTCGCTGCGGCGCTGGGGTAGGATCGGCGGACGATGATCGACTATTCGACCTTCACCGAGGAGGCGCTGGAGGCCCGGCTGAAGGACCTGCGCCAGGACCACGCCGACCTCGACGCCGCCACGACGGCGCTGGCGGCGGCCGCGGTGCCGGACCTGATCGTGATCGGCCGCCTGAAGCGCAAGAAGCTCGCCCTCAAGGACGAGATGGCCAGGATCGAGGACTTCCTGAACCCCGACATCATCGCCTGACGCCCTGCCTCTCCCGCTCGCGGGAGAGGGGGACCGCACGCCGAGCCCGGCGCATGCCGGGCGTAGAGCGGGGGGTGGAGAGGGAAAGCCTCCCCCACGATACCGACAACAGCCTGGTCGATCCGCCCTGCCGGCCGCTTGCCCTTTCCACCACTCGCTCTTCGGCGAGCGGTCCCCCTTTCCCGCAAGCGGGAAAGGAAGGGCCTACGCGATCTTGCGGAGGCGCTTGGCGGCGAACATGGCGGCGTCGGCTTCGGCGACGAGGGCTTCGGTGTCGGAGTCGGCGGCGATCTCGCGGACCCCGTAGCTGAGGCGGATCTGGGCGGTCTGGCCCGCGACGGTGATCGGGTCGCGTTCCAGCGCGTCGGCCAGCGAGGCGGCCTTGGCCTCGCCGACGGCCTGGTCGGCCTGCACCAGGATCACCGCGAACTCGTCGCCGCCCATGCGGCCCACCACGTCGCTCTCGCGGACGCTGGCGACCAGGCGCTCGGCGACCGCCTTCAGGACGGTGTCGCCCGCGGCGTGGCCCAGCCGGTCGTTGACCGCCTTGAAGCCGTCGAGGTCGAAGTAGACGAGGCTGGCGGGCGCGCCGTAGCGCTCGGCGAAGGTGCGGACGCGGGCCAGCTCGCGCACGAAGGCGCGGCGGTTCAGCAGCGGGGTCAGCGCATCGCGGTCGGCCAGGTCCTCGGCCTGCGTCAGCCGGGCCTTCAGGCGCCCGACCTCCTGGCGCAGGTCGTCGAGCTCGCCCAGCAACTGGCGGATGGCCGCCTGCACCGCCGGCGTCATCTCCGGCTCGGGGATGCCCAGCACCTGGACCGTGTCGCCCGTCCGCGCCGTGGCCGCCGTCGGGGCCGCGCCGGGCGCGCCTGGGCGCCGCCGCAGGGGCGAAAGGGGTTCGTTGCGCGCGCCGCCGACCTTCATGCGTGTCCCGTCAGATGGTTAACGGCATTCGAACCCGCCGCGGTTAACCAAATCTAACGGTCGCGGTTGTATGCGCATAGCCGGTGCGATACTTCGCCCGCTTCCGGGATTGGGGATTCCTCGAAAACGCCATGAGCGCGCCCGTCGCCATCATCATGGGAAGCCGGTCGGACTGGCCGGTCCTGCGCCATGCCGCCGAGATGCTGGACGCCCTGGGGGTCGCCTACGAGGCCAAGGTGGTCTCGGCGCACCGCACCCCGAAGCGCATGTTCGACTTCGCGACCGGGGCCAAGGCGGCCGGGGTGCAGGTGATCATCGCCGGGGCGGGCGGCGCGGCGCACCTGCCGGGCATGACCGCCTCGCTGACCGACCTGCCGGTGCTGGGCGTGCCGATCGAATCCAAGGCGCTGAAGGGCATGGACAGCCTGCTCTCCATCGTCCAGATGCCGGGCGGCATCCCCGTGGGCACGCTGGCGATCGGCGAGGCCGGGGCCAAGAACGCCGGCCTGATGGCGGCGCGCATCCTGGCGCTGTCGGACGAGGCGCTGGCCGCCCGCGTGGCCGAGTTCGCGGCCAGGCAGACCGCGAGCGTCTCCGAGGCGGTGGAATAGTGGCCGACTTCCCGCTCGCGCCCGGTTCGACCATCGGCATCCTCGGCGGCGGACAGCTTGGCCGGATGCTGGCGCAGGCGGCGACGCGGCTGGGCTTCGACGTGGCCGTGCTGGAGCGCGACGCCGACAGCCCTGCGGGCCGGGTCGCCACCCACTGCATCGTCGGCGCCTACGGCGACACTGCGGCGCTGGAGCAGCTCGCCAGGCTGGCCGCCGTGGTCACCTACGAGTTCGAGAACGTGCCGGCGCAGGCGGTGACGACCCTCCAGGCGCTGGGCGTCGAGTGCGCGCCGGGCCCGGAAGCCCTGGCCGTCGCGCAGGACCGCGTGGCCGAGAAGCAGTTCCTGAACGCGAGCGGCGTGGCGACCGTCGCCTTCGCCTCGGCCGACAGCGCCGCGGAGGCCGTGGCCGAGGCCACCGCCATGGGCGCGCCGCTGCTGATGAAGACCCGGCGCGAGGGCTACGACGGCAAGGGCCAGCGCTGGGTCGAGCATGCGGCCGACGCCGCGGCGGCCTTCACCGAGCTGGGCGGCGTGCCGGTGATCCTGGAGGCGCCGGCCGATTTCGTGCGCGAGCTGTCGGTGATCGCCGCGCGCGGCCGCGACGGCTCCACCGCGATCTACCCGCTGGCCGAGAACCACCACGAGCACGGCATCCTGCGCCGCACGCTGGCGCCGGCGAACGTGACGCCGAACGTGGCCTTCGAAGCCGAGAAGATCGCGGCGCGGGTGCTGAAGGGCCTGAACTACGTGGGCGTGATCGGCATCGAGTTCTTCGAGATGCGCGACGGCCGCCTGCTGGTGAACGAGTTCGCGCCGCGGGTCCACAACAGCGGGCACTGGACGCAGGACGGCTGCGCGGTCGACCAGTTCGAGCAGCAGATCCGCGCCGTGGCCGGCTGGCCGCTGGGGCCGACCCAGCCGCACGCCCGGGTCGAGATGCTGAACCTCCTGGGCGACGAGGCCGACACCTGGCGCAAGCTGGCCGGCGAGCCCGACAGCCGCATCCACCTCTACGGCAAGCGCGACGCCAAGCCCGGCCGCAAGATGGGCCACGTCAACAAGGTCAAGGCGCTGTAACCCCCTTCCTTTCCCGCTTGCGGGAAAGGGGGACCGCTCGCCGAGGCCGGCGCCAGCCGGCTGTAGAGCGAGTGGTGGAAAGGGAAAGCGGCCGGCAGGTCGGGGTGGACCGGGCTGTTGCCGATATCGTGGAGGAGGCTTTCCCTCTCCACCCCCCTCTCCCGCGAGCGGGAGAGGCAGGGCGTCAGGCGAGCAGGGTGGGGCAGTGCGGGACCGGAACACCTGCGTTTCGGGGTTGGCCAATCCCTCCGCTCTCAAGCCTGGGTCACGCTTCCCCACCCTGACCGCTGCGCGGTCTGTCCCTCCCCATCAAGGGAGGGAAGACACCTCCGGAATCGGCGTGCGATAGTCCGGGTCTCCGAGGGGGAGTCGCATGGCGTCTGGCGGCCTGCAGGGCGCGGTGAAGGGGCGGTCGGCGCCTGGCCAGCGCGGGCGCAAGCTCGGCCTGGCGATGGTCGTGCTGGCGGTGCTCAGCCTGATCTGCGGGCCGTTCTTCGTCGACGCCCTGGATCGTTCCGCGCCGGAAGTGCGCGACGGGGCCGTGAGCTACGCGGCCTACGGCCCGCTGACCGCGCCGGTGGCGCTGAAGGGCGAGTGGCGGGCGACCTGGCTTTCGGCCCCGGGCGGGACGCCGGTCGATTTCAGGATCGCCTCGCCCGGCGAGTGGAAGGGCGTCGAGACGCCCGCCGGCCCCGTGCCCATGGGCGCGGCGGTCAGCTACCGGCTGCACGTCGGCGGCCTGGAGCCCGGGCGCTACACCCTGTTCGTCCCCAAGATCTACGCCGGCCAGCGCGTCTACGCCGACGGGCGGCTGCTCTCGCGGAGCGGGACGTTCGGCCTGACGCCCGAGACGACCCGCTACCTCGGCCGCGTGCAGGAGGTGGTGATCGACGTCGCCGGGCGTGACCTCGACCTGCGGCTCGACATGGCGGCCTTCCACCACCGCGAGAACGGCATGCCCGAGCCGCCGGTGTTCGGGCTGAGCGAGCCGATGAGCTACTGGATCCTGCTGGACTGGATCCGCAGCCTGCTGCTGATCGGCTCGCTGCTGCTGCTGGCGTGCCTGGCGTCGGTGATCTTCGTGTTCCGGCCCGACGACCGGGTGGCGATGTACCTGGCGCTGGGCTCGATGAGCCTGCTGCCGCTGGCGGCGACGCTCAGCCACGACAACCTCCTGGCCATCGCCATGCCGGGCGTCCCGTTCGGCGCGATGATCTCGTTGCAGATCCTGGCCACGACGGCGGCCCTGTCGGCGGCGCTGGCCTACGCCAACGAGCTGTTCCCCAGGGAGAGCCCGAGGTGGCCCTACCGCATCCTCCAGGGGCTGAACGGCGCGCGCTTCCTGGTGTTCGCGGGCCTGGCCGTCACCGGCCACGTGATCCTGCTCTCCGAGGCCTCGGCGGCGGTCTACCTCTTCCGGATCGTCACCCTGGTCTACATCCTGGGCGTCGTGATCTGGGCCACGGTGCGACGGCGCGACGGCGCGGTGCTGTTCCTGATCGGCCTGGGCGCGATGCTGGCCAGCATCATCTACTCGGACCTGACCATCAACGCCGGCGTGCCGCGGCTGCTCAGCCTGAACCTGCTGCCGGCCGGCATGCTGATGCTGCTGTTCACCCAGCTCGTGCTGCTGGCCGAGCGCTGGAGCCTGGCGATCGGGTCGGAGGCCAGGACCAACGACGACCTGCGCCGCCTGCTGGACGTGAACATCGCCATCACCAGCGAGATGCGGCTGGAGGCCCTGCTGGCCAAGATGGTGCAGGTCGCCTCGACGGTCACCCAGGCCGACCGCAGCTCGCTGTTCCTGTTCGACGAGAAGGCCGGCGAGCTCTGGAGCGTGGTGGCCGAAGGGCTGGAGGAGCGGCCGATCCGCTTCCCGTGCGACCAGGGGCTGGCGGGCTGGGTCTTCACCCATGGCGAGCTGGTGAACCTCTCCGACGCCTACGCCGACCCGCGGTTCAACAAGGCCATCGACGAGGACACCGGCTATCACACCACCAGCCTGCTGACGGTCCCGGTGATCACCCGCGACGGCCGGCGTCTCGGCGTCATGCAGGCGATGAACAGCCAGGAGCACCCCGGCTTCGACGCCGCCGACGAGGCGCGGATGGCCGCCTTCGCCGCCCAGGCCGCCGTCGCCATCGACAACGCCCGGCTCTTCGCCGACGTGGCCGCCGAGCGGAACTACAACGAGAGCATCCTGCGCTCGATGTCGACCGGGGTGGTGACGCTGGACCGCGACGTCCGCAGCGCCAAGCTGAACCCCGCGGCCGCCGACATCCTGGAGATCGGCCCCGACCGGCTGGAGGGCGCCGACGTGCGCGCCTGGCTCCAGGCGTCGAACCCGCGGATCCTCGCCGAGATCGACGCGGTGGCCGCGAGCGGCCGGCCGCGTTCGCTGCTGGACGCCGACGTGAGGACGGCGAGCGGCGAGACCATCTCGGCCAACCTGTCGATCGTGCCGCTGGTGGGCGAGCTGGGCGGCCTCGTGATCCTGGTCGAGGACATCAGCGAGGAGAAGCGCATGGAGTCGGCCATGCGCCGCTTCATGAGCCAGAAGGTGGTCGACCAGATCCTGGAGCACGACGGGGACGACCTGCTGTTCGGCGTGTCGTGCCGCGCCAGCGTGCTCTTCGCCGACATCCGCAACTTCACGGCGCTGGCCGAGAGGTTGCAGCCGCGCGAGACGGTGGACATGCTGAACGAGGTCTTCGCCGACCTCGTCGAGGCGGTCTCGGCCAGCGACGGGGTGCTGGACAAGTTCCTGGGCGACGCGGTGATGGCGGTCTACGGCGCGCCGCTCCCGGCCCCGCGCGACCCGCAGAACGCCGTCGAGAGCGCGGTCAACATGATGGCCATGGTCGCGGCCCTCAACGAACGCCGCCGCGACCGCGGGCGCGAGGAGCTGCGCCTGGGCGTCGGCATCGCCACCGGCGACGTGGTGGCCGGCACCATCGGGTCGCTGAAGCGGATGGACTACACCGTGATCGGCGACAGCGTGAACCTGGCGGCGCGGCTGCAGCAGCTCACCAAGGTCTACCAGGTGGGCGTGATCATCTGCGAGCACACGGCCGCGGCGCTGGACGGGACGATGCCCCTGCGCGAGCTCGATACGCTCCGGGTGCGCGGGCGGCGGCGGTCGGAGAAGGTGTTCCAGGTGCTGACCGGCGATCCGGCCGCGCGCTCGCCGGCGCTCGCCGACTACGGGCGCGGGCGCGAGCTCCTGGCCGGCCGGCGCTGGAAGGAGGCGGTGGCGGCCTTCGAGGCGGCCGTGGCGGCCGATCCCGACGACCGGCCCTCGATCCTGCTGCTGGAGCGGGCCCGCGCGCTGGCCCGCCGCCCGCCGCCCAGCGACTGGGACGGCGTCTGGGGCCTGGCCGACGCCGACGCGGCTTAGGATCGGAGACCGGTCGACTCCCAGGAAACACGAGATACGTCATGGCCCGGACAAGCCGGGGGATGACGATCAGGGGGATGATGGAGGCAGCAGCCTAGCGCCCGTATCGAACGCGGCCCAGCGCGCCGGCGGCCTCGGCGAGCCACTGCTCGGGGCGGAGCTTCGTCGTCGCCTTCCATTTTTCGAAGCGCATGACGTCGTCGATGCGGCGGTCGACGAACGCCAGCGCCACCTTGCGGCCCTGGGTCATGCGGATGGCCATGGCGGACGACAGGATGCCGGCCAGGATCGCGCGCTTGGTGTAGTGGTTCTCGTCGGTGGCGACGTCGCCCGCCCAGCGCCAGAGGCCGTCGGCGCTCTCCCAGGCCAGCCGGCCGGCCAGCGGCAGGTTGGCGGGCAGCGCCAGGAACCCCATCCAGCGCCGCGTGGCCGGCTCGTCCCGGGCGGCGGCGTCGAGGCGGGCCTCCACCGCGCGGCGGATCTTCTCGCGGATCTTGAGGTTCGAGGCGTGGACGTCGCCCAGCGCCGCCAGCGCCCGCTCATCGTGCCGGCGCGACAGCAGGGCCGCGAGATCGGCCGCGCCGTGCGGGACCAGCAGCTCGGCCTCGGCGGGGCTCATGCCCGCCGCCTTCGCCGCCAGCCCCACCGTCCGCCGCGTCCACCCATGCGCGGGGGCCAGCTTCAGCGCCTCGTCGAGCAACTGCTGCTCGGCGGCGGCGGCCCAGTCCTGCGCGGCGGTGGTCATGGCGGATGGTGTAGCGCGGCAAGAGCATCGGCGCACCTCCTCTCCCCTTCCCGGACGTGCTCATCCCGCCTCAACGTCTGCTCCCCTTCCCCCTACTCGGAACGTCATCCCCGGCCTTGTGCCGGGGATCCATGGTTCAGCCGACTTGGCGTCCTGCATTGGGCCGCGCAGCGCGGCCCAACCCTCGGCTCAAGACCCGCGGATGGATGGATCCCCGGCACAAGGCCGGGGATGACGTTCTGAATAGGGATGAATTGGGGAGAGGCCGGTGCAGGCGTAGCGCGGGTCCCATCACAATCGCAGGGGGCGCCGTGGACATGCCCTGCCCGTTCTGCTATCTCGCCGCGCTCTAAACCCGACGGGTGACACCTTCGGGCGATCCATATTTTGTTCGCTCGCCGCCTTTTGCCGGCTGAGGTGGGCGGCAGGCGTGCAAACAGGAGAAGTCCTCTGGTTCAGATTTTCGTCCGCGACAACAACGTCGACCAGGCCCTCAAGGCGCTGAAGAAGAAGATGCAGCGCGAGGGCTCGTTCCGCGAGATGAAGCGGCACGTCCACTACGAGAAGCCGTCCGAGAAGCGCGCCCGCCAGAAGGCGGAAGCCGTGCGCCGGGCCCGCAAGCTCGCCCGCAAGCGCGCCCAGCGCGAAGGCCTGATCGCGGCGCCGAAGAAGCCGTCGCGCTGAGCCGCGGGCTCTAAAAGCTGGCACATTTGATGCTTATGTGAAGGGCTGCGCCACCGGCGCGGCCCTTTTCGCGTATAGGGTCCAGGCGAGACGTCTCGTCGCGCCCGCCTCGCGTTAAGTGGTCTGTCAACGGTGGGCGTCCTATTTTGGGTCTCCTGGCGTCCGCCTTCGTAGGATTGGTCCTCGCATGAACCTCCGCAATCTCGTCATCTGGGGCGTCATCGTCGTCGTCCTGGTCGGGCTCTACAGCATGATGACGCAGGGGACCCGCGGCGGCGCCAACGCCGGCGAGCTCACCTATTCGCAGATGCTCTCCAAGGTGACGGCGGGCGAGGTGAAGACCGCGATCATCCGCGGGCCGACCGTCGAGATCCTCGACCAGTCCAACCGCCGCTACACGGCCACCACGCCGAACAACCAGGACGATCTGGTCCAGCGGCTCGAGAAGAGCGGCGCGAACATCACGGTGAAGTCGGGCGGCGGCGGCTGGATGGGCCTGTTGCTGAACTCGCTGCCGATCCTGCTGCTGATCGGCGTCTGGATCTTCTTCATGCGCCAGATGCAGGGCGGCGCCCGTGGCGCCATGGGCTTCGGCAAGTCGAAGGCCCGCCTGCTGACCGAGAACAAGAACCGCGTCACCTTCGACGACGTCGCCGGCGTGGACGAGGCCAAGGAGGAGCTGACCGAGATCGTCGACTTCCTGAAGGACCCGCAGAAGTTCCAGCGCCTGGGCGGCAAGATCCCCAAGGGCGCCCTGCTGGTGGGTCCGCCCGGCACCGGCAAGACCCTGCTGGCCCGCGCCGTCGCGGGCGAGGCCGGCGTGCCCTTCTTCACCATCTCGGGCTCGGACTTCGTGGAGATGTTCGTGGGCGTGGGCGCAAGCCGCGTGCGCGACATGTTCGAACAGGCCAAGAAGAACGCGCCCTGCATCATCTTCATCGACGAGATCGACGCCGTGGGCCGCCATCGTGGCGCGGGCCTGGGCGGCGGCAACGACGAGCGCGAGCAGACGCTGAACCAGCTCCTGGTCGAGATGGACGGCTTCGAGGCGAACGAGGGGATCATCCTGATCGCCGCCACCAACCGCCCCGACGTGCTGGACCCGGCGCTGCTGCGCCCCGGCCGCTTCGACCGCCAGGTGGTGGTGCCGAACCCCGACATCGTGGGCCGCGAGCGCATCCTGCGCGTCCACATGAAGAACGTGCCGCTGGCCGCCGACGTGGAAGTGCGCACCATCGCGCGCGGCACGCCGGGCTTCTCGGGCGCCGACCTCGCGAACCTGGTGAACGAGGCCGCCCTGATGGCCGCCCGCAAGAACCGCCGCATGGTCACCATGCGCGACTTCGAGGACGCCAAGGACAAGGTCATGATGGGCGCCGAGCGCCGGTCCATGGTCATGACCGACGACGAGAAGAAGCTGACGGCCTACCACGAGGGCGGCCACGCCCTGGTGGCGCTGAACGTCCCGGCCACCGACCCGGTCCACAAGGCCACGATCATCCCCCGCGGCCGCGCGCTCGGCATGGTCATGCAGCTTCCCGAACGCGACAAGTTCTCGATGAGCTACGAGCAGATGACCTCGCGGCTGGCGATCCTGTTCGGCGGCCGCGTCGCCGAGGAGATCATCTTCGGCAAGGACAAGATCACCTCGGGCGCCAGCTCCGACATCAGCCAGGCGACCAAGCTCGCCCGCGCCATGGTGACCAAGTGGGGCTTCTCCGACCGCCTGGGCTCGGTGGAGTACGGCGAGAACCAGGACGAGGTGTTCCTGGGCCACTCGGTCGCCCGCAGCCAGAACGTCTCCGAGGAGACCGCCAAGATCATCGACGAGGAGGTCCGCGGCCTGGTCGAGGGCGGCGAGAAGGAAGCCCGTCGCATCCTGACCGAAAAGCTCGAGGACCTGCACAAGCTGGCCAGGACGCTGCTGGAGTACGAGACCCTGACCGGCGACGAGATCGTGAACGCGCTGAAGGGCGTCATGCCCAACCGCGAGGAGGCCGACGTCAAGAAGCCCACGGGCCCGTCGGTGGCGGTCCCCATCTCGCCCAAGCCCAGCGCCGAGCCGGCGTAAGCTTCGGGACCAGAGCCGAGAGTTGGAGGGCGGTCGCAGCGATGCGGCCGCCCTTTTTCGTCCCTCCCTTTATGGGGAGGGACAGCTCGCCGCAGGCGAGCAGGGTGAGGGAGTCACGTTCCGGGCGCCCGCGCTCCGGGATTGGCCAACCCCCACCCGCCGAGTTCCGGACCACACTACCTCACCCTGGCCGCTGCGCGGCCTGTCCCTCCCCATCAAGGGAGGGAAGGCGAGCTTGACTCCGGCCCCAGGTGTGTATGACTGTATGAGTATATGCATATAATCTCTCAGTCGCTGCTGGACGGCCTGAGCCTCGCGGGGGGCGGGGTGCCGATCTATGTGCAGTTGCGCGACCAGGTCCTGGCGGCGCTGGGCGAGGGGCGGCTGAAGCCGGGCGATCAGATGCCGACGCTCAGGCAGGTGGCGGTGACGCTGAGGATCGACCTCAACACCGTGCGCCACGCCTACGACGAGCTGGAGGCCATGGGCGCGATCCGGCTCGAGCGCGGCCGGGGCAGCTTCGTCAACGCCCCGCCGGCGCCGCCCGACGCGGCGCAGCACGACCGCGACCTCGACGACGCGGCCCGCCAGGCCATCGGCCTCGCCCGGGCGCGCGGCCTCGACCCGAACGACCTCGCCGAGCGCATCTCGGCCCTCACGAAGGAGACTCCCGATGGTTAGCACCATGAAGGGCGCCAACCCGGCGGCGGCCCTGCTGAGCGTTCTGACGGCCCTGGTCGCCACGGCCGTGTTCTGGTGGGCCAGGAGCGCGGGCCAGCCGGCCGGCAACTGGGCGGGCGTCGGGCTTATCCTGATCGCCGTGCTGATCCCCTTCTCGCTGCTGATGGCCAACCAGTGGGAGCGGGCCGTCGTGCTGCGCATGGGCCGGCTGAACGCCGTGCGCGGGCCGGGGCTGTTCGTGGTCATCCCGTTCCTGGACGAGGCGGCCGTCTGGCTCGACCAGCGCATCCAGACCACCGAGTTCAGCGCCGAGCAGGCGCTCTCCAAGGACACGGTGCCGGTCAACATCGACGCGGTCGTCTTCTGGCAGGTCCACGACCCCGAGCGCGCCGCGCTGGAGATCCACGACTACCGCCTGGCGATCGAGCAGGTGGCCCAGACGTCCCTGCGCGAGATGGTGGGCGCCTCGCTGCTCTCCACCCTGCTGGCCGAACGCAAGCAGGGCGACGAGATCCTGCGCGAGGAGATCGGCCGCAAGATCGCCGACTGGGGCGTCTCGGTCATCTCGGTGGAGATCCGCGACATCGGCGTGCCGCCGGCCCTGCAGGACGCCATGAGCCGCCAGGCCCAGGCCGAGCGCGAGCGGCTGGCGCGGATCGCCCTGGGCCAGGCCGAGCAGGAGGTGGCGGCGAAGTTCGTCGAGGCCGCCGAGACCTACGCCAGGAGCCCGGCCGCCCTGCAGCTCCGCGCCATGAACATCATCTACGAGACCGCCAAGGAGCGGGGCACGACCATCCTGATGCCCACATCCATGGTGGACGCCATGAACCCGACGGCCGTGATGGCCGCGATGCGCGACGCCTGACCGGCGCAAGGAGGACCCCGATGCGCAAGTTCGCTTCCCTCACGCTGGCCGCACTCCTCGCCGCCGCGCCGGCCGCCGCCTTCGCCGAGGACGCCGTCGGCGACTGGGTGGGCAAGGTGAAGGTCCCGGCGGGCGTCGAGCTCACCATCGCCGCCCACATCCAGAAGGACGCCGCGGGCAAGCTGATCGGCTTCTCCGAGAGCCCCGACCAGACGGTCACCCAGCTTCCCATGACCGACATCGCCGCGACGCCCGACGCCTTGTCGTTCGCCATCCCGATGGTGAACGCCAGGTATGCGGGCAAGTGGGACCCGGCCGCCAGGGCCTGGGCCGGCGTGCTGACCCAGGCCGGCCTCGACATGCCGCTGTCGCTCGCCCGCGGCGTCGCGCCGCCGCGCCCGGTGGTGGCGGGGCTGGACGGCGACTGGGCGGGCGTGCTCGCCGCGCCGCAGGGCGACCTGCGCCTGCGGCTGCACGTGAAGACCGGCGCCGACGGCACCCTGGCGCTCTTCGAGAGCCCCGACCAGAGTCCGATGAAGCTGGTCGCCTTCCTCACCCACGAGGGCGACGCGGTGAAGATCGAGCTCAAGGGCGTCGGCGGCTTCGAGGGCAGGCTCTCGCCCGACGGCCAGACCCTCGAGGGCCAGTGGAAGCAGATGGGCGGCGCCCTCCCCCTGACGCTGAAGAAGTCTTCCCTCCCTTGATGGGGAGGGACAGCTCGCCGGAGGCGAGCAGGGTGGGGAAGTACAGGCCGGAGTGCCGAGTGTCGTGATTGGCTAACCCGCTGGCGCGGAGTTCCGGCCCGGGCTACCCCATGAAGCAGGGCTATCGCATATGGCTTGTGGGCGGCTTGTCCGCCCGATTCATGAACCGCAGAGATCGCGGAGATGCGCAGAGAGGGTCGCGGATCCACGGGAATCCTCTGCGTATCTCCGCGATCTCCGCGGTTTGACTGACGGCCTTTCGGCCATCCGCATCCATATGCGATGGCCCTGCCCATCAAGGGAGGGAAGATCATCCCACGAAGATCCAGTCGCCCGTCAGGGACGAGAGCTGGACGCCGGCGAGCACGACCCGCGCGCCGCCCGTGATGCTGACCACCGTGTCGGCGCCCTCCTGCGCCACGGTGTAGGTGCTGCCGGGGTCGAGGCGGATGCGGTCGCCCTCGGCGCGGTTGAAGTCGGTGATGCGGTCGAGGCCGGCGTCGCCGAAGCTGTTGAAGATGTCGGCGCCCGCCCCGCCGGTGGCCGTGTCGTCGCCGCGGTCGCCCGAGATGAAGTCGTTCCCCGCGCCGCCGAACAGCAGGTCGTCGCCCTGGCCGCCGCGGACCGTGTCGGCCCCCGCGCCCCCGTCGCAGGTGTCGTCGCCGAGGTTGCCGAGCACGATGTCGGCCCCGTCGTCGCCCGACAGCCAGTCCTGGTCCTTGCCGCCGACGACCCAGTCGTCGCCCGCGCCGCCCGAGACCGAGTCGTCGCCCATGTTGCCGTTGATGTCGTCGAACCCGGCCCCGCCCAGGATGGTGTCGTTCCCCTCGTCCCCGCGCAGGTAGTCGCCGCCGTCGCCGGCCGCCGCGCCGAAGTCGAGGCGGTGGACGTCGCCGTCCTGGCCGATGACGTAGAGCCGCCCGCGTCCGTCGACCGCGAACGAGGTGATCTGGTCGAGATCGCCGCCCTGCACCGTGATCTGGCCGTTGCGGTTCAGGAAGTCCTGCGCCTGGCCGTCCACGACGCGGGTCGTCCAGAGGTTGCCCGTGATGTAGTCGGCGAAGACGTAGAGCCCCTGCGCGCCGCCGGGCCCGTGGTAGACGTAGCCGCCGGTCACCGCGAAGCCGCGGTAGAGCGGCGTCACCCGGTCATAGTCGAGGATCGGGTCGGTGAGGCCGGTTTGGTCGGCCGTGCGGACCAGGAACCCCTCCTTCAGCGGCCAGCCGAAGTTGAAGCCCGACTGGCCGGCGGCGACGTAGTCGACCTCCTCGCGGGCGTTCGCCCCCACATCGCCGATGTAGAGGTCGCCGTTGGCGCTGTCGAAGCTGGGCCGCCACGGATTGCGCAGGCCGTAGACCCAGATCTCGTCGGCGCCCGGCGTGGCGCCCGCGAACGGGTTGCCGGCCGGGATGGCGTAGTTCCTCATGAAGTCGAACGGGAAGTCGTCGCGGTCGACGTCGATGCGCAGGATCTTGCCCAGCAGCGTGTCCGTGTCCTGCGCCGCCAGCGTGATGCCGGTGGCCGAGGAGTGACCGTCGCCGGAGGCGATGTAGAGGTAGCCGTCCGGCCCGAAGCCCATCCAGCCGCCGACGTGGTTGGGGCTGCCGGCCCGGGGGATGGTCATGATCACGTCGGTGAGCGCGCCGGCCTTGGTGGGGCTCTGGCGGACGTACGCCTGCACCTCGGTGTCGCCCGCGGTGTTGGTCAGGTAGATGTAGAAGAGGCCGTTCTGCTGGTAGTTCGGGTGGAAGGCGAGGCCGAGCAGGCCCTGTTCGGTCCCCGTGGCGAGCACGCCGTTGGGCAGGTCGAGGAACGGGTCGGACTGCACGGAGCCGGAGTTCAGGTCGAGGATCCGGATGCGGCCGGTGTATTGCTCCACGAGGAACAGCTTGTCCGGCTCGCCGGGCGGCGAGACCCCGAAGACCGGCCGCGAGAGACCGGAGGCGACGCGCACGGCGGTGATGCCGGCGTCGTCCGAGGCGGAGTGGCCGTAGACGAGGTCGTCGCCGGCGCCTGCCGCGATGCTGTCCGACCCGTCCTGGCCCGACAGCGTGTCGGCCCCCGCCGTGCCGACGATCGTGTCCCGCGCCCCGCTCCCGACGATCTCAGGCATCTATGCCGGCCCCCGCTTGCCACCGGCCGACGTTAGAGCGGGATCGGCGCCCCCTCCACCCCTTCGTGGTTCCCCCGCCCCCGCTGCGCAGGCAGGGCCATCGCATATGGCATGTGGGCGGCTCGTCCGCCCGAGTCATGAACCGCAGAGATCGCGGAGATCGCAGAGAGCTCTCCCACGATTGTCATCCCGGTTTCGCCGCAGGCGAAGACCGGGACCCAACCGTCCGGTGCTCTGAGGTTGTTATCTGCCCCCGCTCGCCAGGGGCCGGCCCCCAACCATCGACGCACCGGAGGGTTGGGTCCCGGTCTTGGGCTGCGCCCAAACCGGGATGACAAACGGGGAAAGCCTCTGCGTATCTCCGCGATCTCTGCGGTTTGACTGACGGCCTTTCGGCCGCCCGCATCCATATGCGATGGCCCTGGCTGCGCAGGGGAGGTTCGCGTTTTCCAGTACCTCCCCCATTCATGGGGGAGGGGGACCCGAAGGGTGGAGGGGGCGCTGCAACTCGCAGGGCCTGTCCGGCGAGGATCCCGTCGCCGGTCAGGATGACCCGGGCGCGTCCTCCCGGATCGCGGCTTCGCTTGCAGCGCGGACACGACTATGACGGCGATGAGGCCCGATGAGCTCCGAACCGCCACCGTCGATGCGCCGCCCGCGGGTGATGGGGATCGTCAACGCGACGCCCGACAGCTTCTCCGACGGCGGCCGGTTCCTCGCGCCCGAGGCGGCGCTCGGCCATGCGCGGCGGCTGGTCGCCGAGGGAGCGGACATGGTCGACGTGGGCGCGGAATCGACACGGCCCGGGGCCGGGCCGGTGAGCGCCGCGGTCGAGATCGGGCGCCTGGTCCCGCTGGTCGCGGCGCTGCGGGCCGGACATCCGGCGGTCGCGATCTCGGTCGACACCATGAAGCCGGACGTGGCGCGCGCGGCGGTGGCCGCCGGCGCCACGATGTGGAACGACGTCACCGCGCTGCGCCACGCGCCGCACAGCCTGGAGACCGCCGCGGCGCTGGGCTGCGACGTGGTGCTGATGCACATGCGGGGCGAGCCGCGGACCATGCAGGCCGCGCCGGACTACGACGACGTGGTGGGCGAGGTGGCGGCGTTCCTGGCCGAGCGGGCCGAGGCGGCGATGGCGGCGGGCGTGGCGCGCGGGCGCATCTGGCTCGATCCCGGCATCGGCTTCGGCAAGCACATGACGCGCCACAACCTGCCGCTGCTCGCGGGCCTCGACCGGATCGTGGGCCTGGGTTTCCCGGTGCTGCTGGGGGCCAGCCGCAAGGCGTTCATCGGGCGGCTGAGCGGCGACGCCCCGGCCGACCGGCGGCTGGGCGGCTCGATCGCCGCGGCGCTGGCCGGCGCGGCGGCGGGGGTCGCGGCCGTGCGCGTCCACGACGTCTTCGAGACCGTCCAGGCGCTCACGCTCGACGCCGCGATCCGCCACGCCGCGCCGTAGCCCGGTAGCCCCGGCCCGGGGCGCCAGCCGCGAGCTTCCTGCGCGCCGCAGGCGCCGTCATCTGGAACCACGAACGAACACGAAGTCACACGAACAGGCCGCAGAGGATCGCGGCGGCGCGCTCAGATCATCCCCGACGTGTTCGTGTGTCTTCGTGTCCGTTCGTGGTCGAATCAAACGGTGTTGTGACGCGCCCTCGAAGCCGAAGACCTCGCACGACCCCTTCCGCCCCGCTTCAGGGTTGGCCCCAAAATAGCCCGTCATCCCGGCCGCAGCGCAGCGGAGAGCCGGGACCCGGGAGGACCCGGTGTTTTGGGGCGACTCTATCGAGTCCGGACCCTAGCCCCGGAGCTTGGCGATGATCTCGGTCACCTGGGCTCGCGCGTGCTCCAGGCCGCGGCCGGTGTCCACCGTGTAGTGGGCGCGGGCCCGCTTCTCCGCGTCCGCCACCTGCTGCGCCAGGATGGCGTCCAGCCGGTCCGGGGTCATGCCCGGGCGGGCCAGTACGCGTTCGCGCTGCATCTCCGGCGGCGCGGACACCACGATCACCGCCGCGACGTTGGCGTCGCCGCCGGTCTCGTAGAGCAGGGGCACGTCCAGGATCACCATGTCGGCGCCGCTCTCCTCGGCGGCCTTGAAGAAGCCGACGCGGTCGCGGCCCACCAGCGGATGGACGATGGCGTTCAGGCGCTTCAGCTCGTCGGGATGGCCCAGCACGCGCTCGCGCAACGCCTCGCGGTCGACGCGGCCGTCCTTCACCACCCCGGGGAACGCCTCGCCCACGGGGCCCACCGCCGCGCCGCCCTCGTCGTAGAGGTCATGCACCGCCGCGTCGGCGTCGTAGACGGGGATGCCGGCGTCGCGGAACATCGCCGCGGTCGTCGACTTGCCCATGCCGATGGAGCCGGTCAGCCCGATCACCTTCATCAGCCGGCCATCCTCATCTCAACTGCTCCAGCGCCAGTTCGCGGACGTCGACCTCCGCGGGGGGATACTCGCCGTAGAAGGCCTCGAACGACGGCTCGGCCTGGCGGACCAGCATCTCCAGCCCGTCGACCGTCGTGCGCCCCAGGTCCTGCGCCTGTTGCAGGAAGGGCGTGACCAGCGGCTTGTAGACCATGTCCATCACCACGCAGGCGGGCTGCGTCGTCTCGAGCGGCGCGTCCAGCGTCGGCGCGCCGCTCATCCCGGCCGACGTCGCGTTGATCACCGCCGTCGAGAGGCGGAACGCGCCCACCGCGTGGTTCAGGGGCAGGGACGAGACCTTCGGGCCGAGCGCGCGGGCGAGGGTCTCGGCCTTCTCCACCGTGCGGTTGACGACGAAGACCTTCGGCGCGCCGGCCAGGAGCAGCGCCGCGACCGCGCCCCGCGCCGCGCCGCCGGCGCCCAGCACCGTCACCGGTCCCAGGCCCGCATCCCACCTCGGCGCCTGGGCGGCGAAGGCGCGCAGCAGGCCGAACCCGTCGGTGTTGTCGGCCACGATCCGGCCGTCGGGCTCGAACACCAGCAGGTTCGCCGCGCCGGCGAGCCGCGCGGCCTCGCTGGCCCTGTCGGCCGCGGCCAGCGCGTCGGCCTTGAAGGGGAGGGTGACGTTCACCCCGCGCACCGCACCGCCGCGGAAGCCTTCGACCAGCCGCCGGAACCCGTGCGCATCGGGCGCGAACGGCACGTAGACGCCGTCGATCCCCGCGGCCGCCAGCCAGGCGTTGTGCAGGGTCGGCGACATCGACTGGGCCACCGGATGGCCCACGACGCCGGCGACGATCGTCCGCCCCGTGATCATGTCGCCAGGACCCCGTGCCGGCGCATCAGGTCGAGCAGGCCCATGAGCGGCAGGCCCAGGATGGCGAAATAGTCGCCCTCGATCCTGGAGAAAAGCTGCGCTCCCAGCCCTTCCAGCCGGTAGCAGCCCACCGACCCCAGCGCCTGTTCGCCCTCGTCGGCCAGGTAGCGCTCCAGGAAGGCGTCGGAGAAGTCGCGCATGGTCAGCGTCGCCGTCGCCACCTCGCGCCAGATCGGCGCGCCGTCCTTCGCCACGACCACCGCCGAGTGCAGCCTGTGCGCCCGGCCCCGCAGCTCGCGCAGGCGCTCCCGGGCCGCCGCCACGGTGTCGACCTTGTCGTAGAGCCGCCCGTCCAGGTCCAGCGTCTGGTCGGCGCCGATCACGAAGCCGGCGCGGCCCCGCGACACCCGGATCGCCTTCAGCTCGGCCAGGGCGTCGGCCACCTCGCGCGGCCCCTGGCCTTCGGCCAGCAGCGAGGCCTTCGCCGCGTCCTCGTCGACGCCGGCCACGGTCGCCTCGTAGGTCACGCCCGCGCCGTCCAGCACGGCCCGCCGCGCGGCGCTCCTCGACGCCAGCACGATCACCCCAGCACCTCGACCTGGCCGTGGCCACGCGACAGCAGGTTCAGCACCGCCGCCGCCGTCTCCTCCACCGAGCGGCGCGTCACGTCGATGGTCGGCCAGCCGTGGCGCTCGTAGAGCCGGCGCGCCGCGATGATCTCCTCGCGCACCGCCTCCTGGTCGGTGTAGCTGGTGTCGCGGTTCTCCTTCAGGCTCAGCAGCCGGTTGCGGCGGATCTGGATCAGCCGGTCGGGCGAGATCAGCAGGCCCACGATCAGCGCGTTCTTCAGGTTGCCCAGCTTCTCCGGCAGCGGCCGCCCCGGCACCAGCGGCACGTTGGCGGCCCGCACGCCCCGATGCGCCAGGTAGATGCAGGTCGGCGTCTTGCTCGTCCGCGACACGCCCAGCAGCACCACGTCGGCCTGGTCGAGGTCCTGGCCGCCCTGGCCGTCGTCGTGGCCGATGGCGTAGTTCAGGGCGTCCATGCGGTTGAAGTAGTCGTTGTCGAGCCGCAGGTGCGCGCCCACCCGGCTGGTGGTGGCCGCCCCCAGGTAGCGCTGCATCGCCGAGACCAGCGGATCCAGCGCCGGCAGGCAGGGCATGTCCAGCCGGCGGCACCCGTCCTCCAGCGCCGCGCGCAGCTTGTCGTCGACGATGGTGTGCAGGACGATCCCCGGCGACTCCTCGATGTCGCTCAGCGCCCGGTCGAGCTGCCGCTGCGAGCGCACCAGGGCGTAGATGTGCTCGATCGGCAGCACGTTCTCGAAGCGGGCGCACACCGCGCGCGCCATGGCGTTCAGCGTCTCACCGGTCGAGTCCGACACCAGGTGGATGTGGAAGTAGGTGGCGAGGCGGGGCTGGACGGTCATCTGTCGGCGCAAAAACCCTGGGGACGGATCCTGTGGATTCAGTCTTAGCGAAGCTGGACGCCGATGGGGATAGACGCCGTGGCGGAAACCCGTTCGGGCGGCTCCGGTGGAACGGGTGGAGCGATGGGGCCGTTTACGGTGGGTTGATCCTCAGGCCCCGCCGGCTGGGCGCCGTTTCCGGCGTCGGCCCCGGCTGGCCTGTGGTTCCGCGCCGGCGCCCGGCGTTCTCCCCGCAGGTCTTAACGAATCCTTAAGGGCCGTCCGAGGCCGCTGGCCGCCGTCCCCGCAACTCACAGGGCCTGTGGACGGTCCGGCGCGCCTTGGGACGGCCTGGGTGCGGCCAGGGGATTGTCAAAGGATCGTCAAGGTTTTCCACGCGGCCCACCGGCCCAACCGCTCCTTCTCCTGCCCTCATTCAGATTCTTCCTTTTTTGAAGAGAGGACGGGCGGGCAGGGAGAGCTTGAGCCGTGGGGCCGGGCAGGCTTTAAGGCTTCCATGAGCGAGACGCCCCGCCTTCTTCGCGTGCTGTCCGGCGAGACCCTGGATCGCCCGCCCGTGTGGTTCATGCGCCAGGCCGGCCGGTCGCTTCCAGAGTACCGGGCGCTTCGCAGCCGGGCGAAGGACTTCATGGACTTGGCCTTCAATCCCGAGATGGCGGCCGAGGTCACGCTGCAGCCGGTGCGCCGCTTCCCCATGGACGCGGCCATCGTCTTCTCCGACATCCTGGTGATCCCGCTGGCGCTGGGCCAGGACGTCTGGTTCGAGGCCGGCGAGGGGCCGCGCATGGGCGCGCTCCCGCCGATCGAACAGCTCCGCGACGCCGTCGAGGGCTCGACCGCCCGGCTGGCCAACGTCGGCGAGACCCTGGCCCGCGTCCGCGCCGAGCTGGAGCCCGAGCGCGCCCTGATCGGATTCGCCGGCGCGCCGTGGACGGTGGCCACCTACATGCTGGAAGGCCGCGGCTCCCAGCGCGAGGCGGCCCGCGCCTACGCCTACCGGCATCCGGAGAAGCTCGACGCCCTGCTCGACGTGCTGGTCGACGCCACGGCCCGCTACCTCATCATGCAGGCCCGCGCGGGCGCCCAGGTGCTGAAGCTGTTCGAGAGCTGGGCTGAGAACCTGGCCGAGGACGTCTTCGAGCGGATCGTCGTCGGCCCGCACGCCCGCATCATCGCCCAGGTCCGCGCCGCCGGCGTCGACGCCCCCTTCATCGGCTTCCCGCGCGGCTGCGGCGCCCTGGTGGAGAGCTACGCCGCCAGGGTCCCGGTGAACGCCGTCGCCCTCGACACCCAGGCCTCCGCGGCCATGGGCCGGCGGATCCAGGCGGGCGGCCGCGCCATCCAGGGCGCGCTCGACAACCTGCTGCTGGCCACCGGCGGCCCGGCGCTGGACGCCCGCGTGGAGCAACTGCTCGAACAGTGGTCCGGCGGTCCCTACATCTTCAACCTCGGCCACGGCGTCATGCCCGACACGCCCATCGACCACATCGCCCGCGTGGTCGAACGCGTCACCGGCAAGCCCGCGAACGCCCTGGCGGCCGAGTGACGGCGGCCGACCGCGAAGCGGTGGAGGGGGCGCTGCGAGCGGCAAGGCGGATCGTCCGACCCGCGCACGGCCCCGACGCCCCCTCCACCACTTCGTGGTCCCCCTCCCCCGCTGCGCAGGGGAGGTTCGGGAGATGACCCGCCTCGCCGTCGTCCTCTTCAACCTCGGCGGCCCCGACGGCCCCGCGGCCGTGCGGCCGTTCCTGTTCAACCTCTTCCGCGACCCGGCGATCATCCAACTGCCCGCCGTCGCGCGCTATCCCCTGGCCGCCGCCATCGCCGCCGGCCGCACGAAGACCGCCCGGGCCAACTACGCGGTCATGGGCGGCGCCTCGCCCCTGCTGCCCGAGACCCGCGCTCAGGCCGGGGCGCTGGAGGCCAGGCTCCGCGACGCCGGCCACGACGCCCGCGTCTTCGTCGCCATGCGCTACTGGAAGCCCTTCGCCGCCGAGACGGCGCGGGCGGTCGCCGCCTTCACGCCCGACGAGATCGTGCTGCTGCCGCTCTATCCGCAGTATTCGACCACCACGACCGGCTCGTCCCTGAAGGACTGGCGCTCCGTCTACAGGGGCCCCGGCCGCACCCGCGCCGTGGGCTGCTACCCCACCGCCGATGGCCTCATCGAGGCGCACGCCGCCGAGATCCGCCGCCTGTACGAAGCCGCCGGCCGCCCCGCGGACCTGCGCCTGCTCTTCTCCGCCCACGGATTGCCGCAGAAGGTGGTCGACGCCGGCGACCCCTACCAGGCGCAGGTCGAGGCGACCGCCGCCGCCATCGCTGCGCGCCTGCCCGAGCTTCCGGACTGGCAGGTCTGCTACCAGAGCCGCGTCGGCCGCCTCGTCTGGCTGGGGCCTTCGACCGAGGAAGCGATCCACGCCGCGGCGCACGACGGCAAGGGCGTGCTGATCTCGCCCATCGCCTTCGTCTCCGAACACGTCGAGACCCTGGTGGAACTCGACCACGAGTACGCCGCCCTCGCCGCGCGCCTCGGCGTCGCGCCCTACCTGCGCGCCCGCACGCCGGGGACCTCGGGCGACTTCATCGAGGCGCTCGCCGAGGCCGTCGCCGCGGCGCTCGGCGAGGCCGGGACGCATCCCTTCGGCCCCTGGCGGTGTCCGGCGGGTCATGCCAAGTGTGCGTGCCGGGAACGGGAGGGCGCGTGAGATGGGTTGGCCGGATTTCCTCAGCTACGACCTGCTGCGCGGCCTGCACATCATCGCGGTGATCGCCTGGATGGCCGGGATGATGTACCTGCCCCGCCTCTTCGCCTACCACACCGAGACCGCCCCGCCCGGCAGCGCGTTCGACGCCCACTTCAAGGTGTGGGAGGTGAAACTGCTGCGGATCATCATCAATCCGGCGATGGGGCTGACCTGGGCCCTCGGCGTCACCCTCATCCTCTGGCACGTCTACGCCGCGAAGGAGGGCTGGGGCTTCCTCGCCCAGCCGTGGATGGTGGTGAAGCTGGCGGTGGTGATCGCGCTCTCGGGCTGGCACGGCTTCCTGTCGGGCGCGCGCCGCAGGATCGCCGCCGGCGAGCGGCCCCGGACCGCGAGGTTCTGGCGCGCCACCAACGAGATCCCGTTCCTCCTGGCCATCGTCGCCGTCCTCGCCGTCACCCTCCAGTTCGGCCAGCGCTGACCGCCGTCATTCCCTCCTCCCGCGGCGCGATTGTCATCCCGGTTTTGGCGAAGCCAAAGACCGGGACCCAACCGTCCGGTGCGTCGATGGTTGGAGGCCGGCCCCGACCGTCGAGGCCAGGCCGCCACCTCAGAGCACCGGTGGGTTGGGTCCCGGTCTTCGCCTGCGGCGAAACCGGGATGACAGCGCAAACCGGGATGACAGTAGGGGCGAAACCGCGATGACAAACGGAGGAAGGGAGCGAGGAACCCGGACCCCTTGAAGACGCCCCGCGCCAACCCCACGTCTTGACCTCGAGGCGCGGACATGGTTCCCCTCGGCCCACGCGTCGGCCTCCGGCGCGCCCCGCCTTTCACCGGCCCCGCTGGCCCCCGATACCAAGAGATCGGTCGCCCGGACCCGCCGGTTCCCACGAGAAGACCAAAACGGCGCCCCCTTCCTCCTTGAAGGACGTCGGCGCCCACAGACCGACCAGACCGCACCCGGACTCCGTCCCGGGGCGCGAAAATGCAAAGTGAATCCAGATGACTGACGAAACCCAGGACAACACCCCGGCCGAAGACGTCGACGTCGACACCCTCGTCGCCGAAGCCGAGGACGCCGCCGCCGAGGCCGAGGGCGCGGATGTCGCCGCCGAAGCCGAAGACGACGAACCGGAAGAGCCCAGCCAGGCCTCCAAGGCCATCGCCGCCATGGGCCTCACCCGCATGAGCCTGCAGGAGCTCAAGGACAAGTCGCCTGCCGACCTGCTGGCGCTCGCCGAACAGCTCGAAGTCGAATCCGCGAACTCCATGCGCAAGCAGGACATGATGTTCGCGATCCTGAAGACCCTCGCCGAAGAGGGCGTCGAGATCGAGGGCTCGGGCACGCTGGAAGTGGTGCAGGACGGCTTCGGCTTCCTGCGCTCGCCGGAAGCCAACTACCTGCCGGGCCCCGACGACGTCTACGTCTCCCCCTCGCAGATCCGCAAGTTCGGCCTGCGCACCGGCGACACCGTCGTCGGCGCCGTGCGCGCGCCGCGCGAGGGCGAGCGCTACTTCGCCCTCGTCAACGTGCGCCAGATCAACTTCGAGGCGCCCGAGAACGTCCGCCACAAGGTGATGTTCGACAACCTGACACCGCTCTATCCCGACCAGCGCCTGACCATGGAGATCCAGGACCCGACGCTGAAGGACCGCTCGGGCCGCGTCATCGACATCGTCGCCCCGCTCGGCAAGGGCCAGCGCTGCCTGATCACCGCCCCGCCGCGCGTCGGCAAGACGGTGATGCTGCAGAACATCGCCAAGTCGATCGAGACCAACCATCCCGAGATCTACCTGATCGTCCTCCTGATCGACGAGCGCCCGGAGGAAGTCACCGACATGCAGCGCACGGTGAAGGGCGAGGTCATCTCCTCCACCTTCGACGAGCCGGCGACCCGCCACGTGCAGGTGGCCGAGATGGTGATCGAGAAGGCCAAGCGCCTGGTCGAGCACAAGCGCGACGTGGTGATCCTGCTGGACTCGGTCACCCGCCTCGGCCGCGCCTACAACACCGTGGTCCCGTCCTCGGGCAAGGTGCTGACCGGCGGCGTCGACGCCAACGCCCTGCAACGCCCCAAGCGCTTCTTCGGCGCGGCGCGGAACATCGAGGAGGGCGGCTCGCTCACCATCATCGCCACGGCCCTGATCGACACCGGCAGCCGGATGGACGAGGTCATCTTCGAAGAGTTCAAGGGCACGGGGAACTCGGAAATCGTCCTCGACCGCAAGGTCGCCGACAAGCGCATCTACCCGGCCATCGACGTGCTGAAGTCGGGCACCCGCAAGGAAGAGCTGATCACCGACAAGGCCAACCTGCAGAAGACTTACATCCTGCGCCGCATCCTGAACCCCATGGGCGCCCAGGACGCGATCGAGTTCCTGCTCGACAAGCTGCGCCAGTCCAAGAACAACGACGACTTCTTCCAGTCGATGAACACCTGACACCTCCTCTCCACTCGCATACCGGCGTGTCCCCAGCGCCGAAAAAGCCGAACAAAATCAAAGGCCGAAAACCAAATTGCCCCTGTGGCGAATTGCGCGCCGCCGGACGCATACCGCTGCGCCTCCCCGCGCCTGAGACGCCGGCGCGGCAACGCCGCCAGGCCCTACGCCCGGTAGCGCCAGGCCATACCCCCGCTGATGTTTCACGTGAAACACCCCACCCCAAAACCTCGCCATCCCGGTTTCGCCCACGCCCGTCATCCCGATCCAACACCTGTCATCCCGGTTTTCGCCAACGCCTGTCATCCCGGTTTCGCCGTCAGGCGAAGACCGGGACCCAACCTTCCGGTGCTCTGAGCCTGAACTCCGACCCCAGCCGTCCGGGCCGCCCCTCGCCATCGACGCACCCGATGGTTGGGTCCCGGTCTTTGGCCTGTGGCCAAAACCGGGATGACAGCCGTGCTTGAGATGACAGCCGTGGTCGAGATGACAGCGGTGGGATCGTGATGACAGCCGTAGGATCGGTATGACAGCCGCTGGATCGTAGCTACCGCCAGGATGTTTCACGTGAAACACCCCACCCCGCAGCTACCCCGCTCACAGATTGTCATCCTGGTTTCGCCCACGCCTGTCATCCCGGTTTCGCCGTCAGGCGAAGACCGGGACCCAACCTTCCGGTGCTCTGAGCCTGAACTCCGGCCCCGACCGTCCGGGCCGCCCCTCACCATCGACGCACCCGACGGTTGGGTCCCGGTCTTTGGCTTCGCCAAAACCGGGATGACAGCCGTGGTTGAGATGACAGCCGTGGGATCGAGATGACAGTCGTGGGATCGAGATGACAGCCGTGGGATCAAGATGACAGCCGCACGCGAAACCGGGATGACGGCGCGTGGGGCGGCCTACGGGATCAACAAGCTCGCGCCCACCGTCGCGCGGCCCTCCAGCGCCTCATGCGCCTGGCGCGCGTCGGCCAGGGGGAACGTCTGCCCGACCTCGATCCTGATCTTCCCCGACGCCACCATGTCGAACACCGCCGCCGCGCTCTCGGCCAGTTCCTCCGGCGTCGCCACATAGTCGAACAGGGTCGGGCGGGTCAGGTAGAGCGAGCCCCCCGCCGCCAGCCGGGCGGGCGGGAAGGGCGGCACGGGCCCCGACGCGTTGCCGAAGCTCACGAACAGGCCCCGGCGCGCCAGGCTGCCCAGCGTGCCCTCGAAGGTGTCCTTGCCCACCGAGTCGTAGGCCACCGGCACGCCCTTGCCGCCGGTGATCCGCTTCACCTCGGCGGCCACGTCCTGCTCGCGGTAGAGGATGACGTGGTCGGCGCCCAGGGCGCGCGCCCTGGCGGCCTTCGCCTCGGACCCGACGGTGGCGATCACCTCGGCGCCGATCGCCTTCAGCCACTGGGTCATGATCTGGCCCACGCCGCCCACCGCCGCATGCACCAGCACCGTCTCGCCCGCCTTCACCGGATAGGTGCGGCGCACGAAGGCCTCGGTGGTCATGCCCTTCAGCAGGATCGCGGCGGCCGTGCGGCTGTCGATCCCGTCGGGCAGCTTCACCAGCCGGTCGGCCGGCACGCAGTTGGCCTGGGCATAGGCCCCGAAGCCGCCCGAGTAGGCGACGCGGTCGCCGACCTTCACCGCCGTCACGCCCTCGCCGACCGCGTCCACCACGCCCGCCGCCTCGCCGCCCGGGATGCAGGGCAGTTTCACGGGGTAGAGGCCCGTGCGGTGGTAGGTGTCGATGAAGTTGACGCCGGTCGCCTCGTGGCGCACCCGCGCCTGGCCGGGCCTGGGCTCGGGAGCGGGTACGTCGACGACCTCGAGCACCTCGGGGCCGCCGGTCCTGGTGAATTGTACGGCGCGCATCAGCCGATCGTCCTTCCGAAGAATTGCAGGGTGCGGCCGCCCGCCAGCCTGGCGTCGGCCGCGTCATAGTGCTCGCCGCCCTCGCGCGCGAAGGCGTGGTCGCGGCCCGGATAGCTGTGGATCTCCACGCTCGGGTGGTCCTTCAGCGCCTGCCTGATGATCGCCTGGGCCGTCGGGGGCACGAAGCCGTCCGCCTCGGCGATGTGCAGCATCAGGGGCCGGGTCAGCTTCTCGGCCTCGCCCACCACGCTCTCGATGCCCACGCCGTAATAGCCCACGGCCGCGTCCACGTCGGTGCGGGTCGCGGCCAGGAAGGCCAGCCGGCCGCCCAGGCAGAAGCCCACGCAGCCCACCTTGTCGTTGCTCTGCGCGTCGGCGCGGATCTTCGTGATGGTCGCCTGGATGTCCTTCACGCCGGCGTCCACGTCGAAGGCGTTGAACAGCGCGAACGCCTTGTCCCACTCGGCCTTGGACTTGTCGGTGATGTCGACGCCCGGCTCGATCCGCCAGAAGAGGTCGGGGCAGATCGCCAGGTAGCCCTGGGCCGCCAGCCCGTCGGTGATGTCGCGCATCACCTGGTTCACGCCGAAGATCTCCTGGATCACGACCACGGCCGGGGCCTTGTCGGCCTTGGGGCGCGCCACATAGGCGGCGAACGCGCCGTCGGGGGTGGTGATGCTGATGTGTTCGCCCATGTCCGTCCATCCTCTTACGCTTGTCGTGGCCCGCGCCTACTAGCTTACAACGGCGGGGCGCCGCCATATGGGCGTCCACGATAGGGAAGGCCAGACGTCATGAAGATGACCATCGAGGTGGACTGCTCGCCGGAAGAGGCCCGCCGCTTCCTGGGCCTGCCGGACGTGAGCGCGCTGAACGAGCACCTCGTGTCCGAGATGAGCAAGCGGATCGACGCCAACATCAACATGCTCAATCCCGAGGAGTTCATGAAGAACTGGATGAGCTTCGGGACCGGCGCGCAGGAGCAGTTCCGCAGGTTCATGGACGCCGCAACGACCCGGAAATGACCGACACCATCTACGCGCCGGCTACGGCCGCGGGCCGGGCGGCCGTCGCGGTGGTGCGCCTGTCGGGTCCGGCCGTGCGCTCGGCGTTGCGCGAGCTGGCCGGCGCCGTGCCCGAGCCCCGGGTCGCGACGCTGAGGGTGCTGCGCGACCAGGCGGGCGAGCTCATCGACCAGGCCCTGGTCCTCTATTTCCAGGCCCCCAACAGCTACACCGGCGAGGACGTCGCCGAATTGCAGGTCCACGGCGGGCCGGCGGTGATGGGCGCCCTGGTCGCCGCCCTGGCCGAGCTGGACCTGCGCCTCGCCGAGCCCGGCGAGTTCACCCGCCGCGCCTTCCAGCACGGCAAGCTGGACCTCGCCCAGGCCGAGGGCGTCGCCGACCTGGTCGATGCCGAGACCGAGGCCCAGCGCCGTCAGGCCCTGGAGCAGCTCGGCGGCCGGCTCTCCGACGTGCAGGCGCGCTGGAGCGAGGCGCTGATCGAGGCGTTGGCCATGCTGGAGGCCGCGGTCGACTTCCCGGACGAGGAGGTCCCGGCCGACGTCGCCGCCCGCGCCCGGCCCGCGCTGGAGCGCCTCACCGCCGAGCTGGAGCTGGCCGCGGCCGACGCCGAGCGCGGCGAGCGGGTGCGCGAGGGCTACCGGATCGCCCTGATCGGCGCGCCCAACGCCGGCAAGTCGACCCTGCTGAACGCCCTGGCCGGCCGCGACGCCGCCATCGTCACCGCCACCCCGGGGACCACGCGCGACATCATCGAGGTCCCCATGGTGCTGGCCGGCTACAAGGTCCTGCTGGCCGACACGGCGGGCCTGCGCGAGACCGGCGACGAGATCGAGGCCGAGGGGGTGCGCCGCGCCCGCGCCTGGGCCGCCGGCGCCGACCTGCGGCTCTGGCTGGTGGACGGATCGGGCGGCGAGACGACGGGCGCGCCCATGGAGCTGCGTCCCGACGACCTCTGCGTCATCACCAAGCGCGACCTGCCGACGGGCCAGGCGGGCGCCTGGGCCGCGGCGCAGGCGCGGCGGCTCGGCCTGGGCTCGGCCGAGTTCACCGCCCGGGGGCCGGGCGACGTGGCCTGGCTGCGTTCGACCCTGGAGGAGCGCGTGATCGAGGCCCTCGCCGGCGCCGAGCCCCCCGCCGCCACCCGCCTGCGCCACCAGGAACTGCTCGCCGAGGCCGCCGACCGCCTGCGCAGCGCGCTCCGCCACGACGAACACCTGGAGTTGGCCGCCGAGGACGTCCGCCTCGCCGCCCGCGCGCTCGACCGCATCACCGGCCGCATCGACCCCGAGGATGTCCTGGGCCGCATCTTCTCCACCTTCTGCATCGGCAAGTGAAATCCCTCCCCTTCATGGGGAGGGACAGGCCGCGAAGCGGCCAGGGTGGGGAAGTGTGGTGCGTGAACCCTGAGGTCGGGGATGACCCAGGTCTCCCCACCCGTCTCGCTTCGCTCGCCACCCTCCCCATGAAGGGGAGGGATGTGCGCCACTGTTTCACGTGAAACATCGCGCCTTTTCCCCTATATGCCGCCGACCATGTGGGACGTGATCGTCATCGGCGGAGGGCACGCGGGCTGCGAGGCGGCCGCCGCGTCGGCGCGCTTCGGCGCGCGCACCCTGCTGCTCACCCACAAGCTCGAGACGATCGGCGAGATGAGCTGCAACCCGGCCATCGGCGGCCTGGGCAAGGGCCACCTGGTCCGCGAGATCGACGCGCTGGACGGCGTCATGGGCCGCCTGGCCGACGTGGCCGGCATCCAGTTCCGGATGCTGAACCGCTCGAAGGGCGCCGCCGTGCGCGGACCCCGCAGCCAGATCGACCGCAAGCTCTACCGCGAGGCCATGCAGGCCGAGCTGGCCGCCACCCCGAACCTGACCCTCAAGGCCGAGGCGGTCGAGGACCTCCTGGTAGACGAGGCTCATGTCGTGGGCGTCGTGGGCGCCAGCGGCGAGGCCTACGCCGCCGGCCGCGTCGTCCTGACCACGGGCACCTTCCTGAAGGGCGTCATCCACCAGGGCGAGGCGCGCATCCCCGCCGGCCGGATCGGCGACGCGCCCGCGATCGGCCTCTCGGACCGCCTCTATGCCCTCGGCCTGAAGATGGGCCGCCTGAAGACCGGCACGCCCGCCCGCCTCGTCGGCTCCACCATCGCCTGGGACCGCCTGGAGATGCAGGCCGCCGACGCCGAGCCGATCCCGTTCTCCTTCCTGACCGACCGCATCACGACGCCTCAGGTCGAGTGCGGCATCACCTGGACGACCGAGGAGACCCACCGGATCATCGCCGAGCGCCTCGGCGAGAGCGCCGTCTACGGCGGCCGCGTCTCGGGCCGCGGCCCGCGCTACTGCCCCTCCATCGAGGACAAGGTGGTCCGCTTCCGCGACAAGGCCAGCCACCAGATCTTCCTCGAACCCGAGGGCCTGGACGACGACACCGTCTACCCCAACGGCGTCTCCACCTCCGTCTCGGCCGAGACGCAGGACCTGTTCCTGCGCACCATCCCCGGCCTGGAAGCCGTGCAGGTGCGCCGCCACGGCTACGCCATCGAGTACGACTATGTCGACCCGCGCGAGCTCTACCCGACGCTGGAGGCCAAGCGCCTGCCGGGCCTCTACCTCGCCGGCCAGATCAACGGCACGACCGGCTACGAGGAGGCGGGCGCGCAGGGGCTCGTCGCCGGCCTGAACGCCGCCCGCGCCGCTTCGGGCGCCGATCCGGCCCAGTTCGCCCGCGACGAGGGCTACATCGGCGTCCTGATCGACGACCTCGTCACGCGCGGCGTCACCGAGCCCTATCGGATGTTCACCAGCCGGGCCGAGTTCCGCCTGACCCTCCGCGCCGACAACGCCGACCAGCGCCTCACCGGCCGCGGTATCGACCTCGGCGTCGTGGGCGCCCGGCGCGCCGGGGTGTTCCACGTGAAGCGCGACGCGCTGGCGGCGGCCCGCGAGGCGGCCCGCGCGCTGACGCTGACGCCGGCCGAGGCGCAGAAGCAGGGCCTCCCCGTGAAGGCCGACGGCCAGCGCCGCACCCTGACCGAGCTGCTGGCCTACCCGACCATCGGCTTCGACGACCTCGCCCGCATCTGGCCGCAGATCGGCGCGTGGGACGCGGCCGTCCGCGAGCAGGTGGAGATCGACGCCGCCTACGCGGGCTACCTCGACCGCCAGGCCGCCGACGCCGAGGCCATGCGCCGCGACGAGGACCTGCGCCTGCCGGCCGGGCTGGACTACGCCGCCATCGGCGGCCTCTCCAACGAGGTGCGGGAGAAGCTGGCCGCCGTGCGCCCACTCACCCTGGGCCAGGCCGCCCGCATCGAGGGCGTGACCCCCGGCGCGCTCACCGCGCTCCTGGCCCACGTCCGCCGCCGCGCCGCATGACCCGCCGCCCTGCCGCAGGCAGCGCCCCCTCCACCGTGAACGGGGGAGGTTCTCTGAGCGTCGCCGCCCCGAACCTCCCCTGCGAAGCAGGGGAGGGTGACCGCGAAGCGGTGGAGGGAACGTCCAGGCGCGTCGTCGACGCCGCCTCGTTCGCCGCAGCCGCGCGCGCCACCGAGCAGCAGGTCGCCGACCTCCGACGCTTCCTGGAGCTGCTGACGGCCGGCAACGCGGTCATGAACCTCGTCGGCCCCGCCACCATCCCCGACTTCTGGAACCGCCACGCCTGGGATTCGGCCCAGCTCCTCCGCCTCGCGCCCGAGGCCCGAACCTGGGCGGACCTCGGCGCCGGCGCCGGCTTCCCGGGCCTCGTCCTGGCCATCCTCGCCAAGGGCCAGGCCGGCGCGCACGTCCACCTCGTCGAGAGCATGGCCAAGCGCTGCCGCTTCCTCGACAGCGTCGTCGCCGGGCTCGGCCTGCCGGCCACCGTCCACCACACCCGCGCGGAGAACCTCACGCTCTCTGTGGACATCGTCACCGCCAGGGCTTGTGCGCCGCTTCACCGCCTGTTGGGGTATGCCCGGCCATACCTGTCGGCAGGCGCTGTCGGCCTGTTCCTCAAGGGGCAAGATGCAGTAGAGGACATGCGTGAGGCCGCTAGATATTGGGAGTATGAGGCGGACGTCATCCCGTCTCTGAGCGACGGCAGGGGGCGCATCGTGCGCGTGAGGAGGCTGGGACGTGCCCGCAAGGTCTGACCGGGGCTTACGCGTGCTGGTCGTCGCCAACCAGAAAGGCGGCGTGGGCAAGACCACCACGGCCATCAACCTGGGCACCGCGCTCGCCGCCGTCGGCGAGAAGGTGCTGCTGATCGACTCTGATCCCCAGGGCAACGCCTCGACGGGCCTCGGCGTCGGCCGGGCGCTGCGCAAGCACACCCTCTACGACGTGCTGATGGGCGAGAAGCCCGTGGCCCAGGCGGTGGTGAAGACCTCCGTGCCCGGCCTCGACCTCGTGCCCTCCGACCCCGACCTCTCCGGCGTGGAGCTGGAGCTGGGCCAGCAGGCGCGCCGCTCGTTCAAGCTGCGCGATGCGCTCGCGCCCCTGCGGTCCGCCGCCGGCTACACCTACGTCCTGATCGACTGCCCGCCGTCGCTGAACCTGCTCACGGTCAACGCCATGGCGGCGGCCGACGCCGTGCTGGTGCCGCTGCAGTGCGAGTTCTTCGCGCTGGAGGGGCTGACGCAGCTCATGCGCACCATCGACCTGGTCCGCGGCAGCCTGAACCCGGCCCTGGAGCTGCAGGGCGTGGTGCTGACCATGTACGACCGCCGCAATTCGCTCTCGGAGCAGGTGGCCAGCGACGTGCGCGGCCACTTCGGCGAGACGGTCTACCAGACGGTGATCCCGCGGAACGTCCGCGTCTCCGAGGCGCCGTCGTTCGGCAAGCCTGCGCTGGTCTACGACCTGAAGTGCGCCGGCAGCCAGGCCTATCTGAAGCTCGCGCGCGAGGTCGTGCTGCGCGAGCGCAAGCGCCGTGCGGCGCAGCAGTTGGAAGTGAGCTGAGATGGCGGAGAACCGCAGAGGACTGGGCCGCGGGCTCTCGGCGCTGCTGGGCGAGGCCGAGGAGATCAGCCACGCCGTCGATCCGGCCGAAGGCGTGCGCGAGATCCCCATCGAGCTGATCCGCCGCAACCCGGGCCAGCCGCGCGTCCACTTCGACGAGGCCGAACTGGCGGAACTGGCCGGGTCCATCCGCGACAAGGGCGTGCTCCAGCCGATCCTGGTGCGGCCGTCCGCCACGTCGCCGGGCGAATACGAGATCGTCGCCGGCGAGCGCCGCTGGCGTGCGGCCCAGAAGGCGGGGCTGACCGCGATCCCGGCGCTGGTGCGCCAACTGGCCGACGACGAGGCGTTCGAGATCGCCGTCATCGAGAACATCCAGCGCGCCGACCTGAACCCGATCGAAGAGGCGCGCGCCTACGCCTCGCTGATGGCCCGCCTCGCCATCGGCCAGGAGGAGGCCGCCCGGCGCCTGGGCAAGAGCCGCAGCCACGTGGCCAACACGCTTCGCCTCACGGCCCTGCCCGAGAGCGTGCAAGCCCACCTCATCGCGGGCCGCCTGACGGCCGGCCATGCGCGCGCGCTGTTGACGTCGGACAACGCCGAGGCGCTGGCCGAGCAGGTCCTGGCCCGCGGCCTGTCGGTGCGCGACACCGAGGCGCTTGCCCGCGGGGCATCGCCCGGCGAGCCCCGGAAGAAGGCCTCCGGCCCGCGCAAGACCAAGGACGCCGACACCGCCGCGCTTGAGGTCGACCTCGAGGAGGCGCTGGGCATGAGCGTCGACGTCGCCGACCGCGGCGGCGTGGGCGAGGTCCGGATCAAGTACGCCAGCCTCGAGCAGCTCGACGAGATCTGCCGCCGACTGACGCGCGGCTAGCGCCTGGCGCGGACGGCGGCCACCACTTCGTTCACGGCGTCGATCACCGCGTCGGGCTTCGTCGCCCAGATGTAGTGGCCGGCGTCGACGTGGCGGTTCTCGCCCCGCGTCGAGAGGGCGGCGGCCTCGTCGTGCATCTCGCTCCACAGGCGCGCCATGGCTTCGGCCTCCTCGGGCGGACCGCCGAAGGCGCGCGCCGTGCCGTCGGCGGTGAGCACGATCCAGGGCAGGTTCCCCAGCTTGCGCCGGCTCTTCTCGACTTCGGCCGAGCTGGCCTCGGGCATCGAGTCGACCTCGGAGAACAGGTTCGCGATCCGCGCCGGGTCGGTCCGCCGTGCGATCAGGTTGGCGCGGTAGGCCTCGGGCAGGCTTGCGACCGGCGGGGGAAAGCACGTGGCGTAGTCGGCGTCGCCCGCCTTCAGCGCGCCGTCCAGCAGGCGCTGGCTGCAGGCGCGCTGGGCGGCGAAGCGCTTGTCGTCGGCCGCGGCCGAGACGGGCGCGGCGGCGGCGAACCGCTGCTTCTGGCGGGGGTTCGACGGATCGACCAGCACCGCGCCGGCCACCTCCTTCGGATACTTCGAGGCGTAGAGGCGCACGTGCAGCCCCGCCATCGAGTGGCCGACCAGGACGTAGGGGCCCTTGACGCCCGCCGCCTTCAACATCGCGCGCTCGTCCTCGACGACGGCGCCGGCGGTGCGGGGCAGGGGTCCCGGGTCGCTGAACTCGTTGCCCGCGCGGTCGTAGGCGCAGACCCGGGTGGTCTCGGCCAGGGTCGCGTGGATGCGGCGCCAGGTGCTGGCGCCCGAGCCGTAGCCGGCGTCGAGCACGACGGTGGGTGCGCCTTCGCCCAGGCAGAAGAGGTTCATCCGCCGCCCGTCGGGCAGCGTCACCAGCCGGTGCGGCCCGTAGTAGGTCTCCACGGGCAGCGGCGTCGCGGCCTGGGCGGCCGAGGCAAAGGTGATCGCGACCGCGACAACAGTTCTGAGCATGGACGCCTCCCGCCAGGAACGTAGCGCCTCACCTTCAACAGACAATCCCGGTCTTGGGCTGCGCCCAAACCGGGATGACAATTGGGGGTGGGAAGGCGCTACAGGCGTTCGCCGATGTAGTCGGCGACCTTGGTCAGGACGAGCTTCCAGGTGGCGTCGGACCAGTTGCGGTGGCCTTCGCCCTTGAGTTCGATGAGGTCGCAGGTCTTGCCGGCGGCGCGCAGCGCCTTGGCCATCATGCGCGACTGGCGCGGGTCGACGATGGTGTCCTCGGTCCCGTGGATCAGCAGCACCGGCGCCTCGATCTCGGCGGCGCGCCGGGCGGGCGAGAAGCGGATCAGCAGGGCCTCGTCGGCCTTCGGGTCGCCGATGGTCGCGCGCCAGTAGGCGTAGGTGGGCGAATCCGCGCCGTCCTCGCGGCGGGAGAAGGCCAGCGTCTCCAAGAGGTCGGCGTCGCCGGCGATCGAGACCGCGACCCTGTAGGCCCCGGGCGTCTTCACCGCGCCCATCAGCGCCGCGTAGCCGCCGTAGCTGGCCCCGAAGATGGCGAGGCGCCTGGGGTCGGCGCGGCCGGACCGGACGACGTGGGCGACGGCGTCCTCGACGTCGTCCTGCATCAGGTCGCCCCAGCGGCGGCGGCCCTGGTCGGCGAACGCCTTGCCGTAGCCGCCCGAGCCGCGGAAGTTCGGCTGCAGCACCAGCCAGCCGCGCGCCGCCAGCGCCTGCACGGTCAGGTCCCAGTCGAGGTAGTCGCGCAGCTCGGGCCCGCCGTGCGGCATCACCACCATCGGCAGCGGGTCCTTCCCCGCGCCGATCGGCGTCGTGAGGTAGGCGGTGATCCCGGCGCCGTCGCGGGTGGTCACGCGCAGCGGTTCGGTGTCGGCCAGCCGGTCGGGCGTGAGCCAGGGCTTGCAGTGGCCCACGTATTCCAGCGCGCGCCTGTCGCGGTCGTAGACCTGGAAGGCGCCCGCCTCCCGCGGCCCGGTGACCTTCAGCAGCATCCGCCGGTGGGCGAGGTCGATGTCGTAGAGCGCCACGTTGCAGGCGTTCTTCAGAGCCGTGTTCACCGCCTTGAAGTGGGCGTTCAGGCCGGGATCGGTGAACTGGTAGCTCAGCCGGTCGTCCCAGTAGAGGCTGCCGACCAGCTTCAGGGCCTCGTCGACGAAGGCGGTCTCGTACTCGCGCCCCGGCGCGTCGGCCACGACGTCGCCGAAGGTCAGGGTGGCGAGGTCGAACGTACGGATCACGTTGGTGTCGCGGCCCGCGATCCGCTGGCAGACGAGGAACACGCCGGCCTGCGGCGTCGCGCCCACCACGTCGAAGTCGGGCACCTTCCTCAGCTCGTTCAGCCGCGACTTGCGGACCAGCTTCCAGCCGCGCTCGCCCGGCGCGCGGCCGTAGACCCAGCGCACGGTGCCGCGGGCGTTGGAGTCCATGCGGAGCATGGGCACCCCGCCCTGGGTGAGCCAGAAGTCGGTGGCCGGCACGCCCTGCTCCACGAGCTGCGCTTCGCCCGAATAGACGTCGACGTGGTAGAGGCCGTAGGCGTTCTTGGCCTCGTTCCAGGCCTGCATGAGGATGCGGCGGTCGTCGCCCTGCATCAGGTCGACCACCTGGCTGGCGTCGAAGCCGCGGCGCAGCACCGCCTTCGAGCCGGCGAACATGACGACGGGGTTCTCGCCCTTCAGGTCCACCGACAGCACCCGGCGGACAGGGATCGCCATGAACTCGTCGCCGAACCCCATGCCGTAGGGCCGGCCCTTGTCGTCGTTGTAGAAGGTGATCCAGATCAGCAGGCGCTCGTTGTTGGCCCACTCGACCTGGCGGACCCTGTGCTCGCCCAGCAGGGCCACGGCGGGCCTGGCCGTGAGGTCGGCCATCTGCGAGAGGGTGACGAAGGCGACGGTCTTCCCGCCCCGGAGCTGGGTCCGCAGGATCGCGAGCTGCTCGCCGTCGGGCGAGATGGCGGCGTCGTGGACCGCGGGCTCGCGCATCAGCTCGTCGAGGGTCGGCGGGACGGGCGGCTGGCCCTGGGCGCGCGCCAGGGCCGGCGCCACGGCGGGGGCGGCGCCCGCAGCAGCCAGCATCGTCCGGCGCGTCAGCATCGAGGTCCGCGGTAACCCGAGATGTTACATCTGCGACAGTGCTTTAGCGGCGTTGCGGGCGTCAACGCCACACTCACCGCCCATCGGCTACAGCATCTGCGGCAGGACGCGGTCGGGCGGGCGGTGGCCGTCCATCCAGGTCTTGATGTTGATGATCACCTTCTCGCCCATGTCGACGCGGGCCTCGACGGTGGCCGAGCCCATGTGCGGCAGGAGCACGGCGTTGGGCAGTTTCAGGAGCTTGGGGTTGATCCGCGGCTCCTGCTCGAAGACGTCGAGGCCGGCGCCGGCGATCTTGCCCTCGGCCAGGAGGTCGGCCAGCGCCTGCTCGTCGATGATCGAGCCGCGGGCGGTGTTGATCACCACGGCGTGCGGCTGCAGCAGCTTCAGGCGGCGCGCGGAGAGAAGGTGGTAGCTGGCCGGATTGGCCGGGGCGTGGACGGAGACGATGTCCACGCGGGCCAGCATCTGGTCGAGGCTGTCCCAGTAGGTCGCCTCCAGCTCGTCGGCCACCACGTGACTGACGGGCTTGCGGTTATGGTAGTGGATCTGCAGGCCGAAGGCCTTGGCGCGGCGCGCCACCGCGGCGCCGATCCGGCCCATGCCGATGATGCCCAGGCGCTTGCCGCCGAGCCGGCGCCCCAGCATCCAGGTGGGCGCCCAGCCGGTGAACTCGCCCGCCTGCACGGCGTTCGCGCCCTCGATCAGCCGGCGCAGCGTGGCCATGATCAGCGTCATGGTCAGGTCGGCCGTGTCGTCGGTCAGCACGCCCGGCGTGTTGGTGACGATGATCCCCTTCGCGTTGGCCGCGGCCACGTCGATGTGGTCGACCCCGGCGCCGAAGTTGGCGATCAGCTTCAGGCGCTCTCCGGCCTTCTCGATCAGGCTGGCGTCGATCTTGTCGGTGATGGTGGATGACAGCACGTCGCAACGGCCGACGGCGTCGATGAGCTGCTTGCGCGACATCGGCTCGTCCGCGACGTTCAGCTCGGTGTCGAACAGCTCGCGCATCCGCGTCTCGACGGGGTCGGGCAGTTTTCGGGTGACGATGACTTTCGGCTTGCGGGACGCCATGGGCCTACGGGAAAAAGGGACGTTTCCTGCGCCGCCCACGTTTTGGACGGGGGGCGCGATTTGCGGAACCCTTAGCAGGGGGGCCCGCCACGGCCAAGGCGAGGCGAACGGTTGAGAGGTCTGGAGCGTAGGGCGCTCAGGTTCGCGGCGCTCGCGGCGGCCGCGCTGGGCCTGGCGGCGGCGGCGCCGGAAGAGAAGCGCCAGACGCCCTCCGGCTACGACGTGCCGCGCTACGTGGTCCTGAAATTCGGCAAGGTGAACGCCCGCGCGGGCCCCGGCGACGACCACCGGCTCCTCTGGGTCTACCGCACCAAGGGCCTGCCGCTGCAGGTGGTGGCCGAGACGGCGGAGTGGCGGCGCGTCTGCGATCCCGAGGGCGGCGTCGCCTGGGTCCACAAGCGCACGATCGACGGGCGCCGCGCGGTGATCAACACGAGGAAGCAGCCGCAGCCGCTGTACCGGCATCCGAAACCCGGGGCGGAACCGGGGGCCTATCTCAACGTTCGCGCCATGGCCGGCCTCGTCCGCTGCGAGAAGGGCTGGTGCAAGGTGAAGGCCGACGGCGCGTCCGGATGGGTGCGCGAAGGCGCCCTTTGGGGTACGTCCGAGGCCCTGCAATGTCGTTGAGGCCACCCTGCGCGACGTGTTAGGCGCAGGCCCTTCGATCCAAGAGGGCGATTTCCCGATGAACGACGTGCCGATCCGGCCCTCGAAATTCAGCTACGAGGAACTGCTGGCCTGCGGCCGCGGCGAGATGTTCGGGCCCGGGAACGCCCAGCTTCCCGTCCCGCCGATGCTGATGTTCGACCGGATCGTCGAGATCAACTCGACCGGCGGCGGGCACGGCAAGGGCTACATCGAGGCCGAGCTCGACATCAATCCGGACCTCTGGTTCTTCGCCTGCCACTTCGTCGGCGATCCCGTCATGCCCGGCTGCCTGGGCCTGGACGCCATGTGGCAGCTCGTGGGCTTCTTCCTGGGCTGGAGCGGCGCGCCGGGCAGCGGCCGCGCGGTCGGCTGCGGCGAAGTCCGCTTCGCCGGCGAGGTGACGCCCGACATCAGGAAGGTGACCTACAAGATCGAGATGAAGCGGGTGATCCTGCGCCGTCTGGTCATGGGTATCGGCGACGGGATCCTCCTGGCCGACGGCAAACCCATCTATGAGGCCAGGGACCTGCGCGTCGGCCTCTTCCAGAACGACAAGCAGGCTTAGGGAGGACTGGGATCGATGCGCCGTGTGGTCGTCACCGGGATGGGGATCGTCTCGTCCATCGGCAACAACACGAACGAGGTCCTGGCCTCGCTGCGGGAGGCCAGGTCGGGCGTCGCCGCCGCGCCGGAATACGCCGAGCTCGGCTTCCGCTGCCAGGTGCATGCGCCGCCGCGCATCGACTGGGAGTCGATGGTCGACCGCCGCGCCGCGCGCTTCCTCGCCCAGGGCACGGCCTTCGGCCACATCGCCATGGAGCAGGCGATCGCCGACTCCGGGCTCACCGACGCCGAGGTCAGCCACGAGAAGACCGGCCTGATCGTGGGGGCGGGCGGCCCGTCCACCCGCGCCATCGTCGAGGCGGCCGAGGTCGCGCGGACCAGGGGTCCCAAGCGCGTGGGGCCGTTCGCGGTGCCCAAGGCGATGAGCTCGGGGCCGTCGGCGACGCTCGCCACCTGGTTCAGGATCAAGGGCCTGAACTTCTCGATCAGCTCGGCCTGCGCCACCTCCACCCACTGCATCGGCTCGGGCTACGAGCAGATCGCCATGGGCAAGCAGGACGTGGTGTTCGCCGGCGGGACCGAGGAGCTGGACTGGACGCTCTCGGTGCTGTTCGACGCCATGGGCGCGATGGCGTCGAAGTTCAACGACCGCCCCGAGGTCGCCAGCCGCGCCTACGACGTCGACCGCGACGGCTTCGTGATCGCCGGCGGCGCGGGGATCGTGGTGCTGGAAGAGTACGAGCGGGCCAGGGCGCGCGGCGCGAAGATCTACGGCGAGATCGTGGGCTACGCCGCCAACTCCGACGGCTTCGACATGGTGGCGCCGTCGGGCGAGGGCGCGGCGCGCTGCATGCGGCTCGCCAACCCCGACGGCCGCACCATCGACTACCTGAACCCGCACGGCACCGGCACGCCGGTGGGCGACGTGAAGGAGATGGAGGCGGTTCGGGCCGTGTTCGGCGACAAGGCCCCGCTGATCTCGTCGACCAAGTCGCTGACCGGCCACAGCCTGGGCGCGGCGGGGGCGCAGGAGGCGATCTACTCGCTGCTGATGCTGAACAACGGGTTCGCGGCCGAGAGCGCCCACATCGAAAACCTCGATCCCGCGTTCGCCGACATGCCGATCGTGCGCAAGCGCGAGGACCGGGCGCTGACGACGGTGATGAGCAACTCGTTCGGCTTCGGCGGCACCAACGGCTGCCTGGTGATGGCGCGGGTCGAGTGACGGATCCGATCCCGCGGCCGCCGGTCCCGCCGGATCCGCAGGAATGCTGCCAGCGCGGCTGCGACCCGTGCATCCTCGACTACTACGACCGCGCGCTGGAACGCTGGGAGCGGCGCATCGAGGCGATGGGGCTGGATCCGAAGGAAGTGCTGGCCGAGTTCCAGCCCTAACTCCGATTGTCATCCCGGTTTCGCGGCACGCGAAACCGGGATGACAGCCGTTGGGGGTCCGAGTTCTCGCCCCACACTTCCCCACCCTGGCCGCTGGCGCGGCCTGTCCCTCCCCATTAAGGGAGGGAGGAACGAGGGAGACGCGCAACGTGGCCGACGAGTATCAGATGCCGACCGGAACCCTGATGCGGGGCAAGAAGGGGGTCGTCACCGGGGTCGCCAACCACCAGTCCATCGCCTGGGGCATCGCGAGCCAGCTCGCCGCCCAGGGCGCCGAGATGGCCTTCCTGCACCTGCCGGGCATGGAGCGCCGCGTCGAGCCGCTGGCTGAGAGCATCGGCGTGAAGGTCCTGGCGCCCGTCGACGTGACCGACGACGCGGCCATGGATACGGCCTTCGACGTCGTCGGCAAGGCGTTCGGCCAGATCGACTTCTTCGTCCACGCCATCGCTTTCGCGAACAAGGACGAACTCAAGGGCAGCTTCGTGGACAACACCACCCGCGAAGGCTTCCTGCGGGCGATGAACATCTCGGCGTTCAGCTTCGTGGACTGCGCCCGGCGCGCGGCGGCCCTGATGCCGGAGACGGGCGGCTCGATCCTGACGCTGACCTACATGGGCTCGGAGCGCGCGATCCCGAACTACAACACCATGGGCGTGGCCAAGGCCGCGCTCGAGGCCTCGGTCCGCTATGCGGCGCGCGACCTGGGGCCGAAGGGCGTCCGGGTGAACGCGCTCTCGCCCGGGGCGATGAAGACGCTGTCGCTGGCGGGCATCTCGGGCGGCCGCGGCATGCTGGCCAAGGGCCGCTCGCTGTCGGCGATGAAGGAGGACACCGAGATGGAGGGCGTGGCCGGCGCGGCGCTGTGGCTGCTCTCGGACCTCGGCCGTTCGACCACCGGCGAGTGTGTCCACGTCGACGCCGGCTTCCACATCATGGGCTTCTCGGACGACGAGGCCGAGGGGTAGGGCCGATCCCGGCCATGACGTTCCGGTTTGGTGGGACGTCGCCGGCCCGACCGGATCAGTCCTAGACCGCGTAGGCGCGCATGAAGCGCTGGGCGGCTTCTTCGGCGACGCGGTCGATCTCGGCTTCGGTGAGGTTGAACTCGACGCCCAGCAGGGACGCGGTCTGGTAGGGGCCCAGCACCAGGCCGCCGAAGAACTGGGCCGCCTGCAGCGGGTCGGGGCAGGAGAGGCGGCCCGCCGCGTTCTCGAGCCGCAGGTAGTCGGCCAGGCGCGCGCGGCTGGCCTTGGGGCCGGCCTCGTAGATGGCGCGGGCCACGTCCGGCATCGTCGTCGCCGCGGTCATGGCCATGCGGTAGATCGCCATGCTGCGGGCGTTGATCGCCACGGTCAGCAGCAGGCGCGCGTAGGCCGCCAGGGTCTGTTGCGGATGCTCGACGGCGCCCGGCGATTCCAGGACCTCGACCACCTCCAGCGCCCGGCGCTCGGACATCGCCTGGGCCAGCTCGGCCTTGCTGCCATAGTGGTTGTAGATCGTCTGCTTGGAGACGCCGGCGCGCCGGGCGATCTCCTCCATCGAGGCGCCGACGCCCCGCTCGGCCATCACGTCGAGGGCGGCGTCGAGGATGGCCTCGTTCTTCGAGACGTCGATCTGCCCGGCCAGCCGCGCCATCAGTGCCCCCCGCCGGCCTGCGGCATGAGCCCGCCCTTCGGCGGCTTCACGAACAGCGCCAGGCCGCAGGCGATCCAGCATCCCAGGGCCAGCGCCGCGAACGCGTCGCCGAACGCCAGCACCGAAGCCTGCTTCCTCATCATGCCCCCCATCGCCTTGTACGCCATCCCTTCGGGATCGGAAGCGCCGCCGGCGCTCATCATGCCCTGGACGGCGTCCATCATCGCCTGCGACGTCGGATTGGCCGTGTTCGCGGCGCTGACCAGGTCCATGTAATGCACGGCCGTCTGGTGGCTGAGGATGGTGGACAGCATGGCCAGGCCGATGGCGCCGGCCACGTTGCGGGTCAGGTTTATCAGGCCCGAGGCGTCCTTCATCATCGTCACCGGCAGCGAGGCGACGCTCATCTGCTGGGCGGCGATCATGGCGACCATGGTGCCGAGGCCGCGGGCCACCTGCAGGACGAAGAACTCCGCGAAGCCCCACTGGTCGGTGACCCGCACCGCGAGCTGGATGCCCCAGGCGGCGAGCGCGAAGCCGCCCACCATGGCGATCCGCGGGTCGACGTAGCGGATCACGCGGCCGGCGAGGGGCGCCGACAGGAACATGGTGGCGCCGGTGACGAGCATCGTCGTGCCCACCTCGGCCGACGAGAAACCCCGGATGCTGCCCAGGAAGATCGGCATCAGGAACGTGCCGCCGAACAGGCTGACGCCGGTCACGAAGGTCATGACGATGCCGAGGGTGAAGTTCACGTCCCGGAACGGCTTCAGCGACACGATCGGCTGCCAGTAGGTGAGCTGGCGCCAGATGAAGACCACGCCGCCGATCGCGGCGACGACACTGAGCCAGAGGATCGCCGGCTCCTCGAACCAGTTGTCGCTGGCGCCCTCTTCCAGGACGTACTGCAGCGACAGCAGCGCGATGGCCATCAGGCCCAGGCCCCACCAGTCGATGCCCTTGGAGAGGCTGGGGTCGCCCTTGTCGAAGTTGGCGTAGCGCCCGACCAGGAAGATCACCAGCACGCCCACGGGGATGTTGATGAAGAAGAGCCAGCGCCACGAGAGCAGCTCGGTCAGGTGGCCGCCCAGCGTCGGGCCGATGGTGGACGAGAGCGTGACGATCAGGCCCACGATGACGTTGGCGGTGACCCGCCGCTCGGGCGGGAAGACGGTCATGGCGGTGGCGAAGACCGGCGGGATCATCGCCCCGGCGAACAGGCCCTGGAACGCCCGGAAGACGATCATCATCGGCACCGAGGACGAAAGGCCCACCGCCGCCGAGGTGATGATGAAGCCGACGACGGCCACCACGTAGAACGACCGCGTCCCCCACATCTTCGTCAGGTAGGCGGTGAGCGGCATGATCACGACCTCCGCGAGGAGGTAGATCGTCTGAACCCAGCTTATCTCGTCGGCGGTGGCGCCGATGCCCGACTGGATCTGGGTCAGCGAGCTGGCCACGATCTGGATGTCGAGCATGGCCATGAACTGGCCGACGACCATGCCGCCGAAGCCCAGGAACACCTTGACCCAGTCGACGGGCGCCCCGTCGGCGCCCAGCATCACCGGCGCGCCGGCCTGTCCCTGCCGTGATCGGGCCTGCTGCGGGTCGGGATGGAGGACCGCGTCGGTCACGGCGGCGCCGGATCAGTTCGAGGCGCCGCGGCGGGCGAACTGGGTCGGCGCGCGGCCGGACTCGGCGAAGCTGAGGCCGGTGTCCTGGGTCACGTCCACCTTCACCTTGAGCGACAGGCCGGGGCGCAGGCCGCCGGCCAGCTTCTGGTCGGGGTCGATGGCGATCCGGACCGGCAGGCGCTGGGTGATCTTGGTGAAGTTGCCGACGGCGTTCTCCACCGGGATCAGGGCGAACTCGGCGCCGGTGGCCGGGGCGAAGCTCTCGACGCGGCCGTGGATGGCGTCCTTGCCGAAGGCGTCGGCGTGGATGGCCACCGGCTGGCCGATGCGCAGGCGCGCGACCTGGGTCTCCTTGAAGTTGGCGACCACATAGGCCTGGCTCAGCGGCACGATGCTCATCAGCGCGCCGCCGGGGCGCACGTACTGCCCCAGGCGCACGCCCTTGGCGCCGACCACGCCGGCGACGGGCGCGCGGATCTCGGTGCGGGAGAGGTCGATGCGGGTCTGCTCGGCGGCGGCGCGGGCGGCGGCGGCCTGGGCCACGCTCTGGTCGCGGGCCGAGCCCAGCGACTGCGCCGCGCGGCGCTCGGCCTCCAGGGCGGCCTTGGCCTGGGTGACGCCGGCGGCCGCCTGGTCCTGGGCGGTCCTGGCGGTCTGGGCGCGCTGCGGCGAGACCCAGCCCTGCTGGGCGAGCTGGCCGTAGCGGTCCATCTCGGCGGCCGCGAAGCGGGCCTGGGCGTCGGCGGCGGTCACGGCGGCGGCCCGCTGGGCGATCATCGCCTGCTCGAGGCGGGCCTTGTCGTCGACGGCGCTGACCGCGGCCTCCAGCGCCTGGGCGTTGGCCTCGGCCTGCGCCAGGCGCGCCTTCAGCGTCGCGGGGTCGATGCGCACCAGCACCTGGCCGGGGTGGACGGTCTCGTTGTCGTCGACCAGCACCTCGGACACATAGCCGTCGATCAGCGGGGCGACGTTCACCTTGTCGGCGGCGACGAAGGCGTTGTCGGTGGTCTCGAACTTCTGGCGGTCGATCCACCAGAGGCCGCCGCCCACGGCGATGGCCACGGCGGCGACGCCCCCCGCGGCGATGGGAACGATGCGGCCCTTGGGAATGCCGGCCATGGACTGAAGCCCCGCGAACAAAAAATGGACCGCTCGGTCCAACGTTCTCGGAGATATGCCCGCGCCCGGCCAGCTTCAAGTGAAGACTGGACGGCGCCGTCCAATTTTAGCGCGCCGCTTTCAGCGCGGCTGGACGTCGCGGCCCGTTCGTGGCCTATCCGGCCCATGAGCGAGGGCCGGAACGCCGACGTCATCGTGGCCGGGGCCGGCATGGCCGGGGCGACCCTGGCGCTGTCGCTGAAGCAGGCCGGCCTCGATCCGGTGCTGATCGACCCGGTGGTGTTCGACGACCAGGTGGCGCCTGCATTCGACGGCCGCGCGTCGGCGATCGCCTATGCCGCCTACCGCCAGTGGCGCGCCCTGGGCCTGGCCGACGCGCTGGACCCGCACGCCCAGCGGATCGAGCAGATCCTGGTGACCGACAGCACGACGCCCGGCGCGGCGGCGGGCGCGGCGCCGCCGTTCTTCCTGCGCTTCGACTCGGCCGAGATCGCCGACCGCTCCGATGGAGAGCCGCTGGGCTACCTGCTGGAGAACCGCCATATCCGCGCGGCGCTGGCCGGCGCCGTGAAGGCCGCGGGCATCGAGGTGCTGGCGCCGGCGCGGGTGGCCAAGGCCGCCTTCGGGCCGCGCGCGGCCGAGGTGACGCTGGCGGACGGCCGCGTGCTCACTGCGCCGCTCGCCGTGGGCGCCGAGGGCCGGGGGTCGGTGATCCGCGCCGAGGCCGGGATCGGCGCGATCGGCTGGGACTATCCGCAGACCGGCGTGGTCGCGACGGTGCGCCTGGAGCGGCCGCACGGGGGCGTGGCGCACGAGTATTTCCTGCCCGGCGGCCCGTTCGCGATCCTGCCGCTGACCGACGACCGCGCGAGCCTGGTCTGGACCGAGAGCACCGCCCGCGGCGCGGCGCTGAAGGCGGCGCGGCCGCAGATGTTCCAGGCCCACCTGGAGCGCCGGTTCGGCGACTTCCTGGGCGCGATCGCGGTCGAGGGGCCGGTGTTCGCCTACCCGCTCAGCCTCCAGCTCGCCGAGCGCCTGGTCGCGCCGCGCGTGGCCCTGCTGGGCGACGCCGCCCACGGCGTGCATCCGATCGCTGGCCAGGGGCTGAACCTGGGGCTGAAGGGCGCCGCCGCCCTGGCCGAGGTGCTGGTCGACGCCGCCCGGGTGGGCGAGGACATCGGCTCCGAGGCGGTGCTGGAGCGCTACGCCGCCTGGCGCCGGTTCGACACGGTGATGCTGTCGGCCGGCATGGACGCCTTCGTCCGCCTCTTCTCCAACGACCACCCGCTGCTGCGCATGGCCCGCGGCGCCGGCATGGCCATGGTCAACCGCATCGGCCCCGCCCGCCGCTTCTTCATGCACGAAGCCGGCGGCGCGGTCGGCGACCTGCCGAGGCTGCTGCGCGGCGAGGCGCTGTAATCATCCCTCCCCTTCAGGGGAGGGACAGGCCGCGGAGCGGCCAGGGTGGGGATGTCGGGTGACGAACGCGACGGTCGGGGATGACCTTGATTTCCCCACCCTGCTCGCCTCGCGGCGAGCTTTCCCTCCCCTGAAGGGGAGGGATTGGCCGCGGCGCTACTCCCCCTCGCCCAGGTCGCGCGCCTCTTCGGGCAGCATGATGGGGACGCCGTCGCGGATGGGGTAGGCGAGGCGGGCGCCCTTGCTGACGAGTTCGCCCTTCTCGCGGTCGTAGTCGAGCGGGCCCCTGGTCACCGGGCAGACGAGCACTTCCAGCAGGCGTGGGTCGACGTCGTGTTGCATCAGGCGCGTCCTACTGCAGGTTCGGCCGCTCGTCATCCGGCTCGGAGGCGTCGATCTCCAGCAGGGTGGTCAGCGCCGCGAAGCGGCCCTCCAGGTCCGGCGCCTCCAGGAACGCCTGCTTCTCCGCCGGCTCGAAGGGCAGGCCCATGCAGAGGCTGTTCACCAGCGCCTCGATGGGGGCGACGCTGGCGGTCTCCCAGTCGATGTCGAGCTCGCGGCGGTTGAGGTAGGTCTTGAGCGCGGTCGCGAACCGGGCGCGGGCCTCGTCGCTCACCTCCGGCTCGGCCTCGCGGTCGAGGTCGTCGCCGAACGTCTCGTAGCCGGCGCGCACCTGGCGGTAGGGCATGCGCAGGTCCAGCTCCTCGCCGGTCTGGAAGCGGCAGACGCCGGTGAGCGTGATCAGGTAGCGGCCGTCCGACGTCTCCGCATAGCTGGTGATGCGGCCCAGGCAGCCCACGCTGGCGAGCTTCGGGCGCGCCCGCGAGCCGCCCCGGGTCTGGATCATGCCGATGACGCGGTCCCCGGCCATCGCGTCGTCCACCATGTTGAGGTAGCGCGGCTCGAAGATCTGCAGCGGCAGCTCGCCGCCGGGCAGCAGCAGCGCGCCGTCCAGCGGGAACACCGGGATCAACTGCGGCAGGTCGGCGAGACTGCGATAGGGGGCCATCGGGCCCTTTCCCTGGCTAGCTGAACAGGATGGACGAGAGCTTGCGGCGGCCCTGCCTGGCCACGTCCGACACCGGGCCGGCGGCCTCGAAGATGGTGAGGAGCTGCTTGCGCGCCGCCTGGTCGTTCCACTCGCGGTCGCGGCGGATGCTTTCGAGCAGCGCGTCGGCCGCCTCCATCATCCTGCCGGCTCCGGCCAGGGCCTTGGCATATTCCAGGCGCGCCTCGTGGTCGTCGGGGTCCCTGGCGAGGCGGGCCTCGAACTCGGCCGTCTCCGAAGGCGCCTCGGCGGCCAGGGTGAGGGCCGCGCGCACGGCGTCGATGTCGGGGTCCCTGGCGTCGGGCGCGGCCATCTCCAGCACCTCGGCGGCGCGCTCCAGGTCGCCCTGGGTCTGGTAGAGGCGGGCGAGGCCGCCGATGGCCTTGGCGTTGCCCGGATCCATCTGCAGCGCCTGGGCATAGGCCTGGGCCGCGCCGCCCAGGTCGTTCAGCGCCAGCGACTCCTTCGCCATCCCGATCAGCTCGTCGATCGGCGAGCCGCCGCCCTGCTTGGCCAGGCGGTCGACGAACGACTTCACCTGGCTGTCGGGCAGAGCGCCCATGAAGCCGTCCACCGGCCGGCCGTCCACGAAGGCGAACACCGCCGGGATCGACTGCACGCGAAGCTGGCCCGCGTAGGCGGGGTTCTTGTCGATGTCGATCTTGACCAGCTTCACCGCGCCCCTGGCGGCGACCACGGCCTTCTCGATGGCCGGGCCCAACTGGCGGCACGGGCCGCACCAGGGCGCCCAGAAGTCGACGATCACCGGCGTCGTCTTCGACGCCTCGATCACGTCGGCCACGAAGCTGGCGTCGGTGGCGTCCTTGATGAGGTCGGCCGGCGCCGGCGCGCCGCCTTGGTGGGTTTCCCCGATGAGGGTCATGCCCGGTGTCCTTGTCCCTTGAGTGCCTGAGAACGTCTCGCGCCCAAGATGGTCGCAAGTTGGGCCGATCGCTACCGCACGACGGCCATCGTGTCGAAATCAACCACGAGCGGGACCACGCCGACCGCCGCGAGGAAGCGCCGGAAGCCCGCCTGGCCGACGCCCGTTGTGGCGGTGTTGGTCAGCGGATGGAAGTTGACGATGCCGGCCTCGGCGAGGGTCCGGTCCAGCACGAACCGCACCCGGCGGTCCCGGTCGTTGACGAGGCCGAAGGCGGTGACGGAGCCGGGCGTCACGCCCAGCGTCGCCGCCATCAGCTCGGCCTTGCCGAACGACAGCCGCGCCGACCCGATCACGGTGTGCAGGCGCTTCAGGTCGATCTCGGCGTGCGCCTCGGCCGAAACGAGCCAGAGCTGGTCCTTGGCGTCCTTCAGGAACAGGTTCTTCGTATGGGCGCCCGGGATCTTCTGCTTGATGTTCCCGCTCTCGCCGACGGTGAACACGGCCGGATGCTCGTATGTCGAGTGTTCGACTTTCAACTCTACCAGAAATGCGAGGAACTCGTCGCGGGACATCATGCCTCGCCTTAGCCGAGACTGACTGAAGCGTCACCGTTTTCGCCGAAGATTCGCTTTTCGGGTGATTCTTGTTCGTCGAGTTTCCAACGTTAGTGTATGGTTAAGGTATGGACCGGGCTAGCTATCGGGTGGGTCCGGAAATCGGGGAAGTTTCATGAAGAAGCTTGTTCTCGCGGCCGTGTCCGCGATTGCGTTCGCAGGCGTGGCCTCGTCCGCCAACGCTGCGATCGTCGTCTCGGCCGCCGTCGCCGACGATCTGCACGGCGCCACGCTCGCCGCACACAACCAGATCATGCTCGACAACTTCGACGACATCGACAGCCCACTGACGTCCTATGTCGGCAACATCATCGAGTATCCGGACGAGTTCCAGGATCCGATCTCGACCAGCGCCCCGCCGCCGTACTCGGGCGGCATCATCATCGGCGGCGCGGCGAACCCGGTGGACAACACGAACTATGCGTCGGTGCAGGGCGGCACGTCCGCGACCTACACGCTGCTCGGCGGGGCCACCCTGCGCGGCTTCAGCTTCTACATGGGCTCGCCCGACACCTACAACAAAGTCACCTTCTTCCATGAGGACGGCGGCTCGACGGTGTTCGAGGGCGCCGACATCTGGGGCGGCGACCCGCCCGGCACCGGCGACCGCACGCAAGGCTTCCGCGTGTATTACAGCTTCGGCACGACCAAGGTGACGAGCATCAGGTTCGAGTCGTCGGCCGACGCGTTCGAGTACGACGGGCTGGCCGGCATCGTGCCCGAGCCCGCGACCTGGGCCCTGATGATCGGCGGCTTCGGCATGGCCGGCGCCATGATCCGCCGCCGCAAGGCCGCCCTGGCCTGATCGCCGGCAGACGGACCTGACAAGCGAGGCCCCGCCCACCGGCGGGGCCTTTGCCGTTCCGGGCGGCCGTTTCGCGGTGGACGCGGTCGCGCGCCGGGGCTTAAGGGTCGCGCCAGACAAGCGTGGAGGTCGCGTGAGCCAGCCGCCCATGGAACTGGAGTGTTTCCCGGTCACCGAACGGCCGCCCGAGCTCGTGCCCGGCCGCCCGCAGCGCGCCTGGATGGACAACTTCACCGCCCGCCATCCCTACCGCTGCCTGCCGCTGGCCATGGCCAACTCCTCGGGCTGGGAGCTGCTCTGCCCGATGTCGTTCACCGCCGAGTGGAACGGCGGCAACATGCAGGCCGACATCACGCTGCGGCCCGATACGCCGAACCCCGACTTCCACAAGCTGGCGTCCAGCCACTTCAGCCACGGGGTGCTGACCTTCCACGCCGGCTACCTGTTCCGCACGCCGCCCGGCTGGTCGATGCTGGCCCAGGGGCCGCCCAACCACGTGAAGGACGGCATCCAGCCGCTGGCGGGCGTGGTCGAGACCGACTGGCTGCCCTTCCCCTTCACGATGAACTGGATCTTCACCCGCCCCGGCCGCGTGCGCTTCGAGAAGGGCGAGCCCTTCTGCTTCATCACGCTGCTGCAGGACAGGATGCTGCACGACATCCAGCCAGTGATCCGGCGCATGGACAGCGACCCGGAGCTCCGCCACCAGTACGACGTCTGGGAGAAGCACCGGTCCGAGTTCAACCAGAAGATCTTCCGCGGCGACCCGGAGGCCACCAAGGCGGCCTGGCAGCGCTACTACTTCAAGGGCGAATTCCCCGAGGAGGTGGACGCCCCGAACCCGGAAGGCCACGTCAACAAGCGCCGCCTGAAGACCCCCAAGTTCCGCTGACGATCGGCCCGCCGCTTCGCCTGAAGGCGCGCCGACGCCGCCGCTTCGCGACCGCGTCATTCGACCGCTTGCAATGCGAAAAGTGGTCTGTCATAAGGCCGCCTCTCGCACGGGGACGCCCATCGGTCCCCACGGAGCGCGGGCGTAGCTCAGGGGTAGAGCACAACCTTGCCAAGGTTGGGGTCGGGCGTTCGAATCGCCTCGCCCGCTCCAGATTTTCCGGTCGTCGACAGCTTTGCGGCGCCGCTTCGGCGGTCGCTGGCGCGTGTCCGTGGGCCGCCGCGATGGCCGCGCGTTTCGCGCGTCGGCGCCCCGCCTCCCCAAACTTGGCCATAACCATCTGATACGGCGAAGCTTTTGAGCTTCTGGTCGCGACGGGATGTCGCGGTTCTCGAGGGGAATCGGCGCGATTCGACACCGACATGGCCAAGCTGCTTATCTAAGCCTTAGCCGTCCTTCGCGTATGCGTCTTCGTATCAGTCCGTGGGCGTGAGGGGGCCGAGGCATGCGTGGGGGTTTCCGATGAGCGTGATCGCGGTCGGCGACACGGCGGCGCTGGGCGCCGCCCTGAAGACCGCGCAGGCGGGCGACGTCATCGCGCTCGCCGCGGGCCGCTACGACGGCGTACGCATCAGCAAGATCGACGTCGCGGGCGCCGGCGTCACGATCACGTCGCAGGACCCGAACGCCCCGGCCGAGATCGCGGGCCTCACCGTCCAGGGGAGCGCCGGCCTCACCTTCCGGGACCTCACGATCCTGTCGCAGCCGGGCGCGGATTCGTCGCCCAACGCGGTCAGCGGCAGCGCGCGCATCGCCTTCGACCAGGTCTATTTCCACGGCAGCCTGGACGACGACCCGACCAACGACGCGGGGGGCCTTCAGGTCCGCAGCAGCACCGACGTCAGCATCACCAACTCGACGTTCGAGCAGCTCTACTGGGGCGTCAGCCACCTCGACGACACGCGCCTGACCATCAGCGACAACGAATTCCACGACCTGCGGATGGACGGCGTCCGCGGCGGCGGCTCGTCGTTCGTGACCATCGCGCGCAACAGCTTCCGCGACTTCCACATCAAGGAGGGCGACCACGGCGACGTCATCCAGTTCTGGACCACCAACACCACGTCCTCGGCGCACGACATCCTGATCGAGAACAACATCTTCGTGCGCGGCGACGGCTACATCGTCCAGGGGATCTGCCTTCGCGACGAAGTCGGCGACCTGCCCTACGAACACGTGGTCATCCGCGGCAACCTGGTGGCCGGCGCGACCTTCAACGCCATCACGGTGGGCAATTCCCGCGACGTCACGCTCGAGGGCAACATCGTCCAGTCGTTCGACGACCACGACGCCTATATCCTGCTGCGCAACGTCTCCGGCGCGACGGTCGACGGCAATTCGGCGCTGAAGCTGAAGATCCTCACCTCGACGGACGTCGTCGAGACCGGGACGATCCACGCGTCGGCGGTGTCGGACGCCGGCGCGGCCGTCGTGCGCCAATGGCTGTCCGGCAACATGTCGGCGATCACGGGCGGCGCGGAGGACGACGTCCTGCGCGGCAGCGCCACGGGCAGCGTGATCCGCGGCGGCGAGGGCGACGACGTGCTGCGCGGCTCCGCGAACTTCGACGACATCAACGGCAACCAGGGCGACGACACGGCCTCGGGCGGCGCCGGTGACGACTGGGTGGTCGGCGGCAAGGGCGACGACCGGCTGTCGGGCGACGCCGGCGACGACCTCGTCTACGGCAACCTCGGCGCCGACACCTGCGAAGGCGGCGCCGGTAATGACACCCTGCGCGGCGGGCAGCAGGACGACGTGCTCATCGGCGGCGCGGGCGACGACTACCTCTCGGGCGACCGGGACGACGACACCATGACCGGCGGCGCGGGCGCGGACACGTTCCACTCGTTCGGCGAGGCCGGCATCGACCTCATCACCGACTTCGACTTCGCCGAGGGCGACCGCCTCGTCCTGGACGCCGGCACCACCTACTGGGTCGCGCAGAGCGGCGCGGACACGATCGTCGGCATGATCGGCGGCGGCCAGGTGATCCTGGCCGGCGTCGCGGCCTCGTCCCTCGGCGAGGGGTGGATCACCGTCGGCTGAGCGGGGTCGCCGAGGACTCGAACGGAAGCGGTCGCCCAATCGAAAGCCCTCCTCCTCCCCCGGGACGCTCCGACGCAGAACTTCGTCCGCGCCGGCGTCGTCCGCTGGGCCCTGGCGTCAGGCGTGCGGGTGCGCGGCGCTGTAGGCGCTGAGCAGGGCGGCTGCGTCCACCTCGGTGTAGCGCTGCGTGGTCGAGAGCGACGCGTGGCCCAGGAGCTCCTGGATCGAGCGCAGGTCGGCTCCGGCGCCCAGCAGGTGCGTGGCGAACGCGTGGCGCAGGGCGTGCGGCGTGGCGCTGGCCGGCAGGCCGAGGCGGCTGCGCAGCGTCTGGACGGTCGCCTGGACGTGGCGGGGCGACAGCGGCCCGCCCCGCCTGGCGCGGAAGAGGGCGTCGTCCGCCTCGATCGCGAACGGGACCTCGGCGAGATAGGCGTCGACCGCGGCGCGCACGGCGGGCAGCACCGGAACCATGCGGGTCTTGCCGCCCTTGCCGGTGATGCGGAGGAGGTCGCCCAGCGGGGCGTCGGCGCGCCTGAGGCCGAGCGCCTCGGAGATGCGCAGGCCGCAGCCGTAGAGCAGGGTCAGCACCGCCTGGTCGCGGGCCGCCTCCCAGTCCTCGCGGTCGGGGTCGAGGCCCGGCTCGGCCAGCAGGCCCGCGGCCTGGTCCTCGGTGACGGGCCTGGGCGCGCCGGGCTTCACGCGCGGGCCGCGGACGAGGGCGATGGCCGGGTTGGGCGCGTCGAGCCGGCGGTCGAGGAAGCGGTGGAAGGTGCGGATGGCGCTGAGCGCCTGGCTGAGCGAGCGGGGCGAGAGCGGACGGTCGCCGGAGCGCAGGTGCGCGAGCCAGGCGCGGATCTCGGCGGGCGTGACGCCGGTCATCGCCGCGACGCTCAGGCTCTCGCCGCGGTGCCGCTCGAGGAAGGTCAGGTAGCGCTGGGCCGCGAAGCCGTAGGCCTCCAGCGTCCGCGGCGAGGCGCGGCGCTCGTGGGCGAGATGCTGCAGCCAGGCCTGCCGCGCCGCCTCCGCGGTCCTGGGGGCGCTCAGAGCAGCGGCCATCGCTCGGCCGTGCGTTCGGCGACGCGGGCGAGGAAGGCGACCAGCTCGCTGCCCATCTCGGGCGTGAAGCCTTCCGGGTCGTGCGAGCCGAAGGCCAGCAGGCCCTGCCGGGCGGGCTCCCAGATCGCCATGCGCACCATGGCCATCGAGGCGATCTCGCCGGCGTCGTCGCCGAAAAGGCCGAGGGCTGTCGGCGCGAAGCCCATGCGGGCCAGCCGGTGCGGGCCGTCGAGGATCAGGTCGACCTGGCCCTGGACCAGGCCGCGCCAGCCGGCGGGCGGCAGGCCGTCGCATTCGAGCGCGATCACGCCGGCGGCGAGGCCGAAGCGCGTGCGGGCGACCTCGTCGACGCGGCGGGCGAGGTCGGCGTTGTTGCGGGCGTCCAGCAGGTCGACCACGGCGCCGTGCGTCTGGGCCTGGGCGGCGAAGTTGGCGCGCGCCACCTCCTCCAGCATCTGGCGCTGCTTGGTCTCTTCCTGGTGCGCGGCGTGGACGCGCGCGAGCGGCGCGAACTCCACCACGTTCGACGTGGCGACCGTCAGGCCGAGCTCGGCCAGCAGGCCGTCGTCGCCCTTCAGGAAGTCGGGGTTGTCGGCCAGGAAGCGTCGCACCTCGGACGGATCCAGCGGGCTGGCTGCGAAAAGTTCACCCTGCGACCCGTCCATGGCGCCTCGACCTCTACAAGATGGACTGTCCGGTCTTGGCCCAGTCCGCCATGAACTGTTGGAGCCCCCGTTCGGTTAACGGATGCTTGAAGAGCGCCTGGAAGACGTCGGGCGGGATGGTCGCGCAGTCGGCGCCGGCGAGCGCCGCCTGGGTCACATGCGCCGGCGTGCGGATCGAGGCGGCCAGGATCTCGGTGTCGAAGTCGTAGTTGTCGTAGATGGCGCGGATCTCGGTGATCAGGTCCATGCCGTCGGCGCCGTGGTCGTCCAGGCGGCCGATGAACGGGCTGATGTAGGTCGCGCCCGCCTTGGCGGCGAGCAGCGCCTGGGCCGCCGAGAAGCAGAGGGTGACGTTGGTCTGGATGCCCTCGGCGGCGAACTCGGCCGTGGCGATCAGGCCCTCGCGGGTGAGCGGGACCTTCACGACGACGTTGGTGGCCACGCCGGCCAGCTTGCGGCCCTCGGCCAGCATGCCCTCGACGTCCATGGCGGCGACCTCGGCCGAGACCGGGCCGTCCACGAGGCCGCAGATCTCCGCGATCACCTCCAGCATATTGCGTCCGCTTTTGGCGATCAGGGATGGGTTGGTGGTGACGCCGTCGACCAGGCCCGTGGCGGCCATGTCCTTCAGGACGGCGGTGTCGGTCGTATCGAGGAAGAGCTGCATCGTGATCCGTCTCTTGTTCGCGCCGCTTGTAGCTGCGATGCGGTGGCTCGCAAACCTATGAGCCGCATCGCTTCCGTCCTGATCCCCATGCCGCTGCCCGAGGCGTTCGACTACGCCGAGCCGGAGGGCATGGGCCTGGAGGCCGGCGACCAGGTCGCCGTGCCGCTGGGGCCGCGGCTGATCCGCGGCGTGGTCACCGACCTTCGCGACGCGACGGGGGGCAACCGGCCGCTCAAGCCCGTGGCCGAGCGGCTGGACGATCCGCGCCTGCCGCCCGGGACGGTGGCGTTCGTGCAGTGGGCGGCGCGCTATGCGGTGGATGCGCCAGGCCAGCCGCTGGCGATCGC
>NZ_JAHBYD010000028.1 GCF_019636135.1 Phenylobacterium sp.
GATGGAGATCCGCGAGCGCAACGGCCGGGCCGGGCGGCTCGAGACCCTGACGCGCGAGCACGACGACTGGACCCGCCGCTCGGCCGCCGCCGCGAAACGGGTGGCGTCGCTGGACGAGGCGCGGGTCAAGGCGCACGCGGCGCTGGCGGCGGCGAAGGATGCGCCGTCGACGCTGGTGGGCCGCAAGACCGCGCTGCTGGACGAGCTGGCCGTGGCCGAGGCGCGCCGGGCCAAGACGTCGGACGCCCTGGCCGCCGCCGAGCATGAGCGGGCCGAAGCCGAGCGCGGCCTGCGCGCCAGCGACGCGGCGGCGTCCGAAGCCCGCGAGGTGCGCGCGAGCCTGTCGGCCCACTCGGAGGCCGCGACCCAGCGCCTGGCCGAGGTGGCGGCCAACATCCGCGAGGGGGCGCGGATGGAGCCGGAGGAGCTGGCGCGGAAGCTCGCCGACGAGGCCGTGGCGATCCCCTCCGACGCCGAGGGCATGGAGGCCCACCTCTTCAACCTGGAGCGCCAGCGCGAATCGATCGGCCCGGTCAACCTGCGGGCCGAGGAGGAGGCCGGCGAACTGGGCGCGCGCCTGGAGACGATGAACGTCGAGCGCGCCGACCTGACCGGCGCGATCGCACGGCTGCGCCAGGGCATCGACGAACTGAACCACGAGGGCCGCGAGCGGCTGACCGCGGCGTTCGGCGTGATCAACGCGCACTTCAAGGCGCTGTTCGAGACCCTGTTCCAGGGCGGCCAGGCCGAGCTGCGGCTGGTGGAATCGGACGACCCGCTGGAGGCCGGCCTGGAGATCTACGCCTGTCCGCCGGGCAAGCGGCTCTCGACCATGAGCCTGATGAGCGGCGGCGAGCAGGCGCTGACCGCCTCGGCGCTGATCTTCGCGGTGTTCCTGGCCCAGCCCGCGCCCATCTGCGTGCTGGACGAGGTGGACGCGCCGCTGGACGACGCCAACGTCGACCGCTTCTGCAACATGGTCGACGAGATGTGCCGGCGCACCGAGACGCGCTTCATCGTGATCACCCACAACCCGGTGACCATGGCCCGCACCGACCGCCTGTTCGGCGTCACCATGGCCGAGCGGGGCGTGTCGCAACTGGTCAGCGTCGACCTGCGCCAGGCCGAGGCGATGGCCGCGCAATAGGCCCGGCCTTCCCCAGAGGCAACGCCGGGCGTTGCGTCGCGGGAACATTTAACATAGAAAAATCAATATGTTACGGGTATTCCGACGAGCCTTGACGCACTGCACACGGCTCTATAGGTTCCGCGCGACCTGAAGCCCCCGCCGTGGCGGCGACGTGGCGGTCGTAAGGCCATCCCACGAATGCGCCGTAAGGACGAGCCGAACGCCGAGGCCGACAGCCTCGACCGCCGGATCGCCGCGGCTGAGGCGGCGCAGGCCCGGCAGACGAGCGGCGACTCGCAACGGGCCATGGCGCAGGGTTACCGCTTCGTCGGCGAAGTGGTCGGTGGGGTGTTCATGGGGGTCGGTCTCGGCTGGCTCGTGGACAACTTCATCACGCATGCACCGCCGTGGGGCCTGATCATCGGGCTCTTCGGAGGCGCTGGACTTTCCATCTTCGCTGCGGTGCGCAACGCCCAGCGGATGCAGAACGAGGCGTTGGCGAAAGCGGGGCAGTCGCCCCCCGTTCCCGGCGACCAGGACGAGGACTAGGACGACGCGATGGCGGAAGCGCCGAAGATCGACCCGATGCACCAGTTCCTGATCCACAAGATCTGGGAAGGGCCGCAGTTCGACGTGGGACCGATCCACTTCGACATGTCGATCACCAATTCGGTGGGCGCGATGCTGATCGGCGCCGGGCTGCTGGTGGCGTTCTTCATGCTGACCGCCAGGCAGAAGGTGGTGCCGGACCGCGGCCAGGCCGTGGCCGAGGCGTTCTACGGCATGGTCGACAAGTCGCTGGTGACGCCGATCATCGGCCCGCACGGCCGCCCGTACATTCCGTACCTCTTCACGCTGTTCTGCACGATCTTCATCCTGAACCTGATGGGCGTCGTGCTCTCGGTCGGGAGCCTGGCGGGCCAGACCTGGACCTTCACCGTGACGTCGCAGCTCGCCATCACCGCGACGCTCGCGGTGCTCACCTTCTTCAGCGTCTTCATCCTGGGCTTCATCAAGCACGGGCCGAAGTTCCTGACGCTGTTCTGGATCCCCGGCATGGGCGTCATCGGCGGCGCGCTGATGGTGGTCATCGAGATGATCTCGTACTTCGTGCGCCCGGTGACCCTGGCGATGCGTCTGTTCGGGAACATGATGGGCGGCCACGTGGTGCTGAGCCTGTTCGGCTCGTTCGTGGTGGGCCTGGGCCTGTTCGCCTTCTCGGAGCTGGGCCTCAACACGCTGGCCATCATCCCGGCGACCCTGTCGTTCTCCATGATCGTGGCTCTCACGGGCCTGGAGCTCGTCGTGGCCTTCCTGCAGGCCTTCGTCTTCACGGTGCTCGCCACCGTCTACCTGAACGAGGTCGTGAACTTCGGTCACGGCCACTAACCCAACAGCCAAATACTCCTTCAAGGATTTCGGAAAAGGACAATGGAAATGGATCCTGCTGCCGCGAAGCTCATCGGCGCTGGCCTTGCGACGTCGGGCATGATCGGGGCCGGTGTCGGCCTGGGCGTGCTGTTCGGCAACTACCTGCAAGCGGCCATCCGCAATCCGTCGGCCGCCGCCAGCCAGCAGACGATGCTGTTCCTGGGCATGGCGCTGACCGAGACGATGGGCCTGTTCGCCTTCGTCGTGTCGCTGCTCATCCTGTTCGTGTTTTAAGACGGCGCATTCGCGCTCGATGGCGATGCAGAACACTGAAGATCACGCCGCCCCCGCGGCTCCGGGTCACGAGCCCGGCGCGGCTGGCGCGCATGAAGGCACGGAAGCGGCCGGCGGCCACTCGGCGGGCCTGCCGCAGTTCGACATGGCCTGGTGGCCAGGCCAGATCCTCTGGTTCCTGATCATCTTCTTCGGCCTGATGATCTTCATGAAGGCCTTCGTGGTGCCTCGTCTCGGGGGCACCATCGAGGCGCGCGAGAACACCATCTCGGGCGGCATCGCCGAGGCGCGCCGCCTGAAGGAAGAGGCCGACCAGGCCGCCGCCGCGGCGCAGGCCGAGATGGCGACGGCCCGGGCCAACGCCCAGCGCGTCGCCAACGAGGCCCGCGCCAAGGCGCAGGCCGAGGTCGCCGCCCGCCTGGCGGACGAGGAAGCCAAGCTTTCGGCCAAGGGCGCCGAAGCCGAGGCCCGCATCGCCGCCGCGCGCGAGTCCGCCATGGGCCACGTGCAGACGGTGGCCCAGGACACCGCCCAGGCCATCGTCCAGAAACTGACCGGCAAGGCCGCCACGGCCGCCGAGCTCGCCGGGGCGAGGGGTTAAGGTCCAATGGCGCTTCTGCTCGACTCCCACTTCTGGATCGCCATCGCCTTCGTGGTGCTGATGCTGATCCTGGCGTCCGCCGGCGTGCATAAGCTCGCCGCCCGGATGCTGGACGACGCCGGCGCCAAGGTGCAGGCCCAGCTCGACGAGGCCGAAGGCCTGCGCAACGAAGCCAAGGCCCTGCTCGATCAGGTGAAGGCGCAGAAGGAGGCCTCCGAGAAGCTGGCCGCCGAAATGCTCGCCAACGCCCAGGAGGAGGCCAAGCGCCTGCAGGCCGACGCGCAGGTCAAGCTGGCCGAACAACTCGAGCGCCGCGGCCAGATGGCCGAGCGCAAGATCGCCCAGGCCGAGGCCCAGGCCGCCGCCGAGGTGCGCGCGGCCGCCGCGGAACTCGCCGCGGTGATGGCGGAAGAGGTGCTGGTGAAGCGCCTGTCCGCCGCGAAGACCGACCCGCTGATCGACCAGGCGATCGGCCAGTTGGCGGGGAAGCTGCAATAGCTTGAAGAAACCGGGCCGCGCGCGAATTCAGCACCCCTGAAGGCGCGGCCCGTGGCCGGACCCGGCGTTGGGGAACGTCCGGGCCCGTGACCAGTCCACGAACCCCACAACCGCATGAACAGTCTTCGGCCGCTTCCGCATCTGGGGAGAAGCCGGCCGGCGTATCCGGACTGTCCGTCGCGCGTTGTGGGGTTCGTGGGCGCCACCTGCGCTTTTCGCATCAAAAGCTGTCATCCTCCTCTCCCCCGAGCGCCGTGGGCGCGAAGAGAGGGAGAGGGTAGGGAGAGGGCGGCGCCGGCATGGAAAGCGGCAGGCCGGCGTCTCGACCGACAACGCCCGCGACACAGCGCCTTCCCGCTGAACCGCTCAGCCCGCGTCGAGGCCGAGCCGCCCTCTCCCTGCCCTCTCCCTCTCCGCTTCGCGGGGGGAGAGGAGGTTGCTACCGCCGCCGGAAGCGGCGGCGGAGCGGCTTGATGAAGCGCAGGCGGGCGGGGAGCAGCAGGCGCTCGACGCGGAGCGTCTGGTGGTAGAAGAGCGCCACGACTTCCGGGTCGCGCCTGAGCAGGCGGCGGATCGGGTAGAGCGTCTTCGGATAGGCCCGGTGCAGCCGCACGAACTGGCGGCGCGCCTTGAAGCTGTTGCGCAGCACGATCATCACGCCGACCACGATCACCGGGATCCCGCCCGGACCCGGCAGCGGCGCGATGATGATCCCCAGGACGATGATCGCGAAGCCAAGCAGGACCAGGCCGCCCCGCTTGATGCGGCCGGCAACTTCGCGCGCGAAGTCGTCCGTGGCGCGGTACACGCGCAGAGAGGGCATGGCGAAAGTCACTTGGTAGTCCTGGGGAGCGTGCGGCGAAGCGGGGAGGTTCCGCCGTCACCCGTCCCATATGCGTGCGTGCCGGAGACTCGTAAAGACAGGTCGCCGTTAAAATTTCTCCACGGGCGCCTATTCCGCCTGGCATGGCGCCGGCGCCACACCCTCTATGCAGGGTTGACACAGTCTTGCCGCAGAAGCTGCGCAGTTGCGCCGCGATCTACTCCGCGGCGAGCGTCTCCGGCTTCCAGGCCAGCCTGGGCTTGCGCGCGGCCAGCGTCTCGTCCAGCCGCCGCAGCGGGGCAAGGTGCGGGGCGGCCTTGAACCGGTCCTTATCGTTGCCGCGGGCCGCGTTCGCCAGCGCCCGCAGCGCCTCGCAGAAGCGGTCGAGCTCGCGCCTGGACTCGGTCTCGGTCGGTTCGATCAGCATCGCGCCGTGGACGACCAGCGGGAAGTACATGGTCATCGGATGGAAGCCCTCGTCGATCATCGCCTTGGCGAAGTCGAGGGTGGTGACGCCCGTACCGTCCAGCCAGCGGTCGTCGAACAGGGCCTCGTGCATGCACGGGCCGTCCGGGAAGGCCGGGGTCATGACGTCGGCGAGGCGGGCCTTGACGTAGTTGGCGTTGAGGACGGCGTCCTCGGCGACCTGGCGCAGGCCGTCCGAGCCGTGGCTCAGCATGTAGGCGTAGGCGCGGACGAACATGCCCATCTGGCCGTGGAAGGCGCACATGCGGCCGAAGGCCTGTGCGGCCTCGGCGGTGGGCTCCTCGACCAGCTCGAAGCCTTCAGCGCTGCTGACGACCCAGGGGGCCGGCGCGAAGGGCGCCAGCGCCTCGGAGAGCACCACCGGGCCTGCGCCCGGCCCGCCGCCGCCGTGCGGCGTGGAGAAGGTCTTGTGCAGGTTGATGTGCATGGCGTCGACGCCGAGGTCGCCGGGGCGGACGCGGCCGACGATGGCGTTGAAGTTGGCCCCGTCGCAGTAGAAGTAGGCGCCGGCGGCGTGGGTCAGGCGGCTGATCTCCAGGATGTCGCGCTCGAAGAGGCCGCAAGTGTTTGGATTCGTGACCATGATCGCTGCGACGTCGGGGCCGAGCTTGAGTTCGAGGTCGGCGAGGTCGACGCGGCCGTCGGGGGTCTGGGCGATCTCGGCGACGGTGTAGCCGACGAAGGCGGCGGTGGCGGGGTTGGTGCCGTGGGCGCTGGTGGGGACCAGGACGGTGCGGCGGTGGCCCTGGCCGGCGGCCTCGTGGGCGGCCTTGATGCAGAGCAGGCCGCAGAGCTCGCCGTGGGCGCCGGCCTTGGGCGACAGCGCGACGGCGGGCATGCCGGTGAGCGTCTTCAGCCAGTGGGCCAGGCGGTCCATGAGGGCGAGCGCGCCTTGCGCGGTGGCGACCGGCGCCAGGGGGTGCAGGTCGGCGAAGCCGGGCAGGCGGGCGGCCTTCTCGTTGAGGCGCGGGTTGTGCTTCATCGTGCATGAGCCCAGCGGGTAGAGCGCCAGGTCGATGGCGTGGTTCTTCTGGCTGAGGCGCACGTAGTGGCGCATGGCCTCGGGCTCGGAGAGACCGGGGAGGGGCAGGTCGGCGCGGGTCAGGCCCGCGAGGTCGCTGGCGTCCTGATCCGGCTCGGGCAGGTCGACGCCGGTCTTGGACCAGCCGCCCAGTTCGAAGATCAGCGGCTCGTCCTGCAGCAGGCCGCGGCCGCCGGTCAGCGATTGGAAGCCGGCGGTCTCCGACGCGCCTTCGGGACGGGTGGGACGGCCAACGTTCTGCATGGTCATGATCAGGCGGCCTTCAGCGCAGCGGCGAGGGCCGCGATGTCTTCAGGGGTGGTGGTCTCGGTGGCGCAGAGCAGCAGGACGTCGTCCAGGCCGGCGTGCGGGTCGAGGCGGGAATAGGGGACGCCGGCGACGACGCCGTGGGCCAGGGCTGCGTCGACGGCGGCGGCGGCCGGGCCCCTGGTGCGCACGGCGATCTCGTTGAAGAAGCGCGGCGTCAGCACCTCCAGCCCCGCGCCCTCGACGGCGGTCTTCAACTCGCGGGCCTTGGCGTGGTTGAGCCGGGCGAGCTGGCCCAGGCCCGTCCCGCCCAGCAGGGTCATGTGGATGGTGAAGGCGAGCGCGCAGAGGCCCGAGTTGGTGCAGATGTTCGACGTCGCCTTCTCGCGGCGGATGTGCTGCTCGCGGGTGGACAGCGTCAGCACGTAGCCGCGACGGCCCTCGGCGTCGACCGTCTCGCCGCAGAGGCGGCCGGGCATCTGGCGGACCAGCTTCTCGCGGCAGGCGAAGAGGCCGACGTAGGGGCCGCCGTAGTTCAGGGCGTTGCCGATCGACTGGCCCTCGGCGACGGCGATGTCGGCGGCCATCTCGCCGGGCGATTTCAGCAGGCCGAAGGAGACGGCCTCGGTGGTGACGACGATCAGCAGCGCTCCCCGGGCGTGGGCGGCCTCGGCGATCCTGGTCACGTCGGTGACGACGCCGAACACGTTCGGGGTCTGGACGACGACGCAGGCGGTCGCCTCGTCGATGGCGTCGATGACCGCGGCCTCGGCGTCGATGGCGGCGGCCAGGCGCTCGATCTCCATGCCCTCGGCGTGGGCGATGGTCTGGGTGACGGCGGCGTAGTGCGGGTGCAGGCCGCCGGAGAGGATCGCCTTCTCGCGGCGGGTCACGCGCTGGGCCATCATCACGGCCTCGGCGCAGGCGGTGGAGCCGTCGTACATGGACGCGTTGGCCACATCCATGCCGGTGAGGGCGGCGACCTGGGTCTGGAACTCGAACAGCACTTGCAGCGTGCCCTGGGCGATCTCGGGCTGGTAGGGCGTGTAGCTGGTGAGGAATTCGGACCGCTGGATGACGTGGTCCACCGTCGCCGGCACGTGGTGCCTGTAGGCGCCCGCCCCGCAGAAGAACGGCCCGTCCCCGGCGGCGCGGTTCATGGCGGAGAGCCGGGCGAGCTCGCGCTCCACCTCCAGCTCGCCGGCGTGGGCGGGGAGGTCGACCGGCCCGGAGAGGCGCGCGGCCTCGGGCACGTCGACGAACAGGGCGTCCACGTCGGGCGCGCCGATGACGCCGAGCATCTCGGCGCGGTCGTCGGCGGTGAGGGGCAGGTAGCGCATGGGGTCAGGTCACCGGCAGGTAAGGTTCAACCACCAAGGACACCAAGGGCACGAAGAATGCTGAGCTTGAGCGGGTGTCTTGGTGAGCTTGGTGGTCTTTGTGGTTCATCTTGATAGCGCTGCGCGCGGCTAGAGCGTCTGGAGGAAGGCTTCGTAGGCGGCGCGGTCCATGAGGGCGTCGTACTCGGACTTGTCGGCGAGCTTGACCTTGGCGAACCAGCCGCCTTGCTCGGGCGAGGCGTTGACGGTCTCCGGGGCGTCGCCGAGCTCGGGGTTGGCCTCGACCACTTCGCCCGAGATGGGGGCGTAGACGTCGGAGGCGGCCTTGACGCTCTCGACGACCGCGAAGGCGTCGCCGGCCTTCACGGCCTTGCCGACGTCGGGGGTCTCGACGAACACCACGTCGCCCAGTTGCTCGGCGGCGTAGGCGGTGATGCCGACGGTCGCGACGTCGCCGTCGAGCTCGACCCACTCGTGATCCTTGGTGAAGCGCATGTAGGCTCTCTCCTAGAAGCGGTGCGCGCCGAAGGCGCTGCCGTTTGGAACCACGGATTTCACGGATTTCACGGATGCGAGGGCCAGTGGCGAAATCCGTGAAATCGGTGAAATCCGTGGTTTGAATGATTGCGCCTGCGGCGCGTGGGGCGTCGCCATCGTCACGCCTTCCTCACGTAGCGGTGGGGGACGAAGGGGGAGGCGACGACTTCGGCGGGCTGGGGCTTGCCGCGGACGATGACCTTGAGCTTCGTGCCGACGGCCTTCAGCGCCGGGGGCACGAAGGCGAGCGCGATGCCGCCCTTCAGGACCGGCGAGTAGCCGCCGGAGGTGACGACGCCGACGACGTTTCCGGCCTCGTCGGCGACTTCGGCGCCTTCGCGGGCGGGGGCGCCTTCGAGCACGCGCAGGCAGACCTTGGCGCGGGCGGGGCCTTCGGCGAGCTCCTTCACGATGCGCGCGGCGCCCGGGAAGTCGCGCTGTTCGCGGCGGTTCCTGTTGACGGCGAAGGTGAGGCCGGCTTCGACCGGGCTCACGGTCTCGTCGAGGTCGTGGCCGTAGAGGGGCAGGCCCGCCTCCAGGCGCAGGCTGTCGCGGGCGCCGAGGCCGATGGGGCGGACGCGCGCGTCCTCCAGGAGGAGGTTCCACACGCGGACGGCTTCGGCGGCGGGGACCGAGATCTCGTAGCCGTCCTCGCCGGTGTAGCCCGAGCGGGAGACGATGAGGTCGGTCCCGAAGCCGGGCATGGCGCGGATGTCCATGAACGCCATCTCGGCGGCGGCGGGCAGGTGGGCCTGGACGACGGCGGCGGCCTCTGGGCCCTGGATGGCCATGAGCGCGCGGTTCTCCAGCCGCTCGATCTCCACCTGGCCGGCGAGTTCGTCGTCGATGACCTTGAAGTCATTGTCCTTGCAGGCGCCGTTGACGATGACGAAGAGCCCATCGTCGTCGGGTCGGCCGGCCATCAGGTCGTCGACGATCCCGCCCGTCCTGTTGAGCAGCATCGAATACTTCTGCTTGCCGGGCTTCAGGCCGATGTAGTCGCCGGGGACGACCTCCTCGAAGGCCGAGAGGGGGGAGACGCCGCGCAGGCGGGCCTGGCCCATGTGGGAGACGTCGAACAGGCCGGCGTGCTCGCGGGTCCAGAGGTGCTCGGCCAGCACGCCCATCGGGTACTGGACGGGCATCGTGTAGCCTGCGAACGGGACCATGCGCGCGCCGCGGGCGATGTGGTCGTCCGTGAGCGGGGTGGTCTTCAGGGTCTCGTCGTGGGCCAAGGGCGACTCCGGCTGATGCGCACGCGCCAGGGATCGCCCCCGACACCGCTTCGCCCCCGCTGTCCTCTGAGCCTGAGAGATTTCGGGGCGCCCTGGTCCGGCGGCCCTCTGCTCCTTCGGCGCCCTACTCCGCCCGAGGGCTTCGAAGGGTCTTTCCAGCGTTCATCAGCCCGTCGCGGTCCTTTTGCCTGAGCGTTTCCGGGGCGGTTGCGCCTTCGGCGCCCTGCGAAGCTGCGAGCAGCGAAGCAGGGCCTCTCCCGCGAGAGTCCGGGGGGTTGTGTAGGCAGGGCGGAGGCGAGTCAACGCGCATTTCGGCTCGCTCGCTGCGAAGCGGTCGACTGCCGTTTTGAGAACCACAGAAAACACGGAAGGCACAGAACGGGGGCCTGCAGCGAGCTTCTGTGTTTTCTGTGTCTTCCGTGGTTTCGAATGACCGAGCCTGCGGCTCTCAAGGCCAAGCTTTCGCCGCATCGGGGGGCGAGCGTGCGGCGGTGGGGGTGACGCGATGAAGTGGATTCCGGGGGCGGCGCTGGCCGTCGCGCTGGCGGGGCCGGCGGGGCCGGCGGGGGCGCAGGCGCCGCGGCTGGAGGACCCCGAGGCCAATATCGTGGCCGAGCTGGTGGTGCAGGCGGTGGAGCCGGGGCCGGCGTGGTGGCGCGTGCAGGACGCCGACACCACCGTCTGGATCCTGGGGATCGCCGACAGCGACCTGCCGGCCGGGACGACGTGGGACCGGCGCTACCTCGACAAGCGGCTGAAGGGCGCCAACAGCCTGATCGTGGGCACGCGCGTGGGGCTGAAGGGGCGGCTGCGCGACATCCCGCTGATCCTGCGCACCATCAACCAGATGAAGACCAAGACGCCGCTGGAGGAGACGCTGTCGCCGCCGGTGCGCGCGCGGTTCGTGGCGGCGCGCGAGCGGATCGGCCAGCCGGCCAGGCGCTATGCCGAGTGGAAGGGGCTGGTGGCGGGGATGCGCCTGCTGGAAGACGCGCAGCCGAAGGGGCGGGTGGCGGTGGTCCCGTCGATCCTGGCGCAGACGCGGCGCGAGAAGGTGAAGCTGGTCGAGCCGGCGCAGTACCAGGTCGCGCCGTTCCTGAAGACGGCGGTGGCGACCCTGACGCCGGCGCTGCACGAGCAGTGCCTGAGCGACGCGGTGAAGGACGTGGAGGCCCCGCGGAACGTGGCGGCCGCGCGGGCCTGGGCGCGGGGCGACGTGAAGACGGCGCTGACGGGGCCGCGGAACTTCGAGAAGTGCCTGTTGCTGATGGGCGGCGGCGCGGACCTGTGGCGCCGCGTGACCCGCGATCAGGCGGCGGCCATCGCGGCGGCGCTGGGCAAGCCCGGGCGCTCGGTGGCGATCGTGAGCCTGCGCCCGCTCCTGGCCGAGGGCGGGGTGATCGAGCAACTCGAGGCGCGGGGCCTGCGCGTGATCGGGCCGGGGGAGGCGGAGTAGGGCGGCTAGCGACCCTGAGCGGGCGCGGGCGCTCACCCACGGTTGTCATCCCGGTTTCGCGGCAGGCGAAGACAGGGACCCAACGGGCGACGAGGCGTCGATCTATCGGAAGACCGTGCGGCGTCGATGTCGTGCCTCTCTACCCAGCGTCGACGCACGGCCCTCGGTTGGGTCCCGGTCCCCCGCCTTCGCGAGGGCAGGCTTGGGCTGCGCCCAAACCGGGATGACAGCCGGGGAGACGAACGTACGACACGATCCAAACGTTGGCGTGCATGTGGCGGCAGTTATGTTATCGATGATAATATATTGATCTCGATCATGGCCGGGACGCAGCGGGCGCGCGATGCTGCTGCGGGTAGCTCTGGAAGAACAGGCGGGAGGACTGAACGTGACCGAACACTTCGATGTGTTGATCGTGGGGGCCGGCATCTCCGGCATCGGCGGCGCCTACCACCTGACCCGGCAGTGTCCGGGCAAGACCTTCGTGGTCCTGGAGGCGCTGGAGGACTTCGGCGGCACCTGGCTGACCCACAAGTACCCGGGGATCCGTTCCGACAGCGATCTCTACACCTTCGGCTACCGGTTCAAGCCCTGGGTCGGCCCGCCGATCGCCACGGCCGACGAGATCCGGAAGTACATGGGGGAGGTCATCGAGGAGAACGACCTCGCGCCCCACATCCGCTATCGCCATCGTATCGAGCGCGCCGCCTGGTCCAGCGAGACCAGCCTCTGGACGATCGAGGCGGTCCGGACCGACACCGGCGAGCGGCGCCGGTTCACGGCGAACTTCCTCTGGATGTGCCAGGGCTACTATCGCCACGCCGAGGGCTATACGCCGGAATGGCCCGGCATGGCCGACTACCAGGGCCGCATCGTCCATCCGCAGAGCTGGCCGGCCGACCTCGACCTGGCCGGGCGCAAGGTGGTGCTCATCGGCTCCGGCGCCACGGCCGCGACGCTGCTGCCGAACATCGCCGGGGAGTGCGCGCACGTCACCCTGCTGCAGCGTTCGCCGACGTACTTCATTCCGGGCCGCAACGCCAACGAGCTGGCCGACACCCTGCGCGAACTGAAGATCGACGAGGCGTGGATCCACGAGATCGTCCGCCGCAAGATCCTCCACGACCAGGACGCCTTCACGCGCCGCGCCGTCAACGAGCCTGAGGCGGTCAAGCAGGAGCTGCTCGCCGGCGTCAGCGCCTTCGTGGGCCCCGAGGTCACGGCGCAGCACTTCACGCCCAGCTACCGGCCCTGGCGCCAGCGGATCGCCTTCGTGCCCGATGGCGACATCTTCCAGGCCGTGAAGGCGGGCAAGGCCTCGGTGGTCACGGACGAGATCGACCGGTTCGAGGCGGGCGGCGTCCGGCTCAAGTCAGGCGAGCTGCTGGAAGCCGACGTGGTCATCACCGCGACCGGCTTCGACCTGAACGTGCTGGGCGATATCGCCTTCACGGTCGACGACAGGCCGCTGAACTTCGCCGAGACCGTGACCTACCGCGGCATGATGTTCACCGGCGTCCCGAACATGGTCTGGGTGTTCGGCTACTTCCGCGCGAGCTGGACGCTGCGATCCGACCTCGTCGCCGACTTCGTCTGCCGCCTCCTGGGGCACATGGATGCGAAGGGCGCCCGGAGCGTCGCCGTCGCGCTGCGGCCGGAGGACCGGGACATGACCCTGAGTTCGTGGATCGATCCCGAGAACTTCAACCCCGGCTACCTCATGCGGGGCATGCATCTGCTGCCCAAGCGCGGCGACAAGCCGGAGTGGCAGCACAGCCAGGACTACTGGCGCGAGAAGGACGATCTGCCGCTCATCGACCTCGACGATGCGGCCTTCGTCTACCAAGGCGCCGCCCCCGCGGTGGAGGCGGCGTGACCTGAGACGGGATCTCCGGATCGGCTAACCCGTCGCCTGCATGCGCCCGATGAGGGCGGCGGTTCCGGCCCAGCCCAGGTTCATCACGGCGTCGAGGAAGGCCATGTAGGGCGTGAAGGGCTGGCGGCCCTGGTCGTAGGGGATCTCGACGAAGCCCTGGAAGCGGGCGGGGAACGCCGCCGCGGCGAAGACGCCGTCGTCCTGCATGTAGTCGTGGCTGCCCATCGGCGAGAGGTAGTCGGTGGCGCCGACCGCGCGGCAGATGGCCAGCAGGTGATCGGATCGGTGGCCTGGCGCGCCGAGCGTGCTGGCGCGGACGAACTCGCGCATGAGGCCGAGCTTTTCGGCGGCGGCTTCGATGAGGCCGCAGTTGAGGTCGGCGAGGCCGGCGGCGGGCCTGGCGAGCTGCTCTTCGAGGAAGGCCATGCCCTCGGCGAAGTGCGGCCGTCTGGCGTAGGCGTGGCGCACGCCGGCGAGGTGCTTCTCGCGCCAGGGCTCGGCGTCGGAGAGCCGGATTTCGCTGATGGCCGCGTCGCGGTCGGCCTTCTGGACGGGAACCGACAGCATGACCTCCCCGGCGGCGCCCGAGATGCGGTTGCGTTGCTGCCAGGAGCGGCGGGCGAACTGGACGTCGTCCAGGAAGACGAAGACGTCGCTGGCGGCGATCAGGTGGAAGTAGCCGAGATAGGGCAGGTAGGTCGGCTGCATGATCGCCGCCGTCCGGCCTGGGCCCGAGGGGCTCATGCGGCCGCGCGGCCCTTCTGGACGCCGAGCGCGGCGGCCAGGGCCGCGTTCACCTGCGCGAACTTCTCGCCCTTGGCGTACGGCTCCCAGGCCCCGTCGACGAACGCGGTTCCCAGGCGGTCGCGGGCTGCGTTGCGCAGCAGCTTGAGCTGCTGGACGGCGTCGACCGAGTGGTAGATCCAGCGCGGCTTGATCATGGTGCAGAGGATCTCGCCCAGCGCCAGGTCGCCCTCGAAGCCGCAGAGCATCCGGTGGACCTCATAGCGCAGGTCGGTCGGGTCGGCCTCCCTGACGCATTCGGCGGTCACCAGGGTGCGGCCCGAGCTTTCGTAGGCGTAGGCGCGGAAGCAGGCGCCCTCGGCGGTGAAGTTCTGGACGTAGAACGGCCGCGGGCCGGTCCAGCGGGCGGCGAAGACGTAGGTGGAGAAGCTCTTCGGCAGGAGCCTGGGCGTGCGCACGTCCAGCGCCTTGAACAGCGGCGTCGGATTGGCGGCCCAGACCAGCACCTCGCCCTTGCCGTGGGTGGCGATGGCGTGGCGCGGGGAGACGAGGTTGCGCTCGTGGATCTTCACCCCGATCTGCCGCAGCGCGCGCTCGCAGCGGCGCAGGAAGGTCGGGAAGCCGCCCTCGGGCAGGCTGGCCGTCAGGTTGTTGGTGTGGCCCCACTGCGCGCGGGGGATGGCCAGCAGCTCGTCGGCCAGGGGATCGCGGCGCTTGGCCTCGGCCAGGGCCCGGACGTCGGCGCCCAGGGGCACGACGCGGTTGATCGCCATCGGGATCGCGGCGCTCTCGTGAACGTCGGCGAGATCGGCGTCCAGGTGCCATTGCGCATACTTCGCCAGCGGCCCGGCGATCTCGGACGGATAGGCGGCGATGCGGTCGGCGAGGCTGGAGCCGGCCGGCGGGGTGACCGCCGTGCTGGCGCAGGCGAAGGCGGGGCCGCCGAAGTCGACGGTATGGACGGGCCGGCCCGCGTCGGCCGGGCTCAGCGAGCCGAAGCGGTTCTCGAACTCGGTGAAGCTCTGGCCGTAGGTTTCGAGCAGGGCGCGGATCGGGTCGCTCGCGGGGCCGAAGTAGATGCAGCCTTCGCGCAGTTCCAGGCCGTGGCGTTCCTCGGGCAGCGCGACGCCGCCCAGCCTGTCGAAGCGTTCGTAGAGCTCGATGTCGCGGACGCCCAGGCGATGCGCCTCGAACGCCGCCAGGATGCCGGTCAGGCCGCCGCCGACGATCTTCACCTTCATGCTGCGGTTCCCCAGACCACGAGGTCGCTGTTGCCGCCGACCCGCCGGCCGGCCTGAAGGTTGTCGAAGCGCACCGCGAGCTCGGCGCGGTCGGCGAGGCCCAGGGTCTCGGTGAGGAGGCTCACGAGCCCGGCCTGGGTGTAGAAGCGGTTGAAGAGGCCGGCCTCGCCCGTCTCGGGCGTCGCCAGGCGGAAGCCGTCCGGCTCCTCCTCGGTCCCCCGTCCATAGCGGTAGTCGTCCACCAGCCTCGTGCGGACGAAGACCTCGCACCCTGGCGCGAGCCTGGCCTTGACCGCGGTCAACACCGCGCGCGCCTGCGCCCCGGTCAGGTAGCAGAGCAGGTTGGGGACGATCAGGGCCTCGAACGGGCCGTCGAGCGGCGGCAGGCCCAGGGACAGGTCGGCCTGGACGAGGACCGGGCCGGCCCCCAGGTTGTGCCGCGCGTCGTCGATCGCCGCGGCGTCATAGTCCACGCCCGTGCAGGCCCAGTCCCAGGCCTGGTAGAGCGCGAGGTTGTTGCCGGTCCCCGAGCCGAGCTCCAACACCCGGCCGGACCGTTCGGACAGGCCGCGCTTGAAGAAGTGCCGCACGACGAACTCGTCGGGGTACTTCAGGCCACGAATCTCGCGGAGAGGGCGCATCGCACCCTCTCTGGACCACGGAGGAAAACGCTCCGTTAAGACTACCCCCACGCGCAGCGGAGAGCGGATGGCGGAGGGGGTGGAAGTTGACTCCGAGTCCGCTCCCGCCCCTTCCACCACGCCCTCTTCGGGGCGCGGTTCCCCTTCCCCGTGAACGGGGAAGGAAGACTAGGACGTGCGGGCGGCGATGAGGCCGAGGAACGCTTCGGCGGTGCGGCCGGCGCCCAGGCCGTCGCAGACGTCGGCGCTGGCGCGGGCGAGCTCGCGGCGCAGGTCGGCGTCCCGCAGCAGGCGGGTGAGCGCGCGGTCGAAGGCGGCGTCGAAGGCGGGGTCCGCGAGGTCGACCACGAGGGCCGCGCCGCGTTCGGCCATGGCCCGGGCGGCGGGACGCTGGTTCTCCGCGAGGACGACCAGCACCGAGGGCAGGCCCAGGACGCAGCGCTCCCACGTGGAGGAGCCCGGCGCGCCGATCCCGATGTCGGCCTCGGCGGTCAGGCGGGCCATGTGCGGCGTGTCGACGTGGAGCGACAGGCGCGGGTCGCGCCGGGCGGTCTTCATGAGGCCCGGCGCGCTGGGGGCCGCGGCGCCCAGGACGATGTCGAGGCCGACGTCCTGCACGCGGGGCCTTACGCGATCGACGATGCGGGCGGTGACGCCGCCGACGTCGGTGAGCCCCATGGCGACGAGGACGCGCTGCACCGGCTCGCCGCGCCAGGCCAGCGCCGGCTCGCGCAGCGCCGCGAATTCGGGGCGGACCGCGGCGAACTCCGGGCCGAGCAGCAGGCGGGTCTCGTCGGAGGTGAGGCCGATGTAGTCCTGGGCGCGGCGCGCGGGGCCGGCGTCGACGACGATGTCGGCGCCCAGGGGACGGTCGGCGAGGTCGTCGATGACCAGGACCGGCCGGTCCCTGGCCATGGCGCGGTGGTCGGGCCCGGAGAGGCCGTAGTGGTCGAAGACGATGGCGTCGAAGCTCTCGCGCACGGCCGCCGCCGCGAGGTCCTCGGCGGGGATGCGGGCGCTGTCGGGCGAGAAGGCGTCCAGCACCTCGGCGAGCGCCGGCGGACCCACGAAGACATAGCTCGCGCCCTGCGCCTCCAGCGCCCTCGCCAGCGTGAGCGAGCGCATGACGTGGCCGCCCCCCACCTGGGGCCCGGCGTCCGCCACGAAGAGGATCCGCGGTCCGGTCATAGCCGCCGATGGCCTCCGAACTGGGCGAGATCGGGGCGGCCGGCGACGAAAACGCGGATGTCGTCGGACGTGAAGGCGGGATTTCCGGGGTAGAGCGCCTCGTAGACGGCCTCGGCGAAGGCGTAGTCGTCGGGGGTGTCGACGGTCCAGCGGATGTCGCCGTCGTCGGCCTTCGGGCTCGCCAGCCAGGCGGCGCGGTAGCCGCGGTCGCCGTGGTAGAGGTCCCAGGTCACGTGCTCGCGGGCCTCGCGGCTGTTGGCCTCGGCGGCGACGCGGCGGAGCGCGGCGGCGGTCATCACCTCGACGTCCTGGCCCTTGGGGTAGCTGAACGTGTCCGGCGTGTTCGAGGTGTAGTCGGCGCCGCTCTCCAGGTGCAGCGCGACGGTGGCGTCGACGACGGCGGGGTCGGCGAGGGGGCAGTCGGCGGTCAGGCGCACGACGTGCTCGGCGGGATGGGCGGCCAGCGCGCCGGCGAAGCGGGCCAGCACGTCGTCCAGCGGGCCGCGGTGGACCGCGACCCCGGCTTCGGCCACCGCTTCGGCCAGGGGGTCGTCGGAGGGCTCGGTGCTGGTCGCGAGCACGAGGCGGCCGAGGCGGGCGCAGCGCTGCAGGCGCTCGATCTGGCGCAGGACCATGGGGCGGCCGCACAGGGGCTTCAACACCTTGCCGGGCAGGCGCGTCGAACTCATCCGGGCCTGGAGGAGCGCGAGGATCATCGGCCCGACATGCGCTGATGCGGCCCAAAAGCAAAGGGCCGCCCCGTGAGGAGCGGCCCTCGCAGTCCGAATCGTCCGGTCGGCTAGACGATGTTGGCTTCGCTGATGTTCGTGAGCGCGCGGCCCACCAGCAGGATCGCCTGGTCGGCGGAGCCGTCCGCGTCCAGGTCGACGAAGAGAGCCACGCCGCCGGCGTAGCTGATCGCGGCGTAGATCACCGTGCCGTCGAGGGCGGTGTCGGCGGCGGCGAGCGCGGCGGCAAAGTCGTTGGCCCCGCCGGCCGCGCCTTCGAAGTAGTTCGCGCCGCTGCCGGCGCCTTGCCCGAAGTCGAAGCTATCCGCGCTGGTGAAGTCGGTGACGCGATCGGCCGCGGCTTCGGTTATGCCCGTGTCGCCGGCGCCGATCACGTAGAGGTTGCTGCCGCCGCCGCCGGTGAACAGGTCGGCTCCGGCGCCGCCCGTGATCGTGTCGTTTCCGCTGCCGCAGACGATGGTGTCGGCGCCGCCGCCGCCGTCGACGGAATTGGCCCCGCCCCCGGCGTTGATCACGTCGGCGCCGGCGCCGGCGCTGATCGTGTCGTTGCCGGCGCCGGTGGTGATGTTGTCGTTGCCGGCGCCGGTGGTGATCTGGTCGGCGCCGCCGCCGCCGGAGACGGTGTTGTTGCCGTCGCCCGCATCGACGGTGTCGTTGCCGGTCCCCATCGTGATGACGTCGTTGCCGGCGCCCGTCGTGACCTGGTCGTTGCCGCCCTGGCCGTTGACGATGTTGTCGCCGCCCGCGTCGGTGACGGTGTCGTCGCCCGCGCCGGCGTTGATGGTGTCGCTGCCCGTGCCCGAGGTGATGCTGTCGTTGCCGGCCCCGCCGTCGAGGATGCTGTCGATCGAGCTGGCCGAGCCGTCGATGGTGTCGTTGCCGAGGTCGCCCGTCACCGAGCCCCGGCCGGTGAAGGTGATGCTGTCGTCGCCGGCGCCGCCGAAGATGATGTCGAGGCCCGCGCCCGAAACGATGGTGTCGCTGCCGGCCCCGCCGCTGATGGTGTCGTTGCCCGCGCCGGTGGTGATGACGTCGTTGCCGCCGCCCGCCGTGACGCTGTTGTTGCCGGCGCCCGCATCGACGACGTTCTCCCCTTCGCCCGCGGCGATGGTGTCGTTGCCGCCCGTGGTGGTGATGACGTCGCTGCCCGCGCCGCCGTTGACGCTGTCGTTGCCGCCGCCGCCGACGAAGGTGTCGTCGCCGTCGCCCAGGTCGGCGACGTCGTTGCCGGCGCCCGAGGTGACCATGTCGGCGCCCGCGCCCATGACGTAGACGGTGCTCAGCCCGGCGCCGGAGACCGTGTCGGCCCCCGAACCGGCCGTGACCGAACCGCCGCCGCCGCCCATCATGATGATGTTGTTGCCCGAGCCGGCGTTGATCGTGTCCATGCCGCCGCCGGCATTGATCGTGTCGTCGCCGGCGTCGGTGTTGATGAGGTCGTCGCCCGCGCCGGACGTCACCCGGTCGTCGCCGGCGCCCGCGTTGATCGTGTTGTCGCCGCCGGTGTCGACGATGGTGTCGTTGCCGGCGCCCGAGTCGATCAGGTCGTTGTCGGCGCCCGCGGTGATGGAGTCCGCGCCGCTGCCGGCCGTGATGGTGTTGGCGCCGGCGCCGCCCTGCAGGGTGTTGTTGCCTTCGCCGCCCGAGATGCTGTCGGCGCCCGTGCCGCCCACGACGCTGTCGTTGCCGGCCCCGGCGAGGACGATGTTGGCGCCCGCGCCCGTCGTGATGGTGTCGTCGCCGGCGCCGCCGTCGATGGTGTCGTTGCCCGTGCCGCCGACGATGCTGTCGGCGCCGTCGCCGCCGTCGAGCGAGTCGGCGCCTGCGCCGCCGCCGTCGAGGGTGTCGTTACCCTCCTGGCCCTGCAGGACATCGGAGCCCGCACCGCCCAGGATGCTGTCGTCGCCGAGGTTGCCCAGCATGAAATCGGCGCCGCCGCCGCCGCTGATCGTGTCGTTGCCCTGGCCGCCGAGGAGGAGGTCGGCGCCCGAACCGCCGAGGATGCTGTCGTCGCCGAGGTTGCCCTGGGCGAACTGCCGCAGGTCGACCGTGCCGCCCGCGCCGGTGCTGATCGTGTCGTTGTCGCGGCCGCCGTAGATCACGTCGAGGCCGTCGCCGCCGATCAGGATGTCGTCACCCTGGTTGCCCTGCAGCACGTCGTTGCCGTCGCCGCCGTCGAGGGTGTCGTTGCCGGCGCCGCCGTAGAGGCCGTCCGCCGCCGCGGTGCCCAGCCGGGTGTCGTCGCCGATAGTCCCGACGAACAGCATCGAACTGTCCGGGAACACGAAGTCGGATTCGCTGAGGCCGCCCTGGCGCAGGCCGCCGGGATCGTTGAAGGTCAGGGCCTTGAAGGGCGCGTTCAGGGTGATGTAGTCGGGCGAGTTCACCGTGAAGGGGACGAAGATCACCGCCACCTGCGCGGCCGAGAGCCCCGCGGTCGTGAAGACGATCTGGTCGGTGGCAAACTGGTAGCCGAGCGCCTCGGCAGGCGTCATGGTCTCGAAGAAGAACGTCGCCACTGTGCGGCCCCCAAAAAACGAATCAGGTTGGTGTCCCTAGGCCGGGATCGTATCTACAATTCCTTAGCTAAGGTTACCGAGACGGGCCGCTCCGGCAAGAAACCATTGCCTCAGGGCGGGCATGGCGCCGTGATCAGGGCGACCCGTCGTATCGGCGCAACAGTTCGCGCGCCGCCCGGTCGGTCTCCACCAGCGGCGGATAGGGCGCCGATGTCAGGTCGCCGACGAAGGGCGCCGCGACGCCGCGCCGCGCCAGTTCGGCGTGGAAGCGGGCAAGCTTGGCGCTATGTCCTTGCATCGGAAGAACAAAGATCGGCCGCCCCGTCGCGGCCGCGTCCGTGGCGAGGTTCGTGGAGTCTTCCGTGACGAGGATCGCGTCGGCCGCGGCGAGGTACGCGAAGTAGGGGTTTTCGCCCGTCCCGTCCCAGATCACGCCGGGCAGGCCGGCCAGCGTGGCGGTCATGGCCTCGCGCGCGGGCGCGGGCGTGCGCCGGGTGAAGCTGACCATCACGGAGCCGCCGGCCGCGTTAACGGATCGCGCGATACCGGCCGCCATTTCGGCCGCCTTGCCGCGCGGCAGGTCGTGCGCCCTGGACCTGCCGCCGACGATCACGGCCACGCGCGGGCGGGGCAGGGCGTCCAACTGCTCGGCGAACCTGGCGTGCTCGACGGCGAGGCGCTCGGGCGTGATGCGGTTGGGCGCGCCCAGGATCGGGAAGACATTGGGGCCCGAGAGCTGGTCGTGCTCGGGCGGGATGACCAGGTCGAAGCGGTCCAGGGGCGCCTTCGGGTCCTGGGTCTGCACGACGAAGGTCTTGCCGGCGGCGCGCTTCAGCATGCGGGTCGAAAGCGGCAGGGTCGCGCGGCCGGCAGCGATCCAGATATCCGGGTAGGGTGGCCCGACGGGGTCGCCCGCCTGCGCGCCGGGGGGGATCAGCCGCCAGGGCAGGCGGCCGAGGCCATGGGACCAGCCGATCCGCTTGGGCGTGATGAGGGCGGGGCGGATGCGCGCCACCGCCTCGGCGAGGCCCAGGGCCTGGGCCTCGATGCCGGCGCGTCCGTCGGAGACGGCCCAGATCCGTAAGGGACGCCCGCCTTCGGCCATCGGGAGCGGGTCAGACCCACTCCACCTTGGTGATCTCGTAGGCCTTCGCGCCGCTGGGGGTGATCACTTCCACCACGTCGCCGGTCTCCTTGCCGATGATCGCGCGCGCGATCGGCGAGGTGATGGAGACGCGGCCACGCTTCACGTCGGCCTCGTGCTCGCCGACGATCTGGTAGCGGGCCTCTTCCTCGGTGTCCTCGTCGACCACCGAGACGGTGGCGCCGAACTTCACCTGGCTGCCGGACAGCTTGGACACGTCGATGACCTGCGCGCGGGCCATCTTGTCCTCGATGTCGGCGATCGTGCCCTCGATCCAGCCCTGCCGCTCCTTGGCGGCATGGTACTCGGCGTTCTCCGAAAGGTCGCCGTGCGCGCGGGCTTCCGAGATGGCCGCGATCACGGCGGGCCGCTCGATCGTCTTCAAACGCTTCAGGTCTTCGTCGAGAGCCTTGTAGCCCTCGGCGGTCATCGGAACTTTTTCCATCGGGACTCGAAGTTCGCCTTGGTTATCCCCAACCCGGCCGCGGGCGCACGCGCCCCGGGGGCAGAGACATTAGAATTGTGCGCCGCAAAAATCAAGATCGCGGATCGGTCAGCTCCAGCGCCGCGACCAGCCCGGGGCGATTGTCGCCCAACACCAGCCGCCCGCCATGAAGCTTGGCGCAAGCCGCCACGAGCGCAAGCCCCAAGCCGGATCCGGACGTGGTCCGGGCGGCTTCCAGACGCACGAACCGCTCCTGCACCCGGCCGAGCTGGTCGCTGGGCACGCCGGGGCCGTCGTCGGCGACGACCACCCGCGCGCGGCCGAGGCCCGATTCCTCGACGCACACCTTCACCGTCGCGCCGGGCCCCGCATGGATCACGGCATTGTGCAGCAGGTTGCCGACGGCTTGCCGCAGGAGGGCCGGATGCACGCGGGCCAGCACCGGCGTCTGCGGGGCTTCGGCCACCAGGGTCTGGCCGGCGTCCTCGAGGACCGGCTCGAACAGCTCGGCGAGGTCCAGCACCAGGCCCGCCAGATCGACGCGCCGCATGTTCTCGCGCGAGAGGCCGCTCTCGGCGTGGGCGATGTCGAGGAGGGCGTTCAGCGTCGCGAGCACCTGGTCGGCCTCGGCCTGGGCGTCACCGATGGCCTGGGCGCGCAGGCTGGGCGGCGCCTCGGGGTCGGCGGCGCGGGAGAGCGCGCCCTTCATCCGCGTCAGCGGCGAGCGCAGGTCGTGGGCGATGGAGTCGGTGACGGTGCGCATGCCGGTCATCAGCTCCTCGATGCGGGTCAGCATGTGGTTCACGGCCGCGCCGAGGTCGTCGAAGACGTCGCCCTTGTGGTGGACGGGGGCGCGGGCCGAGAGGTCGCCGCCGGCGATCCGCTCGGCGGTGTGGGCGATGGCGCGCGTGCGGCGCAGCAGCATGGCGTTGAGGCCGAAGCCGCCCGCTGCGGCGCCGAGCGCGGTGAGCAGCACCGCCAGCGCCGAGCCCCGGAACACGGCGTCGCGCAGGGTGTCGCGGGCCGACAGGTCCTCGGCGACGATGAGCGTGTAGCCGCCGCCCAGCGGCTGGGCGAGCACATGCCAGAGCTTCCGGGGCGAGGAGTCCGGCTCGACCACCGTGCGCCAGCCGGTGTCGGGCGCGTCCAGGGAACTCACCACGTCGGCGCCGGCCAGCATGCGGCCGCGCTCGTCCTCCAGGGCGTAGCGGAAGCCGTCGGCGGAGCCCACCCGCGCCTGGCGGTTCAGCGCCTTGGCCAACCCCCGCACGCCCTCGTCCCGGGCGAAGGCCACGAAGTAGTCGCGGGCCGAGGTGGCCATGGCCGTCTGCTGGCGCGCGATCGCCCGCTCGCCGGCGCGGTCGACCAGCAGGAGCCCGAGGACGACGGCGGCCAACGCCACCAGCGCGGCCACCGCGGGCCAGATCCAGGGCCTCAGCCTCATCGCGCCTCCCGGCGAGGTGGAAGGCGGTTCGCCGCCCGGGAGGCGCGACGAGCAAGAGAAGGGAGCGCCTTCCGGGCGCAAAAGCGGTCTCCACTCTTGCTGAAGGCGCTCACGGGTGCGTGGAGAGGCGGTAGCCCGAGCCGCGCACGGTATGCAGCAGCGGCGTCTCGAAACCCTCGTCGATCTTCTTGCGCAGGCGGCTGACGTGGGTGTCGATCAGGCTGGTGTGCGGGTCGAAGCGATAGTCCCAGAGCTCCTCCAGCATCATGGTGCGGGTCACCACGCGGTCCTTGTGGCGCAGCAGGTGCTCCAGCAGCTTGAACTCGCGGGGCAGGAGGTCGAGCCGGCGGCCGGCGCGGGTGACGCGGCGGGTCAGGAGATCCATCGCGAGGTCGCCGCAGGCCAGGCTGACGACCTCCTGCCGCGTCGCCGGCCGGCGCAGCATCGCCGCGAGGCGGGCCGACAGCTCGGAGAAGGCGAACGGCTTGGCGAGATAGTCGTCCCCCCCGGCCCGAAGGCCGCGCACCCGCTCGTCCAACTGGCCGAGCGCGGAGAGGATGATCAGCGGCGTGTGTACGTCGGCGGCGCGCAGCGCCTTGACCACGGAGAGGCCGTCCATGCCGGGCAGCATCCGGTCGAGGATCACGGCGTCGAAATCGGCGGAGCTGGCGAGGTAGAGGGCGTCGCGGCCGTCGGCCACGTGCTCGACGGTGTAGCCCTCCTGGCGCAGGCCGTTCAGGAGGGACTCGGCGGTCCCGCCGTCGTCCTCCACCACGAGGATCTTCGCGCCCATGGCGGCTCCTCAAGTTCGGCTGGCCGGCGTCCCGGTGGGACGAAAAAGCGGCGGGCGCCCGGATGGGGGACGCGATGCGCCCGCCGCCGCCCCCCTCAGCCGGTGCTCCGCACACAAACGCAAGATGCGGCCGGCCAAGAGAAAGTCTCGTCGTCAGATGGCGATCAGCCCTTCGCGCAGGCGGCCATGAAGGCCTTGCGGGTCTGGGTGTGCTTCTTCTCGGCCTTCCACTGCTTGGCGCAGTCGGAGGCCTTCGAATCGGCGGCGGCCGCGGCGGCGGGCTGCGCCGTCGCAGGCGTGGACTTGGTGGCGGCCAGAGCCTGGGCGCCGCCGCACAGCGACAGGACCAGCGCCGAGGAGATGAGGATCTTGCGCATGGGTTGGGGGTCTCCCTTCACGTCCGCCCTGGCGGCGGCTGGGGACATCTGACCCGGACGGGCTGGCGCTGTTCTGACCGCCGCCTCGCAAATCTGTAAGGTTGGCCCCTGAGCCTTCGGCGGTTCGCTTGAACCGTCGAAGGCTCAGGACCTTTGCTTGAAGAATATGCAGGAGAGCGCCATGGCCGCGAAGCGCGGGATCACCCTCTACCACTCGCCGGCCAGCCGGGCCTTCGTCGCCTACTGGATGCTGGAGGAACTGGGCGTCCCCTTCGACGTGCGGACCGTCGACATCCGCAAGGGCGAGCAGAAGGCGCCCTGGTACCTGAAGCTGAACCCGGCCGGGAAGGTGCCCACGCTGACCGACGGCGAGGCGGTGGTGAGCGAGAACCCCGCCATCGCCATCTACCTGGCCGACCGCTACAGCTATGGCGGTCTCGCGCCGCGGATCGAGGATCCGAAGCGCGGCGCCTACCTCAAGTGGATGGTGTTCGCGAGCGCGGTGGTCGACCCTGTTGCGTCCCTGCACGCGAGCGACATCGACCTGCCGGGCTATTCCCACAGCTTCGGGACCTTCGACGATATGGTGCAGGTGCTGATCGGCGCGCTCGACGGGCGCGAGCACCTGCTGGGCGAGGCGTTCTCCGCCGCGGACGTGGTGCTGGGCGGGGCGGTCAGCTTCCTGATGTTCCGCAAGGTGCTGCCCGAGCACCCGGCGCTGGTGGACTACAACCACCGCCTCACCGCCCGCGACGCCTACCAGCGCGCCGCCGACGCCACCTGGCCGCCGGACCTGTTCCAGCGGGGCTAGTCGAAGGCCTCGGACCAGTTCCGGCCTGCGCGGAAGATGCGGACGACGGAGACCGTCGTTTCCTCGACGAGGAACGCGATGGTCAGGCGTCCCTCGAAGCCAACGGTCCGTAGGCCTGGCCTGATCTCGTTGCGCAGGGTCCCTCGATGCGAACCGACGTCCAGCCGAGAGATGTAATCCTCGACGCGCCGGACATAGTTCACAGCGACGTCCACCGATGCTTCGTCGGCGATCCATTGGGCGATTTCGTCTAGGTCCTTCTGCGCACGCAGGCGCAGGACCACCTTGCGGCGGATCATCTCCCGTCTTTACGACGCGCTTCCAGGCGGGCGCGAATTTCAGCAAACGCTTGCTCCACGGGAATCCCACGCGACGGATCGGCCATCATCGCATCGTACTCGGGCGCGACCTCCTCGCGCAGCCAGCGTTCGATGGCCGCGTCGCGCTCCTTGAGGGCCCTGAGGCCGTCGCGGACGACCTCGCTGGCCGAGGCGTAGTCGCCGGAAGCGACCTTGGCGTCGATGTATTCGGCCTGCTCCTCGGCGAGGCTGAAGGTGCGCTTCTGGACGTTTGCCATGCGATCCGCTCCGGTGTGACACCTTCATACCGCACGGGCCGGTCGACTTCAAATCCGGCGGCCCGGCATCTCGCCCCCTTCGTCTCAACTTTCGCTGATGATCGCGCCTTCGAGCTCGGCCGGACCGGGGGTCTCGAAGACGCCTTCGACGAACTCGAACATGTCGGGCGTGACCTCGATGGCGAAGTTCTCGCCGCGCACGACGTTGCGTTCGGCCACCCGGGCCCGGCGCACGTCCGGGCTGGCGGTGACGAAGTGGAACTGCAGCGGCAGACCGGCGGCCTCCGCGATCTCGCGCACCCGATCGCGGTCGGCGCGGCGCATCAGGCCGATGTCGAGGATCACCGGCGTACCGGTCGCCAGGACGCCGGCCGCGGTCGACCAGATCTGGGTCTCGCAGCGCTGCACCCGCTCGATCATCCAGTCGTATTCGATGGGGTCGGGCATGTCGGGCGCGAAGAGGCGCGCCATCCACTCGTCGAGGATGAAGGCCACGGCGCCTTCCCGGCGCGCGAACGCGTGGGCGTAGGTCGTCTTGCCGGCGCCGGAGGGGCCGAAGATCGCATGCAGGGTCGCGGGAGACGTCATGGCCGCGATCTAGCTCGACGCCATGGATATAGCCACCGGGAGCGGCGCCGGCTTCGGCCTGACGCGGTTCCCGGTCAGCTCGGGGCCAGCCGCACCGGAACCGATTTGTAGGCGGGGGTGCCGCTGCGCCGGTCGTGGTCGGCCAGGGCCACGAGGCCGTTGGTCTCGGGATAGTAAGCGGCCACGCAGCCGCGGGGGATGTCGCGGGCGACGGCCGTGAAGCCGCGGACGGCGCGGGCGCCGTCGCCGTCGTCGAAGGCGGCGACGAGGTCGATCCGGTCGCCCGATGCGACGCCGCGGGCGGCGAGGTCGTCCGGATGGACGAAGACCACGTCGCGGCGGCCGAACACGCCGCGGTAGCGGTCGTCCAGGCCGTAGACGGTGGTGTTGTACTGGTCGTGGCTGCGCAGGGTGGTGAGGATCAGGACGTCGGGATCGCCGCGGCGCAGATCGTGGCCGTCCTCGGGGTGCGGCAGCAGGCCCGCCTTGCCGCTGGCGGTGTTCCAGACCCGCTCGGCGGTCGGCAAGGGCAGGCGGAAGCCGCCGGGAACCCGGATGCGGTCGTTGTAGCCGGCGAAGGTGTCGGGGAGGACCGCTTCGATCAGGTCGCGGATGCGGTCGTAGTCGGCTGAGAGGGCGTCCCAGTCGACGGGGTCCGTGGCGCCGAACAGCGCCTTGCCGATCTCGCAGACGATGGCCACCTCGGACTTCAGGTCGGGCGAGGCCGGCGGGTTCAGGCCCTTCGAGGCGTGGACCATCGACATGGAGTCCTCGACCGTCACCGCCTGGCGCCCGCCCGCCTGCTCGTCGATCTCGGTGCGGCCGAGGCAGGGCAGGACGAGGCTTTCCGCGCCCGGCAGCAGGTGGGTGCGGTTCAGCTTGGTGGCGACATGGACGGTCAGGCCGACCTTGCGCATGGCGGCATGGGTGCGCGCCGGGTCCGGCGCGGCGACGGCGAAGTTGCCGCCCAGGCCCATGAAGACCCGCACCTCGCCGCGCTCCATGGCGGCGATGGTCTCGACGACGGTGTGGCCGTGCGCCCGCGGCGAGGCGAAGCCGAAGGTGCGGTCCATGCCGTCGAGGAAGGCCGCGCCGGGCTTCTCCCAGATGCCGACGGTGCGGTTGCCCTGGACGTTGGAGTGGCCGCGCAGCGGGCAGATGCCGGCGCCGGGCCGGCCGATGTTGCCGCGCAGGAGGAGCAGGTTGACGAGCTGCTGCACGGCGAAGGTGGCGTTCAGATGCTGGGTCAGCCCCATGCCGTAGCAGAGGATGACCGCATTGGCCCCGGCATAGGTCCGCGCGGCGCCCTCGATCCCGGCGCGCGTGAGGCCCGAGCGCGCCTCGATCGACGCCCAGTCGAGCCCGTCGAGCTGGGCCTTGAGCGCGTCGAATCCCGTCGTGTGCTCGGCGATGAAGGCATGATCCAGCGCGTCCCAGGCGACGATCGCCTTCATCATGCCCTGCACCAGCGCCACGTCGCCGCCGACCGCGACCTGATAGTAGGCCGAGGCGATGGGCGTGGACGACAGCGTCGCCATCTGCACCGGGCTCTGCGGCGAGGCGAAGCGTTCGAGCGCGCGTTCCTTCAGCGGATTGAACACCAGGATCGGCGCCCCGCGGCGGGCCACGTCGCGCAGCGTCGCCATCATCCGCGGATGGTTGGTGCCGGGGTTGTGGCCGAACGACAGGATCAGGTCGGCGTGGTCGAAGTCCTCCAGGCTGACCGAGCCCTTCCCCAGGCCGATCTGCTCCGGCAGGCCGACGCTGGTGGGCTCGTGGCACATGTTGGAGCAGTCGGGGAAGTTGTTGGTGCCGACGCGCCGGCCCAGGAGCTGGTAGAGGAACGCCGCTTCGTTGGACGCGCGGCCCGAGGCGTAGAACTCGGCCTGGTCCGGATGGTCGAGCGCCTTCAGCGCCGCGGCGATGCGTTCGAAGGCGGCGTCCCAGGCGATCGGCAGGTAGCGGTCGGAGGCCGCGTCGTAGGCCAGCGGGTGGGTGAGGCGGCCGGCGTCCTCGATGACGTGGTCGCTCCAGGTCCTGAGCTCGGCCAGCGTATGGGCCGAGATCAGCTCGGGCGTGGCGCGCTTGCTGGTGGCCTCCCAGGCCACGGCCTTCGCGCCGTTCTCGCAGAACTCGAACGACGAGGTGTGCTTCGGGTCGGGCCAGGCGCACCCGGGGCAGTCGAAGCCCTCGGGCTTGTTGGCGCGCATCAGCGTGCGGCCGCCTTCGAGGACGGTGTGCTGCCCCGCCAGCGCCTCGCCCACGGCCTTCAGGGCGCCCCAGCCGCCGGCGGGCTGGTCGTAGCGGTGGACTCCGGGAATCTTGCGCTCAGACATGGGCGGTCTCGCGGGCGTCGGGCGCCACGCGCTCGGCGCGGCTGAAGACGGTGTGGCCGTCGGCGCGGGCCAGCGCCACCAGCGTGACGCCGGCGGCTTCGGCGCGCTGGATCGCGAGCGCGGTGGGCGCCGAGATCGCCACGATCATGGGCGCTCCGAAGCGGGCGGTCTTCTCGACCATCTCGAACGAGCAGCGGCTGGTGACCACGACGAAGCCTTCGGCCGGGTCCGCCGCCGCGGCGAGCAGGGCGCCGCCCAGCTTGTCGAGCGCGTTGTGGCGGCCGACATCCTCGCGCACGAGGCCGAGGGTCCCGTCCGGCGCGGCGAAGGCGGCGGCGTGGGTGGCGCGGGTCTCGCGGCCCAGCGGCTGGGCGTCGTCGAGCGCGGCGACGGCCCGCCGGATCGCCTCGGCGTCGAACGTCGGGGCGCCGGCGACGCGGGGCGTCGGCCGCATCGCCTCCTCCAGCCGCTCCACCCCGCAGAGCCCGCAGCCCGTGCGGCCTTCGATGGAGCGGCCCCGGGGCGCGGCGACGGCGCCGTCCAGGCGGACGTCGGCGGTGACGCCCAGGTCGTGGACCTCGACGGCCACGTCGCGGATGCGGGCGAAGGCGGCGACTCCTTCGCTCACCGTGAAGCCGATGGCGAGGTCCGTGACGTCGCGCGGGGTCGCCATCAGCACGGCATAGGGCTCGCCGTCGAACGACAGCGCCACGGCCGTCTCGGCGGGTACGCCGCGGGCGATGTCGCGCATGCCGTCCGCGCGCCAGGCGCGGGCGGGCGCTTGCTGCACGGGCGAGGGCAGGGGGCGGGCGGTCATGGGGTGCAGCTTCTTACCGACCCCACCGATTGTCATCCCGGTTTTGGCAAAGCCAAGGACCGGGATGACAATCGGTGGGGAGGTCAGTCCAGCCGCCTGATCCTGATGTTGCGGTAGGCCACGGCGTCGCCGTGGTTCTGCAGCGCGATGTGGCCGGTCGCGCCCTTGCCGAACATCGGCCAGGCCCTGAACTTGCTGGCGGCGACCTTGGCCTTGAAGTCATCCGAGCCCAGGTCGTACTCGACCACCTTCACGCCGTTCAGCCAGTGCTCGACATGGCCCTTCTCGATCAAGATGCGGCCCTGGTTGTACTCGCCCACCGGCTTGGTTACGGCGCCCTGCGGCGCGTAGAGGTCGTAGAGGGCGCCGGCCCGCTGCCGCGGCGGCTCGCCGCGGCTGTTGTCGAGCACCTGGTACTCGGGCCCGCTCCAGTAGGTCTCGTCGCCGTCCTCGGTCACGCGGTACATGACGCCCGAGTTGCCCTTCGGGCCGATCTTCCACTCGAAGGCCAGGTCGAAGTCGCCGAACGTGGCCTGGGTCATGATGTCCCGGGATTTCTTGGGGTCGGGGCTGAGCGCGCCGTCGGCCACATGCCAGTCCGGCGCCGCGGTCCTGAAGCCGCGCCAGCCGGCCGTCGTCCTGCCGTCGAACAGGAGCGTCCAGCCGGCCTCCTTCTCGGCGGGGGTGAGCGTGTTCATCGGCTGGGCAAGGGCTCCCGTGGCCAGGACGGCCAGCATCACCCCGAACGCGAACGCCTTCATCACCGCTCCTTCAGAGCCCGAGTTTCACCAAGGCCTGCTCGACCGCGGCCTTCGCCTCGGCCGACGGGCCGGGGTCGGCCGCCCGGCTCTCGTTGCCGATGTAGCCGATGTCCCTGAAGCCTTCCTGCGTCGTGTAATAGGCGCCGACCACGAGGTAGCGGAAGCGCCTGAAGAAGGCCTTCGTCGCCTCGTCCGTGGCCTTGGGCAGGGCGGCCAGCCAGGCCGTGCGCTGGCCTGCGTCGCTCATCACCTCGATCAGCGGCTTCAGGCCGTCGCGGATGATCGGGCGGTCCTTGAGCTGGTCGGGATAGGGCGCGCTCACCCACTCGTCGATGAAGTCGGGCACGCCGAGCGCGGTGGCGGCCGGCGCGGTCCCGCTGGCCGGCAGGATGAAGTCGCAGAGGATCGCGGCGGCCTGCAGTTCCGTCTTCGACAGGAGGCGCGGCCAGGGCGCCTTGGCGGGCTTCACGAGGTTCGGGTCCGTCCCGTAGCCCTTGGCCGGCTTCTCGCCGGGCGCGCAGCCGCTGACCACCACGCCCGCGCCCGTGGCGGCGCCGACCGCGCCGATCCAGGCGATGGCGGTGCGGCGGTCGATCTTCGGGACGTAAGGCTTCGGATCGTCGCTCACAGTGCGCCCTCCTTCGCGAGCTTCGCCAGGTTGTCGGCCGAGCGCCAGGCCAGCGCGATGATCGACAGGGTCGGGTTCTTGTCGGGGCTGGAGACGAGGACCGCCCCGTCCATGACGAACAGGTTCGGCACGGCCCAGCTCTGGCCGTACTCGTTGACCACGGAGTCCGTCTCGGACGCGCCCATGCGGGCGGTGCCGACCTCGTGGATCATCTCGCCGCCCTTGGAGATGGACTTGCGCCCGTCACGCTCGGGCGTGCCCAGCGGCTTGCCGCCCAGCCTGTCGATCACCTCCAGGAAGGTGGTGGTCATGTGCGCCGCCTGCCGGGTCTCGCTCTCGCCCCACTTCCAGTGGAAGCGCAGCACCGGGATGCCCCACTTGTCCTTCACCTTCGGGTCCAGCTCGCAGTAGCAGTCGTCGTTCGGGATCATCTCCCCGCGGCCGTTGAAGCTGATCAGGCTGCCGTAGCGGCGGCGCAGGTTGGCGCGCAGGTCGTCGCCCACGCTCATGTCGTCGTCGGCCAGCACGCGGGCCGCGCCCATCGAGGGCATGCCGCGGCCGCCGCCGAGTTCGATGTGGTAGCCGCGCGGGAAGCCCAGCGCCTTGTGTTTGTCGTAGCCCCACCACGGCACGTAGAGGTGCTCGACGCTCATGCCGTCGTCGTTGGTCGGCGGCAGGCCCTCCAGCGCCGGGAACTGGGCGGTGACGTTCAGGCCCACCGAGTCCATCAGGTAGCGGCCGACCATGCCGTGGTTGTTGCAGAGGCCGTCGGGGAACTTCGGGCTCTTGGAGTTGAGCAGGATGCGCGCCGTCTCGCCCGAGCCCGCCGCCAGCACGACCGACTGCGCGGTCGCCGAGCGGTGCTGGCCGGTGACGCGGTCGACCCAGGTGACGCCCTTGGCCTTGCCCGCGCCGTCGAGGTCGACCTGGTAGACCAGGGCGTTGCAGGTGATCGTCAGGTTGCCGGTCGCCCTGGCCGGCGGGATCAGCACCGTCGTCGACTGGAAATTCGCCCCGATCGCGCAGCCGCGGCCGCAGGGCGTGGAGAAGACGCACTGGTTGCGGCCTTCCATGGGCTGGGTGACCACCGCGGCGTGCATCGGCACGACCGGGATGCCCATGGCCTCGAAGCCGCGGGCGTAGAAGGTCTCGAACGCGCGGGCCGGCGGGTTCTGCATCAGGCAGCCGGGCGGCGAATCCGGCGTGTTGGTCAGGCCGCGCGGCGGGGCGGCGCCCGAGACCCCGATCAGCTTCTCGGTCCTGTCGTACCACGGCGCGAGGTCGGCGTAGGTGAGGGGCCAGTCGTAGCCCAGGCCGTCGCGCGACCGCGGCTTGAAGTCGAGCTCGCCGAAGCGCAGCGAGATCCGGCCCCAGTGGTTCGTCCGCCCGCCCAGCATGCGGGGGCGCCACCAGGTGAACGCCTCCGACCCCTCGGCGACGGTGTAGGGCTCGTTCGGCACCTCCCAGCCGCCGTCGACGGTGGCGTCGTAGAAGCCGAAGGGCTTGTCCGGCGTCGAGGCCCCGCGCAGCGGCGCCTCGGCGTTGATGTTCCACATCGGGGTCTCGGCGACGGGGTCGTAGTCGCGGCCGGCCTCCAGCATCAGGACCTTCAGGCCCGATTTCGTCAGGTGGTAGGCGCTCATCCCGCCGCCGGCCCCGGAGCCGACGATGATCACGTCATAGGGCTCGGCCACGCTTCCCTCCCCCGCATCTCGTTACGGCAGCCTAGGCTCGGTTGGCCGCTGTGGGGAAGGGTGGCGTGCGGCGCCGCCTGGCCGGGCGGCCTGAGGGATGTGCCGGACGCTCACCCCTTCAACGCTCGTCATCCCGCGAACAAGTCGCGGGATGACGATCAGGGAGAAGTTGAAGTCACAGCCGCTCGGCGTGCCAGCGCAGGTGGTCGTCCATGAAGGAGGCGATGAAGTAGTAGCTGTGGTCGTAGCCGGGCTGGCGGCGGAGCGTCAGCGGGATGCCGGCGTCGCGGCAGGCGGCTTCCAGCAGTTCCGGTTTGAGCTGGTTCTGCAGGAAGTTGTCGGCCTCGCCCTGGTCGACCAGCAGCTCGGGCAGCCGCGCGCCGTCCTCGATGAGGGCGGTGGCGTCATGGCGGCGCCACGCGGCGCGGTCGGGCCCGAGGTAGCCGCCCAGCGCCTTCTCGCCCCAGGGGCAGCGCATGGGCGAGGCGATCGGCGCGAAGGCCGAGACGCTCTTCCAGCGGCCCGGATTCTTCAGCGCCAGGGTGAGCGCGCCGTGGCCGCCCATGGAGTGGCCGGTCAGGCCCTGGCGAGCCATGTCGGCCGGGAAGTTGGCGGCGATCACACCGGGCAGCTCGGAGACGACGTAGCTCTCCATCCGGTAGTTCGCAGCCCACGGCGCCTCGGTGGCGTCCACGTAGAACCCGGCGCCCAGGCCGAAGTCGTAGGCGCCCTCGGTATCGTCGGGGACACCTTCGCCGCGCGGGCTGGTGTCGGGGGCCACGAAGATGAGGCCCAATTCGGCGCAGAGGCGCTGGAAGTGGCCCTTCTCGGTGACATTGGCGTGCGTGCAGGTGAGGCCGGACAGGTACCAGACCACCGGCCGCGGCCCGGGCTGCGGCGGCAGGAACACCGAGAACGTCATCGGCGTCTTCGTCTCGCGGCTCTGGTGGCGATAGACGCCCTGGACGCCGCCGAAGGCCTTCGTCGTCGAAACGGTCTCGAGGGTCACGCCGGTCTCCGTGGGTCTTGAGCCCGCGGGGTCAAGCACGCGGCTGGCGCGGCGGCAAGCCGGTCAGACGATGATCGGGCAGTGGGAAGCGCCTATTCGGCGTAGCGCTTCCAGTCCTGGACGATCGGCGAGGCGGCCGCGCCTTCCGGCGCGGGGATCTCGACCACCCGCTCGGGCACGTCGTCGTATTCGAGCCGCAGCGCCTTCGTGGTCGTGGCGTGCAGGCTGTACATGCTGACGAAGTAGCTCAGCATCAGGATGTGGTCGTCCGAGAGGTGGTTGCGCAGGATCTCGAACAGCCGGTCATGCACCCGGCCGTCCTGCAGGATCAGGCCGTCGACGTAGGCCAGCACGGCCCGCTCGGTCGGGGTGTAGAGATCGACCACCTGCCAGTAGGGCACCGCCTCGATCTTCTCCTCCGGCACGCCCAGCCGCCGGGCGGCCTTGCAGTGCTGCGAGAAGACGAAGTGGCTGCCGCGGCCGTAGCCGGTGCGCAGGATGGCGAGTTCGCGCAGGTGCGGGTCCAGCGAGGCCTCGGCCATCGGGAACGCGCTGAACGCCTTCAGAATGCCCGGGACGTTGGCCCAGGCGGTCCACCAGTTGCCGGGCGTGCCGGTCGATGTGCCCGGTTCGGCGACGGGATCGCGCGTCGCGCCGAAAATCTGGTCGTACAGCGCCTTGACGTCTGCTGTGGCCTCTTCGCGCGGCACGAGTTTGATTCTCGGCATCGGGTGCTCCTGGACTTCTCAGCCTGACGCTAGTGACCCGCCCATGTCCCCGCCAAAGCAGAAATATTTGGCCCGCGGGCAATTTGGTTTGGCGTGGGGCGTCGCGGCAAATCCGATTGCCGGGCGTGACAATTTTCTTGCTCCAACGCAGCGCCGGGGCCGGTTCCTGGAGTACGCGCCGTAGCCGCAGGGGCGCCTTGCGCCGTGTGAGCCGATGGAGCCCGAAACCGACCTTTCCGGGATCGAGGCGCCTGGGGACACGACCTTCCTCCCGAACGTCATGGCCCGGCTTGTCCGGGCCACCCATTGGGCCGTGAACTCGTGCTGATCCGCAGCGTCGATGCTGCGCGAAATCCTGGAGCGCACAACCCAGTGGGTCCCCCGGACGAGCCGGGGGATGACGAGCGAACAGGGTCCGGCGCTAGAGCGCCGCGACGCCCGCCTGGGCGACGACCATGTCCTGCTCGTAGTGGCCGCCGCTGACGCCGATGCCGCCGACGTTCGCGCCGTCGACCTGCAGCGGATAGCCGCCGCCGAACACGATCAGGCGCGGCGTCTTGACGATGCCGTGCAGCAGCGGCGGGTCGTCCTTGATGAAGTTGAACCAGGTGTCGGTCGAGATGCCGAAGGCGGCGGCGGTGTAGGCCTTGTCCTGGGCGATATCGACGCTGAGCAGCGCCGCGCCGTCCATGCGCGAGAAGGCCTTCAGCACGCCCGACTCGTCGACGACGGCGATCACCATCGGCACGCCGATCTCGACGGCCTTGGCCTCGGCGGCGCGGATCACCGCTTGTGCGGCCTCGGCGGTGATCGAGGCCTTGCTGATCGTCTTGGCGCCCATCGGCGGCTCCTCCCGGTTTCACTGGCTTCCGCTCTAGCGGACGCAGGATAGCGGCGAACCGGGCAAAAGATTTGCGGCCCCCGACAAATTATTTGCCGCTGGCGGACCTGCCGGGCGCAGTCGAGGATCGCGGCCCTTGCTTGGGGAGGGACGGCCGATGGCGGCGAATATCCTGGTCGCGTTCTATTCGCGGGGCGGCTCGGTCGAGGCCTTGGCGAAGGCGATCGGCGAGGGCGCCGAGGCGGCCGGCGCGGCGGTGCGCCTGCGCCGCGCCCGCGAGCTGGTGGGTCCCGAGGTGATGGCCCTGGCGCCCGGCTGGACCGACAACGCCGCGCGGATGAACGCCGCCTACGAAGCCCCGACGCTGGCCGACGCGGAGTGGGCCGACGGGATCATCCTGGGGGCGCCGACCCGGTTCGGCTCGCCGGCCAGCGAGCTGCGCGCCTACATCGAGGGGCTGGGCGCGCTCTGGGTCCAGAACAAGCTGAACGACAAGGCCGGCGCGGCCTTCACCTCGACCGGCACGCCGCACGGCGGCACGGAGGCCACGATCCTCTCGTTCTACCCGACCCTGTCGCACCTGGGCTTCGTCATCGTGCCGAACGGCTACGGCGCGCCGCTCTCGCGCCAGGCCGGCACGCCCTACGGCTCCTCGTCGGTGGGCGCCCCCACCGGGAACGACCTGGAGATCGCCCGGCACCAGGGCGCGCGGGTCGCCCGCGTGGCCGCGGCGCTGCGTGCGGCGCGGGGACTGACGGACTAGCGATCGCGTTCAACCCGAGCGCCCGGCCGCAAATCCGGTTTGTCGCGGGGCGGCATTTTTTGGCTATGCCCACGGGGCGGGCCCGAACCTAGCATCGCGCCAAAATCGGGGGAGGGGAGGCAAGAGATGACCGCGCCAGCGGCCGCCAAGGCGGCGTCTTCGCCCCCCGCCGGATACGTCTGGTTCGTCGTGGTCGCGCTCAGCCTCATCAACATGGTGAGCTATGTCGAGCGGCAGATCCTCACCCTGCTGTTCGCGCCCATCAAGCGCGACTTCAACCTCACCGACACCGAGGTCAGCCTGCTGGCCGGCGCGGCGTTCGTGATCTTCTTCGTGATCTTCGGCCTGCTGTTCGGGCGCATGGCCGACAGCGGCAACCGCAAGCGCATCATCCTGATCGGCGCGATGTTCTGGGGGCTCGCGACCACCTGCTGCGGGCTGGCGCAGAACTTCATCCAGCTCTTCCTCGCGCGGATCTCGGTCGGCATCGGCGAGGCGAGCCTGAACCCCTCGGCGCTGTCGATCCTGACCGACACCTTCCCGCGGGATCGGCTGACCCGCGCGATCAGCATCTATACCGGCTCGCAGTACGTCGGCGCGGGCCTGGCCCTCGTGGTGGGCGGGCTGGCGATCCACTTCGTCGCGATGCTGCCGCCGATCGCGCTGCCGGGGCTGGGCGTGCTGCGGCCGTGGCAGCTCACGTTCGTCTTCGTGGGCCTGGGCGGCCTGCTCTTCACGATCCCCGCGATGTTCATCAGGGAGCCGGTGCGCAAGGGCCTGGCCGCCGAACCCTCGGCCGAGGAGAAGGCCCGGCGCCGCTCGCAGTTCGCCGCCTTCTTCGGGACCAACAGGCGGATGCTGATCTGCCACTTCGCGGGCTTCTCGCTCTCGAGCATGCTGGGCTTCGGCAGCGCCGCGTGGATGCCCACCTTCTTCATGCGGGTCCACGGCTGGGCGCCGCAGGACATCGGCTACGTGATCGGGACGATCATGGCCGTGATGGGCCTCTCGGGCGCGCTCGTCGGCGGGCGCCTCGGCGAGTGGCTCGAACAGCGCGGCATGAAGGACGTCTATTTCGTCCTGCCGATGTGTACCATGAGCACCAGCATGCTGTTGCTCATCGGCATCGTGCTGTCGCCGTCCGACAAGGTGGCGCTGGGCCTGCTGACGTTGTCGACCTTCGTCGGCACGCTGCCGCTCTCGCTGATCACCGCCTCGCTGCAGGTGGTGTCGCCCAACCAGCTCCGGGGTCAACTGGCGGCCAGCTTCAGCTTCGTGGGCAACATCCTGGGCGTGGCGTCCGGCCCGACGGTGGTGGCCCTGATCACCGACTACGTCTACCGCGACGAACACGCCGTCGGCCTGTCGCTGGCCACCACCAGCGTGATCGTCACGCCGATCGTGGTGAGCATCCTGGCGTTCGGCCGCAAGGGCCTGAAGGAGAGCCTGGCGCGGGCCGCCACGCTCTATGCGGCCCCGGCGCGGGCCTGATCATCAAGCAAGGAGAACGAGCGTCATGGGTATCGGTCTGGTCGTCCGCCTGAAGGTCCACCCGGGCAAGGGCCCCGAGTTCGAGGCCGCCTTCGCCAGGCAGGCCGCCGGCGTGCGCGCCAACGAGAAGGGCAACAAGCTCTACCAACTGGTCCGCTCGCGCGAGGACAAGGACGTCTACGTCGTCATGGAGCTCTACGACGGCGAGGCCGATCTGGCGGTCCATCGCGACGCGCCGCACATGGTCGAGAACCGCGGCGTGATCGGGCCGCTGGTGGCCGAGCGCCTGGGCTTCGAGATCTTCGACGCCTGTTGAGGCTTCGGGTCGCGGTGGCTTGACCGTCGCGCCGGAGGCGGGGTTCCCTTCGGCCCCATGGGCGCCCATGGGGCGGGAGGACGCGAGACGGTCATGGATTGGCTTCCGCCGCTCACGGCGCTTCGGGCCTTCGAAGCGGTCGGTCGCTTCGGCGTCGCCGGGGCCGCGCGCGAGCTGAACGTGACGCGCGCGGCGATCCTGCATCAGATCCGCGTGCTGGAGGCCGACCTCGGCGTCATCCTGTTCATCCGCTCGAACCGGGGCCTGACGCTGTCGCTGAAGGGCCAGGAATACCTCGCCCAGGTGGCCTCCAGCTTCGACGCCCTGCACGAGAGCTCGCGGCGGCTGAAGCATCCCGAGTCCGGCCGCCACCTGGTGCTGGACAGCGTGGTCTCCTTCGCCACCGACTTCATCGTGCCCAGGCTGCACCGGTTCTACTCGGCGAACCCGGACGTGATCCTGGAGATCAAGGCCCTCAACAAATGGTACGGGCCGATCGAGTTCGAGCGCACCGGCGCCAACGTGGCGATCCGCGGCGCCGGGATGGCCGGGGAGTTCCCCGGCCTCTGGGCCGAGAAGCTGGCGCACGAGATCCACTTCCCGGTCTGCTCGCCGACCCTGCTGGAAGGCCCCGACGCCATCCTGGAGCCGGCCGACCTCGTCAAGCATCCGCTGCTAGACGCCACGGTCGCCCCGGAAGGCTGGCGCGACTGGATCGCGGCGGCGACCGAGCAGGGCGCCGACCTCAGCGCGCTCAGCCTGGAAGACGCCCGGCGCTTCGACCTGTTCAACATGTCCATGACCGCGGCCATCCACGGCGTGGGCGTCGACCTGGGCCGCTCGCCCCTGGTGGACCACTGGATGCAGCAGGGCCTGCTCGTGGCGCCCTTCGACCTTGCGGTGACGTCAAAGCGCTCGTACTGGTTGATCTGTCGCGAGGAGTTCGCGGAACGGCCCGAGTTCAAGGCCTTCCGCGCATGGCTGTTCGACGAACTGGACGCCCTCGGACGGGACTTCCGGCCTGCGACATAGTGTCGAATCCCATGTGATTTCATAGGCTTGCTGCCATCAAACTGCATTTTTCGCAGGGCAAATTTTTCGCGTCTCCGAGGGCCACCAGGGCTCGCCTAGTCTCCCCCCATGGCCGAGCCGGCGCAGGTGCGTCGCGCAAGAAGCCGCTGAAACAACATACGCCGAAGAGCGGGGGAAACATGACGGGAAGAAGCAAGCTGCTGGCCGGCGCGGCCATGGTTGCGGCCCTGGTCGGGGCCGGCGCGGCCCATGCGCAGAACGGACAGGCGGACGATGGCCCGAAGGTCGCCACCGAGCTCGAGACCCTGGTGGTCACCGCCGAGCGGCGGGCGGAGTCGGTGCAGGACGTGCCGGTGTCGGTCACCGCGCTCGGCGAACAGGCGATCCAGCGCGCCTACCTGAACAACCTCGCCGACTTCACCCGCGCGGCGCCCAACTTCACCATCGAGGGCGTCGGCTCGGTGAGCCGCTCGTCGGCGGTGGTCTACTCCCGCGGCATCGGCTTCTCGGGCATCGACGGGGGCGAACCGCCGGTCGGCGTCTCGATCGACGGCCTGGCCTATTTCACCAACGCGGGCACGCTGCTCAACACCTACGACACGGCCCAGATCGAAATCCTCCAGGGGCCGCAGGGCACCCTGTTCGGCCGCAACACCACCGGCGGCGTGATCAACATCCGCACCAACAACCCGACCCCCGACTACGAGGTCTCCGGCAAGCTCCGGGCCGGCAACTACGGCCGCTTCAACACCAACGTCGTGGCCAACCTGCCGATCACCGACTCGCTGGCGATCCGCATCGCGGCCGAGACCCGCAAGTCGGACGGCTTCTTCCGCAACCTCTACGTCGATCCGCTCACCACCCAGCGGCAGGGCGACACCCACGTCGGCGGCGACAACAGCCAGGCGATCCGCGGCAAGATCCAGTGGAAGCCGGTCGACGACCTGACCCTGATGTTCACGGCCTTCTACACCAAGCAGCGCCAGGACGTGCCCGTGGGGCAGAACGGCAACGGCCCGACCGACGCGCTCTACACGCGCGGCCCGATCACGGCGAACTCGCCGGTCGCCGGGCGTCCGGGCGTCGGCTATCCGGGCGGTCCCACCGACATCCGCACGGTCCGCCGCGACACCGACGGCGCCGACAACCTGGACCAGAAGGGCTTCATCTTCGACACCCACTACCGCACGCCCTGGGGCTTCGACGTCACCACGATCTCGACGTACCTGAAGTACCGGTCGCTGCAGATCGCCGACTTCGACGCCACGGACCTGAACTACTTCACGTCCAACATCCACACCGGCCGCAGCCAGCAGAGCGTGGAAATCCGGCTGCAGGGGAACGATACGGCCTCGCCGCTGCAGTGGCAGGGCGGCGTCTTCTATTTCTCCACCCGCCACAAGAACGACCAGACCAACATCCTGGGCCCCAGCTTCTTCGCCAACACGGCGGCGACGACGCCGGTGACGCTGCAGAACCTGGCCACGCGGACCTACGCGCGCAGCCTCGCCGGCTTCGCCCAGATCGACTACCGCGTCATGGAGAAGCTCGTCCTGACGGCCGGCGCCCGCTACACGACCGAGCGCAAGCGCATCACCAACTACCCGTCGCTGCGCGACCTCAACTACCCCTACACGGCGGCCAACATCGTCACGCCGGCGATCTCGAACCAGAAGACCTGGGACGACATCATCTACCGGCTTTCGGCGCGCTACGAGTTCAGCGACGACCTGATGGCCTACGCCAGCTACTCCACCGGCAAGAAGGCCGGCGGCTTCTCGGCCTCGGCCACCACGCTCTCCCAGCTCGACGCCTACAAGCCGGAGTCGGTCGAGGCGATGGAAGCCGGCGTCAAGTCGGACTGGCTCGACAACCGCTTGCGCGTGAACGTCACGGTGTTCAACAACAAGTACTCGAACCTGCAGGTGGGCGCGTTCCGGCCCGTCGCGGGCGGCAGCGGCCAGCAGTCGTTCGTCGCCAACGACGCCTTCGAGCGGGCCAAGGGCATCGAGGGCAAGGTGACGGCGCTGCCGATCCCCGGCCTCGAACTGAACGCCTCGGTGGGCTACCTGCACGCCCGCTACACCAGCTTCGTCTCGGCGCTCAGCTACAACTTCCCGGACCATGTCTGTAACGGCACGGTCGGCGGCGTGCCCATCCGGCAGGACCACGCCGACTCGAACGACCCCTGCTACCTGGTCCCGCCGCGTTCGCCGAAGTGGACCGCCAAGCTGGAAGGCGCCTACTCCATCGACCTCGGCGACCTGGGCGTGCTCACGCCGCACGTGGCCTGGTCGTACGAAGGCGCGCACTTCACCAACCTGACCAACGCGCCGCAGGGCTTCCAGGGCCGCTACGCGATCTGGGACGCGGACCTCACCTACGAGGATCCCAAGGACCGCTACCGGGTCTCGGCGTTCATGAAGAACGTCACCAACAAGACCCACCTGATCAACGCCAACCCGATCGCCGGCCTGTTCAACGCGAACTACTATGCCGACCCCAAGGTCTACGGGATCGAGCTGGCGGTGACGTTCCGATAGCGGCGGGTCGACGCCGCACGAAGGGAGTGGACGAGATGACGCAAGCTGCGAAGGGCTTCCGCTACGCCGGGGTCAACCATGTGGCGCTTGTCTGCAAGGACATGGCCGAGACGGTCGACTTCTACGAGAACGTGCTGGAGATGCCGCTCGTCCGCTCCATGGCGGTGCGCGACCACCAGCACTTCTTCTTCGACTGCGGCAATGGCGCCCTGATCGCCTTCTTCTGGTTCCGGGAGCCGCCGCCGTTCTCGCCGGGGATCGCGTCCCAGCCGCTGGACGTGGCCAAGGACGGCATGATGTCGGCCATCGCCTCGATGAACCACCTGGCCATCAACATCGCGCCCGAGGACTTCGACGCCTCGGTCGCGCGGCTGCGGGCCAAGGGCGTCGAGTGCCACGTGATCAACCACTCGGACGGGCCCGACGGCCACCCGCCGGAGCCCACCGAGCACACCTGGATCCGCTCGGTCTATTTCACCGATCCCAACGGCATCAAGCTGGAGCTGGCCGCCCTCACGCGGCCCTTCACGCCGGAAGACCTGCTCGTCGATCCCATGGACGAGAAAGGTAATCCCGTGCCGCTGAAACGCCCGGCGCTCGAGCCCGCCGAGTAACCTCGGTCTGTGGGGCGGTCCCCGGGGGGCCGCCCTCGGGACCCCCTTCGCACGCGCTTTGCCGCGCCGGCGCCCAACGGGGAATGATCTTCCCGTGATGCGCCAATTGTCCGTCGACAAGGGTCATTTCTACCGCGTAATAGCCCGCGAGTTCCAGGCGGCCACGCGTGTGTCCGGCTGCCCGACCTGCTGACTATGAGAGACGACTGATGACCCCGCCCGAGCGGCAAGGCCTGTACGATCCGAGGAACGAGCACGACGCGTGCGGCGTGGGCTTCGTCGCGAACATCAAGGGCCGCAAGTCGCACGAGGTCATCCAGGCCGGCCTGCAGATCCTGCTGAACATCGACCACCGCGGCGCGGTGGGCGCCGACCCGCTGGTGGGCGACGGCGCGGGCATCCTGGTGCAGATTCCCGACGGCCTCTACCGCGCGTGGGCGAAGGCCGAGGGCATCGACCTGCCGCCGGCCGGCGAATACGCCGTGGCCATGTGCTTCCTGCCGCAGGACGCCCTGACGCGCGCCGCGGCGCTGGAGCAGTTCGAGCACTTCCTGCGCGTCGAGAAGCAGCCGCTGCTGGGCTGGCGCGACGTGCCCGTCGACACCACCGGCCTGGGCGAGGCCGTGCTGGCCTCGATGCCGGTGATCCGCCAGGCCTTCGTCGGCCGTGGCCCCAACGTGAAGGACCAGGACGCCCACGAGCGGAAGATCCTGGCCGTGCGCAAGCAGTTCCAGAACCCGCTGGCGGAACTGGCCCAGAAGCGCGGCCTGCCCTCGCTGACCGATGTCTACCTGCCGTCCTTCTCGACGCGGACCGTGGTCTACAAGGGCCTGCTGCTCGCGGGCCAGGTGGGGAGCTTCTACGAGGACCTGCGCGACGCGCGCTGCGAGAGCGCGCTGGCCCTCGTCCACCAGCGGTTCTCGACCAACACCTTCCCGTCCTGGAAGCTCGCGCACCCCTACCGGTTCGTGGCGCACAACGGCGAGATCAACACCGTCCGCGGCAACGTGAACTGGATGAACGCGCGCCGGCGCACGCTGGAGAGCGAGCTCCTGGGCGCCGACCTCAACAAGATGTGGCCGCTGATCCCGCACGGGCAGTCGGACACCGCGTGCCTGGACAACGCACTGGAGCTGCTGGTCGCCGGCGGCATCCCGCTGGCCCAGGCGGTGATGATGCTGATCCCGGAGGCCTGGGCCGGCAATCCGCTGATGGACGCCAAGCGCAAGGCCTTCTACGAGTACCACGCCGCCCTGATGGAGCCGTGGGACGGCCCCGCCGCCGTGGCCTTCACCGACGGCCGCCAGATCGGCGCGACCCTCGACCGCAACGGCCTGCGGCCCGCCCGCTTCGTCATCACCGACCAGGACCATGTGATCATGGCCTCGGAGGTGGGCGTCCTCGACGTTCCCGAGGAGCGGATCGTGCGCAAGTGGCGCCTCCAGCCCGGCAAGATGCTGCTCATCGACATGGAAGAGGGCCGCATCATCGAGGACGAGGAGATCAAGGCGACCCTCGCCGACGCCGAGCCCTATGAGGAGTGGCTGGCCGACACCCAGTTCAAGCTGGAAGAGCTGAGCCTGGAGAACGTGGCCGGCGAGCCCGGGCCCAACGATCCCGACGCCCTGCTCGATCGCCAGCAGGCGTTCGGCTACACGCAGGAGGACCTGCAGTTCTTCCTTGAGCCGATGGGCAAGGACGGCGACGACCCGATCGGGTCGATGGGGCACGACACGCCCATCGCGGTCCTCTCGCGCCGCCCGAAGCTGCTCTACGAGTACTTCAAGCAGAACTTCGCCCAGGTCACCAACCCGCCGATCGACCCGATCCGGGAGGAGCTGGTGATGAGCCTGGTCTCGATGATCGGGCCGCGGCCGAACCTGCTGGGCCGCCAGGCCGGCACGCACAAGCGCCTGGAAGTCGCCCAGCCGATCCTGACCGACGAGGACCTGGCCAAGATCCGCGCGGTGCATGAGCTGCTGGACGGCGCGTTCCGCACGGCCACCATCGACATCACCTGGCCCATGGCCGAGGGCGCGGGCGGGCTGGAGGCCGCGGTCCTGCGCATCTGCCGCGAGGCGACCGAGGCGGTGCTGGCCGACGCGAACATCCTGATCCTGTCGGACCGGGAGACGTCGGTGGAGCGCATCCCGATCCCGGCGGCGCTGGCCACCGCGGCGGTCCACCACCACCTGATCCGCCAGGGCCTGCGCATGCAGACCGGCCTCGTGATCGAGACCGGCGAGGCGCGCGAGGTGCATCACTTCTGCGTGCTGGCGGGCTACGGCGCCGAGGCCGTGAACCCCTATCTGGCGTTCCAGACGCTGGAGCACCTCCGGATCAGGAACGGCCTGGCGCTCAGCGCCTACGACGTGCGCAAGAACTACATCAAGGCCGTCGGCAAGGGCGTCATGAAGGTGATGTCCAAGATGGGCATCTCGACCTATCAGTCGTACTGCGGCGCGCAGATCTTCGACGCGGTGGGGCTCTCGTCGGCGCTCGTCGACCGCTACTTCACGGGCACCGCGACGACCATCGAGGGCGTCGGCCTGCCCGAGATCGCCGAGGAGACGGTGCGCCGCCACCGCGACGCCTATGGCGACAACCCGATCTACAAGACCATGCTGGACGTCGGCGGCCAGTACGCCTGGCGCCTGCGCGGCGAGGCGCATGCCTGGACGCCGGAGTCGATCTCGGGCCTGCAGCACGCGGTGCGCGGCAACCTGCCGGGCGAGTACGAGAAGTTCGCCAACGCCATCAACGAGCAGTCGGAGAAGCTGCTCACCCTGCGCGGCCTGATGCGCCTCAAGCCGGCCGAGGCTGCGATCCCGCTCGACGAGGTCGAACCGGCGTCCGAGATCGTGAAGCGGTTCTCCACGGGCGCGATGAGCTTCGGCTCGATCAGCCGCGAGGCGCACACCACGCTCGCCATCGCCATGAACCGCATCGGCGGCCGCTCGAACACGGGCGAGGGCGGCGAGGAGCCCGACCGCTTCAAGCCACTGCCCAACGGCGACTCCATGCGCTCGCGCATCAAGCAGGTGGCTTCGGGCCGCTTCGGCGTCACGACCGAGTACCTGGTCAACGCCGACGACATCCAGATCAAGATGGCCCAGGGCGCCAAGCCCGGTGAAGGCGGCCAGCTTCCCGGGCACAAGGTCGACAAGAACATCGCCAAGGTGCGCCACTCGACGCCGGGCGTGGGCCTGATCAGCCCGCCGCCGCACCACGACATCTATTCGATCGAGGACCTGGCCCAGCTCATCCACGACCTGAAGAACGCCAATCCCGTCGCCCGCATCTCGGTGAAGCTGGTGTCGGAAGTGGGCGTGGGCACCGTGGCCGCGGGCGTCGCCAAGGCGCGCGCCGACCACGTCACCATCTCGGGCTTCGAGGGCGGCACGGGGGCCTCGCCCCTGACCTCGCTGACGCATGCCGGCTCGCCCTGGGAGATCGGCCTGGCCGAGACCCAGCAGACCCTGCTGCTGAACGGCCTGCGCACCCGCATCGCCGTGCAGGTCGACGGCGGCCTGCGCACCGGCCGCGACGTCGCCGTCGGCGCGCTGCTGGGCGCCGACGAGTTCGGCTTCGCCACCGCGCCCTTGATCGCGGCGGGCTGCATCATGATGCGCAAGTGCCACCTCAACACCTGCCCGGTGGGTGTGGCCACGCAGGATCCGGTGCTGCGCGCGCGCTTCACCGGCCAGCCCGAGCATGTGATCAACTACTTCTTCTTCGTGGCCGAGGAACTGCGCGCGATCATGGCGCAGATGGGCTTCCGCACCGTCGACGAGATGGTCGGCCGCGTGGACCGCCTGGATATGTCGGACGCCGTCGACCACTGGAAGGCCCAGGGCCTCGACCTGTCGCGCCTGCTCTACGCCAAGCCCGCCGAGGGCCAGGACTGCCTGCGCCACCGGGATTTCCAGGACCACGGCCTGGAGAAGGCGCTGGACCACCAGTTCATCGCCGCCGCGCAACCCGCGCTCACCAGGGGCGAGCCGGTCCGCGGCGAGTTCGCGATCCGCAACGTCAACCGCACCGCCGGCGCCATGCTGTCGGGCGAGGTCGCCAAGGCCTACGGCCACGCGGGCCTGCCGGAGGACACCATCGCGCTGACCCTGAAGGGCACGGCCGGGCAGAGCTTCGGCGCCTTCCTGGCCCGCGGCGTCAGCCTGACCCTGGTCGGCGACGGCAACGACTACGTCGGCAAGGGCCTGTCGGGCGGCCGCGTCGTGGTGCGCCAGCCACCGGAAGCGCGGCGCGATCCCACCCGCAACATCATCGTCGGCAACACGGTGCTCTACGGCGCCATCGCCGGCGAGGCCTACTTCGAGGGCGTGGCGGGCGAGCGGTTCGCCGTGCGCAACTCGGGCGCCGTCGCGGTGGTCGAGGGCGTGGGCGACCACGGCTGCGAGTATATGACCGGCGGCGTCGTGGTGGTGCTGGGCGACACCGGCCGCAACTTCGCCGCGGGCATGAGCGGCGGCGTGGCCTATGTCTACGACCCGCGCAAGCGCTTCGATCCGCTCTGCAACAAGGCGATGGTCGACCTGGCCGCCGTCGAGGTCACCCCGGTCGGCGCCGACGAGGCGGGCAAGCCCAGCCAGCGGTCGATCTCGGTGGAGAACGCCGGCATGGGCGACATGCTGGGCTGGGACGCCGAGCGGCTGCGCATCCTGATCGAGCGCCACCACCTGCACACCGGCAGCGCCCGCGCCGCCGAGATCCTGGAGAACTGGGATGCGGTGCTGCCGTCCTTCGTGAAGGTCATGCCGCGCGACTACCGCCGCGCGCTGACCGACCTGGCCAGCGAGCGCGCCGCCGGCGCCGCCGTCGCGGCCGAATAGCAGATCCGGTTGGGGGTTTTCTGATGGGTAAGCCGACCGGCTTTCTGGAGATCGAGCGCCACGACCGTGGCTACGATCCCGTGTCCGACCGCCTGAAGACGTGGAAGGAGTTCGTCCGGCCGCTGCCGCAGCCCGAGCTGCAGTCGCAGGCCTCGCGCTGCATGAGCTGCGGCATCCCGTTCTGTCACCAGGGCTGCCCGGTCAACAACCAGATCCCGGACTTCAACGAGCTGGTCTACCGCGGCCAGTGGAGGGAGGCGCTGGAGAACCTCCAGTCCACCAACAACTTCCCGGAGTTCACCGGCCGCATCTGCCCGGCGCCCTGCGAGGCGAGCTGCACGCTGAACATCCCGGACACGCCGGTCACCATCAAGACCATCGAGTGCCAGATCATCGACCGCGGCTGGGACGAGGGCTGGATCGCGCCGCAGCCCAGCCCGCGCGGCACCGGCAAGCGCGTGGCGATCGTGGGCTCGGGCCCCGCGGGCCTCGCCTGCGCGCAGCAGCTCGCGCGCGCCGGCCATGCGACCACCGTGTTCGAAAGGAGCGACCGCGTCGGCGGCCTGCTCCGCTACGGCATCCCCGACTTCAAGATGGAGAAGCACCTCATCGACCGGCGCGTCCGGCAGATGGAGAGCGAGGGGGTGATCTTCCGCACCGGCTTCGAGGTGGGCTCCATGGTCACGGTCCAGCGCCTGCTGGACGACTACGACGTGCTGGTCATGGCCTGCGGCGCCGAGGACCCGCGCGACCTGCCCGTGCCCGGCCGCGAGCTCGACGGCGTGCATTACGCGATGGAGTTCCTGACCCAGCAGAACAAGCGCAACGCCGGAGACGACGAGGCGACCGCCGCGCCGAACGGCACGCTGTCGGCCAAGGGCAAGCATGTGGTCGTCATCGGCGGCGGCGACACCGGGAGCGACTGCATCGGCACCTCGAACCGCCAGGGCGCCGCCTCGGTCACCCAGCTCGAGATCATGCCCGCGCCGCCCGAGCACGAGGACAAGGCGCTGACCTGGCCCGACTGGCCGCTGAAGATGCGCACCTCGTCGTCGCAGGCCGAGGGTGTCGAGCGCGACTTCGCCGTCGTCACCAAGCAGGCGATCGGCAAGGGCGGCAAGGTGGCCGCCCTGGAATGCGCCCGCGTGGAGTGGGTCGACGGCCGGATGCGCGAGGTCGAGGGCTCCGGCTTCGAGCTGAAGGCCGACCTGGTGCTGCTGGCCATGGGCTTCGTCGGCCCGCGCAAGGCGGGCGTCGTCGCGCAGAGCGGCGTGGCGCTGGACCCGCGCGGCAACGTGAAGGCCAGCGTCGCCGACTACCGCACCTCGGACGGGCGCATCTTCGCCTGCGGCGACGCGCGCCGCGGCCAGTCGCTGGTGGTCTGGGCGATCCGCGAGGGCCGCCAGTGCGCCCGCGCCGTCGACGAGCACCTGATGGGCGTCTCGACCCTCCCGCGCTGACCGCGACCGGCCTCGGCGCCGCTGGCGCGGCGCGGCCCTCGCCGCTAAGGGGAGGGCATGAAGGTCGGCCTGATCCAGACGCGCACGCCCGCCAGCCACGCCGCGGCGCTGGCGCATGTCCTGCCGCTCGTGCGGGAGGCGGCGGCGGGCGGCGCGCGGCTCATCTGCACGCCCGAAGGGACGAACATCCTGCAGAAGGACCGCGAGGCGCTGCTGCCGCAGCTCACCCTGCTGGCCGACGACCCGGTGGTGAACGGGCTGCGCGACGCGGCCCGCGCGCTCGGTGTCTGGATCGACGTGGGCTCGGCGCTGGTGAAGCGCGAGGAGGACGGTAAGGCGGCCAACCGCCAGGTGCTGATCCGGCCCGACGGCTCGGTGGCGGCGACCTACGACAAGCTGCACATGTTCGACGTCGACCTGCCCACCGGCGAGACGGCGCGCGAGAGCGCCACCTACGAGCCCGGCGACCGGGCCGTGGTCGCCGAGGCGGACGGCCTGAAGCTGGGGCTCACCATCTGCTACGACCTGCGCTTCCCGGCGCTGCACCGGGCGCTGGCGCTCGCGGGCGCCGAGGCCTTCCTGATCCCGGCGGCGTTCACGCGGCCGACGGGCGAGGCGCACTGGGAGGTGCTGATGCGCGCCCGCGCCATCGAGACCGGCAGCTATGTGATCGCCGCCGCGCAGGGCGGCTTCCACGAGGACCGGCGCGGCACCTACGGCCATTCGCTCGTGGTGGAGCCGTGGGGTGCGGTCATTGCGCAGCTTGACCACGACGAGCCGGGCGTGCTTCTGGCCGACCTCGACCCCGCCGCCGTGGCGAAAGCCCGCACCGCGATCCCCGCTCTGGCCAATGCGCGAGCGTTTTCAGGCCCCTAAGAACCGCCCGATGATCCGCTACGCTCTCACCTGCGACCATGACCACGCGTTCGAGGGGTGGTTCGGCTCGTCCGCCGACTACGACGACCAGCAGGCGCGCGGCCTGCTCGAATGCCCGCTCTGCGCTTCGAAGGCGGTGCGGAAGCAGATCATGGCGCCCGCCGTCGCCGGCACGAAGCGGACGCAGCGCGAACCCGTCCCCGCCAGGATGCAGGCGATGATGATGGAGGCCGCCGGCCGCATCCGCGCCCACGTCGAGGAGAACTTCGACGACGTCGGCGACGCCTTCGCCAGCGAGGCCCGCGCCATCCACGAGGGCCGCGCCGAGGACCGCGGCATCTACGGCCAGGCCTCGCCGAAGGAGGTGCGCGACCTGATCGAGGACGGCGTGCCCGTCGCCCCCCTGCCGCCCGAAGCGCCGAGCAAGACCGAGGTCAACTGAGCAAAGGTTGCGATGCCAAACAGGCGGTCTCCCTTCCTCCATCGAGGCGGAGGGCTTTCGTTTGGCGGACGCCGCCGTTCGAGTCCTCGCCGACTCTGCTTAGCATCGCTTGCGGCGCGTCCGGCCCCGCGGCAATCTCCGATTGCGAAGGGTGGGGGCCCGGTCATGAACGTGTTGCGTGTCCTGTCGGCGGCCGTGGTCGCGGTCTGCGCGGGCGTGTCCGCGGCCGCCGCCGCGCCGCTCGCGGCCCGGCTCTCGCGCGGCGAGACCCGGCTGGAGATGCTGACGGCCAGCATGGCGTTCGTCGAGAAGCACAACCCGCCGAACTGAGCCGGAGGTTTCCGTGAAGAGCCTGTTCGCCGCCGTTCTCGCGTTTCTGCTGCTGGTCGCCCCGGCCGTGGCGGCGCCGCTCGCCGCCTACGGCAAGCTGCCGTCGATCGAGCAGGCGACGATCTCGCCCAGCGGCCACGCCGTGGCCGTCGTGGTCACGAACGGCGAGCAGCGCACCGTGGTGGTGAAGGACCTGGACTCCGACACGGTCACGCTTCGCGGCCTGCTCGGCGACAACAAGATCCGCAGCGTGCAATGGGCCGGCGACAAGCACCTGGTGGTCGTGGCGTCGGCGACGCTGAACGCCTTCGAGCTGCAGGACGGATTCCGCGAGTGGCTCTTCGGCAATGTGATCGACCTCACGACCAGGAAGATGACGCCGATGATGCGCCGCTCGCACAAGGCGGACATGGCGACGATCTTCGATTTCCCGATCGTCCGCACCTACAGGGGCGAGCCCGCCGTCTTCGTGCAGGGCGTCGTCTTCTCGGGCGGCCGCGGCCATCTTTCGCTGTTCCGCATCGACCTGGCGACCGGCGGCGACCGGCTGGTGGCCGAGGGCGCGCCCGACACCGTGGACTGGACCGTCGACTCGCAGGGCTAGGTCCTGGCCGAGGAGACCTACAACACGGGATCGGGCGAATGGGCGCTCAAGGTGCGCACGCCGGCGGGCTGGCGCCAGGCGGCCGCGGCGACGGCGAAGATCGACCGCCCGCTCATGATCGGCCTCGGCCGCGACGGCGCCTCGGTGGTCTACCGGCAGCGGGGCGAGGACCGGCGCTGGGTGTGGCGCGAGATCAGGGCGGACGGGTCGCCCTCGGCCACGCCGGTCGGGGCGCTCGACGACGCCGGGCCGATCCGCGCGGCGCTCGACGGACGGATGATCGGGCACTACGCGCTGACGGGCGACGAGGACCGCTACACCTTCTACGATCCGGCCGACGCCAAGGCGTGGCAGGACATCGTCGCGGCCTACGGCGACCAGCGGGTGCGGCTGGAGTCGTGGTCCACCGACCGGCGCAGGATCGTCGTGCAGGTGGAGTCGAAGACCGAGGGGCCGCGCTTCGCCGTCATCGACCTGGGCCAGCGGACCGCCGACTGGCTGGGCGCGCAATACTCCGACCTCACCGCCGACGACCTCGCGCCGCGCGAGCCCGTGAAGTTCAAGGCGGCGGACGGCCTGGCGCTCGGCGGCTACCTGACCCTGCCCAGGGGCAAGCCGGCGAAGAACCTGCCGCTGATCGTCTTCCCGCACGGCGGGCCCGCGTCGCGCGACACGCCCGGGTTCGACTGGTGGGCCCAGGCGATGGCGTCGCGGGGCTACGCGGTCCTGCAGGTCAACTTCCGGGGTTCGGACGGACTGGGCTCGCGGCTCCTCGAAGCGGGGTATGGCGAGTGGGGCCGCAAGATGCAGACCGACCTGTCGGACGGCGTGCGTCACCTCGCGGCCCAGGGCGTGATCGACCCCGGGCGCGTCTGCATCGTGGGCGGGAGCTACGGCGGCTACGCGGCGCTGGCGGGGGCGACGATCGACACCGGCGTCTACCGCTGCGCGGTCTCGGTGGCCGGCGTGGCCGACCTCAAGCGGCAGGTCGCATGGTCGCGCACGCGGGGCGGCGCCAGCGCGGGCCGCTACTGGAACCGGTTCATGGGCGCCGACACCGGCGAGGAGGATGTGCTGGCGCGCTATTCCCCGGCCAACCTGGCGGCCAAGGCCGACGCCCCGATCCTGCTGATCCACGGCAAGGACGACACCGTGGTTCCGCTGGAGCAGAGCCGCATCATGGCCGATGCGCTGCACAAGGCCGGCAAGCCCGTGGAGCTGGTCGTTCAGAAGGGCGCCGACCACTGGCTCTCGCGCGGCGATACCCGCCTGGAGATGCTGACCGCCACCATGGCCTTCATCGAGAAACACAACCCGCCGAACTGAGGGCGGCGGCCGGCGGGTCGAGGGGCGCAAAATCCCGCGGCGGCGGGCTTGTGTGACCTCATTGCCACACTACATCGGGAGGGTCCGGCGGCTGCGCCCATCAGGGGCGGCCGGCGGCGATCCGCCATCCGTGGGGAAACATGAACATCGACATCTATTCCGACCGCGCCAAGCAGGCGATCCAGTCGGCCCAGAGCCTCGCGCTCGCCCGGCGCCACCAGCAACTGGCGCCCGAACACATCCTGAAGGTCCTGCTCGAGGAGCGGGACGGCCTTTCGCGCGCCCTGATCCAGAGCGCCGGCGGCCGGCCCGACGAGATCGACAAGGCCGCCGAGGCGGCCATCGCGCGCCTGCCGCGCGTCGAGGGCGGCTCGGGCCAGCTCTACATGAAGCCGGAGACGGCCCGCGTGTTCGCCGAGGCCGAGGCCGGCGCGAAGAAGGCGGGCGACGCCTTCGTCACCACCGAGCGCCTCCTGATCGCGCTCGCCAAGGAAGGCGGCGAGGCGGCCGACCTCCTGAAGGCCGCCGGGGTCACGGCGAAGGGCCTGGAGGACGCGGCTGACGCCATGCGCAAGGGCCGCACGGCCGACTCGGCCTCGGCCGAGGAGGGCTACGACGCCCTGAAGCGCTATGCCCGCGACCTGACCCAGGTGGCGAAGGACGGCAAGCTGGACCCCGTGATCGGCCGCGACGAGGAGATCCGCCGCACGATCCAGGTGCTCTCCCGCCGCACCAAGAACAACCCCGTGCTGATCGGCGAGCCCGGCGTCGGCAAGACCGCCGTGGTCGAGGGCCTGGCCCAGCGCATCGTCAACGGCGACGTGCCGGAGGGCCTGAAGGACCGCAAGCTGCTGGCGCTCGACATGGGCGCCCTGATCGCCGGGGCGAAGTACCGCGGCGAGTTCGAGGAGCGGCTGAAGGCGGTGCTGAACGAGGTCACCGCCGCCGAGGGCTCGATCATCCTGTTCATCGACGAGATGCACACGCTGGTCGGCGCCGGCAAGGGCGACGGGGCGATGGACGCCTCCAACCTGCTGAAGCCCGCCCTCGCCCGCGGCGAGTTGCACTGCGTGGGCGCCACCACGCTGGACGAGTACCGCAAGCACGTCGAGAAGGACGCGGCGCTGGCGCGGCGCTTCCAGCCGGTGATGGTGGACGAGCCCTCGGTCGAGGACACCATCTCGATCCTGCGCGGCCTGAAGGAGAAGTACGAGGTCCACCACCGCGTGCGCATCTCCGACAGCGCCATCGTGGCCGCAGCCACGCTCTCGAACCGCTACATCACCGACCGCTTCCTGCCCGACAAGGCGATCGACCTGATGGACGAGGCGGCGAGCCGCGTGCGCATGGCGGTCGACAGTAAGCCCGAGGAGCTGGACGAGATCGACCGGCGCGTCGTGCAGCTCAAGATCGAGCGCGAGGCGCTGGCCAGGGAGACGGACGCCGCCTCCAAGTCCCGGCTGGAGAAGCTGGAAGAGGAGCTCGACGACCTCGAAGGCCAGTCGGCCGAGATGACCGCCCGCTGGAAGGCCGAGAAGGAGAAGGTCAGCTCCGCCGCCCAGGCCCGGGAGGCGCTGGACCGGCTGCGCGCCGAACTGTCGGCCGCCCAGCGGCGCGGCGACCTGCAACGCGCCTCCGAGATCGCCTACGGCGAGATCCCGAAGCTGGAGAAGTCGCTCGAGGAGGCCGAGGCCGCCGAGGACGACGCGGCCGAGCAGATGACGCCCGACGTGGTCGACGCCGAGCAGATCGCCGCGGTCGTGTCGCGCTGGACCGGCGTGCCCGTCGAGAAGATGCTGGAAGGCGAGCGCGAGAAGCTGCTGCGCATGGAGGACGGCCTGCGCGGCCGGGTGGTCGGCCAGGAGGAAGCCCTGGTGGCGGTCTCCGACGCCGTGCGCCGGGCCCGCGCCGGCCTGCAGGACCCGAACCGGCCGATCGGCTCGTTCCTGTTCCTGGGCCCCACGGGCGTCGGCAAGACCGAGCTCACCAAGGCGCTGGCCGAGTTCATGTTCTCGGACGAGCACGCGATCACGCGCCTCGACATGAGCGAGTACATGGAGAAGCACTCCGTCAGCCGGATGATCGGCGCGCCCCCCGGCTACGTCGGCTACGACGAGGGCGGGGCGCTGACCGAGAGCGTGCGGCGCCGGCCCTACCAGGTCGTGCTGTTCGACGAGGTCGAGAAGGCGCACCCGGACGTGTTCAACATCCTCCTGCAGGTGCTGGATGACGGCCGCCTGACCGACGGCCAGGGTCGCACGGTCGACTTCCGCAACACGCTGATCATCATGACGTCCAACCTGGGCTCGCAGTTCCTGGCGGAGCTGGCCGACGGCGACGACGTGGAGAAGGCGCGGCCCGCGGTCATGGAGGTGGTGCGCCACCACTTCCGGCCCGAGTTCCTGAACCGGATCGACGAGATCATCCTCTTCAAGCGGCTGGGCCGCGCGGAGATGGACGGCATCGTCAGGATCCAGCTCCAGCGGGTGGAGAAGCTGCTGGCCGACCGGCGCATGACGCTGGCGCTCGACGACGGCGCGCTGCACTGGCTGGGCGACCGCGGCTACGACCCGGTCTATGGCGCGCGCCCGCTGAAGCGGGTGATCCAGAAGGAGCTGATCGACCCGATCGCGCGCAAGCTGCTGGAAGGCGGCCTGGACGACGGGGCGGTGATCGACGTCCACGCCGGCGGCGACGGCCTGGAGATCGGCCGCGCCAAGGTCCACTGACCCCCATCCCTCCCCTTCATGGGGAGGGACAGGCCGCGCAAGCGGCCAGGGTGGGGAAGTGTGGTGCGAGACCAAAGAGGGTGGGGATGATCCAGGTTTCCCCACCCGGCTCGCCTGAGCCTGTCCTCGGGCCGGCCCCTGGCCGGTCCCGGGGGGCGAGCTGTCCCTCCCCTCAAGGGCAGGGCCATCGCATATGGATTGTGGGCGGCTTGTCCGCCCGATTTATGAACCGCAGAGATCGCGGAGATACGCAGAGAAGTCGCGGATCCACAGGAATCCTCTGCGTATCTCCGCGATCTCTGCGGTTTGACCGAGGGCCTTTCGGCCACCCGCATCCATATGCGATGGCCCTCCCCTGAAGGGGAGGGATGGTGGCGCCTACAGCGCCACCGGCGCCGTGCGGCCGCCGCGGACCATCACGCGCTTCATCAGGGCCACCGTGCCGCCCGCGCCGCCGACCGGGCGGGCGATGGTGATGACGTACCAGGCGCCGTCGGCCAGGCCGCCGAAGGCGAACTGGTCGGCGTCGTCGCAGGTGGTGCGCTTCACGTAGGGGCCGGCGTCTCCCGGCGGAGCGCCCGGCGTGCGCGCGCGGACCTCGTCGGCCGGCAGGGCCGCGCGCTCGCCCGAGCCATAGAGGTAGGTCATCCGTCGCGCCGACCAGGGCGTCTCGGGCGTCAGCACCACGGACGAGCCGGCGCAGGTGTAGCGCACGCCCCCGATGCGATAGGTGACGCGGCCCGCGATCAGGTTGCGGCCGGTCCGCTGCGACCAGGCGAAGTCGCCGGCGTCGAACGGCGGGGCCGCGCCCATGACCGGCCGCGGCGGCGGCCCGGCGCCGCCGGGCGGCGGCGGGCCCAGGCTGGGCGTACAGGCGGAGACGAGGGCGGCGAGCCCGACGAGGCCGATCAGGGGGGTACGGGACATGGCGTCACCTTATAGGCGAATGCGCCCAGGCCTTGCCAGCACCGGCTTGACCGGGGCGGCCGGAACCCGCTTAACATCCGAAGCCCGGGGGGCGTTATCGAGGAGGGGCTGATGGCCCATAAGTTCGAAATCTACAAGGACAAGGCCGGCGAGTTCCGGGTCCGGTTCAAATACAATTCCGAGACGATGTTCTCGACCGAGGGCTACAGCTCGAAGGCGAGCGCCCAGAACGCCATCGAGAGCATCAAGAAGAACGGCCCCGGCGCGCCGACCGAAGACAACAGCTAGCCACTGCGCCGGACCTGGGCGGGCGCGAGGACGAATCTCAATCGTCCCCGCGCGGCTTGCCCCGCATGGCCTTGACGCCGCCCCGCCGCGTCTTGCCCTCCAGTCTGCGCAGCTTCGAGGCGTAGGTCGGCCGGGTCTTCTTGCGCGGCGGAGGCGGCGGTTCGGCCGCCCGGCGGACGAGCTCGACCAGCCGCTCCAGCGCCGCCTGCCGGTTCATCTCCTGCGAGCGGCTGCCCTGAGCCACCAGCACCAGAACGCCCTCCTGGGTGAGCCGCGACCCCGCGAGCTTCTCCAGCCGCGCGCGCACGCCCTCGGGCAGGCTGGGCGACCCGCGCACGTCGAAGCGCAGCTCGATGGCCGTCGAGACCTTGTTGACGTGCTGCCCGCCAGGGCCGGAGGCGCGGACGGCGCGCACCTGCGCCTCGTCGTCCTCCAGGGCGATGGCGGGGGTGACCTCGATCGGCATCAGATCAGGTCCTCGGGGATCCAGGCGTGGCGGTGCTCGCGGTAGACGGCCTGGCCGGGCGGCGGGAAGTCGGGGTCGGCGAAGGCGCCGGCGGCCACCGCGATGCGGTCGGGCATGCGCAGCGCCTCCCACCACACCGTCGAGCCGCAGGCCGGGCAGAAGCGGAAGATGAGGTCGAAGCCGCTGTCCGACGGCCGGCGGAACTCGCGCGTCTCGCCGGTCGCGGCGACCGCCTCACGCGGGAAGAAGGCGGCCACGCCGAACGGGCCGCCGGTGCGCCGCTGGCACTCGCGGCAGTGGCACAGCGAGACCTTCAGGGGCTCGCCCTCGCAGGTGACGCGCACCTGCCCGCAGGCGCAGGTCGCGGTCCGCCGGGTCATGCGCATCGGATGCCATGGTTTGCAGGCTCGCGCAGCCTTTGCGATTCGCGGCCGCTCAGGCTATGGAGCCGTCATGCGCGGCTGCTTCGCCATGAACGTACGTCTTGTTCCGACCGCCTCCGGCGGGCCGGTGAGGGATGTCGTGCGCTAGCGAAACAAAGCCGCAGACCAGACCCACACACCAGCCCCGCCGGGATCCGGACGGGGCTTTTTCCTGGCCCCGTCCTCCCGCCACAGGAGACGAGACCGATGGAGCCGCTTTCCGACGTCCTGGTCCGCGCCATGGAGCCCGGCGACCTGCCGGACCTGACGGAGGCGTGGAACCAGCCCAACGCCTACGCCGGCACCCTGCAACTGCCCTTCACCTCGCTCGAAGCGCGGCAGAAGCGGCACGCGTCGACGGGGGCGAACCTGACGCGCCTGGTGGCGGTGATCGACGGCAAGGTGATCGGCGCGCTGGGCCTCGACCGGTACGAGCACGCCCGGCGCAGCCACGCCGCCCAGTTCGGGATCGCGGTGCACGACGCCTACGCCGGCCGTGGCGCGGGCTCGGCCCTGGTCGCCGCGATGATCGAGCTCGCCGACAACTGGCTGCAGGTCCGCCGCATCGAGCTCAACGTCTATGCCGACAACACCCGCGCCATCGCGCTCTACGAACGCTTCGGCTTCGAGCGGGAGGGTCTCTACCGCGCCTACGCGTGGCGGAACGGCCGGTATGTCGACAGCCTGGCCATGGCCAGGCTCCGCCTGTGACGGGTCGCTCCCTTGACCGCCTCTCTCTTGACCATTGCGCAAAAAACCGCTTCACACCCCCGGCTTTGCTGCACCGCCGTTGCGCGGATGCGGCGGTCTTCACGCCCCTAGGAGAACGAACATGCGCGTCTACTACGACCGCGACGCCGACATTTCCCGCATCCTGGACAAGAAGATCGCCATCGTAGGCTATGGCTCCCAGGGCCGCGCGCACGCGCTGAACCTGAAGGACTCCGGCGTGAAGAACGTCGCGGTCGCCCTGAAGCCCGGCTCGGCCACCGCCAAGAAGGTGGAGGCCGACGGCCTGAAGGTGATGAGCGTGGCCGACGCCGCCAAGTGGGCCGACATGCTGATGGTGCTGGCCCCCGACGAGCTGCAGCGCGGCATCTACAACGCCGAGATCGCGCCCAACATCAGGGACGGCGCGGCCCTGCTGTTCGCCCACGGCCTGAACGTCCACTTCAACCTGATCGAGCCGGCCCCCGGCATCGACGTGCTGATGGTGGCGCCCAAGGGCCCCGGCCACACGGTGCGCGGCGAGTACCAGAAGGGCGGCGGCGTGCCGTGCCTGATCGCCATCCACCAGAACCCCACCGGCGGCGCCATGGACCTGGGCCTCGCCTACGCCAGCGCCATCGGCGGCGGCCGTTCGGGCATCATCGAGACCAACTTCCGCGAGGAATGCGAGACCGACCTGTTCGGCGAGCAGGCCGTGCTCTGCGGCGGCCTGGTGGAGCTGATCCGCGCCGGCTTCGAGACCCTGGTCGAGGCGGGCTACGCCCCCGAGATGGCCTACTTCGAGTGCCTGCACGAGGTGAAGCTGATCGTGGACCTGATCTACGAGGGCGGCATCGCCAACATGAACTACTCGATCTCCAACACCGCGGAGTACGGCGAGTACGTCACCGGCCCCCGCATCGTCACCGCCGAGACCAAGGCCGAGATGAAGAGGGTGCTGGACGACATCCAGTCGGGCCGCTTCGTGCGCGACTTCATGGCCGAGAACGCCATCGGCGCCCCCAGCTTCAAGGCCACGCGCCGCCGCGGCGCCGAGCACCAGATCGAGGACGTCGGCCAGCGCTTGCGCGCCATGATGCCCTGGATCACCAAGAACAAGCTGGTTGATACTGCGCGGAACTGAGCGAGCGGCGAAGCCGCCGACTCATCCCCGCGAAGGCGGGGATCCAGCGACGACACGGAACGGCCCGGGGGCGATCCCGGGCCGTCTTCGTTTCGGGCGCGGGCTGACACGCCGGCGTCATCGACTCCGCGCAACCTATGGCTCCGCTGGTCGTTGCAGCCTTGACCAGGAGGGCTTCATGCAGACGTTCCGAACGATGTGCCGTTTCCTGGGCCTCGGCGTGATGGTCGGCCTCGACCTGATCCGGCCCAGCCGCCCGGAATACCGGCTGCCCGCCCGCTGGCTGGCGCGGTAGGCCTCTGCCCTGCTCCTTCCCGGCCTAGGCGGATACCTTCAGGTAGCTGACCATCATGCGCGCCAGTTCGCGGCGCATGGCCGGCCAGGAGAGCGACGGGGCCGGGCTCACGTGGCCCCGCAGGCGGCGCATGATCGCCGAGATCAGGATGAAGACCGCCCAGTCGATGGCGGCGTCCGGGTCGTCGTGGGCGATCTCGGCGCGGTGCGGCGCCAGCGCCGCGGCCAGCGAGTCGCGCAGGCGCCTGACGGTCGCGTTGCCGCGGTCGCGCATGGAGGGGTCGTCGGTCCTGCTCTCGACCATCAGGCCGAAGAGGTCGGCGCCGGGGCCGCCCTTGAGCAGGGTGTCGATGAAGTTCCGCACCACGTCGTCGAGGCTCGTCAGCCGCCCGTCGAGGGCGTCGGCCACCGACTGCTCGGCGCGGGTGAGGAACCGGTCCTTGATGGCGCGCAGCAGGTCCTGCTTGGTCTCGAACCGCCGGTAGATGCCGCCCACGGAGACGCCGGCCTCCAGCGCCACCGCCGGCATGGTCAGCCCCTCGACCCCGTCGCGCCGCAGGATCGTCTCGGCGGCCTCCAGCACCTTCAGCAGGAACCGCTGCGAGCGCGCCTGCTGCGGCGGGATGATGTAGGCGAGCTCGCCAGCGTCGGTCATGCCGTCGAATTGGCAGAACGCGGGAGTCCGCGCCACCCCAATCTTGCAGCGCTGCAACGCTGACGCGACGGCGCCGTTGCCGCCGGCGCGGCGGGGCGACATGGTCGGACGGAGAGCACGGGAGAGGCGCCATGGACATCCTTGCGGTCGAAGACCTGGGCGAGGGGCTGCAACGGGTCACGATGAACCGGCCCGACCGGCTGAACGCGCTGAACCAGCCGATGGCCGAGGCGCTGCTGGCCCACTTCGAGGGGCTGCGGCGCAACCGCGACGTACGCGTGGTGATCCTGCGCGGCGCAGGGCGCGGCTTCAGCGCCGGCGCCGACCTGAAGGCCATGGGCCAACCCGACGCCTTGCAGGACGGCCCGCGCGGCGACTGGGTGCTGCGCGACCTGATGGGCGCCATGCGGTCGTGCCCGCAGCCGCTGATCGCCACGGTGCGCGGCGCGGCGGCCGGCGGCGGCATGGCCATGGCGCTGGCCTGCGACGTGATCGTGGCCAGCGGGAGCGCGGCCTTCTATCCGGCCTTCATCGCCATCGGCCTGTCGGGCACGGAGCTCGGGGTCGCCTGGCGGTTGCAGCGGATGATCGGGCTGTCGAAGGCGCGCGAGACCCTGCTGACCAACCGGCCGATCCGCGCGGCGGACGCCCTGTCGTCCGGCCTGGTGTCGGCGGTGACGTCCGAGGACGACCTCGACGGACATGGGGAGACGATGGCGCGCGAGATGCTGAAGGCCGCGCCCGACGCGCTGCGTGTCAGCAAGCGCTCGTTCGACGCCTCGCTGGAGCAGCCCAGCTTCACCGCCGCTATCGAGGCCGAGGAGCGCAACCAGATGCTGATGATCGTGCGGCGCTCCCTCCCTTGATGGGGAGGGACAGGCCGCGCAGCGGCCAGGGTGAGGGAGTCCAGGCCTGAACGCCGGCGTTTCAGGACAAGCTCAGCCCAACTCACAGCTTCGGACCCCACTCCCTCACCCTGACCGCGCTCGCGCGGTCTGTCCCTCCCCATCAAGGGAGGGAAGGAATCACGTCCACCTCGACCTTCAGGGTCTGGGCGCCGGAGGCGAGGATGACGCCGTCGATGGGGGCGACATCGGCGTAGTCGCGGCCGACGGCCAGGACCAGGTGGTCGTCGCCGGCCAGGATGGCGTTGGTCGGGTCGACGCCGACCCAGCCCAGCGCCTCGCCGCACCAGACCGAGACCCAGGCGTGGGTGGCGTCGGCGCCTTCCAGGCGCGGCCGGCCCGGGGGCGGGATGGTGCGCAGGTAGCCCGAGACGTAGGCCGCCGGGAGGCCGAGGCCTCGCAGGCCGCAGATCATGATCTGGGCGAAGTCCTGGCAGACCCCGTGGCGGGCGGCGAAGGCCTGGGCGACGGGCGTCGAGACCTCGGTCGCGCCGGGGTCGTAGCGGAATTCACGGTTGATGCGCCGGTTGAGCTCGTCGATCGCCGCCAGGATGGGGCGGCCGGGCGGGAAGCTCGCCCGCGCGTACTCGGTGATCCCGGGGACGATCGGCGTGCGCTGCGTCGGGAAGAGATAGGCGGCCGGGCCGTCCGGGCCGAGGTCGGAGGCGGCGAGCGCCGCGCTGCGGACCTGCTCCCACGGCGGGCTCTGCGCGGGATCGCCCGGCGGCGGGACGTGGACGTCGATGCGCGAGTTGGCCTCGATCACCAGGGCCTTGTGCGGCGTGTCCACCGTGACGGTGAGGATGCGCGCGCCGAACGGGCCGGTGCGGTCGAGCTCGGCGGACGGCGCCGGCGTGACGGTGACCTCGCTCTCCAGCACCGTCTGGGTGGGCGACGAGCGCGGCGTGAGCCGCAGCACGCAGCGGGCGAAGCCGACGACGTCGTCGTAGCTGTAGGTGGTCCGGTGGCGCAGCCTGTAGTTCACGCCAGCCCCACCAGCTTGACCGTCGGCACGGCGTTGGCGCCCTGCAGGAAGAAGCGGTCGGCGATGGCGTTGGCGAGGCTGAACAGCGTCTCCTCGTAGCGCTGCACGTTGTCGGCGAAGAGCGCCGAGGCGTCCTCGGTCTCCAGTTCGGCGGCCAGCGGCAGCAGGATGCGCGACGGCGCCTCGGCGATGCCGTCTTCCTGCAGGGTCGGCAGGACCGCGATGTGCTCCTTCAGCGCCTCGACCTGGAAGGCGACCGAGCGGGTGTTGAACGGGTCGAGCATGACGAGGTCGCGGACCGGGTTCAGCGCGAGGCCGATGATGTAGCGCGCGCGGTAGGTGATCTGGCTGTCGTTGAGGTCGAGCAGGAGGTCGAGGTCGTCGATCGAGGCTTCGTCGTGGGCCAGGGTGCGGACGAATTGGCAGGTGTTGGCGCCGCGCTCGATGCGCCGGCCCATGTCGAGGAAGCGCCAGCCCGCGACGCGGTTCATGTTCTCCTGCGCGAGCCCTGAGAGTCCGGCGAGGTGGCGCAGCGCATTCTCCACCTGCTCCAGGGCCTCGGCCTCGTTGTGGATGGAGCCCGCGCCGCCGGCGAGGTCGGCCTCCAGGTCGACCAGCAGGCCCCAGAAGTCGGCGCTGAGCCGCTCGCGCATGCCGGACGCGGTGCGCTTGGCCGAGCGGACGAGGTTGATCACCGAGCCCCAGGCCGAGGCGTCCTGCAGGCTGTTCCTCACCGCGTCGGCCGCCAGTCCGCCGTCGCCCTTCAGCGCGCCCCAGTCGACGAGGATCGCGCGCAGCGCCTCGAAGGTCTGGCCGCGGCCGTGCAGGGCGGACTCCGAATCCATCACGCTGGAGCAGAGGGCGCGGACCATGCGCGCCGTGGCCTCGGTGCGCTCCAGGTAGCGGCCCAGCCAGAACAGGTTGTCGGCGGCGCGGCTGGGCAGGTGGCCCAGGATGCGGCGCACCTTCACGTCCTCGCCGGTCTGGATCAGGGTCATGCGCTCGACGGGCTTGTCGTCGACGATCCAGACGTCGTTGGTGCGCGCGCCCTCGCCCATGAAGACCGCGCGGACGTCGGCGCCGTCGGACGTGCGGCAGAAGCCGCCCGGCATGACGCGCAGGCCCTCGGGCGTGGCGGCGCAGAAGACGCGCAGCACGAAGGGCGTCGGCTCCAGCCGGCCGTTCCGCAGCACCGGCATGGTCGAGAGCTGCGCCACCTCCTGGCCCACGAAGTCGCCGGGGCGGTCGGCGAGGCGCGCGCGCAGCTCGGCCTTCTGCCCGGGCGCGAGGTCGGCGAAGAGGCGGGGGCCGGCGAGCGGGCCGGCGTGGCCCGGGAAGGCCGGGGCGACGGCCATGTGCTCGAGCTCGGCTTCGACCAGCGCCTGCTCGCGCGGCTGGCCGCACCACCAGGTGGCGATGTTGGGCAGCTTCAGCTCCTCGCCCAGCAGCCGCCGGCACAGCGACGCCGAGAAGCCCATCAGGGCGCGGGACTCGACGACGCCGGCGCCGGGCATGTTGAGCACCGTGACCCCGCCGGAACGGATCGCCTCCAGCATGCCGGGCACGCCCAGCCGGGAGGCGGCGTTCAGCTCCAGCGGGTCGAGGAAGTCCGAATCGACGCGCCGCAGGATGACGTCGGCGCGCTTCAGGCCCGCGATGGTGCGCACCCAGACCTTGCCGTCGCGCGCCACCAGGTCGTCGCCCTCGACCAGCAGGAAACCGAGGTAGCGGGCGAGGTGGGCCTGCTCGAAGTAGGTCTGGCTGAACGGGCCCGGGCTGAGCAGGCAGATGCGCGGCTCGTCCCGCTCGGCGGTGGCGGCGAGGCCGCGGCGCAGCGCGTCGAAGAAGGGCGCCAGGCGGTGGACGTTCAGGCTGGTGTAGAGGTTCGGATAGGCGCGGCTGACGACGAGGCGGTTCTCCAGCGCGTAGCCGGCGCCCGAGGGGGCCTGGGCCTTGTCCTCCAGCACCCACCAGCGCCCGTCGGGGCCGCGGCCGAGGTCGGCGGCGTAGACCTGCAGGTAGCGGCCGGCCGGCGGGGCCACGCCGCGCATGGCGCGCAGGAAGTCGGGGCTGCCGGTGACCACGGCGGCGGGAAGGACTCCTTCGCCGACCAGCCGGCCTTCGCCGTAGAGGTCGCGGAGGACGGCCTCCATCAGCTCGGCGCGCTGGATCACCCCGGCGGAGATCTCGTCCCACTCGCCCTGGCTGAGGATCAGCGGCACCGGGTCGAGCGGCCAGCTCCGCTCGGCCTCCTCGCCGTAGATGCGGTACGAGGCGCCCGAGTCGCGGATATGGCGCGCGGCCATGCCGAAGCGGTCGTCGGACGCGGCGCCGGCGATCTCGCGCAGGAAGCCCATCCAGTGCTCGGCGGGCTGGCCGCCCAGGCCCATCAGCTCGTCGGGCGCGCCCGGCAGGGTGCGATAGCCGTCCAGCCAGCGCTTGAGCTGGTCGGCGCCGCGTCGTCTCGCTGCCGTGGAGTTGTCGTCCGCCACCGACTCTCGCCCATCTCCCCGTCCCCGCGGCGACCGTAGCATAGGTTCCGGGGAGTCATGCCGCCTTGGCGCGACGCGCGGCGCCTGCTCAACTGCGCGTGGCGAAGCGGGTTGCGGGGAAGACGATGGCGCGGCTGTTCCTGTCCGTCGACATGGTGGGCTCGACCGAGTTCAAGGCGCGCTTCACGGGCCAGGGCGCCGAGGCGTGGCTGGGCATCTTCAAGGCGTTCTTCACGAGCTTCCCGCTGATGGTCGCGGGCCAGATCGGCCTCGCCTTCCTGGAGGACGACGCGACGCCGGCCATCTCGGTCTGGAAGGTGATGGGCGACGAGGTGGTGTTCGTCTGCGAGCCGGGCAGCGCCGAGGAGCTGACCACGATCCTGACGACGATCCTGAAGACCATGGCGCTCTACGAGGCGCGGCACTTCCAGCAACTGCCGCTCCGGCTCAAGGGCACGGCGTGGCTGGCCGAGTTCGACGACCAGAACATCGAGATCGAGATCCCCGAGCTGTCGAGCGGCTCGGGAGAGCACGTGGACTTCATCGGCCCCGACATCGACCTGGGCTTCCGGATCGCCAAGTTCGCGCGCCCGGGCGTGATGGTGGTCTCGCTGGACGTGCTGGAGGCGGTGCTGGGGGCGAGGAACGCGCAGGAGGCCGTCTTCTACCTGATGGGCCGCGAGGCGCTGAAGGGCGTGATGTTCGGCCGGTCCTATCCGATCGTCTGGATGCTGGAGGCGGACGGCGCGATGCGGTTCCTGCCCTGGGAGGTCGAAGCCGACCCGGTGCTGGCGAGGGCGATGGCGGCCGAGCCCGCCGGCGCGGACGAGCTTGCCGCCGCCATCGAGGACATGCGGTTCTACCTGAAGAAGGTCCACGGCCGCGAACGGCCGCCGGTGAGGTTGGCATGAGCGAACATATGATCCACGTGGCGGCGGCGGACGAGAACGCCGCGGTCCTCGACACCCTGCTGCTGGCCTTCGCCGGCGACCCCTGCCTGCGCTTCGTGCTGGATACGCCCGACAAGCTGCTGCGCGGCTTCCACCGGTTCGCGACCGGGATGGGCGGGGCGGCGGTCGAGCTCGGCACGGCCTGGCTGGCCGACGACGGCGCGGCCGCGGCGCTGTGGCTGCCGCCGGGGGTGACGTCCGACCGTGAGGCGATGCTGGCCGTCGTCGGCGAGATGGCCCGCGAGGAGAAGTTGCCGACGCTCGGCGAGGTCGGCGACCTGATGGCGCAGTACCATCCGGACGAGCCGCACTGGTACCTGGCCATGATCGGGGTCGACCCGGCGCGCCAGGGCCGCGGCTGGGGCTCGGCGATCCTGAAGGAATCGCTGAAGCGCTGCGACGAGGACGGCGTGATCGCCTATCTGGAAAGCTCGAACCCGAAGAACGTGCCGCTCTACGAACGCTTCGGCTTCGAGGTGATGGGCTTCGTCCAGCCCGGCGACTTCCCCGGCCTCTACCCGATGATCCGCCGGCCGCGGTGAAGGTCTCCTCTCCCCCGAGCGCGTAGCGCGAAGAGAGGGAGAGGGCTGGGAGAGGGCGGCGCAGGCGGATCGGCCTGCACGGCGGTTCCGCCCCGAACCGCTCGTCCATAGGGGTCACCGATCGTGCCGGCCCTGGCGCCGAGCCGCCCTCTCCCTGCCCTCTCCCTCTCCGTTCCGCTGCGCTCACGGGGGAGAGGAGTCAGCCCTCGTATCGCACGACCAGGATGGCGACGTCGTCGGCCTGGGGCGCTTCGCCGACGAAGACGCGGACGTCCTCGGCGAGGCCCTGGGCGATGCCGCGGGCGCTGGAGTCGGGCAGCGCCGTGGAGAGCGCCGTCTCGATGCGGGCGATGGTGTAGAGGTCCTCGGCGGCGTTGGTGGCCTCCGAGACGCCGTCGGTGAACAGGATGAGCGCGTCGCCGGGGGCGAGCTGGCAGGACGCGGTCTCGAACTCGGCCTCCTCGAACACGCCCAGCGCGATGCCCCTGGCCTTGGGCAGCCGCGTGATCGCCCCGTCGGCGCGGCGCAGGAAGGGCGGCTCGTGGCCGCCCACGGCATAGTCGACGCGGCCGGTGCGCAGGTCGAGCACGCCCGCGAAGGCGGTGACGAACATCTGGGCGGCGTTGTCGCGGCTCAGCTCGGCGTTCACCCGGGCGATGACCTCGCCGATGGTCATGGCGGTGAGCGCGGTGGCCTTGAACAGTGTCGTCGTCATGGCCATGAACAGCGCCGCCGGCACACCCTTGCCCGAGACGTCGCCGACCACGAAGAACAGCCGGTGCTCGTCGACCAGCACATAGTCGTAGAGGTCGCCGCCCACCTGCTTGGCGGATTCCAGCAGGGCGAAGATGTCGACGTCCGTGCGCGCCGGGAAGGGCGGGAAGCGCCGGGGCAGCATGCCCACCTGGATGTCGCGCGCGGCGGAGAGCTCGCCCTCGACCCGCTCGCGCGCGGCGGTCGCCTGCTCCATATCGATCAGGTAGCGCTGCAGGCGCGCGATCATGGCGGTCATGGCCTCGGCCAGGCTGCCGACCTCGTCCGAGCGGGTCACGCCGATCCGCTGCATGGCGGCGGCCTCGGTCTCGTCGGGCTGGAAGTTCCGCTGGCCCATGTTGCGCGTGAAGAGGGTGAGGCGCGCGAGCGGCTGGACGATGCGGTCGACCAGCAGCCAGCCCAGCGCCATCGAGAGCGCGAACATGCCGGCGCCGATCAGGATGGAGGTCTTCAGCGCCTTCATCGTCTGCTCGCGCACGACGGCGAGGTCGATGTCGGCGCCCGCGACATAGGTGCGGTCGTCGACGCCGCGCACCGGCAGGTAGATCGAGCGGAAGCGGCCGAAGCTGTCGCTGTACTCGTCGAAGCGGCCCTTGCCGTCGGCGAAGCTGGCGTAGAGCCGCCTGGGCGCCGTGTCGTAGAGGGTGAAGAACTTCACCTGCTTGCGGGTCTCGATCTCCTCGCGCGTCGCGCTGGTCGCCACGGTCCGGATCTGATCGCCGAACTTCATGTAGGTGTAGACATAGGCGAGGTCGGCCCCCTCGGCGAAGCGCGAGAGGCGGTACTGCAGCCGGTCGTACTCCTGCCAGGGGATCGAGTCCGGGCCGGTGATCCGGGCGTGGTAGTCGTCGTCGGCCATCTCCTTCACGGCCAGGACGGCCGTGCGCAGGCGCCCGTCGATGCCGTCCAGGATGGCGGCCTTGTCGATCCTGTAGAGGACCGCCGAATAGACCGACGCGCCCACCAGGTTCAGCGCGAACAGCAACAGCAGGAGCTGCGCCTTCAGCCCGAAGCGGTGGCGCCGGCGCTCGACCTCTGCGCTTTCGTCGACCATTCCGCCCAACGCCCGCCCTCTACCCCTCGGGGATAGGAAGCTAGTCTATAAGGAAGCGTTGCTCCCGCGCCAGTTGAGGCGATTCGCGGCCCGGGAGATCAGGCGAGGGGGGCGGACAAGGCTGTGGAGGTGCTGAACCGCCTCTTCCGGGTGGAGCGCGGGGAGTGGGGCAAGCTCCTGCAGTTCGGCCTGTTCGGGCTGATGCTGCAGACGGGGCTCGGTATCGGCTTCGCGGCCGGCGACGCGGCGTTCCTGAGTCACGTCGGGCCGGCGAAGCTGCCGGTGATCTTCCTGCTCACGCCGCCGGTGATGGTCGTCTACACGGCGATCTTCTCGTTCCTGCAGGTGCGCTTCTCGTTCGACCGGGTGGTGGACGTGACGCTGGCGCTGCTGGCGGCGGGCGGGCTCGCCTTCGCCTGGCTGCTGGAGACGGGGCCCAAGGATCAGGTCGCGATCTACTACGCGCTGAAGCTGTACCTCGCGATGTGGTACATCGGGCTCTACACCCTGTTCTGGAACTTCACGGACGCGTTCTTCGACATCCAGGACGCCAAGCGGCTGTTCCCGCTGTTCGCCGCCTTCTGCGCCCTGGGCGTCACCTTCGGGTCGCTGATCGTCTCGGCGCTGGCGGGGGTCGTCTCGCTGCCGGGGTTCCTCGCGGCGTGGGCCGCGATCGCGGGGTTGACGGCGCCGGTGGCCATGCTCGTGCGGCGGCGGTTCGCGCGGATCGCCGACAGCGACACCGACCTCGACGCCGAGAGCCGCGGCGTGGCCCAGCAACTGCTCCTTGTCTTCCGGACGTTCCGGGCCTCGCCCTACGCCCTCATGCTGACCGCGACCCTGTTCGTGACGCTGCTGCTCACCAACCTGATCGAGTTCCAGTACTCGTCGGTGCTCCAGAAGGGGCGCAGCGAAGCCGAGCTCGCGAGCCTGTTCGGCGGGCTCTATGCGGCGACCAGCGGCTTCAACCTGATCGTCTGCCTGTTCGTCTTCAACCGGCTGGTCGGGCGGATGGGGGTGCGCAACGTCGCCCTGATCCTGCCGGCGACCTACTTCGCGGTCTTCGCCTATTTCTTCCTGGCCGGCGGCGAGGTGGCGGCGCTGGCGGCGTTCTTCGCCTACCACGGCGTGCTGACGTCGATCGAGTACAACAACCAGAACCTGCTGTTCAATGCGACGCCGTCGGCGGTGAAGCGGCCGTTCCGGACGGTGGTCGAGGGGCTGGCCGAACCGCTGGCCAGTCTGGTCGCGGGCGGCTTCCTGCTGCTGGTCGCCAAGGCGTTCGACGTGCGCGAGCTGTCGGGCGTGGGCGTATTGCTGGGCGCGGCGCTGATCGGCGTCGTCGTGGCGCTGCGCCACCTCTATCCGGCGGCGATGGAGGCCAACATGCGTCACGGCTGGCTGAACTTCGGCGACCCGGCCGCGCGCACGCCGCGGTTCGACGCCGACGCGGTGGCGCTGCTGGAGGCCAAGACGCGCGAGCCCGACTCCGGCGCGGCGGCGGCGGCGCGGGAGCTGCTGCGCAGCCGGACCGCGACCTCGCAGGCCCCGGCGCAGATCGACCCCGAGATCTCGGCCGCCACCGACGAGTTCGCCGGGAAGCTGGCCGACCCTTCGCCCTCGGTGCGGCGCTATGCGGTGAGTTCGCTGGCCAGCGTGGTGGGCCATGGCGACATCCACCTGGTCGGCCCGCTGGTCGCCAACCTGCCGCGGATGGACCGCGCCAGCCGCGAGACGATCCTGAAGCTGCTGGCCGTCATCGGCGACGTGGAGGCGATCCCGCAGATCCTGCCGGCCGCGGCGCAGCTCAGCCCGCGCGAACTGCGGGCGACCGAGGACCTGCTGGCGGGCCTGGGCGAGGCGGCGATCCCGCGGCTGGCGCAGGCCCTGGGCGCGGACGATCTGCCGTATCGCGCACGGGCGCTGGCGGCGCGGGCGCTCTCGGCGCTGAGCCAGGCGCAGTTCCTGTCGCAGCTCGACCGGCTCGTGCGCGAGGAGCTCGCGGCGACGGGGCGCAGGCTCGAGTCGGCCCAGGCGCTGGAGGCCGGCGCCGGGACGGACGCCGCGGTCCGCCTCCTCGCCCGCGCCTACCGCGAGCGCATCGGGGCGTCGGTCGATTTCGTGCTGGAGCTGCTGGCGCTGGGCGGCCAGTTGCCGGACTTCGACCTGCTGATCGTCTCGCTGCATTCGGCGAACCCGAAGGTGCGCGGCAACGCCATCGAGGCCATCGCCAGTGGCGTCGACCATGCCACCTGGCGGCTGCTGGAGCCGCTGGTGACCCGTCGGGGCGCGGGCCGGGGCGTGGCGGGCGACCTCCTGCACATCTGCGACGAGGCCGTGGCGAGCGGCCGGCTCTTCGAGGCCGCGGCGGCGGCCCAGGCCATGGCGCGCCTGCTGCCGCCCGAAGCGCTGGCGACGCGGCTTCGGCCGGCGCTGGAGCCCGACATGCCGCCCGCCCTGCGACGCGGAGTCTCGATCCTGCTCAGCCTGGAGCCGGCGTCGCCGACGCTGGTGGACCTGGTGCAGGCGCTCGCGACGCGGCCCGAGTTCGCGCCGGCCACGCTGGATGCGCTGACCGCGCTCGCCGAGCGCGCGACGCCCGCGCCGCAGGGGCGGCGGCCCACCGAGCTTTTGCTGGCCGGGGGGTCGTGGTGGCTCGCGCGGGCCGACGTCGACGAGGTGGCGGCGCGCCACCCCGACCTGGCGCTCGCCATGCTGAAGGCGCGCGACGGACGCAGCTATGCGGCCTGACGGGACCCCGATCCAGGCGCTGCTCTGGCGCACCTTCGCGCCGGCCATCGTGATCGTGGCCGTGGCGCTGGGCGCGCTGGTCTACGCGCGCCTCTACGACACCATCCTCGACGGCTTCTCGCGCAGGCTCGAGACCGTGAGCGCGCTCACCGGCGCCCTGATCGACCCGGCCGACCACGACGCCCTGATGGCGCTGGCCAGGCCCGGCGCCGATGCGGCGGCCATCGAGGCGGGCGAGGTCTACCGGCGCAACGTCGAGCCGCTGCGGCGCATCCGGCGCGAGCTGGGGCTGACCTACCTCTACACCCAGGCCATCGGCGGGCCTGAGGACGTGCTCTACGTGCTGGATGCGACCGAGGGCGAGGAGCATTCGGCCATCGGCTCGCCCGACGACCTGCCGGACGACACGCTCGCCGGCCTCAAGGCCACGCAGGCGACGGGGGCGATCTACGCCTCGCCGATCCAGTACCAGGCGCAGTGGGGACTGCTGAAGACGGCCGCCGCGCCCGTGCGCGGGGCCGACGGGCGGATCGCGGCGACGGCGGGCGCCGACGTGAACATCTCGGTGATCCGGGTGGCGACGCAGAACGCGGTGCTGGCGAGCGCGATGATCGGCGTGGCGTCATTGCTGGCGAGCGCGCTGGTGATCCTGGTCATCCTGCGCCGCGTGGCCCAGCCGATCGAGGGGCTGAAGGCCGACGCGCTGCGCATCGCCACCGGCGACCGCGCCCCGCCGGTGGAGCGCCGCGCGCCGCGCGAGGTGGGCCGGCTGCGCGTCGCCCTGGCCGGGCTCGCCGACGAGCTGGTGGCGGCCATGCGCGGCGCCCGCGCCCGGACCCTGGCCGAGGACCGCGCGCACGGCGTCGAGGTGATCCGCCAGGCGCTGGGCGCCGCGGACGGCGACGACAGCGTCGAGGCCCTGCTGTGGGCGCGGGCGCGCCGGGTGCTGGAGCGGCGGATCGCGGAGCGGCCCGAGCTGGCGGCCGACGCCGAGCTGCTGAGGGGGCGGCCATGATCGGCGCCGACGTCGTCCGCACGCTGTTCGCGCTTCGGGGGCTGGAACCGTTCTCGCGCCTGGACGACGCCGAACTGCTGCTGATCGCCGCCCATGCGCGCCTGCGGAGCTATCCGGCGGGCCGCGTCATCCTGCCGGCCGGGCAGGTGGCCGAGGTGCTGGTCGCCCAGCTCTCGGGCGCGGCGCGCGCCGGGGAGGCCGCCGCGCCGCCTGTGTTCGACGCCGCGGGGCTGCTGTTCGGGCTGGCCGCCGCGCGGGACTACGTCGCCGGGCCGGAAGGCCTGGAGGCGCTGGTGATCGCCAAGCCGCACGTCTTCACCATCGCCCGCGAGTGCCCGGAGTTCGTCGTGGGGCTGCGCGACCTGGCCGAGAGGGCCGGCGCATGACCGTGCGGCGCACCTTCCTGCTGCTGGTCGTGCCGCTGTTCCTGGCGCTCGCGGCGGTCAACGGCGCGCTCCTCTACCTGTGGGAGAAGGCCGAGGCGCGGCGCGGGCTGGAGGGCCAGGCGGTCGCCGCCGCGGTCACCACCGCCGCCTTCGCCGCCGGCTCGGACGACCTGGCCATGACGCTGGCCGACCCGCGCCGCGCCGCCGCCCTGGCGCAGGCCGCCGCCAGCATCGAGGGGCTGGAAGGCCTCTACGTCGTGGCCGCCGACGGGACCGAGACGCCCATCGCCGGGCGCGCGCCGGCAGCGACGAAGCACCGGATCGGGATGCCGGCGGCGGCGACGGTGCTGCCGGTGACGATGGCGGCGGACGGGCGGCACATCGCGACCGCCGTCGCGCCGGCCGGGCGGGGCCGCTACGTCATCGCCGAGATCGACGCCGGGCCGCTCTACGACCGGCTTGCGGCGTTGCGGCGCATCATCGTGGGCGTGGTGGCGGGCGCCGGCGCGGTGGGCCTGGTGCTGGCGCTGTGGGTCGCGGGGCGGATCGGCCGCGAACTCGCGGTCAACAGCGCACTGATCGCCTCGGAGGACGCGGCCGGGCAGGCGGCGGGGCTGTCGATCCGCGAGACGCGGGACCTGGCCAACGCCGTGCGGCTGATGCGGACCAGCGTCTCGGGGCGGCTGTCGCGCAGCGCGCGCGAACTGGCGCTGAACGACCGGCGGCGGAACGAGGCCGGCGCGGTGGCGGCCTGGCGCGTCGAGGCCCTGCCGC
>NZ_JAHBYD010000029.1 GCF_019636135.1 Phenylobacterium sp.
TTCGGATCCGCATTCAGCGCGCCCGCGCGCTTTGCTTGCCACCACCAGACAGCAGACACCCAGGCCCAGTAGAGCGGGAGCGCCGTCCAGAACCAGAGTTCTGTCTGCTCGATCGCCACCATGGCGAACATGTATGCGACAAGCGCGAGGAACGCGCTGAGCGGCTTGGGCTTATCCACGACCAGCCACCATAGCCTCTTGAGGAAGGCCATTGGCGAGACGCCCGCTAGCGCCGCTCGTTCCAGCCGTAGGCCACCCAGTGGTGGCCGCCCTGGTGGCGGGCTTCGATGACATCATTGCCGCGGGCGCGGGCGCGCACGGTGCGGCGGGCGCGGAGCGCGAGGCCCGAAAGCGCCAGCAGGAGCGAGCCCACGATGGCGATCACGGCCACCGTGGCGGCGGCGAAGACGGCGAGGACGGCCCCCACGACCACCGCGGCGGCGGTCGCGAGCGTGGCGGCGACGGCGGCAAGGCTGCGAAGGGCGGAGCCCGGGTTCGCGGCGAAGTCCCTGACCCTCTCAGATCCGACCAACGTTCAGCTCCTCAGCGGCGCCGGAGGCGTCCGTGAAAGACCTATGTCAGCACAGCCGTCCCCGTCGTCAACCTCGGATGCGGCGCGCGGCCGAAATCGGGCGCTCATGCCGCGCCGGCGCGCGCGATCGCGTCGCGCTCGCGCCGGATGGTGCTGAAGGCGGCGTTGATGGCCGACGCCTTGGCCTCGGCCACCTCGACGAACTCGGCCGGCAGGCCCCGGGCGCGGGCCCGGTCCGGGTGGGCTTCCGAGAGCTGGCTGCGCCAGGCGGCGCGCACCGCCTCGTCGCCGGCGTCGGGGGCCACGCCCAGGATCACATAGGGGTCGTCGTTGGCCGCGCCGAGGTGCGTGGCCTTCAGGCGGCGGAAGGTCAGCGGCGAGAGGCCGAAGAGCTCGCCGACGCGCTCGAGGTAGGCGAGCTCGTCCGCCGTCACCACGCCGTCGGAGGCGGCGATGTGGAAAAGGCCGTCCAGCACGTCCTCCAGCAATTGCGGGCACGCGCCATAGCGCTTGCGCAGCCGCCGCGCATAGCCCTCGAACCCGCGGGTGGTCTGCCGCGCGAGCTGGTAGAGGCGGCGGATCGCCCCTTCGCTGCCCGGCTCGGCCTGGAAGATGGCGTGGAAGGCGTCGTATTCGGCCGCCTGCGCCTCGCCGTCGGCCTTGGCGAGCTTGGCGCCCAGGGCCGTCACCGCGGTCGAGAAGGCGGGATCCTCGCCCGGCAGGCCGGGCGGGCAGACGTCGCATTCCGCTTCGTCGACCTTGCGCGCGGCAAGGCCAGCTATCTTGCGCCAGAACGAGGAAGCCGGTTTCAGGAGGTCTCTCTCCGTTTCATTTTGTCAGCAGATTCAAATATATAATTCACGTCAGGCTTCCGCGGTGTTTCTGCGGATCACCCCAACGGGCGGGCGATCCCGCAGGCCGGGTTGTAGGACGCCGCGGCGACGAAAGCCACCGCGACGGACAAGGACGCCCGGGATTCGAGGCCGCGCCGTCGCAACATCCGACCTGACGCGCCATTCGCAACCCCGCGGCGAGGAGGCGGCGCATGCCGAGTGTCGGATAAGGGGCTAGCGCCGCCTGGCGGCATAGTAGTCCACGGCCGCCCGCGCGGCCTCGTCGTAGGCGGCGAGGTGAGGTTCGCCGGCGCCGGCGCCGTCACGGGTTATCCGGAAATAGGTTTCGAAATGCGCGAAGGCCTTGCGGCAGAGGCGGTCGCGCTCGGGGTCGCCATAGTTCGATACGAAGGTCCGGTGGTTCTCCCAGCCGTAGCCGACGCAGGCGGCCTCGCCATCCAGCCAATCGAGGCGGCCCTGGTGCGCGTCGGCGATCCGCTTCGACAGCGTGACCGGCTCCCGGGCGACCGGCGCGGAGAAGCCGCCGTCTCGCACGTCCTGCTCGATCTGCGCCGCCTGGGCGAGCATGTCGGCGTAGTCCTCAGGCGACAGATGGGCTCTCAACTGCTCCGCCTGCGCGCGGACCTGGCGGGCCATGTCGAGCATCTTCTGCGGCGTGTCCTGGGCCGAGGCGGGGGCGGCCAGGAGGCCGAGGGCCAGGACGAGGGGGGAAAGACGCATTGTGGACTCCCGGGGGCTGGGGTTGCGTTGCGAGGACTGTGGGCGCGCGGCCAGCCGCGGTCGGGGGACCTACGCAAGCCGGCCGGATCGCGCCGGGCCGCCGGCCGCGGACACGGCGCCCCGGCGGCGCAGGCCGGCCCCCGCGAGCCCAAAGCCGGTGATCATCAACGCCCAGGCCGCCGGCTCGGGAACCGCCGCCCCGACGAGCCGCGAGGTGATCTGAAGGCTGTCGAACGCGAGCTCGAGCCCGTCGGCGTAGTCGGTGGCGGCGTGGCCGCCGTCGTCGTCGCGGATGAAGAAGCCGTCGCCGAAGCCGTTCCTGATCGCGCTCATGATCTGCGTCGAGCCGCCGGCCGCCGTGGTGACGAAGGTCAGGGAGGCGGTGTCGAAGCCGAACCCGCGGTAGGCGGAGAAGTCGCCGGACCGCACGAACGCCAGGTCGTAGCCGTGGCCCGTCCCTGCGAACACAAGCGAGAAGCTCGCCAGGTCCTCGTAGCCGATCACGCCGGTCAGGTCGGCGTCGTAGGAGAACTCGCCCGACGCCACGTCGGGGGCCAGCGTGAAGTTGACGATGCGGGTCGCCGCGGCGGCGGAGCCGCCGAGGAGGGCGGCCAGGACCACGCCGAGGGCGGGGCTCAGGATCGATCGGGTCATGTCTGTCGTCTCCAGGGTCGTTGGGGTGGGCCGCGTCCGCTCAGGCCGCGAGGCCGAGCTCGCTGAGGTGGGACATGTCGGCGGGCGCCAGGGTCGGCCGGGCGGCCTGCTCGATCACCGCGGCGTAGGCCTCCGGCGGCGCGCCGGACTTCATGGCGGTGAGCAGGGCGCTGCGCTCGGCGCGGTTCATCGCCGGCAGCATGATCCGCATGAAGGCGATGTTGTCCGCGGGGCTCAGGCTGGCGACGATGGTCATTTCCAGCGCGGCGAGTTCATCGTCCGAGAAGAGGTCGCACAGGCGCGGCCAGATCTCCGTCTCCTCGCGGCCCATGTGGGCCAGGTCCTCCGCGACGAAGGTCGAGAAGGCCAGGTAGAGGCCGCGGCCGAGCGCGGCCCGGTCAGCGGCCGCGGCGTGCTCGATCCCGCGGATCGCGCTCTCCAGCACCGCGAGCCGGGCCTTGTGGTGGGCGTGGTCGTCGTCGACGCCCGCGGCGGCCTCCGGCGCCCGGCTTTCGAGGGCGGGATGGATCACGGTGTCTTCGTGCGCGAGATGCCGGGCGGCCAGCGCCAGGTGCGCGCGCAGGTCGGCCAGCAGGCGATGAGGCGGGCTGGACGCGAAGTCCGCCGCGCCGAGGCGGTGGAGCAGCGCGCCGTGCGCGAGGCGCAGGCCCTTGTGGATCGGGCCATAGATGTCCCAGCGGCCGCGCTCTGCGGCGGTCATGAAGTGCGGCGTCGTCATCGGAGGTCCCCTGCGTTGCGTCGAGGACCTGCTCACTAGGCGCCATCGCCGGGCGCCTCATCCTAAAACCTTCCTAAGCCGGATCGCGTTTCCTAAAAGACGGCGCAGGCGGAGGGCGCGGCGTGCTGGACCCTGAACTGGTGCGGTTTCTGCAGGGTCCGGTGATGATCCTCATGGCCTCGCGCACCGCCGAGGGGCGGCCGGCCATCGCGCGCGTGCTCGGGTGCCGGGTGCAGGACGACGGCGACCTGCACGTCCAGGTCGGCGCACGCCAGTGGGCGGAGGCCCTCGGCGGCCTGGCGCCGGGGGACACCGTCGCCCTGACCTTCGTGCGTCCGTCCGACTATCGCGCCGTCCAGGTCAAGGGCCCCTTGCTGAGCCGGATGCCGGGCGACGCCGCGGCCGACGCGCGCGCGACGGCCTACCGCTCCGCGATGGGCGCGGAACTGCTGCGGCTGGGCATCCTGCAGCCCCAGATCGACCAGTGGGTGGACCTCGAGCCGCTGGCGGCGCTGCACATGCGGCCTTCCGTCGTCTTCGACCAGACGCCCGGCGACGGCGCCGGGCAGGTCCTGGCCCGCCCCGACGCATGACGATCGAGCTCGACGACCTGCAGGACTGCTTCGAGGGCGTCATCCCGGCGGCGGTCGCGACCCTGGACGGCGAGGGGGTTCCGAACGTCTCCTACCTGTCGCAGGTACACTTGGTCGACCCGCAGCACATCGCGCTCTCGAACCAGTTCTTCTCGAAGACCGCGGCGAACGTGCAGGCGACCGGGCGCGCCACGGTCATGGTGGTGAGCGGCCGGACCGGCGCACAGCACATGCTGGACGTGCTGCACGTCGGTTCGCTGGCCCACGGCGATGTCTACGACCGCATGAGCGCGCAACTGGCCGCGATCAGCAGCCAGCACGGCCTTCCGGAGGTGATGCGCCTGCGGAGCGCGGAGGTCTATCGGGTGACGGGCCGCCGCGCGGTCCATGCGCCGGCGCCGCCCGGGCCGGTCCGCAGCGCCAGTCCCGCCGGCGCGAGGCTGGCGGGCGCCGCACGGCTCACGGCGCGGATCGCCGCCAGCCCGGAGGCGGACGCCGTGCTCGACAGCGCCCTGGACGGCCTGGTCCGGGATCTGGGATTCGAGGCCGTGATGGCGCTCGTCTTCGACCCCGCGACCCAGCGCCTGAGCACGCTGGGCAGCCGCGGCTACGACCGGGAGGGCGCCGGCGCCGAGGTCGCCCTGGGGGACGGCGCGATCGGGATCGCCGCAGCCCATCGCCAGGCGATCCGCTTCAACGACGTCAGCCGCGGCCATCGCCTCGCCGCGGCGGTGCGCAATGTCGCCGACCTCGACACCGCCCGCCTCATTCCCCTGCCGGGCCTCGCATCCGCCCAGAGCCAGCTCGCCGCGCCCGTCGTGTCCCGCGGCGAGCTGTTCGGCGTGCTGTTCGCGGAGGCGGCGAAACGCTTCGCCTTCACGCCCGAGGACGAGGATGCGCTCAGCCTCGTGGGCGTCCAACTGGCCGCCAGCCTCCGCCTGGCCGAGCTCGAGGCGCGTGAGCCGCTGGCGGCCCTCCTCCCCGCCGAGGAAGATATCGCCGGGACCCGCTTCCACGTGCGCTATCACACGCACGACGACAGCCTGTTCATCGACGACGCCTACATCATCAAGGGGGTTCCGGGCCGGCTCCTCTTCCACTTCCTCACCGTCGCCGCGGAGACGGGACGGCAGGATTTCACCAACCGCGAGGTCCGGTTGGACAGCACGCTCCGGCTGCCGGAGCTCAAGGACAATCTGGAGACCCGGCTCATCCTCCTGCGCCGCCGCCTCGACGAGCGCGAGGCGCCGGTGCGGCTGGTGCGTCCGGCGCGGGGGCGCATCCGGCTCGAGCTCGCCGGGCGGCCGGTCCTGGAGCTCGTACCCTGACCCCCGGCGGCCTCGGCGGGGCCTGGGGCCGCGCCACGCGCCGTTTCGTGGAGTCGGCCGGTCGCAAAAGCGCTCATGGGTTTTGCGCCGGAAGCTCATTTCGCTATGGCATGCCCAAGGCCGCGGCGAACGCGCGACAGTCATTCCCATGGGTCGAGTTTTGGACAGACGCTTCTCCTTCTGGATCGACCGCGGAGGGACCTTCACCGACGTGATCGGGCGCGCGGCGGACGGCGCGGAGGTGTCGCTGAAGCTGCTGTCGGCCTCGCCGGCCTATCCGGACGCCGCGGTGGAGGCCATGCGGCGGATCCTCGGGGCGGAGGCCGGGGCGCCCTTCCCCGCCGCGCGCGTCGAGGCGATCAAGATGGGCACGACGGTGGCGACCAACGCGCTGCTGGAGCGGCGCGGGGCGAAGACGCTGTTCGTGACGACCGAGGGCTTCGCCGACGCCCTGGTCATCGGCGACCAGGCGCGGCCGGACCTGTTCGCGCTGAACATCGAGAAGCCGGCGCCGCTGTACGCGGGCGTGGCCGAGGCGCGCGAGCGGCTGGCGGCCGACGGGTCGGTGGTGACGCCGTTCGACGGGCGCGCGCTGTGGGCCAAGCTGGAGGCCGCCGTGGCCGAGGGCTTCACCTCCGCGGCGATCGCCTTCCTGCACGCCGACCTCAACCCGGCGCACGAGCGGGCGGCGGGCGAGATCGCGCGGGCGGCCGGGTTCGGCTTCGTGGCGCTGTCGAGCGAGGTGTCGCCCCTCCCCCGCTTCGTGCCGCGGGCCGAGACGACGGTGGCCGACGCGTACCTGACGCCGGTGCTGCAGGCCTATGTGCGCCGCGTGGCCGACGCGGTGGCCGGCGCGCCGCTCTACTTCATGACTTCGGCGGGCGGGCTGGTGCGCGCCGAGGCGTTCCGGGGGCGCGACGCGGTGGTCTCGGGGCCGGCGGGCGGCGTGGTGGGCGTGGCGCGGACGGCGGAGGCGGCGGGCGCGGCGGCGGTGCTGGGCTTCGACATGGGCGGCACGTCGACGGACGTCTGCCGGTTCGCGGGCGCGCTGGAGCGGCGCGATGCAGCGAAGGTGGCGGGCGTGAAGCTGCGCAGTCCGATGCTGGACGTGGAGACGGTGGCGGCGGGCGGCGGCTCGATCCTGGCGTTCGACGGGATGCGCGCACGGGCGGGCCCGGCGAGCGCCGGCGCCGATCCGGGGCCGGCGTGCTACGGCCGCGGCGGGCCGGCGGCGGTGACGGACGCGAACCTCGTGCTGGGGCGGCTGGACCCGCGGTTCTTCCCGAGCGTGTTCGGGCCTGCGGGCGACGCGGCGCTCGATCCGGCGGCGAGCCGGGCGCGGCTGGCGGCGCTGGCGCAGGCGATGGGCGCGAGCGTGGAGGCCGCGGCGGAGGGTTTCGTCGCCGTGGCGGTCGAGCAGATGGCGCAGGCCGTGCGGCGCATCTCCACCGAGCGCGGCTTCGATCCGCGCGAGCATGCGCTGGTGGCGTTCGGCGGGGCGGCCGGGCAGGTGGCGTGCCAGACCGCCGAGGCGCTGGGCGTGGACGAGGTGCTGTGCCCGAAGTACGGCTCGGTGCTGTCGGCCTGGGGGATCGGGCAGGCGCAGGTGTCGGCGCTGCGGCAGGCGGGCGTCGATCTTCCGCTGGCCGGCGGGCTGACGGCGGCGGAGGCGGCGCTCGCGGGCCTGGAGGCCGACGTGCGGGCCGACATGGCGGCGCAGGGTGCGGAGACGGGCGCGGTCCGGCGGACGCTGCGCCTGCGCTACGACGGGGCCGATGCGGAGTTGCCGGTGGCGCTGTCGGACGTGGCGACGGCCAGGGCTGCCTTCGAGCAGGCCCACCAGCGCCTCTTCGGCTTCATCGAGCCGGAGCGCCCGATCCTGATCGCGGCGGTGGAGGCGGAAGCCACCTCCAACACCGCTCATCCCCGCGCATGCGGGGACCCAGGCTTATCTTCTTCCTCGCCCGAGGATGGCCCGAACGTCGCACAAGGAAGTCTGGGTCCCCGCATGCGCGGGGATGAGCGGGTTGAGATGTACGCACTCGGCGCCTGGCATGAGGCGCCCGTCATCGCGGCCGAAGCCCTGACGCAAATCGACGGGCCCGCGCTCGTCGTCCGCGCCGACACGCAGATCGCGGTGCTGCCCGGCTGGCGCGCCGCCGCCGGCGACGACGGCCTGATCCGCCTCACACGCACCGCAGCCGCCGCTCGCCAGGTCATCGCGCTCGACAGGGCCGACCCGGTCACGCTGGAGCTGTTCAACCGGCGCTTCATGGGCGTGGCCGAGGCGATGGGGGCGGCGCTGGAGCGCACCGCGCATTCGGTGAACATCAAGGAGCGGCTCGACTTCTCGTGCGCGCTGTTCGACGCCGACGGCGGGCTGGTGGCGAACGCGCCGCACATGCCGGTCCACCTCGGCTCGATGGGCGCCAGCGTACGGGCCGTCCGCGACCGCCATCCGAACCTGAGGCCTGGCCAGGCCTTCGCGCTCAACAACCCCTACGCCGGCGGCACCCACCTGCCCGACATCACGGTCGTCATGCCGGTGTTCATGGCGGACGGCGATACGCAGGCCAGCTTCTACGTCGCCGCGCGGGGGCACCACGCCGACGTGGGCGGAATCCAGCCCGGCTCGATGCCGCCCTTCTCGCACACCATCGACGAGGAGGGCGTCATGCTGGACGCCCTTCCGATCATGCGCGGGGGCCGATTCCTGGACGCCGAGGTGCGCGCCGCCCTCGCCGAGGGGCGCTGGCCCGCCCGCGCGCCCGAGCGCAACCTCGCCGACCTGAAGGCCCAGGTCGCCTCGTGCCAGGCCGGCGGCGCGGCGGTGGCCGGGATGATCCGGACCTACGGCGCAGAGGCGGTGGCCCGCTACATGGGCTTCGTGCAGCAGAACGCCGCCGAGGCGGTGCGCCGCGCGGTCGGCCGGCTGCACGACGGGGCGGCGTCCACGCCCCTCGACGGCGGCGGCGAGATCGCGGTCGTCACGACGGTGGATACGCAGGCGCGGACCGCCACCCTCGACTTCACCGGCACATCGGACCAGCTCGGCTCGAACTTCAACGGCCCCTCGGCGATCGTCGACGCGGCGGCGCTCTACGTCTTCCGCACGCTCGTGGACGACGACATCCCGCTCAACGCCGGCTGCCTGGAGCCGCTCAAGGTCATCACCCGGCCGGGCTCGCTGCTGGCGCCCAACCCGCCCGCCGCCGTCGTCGCCGGCAACGTGGAGACCAGCCAGCACATCGTGGACGCGCTCTATGCGGCGCTGGGCGTCATGGCCAACGGCCAGGGCACGATGAACAACTTCACCTTCGGCGACGAGCAGCGGCAGTACTACGAGACCCTCTGCGGCGGCGCGGGCGCGACCGCCGCCGCCGACGGGGCCAGCGCCGTCCACATCCACATGACCAACTCGCGCCTGACCGACCCGGAGATCCTGGAGCGGCGCTTCCCGGTGCGGGTGGAGGCGTTCGGCGTCCGCCGCGGCTCGGGCGGCGCGGGCGCCAGGCGCGGCGGCGACGGAGCGGTGCGGCGCATCCGGTTCCTCGCGCCGATGGAGGCCGCCCTTCTGTCGTCGCGCCGCGAGCACGCGCCCCAGGGCCTGGCCGGCGGCGGTCCGGGAAAACCGGGCCGGCAGCGCTTGATCAAGGCGTCAGGCCAGGCGAATGAACTTCCCGGCTGCTTCTCCGTTACGGTGGAGCTTGGCGACGCCATCGAGATCGAGACGCCCGGAGGCGGCGGTTTCGGCCGGGTGGCCTGAACCCGGCGCAAAGCTGACAAGATCACCGGTCACAAGGACTTCCATGACGCCGCTCGCCCTCGCCTTCCTCCTGTTCGCGCAAGACCCGGCCGCGACCGCCGCGCCGCCCGCCGAGCCCGCGCCGGCCGTCGAGGAGGATCGCCTGCCGACCGGCGCGCCGAGGGACGACTACCAGTTCGTGGCGTGGTGCTACGGCAGCCTGCGCGGCTACCTCGACATGCACGACGAGATGATGCCCGAGGTGACCCGGATCGAGAGCCAGTTCCGCAAGCCCGGCTCCAGCCTGAAGGACGACCTCAAGGTCTACGCCGACATGCAGAAGGACGGCCAGGCCAAGCTGAAGGCCTTCCAGGCCGCCCTGACCGCCGCGGAGAAGGCCTCGGTGCGTCCGCTCAACGTCCAGGGCGCCGCCGCCGTCCGCGCGGGCCGGATGAGCTGGACCACCGGCCCCGACGTCACCAAGGCGCGCAAGGCGCAGGAATGGATGAGCTGGGCGCTGCCGGTGCGCTGCGAGCGCGTCGCGGCGCAACTGGAGCAGCGCTCGAAACTGATGGGCACGGCGCTCAAGGCCAACGCGCCGAAGGGCGAAGCCCCGCCACCGTCGGCCACCGACGAGCCGGCCGAAGCGCCCCCCGAAGCGCCCGCCGCCGAGACTCCGCCGACGCCGGCGGGCTGAGGCTTCACGCTTCGCGAACCCTGCCGCGTCTAGCCTCACGGCGATGTTCGAGATCGCCGTGGCCTATCTGGTCGCCATCAACGGCCTGACCTACGCCGCCTTCGCGCTGGACAAGCGGGCCGCCGAGCGGCGCGCCTGGCGCGTGCCCGAGCGGCGCCTGCTGATGCTGGCCGCCTTCGGCGGGACGCCGGCCGCGATGGCCGCCCAGCAGATCCTGCGTCACAAGACGAGGAAGGAGCCGTTCCGCACCTCGCTCTGGGCGATCTTCGCGGTGCAGGGGGCGTTGCTGGCCTTCGCCGCCTACCGGCTCGCGAGGTAGGTCGCCAGGCGTTCGAGCCCGGCGGCGTTCTTCCCGGGCCGCGCGGCGAAGCACCAGCGGATCCAGCCCTCGCCCTCCTCGCCGAAAGCCGAGCCCGGCGCGAGGCCCAGGCCGACCTTGTCGATCATGTCCTTGCAGAGCGCGAGCGAGTCCGTGCAGCCCTCGACGCGGAAGAAGGCGTAGAAGCCGCCGTCCGGCCGGGGCGCCTCGACGCCCGGCATGGCGCGCAGGGCGCTCAGCACCTGGTCGCGGGCGGCCACGAGCTCGGCGCGGACCGAGGCCACATAGCTGTCGCCGTGGTCCAGCGCGGCCTTCGCGCCCTCTTGCACGAAGCCCGGCGCGCAGGAGGTGTTGTACTCGATGAGGACGCCCAGCCCGTCCATCAGCTTCGGCGGCACGACCATCCAGCCCAGCCGCCAGCCGGTCATGCGCCAGGCCTTGGAGAAGCTGTTGGTCCCGATGATCCGGTCCTCGGGCGTCGTCAGCGGCAGGAACGAGGGCGCGGTCGGGCGGTCGAACGTGAGCCGCTCGTAGACGTCGTCGCAGATCAGCCAGACGCCGAGCCGGCGGCACCGCTCCAGGATGGCGGCGCGGTCCTCGGCCGGGATCATCCAGCCGGTCGGGTTGTTGGGCGAGTTGATCACCAGCGCCTTCGTGCCCGGCGTCAGCGCGTCGACCAGCCGGTCGAGGTCGAGCCGCCAGCGGCCCTGCGCCGGCTCCAGCGGGACCATCTCGACGCTGGCCGACAGGATCTTCGGGATCTCGGGCACGTTCGGCCAGATCGGCCCCACCTCGACGACGCGGTCGCCCGGCGACACCACGAGCTGGGCGGCGAGCTGGATCGCGTTGACGCCCGCGCTGGTGACGGCCACGCGCCCGACGCCGATGGGCGCGTCGTGCAGGCGGGTCAGGTAGCCGGACAGCGAGTCCCGCACGTCGGCGCGGCCGAGGTTGTGGGTATAGAAGGTGCGCCCGTCGAGCAGGGCCCGGGCCGCGGGCTCGCGGATGAAGTCGGGCGTCGGCTGGTCGGACTCGCCGAACCAGAAGGCCAGGATGTCGTTCCGCCCGAGGCCGGCGTTGGCCACCTCGCGGATCCGGGACATGCGGAGGCCCTGGACCTCCGGGCGGGGCAGCGTGTCGAACATGCCCGCCGGTTAGCTCACCTTCCGTTTCTGCGCGAGGGCGGTGCAACTCGCGGCGCCGATCACGCCCTGCTCGTCGTAGAGGCGGCATTCGCCGATGGCGACGCCGTCGGTGGCGCCGTGGCCGGTGACGTCGAAGCCCACCCAGTCGGTCACAGGCTCGCGGTGCAGATAGATGGTGACGTCCGAGTTGATGTAGCCCAGCCCCTGGTCGCCGGAGTTGGCGAAGGGGCTGACGAAGTCGGCGGCTGTGGCGACGCGGGCGAAGGGCGTGAAGGGCTCGCCTTCCACCAGGTCGCGGACCTCGGCCATCCAGACGCGGCGCGGGTGGCCGGGGACGCCGAAGTCGCCGGCGATGCGGCGCATGTCCCACATGCCGCCCATGGGCCGCTGTTCCGGCGGCGGCATGTCGGCGGGCTTGGGCGCATCCCAGTTGTCGGGCGCCCAGACCTTGCCGAGCGCGTTCCCGGTCCTGCGCAGGAGCTGGCAGGTGGCGCGCCCGGCGCTCTGGCCGCCCGAGATGAATTCGGCGTCGACCACCTTGATGCGGTAGCCGTCCTTGACCACGCGGGTCACCACCTCGACCGGCGACAGGTCGGGCAGCCGGTACATGTCGACCGTCAGGCGCGCCGGCATGTACTCGGGCGTGCGGTACTGGCGCTCGATCTCGGCGCCCAGCAGGCCGATGATCAGCCGGCCGTGCAGGGAGTCCGCGGTCCACGGGCCGATCCCGGCGCGGGTGGGGAGGAAGAGGTCGCCCTCTTTTCGAAAGAACGGTTCATTCGCCATGGCGGGCGAACCTGCCGGAACCGGTCGGGCTTGGCTAGGCGCCGTCTACCTCCCCCATCGCGACGGGGGAGGCAGGCTCGCCCCTGGCCACGATCGCCGTCACCGCCATGTCGCCGGTGACGTTGCCGAGGGTGCGGAAGATGTCGGGGGCGACCTCGACGGCCAGCAGGATCGGCAGGAGGTCGATCGGCAGGCCCAGCGCGAGGCAGATCGGCGCCACGCTGACGATGAACGACACCTGCCCGGGCAGGCCCACCGAGCCCACCGCCACCGCCAGGGCGACCAGCACCGCGCCGGCGTACTGCAGCGCCGTGGGCTCGATCCCGTAGACCTTGGCCACGAAGACGCAGACGGCCAGGTTCACCGCCGGGCTGGTGAAGCGGAAGATCGCCACCGCCAGCGGCAGGACGAGGCCCGCGATCCGCGGCGGGATGCCCAGGTCGTCGCGGCTGCGCTCGATCATCGCGGGCAGGCAGGCGAGCGAGGACTGGGTGGCGAAGGCCGTCGCCAGCACCGGCGCGGTCGCCCGCGCCCAGCGGCCGAGGGGCACGCGGCCGACCGTGATCGCCAGCCCGTAGCCGATGACGGTGATGACGAGCCCCGCGAAGGCGGCGGTGACGATGTACTGGCCCAGCACGCCCGCCGCGCCGACGCCGGCGCGCAGGCCGACGCCGAGGCCCAGGGCGAAGACGCCGACGGGCGCCACCGCCAACACCCAGCGCACCACCACGATCATCGCCTCGCCCAGCGCCTGGAAGACGTCGATCAGGGCGCGGCCGCGGCCGTCGGGCAGGCGGGTCAGCGCAAAGCCGGTGAAGACGGCGAACACCACCACCGGCAGGACCGCGTCCTCGCTGGCGGCCTTGATCGGGTTCGACGGCGCGAGGCTCCTCACCCAGGCGGCGAAGTCGGGCGCGGTCGGCGCGCCGGCCGGCGGCGCCTGGGCCCCGGCGCGCAGGGCGGCCGAGGCGGCCTCGCTCACCGGCCACAGCGCCAGTACGCCGTTGGTCACCAGGATCGACGTCACCGCCGAGAGCACCAGCAGGCCCGTGAACCAGAGCACCGCGCGCACGGCGAGCCGTCCGGTCGCGGCGGCGTCGGAGACCTGGGCGATCCCCGTCACCAGCACCGCGAAGATCAGCGGCACGACCGTCATGCGCAGGGCGTTCAGCCACAGGCCGCCCAGCGCCTCGACGCTCTCGATGGCCCGGGTCGCGTCCGGCCCGCCGTAGGCCGCGGCCGCCGCGCCGACCACGAGACCCGCCGCCAGCGCGATCAGCACCTGGACGCTCAGGGATTTGAGGAACTTCAAGGCCGCGCTCCGCCGGGGACGTGGCGCGATCTGGCCCGCGCCGGCGGCGTCGGGCAATAGGCGAGGTCAGGCGGTCCTGGTCTGGTAGCGCACCGACAGGCCGGCGGGGGCCCTGGAGTCGGCGTTGCGCAGGCGGTCGGCCACGTCATGGAGGGCCGTGTCCTGGTCGCCGTAGCGGGCCAGTTCACAGCCTTCGCTGCGGACGATCCACTCGTCCGCCTCTTCCACCACTTCGAAACGCATACGACGGTCCCGGTTCCCTGCAACCACATGTACTGAGCGGGCGGGAGCTCAACAATTGCGCGCATCGTCGCACTAGCCTGGCGGCGGACGGATCCTCACCGGCGCGTCGCAGATCGAAAAGTCGGCCCCTTTCAGGCGCTTGAGGTCGGCCATGGCCTCGCGGAACGCCGCCCCGCGTTCGTTCAGCACCTCCAGCCGCGGCTGCTCGGCCGCGGGCAGGTCGGCCATCACGCGCACCTTCAGCATCAGGTCCGGGACCTTCGGCGGCTCGCCGACGGCCACGGCGTTCACCGCCTCGAGGCCCGACACGATGCGGCCCACCACCGTGTACTCGTGGTCGAGGCGCCGCGCCGGGGCGCGCATGAAGAAGATCTCGGCGTTGGCGGTGCCGGGGTCGGCCTGGCGGCCCATGCCCATCACGCCCGGGCAATAGGCGCCCCAGCCGCGCAGGCGGGCGTCGCCGCGGCTCTGCTGCTCGCCCGCCGAGACCGCCTGGAACGGCGTCGCGCCCACGAAGCCCTCGCGCGCGTCGCTGCGGTCGACGACCACCGTGGCGACGGCGGGGTCGAGGCGGAAGCTGAACTCGGGCGGCAGGTCGGGATGCTTCGACGTCCCGCCGTCGCGGTTGTCGGGGTTGCCGGTCTGGGCGACGAAGCCGTCGATAACCCGGTGGAACTGCAGGCCGTCGTAGACGTGCTCGCGGGCCAGCAGCTTGACCCGCTCCACGCCCTTCGGCGCGAACTCGGGCCGCAGTTCGACCACCACCTGGCCCTGGGTCGTCGAGACGACGAGGGTGTTCTCGGGATCGAGCGGCCGCCAGTCGGGCGCGGGCGCGGCGCCCGCGAGCAGCACGGCGGCGGCAGTCAGTCCATGAAGCATGCGAAGGCCCTCCCGCCCGCAGAGGGGCAGGAGGGCCGGATGCTCGTCAAGACCTGCGGCAGAGCAGGTCGCGCAGGACGTCGCTGCGGCCGATGAGCTGGCCCTCGGGGCCGATGGCCTGGTTGGCGCGGGCGCTGGAGTCGAAGAACACGGCGCGGCCCAGGCCCTGGCTGCGGCAGAAGGCGTTGGCCCCGCGGTCGCCCGCCGCCACGTCGATCCCGCGCACCGTCGGCCGCGGGAAGAAGACGGTGGCCGTCCCGTCGACGCCGCGCGATCCGCCGCTCGGGAAGCCGGGACCCGGCCCTGGGCCGGGACCGGGGCCGCCCGGACCGCCGGGCCGCCCGCCGCCGGCCGGCTCCAGCGAGGAGACCTGGGCCATCAGGCCGTAGGTGTGCAGGTTGGCGACGTCGCCGCGCACCTCCTGGCAGCGCCCCTTGAAGTTGTCGTGCTCGCAGATCAGCCAGCGGCCGTCGAAGCGCGCGCTCTGGGCGCGGTCGTTGAAGCGCCACTTGCCGAGGTCGGGCGTCGACTGGGTGATCGTCACCGACTGGCCCTGGAAGTTCGGCAGCGAATAGAGCGTGGCCGAGCCGCCGCGATAGGGCTGGGCTTCGGCGGCGCCGGCAAGGGCCGCGACGGCCAGGGCGGCGGCGAAGAGGGTCTTGGTCATGGGGGTCAGCCTCCACAGGATGTTGCCGGGCCAGAGAAGCGGGACCGTAATGAACCGCCGCTGAAAGGTCTCGCCAGCCGTGGGTCAGCTTCGCCGCATCGCTTCCAGTCCGGCAACAATCTTCTGCGTTCGGCCGGATTTATCTCCGGAGCGGCGAACCTATCTTCGGTCCCGAACGCGACGCGATGCGTGTCGCAGGGAGACGAACCGATGATCGACAAGAGGCCCTTCGCGCGCCTGGGCGGCGCCGACCACGGCTGGCTGAAGGCCCGCCACCACTTCTCGTTCGCGAGCTACCACGACCCGGACAACATGGGCTGGGGTCCGATCCGGGTGTGGAACGACGACGAGATCGCGCCCAATTCCGGATTCCCGCCGCACCCGCACGCCGACATGGAGATCGTCACCTACGTCCGGAAGGGCGCGATCACCCACCAGGACAGCCTGGGCAACCAGGGCCGGACCGAAGCGGGCGACGTGCAGGTGATGAGCGCCGGCAGCGGCATCCGCCACGCCGAGTACAACTTGGAGCCCGAGACCACGACGCTGTTCCAGATCTGGATCGAGCCTTCCACGACGGGCGGCAAGCCCAGTTGGGGCGCCAAGCCCTTCCCCAAGGGCGACCGCGCCGGGAGGTTCGTGACCCTGGCCAGCGGCATCGCCGGCGACGACGACGCGCTGCCGATCCGCACCGATGCGCGGGTGGCGGGGGCGACGCTCAAGGCCGGCGAGACGACCGAGTATGTGCTGGGCAAGGCTCGGCACGCCTATCTGGTGCCGGCGACCGGCGCCGTGGAGGTCAACGGGGTCCGTCTGGACGCCCGCGACGGCGCGGCGGTCAGGGATGAGGAGGTCTTGAGGGTCCGGGCCCTCGAGGACGCCGAAGTCGTCCTGGTCGACGCCGCCTGATCGGCGGCCGGGGCGCCTGCGAATTGGGCTCAGGGCTGGGGCGGCCCTGAGCCCGTCTTCGCACATCCGCCTCGAAGGGAGAGCTCAGCGGGCGGCGAGGGTCTGGGAGGCGTGCTCGAGGCGAGCGGTGCGCAGGGCGCCCAGCTTCTCGTCGAGCTCGACCTTCACGCCGGTCTTGCAGCTCTGGCGGGCGGCGACCGTGCGTTCGGGGGAGCAGAACTTGCGGGCCGCGGCGTCGGAACGCTGCTGGTAGGTGGCGACGCCTTCGGGGGTCAGGAGGTTGATGTCGGCCACCTTCACGGTGGTGGCGGCGAGGGCCGAAGCGGGGAGCGCGGCGATGGGGAGGGCCGCGAGCGCCAGCATGGCGACGCCGGAGATACGGGAAGCGAGGTTCATCTTGGTCATCGTGGTGTTCCCTCTGGAGCGGTTGTGCTGCCCGACGGTGTTGTCCGCCGGCGAGAGAACGAATACTTCCGGACCCGGGTGAAATCCCGTGAATAGGGAGTAATGACGTCGATTTAAGAAAATTACGGCGACTTAATACTTTAACACCGCGTAATGCGGGCGCCCGCTCAGTGCGGCCGTGTGGGCTCCACCAGCGTCTGGTCCCACTCGCCGTCGGCGTCGCACACCAGCACCGGCCAGGGCATGTCGATCAGGCGCATCCAGTCGCCGGCCGCGGCCAGCGCCTCGTCGCAGGTGTCGTAGGCGCCTAGGTCGCCGCTTTCGGCGTCCTGCAGGACCCAGTGGCCGCTTCGGGCCCGCACGGTGAAGTCGAACATGAACTCAACGCCTCAACCAACGCGTACGGGTTTTCGCGCGATTTGGTTTCGCAATCACGAAGACGCCCCGTCGCATCCGGTGCGGCGCGTGAGCGCATGCGGCCGCGGCGGGAACCGGGGTCAAGCTTGGCCGTTGTCGCCTGTGAGGGGCTCCCGGCTACGGCCGGGGCGATCACCGATAGGCAGAACGTGTTGCAATGGCGCCCGCGACAACCCGCCGCACTTCCTCTAGAGATTCCCACATTGGGCTCGAAGTCCCCCCAAACGCCCAAGGTGCCGGAGTACTTGCGATGAGCGCCCAGTCGAACCTGGAGGGCCTGCGGGTCCTCGTGGTCGAGGACGAGATGATGGTCTCGATGCTGATCGAGGACATGCTGAGCGATCTCGGCTGCACCGTCGTCGGCCCGGCCTCGCGGCTGGACGAGGCCATGGAGCTGGCCAGGGAAGCCGAACTGGACTGCGCGGTGCTGGACGTGAACCTGGGCGGCCAGCCCATCTTCCCGCTCGCCGACCTGCTGCGTGAGAAGGGTGCGCCGTTCGCCTTCGCCACGGGCTATGGCGACGCGGGGCTCAGGGAGGTGGATCGCGGCTCGCCGGTGCTGCAGAAGCCCTTCCGCGAGGGCGACCTGGCGCGCGTGCTGGGCGAACTGAAGACGCGCAACTAGCGCCACAGCCCCTTCCCCCGCTTCCGTAGCCGCCCGGCGGCCTGTCAGGGACCGGCCCCCAACCTACCCCTTGTCATCCCGGTTTCGCCCCAGGCGAAGACCGGGATGACAGCGGTGGCGGGATGACAAGGGATGGGTGCGGAAGCGGCTCACAGCCCCCTGGCCATCAGCGCCGCCAGCAGCTTGTCGGGGGTGATGGGATAGTCCCGCACGCGCACGCCCACGGCGTTGTGGATGGCGTTGGCCACGGCGGCGCTGGCGCCGGAGTTGCCGAGTTCGCCCACGCCCTTGATGCCCATGGGGTTCGCCTTGTCGTCCACCTCGTCCAGCATGATCGCGTCGAGGTCGCCGATGTCGGCGTGGGCGGGCACGAGGTACTGCGCGAGGTCCTGGGCGATCAGCGAGCCGTAGCGCGGGTCGACCGCATTGCCCTCGGTCAGCGCCGCGCCGACGCCCCAGATCATGCCGCCGGTGAGCTGGCTCCTGGCGGTCTTGGCGTTGAGGATCCGGCCGGCGGCGAACACGCCCAGCATGCGCCGCACACGCACCTCGCCGGTGACCACGTCGACGCCGACCTCGCAGAAGTGGGCGCCGTAGGTCTGGGTGCTCCAGCGCTGCGCATCCTGGGCGGGGCGGATCTCGCCTTCCACCGTCAGGCCCTCGGGGCGCGTGCGGCGGATGAGGTCCGACAGCGTCTCGGAGCGGTTCTCCAGCGCGATCACGCCATCCTGGAAGGTGACGGCCTCGGGATCGCCGCCATGGAGGGGCGAGCCCGCGTCGCCGACCGCGAGCTCGGCGACGGCGCGGCGCAGGTTCACGCCCGCCGCCAGCGCCGCCGAGCCGGCCGTGGCCGCGCCGAACTGGCCGCCGGAGCCCGGGGCGGGCGGCAGCTCGCTGTCGCCGATCTCGACGACCACCTTGCCCAGCGGCACGCCCAGGGTCTCGGCGGCGATCTGGGCCAGGACCGTGTAGGTGCCGGTGCCGATGTCGGTCATCCCCTGGCGCACCGTGATGGTCCCCTCGGCGTCGACCGAGAAGCTGCACTTGGCGGGGAGCAGGAAGTTGCCGCGGATGGCGGCGGCCATGCCCAGGCCCACATGCCAGCGGCCGTCACGCACCTGGCCCGGCTGCGGCAGGCGGCGGTCCCAGCCGAAGAGCTGCGCGCCCTCCTGCAGGCAGCGCACGAGCTGGCGCTGCGAGAACGGGCGGCCGTTCTCGGGGTCGACCGGCGGCTCGTTGACGATCCTGAGCTGCACCGGGTCCATGCCGAGCTTCTCGGCCAGCTCGTCCATGGCCACTTCCAGGCTCATGGTGCCCGAGGCCTCGCCCGGCGCCCGCATCGGCCCGGCATGCGGCAAGTCCAGCTTCACGAGGCGGTGGCCCGTCAGCCGGTTCGGCGCGGCGTAGAGGGCGCGGGCGAAGTTCGAGGCGTGCTCGGTGAACGCGCCGTCCGAGTGGCAGTGCGTCCAGGTCATGATCGAAAACGCGTTCAGCCGCCCGTCCTTCTCCGCCCCCAGGCGCACGCGCTGGAGCGTCGCCGGCCGGTGGATCGTGCCGTGCATCATCTGCTGGCGGGTGAAGGCCACCTTCACGGGGCGGCCCAGCTCGCGGGCGGCCAGCGCCGCCAGCGTCAGGTCGTCGTAGGTCTGGCCCTTCCCGCCGAAGCCGCCGCCGATGTAGCGGGTCATCAGGTGGACGCCGTCGCGGTCGATGCCCAGCGTCTCGGCCAGCCCGTGCTGGGCGGGCTTCACCATCTGGACCGAAGTATGGGCGATGCAGCGGTCGGGCCCCTCCCACCAGGCCAGCGAGGCGCAGGGCTCCATCTGGCAGTGGTTCTGGATGGGCGTGGTCCAGGTCTCGTCCACCTGCACCGGCGAGGCCTTGAAGCCGGCCTCGAAGTCGCCGACCTCGACGTCCTTCTCGCCGGGCGGATCGACGCCGTCGATCAGGCGGCCGTGGAAGTCGACGTTCGGCGTCTCGGGGGCATAGCTCAGCTTCACGAGGTGGGCGGCGGCGACCGCGTTCTCCAGGGTGTCGGCCACGACGAAGGCCACCGGCTGGCCCCAGTAGGTGACGCGGTCGCCGTCCAGCGCCGGCCGCGAGCCGGCCGAGCTGCGCGGGTGGGCCTTGGTCCCCCTGGGCGGCTGGGCGGGGGCGTTCTCGTGAGTCCAGACGGCCAGGACGCCCGGCGCGGCCCGGGCGGCGGCGAGGTCGGCGCCGGTGACGCGGCCGACCGCGATCTCGGCCCCGATCATCACGCCATAGGCCGGCGGCGACGGCGGCTGGACCTCGTAGGCGTAGGGCGCCGTGCCGGTGACCTTGAGCGGGCCCTCGTAGCGGTCGACGGGCTTGCCGATCAGGCCGGCGCGGTTCGTCTTGACCGGATTGGGCGTGGCTTCCCAGTCGGCGACCGAGCTCATGCGCCCCTCCCGTTCGCTTCGTGGATGGCGGCCGTGGCCAGCCGGGCGACCAGGGGGATCTTGAAGTCGTTGCGCCCCCGTGGGCTCGCGCCCTCCAGTTCCGCGGCCATGGCTTCGGCGGGCGACGCGCCGGCCCTGAGCGCGCGCTCGGCGCCGGCGGCGCGCCAGGGCTTCAGCGCCACCATGCCCAGCGCCAGGTCGCCGCCGGCCACCGCCACGCTGGCCAGGCCGCCGGCGTAGGAGGCGCGATCGCGCACCTTGCGGTAGGCCTGCCCGCCCACAGGCGGCGGCGGGAGAGTCACGGCGGTGATCAGCTCGCCGGGCACGAGGACGGTCTCGACGTGGGGCATGTCGCCGGGCAGGCGGTGCAGGTCCGTGAGCGGGATCGAACGGGTGTCGCCCGACGGCGAGATCGTCTCGACGCGGGCGTTCAGCGCCGCCAGCGCCACGGCCATGTCCGAGGTGTGGGTGGCGATGCAGGCCTGGCTGGCGCCGAAGATCGCGGCGTTGCGGTTCAGGCCTTCCAGCGCCCCGCAACCCGAGCCGGGCGCCCGCTTGTTGCAGGGCTTGGAGGCGTCGTAGAAGTAGGCGCAGCGGGTGCGCTGGAGCAGGTTGCCGCCGACGCTGGCCTTGTTGCGCAACTGCGGGGAGCCGCCCGCCAGGATCGCCTGCGACAGCACCGGATAGCGCGCGCGGACGTCGGCGTGGGCCGCGACGGCGGTGTTGGTGGCCGCCGCCCCGATCGTGAGGCCGCCCTCGGGCGTGGGCGCGATCGCCGCCATCGGCAGGCGGCCGACGTCGATCAGGTGCGTCGGCTGCTCGATCTCCAGCTTCATCAGGTCCAGAAGGTTCGTGCCCCCGGCGATGAAGCGCGCGCCCTTTGTCAGAGCCGCGGCCTTCGCGGCGGCCGCCGGGCTCTCGGCCCGCTCGTAGGTGAACGGCTTCATGCCATCTGCTCCGCGGCCTGGCGGATGGCCGCCACGATCTGCGGGTAGGCCGAGCAGCGGCAGATGTTCCCGCTCATCCGCTCGCGGATCTCGTCGCCCGTGAACTCCGGCTTGGCGCCCGGCGCGGTCTCCTGGCTGGGATGCCCCGCCTCCAGCTCGGCCAGCAGGCCGAGCGTCGAGCAGATCTGGCCGGGCGTGCAGTAGCCGCACTGGAACGCGTCCTGGTTCAGGAACGCCACCTGCACGGGATGCAGCCTGTCGGGCGTGCCCACGCCTTCGATGGAGATGACCTCGTCGCCGTCATGCATGACGGCCAGCGACAGGCAGGCGTTGATCCGCACGCCGTTCACCAGGACCGTGCAGGCGCCGCACTGCCCGTGGTCGCAGCCCTTCTTGGCCCCGGTGAGCTTCAGGTGCTCGCGCAGGGCGTCGAGCAGGGTCGTTCGCGGGTCGAGATCGAGCGACCGCGCCTCGCCGTTGACGGTGATGGTCGTGCGCAACCCGTCCCCTCCATGCTTCTCACCCGCCCATCCCCGCGCATGCGGGGATGGGCGGAGTTTAGGTCACGCCTCTCCGGGCGCCAGCGCCTTGACCGAGAGCGCGTGCAGCGGGCCGGCCAGTTCCTCGGCCAGGGCGCGGTGGACCATGCGCTGGCGGGCCACCCGGGGCGTCCCCGAAAACGCCGCGGCCTCGATCGTCACGTTGAAATGGCTCTCGCCGCCTTCGCGCGCGCCGGAATGGCCCGCATGCCGGTGCGAGTCGTCGACGATCTCCAGCCGTGTGGGCTGGAAGGCCGCCGTCAGCTTGTCCTGGATCGCATCAAATATGGCGCCCATCGCCGACACCTTCAATTCTTGTACGGAAGTTTCTGCGCCTCATACTTGGCCCATGCCCGGCGCGTTTCAATATAAGCCCAAGTTCGTGGATATCCGCGTGCGGCCGCCGTCGGACAACGACGACAGCGGCGAGGACGTCAACGCGCTGAAGCCGGGCGAGCGCGCCTGCGACCACCCCGGTTGCCGCCGGCCCGCCACCGCGCGGGCCCCCAAGGCGCGCGACCTGCTGCACGAGCACTACTGGTTCTGCCAGCCGCACGCGGCCGAGTACAATCGCAACTGGAACTTCTTCGCCGGCCTGCCGGAGGCCGAGGTCCGCCGCCGCCAGCAGGAGGAGATGATGACCGGCGGCCGCCCCACCTGGGAGATGAAGGCCGGCCGCATGAGCCGCGAGAGCGCCGCCTTCACCGCCAGGTTCGGCTCCGGCCAGGGCTACCGCGACCCGTTCAACATGTTCGGCGGCGGCGGGGCGCAGGCGCGCCGGCCCGAGCCGGAAGGCCGCAAGCTGGGCAAGATCGAGCGCAATGCCCTGGCCGACCTGGACCTCGACGACGACGCCGACGGCCCGAAGATCCGCGCCCGCTACACCGAGCTGGTGCGCAAGCTGCATCCCGACGCCAACAACGGCGACCGCTCGGGCGAACACCGCCTGCAGCGGGTCATCCGCTCGTACCAGGCGCTCCGCAAGGCGGGGATGGTCTAGGGCTTGTCCCGGCCACCCATGGACACCAGCCTTCGCCGGAATAGCGGTTGAGGCCGCCGCTGCAGACTGATTCCAGCGTCTGAGTTCATCGGTGGCCGGGACAAGCCCGGCCATGACGTCGAGAAGTTCCGGGGTGTGCGCGAAACGCCGCTGGATGTGGATGGTCTAGCGGGGCGCCGCTTCCACCAGAGCTCTCGGGCCGGCCGTGTGGATGACCCGCAGGAGTTCGAAGCCGGCGTCGGCCAGGAGGGCGCGATATTGCGCCTCGGTGCGTTCGCGGCCGCCGTTCCGGACCATCATCAGGAGGTCGATCATGGCGTCGTTGCGGTCAGTGAGGCCCGCGTCCGGCCGTTCGGCCAGCACGCGCTCGACCAGGACGAGCCGCGCGGCCGGGGCCATGGCGCGACGGACGGACGCCAGCACTTTCACGGCCGCGTCGGGCGGCCAGTCGTGGATCACGGCGGAGAGCACGTAGACGTCGCCCCCCGCTGGCGCGGCCTCGAACATGTCACCCGCCGCGACGTCGCAGCGGTGGGCAAGCCCCTGGGCGGCCACGAAGGCGCGGGCCTTCTCGGCCACGGGCGGCAGTTCGAAGACCAGGCCGCGCGTTGCGGGATGCGCCGCCAGGATGTGGGCCATCAGGCGGCCGACGCCGGCTCCGACGTCGACGACCAGGCCTGCGAACGGATAGGCCGCGGCGACCGGCGGGCCGACCACGTCCGACATCGCCGTCATCGCCGCATCGAAATCGGCCGCCAGCGCCGGATCGCGGGCGTAGAGGTCGAAGCTGGTCCCGGCACCGAGCTGGTGGGTGACGGCCGGCGTGCCGCGCCGGACGCTCTCCGACAGCCCGAGCGCGCTCTGCCAGAAGCTGTCTCCCGTATAGCCGCGCGCGATGGGGCCGAGGCCGCCCGCGCCATCGCCCAGCCGCGCGCCGAGGTCGGTCAGGCGGAAGCGGCCATCGGCCTCGCAGGCGGCGAGGTCCAGGGTCGTGGCGGCGCGCAGCAGGCGCTCCAGGGCCGCCGCGTCGACGTCGATGGCGGCCGCGAGATCGCGGGCGAGATGCGGATCGCGGCCCATCCGGTCGGGCAGGCGCAGTTCGGCGAGCGCGCGCACGACCTGCGCGGCCAACCCGCCCAGGATCAGGCCCATCAGGCGCGTCGAAGACGTCTCGTCGGCCATCCACGTCCCCCTGGGGTCAGGAGGCCGGAAAGCGGAAGACGAGTCCAGCGGCCGCGGATCCGTCGGCCGCTGGCGTGCTCGGCCCGCTTGCGGCAAGGTTCGCGCCGACGCCGCAAAGAGCGTGATGGGTGGGAAGATGCATGCATTCGTCCGGGGCGTGCGCCTCGCGGGTTCCGTTCTGGCCCTGACGCTGCTGGGCGCCGGCGCCGCGCAGGCGGCCAAGGCGCCGCCGAAGCAGCTTGAGCTCTACGCCATCGACTGCGGCCGCCTGCCGGTCCCGAACGCCGACGGCTTCGCGGACGACGGCTCGTACAAGGGCCTGTCGCGGACCCTGATCGTGCCCTGCTACCTGATCCGCCACCCGAAGGGCGATCTCGTCTGGGATACCGGCACGCCGGCCTCGAAGGAGGCGCTGCTGGGCGGCCTGAAGGCGCTGGACCTGGAGCCGGCCGACATCGAGTTCATCTCGGTCTCGCACAGCCACTTCGACCACATCGGCAACGCCGGCCTGTTCGCAGGCTCCACCTGGATCGTCTCCCCCGACGAGAAGGCCTACGCCTTCCGGCCGCAGTCGCGCGCCGCGGGGGCCCAGTTCGCGGCCTACTCGGCGCTGGAGAACGCCAGGACGATCCTGATCGAGGGGCCGAGCCACGACGTGTTCGGCGACAGGCGCGTGGTGATCCATCGGGCGCCGGGGCACACGCCGGGCCATACGATCCTCGAACTCAGGCTGAAGAGCGGCGCGGTGCTGCTGACCGGCGACCTCTGGCACCTCGCCGAGAGCCGCGCGGGGAAGAAGGTGCCGCGGTTCAACACCGACCGGGCCCAGACGCTGGCGAGCTACGAACTGACCGAGGCGCTGGCGGCGAAGACCAAGGCCCGCGTGGTGCGCGAGCACGTCGTCGAGGACTTCGACGCCCTGCCGAAGTTCCCCGCGGCGCTGAAGTAGGGAGGCGAGCCGTGGGCGAACTGATCAGCGGCGCACGCCGCCAGGACCTCTCCGACATGCAGGCCCGCGCGGCCCGCGCCGCCACGGGCCTCCAGAGCCTGGGCATCGGCGCCGGCGACCTGATCGCGCTCTACTTGCGCAACGACTTCCCCTTCATCGAGGCCAGCACGGCGGCAGGCCTGCTGGGCGTCTACGCGACGCCGGTGAACTGGCACTATACCCCCGACGAGGCGGCCTACCTGTTCGAGAACTCGGGCGCGAAGGCCATCGTGATCCACGCCGACCTGATCGAGCCGATCCGCTCCGCCCTGCCGCCCCGCGTGCCGGTGCTGGTGGTCCCGACCCCGCCCGAGATCGCGGAGGCCTACGGCATCACGCCGGCCGCGACGCCGCCCGGCATGCTGGACTGGTCGGAGTGGCTGTCGAGCTTCGAGCCCTATACGGGCGAGCCGTCCACCGGCGGCGGGACGGTGATCTACACGTCGGGCACCACCGGGCGGCCGAAGGGCGTGCGCCGCCACCCCCCGACGCCGGAGCAGGTGGAAGCCTACGGCCGGGTGCTGATGCGGGGCTTCGGCTTCTCGGGGTTCGGCGCGCCGAGCGACGTGGTCACCGTCGTGACCGGGCCGATGTACCATTCGGCGCCCAACGCCTACGGCCTCTTCGCGGCCCGCGCCGGCGGCACGGCGATCCTGCAGCCGCGGTTCGATCCCGAGGAGTTGCTGCAGCTCATCGAGACGCACGGGGTCACGCACCTGCACATGGTGCCGATCATGTTCCACCGGCTGCTCAAGCTGCCCGACGAGGTGAAGCGGAAGTACGATCTCTCGTCGCTGAAGTTCGTGGTCCACGCCGCCGCGCCCTGCCCGCCCCCGATCAAGCGCGAGATGATCGAGTGGTGGGGGCCGGTGATCGAGGAATACTACGGCGCGACCGAGGTCGGGATCGTGGTCTCCTGCAATTCCGAGGAGTGGCTCGCGCACCCCGGCACGGTCGGCAAGCCGATCCCCGAGGCCGACGTCCGCATCATCGACAAGGACGGCAACGACGTGCCCCAGGGCGAGGTCGGCGAGGTGGTCTCGAAGAACCGCTTCATCAACGACTTCACCTACCACGGCGACGACCAGAAGCGGGCCGACAGCGAGAAGGCCGGCCTGATCGCCCCCGGCGACATCGGCTATTTCGACAAGGACGGCTTCCTCTACCTGTGCGACCGGGCCAAGGACATGATCATCTCGGGCGGGGTGAACATCTATCCGGCCGAGATTGAGGCCGAGCTCCTGAAGATGCCCGGCGTGGTCGACTGCGCGGTCTTCGGCATCCCCGACGAGGAATACGGCGAGGGCGTCTGCGCCGTCGTGCAGCCGGCGGCGGGCAGCGGCGTCGACGCGGCGGCGGTGAAGGCCTACCTGCGCGACCGGATGGCCGGCTACAAGGTCCCGCGCCGGGTCGAGCTGGCCGCCGACTTGCCCCGCGAGGACTCCGGCAAGATCTTCAAGCGCAAGCTGCGCGAGCCGTTCTGGGCCGGACTCGAGCGGCGGATCTGAGGCTTCAAGAGGTGTCCGACCGGGCTCGACGCGCGATGGCGGCGCTGCAGCGGCTCGCGGCCCTGGGCCTGCCCGACCGCGTCGCCTTCCCCGAGTTCGTGGGCCTGCTGTCCGAGGTCGCGCCCTTCGAGACGGCCGCCATGCTGTGGCTCGGGCCGGATCACGACCCCATCGACACCTTCATCACCGTCGACGCCGGGCCCGAGCTGATCACCCGCTACGCCAACCGCTGGTTCGACGCTGAGGAAGGCCGCTACTACCCCCGCCAGCGCGAGATGCAGCTCAACCCGGCCCTCGGCGTCATCCGGGTCAGCGACTACACGCCGGCCTTCGGCGAGACGGAGCTCTACGACGAGGTCTATTCCGGCGGCCGCCACCACTGGATCGCCGGGCTCGCGCTGCGCGACGGCGCCCGGCCCATCGGCAACCTGGGCATCGGCCGCCCACCCAGGGGCCGCGACTTCTCCGACGCCGAGATGCGCCTGCTCAGGCTCGTGCGGCCCTACATCGTCCAGGCCATGAGCCGCGCCGACGGCCTCGACGCCTGGCCCGACGCCGACCTGGAGGACCAGGCCGCGATCCTGGTGACCGACCTGGAGGGCCGCGTGCTGCACGCGAGCCCGGGCGCGTGGCGGCTGCTGCACGGGGCGGCGGGCGTGCCGGCCGACCTCGCGGTGCTGCGCGACCGGGTCTACGAGTGGGCGCGGCCGATGCTGGCGACGCTGGCGGCGCGGGTGGACGACGGGCTGGCGGGCGCCGGGGGCGGCGTGGCCCGCAGCGACACCGTCACGGCCTACGGCCGCTTCGTGATCAAGGCCTACGCCCTCGACGCCAATACCGAGGGCGAGGCGCGCACCGTCGGCGTGCAGATCGAGAAGCGCCTGCCGGTCGGCCTGAAGATGCTGCGCTCGCCGTTGTTCCGCGCGCTGACGCCGCGCGAGCAGGAGGTGGCGCGGATGCTCGCCACCGGCATGTCCTATCCGGTGATCGGCGACCGCCTGGGCATGGGCTCCTCCACCGTCGTCACCCACGTCCGCAACCTGGGCCAGAAACTGGGCGTCGGCAGCCGCGAGGAGATCGTGGGCGCCCTCTGCGCCTGACAGGCGCCCGGACGCGATCTCCCCCGGCGAGGGGATTCCGCAGCCCTTCCCGCCGGCTCAGGCTGCCGGGATGGCGGATCCCTTCAGTTCGAAACTCGCGCTGGCCCTCAAGGCCCTGTCGCTCAGCCGCGGCCGGCTCTCGGCCGACCTCGGCGTCGACAAGTCGGTCGTGGGCCGCTGGGTGACCGGGGCGGTGCGGCCCTCGGACCACAACCTGCTCAGGCTCACCGCCCTGGTCGCCGAGCGCGCGCCGGGCTTTGCGGTGCTGGACTGGGACCTGTCGCTCGCCGACTTCGCCCAGCGGCTGGGCGTGAACCCCGGGGTGGTGAGCGCGCTCGAGCCCACGCCGGCCCTGCCGCTGGCGCTTATGGGCCAGATCCGGTCGGCGACCGAACTGCGCGGCGCGGCTTACGAGGGCTTCTTCCGCTCGACGCGGCCCTACCTGCTGCAACCCGGCCGGTTCCTGCACGACTACGGGATGATCCGCCTGGACGCGACCGGCCTCCTCGCGCTGCGAATGGGCACCGGCGGGCACGCGGCCGACGGCTGGATGCTGCCGCTGCAGAACCAGTTGTTCTCGGTGGTGGCCGACGTGGTCTCAGGCGCGCTGGTGTTCGGCATCTTCAACGGCGTCGCCAGCGCCAAGGCCGAGGTGGTCGACGGCCTGATGCTGGGCTCGGCGCTGGACCCCGGCCGCACGCCCACCGCCTGCGCCATGATGTTCGAGCGGATCGCCGACCTCAGCGGCGACCGGGCGGCCGACGACGCCTTCTTCGACGAGCTGATGCAGCGCGATCCCGTCGCGCCCGACGGCTCGATTCCCGAAGCGCTGCAGAAGCACCTGGTGCGCGACGTCGGCCCGGCGCAGTCGCCCCTGGGCGGCGACCTGCTGCTGCGCATGCCGCTCTCCCGCTCGATGGCCCGCGGCCAGGCCTACCGCGAACCGCCCGCAGGCGCCTGCATGTCGCCGGGCCCTGCAACCTGATGCACCGCCGCGCATGCCGGCGCGCCTTACCGCACCTCATCCGACCGGCTCAGATGAAGCCTCTTCAATGGGGGTGTTCGTGACATGTACCTGCGTGGATTTGCGGCGGTCGTATTCGCCGCCACGGCGCTGGCCGGCTCAGCCCGCGCCACGATCCTGACCTTCGACACCGACACGCGGCAGCCGTTTTCCAGCCTGATCATGGACCAGGCCTACGGCGACCGCGTCACGGCGCTGACCATGGGCAAGTTCCAGTACGGCATCGGCCTCGGCGACGGCCTGACGCCGAACGTCACCGTCGCCTATTCCGGCGGGACGCCGGGCGCCATCCTGACCCGCTGGAACGCCGACTACGGCGACCTGGTCAACGTGCTGACCAACGACGACGACGGCGACACGGTGCTGCGCATCCTGTTCACCGCCGACGAAGGCTACACGGTCAAGCTGTTCGGGTTCGACCTCGCCGGCTGGAACCACAGCGACTACACGCTCCCCGGGCTCACGGTGACCAGCGGCGACGCGGTCCTGTACGCCGCGGAGGGCGTCCACGTGGAGGGCGCGAACGGCCACTCGACGTTCGACTTCGGGCTGGGGCTGAGCGGCCGGACGCTCGCCATAGACATCGACCTCACCGGCCTCGGCTTCGACAGCGACAACATCGGTATCGACAACATCCGCTTCGGCCAGTCGCCCCCCGGGGTTCTCATCGACCAACCCCCGTCGACTGTGCCGGAACCGGCCGCCTGGGCCACGATGCTCCTGGGGTTCCTGACCATCGGCGCCGCCGCACGACGGCGCCGGACCACCTGGGCGTCGCGGTTCCGGGAGGCCGGCCCCGCCTGGGCGTCCAGGGTCTAGGCGGCGGCCTCGGTGGGCATCCTTTCGGTGTCCACCGAGGCCTGCAGGGCCGGCGGATAGCGCGATCCCGACACCGTCTCGCCGTTCACCGTCCCGTCGACCCGGGCGATCAGCTCGGGCGACAGCGCAACCCCGGCCGCGGCGGCGTCCTCCCGCATGTGGTCGGGGTTCGTCGTGCCCGGGATCGGGACGATGATCGGGTCCTTCGCCAGCAGCCACGCCAGGCAGAGCTGCGCCGGCGTGCAGCCGGCGTCGTCGGCGATGGCCTTGAAGCGCGCGTAGAGGGCCAGGTTCGCCTGCAGGTTCCCGTCCTGCCAGCGCGGCATGTTCTTCCGGAAATCGCCGTCCTCCAGCTTCGACGGGTCGTGGCTTTCGCCGGCCAGGAAGCCGCGGCCGACCGGCGAGAAGGCGACGAAGGTCACGCCCAGCTCGCGGCAGGCGTCCAGCACGGCGATCTCGGCGTTGCGGCTCCAGGGCGAATACTCGGTCTGCAGCGCCGCGATCGGGTGCGTGGCATGCGCGCGGCGCAGCGCCGGGGCCGAGACCTCCGAGAGCCCGATGGCGCGGATCTTTCCGGCCTTCACCAGGTCGGCGAGCGCGCCGACGCTCTCCTCGATCGGCACCTTCTTGTCCCACCGGTGCAGGTAGTAGAGGTCGATGACGTCGGTCCTGAGGCGGCGCAGCGAGACGTCGCAGAGCGCCTTGATCGTCTCGGGCCGCCCGTCGAGGCCGCGCTGCGTGCCGGTGGCGTCGGTGATGCCGCACTTGGACGCCAGGGTGAACTTCGAGCGGTGCGGCCCCAGCACCTCGCCCACCAGGGTCTCGTTGTGGCCGAGGCCGTAGACCGCGGCGGTGTCGAAGAAGGTGTAGCCGGCGTCCAGCGCGCCCAGCAGCACCTGCTCGGCCCGCTCCCGCGGCGGCGGGGCGCCGTAGGCGTGGCTGAGGCTCATGCACCCCAGGCCGATGGCCGACACCTCGAACTGACCGACCTTCCGCGTCTGCATGGCGTGCTCCCGCTTTCGTGCGAGCGCTGACAGACCGCGGCGACCCCGAGTCCGTCAAGAGGACGAGCCGTCAAGTGCGCCCGGCGTGCAGCTCCAGGGTTTCGCCGTTCTGGATCAGGACGTCGCCGTCGCGCAGGATGCGGTGCGGAATCCCGTTCGCCGTCATGTAGGCGGCAGCCTGCTCGGCCGCCTCGGCCTCGGCGTGGTCCGAGCGGTAGTGCGGGACGACGGCGGCGTCGATGAGGCCCAGGCCCTCCCACACCGGCTCGGGGTCGTAGCCGGCGGCCAGCACCTCCGGGTCGTCCATCAGCTCCAGCCCGCGCAGGCTGGGCGCGGCCACGCAGGCGCCGGCGCTCCAGCCGCCGTAGACCAGCCGTTCGGCCCAGATCAGGCCCGGCGCCAGCGCGTCGAAGCCGCTCTGCCGCATGGCGCGCCGCAGCAGGAAGGCGTTGCCGCCCACCGCCCAGACCAGCCGCGTCCGCTCCAGCTCGGCGAGCAGGTCCTGCGGCCGGCCGAAGTAGGCCCGCAGGTCGAGGTCGTAGGCGTCGAGGCCGCGGCCCCGGAAGTCGGCGACCGGATCGAAGACCTTGCGCGCATAGGCCTCGCGGTCGGCGGCGGGGATGAAATCCACGGCGTTGGAGATCACGCCCACCCGTGCGCCGGCGCCCGCCATGCGGATGAGTTCGGCGAAGCTGTCGCCGGTCCGGAACGAGGCGAGGTAGAGGCGCATCGCTGCTGCTTAAGCTGGTCGGTCAGCGGCCTCAAACCTGATCGTCATCCCCGGCTTGTCCGGGGACCCATGGGGCTTGGCGCGTGGGGATCGCACGGGCGGCGGGCCATGACGGTCACTGGGTGGCGAGCTTGGCCTCCAGCTCGGCCATGTCGGCGACGAACCAGACGTGGCGGCCGCGGTTCGATTCGCGGACGAAGTCGCGCAGCGCCTTGCTGGCGGCGACGGCCCCGGAGATGTCGCCCACGAAGGCGACGGCGACGCCATAGTTCACGAACTTCTGGATCGCGTTCCCGGCGACGCGGTTCGAGAGCGTGAGGAAGTGGGGCGCGAGACAGGCGACCGGGATCGCCACCACCGCCGGGCGGCTCGCGTAGGAACAGCCGATGACGTCGACGGCCGCCCGCTCGCCGTCCAGCTTCGGGCCGTCGGCGGCGCAGACATAGACCGTCGCGCCGGCCAGGGTGCGGACCTCGTCGCTCATGGCGTCAGCGCCCTCCGCAGGAAGCCGTCCACCACGCGGCCCTGGTCGATCAGCAGGTGGCCGGCCTCGGGCAGCCAGACGACCTCGGCCCTGCCGACGTTGCGGGTGAGCCGCTCGCGCGTGCCGGCGGAGTCGATCATCACGTCCTTCGCGCCCAGGATCGCGAGCAGCGGCATGTCGAGCCGCGCCAGCTCGGCGTCCGCGAACGGCGGCAGCACCTCCGTCCGCGGGCGGAAGTTGGCGAACGTCAGGTCCATGAACTCGCCATAGGCCTTCATGCCAGGCGAGAGGCGCGTCGGCCGCGGCGCGCCGCCGGCCATCCGCCGCATGATCCTCTGGCGGCCCCACTTGCCGAGCAGCAACAGCGGCAGCGCCCAGACCAGGATGTTCCTGTGCCTGCCCACGCCGCCGGGGCACAGCAGGACGACGGCGCTCACCGTCTCCGGCCGCCGCGTGGCGTATTCGAGCGCCAGCCAGCCGCCGAGCGAGATCCCGGCCAGCGCCGCGCGGCTCACGCCCAGCCCCGCCATCACCTCGCCCAGCCAGTCGGCGTAGACGTGGGTGGCCAGCGGCGGGCGCGCCTCGGCCGAGAGGCCCGGCTCGCCGATCATGTCGACCGCATAGACGCGGAAGCGCTGCGTCAGCAGGGCGGCGTCGCCCATCCAGCTCGCCGCGTTCGAGGCCGAGCCGTGCAGCAGCAGGACCGCTGGCGCATTCTTCGGCCCGCTCGCGATCACGAACGTCTCGCCCTGCGCGGTCGGCACACGGAGTTGCTCGGCTTCTCCCGGCCAGGCCTGGAGCAACGCCCGATAGCGCGCGAGCACGGCTTCGCGGCCGGCGGCGGTCTTCCAGATGGCGGTCACGGTCAGCTCTCCAGCCAGACCTGGATGATCTTGAGGATCGCGCCCGCGTCGCCCGGCGAGGCCACGATGACGACCTTCGCCGTCCGCGCGCCGGGGTCGTAGACGACGTCCGCGCGGGCGGGCGGGCCGGCGGGATCGCGGCTGTTCAGCACCGCCGGGACCATGCTCATCAGCCGGTCGGCGCGTTCGGGGCTCACATCGGGCACGTCGACGATGGCGGTCGTGCGCGCCCCGGCGGCCGAGGCGGGGGCGCGCGGCGCGAGGCCGCCGAACGCCTCCAGGTCGCCGCGCAGGATCCGGTACGACTTGCCGACGCGGGTCGCGCGCAGGCGCTCGTCCCTGATCGCGCGCAGGATGGTCTTCGGATGGAGCTTCAGCCGTTCGGCGGCATGCTCGACGGTGTAGACATCCTGCGACATGGCGCCGGGCTCACGGTTGTATGGGCTGAAATGTCCTCTATTGTTCCATGTTTTGAGAGCCAAGGTTGCATTAAGGATTAATAAGGAACATTCGGATGGGCTCGCGTCCGCCCCTGGGGCCAGACCCAATTGCAAATGCAATAGAGTAACATGAATTCAACAATATAGATTGTCATCCCGGCCGCAGCGTAGCGGAGAGCCGGGACCCAAGGGCGCCAGACCCGGAGCTTGAACCCCCTGGGTCCCGGCTCTACGGGCCGAATACGGCCCTCCGGCCGGGATGACCCGGTATTTTGGGCTAACTCTATCGAGTCCGGACCCTAAGCCGCCTTCGCCCAGGCCGCCTGGAACCAGGGGACCAGTCGCCGGATCGCCTCCTCGATCTCCGGCGTCGAGACCGCGAAGCTCAGGCGGATGAAGCGGTGGCCGTCGACGGGGTCGAAGTCGATGCCGGGCGCCGTGGCCACGCCGGTGTCCGAGAGCAGTTGCTTGCAGAAGGCCAGGCTGTCGTCGGTGAGCCGGCCCACATCGGCGTAGACGTAGAAGGCGCCGTCGGGCGGGGCGATGGTTTCAAGCCCGAGCTGGGGCAGCGCCGCCAGCACCAGCTCGCGGTTGCGGCGGTAGGTCTCGAGGTGGCCTTCGAGCTCGTCGCGGCAGTCCATGGCGACCAGGGCGGCGTGCTGGGCGAGCGACGGGGCGGTGAGGAACAGCGCGCCCATGTAGGCGATGGCGCGCGAGGCCTCGGCGCGGGGCGTGATCAGCCAGCCCAGGCGCCAGCCGGCCATGGAGAAGTACTTCGAGAAGCTGTTCACGACGACGGCCGTCGGCTCGAACTCCAGCATCGAGCGGGTGCGCTCGCCGTAGCTGAGGCCGTGGTAGATCTCGTCGGAGACGATGCGGATGCCGCGCGCGCGGCAGACGTCGGCGATGGCCCGCAGCTCGTCGGCGGGGATGATCGTGCCGGTGGGGTTCGCGGGGCTGGCCAGGATCACCCCGGCCGGCGCCGGGTCCAGCGCCGCCAGCGTCTCGGCGGTGAGCTGGTAGCGGGTCTCGGGGCCGCACGCGATCTCCAGCGGGACCATGTGCAGCGCCTTGACGTTGTTGCGGTAGGCGACGTAGCCCGGCCGCGCCATGGCGATCACGTCGCCGGGCTTGAAGGTGGACGACAGCGCCAGCACCAGGGCTGGCGACGCGCCGCAGGTCAGCACGATCTGGATCGGCTCGATCGTCACGCCGTAGGCCTCGGCGTAGTGGCGGCAGATGCGCGCCTTCAGCGGGTCGCTGGACCAGTAGCCCATGGCGTCGGCGTCCAGCACGGCGTGCGCGCGTTCGATGGCGGCCCGAGGCGCGCCGGTCGAGGGCTGGCCGAACTCCATGTGGATGACCGAGCGGCCCTCGGCCTTCAGCCGCTGGGCCAGGCCGCTGATGGAGATGGCGTAGAACGGGTCGATCTCGGCGCTCATGCGACCGGGATACATGGCCGCGCCGCGATGTCGAGAGCCAGACCCGCACGCGCGGCCCGGACTTGACCCGGCGCGCGACGGACGCGATGGCCTTCGCAACGAACGGGGGAGCGCGGGCGTGGCCGACAACGGGAAGGCATCGAACCGCCGCGTGCTGGGCGCGAGCCTGGTGGGCACGGCGGTCGAGTTCTACGACTTCTACATCTACGCGACGGCGGCCAGCCTCGTGTTCCCGCACCTGTTCTTCCCGAAGTCGTCGGAGTCGGCGCAGCTCCTGCAGAGCTACGCGACCTTCGCGGTGGCGTTCTTCGCGCGGCCGGTGGGCGCGGCGTTCTTCGGCCACTTCGGCGACCGGATCGGGCGCAAGTCGACGCTGGTCGCGTCGCTGCTGACCATGGGGCTCTCGACGCTGCTGATCGCCTTCCTGCCGAGCTATGCCGTGGCCGGCTGGATCGCGCCGGCGCTGCTCTGCCTGCTGCGGTTCGGCCAGGGCTTCGGCCTCGGCGGCGAGTGGGGCGGCGCGGCGCTGCTGGCGGTCGAGAATGCGCCCCCGGGCTGGCGGGCGCGGTTCGGGATGTTCCCGCAGCTCGGCGCTCCGGTGGGGTTCATCGCGGCCAACGGGCTCTTCCTGCTGCTGGGCCTGGGCCTGGACGCCGACGCCTTCCGCGCGTGGGGCTGGCGGCTGCCGTTCCTGGCCAGCGCGATCCTGGTGGGCCTGGGCCTCTGGGTGCGGCTGCGGATCGGCGAGACGCCGGCGTTCGAGAAGGCCATGGCCGAGGCCGAGGCCAGCCACGTGCCGATGGCCGAGGTGGTGAAGCGCCACTTCGGCGCGCTGCTGGGCGGGACCTTCGCGGTCGTGGCGTGCTTCGCGCTCTTCTACATCTCCACCGCGTTCGCCCTGGGCCACGGGACCGGCAAGCTCGGCTACAGCCGCGAGACCTTCCTGGCAGTGCAACTTGGGGCGATCCTGTTCCTGGCCGCCGGCATCGTGGCGGCCGGCTGGTGGGCCGACGCCGCCAACCCGCGCCGCGTGCTGATGGCCGGCTGCGGTGCGACGGTGCTGGTGGGGCTGGCGATGGGGCCGATGATGGGGGCCGGCTCGCTGGCGCTGATCTGGCTCTGGCTGTCGCTGGCGCTGCTGGTCATGGGCTTCGTCTACGGGCCGCTGGGCGCCTTCCTGCCCAGCCTGTTCCCGCCGCGGGTGCGCTACACGGGCGCGTCGATGGCCTTCAACCTCGGCGGCATCATCGGCGGCGGCCTCGCCCCCATCGCGGCCCAGGCGCTGGCGGACCGTGGCGGGCTGACGCCGGTCGGGTTCTACCTGGTGGCGGCCGGCGCCCTCAGCCTCGCGGGCCTCCTGGCGGCGAAAGAGCGCTACGTCGACGGTTAGGCCGGCGTTTCGCCCGCCACCGTCGTGCGATGCATCACCCGCAGGTGGCCGTCGTAGCCGCCCTCGGCGTTGTGCATGGTGCAGCGGTTGTCCCACATCAGCACCATCCCGACGCGCCACTTGTGCCGGTAGATGAACCGGTCCTGGACCATGTGCTTGTAGAGCCCGGCCAGGATCGGATCGGCCTCGGCCGGCGTCATCCCCTCGATGCCGATGGTGTAGACCGGCGAGACGAAGAGCGCCTTCCTGCCCGTCACCGGATGGGTGCGCACCAGCGGGTGGGCGAAGGTCTTGTCGGCGTCGGCGCTGACGATGATCGGCATCGAGCGCTGGTCCAGCTCCTTGGCGTAGCCGCTCCTGGGGCCATAGGCGCGGGTCGCCGAATGCACCGCCTTCAGGGGCGCCAGTTTCGCCTTGGTGGCCTCGTCCAGGGCCTCGTAGGCGGCCGCGGCGTCGACGAAGAGCGTGTCGCCGCCCACCGGCGGGATGACCTCCGAACGCAGGATGGTGGCCGCCGGCGGCGTCGCCTGGAAGCTCCAGTCCGAGTGCCAGGCGCCGCCGAACGGCGTCAGCGTCTCGTTCGGGTCACGGCGCACCTCCAGCACGTTCGGATGGCCCGGCATGGGCGCGACGAACGGGTCGACGCCGTAGGGGCCGATCTCCAGCGTGAAGGCTTCGAGCTCGTGCAGGCTGAGCGGCTGGTCGGGGAAGGCGAGGACGCTGTGCCTCGCCCAGGCGGCCTTCACCTCGGCCAGTTGCCCGGCGGGCAGCGGCTTTGCGAGGTCCACGCCGCCGATCTCGGCGCCGAACCCACTGGGCTGCGGCTTCACGGTAATGGTCCGATACGCGGCTTCTGCGGCTTGCGACATCACGCTTCTCCCTGACGCAAGGTCATATGAAACACCTGTTTGCGTCACGTCCGGCAACCCTGTAATCGAGCCGACCATGGCCGCCTTCGACACCGCCGACGACAAGCTCATCACGTTGACTCCGGACAGGGAGGTCGACGTGCGATCGACCTTCGGCGTCGACATCGACATGAAGGCCCCGGCGTTCAGCGAGCGCGACGCGCACGTACCGGACATCGATCCGGCCTACAAGTTCGACCCCGAGACCACGCGGGCGATCCTGGCCGGCTTCGCCTTCGACCGGCGCGTGATGGTCCAGGGCTACCACGGCACCGGCAAGTCGACCCACATCGAGCAGGTGGCCGCGCGCCTCAACTGGCCGCTGATCCGGGTGAACCTGGACAGCCACGTCAGCCGCATCGACCTGGTCGGCAAGGACGCCATCGTGCTCAAGGACGGCAAGCAGGTCACCGAGTTCCGCGAAGGCATGCTGCCCTGGGCGATCCAGCGGCCGATCGCCCTGGTGTTCGACGAGTACGACGCCGGCCGCCCCGACGTGATGTTCGTGATCCAGCGCGTGCTGGAGGCGCAGGGCAAGCTGACCCTGCTGGACCAGAACCGCGTGATCCGGCCGAACCCCTGGTTCCGCCTGTTCTCCACGACCAACACCATCGGCCTGGGCGACACGACGGGGCTCTATCACGGGACCCAGCAGATCAACCAGGGCCAGATGGACCGCTGGTCGATCGTCACCACGCTGAACTACCTCAGCCACGACGTCGAAGCCGAGATCGTGCTGGCCAAGGCGCCGAACTACCAGACGCCCGAGGGCAAGCGGACCATCAACGCCATGGTGCGCGTGGCCGACATGACCCGGAACGCCTTCATGAACGGCGACATCTCGACCGTCATGAGCCCGCGGACCGTGATCACCTGGGCCCAGAACGCCGAGATCTTCGGCGGCGACATCGGGCTCGCGTTCCGCATGACGTTCCTGAACAAGTGCGACGAGCTGGAGCGCGGCACCGTCGCCGAGTTCTTCCAGCGCGCCTTCGGCCAGGACCTGCCGGAATCGACGGCGCGGGTGCGGGTCGCCTAAGCAGGGTCGTCGAGGACTCGAACGGAAGCCGCAGCACAATCGAGAGCCCTCCTCCTCGATGGAGGAGGGTTGGGTGGTGGTGTGACCGGGGCGTTACGGCAGCCGGCGCCTGTGGCGTCGACGCCTCCCGCATCCGGCCGGTAGGATCCTGCGCACACCACCATCCCCGGCCCTTCCTCCATCGAGGAGGAAGGGAGACCAGGGCCACAGCCCTCCGACTGAATGTGGATTCGTCCTCTTCCTAAGCCTCCAGCGCCTTCTTCAGCAGGCCCAGCGAGGCCGCCGCGAACGCCCGCATGTTGGCCGAGCGGTCGTCCGAGCCCGTCTCGATCGTCGTCACCAGCTCCACCGGCCCGGACACGGCCACGCAGGTGTGGCCCGACGCGTCGCCGTAGCCGTTGCCCGTGGGCCCCGCTGCGCCGGTCTCCGAGATGCCCCAGTCGGCGCCGTAGCGCTCGCAGGCGTTGCGGGCCAGGAGCAGCGCGTAGGGCTCGCTGGACGAGCGCATGCCCCCCAGCGCCTCGCGCGGAATGTCGGTGAGCAGCACGCGCGCCTTGGGCGTGTAGACCACCGCGCCGCCCAGGTAGTAGGCGCTGGCCCCCGGGACCGAGAGCAGCGCCGCCGAGATCAGGCCTCCCGAGGAACTCTCGTTGACGGCGATCTTCTCGCCGCGCGCCTTCAGGATCGCCCCGATCTCCGCGGCCAGCGCTTCCAGCTCGTCCATCTCGTCCCTTCCCCAAACAACCGTTCGGGGCCCATGATGCCGTCATTCAAGCGAAGAGCCATACTTCGGGGAGGATTTTCATGGACGCCCAATCGCAGTGGACGGGCCTGGACGCAGGCCGCCTGGAGCGCATCACCGAGCACCTGGAGCGCAACTACATCGGCCCGCAGAAGATCGCCGGCTGCCAGGTCGCCGTCGCCCGCCACGGCCACATCGCCTACTCGCGGGCGTTCGGCTCGATGGACCTGGAGCGGGGCAAGCCCACCGCGGACGACACGATCTACCGCATCTACTCCATGACCAAGCCGATCACCTCGATCGCGCTGATGACTCTCTACGAGCGCGGCTACTTCCAGCTCAACGACCCGGTCAGCCGCTATGTCCCGTCGTGGAAGAACCACCGCGTGTGGGTCTCCGGCGAGGGCGACGACATGGTGACCGAGGCGCCGCACCGCCCGGCCAGCTTCCGCGACGTGCTCGGCCACATGGCCGGCCTCACCTACGGCGGCGGCCTGCCCGGCGTCGGCATCCAGCACCCGATCGACAAGGTCTACCGGTCCCTGAAGATCCGCTCGGCCGACACCACCGACACCATGGCCGAGTTCATGGACAAGCTCGCCCAGGTCCCGCTGCGCTACCACCCCGGCGAGGCGTGGCAGTACTCGCTGGCCACCGACGTCTGCGGCGCCCTCGTCGAGATCATCTCCGGCGTGCCCTTCGCCCAATACCTGCAGGAGGTGATCTTCGATCCGCTCGGCATGAAGGACACCGCCTTCTCCGTGGCGCCGGACAAGGTCGGCCGCTTCGCCGCCAACTACCAGCGCGGCCCCGACAAGAAGCTGAAGCTGATCGACGACCCCGCGACCTCGAACTTCACCCGCGAGCCGGCCTTCAAGTCCGGCGGCGGCGGCCTCACCGGCACGATCTCCGACTACCTGCGCTTCTGCGAGATGCTCCGCCGGGGCGGCGAGCTGGACGGCCACCGCGTGATCGGCCCGCGCACGCTCGAGATCATGCACATGAACCACCTGCCCGGCGGCAAGGACCTCACCCAGGTCGCCTTCGAGGGCTTCTCCGAGACCGCCAACGAGGGCGTGGGCTTCGGCCTGGGCTTCGCGTCCACCATGGACCAGGTGCGCACCGGCACGCTGGGCGCCGGCGACTACTACTGGGGCGGCGCCGCTTCGACGATCTTCTGGGTCGACCCGAAGGAGGACCTCAGCGTCGTCTTCATGGCCCAGCTCATGCCGTCGGGCACCTTCAACTTCCGCGGCCAGCTCAAGAGCATCGTCTACGGCTCGATCATCGACTGAAGCCTCCTCACGAACGTCATCCCGCGACCTGTTCGCGGGATGACGTCCAGAGGGGGGAGGTCGTGATGCTGACAGACGGCTGTCAGCAGGGGCGCGATAGCCTGTCCTCGAATCCACGGGGACAGGACATGGCCTACGACGCCGCCGACGACGGACGACGCGATTTCCACTTCCTCTACGGGCGGTGGCAGGTCGCGCACCGCCGCCTCGTCGCCCGCGGCGTCGGCTGCACGGAGTGGGACGCCTTCGGCGGCGTCGCCTTCTGCCAGGGGCTGATGGGCGGCCTCTGCAACGTCGACGAGAACGACCTGGGCGAGTACGGCCAGGGCCTGACCTTCCGCAGCTTCGACGTGGAGCGGCAGCGCTGGTCGATCTACTGGGTCGACGGCGCGTCCGGCGCCCTGGAGCCGCCGGTCCATGGCCGGTTCGAAGGCGGCGTCGGCCGCTTCGAGGGCGACGACGCCTGCGCCGGGCGCCCGGTGAAGGTCCGCTTCCTGTGGGAGATCCTCGACCCCGGCCAGGCCCGCTGGACCCAGTCGTTCTCCTACGACGCCGGCGCGACCTGGGAGACGAACTGGATCATGGACTTCACGCGCTGAGGCGCCTAAGTCGGCCCCATGCCGATGTCCCAGCCCGACCTGGAAGCCGCGCTCCGCGAAGGCTTCCCCGACGCCACCATCGAGATCACCGACCTCGCGGGCGACGGTGACCACTACAAGGCCCGCATCGTCTCGGCGGCCTTCGCGGGCCTGCCGCGGGTGAAGCAGCACCAGCTCGTCTACGCCTCGCTCAAGGGCAGGATGGGCGGCGAACTGCATGCGCTCGCGCTCGAAACCTCCGCGCCGTCCTAGGACGGCGATTTGGCGCGCTTGACCCCGGGGATCGCCTTCCCCACCTTCAGGGCGACCGATTTTCGCCGAAAGGGCGACCCATGACCGACACCGCCACCGCCAACCCCGTCCACGACTGGATCGCCAGGTCCGTGGCCGAGCACCCCGTCGTCCTCTTCATGAAGGGCGAACCGGAACAGCCCCGCTGCGGCTTCTCGGCCGTGACGGTGCAGATCCTCGATCACCTGGGCGTGGAGTTCGTGGGCGTCGACGTGCTGCAGAGCGAGCCGCTGCGCGAAGGCATCAAGACCTTCTCCGACTGGCCGACCATCCCGCAGCTCTACGTGAAGGGCGAGTTCGTGGGCGGCTGCGACATCGTCCGCGAGATGTTCCAGTCGGGCGAACTCAAGGCCATGCTGGCGGACCAGGGCCTGATCGAAGCCTGACGTGACGAAGCTGCTCGAGCCGCCGGAAGGCCGCCAGGTCTTCCGCCTGACGTTCGAGCCCCAGCCTTCCGACATCGACGAGAACGGCCACGTCAACAACGTGGTCTACCTGCGCTGGGCGCAGGACATGGGCGTCGCCCACTGGCAGAGCCTCGCGCCCGCCGACGCCCGGGCCGCCTGGGTCTGGGTCGCGCTGCGCCACGAGATCGACTACCGCCGCGAGCTGAAGCTCGGCGAGACCGCCCAGGGCCGCACCTGGGTCGCCGAGGCCGCCAACGGGGCCCGCTTCGACCGCATGATCCGCATCGACGGCCCCGACGGCGCCATGTGCGCCCAGGTCGTCACCACCTGGGTCCTCGTCGAACAGTCCACCCGCCGTCCGCGCCGCGTGCCCGGGTGGATCACGGCGATGTTCGCCTGATCAGGCGCCCGGCCCGGTCCAGGCCGAGAGCGGGTTCAGCAGGAACACCTCGGTCCTGGGCGCCACGCCCAGCTCGGCCCAGGTGAAGGTGAGCTCCGTCCTGCCCATGGCGAACGACTTGCACGTGTCGATCCGCCTGCGCGCGAAGGCCAGCGTCGTCGCCCCGCCCCGCCGCTCCACATGGAACGCGAAGTCCGCCTTCGCCGTGCAGCCGTTGGACGCGACGCTGATGGTGATCGCCTCGCGCCCGGCGTCGGCCCGGTACACCGGCTCCAGCTCCGCCAGCGGCGCGTCCGCCGGCGCCACCCGCACGCCCGCGCCCGCACAGCCCGAAAGCGCCACGGCGGCCAGCATGAAGACGCGACGGTTCATCCGGCCAGTTCGCCACATGCGACGCCAATGCAAAAGGCCCCGCTGGCAGGGCGCATGGTGAGCTCTACGAACGACACACGCGCGTGGACCCGTTCTTCAAGTATGCAAGACTGCCACCGTGCTGTCGTCGTGGGTGGCGGCTATCTGAACGAAGCGATGGAGGAAGCGGGATGGCGGTGAAGGTCCGAGCCTTCGCGGAGTTCACCGCCGACTTTCCGGACGACACCATTTGGCCCGAAGACCCGGACGAGGAGCCCCTCCTCCTCGGAGGCAAGGCTCTTGCGGAGTGCATCGCCGAGAAGCTTCAACATCTCGGGTACGAGGTCGAGACACCCGAGCACAGTCCGCCCTACGGATGGCGCTTCGATGCCGCGGCAGGTCGTGGTCTGGTGACGATGCAGATCACGGATATGGACGACAGCTACACCCTTATCGGCATCGAGCGCACACCCGCTTTCACTCGGCTGTTCGATCGCCACGCATCCATCCTCGCCCAGCTTCTCAAGCGGCTACACCCAGAGCTGGTCGCAGATGGCCGGTTCCACAACATCAGATGGTACGATGGCTACCGCCGGAACAGCGGGAGCGCGGACGAGCCTGTATCGGAATAGCAAAAGGCCCCGGAGATGATCCGGGGCCCTTTCCAGGTTCCTCCCCATCGGGGAGGTGTCAGCGAAGCCGATGGGGTCCACTCCAACAGTGGAGGAAGCCTCTCACCGGCTTCGCAGGAGCTCCCCCGAAGGGGAGCAACACTTACGACGCGTAGAACTCGACCACGAGGTTCGGTTCCATCTTCACCGGGTACGGCACTTCCGACAGCTCGGGGGCGCGCACGAAGGTGGCGGCCATGCCCTTGTGGTCGACGGTGATGTACTCGGGCGTGTCGCGCTCGCTCGACTGGAGGGCTTCCAGCACCAGGGCCATGTTGCGCGAACGCTCACGGACCGACACGACGTCGCCCGGCTTCACGCGGTACGACGCGATGTTCACGCGCTTGCCGTTCACCAGCACGTGGCCGTGGTTGACGAACTGGCGGGCGGCGAACGGGGTCGGCACGAACTTGGCGCGGTAGACCACCGCGTCCAGGCGCGACTCCAGCAGCGCGATCAGGTTTTCCGAGGTGTTGCCCTTGCGGCTCGCGGCGTCCTTGTAGATGCGGACGAACTGCTTCTCGGTGATGTTGCCGTAGTAGCCCTTCAGCTTCTGCTTGGCGCGGAGCTGGAGGCCGAAGTCCGAGACCTTGGACTTGCGGCGCTGGCCGTGCTGGCCGGGGCCGTAGGCGCGGGTGTTGATCGGAGACTTCGGGCGACCCCAGACGTTTTCGCCCATCCGGCGGTCGAGCTTGTACTTGGCGCTATGGCGCTTGGACATATTCCACTCTCATTCGACGCGGGCCGGCATCCTCTCGGTGAGAATGCGATTTCAACGGCGGCCTTGCATCAATCCGTCATAGGTTCCCGGCCACGCGGGCTGGCCCGGCGGCGGGAAGGCGCGGTGTATGACGGCCGGGTGGCCCGGAGTCAAGGACACCGCTTGACGAGGTCGGCGCGAACCGAAGGTTTCATCCTCCATCTTCTCCCGGCCACGACGTCCAGAGAGTGAGATGCGCCTCAGCCCGCCTGGATCGCCGGGAGGCGGTAGCGGCCGTCCAGCAGGTCGGGCTTGGGCAGGTAGGCGCGGAAGCTGAGCGTGAACGGCCCCTCGGCCGGCGCCGGCAGCCAGTTGGACGAACGCTCCCCGCCCGGGTCGGCGCGGGCGATCCAGATGTCGAGCGAGCCGTCGGCGTTCTTCTTCAGCCCCGGCGTGCGGTCGCCGATGGAGAAGCGGCCGATGGCGTTCGGCACGAGGAAGAACTGCCCGTCCGGCGTCCCCTGGTACATGGTCAGCGACCAGAAGCCGTCCACCGCCGGCATCCTGTCGGCGTCGAAGTGCAGCCGGTAGGGCCCGGCGCCGGCGAACATCCGCCCGCGGTCGGCGACCGGGTTCATGTACATCGCCTCGGCCGGGGGCAGGGCCGCCAGGCCCGAGAGCGCCACCGCGGCGCGGAAGCCGTAGTCCTGGCCGTAGAAGCCGAGCGCCGCGCGCGGATAGTTCCAGCCCTGGACCCCGCTGCCGGCCCGCAGCGCCGCCAGCGAGGCGCGCGCCTCGGCGACGCCGGCCTCCACCTCGTTCATCGCCGCCGCGTCGAGGCGCTTCATGTCGAACACGCCCTTCGCCGTCAGCCCCAGCGGCGCGATGCGGGCGAAGAACGCGCCGTCCGTGGCGGGCGGCGGGTCCGACCCCAGGAGCCGCGCGACCGAGGCGAAGTATTCGGCGGCCGGCGCGCTGCGCAGCGCGTAGGCCGGCGGCGGGGCCGCGGCCGGGCCCTTCAGCCCCAGCGCGTCCTGCACCCTATGCACGGCGGCGAGATCGCCCGGCCCGTCGACCAGCGTGCGCACCAGCAGCCAGCCGTGCGGCGTGCTCAGCCGCACCACGTTCGGCCCCGAGCCCGCCTGCCCCGGCCCCACGATGGTGTAGGTCCCGCCCGCGACGCCGCTGGTGCGCGTGCCCAGGACGAAGTCGTTGTCGGTGTACATGCTCATCCCGGCCACCGAGATGTAGCGCTCGCCCGTCGGCGGGAGGGTCAGCGTCAGCGGCCCCTTCGTCAGGTCCATCCAGGCGCCGGAATAGAGCGTGTCGTTGTTGGGCGAGGTGACGCCGCGGCTCTTGTCCGTGGCCAACTGGCGGGTGTGGCGGAAGGCGTTCAGCCCGGCGCCGATGGTCCCGTCGCCCTTCAGCGCGCGGGCCCGCGTCGTCGCCATCTCGATCAGCGGCAGGCCATAGAGCCACGCCTCCCGCGCCGCCGCCTTGAGATCGCCCGCCGCCGCGAACGCCCGCGCCGCCGGCGCCGCCCCGATCACCGCCAGCAACGCCAGCGCCTCACGCCTGTTCAAGACTTCGCCTCCATCAGATCCGCCGCGACCCTACGTCGTGGCGGGCTTCAGGCAACCTCGACCGGAGGCATGCGGTAATAGCCCTGGAGCAACTCCGGCTTCGGCAGGTAGGCCCGCATGAAGAGCGCGAACGGCCCGGCCGGCGCCGGCAGCCAGTTGCCCTCGCGCTCGGCGCCGGGGCTCTCGTGGCCGATCCAGATGTCGAGCGAGCCGTCGGGATTGCAGGCGAGGCCCGGCGTGCGGTCGCCGATGGCGTAGCGGTTCAGCGGGTTGTCGGTGAAGAAGAACTGCCCGTCGTCCATCGCCTCGTAGAGGCTGAGCGACCAGAACGAGTCGACCGGCAGGTGCTGCCCCGCCGGGAAGTGCAGCCGCCAGCCCTGGGTCCCGTCGAACAGCTTCCGGGGGCCCGGCCCCTCGGCCTGCATGTACATGGCCTCTTCGGGCGGCAGGGCCGCCAGCCCGCCCAGCGCCACCGTCCCGCGCAGCGCATAGTCCTGGCCGAAGTCGCCCAGTCGCGCGGTCGGATAGGTCCAGCCCTCGCTGAAGGCCTCGCCGCCCAGCCCGCCGCCGCCGCGGACGGCCTTGCGCCCCTCGGCCAGCCCCGCCTCGATCTCCGCGACTTCGGCGGCGTCGAACCGTGCCGGATCGAAGCCCTCCAGCAGGCCCAGCGGCGCGATCTGGCGCAGCTTCCCGAGGTCGGTGACCGGCGGCGGATTGGCCGCCATCAGCGCCGCGACCGCCCCGAACAGCTCGCGCCAGTCCGCCGTCCGCGCCGCGTAGGGGCCCGGGCACGCCGCGTCCGGTCCCTGCAGCGAAATCCCCGCCTGCACCGCGCGCGCGGCCTCCAGGTCGTGCGGGCCCGCCACCAGGATCCGCGCCAGCGCCCAGACGTGGTTGGTCGGCGAACGGATCACGTTCGGCCCCTCGGCCGCCTCGCCCGGACCCACGAGCCGGAACGTGCCGCCGTCCGGCCCGGTCGTGCGCGTGCCCAGGATGGCGAAGTTGTTGGTGTAGGCGTCCATCAGCGCCAGCGAGAGATAGCGGTCCCCCGCCGCCGGCAATACGAACGTGACCGGCCCGGCCGCGAGGTCGATGTGCGCCGTCGAATAGAGCGTGTCGGTGTTCGGCGTCGTCACCGCCCGGTGGCGGTGGTTCGCCAGGTTGCGCACGTGGGTGATCGCGCCCATCGACTGGCCCAGCCCCATGCCGCGCTGGCGCGTGGTCGCCACCTCGATCAGCGGCAGCGCATAGACGAACGCCTCACGCGCCGCCGTCCGTAGGTCGCTCACTCAGGTCTCCCGGTCCTCGCCGCGAGGTCTGCGGCCGCTTTTCTTGCCTCGGCCCACCAGCGGCGGACCATCTCCCCCGCCGCGCCCGGCCGCGCGAGGCCGACGGCCTGGCCGGCCCAGAGCGACAGCATCTCCGGATCGTCGGCCTTGGCGGCGGCGGCGCGCAGCGGCTGGGTCAGCCGGTTCTGCACAGGATAGGCGGGGACCTGGCCTTGCACCCCATGCATCAGACGCATGAACCTGTTCTCGACGCCGCGGGCGTAGCGGCCGGTGAAGGCCCGCGTCAGCCGCGTCGCCTCGTCGCCGGCCTCGCTCACCGCGCGCTGCCACGGCTTCGACGTCGTCGCCTCGTCGGCCAGCAGGAAGGCCGTGCCCATCTGCGCCGCCGAGGCGCCCAGCGCCAGCACGGCGGCCACGCCCCGCCCGTCCATGATCCCGCCCGCCGCGATCACCGGCAGGTCGACCGCGGCCCGGATCGTCGTCACCAGCGCCATCGTGCCCACCAGGCTCGCGTCCAGCTCGGCCAGGAAGTGGCCGCGGTGCCCGCCCGCCTCGAACCCCTGCGCGCAGATCCCGTCGGCGCCCGCCTCGGCCCAGGCCCGCGCCTCCGCCACCGAGGTCGCCGTGCCGACCACATAGGTCCCCGCCGCCCGCAGCGCCGCCGCCTGGTCCCGCGTCAGGATGCCGAAGGTGAAGGACGCCACCGCGGGCGCCGCCGCCACGACCGCCGCAAGCTGCGCCTCGAAATCCGGCGCGTACTGGTTCGGCGTCTCCGGCGGCGCCTCGCCGAGTTCCGCGTACCAGGGCGCGAGCCGCTCGAGCGCGGCCTCCACCGTCGCCGCATCGGGCGAAACCCTGGGCGCCATCAGCAGGTTCACGCCGAACGGCCGGTCGCTGGCCGCCTTCATGGCCGCGATCGCCGCGGCGATGTCCGCCGGCGCCAGCGCGCCCGCCGCCAGCGTCCCCATCCCGCCCGCGGCGTTCACCGCCAGCGCCAGGCCGTCCAGCGAGGCGCCCACCATCGGCGCCTGGAGGATCGGGACCGGCAGGCCGTCCAGCAGGGCGCGCAGCGTCATGATCCCTCGCCTTTCTTCTTCGCGATCTTCTCCAGCACCTTGCCGCGGCCCCGCGAAAGCGCCGTCACGACGCCCCGCAGCGTGCGCACCTCCTGGTCGGTGAACCGCGCCTTCCCCAGCGCGGAGCGCAGGTTCTGGATCATGTTCGGCGTCTTCTCCGGCGGGTGGAAGAACCCCGCCGCGTCCAGCTCCCGCTCCAGGTGCTCGTAGAGGCCCAGCAGCGCCTCGCCGGTCGCCGGTTCCGACCGCTCCCGGAAGTTGGCCGGCGCGGCGTCCTGCTGCGCGGTGCGCCACTCATAGGCGTTGATCGCCACCGCCTGGCCGAGGTTCAGCGAGCGGAACCGCGGGTCGATCGGGATCGTCACCACCGCCTGGCAGAGCGCGATATCGGCCGTCTCCAGCCCGGCCCGCTCGCCGCCGAACAGCAGGCCCGTCTTCTGCCCCTGCCCCGCCGCTTCGGCCAGCTCCGCCGCCGCCGCCCGCGGCGTCAGCACCGGCAGGGTCAGCTCCCGCGGCCGCGCCGTGGTGGCGTAGACCACCTGCAGGTCGGCGATCGCCGCGGCCACGCTGTCGTAGACCCGCGCCGCGTTCAGCGGCCATTCGGCCCCCGAGGCCAGCGCCCAGGCCCGTTCCTGCGGCCAGCCGTCCCGCGGGTTGACGAGCCGCAGGTCCGAAAGCCCGAAATTGGCCATGACCCGCGCCGTGGCCCCGATATTCTCGGCGAGCTGCGTCGCGTTCAGGATGACGACGGGCGCTGGGAGGGACGCTTCGGACATGCCGCGTTTAGAGGAGTCCCGACCGCCGATGGCAAGCCTGGACCGCCGCGCCCTGCTGGCCGCCGCCCCCGCCGCCCTGCTGGCCGCCTGCGAGCCCCGGATGCGGACCACCGCCTCCACGACCCCCAAGATCGCCCTGGCCCAGATGACCGACGCCGTGGTCGCCATCGCCGAGCGGGCCAGGCCGGGCGTGCTGGGCGTCGGCCTCTCGAACCTGGAGAGCGGCCAGGTCTTCTTCTTCAACGGCGAGCGGCGCTTCCCCATGCAGAGCGTCTTCAAGCTGCCGCTGGCGGCGGCCGTGCTCGCCGAGGTCGACGCCGGGCGCGTGCTCCTGACCGAGCGCGTCTTCCTGCTCGAGCCGCAGCTTTCCGTTCCCTATTCGCCCATCGCCGCCGCCTGGCCCGGGCGGCGCGAATACACGGTCCGGGAGCTGCTCGACGCCGTGATCGTCGACAGCGACAACACCGCCGCCGACGTGCTGATGAAACGGATCGGCGGGCCCGGCGCCCTGATGGCCTGGCTCACCGCCCAGCGCGTCCCTGAGGTGCGCATCGACCGCTACGAGCGCGAGATCCAGACCGAGGCCAACGGCATGGCCTCGTACCGCCCGGCCTGGCGGACCGACGCCGCCTTCGCCGCCGCCCGCGAGGCCGTGCCCCCCGAACGCCGCGCCGCCGCCCACCGCGCCTACATGGCCGACCCGCGCGACACGGCCACGCCGCGCGGCATGATCGAGTTCCTGCAGAGGCTGGACAAGCAGGAGCTCGTCTCGCCCGCCTCGACCCGCACCCTGCTGCAGACCATGGCGCGCACGCCCCGCGGCGCGAACCGCATCCGCGCGGGCCTGCCGGCGAACGCCTTCCTGGCGCACCGGCCGGGCACGTCGGGCGTCGACCTCGGCGTCTCCCTGGCCCACAACGACGTCGGCATCTTCACCCTGCCCGACAAGCGTTCGTACGCGCTGGCGGTTTTCCTCTCCGGATCGACCCTGGACGACGCCGGCCGCGACCGCGTCATAGCCCAGGTTGCGGGCGCCGCCGTGAAAGCCGTGGGCTAGAGGCCGCCACGAGCCTTTGCGTCGGCGCTCCCGGTGGCTATACGAACCCCAAACAAGACGAACATCCCGGAGCGCCCGCCCCTCATGGCCAAGATCAAAGTCGCCAACCCCGTCGTGGACCTCGACGGGGACGAGATGACCCGGATCATCTGGAAGCTGATCAAGGACAAGCTCATCCACCCGTTCCTCGATCTGCAGATCGAGTACTACGACCTCGGGATGGAGAACCGCGACGCCACCGACGACCAGGTGACGGTCGACGCGGCCAACGCGATCAAGCGGTACGGCGTCGGCATCAAGTGCGCCACCATCACGCCCGACGAGGCCCGCGTGAAGGAGTTCGGCCTCAAGAAGATGTGGAAGTCGCCGAACGGCACGATCCGCAACATCCTGGACGGCGTCGTCTTCCGCGAGCCGATCATCTGCAAGAACGTGCCGCGCCTGATCCCCGGCTGGACCAAGCCGATCATCATCGGCCGCCATGCCTTCGGCGACCAGTACCGCGCCACCGACTTCGTGGTCCCGGGCCCCGGCAAGCTGACGGTCAAGTTCGAGGGCGCCGACGGCCAGGTGATCGAGCACGACGTCTACGACTTCAAGGGCGCCGGCGTCGCCATGGCGATGTACAACGTCGAGGCCTCGATCCGCGACTTCGCCAAGGCCTGCTTCAACTACGCGCTGGCCCGGAAGTACCCGCTCTACCTCTCCACGAAGAACACGATCCTCAAGGCCTACGACGGCCGCTTCAAGGACATCTTCGAGGAGATCTACCAGGCCGACTACATCGAGCGGTTCAAGGCCGCCGGCCTCGTCTACGAGCACCGCCTGATCGACGACATGGTGGCCAGCTCGCTGAAGTGGAACGGCGATTTCATCTGGGCCTGCAAGAACTACGACGGCGACGTGCAGTCCGACCAGGTCGCCCAGGGCTTCGGCTCGCTGGGCCTGATGACCTCGGTGCTGATCACGCCCGACGGCAAGATCATGGAGGCCGAAGCGGCGCACGGCACCGTCACGCGCCACTACCGCCAGCATCAGAAGGGCGAGAGCACCTCGACCAACTCGATCGCCTCGATCTTCGCCTGGACGCAAGGGCTGAAGCACCGCGCCAAGCTCGACGGCAACGCCGAGCTCGAGCACTTCTGCAACACGCTGGAGAAGGTCTGCGTGGCCACGGTCGAGTCGGGCTCGATGACCAAGGACCTGGCGCTGCTGGTCGGCGACACCCAGGGCTGGCTCACCACCGAGGGCTTCCTCGACAAGGTGGCCTCCAACCTGGAGAAGGCGCTGGCGGCGTAGGCCGCCCGCGCACCGCTCATCCCGGCGGACGCCGGGGCGACGCCATGAGGATCAGCGGCCTTCGACCCAGACGTCGAGCGGCTGCTTCTCCTCGTGCCGCACCAGCACGATGTAGCCGATGACGAAGGCCACGATCGCGACGAACGTCCCGCCCAGGAAGCCCGCGGGCGTCGCGAACCACAGGGTGAGCCACAGCATCAGGTCCCCGATCACCAGCATCGCCCAGCGCGTGAGGATGCTGAAGTAGTGGTAGGTCCGTTCGTGGGTCACGACGTCCATCGTCTGGTCGCCGAAGTGTTCCCGGGTCTCCATCGCGTGGCTCCCTAAAGACTGGCGTTCGCCGAGGGGACGCCTCTCGCCGCGCCTTGTCAATTCATGTTCTTGCTATGTTCGTTCTCACAGCTATGTTCCCGGGACCGGACAGGAGATGGACATGAGCATCGGATACGTGACCCTGGGCGCCGCCGACGTCGAGGCCGCCCTCCCATTCTACGACGCGGCCCTGGGCGCCCTCGGCTACGAGCGGGGCGAGCCCTCGGGCGGCTGGGCCTTCTACGGCCCGAAGGGCGGCAGCCCCTGCGTCGGCATCTGCAAGCCGCACGACGGCCAGGCGGCCCGCGCCGGCAACGGCGTCATGATCGCCTTTCGGGCCGCGTCGCAGGACGAGGTGCGCGCCGCCCACGCCGCGGCCCTGGCCGCCGGCGGCTCCGACGAGGGCGCCCCCGGCTTCCGCCCGCCCGAAGGCACGGAATTCTACGGCGCCTACTTCCGCGACCCCGTCGGCAACAAGTTCTGCGTCTACACGGCCTGACAGGCTCGAAGAGGGGACAGGGGACGGCGCTCACACGGCCCATCGGGATCAGGACGGGGACAGGTCATCCTGAACGCCGTCCCTCAAGCCTGCACGATCCTCCGCAGCGTGTCGATGCAGGCCCATCGTGGGTCGGGACCGCGAGAGGAATCCCACGCCATGTTGGTGCAGACGTAGGCGACCGCCATCCCTAGTCGCGGACAGGCGAAGCCCTGCCGGCCACCGGCCCCCGCATGCCCGAAGGAGGTCGGTCCCAGCATCTCCTGTCGAGCGGGATTCCAGATGTTGAAGCCCAGGCCGTAGCGCGCCGTTCGCGGCGTCCCGTCCGGGGCGTTCAGGCCCTTCGTCACATCCAGGGTCGCCCGGGCGATGGTGTCGTCTCGAAGTATCTGCGGCCCGTCGACCGGCCCGATGACAGCCGCGTAGAGCTTCGCCATGGAACGCGCATTGGTGATGCCGTTCGCGGCGGGCTGCTCCGACTGGTGCGCAGCCGGCGAGTTCAGGAAGTCGACGGGGGCGGGCGGGGCGTTGAGCGGCAACCTGAACTCCGGCGCGTAGCGCGCCTCGGCGTCCGAAGGAAGATGGCCGATCCACAGATCGAGATTCAGCCGCTTCGCGTATTCTTCCGCGATATGCATGCCGACGGTCCGGCCCGACGCCCTCCGAATGACCTCGCCGACCAGGAATCCGAACGTCACGGCGTGATACTGCACGGCCGAACCCGGCTTCCACGCCGGCTCCATCTGCTCCAGCACATGCACGCAACGATCCCAGTCCGCCATCTCGCGCCAGCCGATCCCGGACGCGGCCGGGAATGAGGGCAGTCCGGCGCGATGGGACAGCAGCCACGCAACGGTAGTCCCGCCCTTTCCCTTGGCGGCGAACTCGGGCCAGTAGCGCGTCACAGGCGCGTCGATGTCGATGACCCCCCGCTGGGCCAGGTCGTGTGCGACGATGGCTGTCCAGCCCTTGGTGCAGGACATGACCGTGGTGAGGCTCTCTGCGGTGAAGGGCTGTTTCTTCACCGGGTCCGTACCCGTCCACAGGTCGACGACCCGCCGACCATTCCTGTAGACGGCGAGCTGGGCGCCCCCGGGGTCGTCGGCATGCGAGCGCAGGAAGGCGTCGCGCACAGGCTCCAGGCCGCGCGCGACATCGCCCGTGATGTCCTCGGCATCGGGTCGCGACAACGTCGCACAGCCGGCCAGCGTGGCGGCGCCCCATCCGGCCAGGCCGATCAGATCGCGGCGGCGCATGTGCGTCCTTCCCTATCCTTGACCTGGCGGAGTCACGCCCCTGCCCCAACCCCGCCGCCTGCCCGCCGCCGGGTCACTCACGACCGTCGTCGAAGAGCTCCGCCGGGAAGTCCGAGTGGGCCGACAGACGCCAATTGGGCGACCGGCGTTCCTTGAAGGCATTGACGCCCTCCGCCGCATCCGTTTGGCGCACCGACCACCGGAAGATGCGATCCTGTACGGCGCGCGCCCTCGATCTGTCAGGCTCGTCCAGCAGCTTTCGGGCGGCCGTCTTGGTGAGGGCCGCGGCGATGGGCGCCACGTTCTCGGCGATCTCGTTCGCCATATCCATCGCCACTTGCAGCACCTGATCGCGAGGGACGGCCCGCACCACCAGCCCCAGCCGGCAGGCCTCGGCGCCGGTGAACTTCCGCCCCGTCAGGAGCAACTCCATGGCTGAGCCATAGCCGATCTGGCGCGGCAGACTCCACAGGAGGTCGCCGTCCGGTATCACCCCTCGCCGGTGGAAGACGAAGCCGATGATGGCGTCGTCCGCAGCAATGCGGATATCGGCGCCCATCGCCATGGTGATTCCCGCGCCTACGGCCGCTCCGTTGATGGCCGCTATGACGGGGGTGTGCAGGTCGCTGGGCCCCACGAGCCGCCTGTGCAGCTTCGCGATCTCTTCCCGGCGGCCGTTCGTCCAATTTGCGCCATCGGGTTGAAGCGCCGCCCCCGCGCAAAAGGCGTCCCCGGCGCCGGTGAGCACGATGGCGCGGACGGAGTCATCGCGGTCCAGGGCCTCGTAGGCGTTGCTGAGCTCCAGGGACATCTCCCAGTCCCAGGCATTCAGTTGCTCGGGCCGGTTCAAGGTCACGACGGCGACCGGGCCTTCGACGCCGACGTTGATCGACTCGAAACCGGGCAGTGAGCGGGCGTTCATCTGGTCTTCCCTCGCGCTACTGAGCCACCCTAGAAGCTGGCATAATATTGACGTTTTGTCAGTAGTACTATGGGCCGCACGTCAATTGCAAGCGGGCTCGGGCCGGGCAGCGCGCCCGATGGCGCAGTCGAAAAGCCGGCGCGGCCGGCGCATCGGCCGGGATCCCAGGGCGATCTCCATCCCCGGCGGCGTCGCGCGCTTCGGGGGCCTTGAGCGTCCCTTCGTCGGGCAGTCAGGTTCCGTACGGTATCGCGCGGCCAGCTACGCCAGGCGCTCAATTCGCAAGGGAAGATCGAAGCACCGAGCCGTTCCGCGATCCGGTGAGTTGATCATCCCGAATGTTGACCTTCCCGTTTATGATCGTGGCGCGATAGCCGCGTGCGCGCAGCGAGAAACGCGGCGCTCCGTTGGGAAAGTCGTGGAGGATCTCAGGCCGAAGACTTGTCAGCCTCGCGTAGTCGATGACGTTCACATCCGCCCGCTTGCCGACCTTGAGCTGGCCGCGATCGGTGAGCCCCATGACCCGCGCAGGCCCGCCCGTCATCCTGTGGATCGCGTCGCCGACGGAGTACAATCCTCGCCTCCGCACCCACTCGGACAACAGGTAGGTTCCCCAGTCGGCGTCCATGACTTGCGATACATGGGCCCCGGCGTCCCCAAGCCCGGGGTAGACCCGGGGGTTCGCCAGAAGGTCGGCGACCTCGTCGAGGTTGCGGGCGAACATGCGCTGGCTGAAGAGCGCCTTCCCATCGGTGTCGCGAGAAAGGCGCAGGAACAGTTCGACGAAGCTCTCCCCCGTCGCAGCGATCAATGCAGCCACGCTGGATGATGAGGTCTGGGTGTAGTCGGGCGTCTCGGCATCGCCCAGGTAGTAGACTTCGCGCAGGTCGAACCGCGTCGTCTGCCGCCCTTCGTCCACGAGGACGGCCGCCGTGTCGCGATCGCGGATCGCGGCAAGACGTTCATCGAACCCGACGCGCCGCAGCCTGCGCCAGGTGTCGCCGCTGAACGGCAGGCCGCCCTGCAAGCCGAACATGAAGCCGGTTCCGCGGGACTGGGCGATGGCGGTCACGTCACGGCCATCGCACAGGGCGTCCAACGCCTCCGAGGCGCGACGCCCCGCGCCCGCCGAGGCTCCGGCGCCGAAGCTGAACAGGATGCGCACGCCCGTGGAATCGGCGATCCGGCGCATCTCGTCGTGCGGCGAGGCGACGAACTGCATGATGCCGTTCCGATCGGCCACCGCCTTCGCGATTTCGATCAGTTCTTCGATCGGCGCATAGGTGCCGGGGATGCACCGGCCGTCGGGGACCTTGTGCGACTCCAGCCGGTTGACCGAGAATCCCAGCGCGCCGCGATCCATCGCCTCGGCGACGATGCGAGCCATTTCCGCGACTTCTTCCGCCGTCGCCTCGGCGTCGAAGGATCGTTCGCCCATGACGTACCAGCGGACCGCGCTATGCCCGACCAGGCCGGCGACGTTGATGCCGGGCTTCAGCTCCTCCAGGGCGTCCAGGTAGCCGCCGAAGTCTTCCCAGCTCCAGGGCAGGCCGCCCAGGATGGCTTCGCGGGGGATATCCTCCACCGTCTCCATCATGGCCGCGAGGAACGGGCGGTCGGCGGGTTTGCAGGGCGCAAAGGTGACGCCGCAATTCCCCATCAGCGCCGTGGTGACGCCATGCCAGCTCACGGGCGTGAGGTCGGGGTCCCAGCCGATCTGGGCGTCGAGGTGGGTGTGCAGGTCGATGAACCCCGGCGTGACCAGGCAGCCCACCGCGTCGATCTCCTCCGCGGCGTCGCCCTCGACCTCTCCGACCGCAGCGATCACGCCATCGCGGATGCCGAGGTCGCCGCGCACGGCCTCCCCGCCCGCGCCGTCCACAAGGCTGCCGCCGCGGATCACGATGTCATAGGTCATCCTTACGCCTCCCATTGCCTGACCCACCGGCGCGCTCGTACAGCACTTTCTTGCTGACATACTGTCAATATGAGTCCGGATGTCAAACCGGAATTGGGCATGCCCGCCGCACCATGGATCTGCGCGACCCCGGCCTTCACCCCGCGCCCGAAGGAGCCCTGTTGTTGAGATCGCGCTGAAGCGTGCGGAGCGCCATCAGGAAGCAGCCCGCGGGGATCACGAGCAAGGAGACCAGTGTCAGCAGCGACTGCCGCAACGCGTGGGGATCGGCCGTACCGCAGAGGGCCTTGAGCTGAGGGGACAGGCCGGCCAGCGCCGCGCCACGGCATTGGCTCCGGGACAGGTCGCCCAGGCCGGCGTCGACCACCTGGAGATGGAAGAACAGGTCCGAAAGACCGCCCGCGATGAGCGGTCCCAGGCCGCTTCCGACAATCTGGACGATCAGCAGCAGGACAGCCGTCGTGGTGGCGCGCATGTTGGGGCCGACCACGCCCTGCGCGATCGTGTACTGCGAGCCCGCGTAGCCGTACTTCACGAGCGCGCCGGTGGCCGCCATGGCGATGGCGAGCCCGCTGTTGTTCGTCGAGAAGGCCGCGAGATAGCAGGGCACGCAGAGCAGAAGGCCGACGGCCGGCAACCACGCGATCGCGTTCGGATGGCGGCGCGCCATGCGCTCGGCCAGCCAGCCCGTGAAGACCACGCCGATGGAAGCGGTGATGGCCGAGGGGACGTTGAAGAAGAGAGAGGCTTCCAGTTGCGTGAAGCCCAGCACCCGCCGGACATAGGAGGTCTGGAAGGCGGCGATGCCATGGGTCGAGAAGGTCGCGGTCGTCGCGCCCGCGGTCATCCACCAGAACGACGGCTTGGAGGCGAGCACGCGCGCGACATCCCTGAGGCTTGCGCGCGCGTGCGCCTGCCTGTCCGGCGCATCGGAATGCCCGCGCGGCGGCTCGCGGACCGTGAGCTTGAAGACGATCATCGCCACGATGCCCACGATCCCCATCAGGATGAACGCGCCGCGCCACCCCATGGAGGCGCCGTGCCGGCAGACCGCGGCGACATCGTCGGGCAGCGTGTGGAGATTGGCGGGCGCGCACATCTTCAGCGTAGGTTCGGCGATCCCGCGCGCCGCGGCTTCCGCTGCGATGAAATGCCGCCGCAAGGCCTCGTTCAACGGCCCGCCCACGAGGTTGGCGGACAGCGCGCCGAGCGTGCCGTGCATGGCGTAGAAGCCGAGCGCCGTCGATCGTTTGGCCGGCGGATAGTAGTCGGAGATGATCGACGTGGAGGGCGGGGTGCATCCCGCTTCGCCGATCCCGACCATCATCCGGAACATGAACATCATCGCGAAGCCGGAGATCGCGTAGGCGCCCCATTGCACCGCATGCGCCGTCCCGGTGAGAGCCGTCGCCAGCGACCACAGGCCGATGCAGATCGCCATGATCCACACCCTCGAGCGCGTCTCCGAAAGGAAGGCGATCGGCACGCCCATGACCGAGTAGACGACCGCGAAAGCCGGCCCCGTCAGCAGCCCGAACTGCAGGTCGCTGAGATTCAGGTCTCCGATCACCGGTTCGGACATGATGCTCAGGAGGCCGCGGTCGACCCCATTGAGCACGCTGATCACCAGCAGGGCGGTGAGGACATAGCTGCGGTACCCGCGCGTGCCGTACCCGGTGAGGTTCGTCGCCACGGGCTGCGCGGCGACGGATTCCGGTGCGCCCATGCCTCGCCTCCCCTGTTTCCGGCGTCTGCCGCCCAAGCTTACTGACACATTGTCAGTTTGCAAGTGGCCAGCCGCGAACGGATGCCGGACCGCCATCCCAAGGGCGCTTTTTAATTGACGGATTGTCAATATGAAATAGGCTCCCCTGGCGACGTCATCGTCGGCGACGTCATGGCGGGCGGGTCGGGATGGACCACCCGCCTGCGAAACGGAGCGATTGCGCGCCTATCGATGCCGCAGAGGAGGACGGAAGGTGGCTGAAGCGATCCCGGAGCCGGTGCTGGTCACCGAGCGCGACGGCGCGGTGGCGGTCCTGAGGCTGAATCGGCCCGAGGCGCGCAACGCCATGAGCCCGGAACTGAGCGCGGCGCTGGGAGAAGCCCTGCTGGCGGCCGAGGCGGACGACACGGTCCGGGCCGTCGTGATCACCGGGACGGGCGACCGCGCATTCTGCGCGGGCATGGATCTGCGCGCCTTCGCCGCGGGCCGGACCGGTCGGGCGCCGCGCGATGAGGTGCGGGTCGCCGTCTCCCGCCTCGTGGACGGCGTCTACGGCAAGCCCGTGGTGGGCGCGGCGAACGCCTCGGCCGTCGCCGGCGGCTTCGAGATGCTGATGGGCTGCGACCTCGTGGTCGCGTCGTCGGAGGCGAAATTCGGTCTGCCGGAGGCGAAGCGGGGGCTGTTCGCGGCGCGCGGCGGCATGTTCCTCGCCGCCCGGATCCCCGTCGCGATCGTCCTCGAACTCAACCTGATCGGCGACCCGATCGACGCGGAGCGCGCGTATGGGCTGGGGCTGGTCAACCGGGTGGTCCCCCCGTCCGAGGTCCTGCCCGTGGCGATCGACCTCGCCCGCCGGATCGCGCGCAACGCCCCCCTGGCGGTCGCGGCCGCGCGGGATCTGGTGAAGCTCGCCATGCAGGACCTTCCGGCGGCGCAGGCGCGCCAGCCGGACTGGCGCGCGCGCGTCTTCGAGAGCCTGGACGCCAAGGAAGGCGCGACGGCGTTCGTGGAGAAGCGCGACCCCGTCTGGCAGGGCCGCTGAGCCTTCCGCCAGGGTCCGGACCCAATAGGGTCGCCCAAAACACCCGGCATCCCGGGGCGATCGCATACGGACTGTGGGCGGCTCGTCCGCCCCATTGATGAACCGCGGAGATCGCGGAGATACGCAGAGAGCTCGAAGGTCCACCGGACTTCTCCGCGTATCTCCGCGATCTCTGCGGTTTGACCAACAGCCTTTCGGCCGCCCGCATCCTTATGCGATGGCCCTGCCCGTCATCCCGGAGGGCCGGGGCCCCAGGGCTTCAAGCTCTGAGTCTGGTGTTGCTGGATCCCGGCTCTCCGCTGCGCTGCGGCCGGGATGACGGTCCATATTCTTGAATCTATGTTACTTTTTCTCATCTTCAATGAGCACGGACCCTAGCCTGCGGCGTCGGCGCGCGTGAGGCCGAGGATATCGCGCAGCACCCGGGCCGTGTCCTCGCCGTAGCTCGGTCCTGAACGGTCGTATCGCCCGCCCATGTAGGCCGGGGTGGCCGAGAACTGCACCGGATGCTCCTTGACCGGCCAGCGGCCGATCTCGGTCTGGTCCAGCTCCACCTGCCACCCGAGATGGCGCAGTTGCGGGTCGCTGTCGCAGCGATCCTGCGCCGTCTGGCAGACGCCGGCCGGCACGCCGGCCTTCTGCAGGGCGTCCATCAGGGCGAAGGGCTCGAAACGGGCGGTGGCTTCGCCCACGAGGCGGTCGAGGGCGTCCTGATGCTTCAGCCGATCGGCCAGGCTGGCGAACCGGGCGTCGTTGCGGAGCGCCTGCAGGCCCAGCACCGCCGTGACGCTGGACCAGTGGGCTTCGGTGAAGGCGGCGATGGCGATCCAGCGGTCGGGTCCGGCGGCCCGGTAGTTGCCGTGCGGAGCCGCGGGCTTGTAAGGTGAGCGATTGCCGAAGCGAGACCATCGCCGGCCATTGACCGAATAGTCGAGGGTCGCCGTCGAGGTCAGGTAGAGGCCTGCGTCGCCCTGCGAGGCGTCGATGTGGCAGCCCAGGCCGGTGTCGTTGCGGCGGTGCAGGGCGGCGAGCATGGCCGTGGCCATGTTGTAGGCCCCGCACCAGTCCAGATAGGAGTAGCCGATGCCGGCCGGCGGGTAGGGCTCGGGCAGGCCGGACATCTCGCTGATTCCGGTGATCGCCTGGGCGCTCGGGCCGAAGGTGCGCATCCGGCCGTAGCGGCCGCGCTCGCCCAGCCCGCTCTGCTGGACGTAGATGATGCGGGGATTGAGTTCCTTGAGGCGCTCATAGCCGAGCCCCATGCGGGTGAGCGTGCCGGGGGAATAGCCTTCGACCACCATGTCGGCGTCGCGGATCAGATCCTCCAGGATCTTCTTGTCGTCCGGGTTCTTGAGATCGAGGCCGCAGCTTAGCTTGCCGGCGTTGATCTCCATGAAGCAGCCGCTGCGGTTCAGGTTCGGGGCCCACACGGGCGCGGGGATCGGGGCGGTCGCCGCCTCCCGCTCGGCGCGGCCGCCCTTGGGCATGGCCCCGGCCTGGCTGAACCGCATGCCGTCCGGGCGGCTCCTGTGCTCGACTCGGATGACCTGTGCGCCCATGGCCGCCAGGAAGCGTCCCGCCCCCGCGCTGGCGAGCATCCAGCCCAGGTCGATCACCCGGACGTCCGACAGCGCGAAGGGCCGGCCGTGCTTGCTCGTGACCGCCGGCGCCTGCATGCGGGCGTTGGCGTAGGCGCGTGGGGCGACGCGCGGCGCGCGCCATTCGGAAGGGACGATCCCGTTGTGCTCGCCGACCAGCGGCGCACGGGGCCCCCGGCGCCACTCGACGTCGTTCGAGCACCATTTGGCGCCGCTGTACTGGAAGCGCTCGCCGAGCTCCGGGTGCTCGACCTCGAAGAAGGCGCCGCGATCGCACCAGTGCGGGTCGCTCATGTTCTCCTCGGGCCGGCGAACCGGGGCCCACGGGAGTCCGTGGCGTTGGGCGTCGAGCCAGATGTCCCGGTCGAACGGCAATCGCGAAACCAGCCGCTCGGTCAGGAACTCGAGCCGCTCGCGCGCGAGCGGCGTATCGCGCGTGGTCTCATAGACCGGATCCTCCAGGTCGGCCTGCATCCCGTGGTCGCGCAGGACCGCGACCGTGTCGTCCCAGATGTTGAACCCGGCCATCAGGTAGGTGCGGTACGGCAGGACGTAGCGGCCGTCCTTGGTCGTCGCCAGCGACGGGCTCCGCGCGACGGTCGCCGAATGACGGCAGGTCAGCCGGCGATGCACCGCGCGCAGGAAGACCCAGCTCGGGATGTCGGTCTCGGTGCTCTGGCTCACCGCCTGATGCACGCTCGCCGAGAGGGACTGGCCCTCGCCGGACGTCTGCCGGTAGATCAGCGCCGCCAGGATCGACATCGCCATCATCTCGCCCGCGACGTGGTAGGCCTGCCAGATCTGCGGCGCCATCGGCGGCGTGTCGTACTCGCCGGCGGGATCCGGATCGTAGCCGCAGTTCATCGACACCCCGCCGAGGGCGAGGTGGACGAGGTCCGACGCCTGATGATCGGCCCACGGCCCGGTATCGCCGAACGGGCTGATGCGCGCGTGGATGAGCCCGGGGTTCCGGTCGGCCAGGCCCGCGCGCCCCAATCCCCGCGCGTCCAGGTAGCCGCGGGGCCGGGAGTCCAGGATGACGTCGCAGCCCAGCGCCAGGCTGCGGAACCGCGCCTGGTCCGCCGGGTCGTCCAGATCCAGTTCGACCGAACGCTTGCCGAAGTTGTAGTGCCAGAAATAGAGGCTGCGGTCCGGGTGCGCCTCGTCGTGGCGGAAGGGGCCGTAGGCGCGCGTGACCTCGCCGCCGCGCGGCTCCACGCGAACCACGTCCGCGCCCAGGCCCGCCAGGATCTTTCCGCAATACTCGCCCAGCTCGGCGCCGATCTCCAGGATACGCACGCCCCCGAGATAGCCAGCGTAGGGGCCGTCCTGCTGAGGTCCTGCTTGGTCCGACGACGAGGCGCTCGCTGTCACGGGCTGTTCTCCCAACGCTGCTGCTATTGACGTGTTGTCCGGAATTTTACTGACAAAATGTCAGTTCGCAACAGGTCCTGCGAGGGCGAGGGCGAACCTGCCTCCCGATGGCGCCTGTCCAGGAACTCCGGGTTTCCGGCGCACCGCTTCGACGACGGTCGGGCCTGAGGCGAGGCCATCTGGCGAGTCCGGGGGCTCTGCGCGTAGAGTGGAGGTTGCGCGGGCCCGTTCGCCCTCGCGCCAACCGATGGAGCCCGGATATCGCTACGCCGCCCAAGGTCAAGCCTCAGCGCACCCGGTTGAGTCCCGAGATGCGCACGCAGCATCTGCTGGATGCCGCGACCAAGGTCATCGTCGAATCCGGCCTCGAAGCCCTGACGATGGAGGCGGTGGCCGAACGCGCCTCCGTGAGCCGCGCGCTCGGCTACTTCTACTTCGAGAACCGGACGGAGCTGCTTCGAGCCCTCTACAACCGCGAGTTCGGACGCCTCTACGACGCCATGGTGCCGGCCTTCGAGGCGGGCGGAAGTCTCGAGGAGCGGGTCCGGGCGGGGGTGAAGGCCTACTTCGATATCGTGGCCAGCCGATACGATCTCTTCGCCCTGCTGAACACGACCGTCGACGGCCCGCAATTCCGGCGCGACCGCCGGCACCGGCTTCGCTCCTGGGAGCAGTATGTGGGCTTCCTGGTCGGCGACGAGTTCGACCTCTCGCCGACCAAGGCGGGGATGCTGGCCCGGATCTTCGTCGACGTGGTGGCGCGCTGTACATTGCTCTGGAAGCGCGACCGGCTGGATCGCACCGAGGTGGAACAGCTGTGCATCCGTTTCGTGCTGGGCGGGTTGCAGTCCGTGCTCGGCCCCGAACCCGGCGGCGCGGAGCCGTCGGTCCCCTGATCCCGTCGCGCGAGCGGCCGTGACCGGCGCGGGCGCGGCCTGATCGCGGCAAGCCGCGGCCAGACACACGCCCGCCCCTCTTCCCACTTGGCCGCCGTCCAGTGAACGCCAGGCCCGGTAGAGGGCGTCAGAACCTGGCCCGCAGGCCGACGCGGTAGCTGCGGCCCAGGGCGTCGTAGAGGTCGATGCGGGTCGCCGCCCACGAACGGGCGTACTGCACCAGACCGGGCGTCGCCGGGACGATCCTCGGATCGGTGTCGAACAGATTGTCGATGTTGAGCGAAGCCCGCATCTCCACGCCGCGGACGGCGAAGTCGTAGGAGGCGCGCAGGTCGAAGTAGGCGATGGCGGCGACGTGGTTGTCGTCGACGTCGACGCCTTCCTGCCATTCGTTGCGAAGCTTCGCATCCCCGACGTAGCGCATCGTTGTGGCGACGTTGAGCGGGCCCTGCTCGTAGCCGACCGAGAGTTGCCCCTTCCATTTCGGCAGGCCTGGGAACTCGTTGGCGATGCTGCCAGCGTACTTCTGCCGGACCCCGCTGACGTTGGTCCCGTTGAGTTCCTGTTGGTTGGAGACAAGCAGGCGTGCGTCCAGCGCCCCCTTGAAGATCGGACGTCGGTACGAGACCTCGTAGTCGACGCCCATCGCCGTCAATAAGTCGGCGTTGGTCGGGATCAGGTCGACCTGACGGATCGAATTGTCCGGGTTGCGGAAGATCAGTGAACAGAGTTCGGGGCGCGTCCCGAAGCAAAGGTCCACCGTCTGCTGCGTGGTGAGCGTCGCGATCGCGCCTTTGATCCGGATGTCATAGAAGTCGATCGAGGCGGCGAGGCCCGGAATCCACTCTGGCCGGTAGACCAGGCCGATGGTCCAGGTGTCGGCCTCTTCCGGCTTGAGATCCGGGTTCCCCCGGCTGTTGCCAGACACGTTGACGGCGCGCTGGGTCAGCGGATCGAACACGTTGATGGCGCTGAACAGCCCGAGGGTGAATAGGTTCGCCTGGCTGGGGGCCCGGATGTCGCGCGAGCGGGTGACCCGCAGGCGCAGGTCGTCGGTGATCTGGTTGGAGACGCCGACTTTCCAGGTGTAGACCGTGCCGCTGGTGTTGTAGTCGGTCAGGCGGCCGGCGGCGTTGACCTCCAGCCGCCTGGCGAGCGGCAGGTCGGCGAGCAGCGGCACGTTGACTTCCGCGAACAGTTCCTTGAACGCCACCTTGCCGTCGAAGGGCTGGAAGTTGCCGGCGTTGTAGGTGCGCAGTCGCGACTGTTCGTCCTGGTCCGAATGCGCGATCTCCCTGGAGTAGTCCCCGCCGAAGGCCGCGGTGACCTGGCCGGCCGGTAGAGTGAACAGCGGACCGGAGGCTTCGAACGACACGAAGTCCTGCTTCAGCCTGATTTCCTGGTAGGGCCGCGTCCCGAACACATAGTCGACGGCCGCCTGGGAGGGCGCGCCGTCACCGAAGATGTTGAAGGGCTGGCAGCCCTGGTAGAGCAGCCGGTCGTTCGCCGACGCTGTGGCCGGGAGCGGCGCGCAGACGATGGCGCCCGCGGCGTCGCGCACCGCGTTGACGGCGAAATTGTACCGGGGCACCGAGGCGTTGCTGAACATGCGGGTGAGGACGTTGACCTCGCCGCGCTGGTAGTAGGCGCCCCATTTCCAGTCGCCCAGCCTGCCGTCCAGGCCGATGACGACGCGCGTCAGTTCGCGCCGGTTCGTGGCCCCCGTCAGGCCGGGCTCGGTGTTTGCGCGGGCGACCGAGAAGCTCGTCTGGCCGGCCGCGACCAGTTGGTCGCGCACCACGGTCGGCAGGTAGGGGTTGTTGACGCTGACGGTGAGATTGCCCCCACGGCTGTAGTGGAGGGAGTCCTGGCGCACGTCGCTGCGGCCATAGGACGCCTCGGCATAGGCCGTGATGCGGTCCGTCAGGTCATAGCGAACGTGGGCGAAGAGGTTCGAATAATTCAGGCCGTTGGTCAGGTTGCGTTCCTGGACCATCGTCTGCTCCAGCGTGCCGCCGACCTGCAGGACGGTCGAGACCCTCCCGAAGTCGAAGACGCCGACGTTCCCGCTCGGTCCGAAGAAGGCCGTGCCCCGAAGGGGGCCGGAGGTGATCACGGAGCCGCGCCACACGTTCACCTCGCCCGCCTCCGGCACGGTGATCAGCCGCGGCTGGCCGTTGGTGGGCGTGTAGGACGGATTGTTGACGACGGCGGCATAGTGCCACCATCCGCCGTCCGCCCGCTTGCGGTCGCCGGTGCGGACGATCTCGGGCGAGAAGGAATAGGTGCCCGCGGCCACGAAGCTGCCGCGGCCGCCGGCGAATTTCGTCCCGTAGGTGACGTCGATCTTGCCGGTGGTGTTGTCCTTCTCCTCGGTCGCCCCGCCCTGGTAGGAGACCTCGAAGCCCTCGTAATTGTGGTTCAGCACGAAGTTGACGACGCCGGAGATGGCGTCGGCGCCCCAGGCGGCCGAGGCGCCGCCGGTCACCACCTCGACCCGCGAGAGCAAGGTGGTGGGCAGCGTGTTCGTGTCGACGCCCGAACTGACGCTGGAATTCACGACCCGGCGGTTGTCCAGCAGGACCAGCGTGCGGGCCGAGCCGAGGCCGCGCAGGTTCAGCAGCGAGAGGCCGCCGCCGCTCGCACCCACGTTCGGGTTGGCCGAGCTGGTCGGCGCGCCGAAGGACGGGAGCTGGTTGAGGTAGTTGGCGACCGTGGTCGTCATCGACTTCTGGATGTCGGCGGAGCCGACCACGGTCACCGGCGTCGGCTGCTGGAAACCCGTGGCCTGGATGCGCGAGCCCGTGACGACCAGCTCCCCCACGGTCGCGTCATTTTCCGTCTGGGCCTGGGCCAGGCCCGGGAGGGCCGTCAGCAACGCGACCGCCGACGACGCGCAGATGAAGTGCAACCTGATCATGAAGTTCCCTCCTGTTTTTCTTAGGTCGCGGGTCGCGCGCCCCCCGGAGAAGCCCTCGCGGGGGGGCTTCCTCGAATCCGTTCAACCGTGATCGCCGGCGCCCTTCCCCTGGTGGCGCACGTGGCGGCGAGCTCCCCGCACCCATAGGCCGCGTCGCGACAACCCTCTGACAATACGTCAATAGGATATTGCACTGATTGTCAATAGACGCTCGCCGCCCCTCCCCCTTGCGGCAGCGCAATCGCATATGGCTTGTGGGCGGCTTGTCCGCCCGATTCATGAACCGCAGAGATCGCGGAGATGCGCAGAGAGGGTCGCGAATCCACGGGAATCCTCTGCGTATCTCCGCGATCTCTGCGGTTCGACTGACAGCCTTTCGGCCGCCCGCATCCATATGCGATTGCCCTGCCTCGGAGGGCGGCTCGCGCGGGGCGTTTCCGGCGCTGAAGCCCCATCGCCGGAGAATCATCTAGCCAGCCAACCGCGCTTCTCGTATTGGCAGTTCGTCAACAATAGCATGGGTGAGGAGTGGAGCTCGGTGTCGGTTCCCGGACTTGCGCGCCCGCCGCTCGATCGCGCCACGAAGGTCCTCTACGGAGTCGGCGCAGCGGCGAGCGCCATCAAGCAGCGCGGCCTCTCGGCCTTTCTCATGCTCTTCTACAACCAGGTGGTCGGCCTGGACCCGGAGCAGGTCGCGCTGGGCATCTTCATCGCGCTGATCTTCGACGCCGTGATCGATCCCACCGTCGGTCTCCTGTCCGACAACACCCGGTCCAGATGGGGGCGACGGCATCCCTGGATGTATGCTGCGGCGGCGCCCGTGGCGATCGGATACTTCCTCCTGTGGACGCCGCCGTCCGGCTGGGAAAGCGCCCCGCTGTTCGGCTACATGCTGGCCTGTCTGCTGACGGTCAGGCTCTTCGACACCTTCTTCGAGCTGCCGGCGCTGGCGCTCGGACCGGAACTGGAGAGCGACTACCACGGCCGCGCGACGCTCTACGCCTACCGCCAGTTCTTCGCGGTCCTGGGGGGACTCGGCATGACCATCCTCGTCTACCAGGTGCTCATGCCGGATGAAGGCGGACGGTCAGGCCTCCTGCTGGGTCGCGAAGGCTGGACAAACTATGCGGTGATCGCCGCGCTCCTCATCTTCGCGACCATCCTGATCTCGACCGCGGCGACGCACGGCCAGATCAGGTACCTGCACATGCCGTCGCGCCGGCGGGTCAGCGTCCGGACCCTCGTCGGCGAGACGGTGGCCACCTTGAGCAACAGGCACTTCCTCATCATCACGATATTTGGCCTGTTCGTCACCATTTCCGTCGGCGTTAAATATAGCATGGAGATATATTTCAATCTGTACTTCTGGGAACTCACATCGAGACAGCTCGCGCTGATCGCGACCGTCGGCACGGTCTGTGGCCTGGGCGGCGTTCTCTATGCGCCGCATCTGGTGCGGGCGCTGGGGAAGCGGAATGCGATGGTGTTGGCCTTCATCGTGTTGACCACCACCGTGGTCACGCCGATATCGCTGCGCCTGCTGGGCGTCCTGCCGCTCAACGGGGATCCCGTTCTCTTCTATATCCTTCTCGTCGACCTCGGCCTGCACGGCGCGACGAGCCCGATCATCACGATCCTGACCGTTTCCATGGCGGCGGATGTGGTCGAGGATAGCCAGGTGAAGACGGGTCGGCGATCGGAGGGCGTTCTCCTGAGCGCCGACGACCTCCTGAAGAAGCTGGTCTCCGGTGTCGGCTTGCTCATCTCCGGCGTCATCCTCGCGGCGGCCGCCTTCCCGAAAGGCGCCCAGCCTGGGCAGGTCCCGGCCGCGACGCTGGAGAAGATGGCGACCCTCTACGTCCCCATCATGCTTGCCCTGTACGGAGCCGCCATCGCCACGATGCTGTTCTTCCGGCTCGGCAAGGAACAACACGACATCAACCTCGCGACCCTTCTTCGGCAGACCGAAGCCGAGGAGGCAGAGGAAGCGCTGCGGTGAAAGTCGGGCTCGCCCAGCGCATGGGCGAGCCCTTGCGTCTCCTCCGCGAGGTGAGACGGGAATCAACCGGCGAGCGCAGCCTTCACCGCGTCCAGGCCGGCCGCGGCCTTGCCGGCGTCGGGCGCGCCGCCCTGGGCGAAGTCGGGCCGCCCGCCCGCGCCTTGCCCGCCCATGGCCAGCACCGCCGCCTTGGCGAGGTCCGCCGCGTTGAACCGCGCCTGCGCCGAGCCGGTGACCGCCACCGTGGCCGCCGCCTTGCCGTCCGCCGTGCCGATCAGGGCGATGACGCCGTCGGGCAACTGCTTCTTGAACGCTTCGGCGATGGGCCGCAGGTCCTTGCCGCCCACGCCCTCCATGATCCGGGCCAGCACCTGCACGCCGCCGATCTCCTCCGGGCCGGCCGCGGCGCCGCCGCCACCGCCGCCGCCCATGGCGAGCTGGCGCTTGGCGTCGGCCAGCTCCTTCTCCAGCTTGCGGGCGCTGGCCTGCAGCGCCTCGACACGCGCGCCCACCTCAGCCACCGGGACCTTGAACTGCTCGGCCAGCGCCTTCGACACGGCCGCCTGGTCCAGGAGGTAGCGGCGCGCGGCCTCGCCGGTCAGCGCCTCGATCCGGCGCACGCCGGCCGCGATGCCCTGTTCGGTGACGATCTTGAAGATCGCGATGTCGCCCGTGCGCGCCACGTGCGTGCCGCCGCAGAGTTCGACCGAGTAGGCGCCGTCCCCGCCCAGCGCCTGGCCCAGCGTCAGCACGCGTACGCTGTCGCCGTACTTCTCGCCGAACAGCGCCATGGCCCCGGCCTCGATCGCCTCGGCCGGCTTCATCTGCCTGGTCTCCGCCGCCAGGTTCTGGCGGATCACCGCGTTCACCTCGGCCTCGATCCGGTCGATCTCCTCGGCCGTCAGCGGCGCGCCGTGGCTGAAGTCGAAGCGCAGGCGCTCGCCGTCCACCATCTGGCCCTTCTGGGTCACGTGGCGGCCCAGGACGTTGCGCAGCGCCGCGTGCAGCAGGTGGGCGCCGGAATGGTTGGTGCGGGTCGTCGCGCGGTTCGCCGCATCCACCGACAGCTCGACGCGCGCGCCCACCGCGAGAGAGCCCTCCAGGATCTCCAGGTCATGCACGTGCAGGTCGCCGGCCTGCTTCTGCACGTCGGTCACCCGGGCGCGGCCGCCCGCCCAGGCCACCTCGCCCTTGTCGCCCGCCTGGCCGCCGCTCTCGGCGTAGAAGGGCGTGCGGTCGAAGAGCGCCTGCACGCGCGCGCCGGTCATGGCCCCGTCGACCTCGCGGCCGTCCTCGACCAGGGTCAGCAGTTCGCCCGTGCCCTCGGTGTCGTCGTAGCCGGTGAAGACCGTCGGCCCCAGGCGGTCGCGGATCGCGAACCATTCGGCCGCCGCGGCCACCTGGCCCGAGCCCTTCCACGCGCCGCGCGCCATCTCGCGCTGGCGCGCCATGGCCGCCTCGTACTCCTCGAGGTTCACGGTCAGGCCCTTGGCGCGGACCGCGTCCTGCGTCAGGTCCAGCGGGAAGCCGTAGGTGTCGTAGAGCCGGAACGCGGTCTCGCCCGACAGCACGTCGCCGTCGTTCAGGCCCGCCGTCGCCTCGTCCAGCAGCGCCAGCCCGCGCCCGAGCGTGACCCGGAAGCGCTCCTCCTCCTGGCGCAGGGTGTCGACGATGGCGTCCTCGGCCCGCTTCAGCTCGGGATAGGCCTGCCCCATCTCGTTCACCAAAGTCGGCGCGAGGCGGTGCATCAGCGGCTGTTCGGCGCCCAGCAGGTGCGCGTGGCGCATGGCGCGGCGCATGATCCGGCGCAGCACGTAGCCGCGGCCCTCGTTCGACGGCATCACGCCGTCGGCGATCAGGAAGCTGGACGAGCGCAGGTGGTCGGCGATCACCCGGTGCGAGGGGCCGTTCGAGGCGCCGCCCGCCCCGCCGACCAGGTCGCGCGATGCGGCGATGATCGTGCGGAAGAGGTCGATGTCGTAGTTGTCGTGTACGCCCTGCAGCACCGCGGCCACGCGCTCCAGGCCCGCGCCGGTGTCGATCGACGGCTTCGGCAGGGCCTCGCGGCGGCCGTCCGCGAACTGCTCGAACTGCATGAAGACGAGGTTCCAGATCTCGACGAACCGGTCGCCGTCCTCGTCGGGGCTCCCGGGCGGGCCGCCGGCGATGTGCTCGCCGTGGTCGTAGAAGATCTCCGAGCACGGGCCGCAGGGGCCGGTGTCGCCCATGGACCAGAAGTTGTCGCTGGTCGGGATGCGGATGATCTTGTGGTCGGGCAGGCCCGCGATCTTCTTCCAGAGATCGAAGGCCTCGTCGTCGGTGTGGTAGACCGTGACGGTCAGCTTCTCGGGCGCGAGCGCGAACTCCTTCGTCAGCAGGTCCCACGCCAGCACGATCGCGCGTTCCTTGAAGTAGTCGCCGAACGAGAAGTTCCCCAGCATCTCGAAGAAGGTGTGGTGGCGCGCGGTGTAGCCGACGTTGTCCAGGTCGTTGTGCTTGCCGCCCGCGCGGACCGCCTTCTGCGAGCTGGCCGCGCGCGGCCACGGCGGCGTCTCGGCGCCGGTGAAGTAGTTCTTGAACGGAACCATGCCGGCGTTGACGAACAGCAGCGTCGGGTCGTTCTGCGGGACCAGCGGGGCCGAGGCGACCACGGCGTGGTCGTTCCTCTGGAAGAAGTCCAGGAAGTGGGTCCGGATCTCGTTGAGGCTCGGCATCGGTCTCGGTCTCGAAGGGTACGCGTGTGTGGCCGCCCAGGATGGGCGCGCGTCGATTTACGCGAAACCTGCCGGATCGCAAAAGGCGGCGGCCCGCCCGGGCGCGGAAGATCGTGGGAGGCGGCGCAGGGCCGCCCCGTCGCCGACTAGCTAGGCGAGGGCCGGGGCTCGGCGTCGACGAGCGGCGAGACCCAGGGCGGCGAAGCCCATGATCATCAGCCCCCAGGTCGCGGGCTCCGGAACCGTCGTGACCTCGAAGGCGATCTCGCCCAGGCCGCAGCCGCCGTCCGGCGCGCTCAGCGGCGGCGGGCAGTCGGAGAGGGTCAGGCGGACGTAGCGCGCGGCGCTCGGCGTGAGCGCGAACACGTCGGCCGGGTAGTCCTGCGGACCGGTCGCCCAGTCGGTCGGGACGCCCGAGCCCACGTCGGCGAAGCTGACGCCATCGGTCGAGGTGGCGATGGTGACGGCGCCGGCGCCCCAGTACTCGTCGGTCCAGAGCGCCAGGGTGAGGACGTTGAAGATCGCGCCGAGGTCCATCTCCAGCACCGCGCCGGGCTGGTTGAATGTGGTGAACCACTCGTTCTCGAGATCCCAGGCGTGGCGGGGATCGCCGGCCATGTAGGCGTCGAAGTCGGTCACGCCGCTCACGAACCCGGCCGTGAGGCCCGACTGGTTGATGAGGTTGTCGACGTCGTAGCCCGGGAAGGTCGTGCTGGCGGTGATGGCCGTGGGGCTGATGATCACCCCCGCCTGCGCCGGCGCCGCCAGGGCGAGCGCGGCGGCCGCGCCCAGGATCCACGTTCTCATGATTGCTGGCCCCATCCGTTGTCGAGCCCCCGACGGACGAAGACTAACCCCGACGCGAACCGGCCGGCCGAGGTTTCCCCCAGGAGTTGAGTCGAAGCCTCGATCCGGACGCGGAACGCCCCGGGGGCCTGCGGGCCCCGGGGCGTCGCGGCTGCGGTGCGGCCCCCCCTTAGAGCGAGCCGTCCTCGTCGTCGCCTTCGCCTTCGGCGGGGCCGACCAGGAGCTGTTCCTCGACGGCTTCCTTGGCGCCGCGGACCTTCGCCTCGATGGCGCCCGCGATGTCGGGGTTCTGCTTCAGGAACTCGCGGACGTTGTCGCGGCCCTGGCCGATGCGCTGGGAGTCGAAGGAGAACCAGGAGCCCGACTTCTCGACCACCCCGGCCTTCACGCCCAGGTCGATGATCTCGCCCAGCTTGGAGATGCCCTCGCCGTACATGATGTCGAACTCGACCTCGCGGAACGGCGGGGCGACCTTGTTCTTCACCACCTTCACACGGACGTTGTTGCCCATGATCTCGTCGCGGATCTTCACCGAGCCGGTGCGGCGGATGTCGAGGCGCACCGAGGCGTAGAACTTCAGCGCGTTGCCGCCCGTGGTGGTCTCGGGCGAGCCGTACATCACGCCGATCTTCATGCGGATCTGGTTGATGAAGATCACCAGGGTCTTGGCCTTGGAGATCGAGCCCGTCAGCTTGCGCAGCGCCTGGCTCATCAGCCTGGCCTGAAGCCCGGGAAGCTGGTCGCCCATCTCGCCTTCGATCTCGGCCCGCGGCGTCAGCGCCGCCACCGAGTCGACGACGATGACGTCGATGGCGCCCGAGCGCACCAGGGTGTCGGTGATCTCCAGCGCCTGCTCGCCCGTGTCGGGCTGCGAGACCAGGAGTTCGTCCAGGTTCACCCCCAGCTTGTGGGCATAGCTGGGATCCAGCGCGTGCTCGGCGTCGACGAAGGCGGCGGTGCCGCCCGCCTTCTGCACCTCGGCCACCACATGCAGCGCCAGCGTGGTCTTGCCCGAGCTTTCCGGCCCGTAGATCTCGACGATCCGCCCCTTGGGCAGGCCGCCGATGCCCAGCGCCAGGTCCAGGCCCAGCGACCCGGTGGAGACCGACTCGACCTCCATCTGCGTCTTGTCGCCAAGCCGCATCACCGAGCCCTTGCCGAAGGCCCTGTCGATCTGCGCCAGGGCCGCCTCGAGCGCCCGCGCCTTTTCCGAATCGTCCTTGCCCACGAGCCTCAACGCCGACTGAGTCATTTCCGAGCCCTCTCTATCGCAGATTCCCGCCAACCCGGGCGGGAGAACGCGTCGCCGCGTCGAGGACTCAGCTTGTACCCACTTCGTTCCAGGTTCGCAAGATGTTCTCATCCTGCGGCCCCGGACCGGAGTCCCCGCGCCGGACGGAGCGACGCGCCTCGTCCGACCTCCGCAGGCTCGGATCGTTCTACGTCAGAATCGGTCGTAGGTTTGCGGGGCGCGCGCGGGCGGGGCCGTGCGGTCAGTTGTCGAGGCCCAGCGCCCGGTCCAGCTTCGCATCGCCGATCGCCCGGACCATCTCGCGCACGGAGACGCCCGCGCGGTTCCTGGCGTCGAGGCTGGCGCCCCGGCGGCGGAGCGCGCCGGCGGTGTCCCAGTGGCCGCCCGCGATGGCCTTCATCAGCGCCGTGTCGCCTTGCGCATCCGGCGCGTCGACCGGCGCGCCCTGGCGCAGCAGCGTCTCGACGTCCCCGGTCCGGCCCGTCGCGGCGGCCAGGTGCAGCCGCGCGATCCGGCCCGCCAGGTCCGCCGGAG
>NZ_JAHBYD010000003.1 GCF_019636135.1 Phenylobacterium sp.
GTGCTGGTCTGCGTGACCGACCTGGAGGCCCCTTCGCGCCTGTCCGAGCGGCGCCTGCGCGAGATCTTCGACCTCAGCCCCGCCGAGGCCCGCGTGGCCGCCGCGCTCTCCCAGGGCGACACGCCCCGCGAGGCCGCCGGGCGGCTGGGGGTCAGCTTCTACACCGTGCGCGGCCACCTGGCGCGCATCTTCGAGAAGACCGGCGTCGGCCGCCAGGCCGAGCTGGCCCGCCTCCTGGCCGCCGCCGGCGACCCGTGGCTCGGCGCCGCCGGGGCGGACGAGTAGGGGCCCGCTCCTAGTCCAGCGTCCGCCGGTAGCGGGCCATGGCCAACGCGGTGACGACGCAGACGAAGGCCGTGAGCGCCGCGAGCTCGCGCCACTGGTCGCTTAAGGCCTGGCTCTTCAGCAGCGAGCCGCGGACCACGCGCAGGAAGTGGGTCACCGGGATCGCCTCGCCGATCCACTGCGCCCACGCGGGCATGCCGCGGAACGGGAACATGAAGCCCGACAGCAGGATCGAGGGCAGGATGTAGAAGAAGCTCATCTGCATCGCCTGCAACTGCGAGCGCGCCACCGTCGAGATCAGGAAGCCCAGCGCCAGCGAGCCGGTGATGAAGAGCGCGACGCCGAGCGTGAGCCCGATCCAGCCGCCGCCCATCGGCACGTGGAACAGGACCGCCGCCATCGCCAGGATGATCGCCGTCTGCACCAGCCCCACCATCACGTAGGGCGCGAGCTTGCCGATCATCACCTCCAGCGGCTCCAGCGGCGTCGACAGCAGGGTCTCCATCGTCCCGCGCTCGGTCTCGCGGGTGACGCTGAGCGCCGTCATCATCACCAGCGTCAGGCTGAGGATGATGCCCAGCAGGCCCGGCACGATGTTGTAGGCGGTGATGGCCTCGGGGTTGTAGCGCCGGTGGACGACCACCTCGAACGGCGCGGGCGCCGGGCCGCGGGCCGCGAGCGCGCCGGTCAGGTCGTGGGCCAGCGCCTGGTCGGGCAGGGCGGCCAGCGCCGCCACCGCGCCGCCCGTCGCGGAGGGATCGGTGGCGTCGGCCTCGACCAGCACCTGCGCCTTGTCGCCCCGCGCCACGCGGCGGCTGAAATCGCCCGGGATCGTCACGGCGAACTGCGCGTCGCCCGTCCGCAGCAGCCGGTCCAGCTCGGCCGGCGAGCGGGCCTGGGCCACGAAGTCGAAGTAGAGCGAGTTCTTCAGCGCCGCGGTGATCGAGCGGGCGTACCGGCTGTCCTCCTGCATCAGCACGGCGGTGGGCAGGTGGCGCGGCTCGGTGTTGATCGCGTAGCCGAAGAGCGTGAGCTGCACGACGGGGATCGCCAGCATCATCGCGTAGGTGATGCGGTCGCGCGTGAGCTGCTTGAACTCCTTGATCAGGACGGCCAGCACCCGGTTCCAGCTCAGGCCCGTCATGCGGCCCGCTCCCGATCGTCATGGCCGGGCTTGTCCCGGCCATCCAGACACGCAGAGGGAACGAAGCCTGTCGCCGCGTGACCGCCACGGTCACACTGGCCCCGCCCGCGCTTCTGGATGGCCGGGACAAGCCCGGCCATGACGTTCATGGGGGACGTCATTGGACGTTGTCCTCGCTGCGGTCCATGAGCTGGATGAACACGTCCTCCAGCGTCGGGTGCGCCTCGGTCCAGGCGTAGCCCTGGCCCCGGAAGGGCTGGATCGCGGCCTCCAGCGCCGCGCGGTCGGTCCCGCTGACGTGGATCGCCTGGCCGAAGGCGGCGGCGGTCTCGACGCCGGGCTTGCCGGCCAGGTCGTGCGCCAGCTTGTCGGCGTTCGGCCCCTCGCCGTGGAAGGTGATGAGGCCCGAGGCCGCGATCACCTCCTCGGCCGTCCCGCGGGCGATCAGGCGGCCGTAGCTGATGTAGGCGATCTCATGGCACCGCTCGGCCTCGTCCATGTAGTGGGTGGAGACCAGCACCGTCAGGCCCTCGGCGGCGAGCGCGTGGATCTCGTCCCAGAAGGTGCGCCGGGCCTTGGGGTCGACGCCGGCGGTGGGCTCGTCGAGCAGCAGCAGCCTGGGCTCGTGCAGGGTAGCGGTGGCGAGCGCCAGCCGCTGCTTCCACCCGCCCGACAGCGTGCCCGCCAGTTGCCCGCGCCGGGAGGTCAGGCCCAGCCGCTCCAGCGCCGCGTCCACGCGCTCTCGCCGCCGGTCGAGGCCGTAGACGCGGGCCGTGAACGCCAGGTTCTCGGCGATGGTCAGGTCTTCGTAGAGCGAGAACTTCTGCGTCATGTACCCCGTGCGCAGCTTCACCTCGTCGGCCTCGGCGATGATGTCGTAGCCCAGCGCCTGGCCCGACCCCGAGTCCGGCGTCAGCAGCCCGCACAGCATCCGGAGCGTCGTGGTCTTCCCCGACCCGTTCGGCCCCAGGAACCCGCAGATCCGCCCTTCCTCGACCTGGATCGTCACGTCGTTGACCACGTGCTTGTCGCCGAAGCTCTTGTTCAGCCCATGCACGTCGATCGCCAGCGTCATCCTCCTCTCCCCCCGTGAAGCGCAGCGGAACGGAGAGGGAGAGGGCAGGGAGAGGGCGGCGCAGGCGGGCCTGCATCTCCGGCGGTTCCTCGACGGCCCTCGGGCAACCCGCAGCGCAGGGCTGAAGCGCCGAGCCGCCCTCTCCCTGCCCTCTCCCTCTCCGCTTCGCGGGGGGAGAGGAGAGGTGCGCGCCGGGTCACGACAACGGCTCCACGTCCACCGGCTGGCCGGGGTTGAGCCTCACCGACGGGCGGGCTTCCACCAGGTAGACGAGCCGGTCGCGGGCCTCGCGGCTGTAGATCACCGGCGGGGTGAATTCCGGGCGCGGGCTGACGAACTCGATCGTCGCCGACAGGCCCTTGGCGCAGCCGTCGCAGGCGAAGCGCACCACGCCGCCGACGCGGTAGGCCGACAGCGACCGCTCGGGCACGAAGAACCGCACCTTGATCCGCTCGTCCGGGAGCAGCGACAGGATCGGCTGGTTGGCGGGCGCCCATTCGCCGGCGTGGAAGAAGATGTCCTCGACGCGGGCCTTCTTCGGCGCGCCGGGCGCGACCTCGCCCAGCCGGGCGCCGGCGCCGGCGACGGCGGCCCGGGCCTGCTCGACGCGGGCGTCGGCGGCGCGGATCTGGTCCTCGCGGGCGCCCAGGGCGGCGGCGTCGCGCTGTTTCCTGGCCGCGCGCACCTGCGCGTCGGCAGCGTCGGCGGCCGCCTTGGCGTCGTCCAGCCGGGCCGGGGCGTACCAGCCCTGGCGCACCAGCGGCGTGATGCGGCGCAGGTCCGCCTGCGCGTCGCGGGCGCGCGCCTCGGCGGCGGCGATGTTGGCCTCGAGCACGGCAAGCTCGGCGGGCCGCTGGCCCTTGCGCGCATCGACGGCCTGGGCGCGGGCGGCCTCGGCCTCGGCGGCCGCCTGGTCGTAGGCGCTCTTCACCTGGGCCGGATCGACCACGAACAGCGGCTGGCCGGCCGCCACCTCCTGCCCGCGCCGCACATGGACCACGCGCACCGTCCCGGCCACCGGCGCGGCCAGGTACAGCGGCTCGCCCTCGACGTAGCCCGAGAGCGTCTTCGTCTGCCCGAAGCGGGGGAGGCCGATCAGGAACCCGACGATCACGAGCCCGGTCAGGACCAGCCCGGCCACGAGGATGCGCTGGCGGTGGTTCATGCGCGGGCGCCTTGCGTGAGCATGCCGTTCAGCAGCGTCTCGACGTGCTGGGTCATGACGGCGGGGATGTCGAAGGGCCGGGCGCCCACCGGCACGAAGGTCTCGCGCCAGAGGACGGTCATCAGCAGCGGCGCGACGAGCTGGATCGCATAGGTGCGCGCGTCGCCCGGCTTCACCTCGCCCCGCGCCTGGGCGGCCTCGATGGCGAGGGTCATGGCGCCCAGCGCCTGGGCCACCAGCTCGTCGTGCCAGACGCGTGCGATCTCGGGGAAGTTGCCCGCCTCGGCGATCACCATCTTGGCCACGCCGCCGATCGGCGTGCCCGCCACCACGCCCGCCACCATCTGCGCCACGCCGCGGATCAGGTCCGGGATCGGGCCGGGATGGGCCGCCGCCATCGCCTTCACCGCCGCGATGTTCGGGCTGACCGCCTGGGTCACGACGGCGCGGAAGATGTCCTCCTTCGTCTCGAAGTAGAGGTAGACCGCGCCCTTCGAGACGCCCGCGCGCCGCGCGATGTCGTCCAGCTTCGCCGCGGCGAAGCCCTTCTCGGCGAACACCTGCAGCGCCGCCTCGACGATCTCGCCCGGGCGGTCGGCCTTGCGGCGGCGGAATTTCGGTTCGCCGGCGTCCATCGTCCAAACGTCTAAATAACTGACCAGTCAGTAATTAACGTAGACCCGGGGCGCGCGCAACTGTCCCAGGCGCGATCGGTCGCATGGTGAATCTGACGTCGGCGCCTATTTTCCGCCCCGGTCCGCCGTCAGGACCCACATCGTTCGCCGCGTCCCCCATTCTCGCGGCGCCCCAGTCAATCCGCCTCGAAGCCGGCGTCCCGTCCGGCGAAGGCGCATCTTTGAGTAAGGGTCCTGATGCGGTTGTCAGGCGTTCGTGCGCGTCTCCGGGACCTGGTGGAAGACCGGCCCGTCCTCCTCCTCTCCATCGCCGGGATGGTCGCCGCGGGCGCCGCGGCGGCGAGCCCGCTCAGCCAGCCGGAGATCCGCGCGGGCGTCGAGAAGGCGGTCGCGGTCATCGCGCCGCAGAAGGCCGCCGAGGCCGCCGCGCCGCTGGAACTGGTCTGGCAGGGCAAGGACGTGGACGGCGACGGCCGCGACGACTTCTGCAACCCCACCGGCCGGGAGGCCCGCGGCCACGACGCCTACGGCGAGGGCGAGTTCGGCGCGCGGCGCGACGGCGGCTCGCGCCGCCACGAGGGCGTCGACTTCATGGCCAGGGCCGGCCAGACGGTGGCCGCGCCCATCTCGGGCTATGTCAGCAAGATCGGCTACGCCTATCCGGGCGACGAGACGCTGAAGTTCGTCGAGATCACCAATCCGGCGCTGCGCTACGCCGCCCGCGTCTTCTACGTGAACCCGAAGGTCCAGATCGGCGACGCGGTCGCCGTCGGCCGCCCGATCGGCACGGCCCACAGCCTGCAGCGGAAGTACCCGGGCGGCATGACCGACCACGTCCACCTGGAGATCATCGACCGGGCCGGCGACCGCATCGACGCCGCCAAGGTGATCGTGGCGGCCTACCAGCGCCCCGACGCCGCGCCGGCCAGGCTGGCCGCGGCGGACTAGGGCCGGTCCGCCTCGGGGCAAGGCTGGATGAACCTGTCGCGAGAGTCGGAACGGGGGCGAAACGAATCGCGACCGAATCACTGACTCGCAGCGATTCAGCTTCTGTTCCCTACGAGATATTGTAGTTGAGTCGCTTCGGCCCACAACGAACCGTCGCCGTCCCGCCTGATGGAGCGATGTCGCAGGGCGTTGCGGGCCGGCTCGCCTTGACGCGGGCGGGCCCTTCCTCTAAATCGCCCGCTCTTCGCGCGGATGGGAACGTCCGCCGCATTTCTATTTCTGGCTAAGGTTCTTCGTCATGTCGCGTCGCTGCGAGCTCACGGGTGTCGGCCCGATGGTCGGCCACAACGTCAGCCACTCGAACATCAAGACCAAGCGTCGGTTCATGCCGAACCTGGTCGCGATCAAGGTCCAGTCCGACGCCCTCGGCCAGACCTTCAGCCTGCGCATGACCAATGCGGCGCTGCGCACCCTGGACTTCAAGGGCGGCCTCGACGCCGTGCTCCTGAAGGCCAGGGACGAGGTGCTCTCGGCCCGCGCGCTGAAGATCAAGCGCCAGTTGAAGGCCAAGCTCGCCGAGCAGGCCGCGGCCTGAGCGCCCGACACGATCGTCGTTCCGAAGGGGCCGCCGCAAGGCGGCCTTTTCATTTGCGACTCCCCCTCTCCCGTCTACGACGGGAAAGGCAGTCGTGCCCATCTACCTCAGGACATCTTCGAGCGCCGGCCTTCACCGCTTGCCTTGCGGCCGCCAGTCGAACGCCAGGAGCAGCGTGCGCTGGCCGGTCGGCTTGCCGTCGTAGAAGCCGAAGTTGTCGTCGGCGATCAGGTAGAAGCGGATGGCGCCGTCGGGCCGGGGCACGGCCGCCAGGCCCTCCAGGTTGTCCACCGTCAGCGGCCGGGTGATCTCCATCTCGTCGACGAGGCGGCCCGCGCGATCCAGCACCTTCAGCTTGATGACGTTGCCGCGCAGGGGCGAGAACGAGCGCAGCAGGTAGGCGAGGCCGCCGCCCGGCACGTTGTCCATCGCCACCAGTTCCGAGCCGTCCAGCGGCAGGTCGCGGTCGCGTACGCAGGCGGCCGAGAGGCGGCAGAGGTAGGTGTGGCCGCTGTCCTCCAGGCCGACGCGGTAGGCGTCGGGGGCGACGTCGGGCGCGTCGACCAGCGCCTCCATGCCCTTGTTGTCGGTGTAGCGGATGTCGGGCTTGGGCGCCCCGCGCGGCGGGCCGCCGCCCGCGGGGAACACCAGCACGCGGTCATGCTGCTCGAAGCTGACCAGCAGGTCGCCGGTCGCCAGCCGCGCCACGCCCTCGGCGTCGTACTCGCGCGGGCCGCCGGCGAAGAGGTCCACGCCCTTCGGGTCCTTCAGCGAGACCAGCGTCGCGGCGGCGAGGCCCGTCAGCCGCCCGGCGCCGTCCAGCACGACCTGCGCCTCCAGCATGTCGGACTGGTCGCCCATCGCCAGCAGGCGGCCGTCCGGCGTGACCTTCAGGTCGGACATGCCGTGCAGGCGGCTGGTCTGGCGCGAGGTGATCGAGACGCCGCCTGCGTAGAGGAAGTTGCCGATGCGCTCGCGCGACGGGTTGGTGGGATCCAGCGGCACGGCCTCGGCGTCGACCTGGATCGCCGCGCCCACCGGGACGGGCGACACGGGCAGGGGCGCGACCGGCGCGACGCAGCCGGCGAGCAGCAGCAGGGCGGCCAGGAGCCCCGCCGCGGCCCTCACGCGGTGGCCCTCCGCACTTCCTTGAAGGTCGAGCGCCGCATCGAGGGGCTGCCCTGCGGCCCCTGGGTGTTCGGCGGGGGCGCGAGCAGGCTGGCGGTCTTGCGCGTCACCTTGCGGACCTCCTCGTCGAAGAGGTCGGCCAGTTGCTCGACCATCGCGCCCGCCAGTTGCTCGACGTCCACGATGGTCACGGCGTTGCGGTAGTAGCGGGTCACGTCGTGGCCGATGCCGATGGCGATGAGCTGCACCGGGCTCTTGGCCTCGATCTCGCCGATCACCTCGCGCAGGTGGCGCTCCAGGTAGTGGCCGGAGTTCACGCTCAGCGTCGAGTCGTCCACCGGCGCGCCGTCGGAGATGACCAGCAGGATGCGCCGCGCCTCGGGCCGCCCGATCAGGCGGTGGTGCGCCCACATCAGCGCCTCGCCGTCGATGTTCTCCTTCAGCAGCCCCTCGCGCATCATCAGGCCGAGGTTGCGCCGCGCGCGCCGCCAGGGCGCGTCGGCCGCCTTGTAGATGATGTGGCGCAGGTCGTTCAGGCGGCCGGGCTGGGCGGGCTTGCCGGCCTTCAGCCAGTCCTCCCGCGACGACCCGCCCTTCCAGGCGCGGGTCGTGAAGCCCAGGATCTCGGTCTTGACGCTGCACCGCTCCAGCGTGCGCGCCAGGATGTCGGCGCAGACCGCCGCCACCATGATCGGCCGCCCGCGCATCGAGCCCGAGTTGTCGATCAGGATGGTCACCACCGTGTCGCGGAACTCGGTGTCCTCCTCCTCCTTGAAGGCGAGGGAGGCGGTCGGATCGGTGATCACGCGGGTCAGCCGCGAGGTGTCCAGCAGCCCCTCCTCCAGGTCGAACGACCAGGCGCGGTTCTGCTGCGCCAGCAGCTTGCGTTGCAGCCGGTTCGCCAGCCGGCTCACCACGTTCGACACCGACGCGAGCTGCTGGTCGAGGTAGGCGCGCAGGCGCGTCAGTTCCTCGGGATCGCAGAGCTCCTCAGCCGCCACCACCTCGTCGTGCGCGGTGGTGAAGACCTTGTAGGTCACCGGCCGGTTGTCGCCCGACGGGTCGGGGCGCGCGGGCGTGTCGCCGTCGCCCATCTCGGGCGGCTCGTCGGCGTCCTCGGCGTTCGGGTCTTCTTCCGACTGCTGCATCTGGCTGTCGGAGTCGTCGGCCTCGCGCGTCTGGCTCTCGTCCTCGTCCATCGCCGACTGCTGCGGCGACTGGCTCTCGCCGTCGCCGTCCTCGTCGCTTTCGGAGGCCTCGGATTCGCCCTCGTCGTCGCCCTCGGCGTCGTCCGGCTGCTCGGGCGCGTCGGAGAGGTCGTCGCCCATCGAGAGGTCGCGGATGATGGTGCGCGCGATCCGCGCGAACGCCTTCTGGTCCTGCAGCGAGCCTTCCAGCCTGTCGAGGTCGGCGCCGGCCTTGGCCTCGACCTCGTCGCGGAACATGTCGACCAGGGCGCGCGCCATCGGCGGCGGCGGCTCGCCGGTCAGGCGCTCGCGCACCATCAGGCTGACGACGTCGGCCAGCGGCGGATTGGCCATGGCCTCGGTCTCGTTGAACACGCGCCGCTGCCAGGCGTGGTTCATCACCGCCTTCAGGTTCTCTTTCACGCCGCCCATGGCCGTCGCGCCGATCGCCTCGATGCGGGCCTGCTCCAGGGCGTCGTAGATCGGCTGGCCGCCGCCCGACGCCGGCCGCGTCTTCGCGTGCGCCGCCGGGTCGTGGTGGGCGATGCGCAGGGCCATCTGGTCGGCGAGCCCGCGGATGCGCGCCGCGTCGTCCGGCGTCAGGTCGCGCGGCGGGTGGGGCAGGACGGCCCGGTTGCCCGAGAGCTGCGGGCCCTCGCCCGAGTAGACGATCTCCAGGTCCGGCGTCTCGGCGAGCGAACGCGCGGCGTGCGCCAGCGCACGCTTGAAGGGCTCGAGGGGGCTTTCCGGGTTCTTGGCCATCTCCGCCGGTCTTAGATCACCGATGACCGGACGTGAAACAAGGAATCGTGCGGGCGGGAACAGCGGGGCCGTAGCGGCGTTTCGCAGGCCTTGGATACCTGTTCGAGGAGAGCGTCATGCTGAAGTGGGCTTTGATCTTCGCCGTCGTCGCTATCATCGCCGCGGCCCTGGGCTTCGGCGGCATCGCCGGCGCGGCGGCCGGCATCGCCAAGTTCCTGTTCTTCCTGGCCGTGATCGGCTTCGTGCTGTTCCTGGCGCTCGGCATCTTCGCCGGCCGCAAGCTGACCGGCAGGTAGCCTCCGCAAAGCCCTCTCCCCCTTGCGGGGAGAGGGTTGGGAGAGGGGGTGTCGGCTCGGCGCTTCGTCGCGTCACCCCACCCCCGGCCCCTCCCCGCAAGGGGAAGGGGAGCCGGTCGTGCTACTTCTTCGCCAGGTACGCCTTGGACTCGGCAGCCACCACGTCGACCAGGTTGCCCATGGCGATGTTGGCGTCGATCAGGTGCAGGCCCCAGTCGGCCGCCGGCCCGCCCGGCCCCATCACGTCGCCCGGAATGTCGTCGGTCCGCGGATCGGACGGGACGGCGTTCACGTGGACCTCCAGGTAGTTGAAGCCGTTCTTCGAGACGCACTGGCCGGTCAGCAGCCCCGGCAGCGCCACGAACGGCGTCTTCGGGTTCTCCTTGCCCTTCACCCACGGCGGGTTCCCGGCGCCGGAGTCCGCGATCTGGGCCGCCGTGTTCGACAGGTAGGCCTTCAGCTCGCCCTTGCCGCCCGCGAGGTTCGCCGGGTTGGTGCAGACCGCCTCCATCGCCGGGTCGTTCGCGATCCGCCCGAAGCGGCTGTTCGCGGGCGGCGGGATGGTGTCGCGGAAGGTGGCGTAGGCGATCACGCAGCCGGTCTGGCTGGCGCTCCGGCAGGTCGGGATCGACTTGAAGACGCCCGTGTCCTTGCCCTTCTCCACGCCCAGGCTCGTGCCCAGCAGCAGCGCCGAGACGAGCTGCTTCTGCACCGGCTTGCCGTCGATCTCGGCGGCGATCATCCGGGTCAGCACGCCCGAGCCCTGGCTGTGCCCGATCAGCACCACGCCGCGGCCCTTGTTCTCATGCGCGAGATAGTAGTTCCAGGCGTCGACCACGTCGGCGTAGCCCACCGCGCGGGTGGCCGGGTCGGCCGAGCCGGGCAGGGGCTTGCCGGCGATCGCCGCGCGCAGGCCCGTCAGCGTGAACTGCCGGTAGAGCGGCGCGTAGATCCGGCACTTGGACCCGAACCGCGCGAGCTGGGCCCGCACCACGTTCAGTTCCTCGTCGTTGGCGATCATGTCCGACACGACGCCCGGGTCGTTCGATACGGTCGGGTAGACGTAGAAGCAGTCGATCGGCGCCTTCGGGTCGGCCTTGAACGCCTCGACGCTCGACGAGCCGTCGGCCTTGATCACCGCGGTCGTCATGTCGACCGCGCAGGCGTCGCCGGCCTTGCCGGGCCAGCACAGCCAGGCCTGGGGCTTGCCGTAGTCGTTCGGGGTCATCTGCGCGGCGGCGGGCCCGCCCGCGAGCAGCGCCGCGCCCATCGAAGCGGCGGCCAGAATCCGAGCGGTCATCCGAGCGTTCAACATCTCCCCGAGCCCTTCTGTTTTCGAAGTTTGCGTATGATGATCGCGCGTCGGCGGCGGCCGGTCCAGTCCCCATGACGCACGCGCAAACCCTGCTAAGGTCCGCTCCGAGAGACTCGGGGAAACGGGCATGGCGACTGAGAAGGAAGCGGGCTGGCCGGCGCGCATCTGGGCGGCGATCGGCGGCGGCCTCGTGGCCCTCGTGGGCGCTCTGCTGCTCGCGGGCGGCGGCTGGCTGATCTACCTCGAGGGCTCGCCCTATTACCTGCTGGCCGGCGCGGCGGTGATCGCCACGGGCGTCATGCTGGTGCGCCGCCATCCCGCGGCGGGGCTGGTCTACGCCGCGACGCTGGCCGTCACCCTCGCCTGGGGGCTGTGGGAGGGCGGCTTCGCCTTCTGGCCGCTGCTGCCGCGCCTGTTCGCGCCGGCGGTGCTGGGCCTCTTCGTGCTGCTGGTGATCCCGGCCGCGCCCAAGGGCCGCCTGCGCACGCAGTCGGCGGCGGCCGTGGCGCTGCTGTCCGTCCTGCCGATCGGCGTCCTGGGCGCGACCCTGCCGGCCACCTTCACCTGGGGCCAGGCCGATGTCCCGGCGCCGGCGACCACGGCGCCGCCCCCCGCCGTCGCCCAGTCCGACTGGCGCTACTACGGCCGCGACCCGGGCGGCTCCCGCTATGCCCCCGTCGACCAGATCAACCGCGAGAACGTCGACGACCTGAAGGTCGCCTGGACCTTCCGCACCGGCGAGAAGCCGCAGCGCGGCAGCCAGGACCAGAACACGCCGCTGCAGGTGGGCGACACCGTCTACCTCTGCACGCCGACCAACGTGGTCATCGCCGTCGACGCCGACACCGGCCGCGAGAAGTGGCGCCACGATCCGAAGGTGAAGCCGCACTTCTGGAACCGCTGCCGCGGCGTCGGCTACTGGGACGGGACCCAGCCGAAGGTCGCGCTCGCCGGGCCGGTCACGGCGGACCTGGCGTCGAAGCCGGCCGTGAAGGGCGGGACGGTCATCGTCGGCGCCGCCGCCACGAACGCTGCGCCCGCCCCGAAGGCCGCGCCCGCGACCCAGGCGGTGACGCCCCCGGCGAAGGCCGCCGCGGCGCCGGCTCCGGCGCCCGCCGCGACGAAGGCTGCGGCCGCTGCGCCACCGGCCGGCCCGCTCTGCGCGCGCCGGATCATCTCCTCGACCATCAACGCGGAACTCTTCGCCCTCGACGCCGCGACGGGCGAGCGCTGCCCCGGCTTCGGCACGAACGGCATGGTCGACCTGAAGGTCGGCATGGGTCCGATCAAGACCGCCTTCTACTTCCAGACCTCGATCCCGACCGTCGTCGGCGACCTGGTCGTCATCGGCGGCTGGGTGGCGGACAACCAGGAGCTGGCCGAGCCTTCGGGCGTGGTCCGCGCCTTCAGCGTCAGGACCGGCGAACTGGTCTGGGCCTGGGACCTCGGCAATCCCGACATCACCAAGCTGCCGCCCGAGGGCCAGACCTACAGCCGCGGCACGCCCAACGTCTGGTCGACGCCCGCCTTCGACCCCGACCTGGGCCTCGTCTACCTGCCGACCGGCAACGCCACGCCCGACTACTGGGGCTCGCACCGCTCGGCCGCCTCGGAGCGGTACTCGTCGTCGGTCGTCGCCCTGGACGTCGCCACGGGCCGCGAGCGCTGGACGTTCCAGACCGTGCATCACGACGTCTGGGACTACGACGTGCCCAGCCAGCCGATGCTGATCGACTTCCCGCTGGCGAACGGGACCACGGCGCCGGCGCTGGTCCAGCTCACCAAGCGCGGCCAGATCTTCGTGCTCGACCGCCGCACGGGCGCGCCGCTCACCAAGGTGGTCGAGGTGCGCACGCCGCAGGACCCGGCGCCCGGCGAGTGGCTCTCGAAGACCCAGCCCTATTCGGTCGAGATGCCCACCATCGGCGTCGAGCCGCTCTCCGAGAAGATGATGTGGGGCGCGACCCCGCTCGACCAGTTGATGTGCCGCATCGCCTTCAAGAGCCTGCGCTATGACGGCGACTTCACGCCGCCGGGCGCGAAGCAGGCGTCGCTGCAGTATCCGGGCAACGCCGGGGGCATGAACTGGGGCTCGGGCGCCTTCGATGCGCGCCGCGGCCTCCTGATCTTCAGCGACGTGCGCATGCCGCAGACCGTGAAGCTGAACCCGCCGTCGGCGAAGAAGACGCCGGTGCTGTCGCTGACGCTCGCCAAGGGCCGCCCGCCCGAGTCGATGAAGGCCGTGCCCTACGAGGCCGACAACACCTGGCTGTTCAGCCCGCTCTTCGCGCCGTGCCTGCAGCCGCCGCACGGCATGCTGACGGCCGTCGACGTGAAGACCCGCCAGATCGTCTGGCAGGTGCCCTCCGGCACGGCCGAGGCGCAGGCGCCGCTGGGCCTCAGGAGCCACCTGCCGATCCCGATCGGCACCCTGGGCATCGGCGGCGCGATCACCACGGCCGGCGGCGTCTCGTTCCGCGCCGCGACCACCGACGCCTACCTGCGCGCCTACGACAACGCCACCGGCAAGGTGCTGTGGCAGGGCAAGCTGCCCGTCCCGGCCGCGGGCACGCCGATGACCTATGTCTCGCCCAGGACCGGCAAGCAGTACGTGGTCATCAGCGCCGGCGGCGCGGGGGGCATGCCCGGCGCCGCCAAGGGCGACTACGTCATCGCCTACGCGCTGCCGTAGGGGCTTCGGCGAACGATCGGGGCGGATCGGCCAGGCCTCGGAAAGCTCGGGAAAAGATCGGCGGGGCTCGGGGCATGCTCGGTCGCTCCGCCGCCGCCCCGCCGGTACCTAAGTTCCTGCGTAGCCTGGGGAATCTAGGGAATTCCGATGACCGACGTGAATGCGTTCGTTGGCCGCCGTATGAGGCGGCGGCGGCACCTGATGGGGCTGACCCAGCAGGACCTCGCCGCCGCCTGCGGCGTCACTTTCCAGCAGGTCCAGAAGTACGAGAGCGCCAGCACCCGCCTGACCGTGGAACGGCTCTGGAAGGTCGCCGGCGCGCTGCAGGTGGACGTGGCCTACTTCTTCGCCGGCCTGGCGCGGGAAGACGCGTCCCCCCGCGCCTCCGGCCGCGCGGTCGTGCGGAGCTGGAGCCCGTTCTGACTACCCGTGCGCCGCGGAGCGTGGGGTCTCGGAGACGCCCGGCGCATGGCGCCCCGGCATGGCCGCCGGTCCGGCGGGACCCATCGCCGCCACGGCGGGCGGCAGGCCTCCCATGGGCGTCCCGTTCGGGCGATAGCCCTCAGGCCGCCAGCGCCTCAGGGGAAGCTTGGACGGGCCATAGTGAGGGGATCAGCCGCGCCAGGGCCTGAACAAGGTCCGCCGCGCCGGTCGGGGTCGGTGCGGCGGCGTCCGGGCGGAGGGCTGCGAGGACGTCCGCGAGTTCGCCCGGCGCGCTGCCGGGCCCGACAAGGCTGCGAAGCCGCTCGGGGTCGGCGAGGGCGGGATCGGCCATGGCGTCGCCGTCCGCCCGGCTGCGCGCGGCGACGAGGCAGCGCAACGCCTTGTCGAGCAGCGGCGGGGCCTCCTCCGGGAATCCGCCCGCCGCCAGCACGCCGGCCATCCGGATCGACCGGTCCGCCTCGTCCCGCCATGCCCTCGGCGGAGCGACAGGCGCGTCGGGCGCATCGGCGAAGCCGGCGGCGGCGTGAAGCACCCGCGCTCCCCCACCGGCCAGTCCGACGATCCCGGCGCCGATCAGGCGCCTGAGCGAGAGCCAGGCGGCGCGATCGACGAGCTCGATCGGGACGGCGTCCTCGACCCCGCGCAGCCTCTCGGCCTCGGCCGCCAGCGCGTCGGGGTCGAGGTCCAGGACGGCCAGCATCCGCAGCTCGCCCGTCGCCGCGGCGCGCGCCTCGATACGCAGCACGTGTTCGCCGTGGCGGCGTCGCAGGTCCGCTGTCACCGCCTCTTCCGGCGGAACGATGCGGGGTCCGAGCGCCTCGGCCCCGTCCAGCATGGCTCGCATGCGCTCGATGAGCGCGCCCCGGCCGGAGGGCATCTTCAGCGCGTTGAGGTCGCCGCCGCCGCCGTCCAGCAGGCCGTCGGCAAGGGCCTGCTTGGCGTCGAGCAAATGCAGGATCGAGTGCTCGATCGTCTTCTCGGCGACCAGGTTGATCACCGTGACGGAGCGCGTCTGGTGCTTGCGCCAGGCGCGGGCGATGCGTTGCTCGAGCTTGGCGGGGTTCCAGGGCAGGTCGATGTTGATGACGGCGCTGGCCGCCTGCAGGTTCAGCCCGACGCTGCCGGAGTCGGTCGACAGGAAGAGCCGGCAGGCGGGGTCGTGCTTGAACCGGTTGATCTCCTCGCGCCGGCGGGCTTGCGGAACCGAGCCCGTGTGCCAGGCCGCCTCCACCCCCAGCTCGGCGGCCAGCTCGCGCACCATCTGGAGCATCCGCTCCCATTCCGAGAACACGATGATCTTGCGATCCGGCTCCTGCAGCAGGTCCTCGAGGACGCGCTCCAGCTCCTCCAGCTTGGGTGAGACGCGGCAGGTCGGATCGAGGATGGCCGGCGTGTCGCAGGTCATCCGCATGCAGGCGAGGAGCATCTGCATGCGGTCGAATTCCTGCTGCGTGAGGGGCCGCCTCTGAGCGAGCTGCGCGAGCCTGGCGGCCTGCTTCGAGTAGTCGTCGTAGCGTAGCTGCTGTTCCTCGGCCATGGGCACGAAGAAGGTCTTGACCGTCCGCCCGGGCAGCTCGGTCTCCACATCGGCCTTGCGGCGGCGCAGCAGCACGGGCTCGACCTGCCGGCGCAGCTCTTCGAGGTTGCGGTAGTCGACGGGGCGTCCCCGGTCGTCCAGCTCATAGAAGCGGCGGTTGAAACGGAACAGCGGGCCGACCAGCTCGGGGTCGAGGTACTGGACGATGGAGTAGAGTTCGTCGATGCGGTTCTCGACCGGCGTCCCGGTCAGCACGAAGGCGTAGGGCGAACGCAGCGACTTCACCTTGCGCGCCGTCTTGGTGTGCCAGTTCTTGATCCGCTGCGCCTCATCCAGCACCACGATGTCCGGCGCGAGCACGTCGTTGATCGCCTCGGCGTCGCCGAGCACCTGTTCGTAGTTGACGATGGTGAAGAACGGCGGATCGCGATAGGCCGCGAGCCTCGCCGGCCTGGGGCCGAACACCGGCCGGGCCGGCCGGTCGGTGAAGCGCGCGATCTGTTCCTCCCACTCGGCCTTCAGCGAGGCCGGGCACACCACCAGGACGCGCGAAACGCCCTGCCGTCGCGCCAGCAGCTCGCAGGCGGCGATGGCCTGGACCGTCTTGCCCAGACCCATCTCGTCGGCCAGCAGCGCCCGCTCCCCGAACGCCAGGTGGATCATCCCCTCGCGCTGGTAGGGCAGGAGCGGATGGCGCAGCACATCGGCCGCCGCCGGATCGCCCGCCAGCTCGGCCCGGAACGCCGAACGCGCCGCTGCGCGCGATCGTTCCCGTCGCCGCCGGTCGAGCCAGTGGCCGAAGTGACGGGAGATGCGAAGGACGTCGCGCACCGCTTTCGGCGCCTCGGCATAGGCCTGGCGCAGCGCCTCGACGTCGTCCGCGCCGCCGGCGAACCGGCCTTCGCCATCGAGGAACGGCGCGAGCCAGGATCGCGTGGCGGCCACGTGTTCGTCGTCGCGGTGCGGCCAGACGAGTGTCGCTGCCGGTTGGGCGGCGCGTTGCAGGAACAGCTCCACACGGGGAGAACCTTGCGCGGCGGCGTCGCGGAAGGCGCGGACGCCTCGGCGGCGGAGGCCCGCCAGCACGCCTTCGATATGCTTGCAGGTGCCCAGCCCGTTGACGCGGTGGTCGATGCAGCCGCAGGAGTTCCCGAACCCGCCGAGGTCGCGGATCTCCACCTCATAGGCGCCGCCGCTCTCCGATCTGACCCGGAACGCACCGAACACCGGGTGCTCCGGGTCGAGCGCCTCCACCGCCACGATCTCCGTGCGCCCCCGCCATCGCCGCAGGTCCACCTCCTGCTCGTCGCTGGTGTCCCAGCCCCGGGCGGCCGGAGGCTGTTCGGGCTTCGTCTGCGCCCGCGCCTTGCGGCGGGCGGCCTTGGGGCTGGCGGCCTTTGGGCTGGCGGGGGGACGGCCCTGCGACGGCGCACGCCGACGATTCGAATCTGTCTTCCGCATGGAGGAAGGCTAGCACCGCCGCCCGGCCCATCAACGGGCGCGGGGCGGCGGCCCTGGCGCCAGCGCCGGCGGCGTCGTGTACTCACCGGAAGAAGAGGACCGCTGGTGACGATGCGGCCGGAAATCCAGTTCAGCTCCGCCTTTCCCGACGACTCGATCGAGGATGGAGGGGACTTTGTGCAATGGCCGGGCCGCAATGTGGCCGAAGCCCTGAAAGGCGGGCTGGAAGAGAGGGGCTATCGGGTCTCCGACCCCGTCGATGCGCAACACGTAGGTTGGGAGCTGGACATCTGGCGCGGGCGCAAACGCTTCTGGCTCCGGATCTCGATACTCGAACCTGAGCTGAATTATCTGATGGCGAAGAACATGACCTTCTTCCTGTGGCCGGATGTGAAGCTGTTCCGCGCCTTCCTCGCGGACCTTCAGGCTGTCTTGGAGGCCGACCACAGGTTCGGCCAGGTTCGCTGGTTCCCAAAGAGCGGCATCGATGGGCGCGCTGCGCCAGCGTCGGGACCGTTCAACGACTAAATGGAAACGCGGATTTGATTCCCCGATTCTCCAAGTCACGGCGCGCGACCGACCACCTGGCCGGGAGCGAAGAGGTCACAGACGGCTTCGCTCCCGGCGACCGGCGTCGTCTCCGGCAGCCGATGACCGCGACCGGGCGCAAGGCCGACGCCGCGCCAGCGGCGGAATGAGTGGTCGTGGGTGCAGTCGCGATACGACATCCCTCCGACGTACCCTCAGTAGGATTCGAACGTGTCAGGCTGCAACAAGTCGTAGATCTTCGAGATCGAGCGGGTCTTCCCGATTTTTCTGATCATCGATCGGTATTCCGCCTGTCCCTCTTCTCCGTAATAGTCGATCCGGGATGTCTCCATCGCGTCACGCGCTCTCTGCTGGACCTCCTCGAGTGACACGACTGGCAGCGGCTCGAGCTCCTGCTCGATACGCGACTGTGGCGGACCGAATATCCAAAGCAGGGACAGCACGGATCCGGCGCGGCCGGTTCTGCGGACGGACAGCACCCGCCAGCGTCGACCGTCGGTGTCGATCAGCTCCATCCCATTCTGCACGCCCTCCTTGAGAGTGCGGGGACCACACTTGGTGAGTCGATCCATGTCTGGAAAACCCCAGATCTCACGATCTGGGGTGAATCCAAGAACGGGAAAACTGAAGTGCGCTTCGCTGGATTGCATGCTGCCTCCGAAGGAACAAAGATGGAACATACATTGATCCAGCTCAGCGGAAAGGTTCGGGAATCACGTCGCATTAGCGACGTAGTGAATGGTCTGCCAATCCCGCAGCAACCTGTCTCCAGTCCGGTGCAATCTTCCCTTTAGCCCTGGGGCCGGCCGACGGACGCGATGTACGCTTCGACTTGCTCCGGCCAGGGTTCGCCTCGGAGCCAGGCTGCGGCGCCATAGGTGTGGGCGATCAGGAGCTTTCGAGGGGGGTCGCGCGACAGTCCGTACCAATGGCCATCGTCAAGACGATCGACATCGCCCTGGATGAAGTCATTCAGGTTCTGGGTCACCAGGAGGTCGGCTTCGCCTGTCAAGGCGGTTTCCAGGACGTGGCGGTCTTCTTCGTCGTCCAGCGGAAGGACGCCCACGCCGCCGACGGTAGGAGAGGGGCCGTCCCGGGCCAAGGTCGCAATGATCCCCATCAAGCGATCCGCAACGGCTTGATCTCCCGTCAGACGCAGGATCACGGCGTTCAAACGGAACAGCATGCCCCATGAAATGACCAGCGCCACGGGTCCGCGAGGCGACTGACCCAAGCGTATGGCCTCGACGAGGGATTGCGCGGCGGTGTCCTGCCGGCCGTACTTCTCAGCCAGGAAGGCGCCGACCCATACATTGAGATCGAGGCAAAGGCGCAGCAACCCGTCAGCTCAGCGCCGGCGGCTGGTCAGGCGCACGGCCTTGGCCATGATCTCGTCTTCGGATGGATTGGTTCCCAGCCGGGGCTCGGCCTTGGCCATCCCGGCCTGTAGAACAGTCCGGTACTCGCGGTCCAAAAGCGCCCGGCTGACGGCCCATGACGCCTCCTGCACTTCTGTCTCTCCCAAGGCTTCGATCCGCCGGAGCGCGTCTCGGGCGCCTGAGGAGAGGCTGAGGTACCATCGCAGCGCGGCCGCGGTGATCTGGGACGTCTTGCGGTCCTCAAGTTTCGCGGTTTCAGCCATCCGTTGTGCCGTGAGCTGATCGACATGACTCGAAAGCGTGGGCATCGCGACCTCCGGATTTAGAATATATAGATCCTAAAGACTCTTCGCAATGTGAGGTTTGGGATTGGCCCGGAGAGAAGGAGCGCGAAAGGGCCATGCCGGGCCGAAAGACAGGCCCTCGGAGAGTGATGCGCGGCGCGCAACCTTCGCCATGCGGCGGAACTTGCGGGAGAATTCCGAGGGAGGAAATTCAACCCGCGTCAGCGGGAAAATGAATGGTCGTGAGTGTAGTCGTCTCCATTCACCAGCCCATAAATTCGCACAAGATTACCGGTTCCGACCGAGGTCACGGTATAGACCGTGAAGAAAGTCGTTCGTTCACCCGAGAGTATACGAAGAGATGTCGATAATCTTCGCCCACTCGGTTCCAGACGCTCCTCGCGCGGCTTGGGAGCCGCTTTCTGACCATCTCCAGAAAGTCGCGGCGCTCGCAGGGAGCTTTGCGGCTCCGTTCGGCTGGGAAAAATTGGCGCATGTCGCCGGGCTGCTGCACGACATCGGCAAGACCTCGGAGGCGTACCAGCTCTACATCTCCACGCCGCGACAGACCGGCCGGAAGGGCCCTGACCATTCCACCGCGGGCGCGCGGGAGGCGGAACGGCTCTACTCATCGCAGTTCGGGCGCTGGTTGGCCTATGCGATCGCCGGTCATCACGCCGGCCTGGCCGACTATGCGGAGTTGCGGCGTCGGCGCGACGAGAAGCCGCTGGAAGACTATCGGGGCTGGGGCGCGCATGCCGGCGACCTGCCGGGCCTTGCGGATCTGCGTCCGACGACGCAGCCGAAGACGAACGCCCACAACGGGTTCAGCGAGGCGTTCCTGGTGCGGATGCTTTTCTCGTGCCTGGTCGATGCCGACTTCCTGGCTACGGAACGGTTCTACACCGGGACGGAGCGGGAGAGCTTCGCCGATCTCGCCAGCCTGCAAGCGCGCCTGACGGCGTCCCTCGCCGGCAAGCGGCGGGACGACACCGAACTGAACCGCCTGCGCTCGCGCGTGCTGGACCACGCCGTCGATCAGGCTGCGGCGGCGCCGGGGCTCTTCACGCTGACCGTGCCGACCGGCGGGGGCAAGACGCTGACCTCGCTGGCCTTCGCCATGGAGCATGCCCGGCGGCACGGGCTGAGCCGGGTGATCTACGTCATCCCCTACACCTCCATCATCGAGCAGACGGCGGGTGTGTTCCGCGAAGCGTTGGGGACGACGGCGGACGTGCTCGAACACCACGCCAGCTTCGACTGGGAGCCGCCGCCCCGCACCGAAGACGCCGACGACGAGGGACCGGCGGGCCTCGCCAAGCTGCGCAAAGCCTCGGAGAACTGGGACGCGCCCGTGGTGGTGACCACCGCCGTGCAGTTCTTCGAGAGCCTGTTCGCGCGCCGGCCGTCCCAGTGCCGCAAGCTGCACAACATCGCCAACGCGGTGGTGGTTCTGGACGAGGCGCAGACCCTGCCGCTGCGCCTGCTGCGCCCCTGCATGGCGGCGCTGACCGAGCTTGCCGCCAACTACCGGACCAGCGTCGTGCTCTGCACCGCAACCCAGCCGGCGCTGCGCGAATGCGACGGATTCACGGACGGCCCCGACCACAAGGGCGCCGCCTCGAAGGTCGGCTTCAAGGATGTCCGCGAGCTCGCCTATGAACCGCGGATGCTGTTCGAGAAGCTTAAGCGCGTAGAGGTCGAGCGGCGGCCCGGCAAGACCGAGGACGCCGAGATCGTCGAGCGGTTCGCCGAGCAGCCGCGGATGCTGTGCATAGTCAACAGCCGCCGCCACGCCCGCGAGCTGTTCGACGCCCTGAAGGCCGATCCGCGCACGGCCGAGGGCGCCCGGCACCTGACCACCCTGATGTGTCCGGTCCATCGCCGCGCGGTGCTGGCCGAGGTGCGCCAGCGGCTGGCTGACCGGCAGCCGGTGCGCCTGGTCGCCACGTCCCTCATCGAGGCGGGCGTCGACATCGACTTCCCCGAGGTCTGGCGCGCCGTTACCGGCCTGGACGGCGTTGCGCAGGCCGCGGGCCGCTGCAATCGCGAGGGCCGGCTGAGCCGTGGCCGCACGGTGGTGTTCGAGCCGGCCGAGGGCGCGGCGCCGCCCGATCTGCGGCCCCTGATCGAGTCCGCCGACGGCGTCTTCCGCCGGGGGCTGGACCCATTGTCCCTCGAGGGCGTCCAGGCCTACTTCAGCGAAGTCTACTGGCGGCGCGGCGCCGAGGCGATGGACTTGCCGACGCTGGACGGGCGCCCGTGGCCGATCCTGCAGTCGATCGCTGAGCGGGCGCAGGATCGCGAGTTCGATCTGGAGTCGATCGCCCGGGCGTTCCGGCTGATCGACGACGTCCAGGAGACGGTGATCGTTCCCTACGACGAGGCGGCCGAGGCGCTTCTGGCCCACGTCGCCCGCGTCGAGCGGCCTGCCGTCGGCGACCTCCGCAAGCTGCAGCAGTACGCCGTCTCCATCCCCAAGCGCGACCGCGACCCCTGGCTCGCCGCCGGCGTGCTGCGGCCTGTACATCCGGGGCTCGGCGAAGCGCTCCTGCGTTTCGAGGACAATGGCCACTACCGCAAGGACACCGGTGTGGATCTGAAGGAGCCCGAGCGGCGAGACGCCGCGGGCAACATCTTCTAGCTCAGAGGTCAGGAGCCGCTACCTCGTCGCCCTCCATTCCTGACTTGCTCCCTGCGTGTCGAGGTGATTTCCTCGCGCAGGGGTTGGGGGGATTTCGATGACCTATGGCGTGCGCCTCCACGTCTGGGGCGAGCGGGCGTGCTTCACGCGCCCGGAGATGAAGGTCGAAAGGGTCTCCTACGATGTGATGACCCCTTCGGCCGCGCGGGGCGTGCTTGAAGCCGTCTACTGGAAGCCCGCGATCCGATGGGCGGTGGACCGCATCCATGTGCTGAAGCCGATCCGGTTCCAGTCGTTCCGGCGCAACGAGGTGGGGGCGGTCGCCTCCGGCCAGCTCGCCAGGTCGGCGATGAAGCGGGGCGACGTCAACGGGCTCGGCCTCGTGGTCGAAGACAACCGTCAGCAACGCGCCACACTGCTGCTGACCGACGTCGCCTATGTGATCGAGGCGCATTTCGAGCTGACCGACCGCGCCGGCACGGACGACAAACCCGCCAAGCACGTCGCCATGTTCCAGCGCCGGGCCGAGAAGGGGCAGTGCTTCCATCGCCCGTGCCTGGGCGCGCGGGAGTTCCCGGCCGACTTCGCGCTGCTGGGCCAGGGCGAGCCCCTGCCGCCCGGCGCCTTGCCGACCGACCAGCGCGACCGCGACCTCGGCTGGATGCTGCACGACATCGACTTCCGCCCCGACGGGACGGCGGAGCGTTCCAACTTCTTCCGGGCGCGGCTGACCGACGGCGTGCTCGACGTCCGCCGCAGCCTGGAAGAGGAGGGGCTGGCCCGATGATCCTCCAGGCGCTCGACCGGTACTATGACCGGATGGCCGCGCGGGGCGAGGCCGAGCCACCCGGCTGGGCGAAGGCGCCGATCGGCTGGGCGATCGAACTTTCCCCTGAAGGCGAGCCCTTGGCGGTGCTCCAACTGACCGATCCGGCCAGCAAGAAGCCGCGCCCGGCGCTGCTGTCGGTTCCGGCCCCGGTGAAGCGCACCGTCGCCATCGCGCCGAACACGTTTTGGGACAAAACGGCCTATGTACTGGGACGCACTGCCGGCGAGGGCAAGCGGACGGCCGAGGAGCACGCCGCCTTCAAAAGCGCGACCTTCGACTTGATCGGCGACAGCGACGACGAGGGCCTGCTGGCGCTGCGCCGCTTCCTGGAGCGCTGGAGGCCGGAGCAGTTCGACGCCGCGCCCTTCCAGCCGGAGATGCTCGACGGCAACGTCGTCTTCCGGTTCGCCGGCGAGCATGGCTATATCCATGAGCGTCCAGCGGCCAAGGCCCTGCTCCGGCGGGAGGCGGCCGAGCCGACCGAGGATGCCGAAATCTGCCTGATCACTGGCGTGCGCGCGCCGCCGCACCGGCTTCATCCTACCATCAAGGGTGTGAACGGGGCGCAGAGTTCCGGCGCCTCGCTCGTCTCGTTCAATCTCGACGCCTTCAAGAGCTATGGCCGCGAACAAGGCGCCAATGCGCCGACCTCCGAGGCCGCGGCGGAGCGATATGGCGCGGCGTTGAACGCCATGCTGGCGTCCGGCGAGCGCAGCCGGCTCCGGCGGGGCGTCGGCGATGCGACGGTGATCTTCTGGGCCGATGCGGCGGAAGCGGCGGCCGGCGCGGCCGAGGCGGTGTTCGCCGACGTCTTCGCGCCGCCGCAGGACGATGGCGACATCGGCGAGACGGCCAAGCTCCGCGACGTGCTGGCCGCCCTCGCTGAAGGCCGGCCGCAAGCGGCGTGGCCCGATCTTCGGCCCGGCGTGCGCTTCCATGTGCTGGGGCTTTCGCCCAATGCCGCGAGGCTGTCGGTCCGCTTCTGGCTGTCGGATAGCTTCGACGCCTTCGCACGCGCGATCCTGCGCCACATGGACGACATCGCGATCGACCCGGCGCCCCGCGGCTGGACAGGCAAGAAGGGACCGCCGGAGATCTGGCGCCTGCTCGTCAAGACCACCGCCCTGCAGGAGAAGTTCGAGAACGTGCCGCCGCTTCTGGCCGGCGAACTGGCGCGGGCGGTGCTGGGCGGCGGCCCCTATCCCCGCGGCTGGCTGACCGCCGCGATCATCCGCCTGCGCGCCGGCGACGACGCGTCTAGCGGCTGGCATGCGGCGGCGATCAAGGCCTGCATCAATCGCAACCCCAAGGAAGAGGACCTGCCCGTGGCGCTCGATCGGGAGAACCCCAGCCCTGCCTATCAGCTCGGCCGTCTGTTCGCCGTCTGCGAGGCGGCTCAGTACGCCGCCCTCGGACGCGTGAACGCCACGGTCGCCGACCGCTACTATGCCGCGGCCTCCTCGACGCCCGCCCGGGTGTTCGCCGCACTGCTTCGGAACGCCCGCGCGCACATCTCCGACGCCAGGAAACGCGGCGGCGGCCTGTGGATCGAAAAGAAGCTCGACGAGATCGTCGGCCGCCTGCCGCCGGACCTGCCCACCACGCTCAGGTTGGAGGATCAGGGCCGCTTCGCCGTGGGCTACTACCACGAGCGCGCCGCCTCGCGGCCCGCCGCCAGTCCCGCCGAAGTGACCGAAGACCCGGACGCCGAACCGGCGACCGCCGAAGGCTGAAGGAAGGATCGCCGATGACCCGCCCCGCTCCGCTGGCTCGCCGCCACGAATTCGTCCTCTATTTCGACGTCGCCGACGGCAACCCGAACGGCGATCCCGACGCCGGCAACATGCCGCGCCTGGACCCCGAGACCGGCCACGGCCTGGTTTCCGACGTCTGCCTGAAGCGCAAGATCCGCAACTATGTGGAGCTGGCCAAGGGCGATGGGCCGCAGTTCCGCATCTACGTCACCGAAGGCGCGATCCTCAACGACAAGCATCGGGAAGCCTATGTCGCAGTGCGGCCCGACGATCCCGCCGTCAAGGATGCGAAGACCAAGAAGCTGTCGCCCAACTCGGACGAAGAGGCCGCCAGGCTGCGCCGCTTCATGTGCGACAACTTCTTCGACATCCGCACCTTCGGCGCAGTGCTGTCCACCGGCATCAACGCCGGCCAGGTGCGCGGCCCGGTGCAGATGAACTTCGCCCGCTCGGTGGAGCCGGTGCTGCCGCTCGAGATCTCCATCACCCGAATGGCCGCCACCAATGAGGCGGAGAAGAAGACGCGGCAGGAGGGCGACGAGGGGCCGGAGGGCAAGCGCGGCGATGCGCGCACCATGGGGCGCAAGCATGTGATCCCCTACGGCCTCTATCGCGCCCACGGCTACGTCTCCGCGCCGCTGGCGTCCCACCCCGTCAAGGGCACGGGCTTCTCGGACGAAGACCTGGACCTTCTCTTCCAGGCCTTGCGGGACATGTTCGAGCATGACCGCTCCGCCGCCCGCGGCGCGATGGCGACCCGCAAGCTGGTGGTGTTTCGTCACGCCGGCGAATTGGGCAACGCCCACGCCGACAAGCTGTTCGCGCGCGTGGGGCACGCCCGCGCCGGCGCCGATGGACCGATCCCGATCGGCGACCCGAGGCTCGACAACGCCCGCCCGGCGCGCAGTTTCGACGACTATGTGATCACCGTCGACCGCAGCGCCTTGCCTGAGGGGATCGAAGTCTTCGAGGATGACGAGGTCTTCGGCGCCTCGCGCCTGGCGGCCGAGTAGGGGGCCGTTTGGCCGCCGCCCCGCCTCTGACGTCGGCCGAAGTCGAGGACCGGCTGATCCCGCTCTCGGCCCTGCAGCACTGGCTGTTCTGTCCGCGGCAGGCGGCGCTGATCCACGTCGAGGGCCTATGGGCGGAGGATCGCGCCACGGCGGAAGGGCGGCTGCTGCACGCCCAGGTCGACGCCGGAGGCGCTGAGAGCCGGCCCGGGGTGCGCATCGCGCGCGGCGTTCAGCTTCGCTCGCTCGCCCTGGGCGTGTCGGGCAAGGCCGATGTCGTGGAGTTGCACGGCCGCTCGTCTGCGCCGTTCCCGGTCGAGTACAAGCGCGGCAAGCCCAAGAGCCACCGCGCCGACGAGGTGCAACTCTGCGCCCAGGCCATCTGCCTGGAGGAAGCGTTCGATGCTCCTGTGCCCGAAGGCGCGCTGTTCTACGGCGAGAAGCGCAGGCGCACGCTCGTGGCGTTCGATCCCGAGTTGAGGGCCCTTACCCATCGTGTCGCGGCCGAGGCGCGCGAAGCCATCCATATCGACCGCGGTCGCCCCCTCACGGGGGTGCGGATCGAAACAGCTGCGGCTTCCAGCCCGATGCGGACGGCGCCTGTCGCCCCCTCACGGGGGTGCGGATCGAAACGGGTTCGGGTCGATGCCATCCGTGAGCAGCTCGCGTCGCCCCCTCACGGGGGTGCGGATCGAAACAAGTCGCTGACCGGCGGGCGCGGCGACCGCAACGTCGCCCCCTCACGGGGGTGCGGATCGAAACATAAGCCGGGTCGGCCATTGCGGAAATTCGTTCCCGTCGCCCCCTCACGGGGGTGCGGATCGAAACACGTCGCACGGAATTAAATTCTACATGCGCGGCGGTCGCCCCCTCACGGGGGTGCGGATCGAAACACCCTCAACCGCAACGCCGTCGAGGACGTGCAGAGTCGCCCCCTCACGGGGGTGCGGATCGAAACCCCGAAACCGAGGAGACGCGCCCATGGCCGCCGACGTCGCCCCCTCACGGGGGTGCGGATCGAAACATGGTCATCTCGAACACGAACTCGTCGCCAGCGAGTCGCCCCCTCACGGGGGTGCGGATCGAAACTCGTCCGGCCGCAGCGGCGCGTTCAGAGCGTCGAGGTCGCCCCCTCACGGGGGTGCGGATCGAAACTGGATTTCGAGGAAGCGCAGCAATGGGCGCGCCGGTCGCCCCCTCACGGGGGTGCGGATCGAAACTTGCAGGGCCTCCGGGGGGAGCCGCCACTTGGCCGGTCGCCCCCTCACGGGGGTGCGGATCGAAACACCTTCTCCGTTAATTGCTCCGCATCCGCCCGGCGTCGCCCCCTCACGGGGGTGCGGATCGAAACGCGACGAGGTGGGCGCTGCGTTGGCCGACCATGGTCGCCCCCTCACGGGGGTGCGGATCGAAACCCGCCCGAACGGGTCCATCGGCAAGGAAAGCCGGTCGCCCCCTCACGGGGGTGCGGATCGAAACGTGAGCAAGGTGGCCGGTCCGCTTCAGAACGGCCGTCGCCCCCTCACGGGGGTGCGGATCGAAACCTCGAGGGTGGACAGCGCGGCGTCGAGGCCCAGCGTCGCCCCCTCACGGGGGTGCGGATCGAAACAGCCTCGTCGCGACCTGGTTGGAACAGGCGAACGTCGCCCCCTCACGGGGGTGCGGATCGAAACACCGAGGAACGGCAAACCTGGGAATCGCAACGCGTCGCCCCCTCACGGGGGTGCGGATCGAAACTTGTCGGACTTGCAGAGCGCGGCCGGCGCTGGGGGTCGCCCCCTCACGGGGGTGCGGATCGAAACAGGAAAACGACCTTACGCCCTTCCTTGACCGCTATGTCGCCCCCTCACGGGGGTGCGGATCGAAACGTCCCCCATGACGACGGCTACGCCACCCGCGGCGTCGCCCCCTCACGGGGGTGCGGATCGAAACCGACAACCTTCCCCAGGAGTCCCCATGAAGCTCGGGTCGCCCCCTCACGGGGGTGCAGATCGAAACAGCAAGAACGGCAAGCCCTGGAAGAGCTCGACCGTCGCCCCCTCACGGGGGTGCGGATCGAAACTCGTTGCGGCCATTGGTCTCGAGCACGGCGGCCGTCGCCCCCTCACGGGGGTGCGGATCGAAACTACCGGATCCTGCAGCGCCACTATGTGGCGTTCCGTCGCCCCCTCACGGGGGTGCGGATCGAAACGAGAACGACGGCGCCTACCACGAGCTGGGCGGCAGTCGCCCCCTCACGGGGGTGCGGATCGAAACAATGTGGAGGCCGCGTGACCCCGCTCCCGCTCTTGTCGCCCCCTCACGGGGGTGCGGATCGAAACAAGTTCGCCGACCTCGACAGGCCCGATCCGAAGGGTCGCCCCCTCACGGGGGTGCGGATCGAAACATGCGCCCCACGGTCGCGGAGAAGCAACGCGAGGTCGCCCCCTCACGGGGGTGCGGATCGAAACACGGAGCCACTTGAACCAGGTCGTGACGCTCGGGAGTCGCCCCCTCACGGGGGTGCGGATCGAAACTACGTGGACGAGCGCGCGCCGCTCCAGGTCCGCAAGGTCGCCCCCTCACGGGGGTGCGGATCGAAACTTGAAAGCCGGTCAGGGCTTCCTTGGCCTCCCCGTCGCCCCCTCACGGGGGTGCGGATCGAAACCATGGCAAAGGCCCGCGTCAACGCCCTCCCCGGCCGTCGCCCCCTCACGGGGGTGCGGATCGAAACCCACCATGCCGCTATCTAGCGACAGGAGGCGCACGCGTCGCCCCCTCACGGGGGTGCGGATCGAAACGCGTCACGGCCTGGGGGAACTCCACCGTCACGGCCTGTCGCCCCCTCACGGGGGTGCGGATCGAAACACGTCGCCGCCGGGGTACTGCCCGTTGCCGGGATGTCGCCCCCTCACGGGGGTGCGGATCGAAACACCAGACCGTCGAGCCGATGGTCGCCGTCCAGCAGGTCGCCCCCTCACGGGGGTGCGGATCGAAACTTCCGCTCCCCCTTTGCTGCGACGGGCGACCGCGGTCGCCCCCTCACGGGGGTGCGGATCGAAACCAATGCAAGGGCGCCAAGGGGTGGGAACGGAAGAGTCGCCCCCTCACGGGGGTGCGGATCGAAACCTCGACGACGCCGAGGTCGACGATCTGGCGAAGGTCGCCCCCTCACGGGGGTGCGGATCGAAACACCATGCCCCGCCCGAAGAACACCAAGCTGCGCGTCGCCCCCTCACGGGGGTGCGGATCGAAACTGATGATCACGGGCGTGCGCGAGGGCGAGAGCGGTCGCCCCCTCACGGGGGTGCGGATCGAAACTTGGGAATGCAGACGCGGAACAGCCGCCAATCGCCGTCACCCCCTCACGGGGGTGCGGATCGAAACACCGCCTCGCGGTAGGCAGGCGACGGCGGGACGGGTCGCCCCCTCACGGGGGTGCGGATCGAAACAGGTAGCTGCACTTGTGGCCGGCGACCGGCGACACCGTCGCCCCCTCACGGGGGTGCGGATCGAAACAGGACAAGAAGAACCACACCATCGACGCCTGCCGGTCGCCCCCTCACGGGGGTGCGGATCGAAACTGGCGTCAGGTCGGCAAGGTCATGGAACTGGCCCTGTCGCCCCCTCACGGGGGTGCGGATCGAAACCCGCCCGGACAGCAATTGCACAATCAGCGCGTCGTCGCCCCCTCACGGGGGTGCGGATCGAAACTCTTCGGGAATGACGGGGCGGTCTATGTTCTCGACGTCGCCCCCTCACGGGGGTGCGGATCGAAACTGGTTCTTGGTGGCGGCCTCGCCCTTGCCCATGGTCGCCCCCTCACGGGGGTGCGGATCGAAACAACCACTACGACGCCATGGCGGGCGCAACGCCGGGCGTCGCCCCCTCACGGGGGTGCGGATCGAAACTGCATGGTGCCGAAGAAGAACTCGAAGACGACCGTCGCCCCCTCACGGGGGTGCGGATCGAAACCGGCGCACGGTCGAGCCCGCGAAGCCGGCCCGGCCGTCGCCCCCTCACGGGGGTGCGGATCGAAACACCGACACTTGGTCGATCGTGCCGTTGTCGATCGTCGCCCCCTCACGGGGCGCGGATCGAAACATGGATAACGACCGCGGGAACGCGGCCCAGCCAGTCGGCCCCTCACGGGCCCCGGATCGAGAGCTCGTGAACCAGATTGACGAGCTGAGCGCATATGGCCGAGTTCCTCGTGGAAGGGGTGGAACCGTCGCCCGCCTCCAGGAGGGTCAGCTCGACGCCGTTGCCCCGCAACGTCCGCTCTTCGAACACCACCATGCCCGACTCATTTCTGCCGGTGCGGCATCACGCCCGTGGCGGCGCTGTCGTGATAGGCGTCAATCCGCGTGACGCGTCCGTCCTTCACCCAGCCGATGCAGCAACAGACGTCGCGGATGCTGCGGTTCGGCGTCTTCACGATCAGGGTGTGCTGCTGCACGAAGCTGGTCGGCGGGGGTTCGCGGTTGACATCGACGTAGCGGAACTCGCTGGCCGCGCCTCGAATCGCCTTGAGGGTCCTGACCGTCCCCTCGACGTCGACCAGCATCTCGTCGGTGTTGTGCCAGACGACCGCGCCATGGGCGAGGACGCCGCGCAAGTCGTCCAGGTCGCCGGTCTCGCAGATCGAGAACAGCTTTTCGCACGCATCCAACGGGGCCTTCGCGCTGGCCCAGGGATCACTCATCGCTTCCTCCTCCGCGCCTTTGCAGCGTCGTTTACTCAGCCGCGATCGCCGTGGGGGCCGCCTGGGCGCCGCGCACCAGCCGGCCGGGCAGGGCGCCCGTCGGCTGGCCGTCGCGATAGGTCACTTCGCCGGCCAGGATTGTCGCCGTGTAGCCCTCGGCCCGCTGCACCAGGCGCCGCCCGCCCATTGGCAGGTCGTAGGCCACCTGCGGGCTGCGCAGCTTCAGGCCGTCGTAGTCGATGACGTTCAGGTCGGCCCGGTGGCCTGGCGCGATCACGCCGCGGTCGTTCAGGCCCATGATCCCGGCCGTGAAGCTGGTCTGCTTGCGGACCATCTCCTCCAGCGGAAGCTTCGGTCCGCGCGCCCGGTCGCGGGTCCAGTGGATCAGCATGGTGGTCGGGAAGCTGCCGTCGCAGATGGTGCCCACGTGCGCGCCGCCGTCGCCCAGGCCGGGCGCCACGGCCGGGTGGCTCAGCATCTCATGCACCACGTCGAGATTGCCCGACAGGTAGTTCGCAAAGGCCAGGTAGAGCACGCCGTGGCCGTCCTGGCTCAGCATGTGGTCCAGCGCCACCTCGGCGGGACTGCGGCCCTGGCGCGTGGCGATGGCGGCGACGGTCTGGCTGGGATCCTGCTCGTAGTCGGGCTCGTCGCCCATCAGGTACATCTTGCCCCAGTCCTGGAGGTCGATGACGCGGACCTTTTCACCGCCGTGCTCGGCCAACAGCTTCGCGCGGAACGCCGGGTCGCGCAGGCGCGCCACCCGGTCGCTGAGCGGCAGGTTCTGGACCTCGGCCCAGGCCGGGTACTGCAGGAACGGGTTCAGCGTCAGCTCAAGGCCGAACAGGATGCCGATGGCCCGCGGCGCGACCTGGGCCGACATCGGCAGGCCCTCGTCCAGCGCCTCGGTGAGCTTGTCCAGCATCACGCGGTAGTTCTGCGGCCGCTCGGTGATCTGGGCGAGGCCGAACGAGACCGGGCGGCCCGTCTGCTCCACCAGCCGGCGCAGCATGGCGAACTCGCCCGCCGGGTCCATGTAGTCGCCGATGTATTCCATCAGCCCACCGCCGGCCGCCTTCAGCCCCATGGCGATGCCGATGAGTTCGTTCTCCGAGGCGTCCAGCGTCGGCGTGTGCTCGCCGGCCTTGGTGCGGTGGTTGAGCGTCTTGGAGGTTGAGAAGCCCAGGGCGCCGGCCTCGACCGCCTGCCTGGCAATGTCGGCCATGGCGGCGATGTCGGTTTCGGTGGCCGGCTCGCGCCGCGCCCCGCGTTCGCCCATCACCCAGACGCGCACGGGCGCGTGCGGCAGGAGGCTGCCCAGGTCCATGTCGAAGCGGCGGCCGGTCAAGCTGTCGAGGTACTCGCCGTAGGTCTCCCAGTTCCAGGGGAGACCCTCGGTCAGCACCGGGAACGGGATGTCCTCGACACCCTCCATCAGGCGCATCAGCCGCTCGCGGTCGCCGGGTTTGCAGGGGGCGAAGCCGACGCCGCAGTTACCCATCACCGCCGTCGTCACGCCATGCCACGACGTGGGCTGCATACGGGTGTCCCAGGTGGCCTGGCCGTCGTAGTGGGTGTGGATGTCGACGAAGCCCGGGGTGACCAACTGGCCCTTGGCGTCGATCTCCTCGGCGCCCGGGGCGGCGAGCTTGCCGACCGCGGCGATCCGGCCGTCCTTGACGCCTACGTCCGCCTCGAAGGCGCGCGCGCCGGTTCCGTCGACGACCGTGCCGCCGCGGACCACGAGATCGAAAGCTTTTTCCATGGTCGCGCCTCCTCTCAGCGCTGCGGGATGTTGGCGTAGTAGGGGATCGGCACGCCGTCCGCGCCGCTGGTGTCGCCCACCATCATGCGGGTGCGCGGGTGCATCACCTCGGCGTCGGTGATGACGTTCAGGCACCGCGGCTTGCCGGAGGCGAAGGCCTCGACGATCGCCGGCGCCAGGTCCTCGTAACGGTCGATCCGCACCGACTCGACGCCGAAGCCGGCGGCGACCTGATGGTAGGCGGTATCGCGCAGGGCCACGATGGCTTCGCGGTTCTTGCCGTAGAGCAGGTTCTGCGCGTTGCGCGACATGCCCCACTCGGCGTTGTTCAGGATCACCGTCACGATCGGCAGGTCGTGCCGCACCATCGTGTCGAATTCCTGGATGTTGAACCCGACGCCGCCGTCCCCGGCGAAGCAGACGACCCGGCGGCTGGGGTCGGCGCGGGTGGCGCCGATGGCGAAGCCCGACGAGATGCCCAGGCTGCCCAGGTAGCCGCAGCGCAGGAACTGGCCGGCCCCGGCCGAGCGTACGAGGTCGCCCACCCAGTTGCCGGACTCGCCGCCGTCCGCGATTACCGCGGTGCCTGCGGGCATGGCGTCCATCACCGCGGCGACCGCGTGGCCGGGATGGATGGCTCCGAGCTTGGTGTTCTTCGGCGCGTCGGCGAAGGCCTTGCGGGCGTTGCCGCGGAAGCTGCGCAGCAGGGCCGCCCAGTCCTCGCGCTTGGCCCAGCTCTCGCCGGACGCCTTGGCGATCAGGGCGTCGAGCGTGGCGGCGGCGTCGGCCACGATCGGCAGGTCGGCCATGCGCACGCGGCCGATTTCCTCGGGATTGCACTCCACCTGGGCGACGTAGGCCTCGGCCGGGATGATCGCGCCCATGGCGCCGCCCAGGAACATGCCCATCCGCGCGCCGACCAGCAGGACCGCGTCGGCGGGCTGGCCCGCGCCCGCGGCGGCGGCCAGGCCGGCCGCGGCGCCGGCATAGTAAGGATGGTCGTCGGCCAGCGCGCCCAGGGCCTTCTGGCTGGCGATGACCGGCGCGCCGACCAGCTCGGCCAGCTGGCGCAGGCGCTCGCCGGCGTTGCTCAGCACCGCGCCGCCGCCGGCGATGATCACCGGCCGCTCGGCCTTGCGGAACATCGCGAGGACGGCGTCCACCGCCTCCGGCGTCGGGCCGGGCGGGGTGGGGCGCTTCCAGGTGGAGATATTCGGTACGGCCTGTTCCGTCGGCCAGAACATCACGTCGATCGGGATCTCCAGGAATACCGGACCGGGCGGCCCGGCGAGCGCGATCTCGCCCGCGCGGCGCACGAACTCGACGATGCGGTCCGGCTCGCCGACCCGATGCGCCCACTTGGTGATCGGCCGCGCCATGGCCACGGCGTCGAAGCCGCCCTGCAGGGTGTTGCCTTCGGCCTCGCGCATCGGCGCGGCGCCGGCGATGAATAGCGTCGGGATCCGATCCAGGTAGGCGTTGGCCATCGCCGTCAGGCAGTTGGTGAAGCCGGGGCCTGCGGTCACCGCGCAAACGCCCAGCTTACCGTTCGAGGCCCGCGCATAGGCGTCGGCCGCGTGCCCGGCGGCCGCTTCGTGACGGGTGTCCGTCAGCCGGATGCCGAACTCCTCGCACGCCAGGTACAGGGGATCGAGATGGCTGCCGTGGAGGGCGAACACCTCCGTCACGCCGAGGCCCGCCAGGGCCGCGGCGGCGAGTTCGCCCGCGGCGCGCTTCTTCGTCATGTTTCCCCCAAGGTCATCCTTTTGGCCGTCGTTGACGGCGGGGGCATCCTGCTCAATGCGGCGCGTCGGTGGCTACCCGCCGCCATCACTCCTGTGATTTCGCACGCGCCTCAGGCGTGCGGAATCAGGTACTCCGCGACGGTCTGGCGGAGCGTCGTGACCAGCTGCTTCTCTCGCGGCTCCATGTCCCGCAAGCGTCCGGCGATGGCGATGGCGAAGCTGCGGCTGGGCTGGTCGAGGCCGGCTGGGAGCGGCATGGCGATCGAGCCCACGCCCGGCGTCACGAGCCCGCGCGAGAAGAAGTAGCCCGAGCGCCGGAGCTGATCGAGGCCGGACTTCACCCGCTGGTAGTCAATCACCGCGCCGTTGGTCGCTTCGGCGTTGGCGCGGCGGCAGAGCGCCTGCACCAGCTCGTTCGGCTCATCCTTCAGCAGCGCCAGCCCGGCGCCCGACCACACCGCCAGGCGGCGCAGACCCTGCGGCACCGAGAGCGCGTCGGGCCCGCGGCCCTGGATCACGCGGACGTCCTGCGCATAGAGGCCGTTTCGCGTGGCCAGCACGATGGCCTCCCCGGTCCGGCCGGCCAGCTCGTCCATCATCCGGATGATGCTGCCGTCGCGCATCGGCCCGCCGCCCACCCAGCCGCCGAGCAGCGCAATGCGCGGCGAGGGCAGGAAAGTCCGGCCGTCCGGGTCGTAATCCATGAAGCCGAGCTCGATCAGCGACTTCAGCAGGACCGAGGTGGACGATTGCGGGAAGGTCAGGCGCTCGGCGATCTCGTGGACCTTCGCCGGCCGCTGCACCTCGTCGAAGAAGTCGAAGATCTGCAGCACGCGGGCCGCCGACTTGACGAGGGACGGCATCGAGGGCTCGCGACTGACGACGATGTCGTCATCACCGAAGCCCGAATAGTCCGAGACGCTCATGGCGTGTCCCAATGCGTATCGCCCGGAGGCGAAGACCAGAGACTATATGGAAGACGCGAACTGACATAGCGGAAGTCCATAGCGGCCGAAGCGACGACGTGTCGCTTTCCGCCCCGGCCATCGCGCGCCAAGGCTGTGCTCGCGCTCGAGGCCACCGGAGGGCCTCGCGGGCCCCGGATTCGCGAAATTAGATATGTGATCCGGTTCCGTTGTCGCACCTGACGGGTTCGGAAAGGATCGCCCCCAATCGAAGGGGGGCAAACCCCCGCCGCGAATTTGCGGCGTCCAGGAAGGCCTCATCAAGGGCCGACGTAGGGGGAAGATTATGAGCGCTCGGTCGAACCTGTTGGTGTTGCTGGCCACCACCAGCCTCCTGGGCCTGGCGGCCCCCGCCATGGCCGCCGATGCCGACGGAGCAACCATCGACGAATTGGTCGTCACCGCCCAGCGGCGCGAGCAGAGCCTGCTGGATGTGCCCCTTTCCATGGCCGTCGTCAGCGCCGACACGCTGAAGAACGCCAACATCGCAAGCGTCACCGAGCTGACCCAGCTCGCGACCGGCCTGACCTACAACACCAACTTCGGCGGCGGCTTCCAGGTCCGCGGCGTCGGCACCCAGTCGGTGCTGATTTCGAGCGAGCAGAGCGTCTCGGTCGTAGTCGACGACATTGTCCAGGGCCTTCCGGAAATCGCCTTCGCCGGGCCCTCATACCAGGCGCTGACCGACATTGAGCGGGTGGAAGTCCTGCGCGGACCGCAGGGCACGCTGTTTGGGAAGAACTCGTCGGCCGGCGTGCTGCAGATCATCACCAAGAAGCCGAGGTTGGGTGAGTACGCGGGCGACGTCACCGCCTCCTACGCCACCGACAACGAGGTGCGGCTGAACGCCAATCTCAATGTGCCGATCGGCGAGAACGCGGCGTTCAAGATCTCGGGCTTCGTGCAGCGCCGCGACGGCTTCGTGCATAACCGGTTCACCGGCGAGGACGTCTCTGGCTACAGCAACCGCGGCGTGCGCGCGAAGCTGCTCTGGAAGCCGAGCGAGAAGCTCGAACTCTACGTCATCGGCGCCCACATCGAGAACAGCGACAGCGGTAACGGCGTCTGGACCCTTCGTAGCTGCGGAAGCGGGCTGAACGGCACGCAGGGACGCTATCTTCCCTGCGACGAGGCGGCGAAGTTCGGTGTTGTCGCCGGGCCGAAGAACCTGTCGGGCTCGTGGGACGGCGCGCTCGGCGTCAAACAGACGAACGACAGCATCTCCGCCCGGGTGACCTACGATCTGGGCGGCGGCGCTCAGCTCAAGGCCATCACCGGCTATTATGAGGTCGACGTGAACGAAGACGTCGACGTCGACTCCTCGCAACGCCCGATCGTCTCGACGAACATCAGCCGGTTCATCCAGTCGCAGTTCACCCAGGAAATCCGCCTGGAAGGGACGTTCAACGACAACATCGACTACACCATCGGCGGTTTCTACTACCGCTCCGAGAACGCGACGCGGGCCGTTCAAGGCGGCACATACCACAATCTGCCCGATGGCTCGCCGATCACGCTCACCACCACGTTCGGCCCCGTGCGCTGCTGCCTGGCGGCGCTCGACTCGGACACGAAGAGCCTCGCCGCCTTCGGTCAGGTGACGGTGCGGCTGCTCGACGACCGCCTCTCGATCACCGGCGGCCTGCGCTACACCGACGACAAGGTGTCGCTGCAAAGCCGGGCTCTGGATCGCGCCAACACCTGCCAGGTGTCGTTCGCCACGGCGGGGGCGGCCTGCAAGCCGGTGGCGAGCTATCCCAGCCCAGCGGTCATCTCGAAGAACGACGCCACCGACCTCTCCGGCAAGATCACGGTTCAGTACGAGGTGGCGGCGGACGTCAACGTCTATGCCACCTACTCGACAGGCTACAAGGGTCCGCTGATCTCCTACGCCCGCGGCCAGCCCTTGTTGCCGGTGGATGAGGAGACGGTCGAGAACTATGAGATCGGCCTGAAAGGCGCGTTCCTCGATCGCCGCCTGATCGCCACCGCGGCCGCCTTCCGGTCGCGCTACACCGGCTTCCAGGGCCAGACCACGGTCGTCGACCCGCTCAACCCCGCGATTCGCAGTCTGACCACCACCAACGCCGGCGGTCTGAAGACCAAGGGGTTCGAGTTGGACGCCACGTTCAAGGTGACGCGGGAACTCACGCTGCGGGGCGGCTACGCCTACATCCCGACGGAGTTCGTCGACTTCGCCATCCAGTGCAACGACCGGTTCACGAACCCGGCCACCGTCCCCGGCCAATGCACCTACATCAGCGAAAAGGCGCCCGGCCTGCTGCAGTTCAACGCCGGCGGCTACCCGCTGATCTACGCGCCGAAGAACAGCTTCAACCTGGGGCTCAACTATGAGCGGGCGGTGATGGGCGACCACGTCTTCGGCGTCGCGGTAAACTACAACTGGCGCGACAAGGCCTATACAGCGGCGGCCGATCCCAACAGCATCCTGCCGTCGTACGGCCTCCTGGGCGCGAACATCAGCTTCGGCCCGGAAGACGGCCAATGGCGGGTCAGCGCCTTCGCGCGCAACCTGCTCGACAAGTACTTCGTCACAGGCATCTTCAAGACGCCGCTCGACAGCGGAACGGCGGGTTCCACGCCGCTGTCGACGATCGGCTACGCCAACATCCCGTCCATCGAAAGCAGCCGCACGCTGGGCGTGAAGGTGGAGGTGAACTTCTAAGGTCTGCAACGACCTCCCCGCAGGCGATCCTGGAGGAGCGGTCTCGCGGCCGCTCCTCATTCGTCCAGTCCCACGGGCGTTGCGCGCGTAAGGTACGGCCATGACGGCAGGCACGGTGCAACAGGCGGGGAGCGCGAAACGCGTGTCCGGCGCCTATGGGACCTACATGATGGTCCTGCTGACGTCTGCCTTCGCGCTGAACCTGCTGGACCGCCAGATCCTCAACGTCCTGGCTGAGCCCATCAAGCGCGACCTGCAGCTCGCCGACTGGCAACTCGGGGCGCTGACCGGCCTCTCCTTCGCCTTGCTCCACAGCGTCGCCGCCCTGCCGATCGCGCGGCTGGCCGACCGCTCGGACCGTGTGAAGATCATCGGCGTCGCGATCCTGGCCTGGAGCGCGTTCACGGCCGCCTGCGGAGTGGCCGGAAACTTCGTCCAGCTACTCCTGTTGCGGGTCGGCGTGGGGGTCGGCGAGGCCGGCTGCCAGCCGCCGTCACAGTCGCTGATCGTCGACCACTATCCGCCCGAGAAGCGCTCGGGCGCACTGGGCAAGTTCGGGTTGGGGAAGCCCGTGGGCGCCGCCATCGGCCTGGCCGCCGGCGGCCTCCTGGCCGAGGCGGTGGGTTGGCGCTGGACGCTGGTGATCGCCGGCGCGCCGGGCCTCCTCATCGGCCTCCTGGTGCTCTTCACCCTGAAGGACCCGCGCCAGGGCGCGGCGGCCCCCCTGCGACCGCCGCAGGCGCCCTTGGGCTCGGTCCTGCGCGATCTCGCCCGGCGCCGGTCGTTCCTGCTCTTCATGCTGGGCATGGCGCTGCTCTCGTTCATGAGCTACGGGGCCAACGCCTTCGCCGCCTCGTTCTACCTTCGGGTCCATGGCCAGGACATCGCCCGGATCGGCGCGGCCATCGGCGTCGGCCCGCTGGCGGTTGTCGGGCTGGGCATGGGACTGATCGGGGCCACCTCGGGCGCCATCGGCAGCTGGTTCGGCGGGCGGCTCGGCGACCGCTGGGGCGCGCGTGACGTCCGCGCCTACGCGCTGATCCCAGCCATCGGTGCGACGCTGGGCGCGTGCTCGTACGTGGCGATGTTCACCGTGCCGGTCGGCGCGCTGTCGCTGGCGCTCTACATGGCGCCCGCGTTCCTCAACAACGTCTGGAACGGGCCGGCCCTGCTGGCGATCCAGAACCTCGCCGGCGAACAGGCGCGGGCCACGGCCGTGGCCCTGGTGCTCTTCGTCGGCAGTGCGCTCGGCATGGGCTTCGGCCCGCTCACCATCGGCGCCATGAGCGACGCTTTTGCGACCACCATGGGCGAGGGCGAGGGGCTGCGCCTGGCGATTGTGCTGGTCGCCGTCGTCGACCTCGTGGCCGGCCTCGCCTTCTGGCTGGCCAGCCGCCGCATCAAGGACGACCTCGCCGCCGTCGCCTCAAGCTAACCTCGAGACCACTGGCCGACAGGAGCCACGCGCCATGACCGAACAGACCACCAAGTTTCAGATCTTCCGAGCCGCCACGGCGCCTACGCTCGAGCAGACCGACGTGCTGCGCTACGAGGGTGTGACCCCCGAGATCGCCGCGGGCCTGAAGGTGGCCGGCAAGGGCGGGATCGGGGCCGGCAGCTTCGCCAAGATCCTGATCAACGTACCGGGCTTCAGCCTCGCCTACGCTTGGCACAAGAGCGACTTCCCGCTCCCGCTGCACAGCCACGACGTGGACTGCTGCTACCTCGTCATCGCGGGCGAGATGACGGTCGGGACCGAGACGCTGAGCAAGGGCGACGGCATGTTCGTGCCGGCCGGCTCGGCATACACCTTCTTCACCGGCGAGGAGGGCGTCGAGTTCATCGAGTACCGCCACGCCAATTCCTGGAACATCGTCTTCAAGCAGAAGAGTCCGGCCGCCTGGGAGAAGATCGCCGCCCGCGCCAGCGCGCGCCGCGAGGCCTGGGAGACCGAGAAACAGCCCTTCGGCCTGGTCGAGCCGGTGCAGAACCCGGATGCGGTGGTGGCCTGAGTGGCTCCGGCGGCCCTACTTCTGCAGGGTCGCCAGATACTCGGCGCGATACCAGAAGTCGGCTGGGTTCACGTACATCCAGTAGCGGCGCACGAGCCCGTCCTCGCCGAACTCGAACACCGACGACCCCGGTACACGCACCTCCTTGCCGCTGTAGCTGCCCTTGATGGTCCAGGTGATGCAGGCCATCGGCGGCTCGATGATCATGTGCTCGAAGTCGCGGTGATAGTCGGTTAGCGCGCCGAAGCCGATCCGCTCGGCGGCCCGCTCGGTGGCGCGATCGGCCACGAACGTCCCGTTGCGCCAGCCATGCACGTCCGGCGACATCACCTTGTCGATGCGGTCGCTGGTCTCCTCGACGGTCGAGGTCGGGCGGCTGTTCTCGGCGGCGTTCAGCTGGTGCAGCGCGGCGGCGATCCGGTCTCGGGTGATCATGGCGTTCTCCTCAGGCGGCCTTATCGGGTCTCGAAGTCGTGCATCTTCGGCGTGGCCATCTCGTCGACGAAGCGGCCGTAGGTGAAGGTCCACGAGGCCGGCACACCCTGCTTGTCGAGGTACCAGCTGTTGCAGCCGGTGACCCAGACGGTCCGCTTGGCGGCCTCCTGCCGCTCAGTCTCGAAGCGGTCCAGCGCCGCCTGGGTCGCGCTCACCTCGCCGTAGTCGCCGGCGCTGAGGCCGTCGATCAGCCGCAGGATGTAGGCGAGCTGGTGTTCGCAGACCTCGATCAGCGAGAAGTTGCCGACCGGGCTGTTCGGCCCGCCCAGCATGAAGAAGTTCGGGAACTCCGGCACCGTCACCGCCAGATAGGCCACCGGCGCGTCGGCCCACACCTTGTCGAGGTCGATGCCGCCACGGCCGTAGACCTTGGCGGGGCGCACGAAGCGGTCGGTGTGGAAGCCGGTGGCCAGCACCAGCAGGTCCAGCTCGTGCAGCACGCCGTCGTCGGTGCGCACGCCCTCAGACTCGATCCGCTGGATGCCCGCGGTCACCAGTTCGGCGTTCGGCTGCTGGATCGCCGGGTAGAACTCGCTGGAGATCACCAGTCGCTTGCAGGCGGCCCGGTAACCGGGCGTGAGCCTGGCGCGCAGCTCGGGGTCGCGCACCGTAGCCAGGTTCTCCGAGCACAGCCGCTGGATCTCGGCGAGCTCCGGGGAGTCGTAGTCGAGCACCGCGGTGGCGTAGCCCTCGATCGTGCGGGTCCGGTACTGCTGCACCAGCCTCTCGAGCGCCGCCGGGTCGGCGCGGAATGTCGCCTTCTCGTCCTCGGAGTAGACGATGTTCGGCCGCGGCATCACCCACTGCGCCGTGCGCTGGAACAGGGTGAACTTCGACGCCCGCGGCACGAGCGCGGCGGTGATCTGCGCCGCCGTCGAGCCGGTTCCGACGACGCCGATGCGCTTGCCGTCGACCGGCACGTCGTGGTCCCAGCGCGCGGAATGGAAGACCGCGCCCTTGAAGGTCTCCAGCCCGTCGAACTTCGGGATGTTGGGGTGGTGCAGCACGCCTGTCGCGGCGATCACCACGTCGAAGCGGTCCTGATGCCCGGACGCGGTCGTCACGGTCCAGCGGCCGTCGAGATATTCCAGTTTCATGACCTCGTCGCCGAAGCGGATTTTCTGCTCCACGTCGAACTGGCGCGACATGCGCTGGAAGTAGTCGAAGATCTCGGGGCCGGCGGCCAGCAGGCTGCCCCACTCGGGATTGCGGGCGAAGGAGTAGGTGTACCAGTGGGCCGGCACGTCGCAGGCCAGCCCCGGGTATGTGTTCTCGCGCCAGGTGCCGCCCACGCGGTTGGCCTTCTCGAACACCACGAAGTCGAGGCCCTGCTGCCGCAGTCGGATCGCGGCCAGCACGCCCGACATCCCGGCTCCGATCACCGCCACCCGGATCGCCCGCGCCGTCTGTTTGGCCTTGCTCACCTGCCTACTCCTCCAACACTTGCGATCAGGCGGCGGCCGCGCCGCGGACCAGCCGGCCGGGCAGCGCCCCGGTGGCCTCGCCCTCGCGATAGGTGACCTCGCCCGCGACCATGGTGGCCACGTAGCCGCGTGCCCGCTGGCGGAAGCGCTTGGCGCCGCTCGGCAGGTCGTAGGCGATCTCGGGCGGCGCGCAGTCGAGGCGGTCGAAGTCGATGACGTTGATGTCGGCCCGCATGCCCGGCGCGATCACGCCACGGTCGCTCAGGCCCACCGCCCTCGCGCAGTCGGAAGTCAGCCGCTTGACCAGGAGCTCGACGTCGAACTTCGGCCCCTTCCGGTCGCGGCCCCAGTGCGCCAGCAGGAACGTGGGCTGCGAGCCGTCGCTGATCAGGCCCACGTGGGCGCCGCCGTCGCTCAGGCTGATCAGCGCATTGTCGGCCGAGATCATCTCGTGGCAGGCGTCGAGGTTGTGGCGGGCGTAGTTAATCACGGTGACCAGGAAGAAGGTCTTGCCGCCGTCGGCCACCGTCAGGTCGTAGGCCAGCTCGTGCGGGCTCACCCCGGCCCGCGCCGCGCGGTTCAGGATCGAGTCCCGCAGATCCGGCTCGTAGTTCGGCGGGTCCGATAGCGGGAACATCATCGAATAGAGGGTGTGGTACTTCTCCGACGCCTTCTCGGGCGGCATCACCTCGGCCTCGGCCAGCACCTCGGCGCGGAACGCCGGGTCGCGCGCCCGGGCCAACCGCTCCCCGAACGGCAGGCCCGCGATCCGCTTCCAGGACGGCAGGTGGCTGAACGAGGTGGCGCTGCCTTCCAGCCCCAGCAGCAGCCCGATGGCCCGCGGCGCGATCTGCGCCCGCATCGGCAGGCCCTCGGCGTTGGCCGCGTCGATCATCGCCATCAGGTCGCGCCAGCCGTCCGGGGCGCTGTGCTTCTGCACCACCACCACCGACATAGGCCGGCCTGAGGCGCGGACGATGTTCTTCAGACCGTCGAAGTGGCCCTTAGGATTCTGCCCGAAGTCGGTGACCACCTCGATCACCCCCGAGCCGGCGTCGGCCATGCCCATGGCGATCGCCATCAACTCCTCGTCGCTGGCGCGAAGCGTGAAGGTGGGATCGCCCTTGGACGTCTGGTGGTTCAGCGAACGGGAGGTGGAAAAGCCCATGGCCCCGGCGCGGACGGCGTCCGCCGCCAGCCGCCGCATCTCAGCCATGTCCGCCTCGGTTGCGGGCTCCAGCCGCGCCGCGCGGTCGCCCATCACGTAGAGCCGCAGCGCCGCGTGCGGGATCTGGGCGCAGAGGTCCATGTCGCGCGGCCGCGATTCCAGCACGTCGAGGTACTCGGCGAAGCTCTCCCAGTTCCAGGCGATGCCTTCCTGCAGGACGATGCCGGGGATGTCCTCGACGCCCTCCATCAGCTCGACCAGGGTGTCGCGGTCGGCGGCGCGCACCGGCGCGAAGCCTACGCCGCAGTTGCCCATGACAGTGGTGGTCACCCCGTGCCAGCTCGAGGGCTGGAGCTGGCTCTCCCAGGTTGCCTGGCCGTCGTAGTGGGTGTGGATGTCGATGAAGCCCGGCGTCACCAGCAGGCCGCGCGCGTCGATCTCCTCGGCGCCCCGGCCCTCGACCACGCCGACCGCGGCGATGCGGCCGCCCGTGATGGCCACGTCGGCCTGCCGCGCCGGCGCGCCGGTCCCGTCCGCCACCTGCCCGCCCCGGATCACGCAGTCGTACGCCACAGACATCGTTGGTCTCCTCACTTCGCCGGGTCGTTGGCTTCGGCGATGTCGCGCGCCAATGTACGCCCGGCGGCCGCGAAGCAGATGGCGCCCAGAAGGCCGGTCACCAGGCAGATCAGGATGGCCATGCGCAGGCCCTCCGCCGGGCCCAGGCTGGGCGCCAGCGCGTCGCTGACCAGGCCGGTCGCGACGGGGCCGATCCCCAGGCCGATGCCTGAGGCGATGAAGGTCGTGACCGCCAGCGCCGTCGCCCGCGCGTTCGCGCCGGCCACCTGCTGCAGCGCCAGCGAGCCCGGTCCGCCGAACAGGGCGATGAAGAAGGCGGCCAGCGCCGACAGCACCAGCGACAGCGTCACGTCCGGCACGGTGAACATCGCCGCGTAGCTGATGGTGCCGAGCAGCATCCCGGCGGCCGGGATCAGGGTCAGCGCGCGGACGTCGCGGCGGCCCATGCGGTCACCGAGCCAGCCGCCGGCGAGCGAGCCGGCGGCCCCGCCCACGGCGCCGAAGAGGCCCAGGCCCAGGCCGATCACCGCCAGCGGGCGCATGCCGAGGCTCGCCGAGAGCTGCGCCAGGTCCGCGGCATGGCTGCGCAGGTAGAACGATCCGGCGAAGGCGCCGGCAGTATAGCCGACGAAGCCGATCGAGCCGAAGGCCAGCGACACCAGCACGAACGACGGCCGCTTCAGCAGCATGCCCAGCACCTGCATTAACGGCTGCTGCGCCGGGCGGTCGGCGGGCGCCTGATGCCGCCGCGGATCGGTCAGCGTCAGCAGCACCAGCGCGCCCACGATCAGTCCCGGGACCCCGGCGCACACCAGCGTCCAGCGCCACCCGATCATCTCGCCCAGCACGCCGCCCGCCACGAGGCCGAGCGCCCCACCGATCGACTGCCCGGACATGAAGATCGCCAGCGCGCCCGACCGCCGCTCGGCCGGGAACTCGTCGACGATCAGCGACTGGGCCGGCGGCGCGCAGCCGGCCTCGCCCACGCCCACGCCGATGCGGCACAGGAACATCTGGATGAAGCTGCCCGCCGCCCCGCTGAGCGCTGTGAACGCGCTCCACGCAAAGGCCGCCACGCCCAGCACCCGCACCCGGTCGCTACGGTCGGCGATCCGCGCGATGGGCAGGGCGGCGGTGCAGTAGAGGAGGGCGAACGCCAGTCCGGTCAGGGCGCCCAGCTGGGCGTCGCTGAGGTTCAGCTCGTGTTTGATGGGCTCCGCCAGGATGTTGATGATCCGGCGGTCCAGCATGTTGAGCGCGTTGGCCGCCGTCAGCAGCCCCAGCATCCAGAGGCCGTAGCCCGGCTGCACCGCCGGGGCCGGTGGACGTTCCGCCGTCTGGTCGATCGACTGGGCCAACGCGCTACGCTTGCTCCGCTACTGTCCGAATTTGACGTTCAGCTTCACGCCCAGCGTGCGCCGCGCGTCCAGCGCCGGGATGTTCGAGTACCCCCGCGTCGAGACCGGGTTGGTGCCCGCGAGGCCCGAGTCCAGCGGCGTCGTGAAGATGCCGGACACGAAGTACTCGTTCAGCAGGTTGCGGGCGAACACCGCCACCCGCCAGCGGCTGTCCTCGGGCCCATAGCCGACCTCGGCGTTCAGGATGCCGTACGAGCTGTTGAGCGTGTTCGGGTCGGCCACTTCGCCGTAGGTCTTGCTGCGCCAGTTGTAGGCCGCGTGCGCCGTCAGCGTGTGATCGTCGCCCATCGGCAGCGTGAGGTCTGCGCCCAGGTTGAAAGACCACTTCGGCGAGTAGACCAGCGGGTAGCCGGCGGCGTTGAACTGGTTCGGCGTGCCCGCGGGCGAGCCCGGCGGGATGAAGTTGCAGAGCCCCGGCGTCGTGCCCGGGTTGGTGAAGCCGTCCTTGCACTGGATGGCGTAGTTCACGAACTTCGTCGGGATGTAGGCGACGTTGCCGTTCACCGACAGCAGCGAGTTGATGCGGGCGAACAGGTCGGCTTCCACGCCCTTGGTCTGCAGGCGGCCGGCGTTGGTGGTCGTGTAGAACGACGTGGCCGGGTTCGGCGAGATCCTCTGCTGGCCCTGGAAGTCGATGTAGTCGACCTTGAACACGTCCATGTTCAGGATCACGCGACGGTCGAACAGCTGCGACTTGATGCCGATCTCGTACGACTTCGACAGCTCGGGCCGCACCAGCTGCTGGGGCTGGCCCGACGGGTTCGAGATCACCGGGCCTTTGTAGCCGGTGCCGTAGCTCGCATAGAGGTTGATGTCCGGCGTCAGGTCGTACTTGGCGGTGATCTTGTAGGTCACCTTGTCGGCGTTGGTCTTGGCCGAGAACGGGCCCGGGATGCCGCCGGCCGGGTGGCAGGCGCCGGTCGCCAGGAACGTCGCGGCGGCGCACATGCCGGGCGTGTCGTAGTAGGCGATGCGCTGGCGCACGTGGTCGTTGGTGTAGCGGCCGCCGAGGATCACCGTGAAGGCGTCGGTCACCTCCGCTTCGACCTGGCCGAAGAAGGCGTAGCTCTCAACCACGCCCTTGGCGATCGGCGAGTAGCCGCTGGCCGTGCCTGGCCCGACCGAGTTGTTGGAGAAGATGATGCCGGTGTCGTCCGGCACGATACCCAGGGTGCCGCCGTCGGCGTTCTCCTGGAACGGCGTCGCGCGATAGTAGAAGCCGCCCAGGGTGTAGTCGAAGATGTTGATCTTGCCGTTGACGCGCATCTCGTGCGTCCACTGCTCGCCGCCAGAGATCGTCGGGTTGAAGCTGTAGGCCTGCTTCGGCGAGGCGTCGGTGTCGATCGCGATGTCCTGGTAGAGGTCGCGGAAGGCCGTGATCGAGGTCAGGGTCGCGGGGCCCAGGTCATAGTCGACCCGCAGCGAGACGAGCTTGCTGGTTTGGTCCGAGAACGACTTGCCGTCGAGCGCGGTGGCGCGGTTCTTCGGGCCGGCCACGATACCGTAGGGCGCCACCGCATCGCAGGCGCGGTAGAGCGTGGGGCCGGCCACGGCGCGGCGGAAGCCCGAGCCGCAGACGCGCAGGGTCCACTCGCCATTGCCGTCGTCCTCGGCCGAGCGGTACTCGCCCGCGAGCAGCACGCTCAGCCTGTCGTTGGGCTTCCAGAGCAGCTTTCCGCGTAGCGCGTAGCGGTCGTACTCGTAGATATCCTTGCCGGTGAACCGGTTGGGCAGGAAGCCGTCGCGATGCTGGTAGACCGCGCCGAGGCGCAGGGCGACCGTATCGCCGAGCGGGATGTTCGCGTTCGACTGAAGGCCGATCTCGTTGTCGGTTCCGTACGAGACCACGCCGTCGGCGCTGTAGACGCCCAGCACCGGCTTCTTGGTGATGATCTGGATGATGCCGGCCGAACTGTTCTTGCCGAACAGCGTGCCCTGCGGGCCCTTCAGCACCTCGATCCGGTCGAGGTCGGTCAGCGACTGGTAGCTGGGGCCGGAGAAGGCGATCTCGGGCAGTCCCTGGACCACGTCGTCGATGACGAGGCCGACCGACTGCTCGCCCGTGATCAGGATCGACTGGGTGCCGACGCCGCGGATGTTGAAGCCGCCGCCGAAGTTGCCGTTGTAGTTCACGCCCGGCGACAGGAATTGCAGGTCGGCGATCGTGGTGACGTTGGCGGATTCGACCTGCTTGGCGCTGACGACCGAGATGGCCACGGGGACGTCCTGCAGCCGCTGTTCGCGGCGCTGAGCCGTGACGACCACGTCCTCGACCGTGTTCACGCTGTCGTCCGACGCGCCGCCGGATGCGGCGGTCTGGGCGGCCGCGCCGCCAGCCATCGCCAGGATGCTGCTGCTCGCCAACAGCGCGCAAAGAGCGCGAGTTGTTTCCATAAGGCCCCTCGTTCGTTTCCGCCCAGTGTGTTGCGCGAAGTAATCCCGCGCTTTCGATGCACCGACGGCCGATCAACTACGCAAAAACCGAAAAGGTCTGCGAACGTCAGTGTCCGGCGATTGGTGGGGTTAGTTTTGCTGAGCTGCGTCTGTAAATGAAGGCGACTTCATCACGTATATGATCAAGCGTCGTACGATGGTCGCTTGTCTTCCCACCGCCTGGTTTTTCCCGACAACCTGGTCGTGAAGAACGTCCGCCAACGCCCCGGTATGACCGCCACCCGGGGGAGGGGCGACGCGCCGGTTCGCGTCTGCAACCATGCGCGCGGCGTGGCTGTCGATGCGGTCGTCGTCGCGCTTGCGCAGCTTGGGGAAAGCTCCCCGTCTATCGGGGTGTGCAATCGCGCTGAGTTACGCGGGGTAAGCGCGGTTTCCGTCCTCGCGGATATAGGCGAAGGCGGTGAGGTGCGGGGCCGAGGAGGTGAACACCAGTTTGTACTCGATCAGTGGCTGGAACTGCTGCGGGCGGGGGCCTCGCGTCACGACGCGTAGATTTGCGACTGCGTGCTCGTCTTGGAAGCCGACGCCGGTGCAGACGAGGTGGAGCTGGCGACCGAGATCCGGGTTGTGCAGGATTTGTTGAAGTTCGCTCTCCGCATTCGCGCTCGGCGGACGAGCCCCCAATACCGAGTGGGTGGCCATGGCGAGGTAGGACGTCTTTGCCGCCGATGGAAACGCGCCGGTCATCCGCCGCATCTGGGCGGCGATCAGCCGTTGGAGCGGCTCCGCAGCCGGGTGCATGAGAGCCAGGTCGCGGACGGACACCAGGAGTTCGCGATGGCTAATCAAGCGGTAGACGACGTCGCGCGGCTCGGCCCCCTCCACCGCCGTGATACGTCGCGCATCGAAAGGCCGGGCGAAGAGAGGTTGATCACCTACTTGCCGCGAGGGCGTATCGATAGGGTCGTCCACGCGTGTCCAAAGATCGATGGCGCCCTGGGGGCCTACGATCTCGTAGGGACCGAGCGCCCCTTCCTTCACTCGGCAGGCCCGATGTTCCAGAACCGCAAGCACGACCTGGGTGTGGATCTGCTGCACGGCGTTGTCGTGCAAGCGATGGAGTCCGCCTACAAGGAGGCCGCAGGCGCCGGTACGTCGCGGGCGTCCAGTGGGCGCCAACTCCATCCGTCGGACGTGCGGGAACATCGTGTCGATGACCTCGCCGAGGGCCGGGTCATCGTTGCCGCCGCCGGTGTAGAACCGATGGCCGGGTGCGCCGACGGCGCCCAGCCGCGCGAGCTTGCCGTAGGCCTGGCACCATCCATCCAGGGCGGGGCTCGGTCCTGCGCCCGCGCCCTGCACATAGAGCTGCGTTTCCGGGCGCCCATGCGGGCCGAGTTCCTCCTCTTGAGCCAGGAGGGCGGCGGCGAGGTTGCGGACAGCGGTAGCGACGGCGCCGCTGCCGAGCATGCCGTTGAGGACGCGTGGCGCGTCGAGGGCGACACAGGGCCGCGGGAGGTCTTCCAGTTCCTCCGCCTGGGGAGGTCTAAGGCTCGCCGGTCGAAGCGCGATGTGGACTTCGCCAGTCGGGAGGTGGTGGATGACCGTCCAGAAGCCGCCCGCGAGCGCTGATCTTGATCGTCTGGCCATTCAGCTTCCAGCGGCCCGCCTTCATGTCCCGGGCGTACCGCTCGACGACGGGCCCCGAGATCCGACGGTTCAGGCTGTTCGCCTGCAGAAGACGCTCTGCGATCTCGGGTGTGATCTCCTCAACCTGTGCGGTCAGTCCTGCCTTGCCGATGGCCGCGGCTGAATCGCCTTCAGCATCCAAGTGACGGTCGAAAAGAGGTGTTTCGGGCTCTCTGAGTCCGCTGATCCTCGGGAAAGGCTCTCGCTCAGGCGCGTACCGCAGCAACTTCAGTGGCTTGCCGGCGCTGAATGCGTTCCAGGCCTTTATGCAGACCGCGAGGACGTAGGCCTGCTTGCGGTTGCCGCCTTTCCCGCGCAGCTCCGTCAGAAGCCGCCTGAGCTGAGCTATCGGGCCATGGGCGTCGCTCAGAGTCTCATTGGAAAGTTCAGTGAAGAAGGCGTCGCATTTCGCAGGATTTGCGAGGCCGAACAGATAGTGGAGCGCAAGCCCCGTGCCGTGGGGCAGGAGCGGGGCCGTACGGAGGCTGGGCAGGATGCTGTCCCGGATTTCGGGATGATCCTCGATCAGTCCCAGCAAGGTCATGGACGACGGCTGCCGCGGCGTCGGCAGCGTGCGAGTGCGGTAGCCCCAGATGATGCGAAGCGCGGCGGCCAGAGCACGGCCATGCTGGATCTGCCGGATGGTCAGAACATCGGCAAGCGTGCGCTTGCGTAGCGCGTCCATGGTCTCAAACGCTGACGGCTCGATCCCTTCGACAACGAGAGCCTCGAACGGTCGTCCCGCCTCGATGCAGGCGAGTATGCGTGCTCGACCGTCCAGCACTTTCTGATCGCTGGAAAGTACAATCGACGCTCCGTTGAGCAGCCAACGACCACTGCGCATGTCATCTGCATAGGCCCGAACCAGGGTGGGGCTGACCTTGCTGGTCGCGAAGAACTGCGTCGCCAGTTGTCTAGCGTCTTCCGGTGTAATCACCGAGGTGTGCGACGTGATCAGATCGTGTGTCATCACAAGGCCTCCCCTCACATCAAAAGTGAGAGACAAGCCGATCAGCCGGCAACCCCATAACGTGCACTCCCGCGCCTTCTGAACCACCGAACGGGCGCGATATTCATCCTGGGCGAGGTGGAAGTCTTGCCAGTCGGCGGCGATCTCAATGATTCTGCGTACGACTTGACCCTCACGCTCTAGCGCCCCGAGGGCCTCCAGGATCACGGTGCCAGCTTCGCGCTTCGAACGCTTCTCGCCGGTAGTCGGGTCGCGCTCATTTAGGAAGCGCTTCACCAGTTCGGCCGGGACGCCGGCAGGCGTCAGCACGCGCTCGGCTGCGGTCCGCTTGATGTTGACCAGCGTTGCGATGACCTCAAGGGCGAGCCGCCGTGCGTCGGCATCAATGAAATGACCGGCTTCAGACAACTGTGCTCGTCAACCCCCGCTCATGGACCGGCACCCTTAAGATAGTGACGCCGGCCGCGTTTGTCCCTTGTCGAGCCGCATTCGCCCGTCGCCTGTCCAGAGCAGGTGCAGGCGAAAATCTGACATTGTCAAAAAGGTAGCGGTGAAATTTGACATTGTCGAGAGACTCGGGCATCCATTCTGACATTCGAGGATGCCTTCATGAGCGACGGTCCCTACAAGACGCTGAAGATGAGCCCGAAATGGCGGGCCCTGGCGAAGCTCGCGGGCAACGGGGCCCACAGCGCTGCGGAGGTGGCGGAGGCCGTGCCGGCGGCGCTGGCCGCCGACTGGCGCGAGATCGGGCAGCCGTTCTTGCGCCAAATGCGTGCCGCCCTCGGGGACGATGATCGCGGCATGCTTCTCTCCGAAGTCGCGAAGCAGGAGGTGGGCCGGCTGCGGGCCCAGGCCAGCAATCCGATGGAAGCCCTGCTTGCTGACAACGCCATTGACGTGCTGCGCGACGGCTATCGGGGTGCCGCAGCGTTCGAGGAAGCGGCCGCTGCGACTATCGCCGAGCGCGCCGATCGCGGCCAGCGACAGGTCGAGGAGCACTACCGGCGCGAAGCCTCCCAGGGTAAGGCCGCGGACATCCGCGTTCGTCTGACCGACTCGATGGCGGCCGCCAATCTGCGAGGCCTCGCGTCGGCGCTCGTCGCCGGTGTCCCGGTCCGCGACCTGACTCCGTCGGTCGATCGGTCCGGTCTCGATGAAGGAGTGAGCTTGTGACCGCCCTCGCCACCCGTCTGGTCGACGAGCCGATGTTCGTTGACGTTTTGGAGCCCGGCGTCCGGGTTCGCGACGGGGCCGAACTCGCCGCGCTCGGCGACGCCATTCGGCTCTCGACCGAAGGTCTCGAAACCTACTTCTTCTCCAATTGGCGCCCCGTGCTGTTCGATCTGCTCGTGGTCGCCGCGGCTGCGGAATACTGCGATGCGGCCAAGGCGCGCTCGACCGTCTCCTGGTCACGGATTTTCGACGTGCGTGTAGCTGTCCACGACGTTGAGCTCTGGTCCTCGCCGGCGGTAACGGCGGCCCTGGAAGACGCGCTGACCTTCCTGACCGGCGACACCTGGTCCTTCAGATTTGTCGCTCGCCGTCAAAGCGCTGAAACTACCCGCCCCTTGAGCCTCGAATTGCCGGCCGGGGCCAAGGCCATCATGCCCTACAGCGACGGTTTGGACTCGCGCGCCGTTCACGCCCTTACCGCCCAGGCGCTGGGCGCATCGGCCTTGGTGCGCGTACGCCTGGGATCGGTCGGAGTCGATGACCCGCAGCGCGAGCGACGCCGCGCGGCCTTCACCCTCGTGCCGTACAAGGTTCAGGTTCCGCAGAGGAAGGAATCGTCGGCCCGATCCCGCGGCTTCAAGTTCGCCGTCGTCACTGGCGTGGCTGCGCAGATCGCTGGCGTCGATCGGATCGTCGTCACCGAGAGCGGCCAAGGCGCCTTCGGCCCCATGATGGCCGTGAGTGGCCAGATCTACCCTGACTACCGTGTCCATCCGCTCTTCACCGCACGCGTCGAGCACCTGTTTGAAGTCCTGGCCGGATCAACCGCGCGCTACGAGTATCCGCGTCTTTGGTCCACTAAGGGGGAAACCCTGGCTGAAGCGGCGGCGTTGCCCAATCCACCGACCTGGGACGACACCCGCTCCTGCTGGCAGCAATCGCGTCATGCCTCCGTTGACGGCCGCCGTCGTCAGTGCGGCATCTGCGCGGCCTGCATGCTTCGGCGCATGAGCATGTTTAACGCTGGCCTTCCGGAGTCAGCCGACGCCTACATTTGGGAGAACCTCTCGGCTCCGACCATCGAGGCTGGTGTGGCGGAAGGCTTCACGGGCGTCACCGGCGCCATGCGCGAACATGCGATCGCTGGGGTCCTGCACTTGGATCACCTGGCTGACCTGGCGACTGCCCCGAGCGCGGCGCGTGCGGTGCGGCGCATCGCCCGCGAGACCGCCGAGGTCCTCCATGATGACCCGGTCGCGATCGAGGCGCGGTTGCGCTCCCTCCTTAGCCGTCACGCTGCCGAATGGCACCGGTTCCTTGACGCCCTGGCGCCAGAGTCCTTCGTTCGGGGCCTTTCGGCGAACCAGCCATGACCGAGGCGCTTTCCCCCCAGGAAGTCGGCGAGCGCCTGCGGATCGCGCGGGAGGCGGCGAAGGTCACCCAGGCCGCCGCCGCCGCCGCCCTTGATGTCGCGCGAACCACCGTGGTCGCCATCGAACAGGGCCATCGCCGCGCCAAGCTGGACGAGTTGCAGCGCTTGGCGTCGCTATACGGCGTGTCTCTGAACGCCCTGTTGCGCCGTGAAGCAGTTCAGGTCGACCTCAAGCCCCGCTTTCGACGCATGGGTGAGCAGGATGACGGCGTCGATGACGCCGTGGCCCTCCTAACCACCCTTGTCCAGGCCGAACTCGAACTTGAAGATCTCCTCGGCGTGCAGCGATCACGAAACGATCCGCCTGAACGCCCCCTAATGCCGGGTGATGTGGTTCTGCAGGCCGAACATGATGCGGCCGAACTGCGCCAGTGGCTCGGTATCGGCCAAGCGCCGATCCACGACATCGTCTCGCTGCTCGAACTGCAGCTCGGCATAAGGGTGTTCGTTCGCCGGCTGCCGGCCAAGATTTCGGGCCTCTACGCCTACGATGAGGCGGCCGGGCCGTGCATTCTCTTGAACGCTGCCCACCCTCGGGAGCGTCGAGCCCAAACCGGCGGGCACGAGCTGGGACACCTGATCTCGACCCGGCGCGCACCCGACGCCCTGTACGATGGATCCCCAGAAGCTAGCCGCGAAGAGCGCTACGCTAATGCTTTTGCCCGGGCCTTTCTAACCCCAGCGCGCGCCGTCATGGCGATGTTCCGCGATGTCACCGCCGGAAGCTCTCAACTCACCAGGCGGCATGTCATTGTTCTGGCCCATGGGTTTGGTGTGGCGCGCGAAGCCATGGTTCGCCGCCTAGAAGAGCTCGACCTAACGAAGGCCGGGACTTGGGACTGGTTCGAGCACAATGGCGGCATCACCAACGAGCAGGCGCGCCAAGTCCTTGGCGACGCCTGGAGTGTCGATGCCCGAAAAGCGGACGCAGCTCGGCCGGTGTCGCTTCGCCTCGGCATGCTTGCTCGTGAGGCCTGGAAGAAGAACCTCCTCAGCGAGGGCCAGTTGGCCGGGCTGCTGCAGCTCGATCGTGTCGAAATCCGCGAGTTGATTGACGCCTTCGAGGACGAGGAGGTCGACGACGCGACCTCCCGTCCCATGTTCTGAGACGCGCATGGCCGTTGCCGACGCGAGCGTCTGTATCAACCTCGCTGCCACTGGCTGCGGAGATAGGATTCTCCGTCTCTATGATGGCAGGCTGGAAATCACCCAGACCGCTCTATCCGAGCTGGAGCGTGGGCGAGAGAAGGGCCGCCAGGCCGCTGATCACGTGGCGACCTGGCTGCACCTCGGGTTGATGCAAGTAGTCGAACTCGATCCTGAAGATGAGGATCTGTTCCTAAGCTTGGTGGCTGGCGACGCGGCGCAGACGCTGGATGACGGTGAAGCGGCGACCCTGATACATGCCCAACGGGTAGGAACGACGGTCTACATCGACGAGCGCAAGGCAACCTCACTCGCGGCCGCACGCTTCCCGAGCCTCGTGGTCGCCTCGACGGTGGACTTGCTGTTCACGCCCGATGTCCGTGGCGGCCTCGGGGAGGCGGACCTGGGAGAGGCGCTATTCGGAGCGCTGGTGGACGCCAGGATGCGGGTGGCTGCACACCGCGCGGCGGAGGTCATCGCCTGCATTGGCCGTGATCGTGCTGAAGGCTGCACCAGCCTTTCGGCTAGCGTTCGTCGCGCGCTCAAGGCCTAGCTAGGGCTGTCGGGGTCTGGAGGGGCTGCGCTGTCGTCTGAAAGAACAATCTCGGCGAATGCTTCTTGGATTGACCGCGCCCGTCGCGGCCAGGTCGCCAGAATCTCATCCATGTCGGCGCTCGCTTTATGCAGCAAGAACGTCCCGCGCTTCTGGCGGACTTCATAGAGCTTGACTGCGCGGTCTCGCTCGGCGAGCGCTTTGGCGACTGCGAACTGCACAGCAAGGGGGCATCGCATCCCGAACACTACTTCCTCAAGTTCGAGTGGAGAGTCGCGCAGGCCGCGATCACCGATCAGCCGCCATTCGCGCTCGTAGCGCCAATCGCGCGCCTTCTTCAGGAGGACGGCATCATCGACGCGCCGAGCCGCCTCTGCGTCGCCGTCCACCATGGCCTTCACGATGCTCGCCCTCACGCTCCGGTCGCCCCCGTAAGCGACGGGTTCCAGCTTCACGTCGGCCGGCGCGGAGTAACCTATGCAGACGCCTCTATGCTGATCACCGTAGTGGCTCCACATCAGCGGACAGTTCGCGCGCTTTGCGAAGGACACGATTCCTCTGTCGTAACGTCGGATCACCTCTTGGTGGACGTGTTCTCCAAGGAGGTACTGAAGCGGGTCGACGATCTCGTAGTCGGGATTAGTGGCGTTGTAGCGGATATCAGCCAGCAGATCCTCTGCCGCGCGACGAGCATGCTTCTCGATGTGCTCCACCGTTCGGGGTCCGCGATAACGGATCTTCCGCGCCGCCGACTGCATCTCGTCCGTCACGCGGCGTTCGACCAACTTCCGCAGCACACCTTCTAGGTCGGGCACTGGAAGGTCGGTTTCAAACGACGGTTTGGCATCGAGGGGATCGTTGAAAGTCGACGGGTCTGCAAAGAAGAGCTTGTCTTCGACGAGCATCTCCAGGCTGAGCGCGCTGAAAGCCCGATACTTATAGATGCGGCGAGGCTTCGACTTGGGCGACATGAGCATGCGCCGCAGAGAACGCGCAGTGACCTAGCCTGTCCACTGCAGAGCTGCCAGAGTCCGCTCGAGAGTGGCGCATACGCCCGTGGACCGGCCCGCAGTGCCGTGGGTTCCGCGTTTCTGCCCGGGCAGAAGCTTGTCGGTGGCGCCGTCGTGGAGATTGCATCTTGCGCGCCGTCGCGCTGGACGCTTCAGAAAGGGATGGCTGATCCCCTCTACGAGGATTTCGACCCGGAGGTCGACTTCACCCGCATGACACTATGCGAGGCTTGCGCGAAACACGACAGCCTCAAGCGCTTCGTGGCCAAGCATGCTGTCCTGGGCCCAGTTTGCGGCATCTGCCAGCGTGTGGACACGCCCTACGGCGCTTGCGACGTCGGGCAGAAATTTCAACTGACTAACCTCGTGAAAGCGCTCGTGCGGTTCTTCTACCACGAGTACGAGTACAACCATCACTGGGGCGGCGATCATCAGCCCGAGGCGTTGCTTGCCACGGCCAATCCCATTCTCGAGGACACCCACGGGCCGGGGTTCGAACGCTCCCCCGGCAAGAGTGCGGACTTCCTCTATGACTTGTTCTCGGCTGAACCCTACCCGCCGGTCGACAAGGGCGTCTCGGTCTACGCGGGTTTCGGCCCCAACGGAGAGCGCCACCTAGCGTTCGCGATCAGCGACAGCCCGAGCTGGATGCTGCGGGACCTGAGCGAGCGTCTCGCGTCGGAAAATCCATTCGACGTCGAGCCTGAGGTCGATGCGATCATCGAGAGGATCGGGACGCGCATCGACAAGCGCGTGGTCGTCGGCTCCTCCTTCTACCGATGCCGGATCGGCACGGCGAAGCGCTGGGAGCGGCATACATGGGATTGGAAGCCAAACATCCGCCACCAGCCCTACCAGGCGGGCGAGCTCGGGGCGCCCCCACCGCCAAGCGCGAATTCCGGCCGGCTCAACCGTGAGGGTGTCGCCTTCCTTTACTTGGCGTCGGACCAGCACACCGCCGCCGCAGAGGTACGTCCCCATCCGGGGCATCTACTCTCCGTAGGTCAGTATCGCGCCGCACGAGATGTCAGGATCGCAGCCTTCGAGGCTGACATCGCCGAGTTCTGTGGCAGCGAAGCCGATCTCAACCTGTTTCACTTCATCCACGCAGTGGACCAGACCATGGCGCGCCCCGTCCTTCCCGGCGCAACGGGCCGCTACACGGTCACCCAACTAGTCGCAGATTGCCTGCGGCGTCGCGGGTTCGACGGGGTGTCGTTCCAAAGCAGTGTCGCCAACGGTCAGAACCTTTGCGTCTTTCGCCCCGACACCTTCGCCTACGTCGAAGACAGCGCCGCAGTCCTCTCGGTGAAGGCCTTGGCCTACACCCTCGAGGACGCGCCCATGCTGCTGGCGCCTGAAGACGGCGATTACGACCTTGAAAGCTGATCGGTGGGAATCATGGGGCAAGGCGTGATTGACCCGGTTGCGCTGGCTGCCGCCGCTGGCGCCGCTATTGCGCATTGGACGGAGGTTGCGACTGCTGCCGCCGCGTTGGTGGCGCTCGCGCTCTCGGCGAGAAGCAACGGTACGGCACGCAAGGCGCTGCGCCTCGCCGAAGTGCAGGAGGCGCGGCGGCAGCCGCGCGTCGCGACCTACCTTCGCGCACATCACCAGCAAAGTATCCCAGGAGGCAGGACACAATATGCCTTCGACGTAACGATCAGCAGCCAGTCAGACGCCGACAATGCGATTGTGGAGGCGACGCTTCACCTCAGCTACCGGGTCAGCGAGGTGCCGATCGTCGCGAAGATCCCGCAGGATCCGGGCCGTGCGGACGGCGCGCTGGGACTTCCCGTAAAGCTGGGCGCCCGCGACGCCATCTCAGGATGGTGCAGGTTCGCCGTGGATGATGGCGTCCTGGACGGCGCGATGGCCGATCTCCTCGCGGTAGTCCTGACCGACAGCTTCGGAAATGAATACCGGGTCGAGGCACAAATCCTGCGGGCGCCGCCCCGATGAGAAAGGTGCGCCCCCGCGTCTTGCGGCTCAATCACCCGAGGGAAGGAACGTCGCTCACGATCGTGGGCGACGGGTCCATCGGCACAGCGGAGGTTGGCGAAGGCCGGATGGTGCCGCTCGTCATCCTTGACACAACCTACCGGCCGGACCTCGAGGAGTTCATCCGGCTGCATCAGTTCGTCAGCGCCGGCGATGTGGCTGTGAGCTGGAACAAGTTCGGCCGGGGCCCCGACGTGATCTCGCTTGTGCTGCGTTTCACAAAGCCTGCGGACGTCATCGCGATTATCGATTTCGACCTGAGGAAGGATCACGCGATCCTCGTCGAGCAGGTCCTGGCGAGCCGCGGGCTCTACATCCAGGCGGGCCGCCCAGGCGACCGCCTGAAGCATGATCCAAACCGTCCTAAGGTGATCTTGGAAGTGCCAGACCTCGGCTTCGGCCCGGCGTGGGAAAAGATGCTGCGAGGGCACGCGGTCCGGAAATACCGCAACATGGGCCTCGATCGCACGGCAGCGCGCGCCGCCGCCACCGAGTTCATGACCTCGATCCGAACCATCGCGCAAATTCGTCCACCGTTCATGAGGTCCGAGCAGGGCGACGACAAGGACCGCCTAGCCCCCACCTAGCCGACCTTCAGTCGGCGAGCGTTCCGATGGAGACGCCCAGCGCGTCGGCAAGCCGTTTGACGTTGGTGATTGTGGGGTTTCGAACCGCTCGCTCGATTCCCGAAACGTAGGTGCGGTCGACGCCCGCCTGCTCGGCCAACTCTTCCTGCGACCAGCCCTTCGCCTTGCGCTCGCGGCGCAAGTTTGCTGCGAAGTGGCGGAGGAAATCCATCGCAGCGAGGACGCCAGCGATGTGGTCTATCCATCCACGGTGTATGAGTCCCATTTTGGGTTGACTGGTCGGCGGCCCGATGGCCAGTCGGCAATATGAATGAGACGCATAGTCCACAGCCGAGTTCTCCCGCGGCGGTGCGCTACATCAAGCTTGGCGAGGGCGGAGCTTGGCTACGCGAGTGCCTCCAAGCGGACCAGCTTCTCTTTCAGGACCTCGTGCCGCATGAGGTTGCCGCCGGCGGCGACTGGGATACGGCGCGGCGCCTCTACGGCGACGATGACCGCGCTCAGATCGGCAACGACCTGCGGGAGATCAGAGACTTCTATAAACAGCCGACAGACTGTCTCTGGATCACATTCGGCCAGGGGCGGCTTTGGTGGGCTTTTGCAGAGGCCGAGGTGACCATGCGCGCGGACGGCGTGCGGGTCCGGAAGACGCTGAAGCCGTGGTCCTGCCAGGACCGGGCAGGGCGGGAGCTGCTGATTTCAGACCTCTCCACCAGCCTCACCCAGACCGCGTCGTATCGGCGGACGATCTGCTCGGTGGCGGCGGAAGCCTACCTGCTGCGGCGGCTGAATGCCGAGGCGGACCCGCTGGTGGAGCGGGCGGAGGGGCTGACGGCGGATCTGACGGCGGTGGCGGGCGAGATGATCGCGGGGCTGCACTGGCGTGATTTCGAAGTGCTGGTGGACCTGATTTTCTCGCGGAGCGGCTGGCGGCGGATCGCGGCGGTGGGCGGGTCCGGGCAGCCGGACAGCGATCTTATCCTGCAGCAGGCGGTCACCGGCGAGCGGGCGTTCGTGCAGATCAAGTCGAAGGCCACCGCCGCGACGCTAAGAGACTACCTGGCGCGGTTCGAGGCCTATCCCGACATGGACCGGTTCTTCTTCGCCTGCCACAGCCCTGCCGGACGGCTGGAGGGGCCGGTCGATGCACGGGTCAGGCTTTGGCTGCGGCCGGAGCTGGCGGCGCAGGCCATGGAGGCGGGCCTTACCGGCTGGCTGATGGACAAGCGCCGCTGATCACCACTCCATTGGCTCGTCGCTGAGGCCGAGGCTGCGCAGCGTCCACGGGTCTCCGAAGACCTCGGCGTGGCCCGTGTCGCGGTTCATCGTGAACGCCACCGGGCCAACAGGCAGGCTCGGCTCACGGTGTCCGGTCTGCCAGTTGAGAAGCTGGGACAGGGCGTCCACCTGGTCGTCGGTGCGGGTGTTTGGAAATCCCAGAAGCTCGCGTTCAAAGTCGGCCCGCCAGGCCGCCTCGGCGGGCAGGAGCAGTTCCCCCGCTTCGATGCGCGGGCACGCCTGGGAGAGCCGGGTGACCTTGTCGAGCTTGACCGTGATGGCGATGGGGCGCGGCACGCTCTGTGGACGCTCGGCGCGGAGAAGCTGGATCAGCGCGGTTCCGCTGGCGGTGTCTTCGACCAGTAGCGTGTCCGGTCGGAAGGCGGTGGCGAGCGCGACCACCTGCCGCTGGAGGTCGTTCATCAGAACCTGGCCGCGCCAGACGTGAAGCACATAGACGTCCCGGCCCCGGACCAGCGCGGTCACGCAGGCGGAATAGTCGTTGAGCGCCCCATCCTTGCCGGCGCAGTCCCAGGACTGAACGATGCGGTCTCCCGGGAGGCGCTCCGGTGGCTGCGCATAGCTGCGCAGCCACTCACGCCGGACCATGGCGCCGCCCTCCGGGACGGGCGCCTGCTGATACTGCGCCGCGAAGTTTGCGGAGCCCATGCCGGCCTTCAGCCTGTCCAGTTCCTCTATGGGCTCGCGGGAAGGGTGCAGCAGATCGCCGGTCCGCCGCTGATGCCACTCCCCGTCGCCGATGGGGATCGCTTCGTCGAGTTCGGCGATTGCCGGCAGCGCCAGGAGGTCCCACCCGCCGCCTTCCAGGAGGTGGCCGCTCAAGTCCCCTTCATGAAGCCGCTGCATCACGAGGACGATCGAGCCATTCACCTTGTCGTCCAGGCGGGACTGGAGGGTCGCGCCAAACCATTCGATCGCCTTCGCCCGCTCCACGACGGAGGCTGCGTCGCCGGGCTTGGTGGGATCGTCGATGATGATGACGTCGCCCCCGCGGCCCGTCAGGACGCCGCCAACCGAAGTGGCGAAGCGGCCGCCACCGGCGCTGGTCTCAAGTTCGCCCTCGACGGCGCGGGTCAGCTCTGTCTCCGGGAACGCCCTGCGGTACCAGTCGGACAGCATGATCTCGCGGCAGTCCCGCGCGAGCTTGAGGGAGAACTCCTGCGCATAGCTGACGCAGATGAACCTGAGGGTGGGATCCCGCCCCAGCCGCCAGGCCACATAGGCCACCGAGATGCTGATCGACTTGAGCGATCGGGGCGGCACATTGATGATCAGCCGGGCGCCGCCACGCTCGACCGCCTTGAGATAGTGCTCGATCGCCCGCAGGTGCCAGGTTGGCTGAAAGGTCGAGCGTCCGTTGAGGTGGATGAAGGTCCGGCGCAGGAAGGCCTGGAAGTCGTTGCGGAGGGCCGCGTCGAGAAGGCGGCGGTCGGCATCACCCATGGTGGTTCCTCAGTCTCTGGGCCAGTTCGGCTTTGAAGGCGTCCAGCACCTCCTGGTCCTCGGCGGTAAGGGGCTGCTCCGCGGCTTCCGGCTCGGTCGTGACGCCCATGGTGCGGGCCATCAGGTCGATCATCTGCTGGGTGGCGTGGCGGTCGCCCTTCACGGCCCGGGACACCACGGACTTCACGAACAGGCGCTGTTTGGTGAGCGTGAGCTCGCGGCCGTTCTCGGTGACGGTGACCTCGCTCCGGAGTTCCGCCTCAAGATCGGCGACCAGGCTGACGGAGCCCTTCGGCCGTCCGGAGGGGTTGCCTGAGCGGCCTTTCTGGAAGCGGGTCGCCACCGGCGGCTTGCCCTTCCCGATCTCGTAGTCGCCGACCTTACGCCTGGGCATCGGTGGCCTCCGTGCGCGCGGCGCCGACCTCGTCGAAGGTCTGGCCATCGCCCGTGAGGATCGCCGGCTGGCCGGTGAGCTGGCTCCAGCGGCGGCAGATGGTGTCGCAGTAGAGCGGGTCGAGTTCGACCAGCCGGGCGTGGCGGCCGGTGCGTTCGGCTGCGATCAGGGTCGAGCCGGATCCGCCGAAGGGATCGAGGACGATCTCGCCGCGGCGGCTGACGTCGCGGATAGCGTCGGCGACCAGCGCCACCGGCTTCACCGTGGGGTGCAGCGCCAGCGTCGCGTCGCGGTCTTTGCCGAAGCTGGTCGCGCCCGGATAGCTCCAGACGTTGGTGCGGTAGCGGCCGGTGCCGCCGAGCCCGAAGTTGTTGACGTGCGCCGCCGTGCCGACCTTGAACGCGGCGATGAGCTCGTGCTGGGAGCGGTAGAACGCGCCCATCCCCGCGTTGGCCTTCACCCAGGCGATCAGGTTCTTGAGTTCGGCGTAGACGCCGTCGCCGACGTGGATCAGCGGGGCAATCGAGCGCCAGTCCATGCAGACGAAGTGGATCGCGCCGTCGAGGCTGACCGCGGCGGCGCAGGTCAGCACCTCGCGGAGAAACACTTCGAACTCGGCCGCGGACATCTCGCCGCTGGCCATGACGAAAGGCCGCCGTGCGATCCTGCCCTTGCCGCCGACGTGCCCATCGATCGGGACATTGTAGGGCGGATCCGTGAAGACCATCCGCGCCGCCTCGCCTGGCATCAGGGCGGCGTAGGTCTCAGGTGTGCGGGCGTCGCCACAGATCAGGCGATGAGGCCCGAGTGTCCAGATGTCACCGACGCGGGTGATCGCCGGGCCTGTGGCTTCGGGAATCTGATCGTCGTCGTCATCCGCTGTCGCCGTATCGAGCAGGGCGTCCAGCTCGGCGCCGTCGAAGCCGGTGAGCTCCAGATCGAAGTCGAGATCGAGGGCAGCGAGCCCTTGCAGTTCGATGGCGAGCAGGTCGCGATCCCAGCCGGCGAGTTCGGCCAGCCGGTTGTCGGCGACGACATAGGCCCTCCGTTCCGCGGCCGAGAGATGGCTGAGGCGGATGGTCGGCACATCCTGGAGGCCCAGCGACTGCGCCGCAGCCAGGCGGCCATGCCCGGCGATGACGCTGTTGTCGTCGGCCAGAAGAATGGGAGATACGAAGCCGAACCGCCGGATCGACGCTTCGATCTGGGCCAGCTGCTTCCGGCTGTGGGTGCGGGCGTTGCCGGCGTAGGGCGTGATCGCTGCGATGGGCGTCTGCTCGACCCGCAAAGCCAGGGCGGTCGGCAGTCTCAGCTCGTCCGCCGGGCCATCGCCCATGCGAACGCGAGCGCCGTCAGGCGCGTCCGGAAACCGAGGCACAACTCAACTCCTTTCAGTTGGTCGCGCGAGCGACCGGGTTATCGACACCTCAGTTTCTGTCCGGCAGCAAAGAACGCGACATCCGGCAATGTAAAGGGAAATTCATAGAACAATTTTCGCGGGCCAAATGCTGAGCGGGGATAAGTTCGAGCTTATCCCCGGTGCTTATCCCCGCTTTCCGACGCTTCGCTGTGGACTTGGCGCCGAAAGGAAGCGTTGGTCTGACCACGCCCGGCGGCCGCCCGGGCTCGCTCCGGTAGGGCCGCATTCGGCGGCTCCATAAGGAGCAGACCAATGACCAAAATCACCCAACGCCAACAGGAGGTGCTGGACCTCGCGGCAAAGGCCGATGGCGGCATGATCGACGCCGCCAGCGTTCCCGCCGCCGTGGCGAAATCCCTGATCCAACGTGGCTTCATGCTTTCGACGCCCCGCAGTGATGGAGGGAGCCGGCTGCTGCTAACCGCTGCCGGCCGGAGCGCTCTGGGGCTGCCGGCCGTCGACGCGGCAGGCACGGTGTCCGCGAAGGGCAAGGTCGGCATCCTGATTGATCTGCTCCGGCGGCCGGGAGGCGCAACAGTCGAAGCAATGATGGCGGCGACCGGCTGGCAGGCGCATTCGGTGCGTGGCGCCATCTCCGGGGCGATCAAAAAGGGGAAGGGCCTGACGGTCACCGCAGAGGCGACTGAGGCCGGCCGGGTCTACCGGATCGCAGAAGGAGCCGGCGCGTGAGCGCCGGCGATCTACTCGCGGGGCTGGAGGCCATGGATGTGCCAGCGCTCCGGCAGACTTGGACCGAGCGGCTGGGCGAGGCGCCGCCCGCGCTCCGGACCAGGGAGCTGCTCAGCCTTGCCTTGGCCTACCGCCTGCAGGCGCGGGTCCATGGCGACATGCGCGGCGCCTCGCGGCGGAAGCTGGCTGAGCTGGGCCGGCGATTTGCGGCCGACCGCAACTATACGCCGACGCCGGGGCCGGTCCTGAAGCCCGGCTGCTCGCTGATCAAGGAGTGGCGGGGCGTTCGCCACGAGGTGCGGGTTCTGGAGGCGGGCTTCAGCTACCAGGGCCAGCGGTTCGGGTCGCTGAGCGAGGTGGCGCAGCACATCACCGACACCAAGTGGAACGGCCACGTCTTCTTCGGCCTGAAGGCGCGCAACCGGTGAGCGGCCGCCTGCGATGCGCGATCTACACGCGCAAATCGACCGAGGAGGGGCTGGAGCAGAACTTCAACAGCCTCCACGCCCAGCGCGAGGCCTGCGAGGCCTACATCCTGTCGCAGACCGGCGAGGGCTGGAGCGCGATCGGGACCGCTTATGACGACGGCGGCTACTCCGGCGGATCGATGGAGCGGCCCGGGCTGAAGCAGCTGATGGCGGATATCGCGCGCGGGCTGGTGGACGTGGTGGTGGTCTACAAGGTGGACCGCCTGACCCGTTCGCTGGCGGACTTCGCGAAGATCGTCGAGCTGTTCGATGCGCGGGGCGTGTCGTTCGTGTCGGTGACGCAGGCCTTCAACACCACCTCCAGCATGGGGCGGCTGACGCTGAACGTGCTGCTGTCGTTCGCCCAGTTCGAGCGCGAGGTCACCGGTGAGCGGATCCGGGACAAGGTGGCCGCCTCCAAGGCCAGGGGGCTGCGCATGGGCGGCCAGCCGCCGCTGGGCTTCGACATCGTGGACGGCCGGCTAGCGCCCAATCCTTCCGAAGCCGAGCGGGTGCGGACCATATTCAGACGCTATCTGGAGCTAGGGTCGATCAAGGCTCTGGAGCGCGATGGCGTGCGGTCAAAGCGGTGGACGAACAAGGCCGGGGTCGAGGTCGGCGGGGGGCTGATGACCAGGGGCCCGCTTCAGTACCTGCTTCGCAACGTCGCTTACCGGGGTGTGACCCGGCACAAGGACAGGCAGTACCCCGATACCCATCCGGCCATCGTCGAGGAAGAGCTCTGGGTCGCGGTGCAGGCGAAGCTCGATGAGGCGCCGGCGTTGCAGCCGAAGAGCGAGCTGCGCGGGGAGGGCGCGCGGCTTGAGCGGAAGGTGTTCGATGACCGCGGCCATCCGATGGTTCCGGTCCACACCAACCGGCGCGGGCGGCGCTACCGGTACTATGTGTCCCGCGCCAGGCTGACGGGCGACGGCGAGGCGGGGAGCCTGCCGCGGGTTTCAGCGGGGCTGCTTGAACAGTTCCTGGCGGAGCGGATCAACCCGATGCTGGCGTCGTCCTGGCGGCCGCCGGCGGAGGCGATCGAGCGCGTCGGTCCGGCCTGCGAGGCGATCACGCTCAGCGACGATCAGATCGTGGTGCGGATTTCAGAGGCGGCGCTGACGCCCGAGGCGCTCGACGATCCGGCCGTGGGTCCCGGCGCCGATGGGGTCTGCATTGTGCGACTGCCGTTTCACATGCGCCGCCGGCGCGGGGAGCTGATCCTGGACGGTGACACGCCCGCCGAAACACCCGGCCGGATGGATCGCGCTCTGGTGCGGGCGCTGGTTCTGGCCAGGGGCTGGGCGCGGGAACTTGAGCTTGGCGACGTGGCGTCGATCAGGGCGCTCGCGAAGCGGGAAGGGCTCTGCAACCACTACACCGCCCGTCTGCTGCCGCTGGCCTACCTGGCTCCCGACCTGACGGATACGATCCTCGCAGGACGGCAGCCGCGGAGCGTTTCGCTGGCCGCGTTGACGGCTCACCCGCTGCCGATGGAGTGGGCCGCGCAGCGGGGTCTCTTCACGACCTTGGGTTCCGCGGCTCGCTGAATCCGAATCCGCGCCGCCGGCAGGTGCCGGTTTTCCCTGTTATTTTCCCTGTTAGCAGGGAAGGGCGTGACCGGAACGTACACTTCCATTTCGGGCCTGGAGAGAAAGCCAGGGAATGGCCTGAAAAGTGCGGCTTGGGGCCGCCCGGAGAGGCAGGCGTGCAGAGCCGTACCCGCCTAAGGGGCGGACTTCTTGTAGCTATTGGCGGGAAGGGTATCTCCCCTGGTTAGCGGGGAGAGTAGATGGTCGGAGTGGCAGGATTTGAACCTGCGACCCCTGCGTCCCGAACGCAGTGCTCTACCAGACTGAGCCACACTCCGACTTGGAGGCGCGCTTATAGAGGAGGGTTCGCGGGCTCGCAAGCGGGGGAAAACGTCGCCTGTTCAGGGGCGTTGCATCGGCCGGTCCGGTACGCTATTTCCCCCGCTCCCCGAGGGCTCCGGCCCTGCGGCGGCCGTTCCTGCTGGGGAATGGTGTAATGGTAACACTGCGGTTTTTGGTACCGTCATTCTAGGTTCGAGTCCTAGTTCCCCAGCCACGGACGTCCCGGCGCTCTTACGTCCCCTCTCGCGCGTCGCGCGATAAGGCTCGCCCCGGACGCAGCGGGATCGTTGAGCGCAACTCAGGGTTTCTGCGACAGCCCGTCACACGTACATCTACCTAAGGACTCGTCCGGGATTTCCAGCCCCCGAATCACTGTGGTTCTACTCGTTAACCATAGTGAACACCGGCTGAAGGACGAGCGGCGGACGTGGGCGGCAAGGTTCTCATCATCGACGACGATCCGGCGCTGCTGCGCCTGATGTCGATGGCGTTCCAGCAGGCGGGGTTCGGCGTGGTCGCCGCGGACAACGGCCGCAAGGGCATCCGCATGGCGAGCGCCCACAGGCCGGACCTGGTGGTCACCGACATCGTCATGCCCGACATCGAGGGCATCGGCGCCATCCGCGCCATCAAGCAGGGCGCGCGGCCGCCGAAGGTCATCGCCATCTCGGGCGCCGGCCGGGCGCGCGGCGCCGACTACCTCTCCTGGGCCAGGCACCTGGGCGCCGACGAGGTGCTCGCCAAGCCCTTCCGCATGTCGGAGCTCATGAAGATCTCGCAGTCGGTCATCGCCGGCTGATCACCCGGACATCCGCCAACGCTCTCATTGCAAGGGGTCACGCAATGCACATCCTGATCGTCGAAGACAACGCCGCCACCGCCCGCAGCCTCGAGCTGATCCTGAATGCCGACGGCCACAACGCCTCGGTGACCGCCTCGGGCGAGGAAGCCATCGAGCTGGCCGAGCTCTACGACTATGACGCCATCCTGATGGACCTCGACCTCGAGGACATCCCGGGCGCGGACGCGCTCCGCGAGATGCGCGTGCGGAAGCTGACGGCGCCGGTGATCATCGTGTCGGGCTCGACGGAGGTGGACACCAAGATCGGCGCCCTGGCCGCCGGCGCCGACGACTACATGACCAAGCCCTTCCACAAGGGCGAGCTCTCGGCCCGCATCAACGCCGTCGTCCGCCGTTCGCGCGGCCACACGGACTCGGTCATCCGCACCGGCGCGATCGCGCTGAACCTCAACACGCGGACGGCCGAGGTGAACGGCGTGGCGATCCACCTGACGCCCAGCGAGTACAAGATGCTGGAGCTGCTCTCGCTCCGGAAGAACAGCGTGCTCACCAAGGAGCAGTGCCTGAACCACCTCTACAACGGCATGTCCGAGCCCGAGATCAAGATCATCGACGTCTTCATCTGCAAGCTGCGCAAGAAGATCGCCGCGGCGGCCGGCGGCGACAGCCAGATCGAGACCGTGTGGGGCGGCGGCTACATGCTGCGCGACGCCAGGCCCGCCGCGCTCGCGGCCTGAACGCCACGCGGATCGGCGCCTCAACGGCCGGCTCCCCCGGGAGCCGGCCGTTCTTTTGCGTGGATGCGGGGTGCGACGGCCGGTCCTAGGTATGTGTACTTAGGTAGTCGCGCCGGGGTGATTCCCACCCTGGCGTGTGCTCTTGATTCGCTCGGCCACGTTCTGGCCAGGCGTGGGGCAGGGGGCGCGGCGGTGGCGTTCGACGGCGTGGCAGGCAAGCGGGGCGTCCGGCCGTCGCCGGAGCCCGAAGCCGAGGCCGCGGCGCGCCAGCGCCAGGCCGCGGTGCTGGCCCACGACTTCAACAACCTGCTGAACGTGATCCTGGCGGCGAACGAGGCCCTGGCGGGCCAGTTGCCCCAGGGCTCCGACGCCCGCGAACTGGCCCGCATCAGCCTGGAGTCGGCCGAGAAGGGCGGGGAGATGCTGCGCCGGCTGGTGGAGCTGTCGCAGGACGCCCTGCCGGCCGCCGGGGAGATCGACTGCGCCGAGGCGATCATCGGCGCGGCGCGCCTGGCCAACGTCTCGACCGCCGCCGGCGTCACCTGCGTGGCCATGGCCATGGCCGAGCCGCTGGCCTGCCGCGCCGACCGTGCGGGCCTGGACTCGGCGCTGCTGAACCTCTGCGTCAACGCGGGCCATGCGCTGCCGGCGGGCGGCGCGGTGCGTCTCGAGGCGGCGGCGGAGGACCTGGACGGCGAGGCCGCCCGGGCGCTGGGCGTCGCACCCGGCCGCTACGTCGCGCTCTCGGTCGCCGACCGCGGCGTGGGCATGAGCCCGGCCGTGCTCGCGCGCGCCATGGACGCCTGGTTCACCACCCGCGCGGGCTGCGGGGGCACGGGCCTGGGCCTGGCCGGCGCGGCGGAGTTCTGCCGCTCGGCCGGCGGTGCGCTGCGCCTGGTGTCGACGGAAGGCCGCGGCACGACCGCGACCCTGGTCCTGCCGCGGGCGTAGACGTCCGCGCTTCCCCCTCTCGGCGTCATCCCCGGCTTGTCCGGGAGACCCATCGGGCTGGGCCCCCGGACAAACCGGGCCATGACGAAGGAGGGGAAACGGATCGGGCTCGGCGCGGCTGCGGGTGCGCTTCGGCTCACGCCGCGCCGGCCGTGAGGGTCGAGCGGATGAGGTCGGACAGGCTGTCGGCGCGCATCTTGGACATGACGTTGGCGCGATAGATCTCGACCGTGCGCGGGCTGATCTCCAGCCGCGCGGCGATGACCTTGTTGCTGGCGCCCTCGACGATGAGGTCCAGCACCTGCCGCTCGCGGGCCGTGAGGCTTTCGAGGCGGCGCAGCACCCGGGTCCTGGCGGCGCCCGCGTCCACCGCGGCGTCGTTCTCCTCCATGCAGGCGCGGACGGCGCGCAGGATGAGCTCGCTGTCGAAGGGCTTCTCGATGAAGTCGGTGGCGCCGGCCTTCATGGCGTCGACGGCCCGGCCGACGTCCGCGTGCCCGGTGATCACTATCACCGGTAGTATGCAGCCCACCCCCTTGAGCGCCCTGATCAGCTCGATCCCGTCCATGCTGGGCATGCGCAGATCGGTGACGATGCAGCCGCGCGCCTGGGCGTCGAAGGTGGCCAGGAAGTCGTGGGCGGAGGCGAAGGGCCGGGCGATCAGGCCGTCCGACCTGAGCAGCATGACGAGCGAGTCGCGCGCAGCATCGTCGTCATCGACGACGAAGACCGTCCGCTCGGTCGCTGACGTCACCATCTGCACCTGCCCGCGCCAATACAAAACAGAAAGCGGCGCCACCCAGACGGCTTGGTCCAGCCCAAATCCGTCCCCTGTGGTTTTCGACTATAGCACTGGAAATCGACAGGCCCAGCCCCATTCCCTCGGGCTTAGTGCTCGCCAGAGGCTGGAAAAGCCGGTCTGCGACGCCCGGTTCAATGCCCGGACCACTGTCCTCGACAGTCGTGAGAATGCGATCCTGAGAATCCAATTTCGTCGAAATGTGAAGCTGGCGGACCGGGTACTTGGTCACAGCTTCGATGGCGTTGCGGGCCAAGTTGACGACAAGCTGCTGAATCTGAATGCGATCCGCCATCACCGTGTCATCGCCCTTGTACAGATCATAGACGACGCGGACGTTCGCATCGCGCGCCATCAGGGCGATGATGAAATCGACCTCGCCGATGATGGCCGAAAGGCTCTCCGGCTTCTGGAGGGTTCCGCCGCGGGTCGCAAGGTCGCGCATGGTGCGGATGATCTCGCCGGCGCGCACGGCCTGGTCGCCGGCGCGGGCCACCGCGTCGATCAGGTCGTCGTCGTCGAGCTCCAGCCGGGCGATCAGGTTGCGGGCCGCGCGCAGGTAGTTCGTGACGGCCGACAACGGCTGGTTGAGCTCGTGGGCCAGGACCTGGGCCATCTCGCCCATGGAGTTGGCGCTCCAGACCTGGGTGAGCTGGGCGCGCAGTTCCTCCGAGCGTCGCTCGGCCTCGTGGGTCGAGGTCAGGTCGCGCACCACCACGGTGAGCAGGCGGCCGCTCTCGATGTCCACGTGCCCGACGCGGACCTCCATCGGGAAGGTCCCGCCGTCCTTGCGCAGGCCGGTCAGCTGGCGGGTCGAACCGCTGACGTCGGCGCCGTCGCCGCCGCCGGTCAGGGCGGCGTCCTCGCCGGGGGGCATCAGGCGGCTGAAGTTCTGGCCCACCAGCTCGGCGGCGTTCCAGCCGAAGATCCGCTCGGCGGCGTGGCTGGCGCTCTGGATCACGCCGCGGTCGTCGATGACGGCCAGCGCGTCGGCGACGATCTCGAGGCTGGCCTGCAGCAGCGCCTCACGCTCGGCCTGGTCGGCGATCAGTTCGGCCGCGGCGCGGCGCTGGGCGAAGATGCGGCCGACGCCGGCCGCTGCGCCGGCGCCCACGCCCAGGAACAGCAGGCCGCGCAGCACCCGCTCGATCAGCGGGATGTCGGCCAGGCCGTCGATCCAGAAGCCTCCCAGGGTCATCAGGACCGCGGCGGTCAGCGCGCCCGGCGGGCCGCCCACCCACGCACATGCGAACAGCGCCGGCGCGCCGAGCATGTACACCGAGTGGCCGAGAAACGGTCGCGCGGCATAGACCGCGGCCAGCACGACCGCGGACAGCCCCACCGCCAGAACCTGGCCCCGGAAGATCCGGAAGCGCAGGGTCGAATCCGTGGTCGAATTCGTGGCCAGCCCGGTTGTGTGATTTCCCGTCCACAACCTTGCCATGTATTCTACATTCCGCGTCGGTCCCCGCCGACGCCCTGAGTCTGCGGAAAAAATTCCAGCTAAGCAATTACGTAGAAGTACATATGGGCAAGCGTGCGCCCTTTCAGGCGTATGTTTTGCCTCTGCTTTCGCCTGTCGGGCGAAGACTTGTCAGCGACCTGACAGACGGACGCCCGGGCCTGCGGGAGACGTGAGGTCCCCGCCGCCGAGCGCCTTCTGCATCCAGACGATGTCGACCCAGCGCCCGTGCTTGAAGCCGAACGCGCGGCCGACGCCCTGGTGCGTGAAGCCGAGCGCGGCGTGCAGGCCGATCGATGCGGCGTTTCCGCTGTCGCCGATCACGGCCACGAGCTGGCGCACGCCGAGACCTTCGCAGGCCTCGATCACCGCGCCCAGCACCGCGCGGCCCACGCCTTTGCCGATGGCGTCGGGGGCGATGTAGACGCTGTCCTCCAGCGTGTAGCGGTAGGCCGGGCGCTGCCGGAACGGGCCGGCGTAGGCGTAGCCCAGGACGACGCCGTCGTCCTCGGCCACGAGGTAGGGCAGGCCGAGGCCGGCGATGTCCGCCAGGCGGCGCGCCATCTCGGCCGGCGGAGGCGGCTCCTCCTCGAAGGTGCCGAGGCCGTGCCGCACGTGATGGCCGTAGATGGCCGCCAGCGCCCCGGCGTCGTCGGGTGTCGCCGCCCGGATGATCATTCCGCCTTCCAGCTCCCGTCCACCGCCCAGATGGCGAAGGCGTAGTCCAGGGCGATCTCCTTCAGGAAGTCGAAACGGCCCGAGGCGCCGCCGTGGCCGGCCTCCATGTTGATCTTGAGCAGGATCGGGGCGTCGCCCGTCGTGGACTCGCGCAGCCTGGCCACCCACTTGGCCGGCTCCCAGTAGGTGACGCGCGGGTCGGAGAGGCCGCCGGTGGCGAGGATCGGCGGATAGGGCTGGGCCGAGACCCGGTCGTAGGGGCTGTAGCCGGCGATGCGGTCGTAGGCCTCGGCGTCCTCGATCGGGTTGCCCCATTCGGGCCACTCGGGCGGGGTGAGCGGCAGCGAGGTGTCGCTCATGGTATTCAGCACGTCCACGAACGGCACCGCGGCGATGATCGCGCCCCAGAGGTCGGGCCGCAGGTTCGCGACCGCGCCCATCAGCATGCCGCCGGCCGAGCCGCCGTAGGCCGCGATCCGGCCCGCAGACGCGTAGTTCCCGGCGACCAGATGCTCGGCGCAGGCGATGAAGTCGGTGAAGGTGTTGGCCTTCTTCTCCTTGCGGCCGTCGAGGAACCAGCCCCAGCCCTTGTCCGAGCCGCCCCGGATATGCGCGGTGGCCCAGATCCAGCCGCGGTCGACGAGGCTGAGGTTGCGGATGGAGAAGCTGGGCTCCATGGCGTGGCCGTAGCTGCCGTAGCCGTAGAGCAGGAGCGGGGCCGAGCCGTCCTGCGGCGTGTCCTTCAGCATCAGCAGCGTGATCGGGATTTCGGCGCCGTCGGCGGCCCTGGCGGTGAGGCGGCGCGCGACGTAACGGGCGGGATCGTGGCCGGACGGGATCTCCTGCGTCTTGCGCAGCGTCCGCGCGCGGGTGGCCATGTCGTAGTCGAAGGTCTGCCGGGGCGTCGTCGGCGACTGGTAGACGAAGCGGGTCGTGGTGGTGTCGTACTCGTAGCCGCCCTCGAGGTTGAGCGCGTAGGCCTCCTCGTCGAAGGCCACGATGTGCTCGGCGCCCCTTTCGCTTCCGGGGGCGCGGTCCATCACGACGAGGCGGTCCAGGGCGTTCACCCGCTCGGCGCGGACCAGATGGCCGGCGAAGGCCGCGAAGCCGGTGATGTAGCGGCCGGGCTCGTGGGCGATCCAGTCGCGCCAGGTCGCCTTGGCCGGGACCGCGGCGTCGGACGTGCAGAGCTTGAAGTCGACCGCGCCGTCGTCGTTGGTGCGGATCACCCAGCGGTCGGTCCAGTGGTCGAGGCTGTACTTCACGCCGACGCGGCGCGGCTCGGCGACCACCGGGGCGGCGGTGGTGTCAGCGGCCGGGATCAGCAGGATCTCGGTGGTCTCCTGATTGCCGACATGGATCAGGACGTGGCTGTCGTCCGACGCCACGCCGACGCCCAGGAACATGCCGTCGTCCAGCTCCTCATAGACCAGGGTGTCGTCCCCGCCCCCGCCTGGACCTGGGCGCGCCGGGCGGCGGAAGACCTTGGCCGGCCGGGCGTTCTCGTCGCGCCAGATCCAGAAGATCCACCGGCTGTCGGGCGAGAAAACGAAGTCGCCATAGGCGCTCTCGATCGGCGGGCCGACCTCCTGGCCGGTCGCCAGGTCCTTCACGCGGATCTGATAGTACTCGCTGCCCTGTTCGTCGGCGGCCCAGCCGAAGAGGGCGTGGTCGGGGCTGTGGCTGGCGGCGCCCACCTGGAAGAAGGCCTTGCCCTTGGCCAGCGCGGGCTCGTCCAGCAGCACCTCCTCGCCCTCGGCCGACCCACCCCCCTTGTGGCTTCTGGGGCGGCGGCCGTGGATCGGGTGCTCGGCGCCCAGGTCGTAGCGGACGTAGTAGTCCCAGGGGCCGTCGGGCGAGGGGACGGATGAGTCATCCTCCTTGATGCGCCCCTTCATCTCGGCGAACAGCCGGGCCTGCAGGTCTTCCGTGCCGGCCAGCACGGCCTTGGTGTAGGCGTTCTCGGCGTCGAGGTGGCTGCGGATGTCGGCCCGCAGCACCTTCGGGTCGCGCAGCACCTGCTGCCAGTTCTCGTCCTTCATCCAGGCGTAGTCGTCGACCCGGACGCGGCCCAGTTGCTCGATGCGATGCGGGACCTTGGCGGCGACGGGGGCTTTTGTGGCGCTCATGCGGCGCTAGATGCGGCCTCCGGCGCGCCCGCTCAAGCGTACAATCCCTTGCCGGGTGCGCGTTTCCGCGCGCGGCTCACGGCCGCAGGCGAATGTGGCGGCTTGTTGGCCACAGTCGTTCCGTGATTCACTACTTGTGCATCGAGATCGCGCATCAAAGACGCGAGGGGCTAGTCGAGTTGAGGGGCCACCCATGGTCATGGACCTGGCGGTTGATCTGATCCACGCGACTGTTCAGCTTGAACAGCCGCTGGGCGACGGGACACGCACCGTCGGAACGGGCTTCCTGATCTCCGCGCCGGGCGCCGACGGCAAGCCGCGCACGGTGCTCGTCACGGCCAACCACGTGTTCCAGAAGATGCCGGGCGCGACCGCCCGCATCGGCTACCGCATCGCCAATCCGGACGGTTCGTGGAGCTACTCGCCCCAGCAGTTGAAGATCCGCGACGGCGACGGCCGCGAACTGTGGACCCACCACCCGAACCGCGACGTCGCCGCCATCACCATCAAGGCGCCGGCCGAGTTCGCGAAGGCGGCGCTGCCGATGAACTACCTGGCCGCCGACGACACCTTCGACAAGTACCAGGTGAGCGCCGGCGACGAGATGATGGCGCTGGGCTTCCCGCGCGGGCTGTCGGCCAATTCGGCGGGCTTCCCGATCCTGCGTTCGGGCCGGGTGGCCAGCTATCCGCTGGCGCCGGCCAAGGTGTTCCCGACCTTTCTGCTCGACTTCTCGGTCTTCCCGGGCAACTCGGGCGGGCCGGTGTTCGTCAGCCGGGGCGTGCGGCCACTGGCGTCGGGCGTCCAGCAGGCGTCGAATGCGGCCGAGGCCGCGCCGGCCGACGACGGCTTCATCGCCGGCCTGCTGACCCAGCAGGTCGAACTGAACAACGAGCGCCTCGAGATCGGCATCGTCACCCACGCCCGCTACATCCGCGAGACCATCGGCCTGATGCAGAACCCGCTGACGCAGACGACGCTGGCCGAGGGCATGACCGCGGTGACCGGCAGCAAGACCGCGTCGGCCGAGGAAGCCGCGCGCGAGTAGCCGCTCAGATACGCCGCCGATTCCCAGGCCTCCGCCGGGCTCAGCAGCACCCGTCGGGACGGTCCTTGCCGATCTCGCGGCCTTCGTCGTCGCCGCCCGCTGAGCAGGCCTCGAGCAGCTTCGCGAAGAACGGGGCGCAGAGTTCCGGCCTGCCGCCGCAGCAGTCCTGCACGAGATACTCCAGCAACTCGCCGAAACGGCCATGCGCGACGCTGTAGATGATCGACCGGCCCTCGCGATGCGAGCGGATGAGGCCGGTCGAGGCGAGGATTCCCAGATTGCTGGACGAGGTGTTCTGCAAGGCGCCGGTGCGGCGGGCCACTTCGCCGGCAGGCAGGCCTTGGGGCCCGGCCTCGACCAGGAGGCGGAACGCCAGGAGGCGACCCTCGTGGCCCAGCGCGGCGAACGACTTGGCGGCGGTTTCGGCGTCCATCGAACCACATCGAACGGTCGATCGCCAATGAAGATGCGAACGACTCTCAAGTCGTTCATCTAGCGCCAGTTCGCCGCCGCCGTCGAGCGCAGGAACGCGCCGCGGGCGAAGTTTCGGTTGGATCGCCCGGCGACGCGCGGCGCCGGCGTCGCGGCAGGGATGCGCGGAGGGCCTTGAACGGCCTCCGCCACCGACGTCTCAGCCGCCGTACAGGACCGAGATGGTCTCGGCGATGCAGGCGGGGCGGTCCTCGCCCTCGATCTCGATGGTGCATTCGTTCTTGATCTGCATGCCGCCGGCCTTGGGCTCGGCGCCGATCAGCTTCTGGCGCATGCGCACGCGCTTGCCGACGCGGACCATGTTGGTGAAGCGCACCTTGTCCGAGCCGTAGTTGATGCCGCGGGTCACGCCCTTCACCGGCAGCATCCCGGCGCCCAGCATCGGGATCAGGCTCAGCGTCAGATAGCCGTGGGCGATCGGGCCGCCGATCTCCTTCGTCGCGCGCTCGACGTCGACGTGGATCCACTGGTGGTCGCCGGTGGCGTCGGCGAACTTGTTGACGCGGTCCTGGTCGATCGTGACCCAGTCCGACACGCCCACCTCCTGGCCCACCAGTCCGGGCAGGTCCTTGATCTCGACCGGGTTCATTCGTTCGCTCCTCGATGTTGCGGGTGTGGTGGTAGGTGTCGGACGATCCGGGGGCAAGGCGGACGCGGGGTCAGCGACGCGTCGGCGGGGGTCCGAAGCGGGCGCCGTGCCAGACAGCCACTATCGTCACCCTGTCGATCGTTGGTTCGTAGCGATAGCTGATGATGCAGGGGCGCACGAAGGTCAGTTCACGTAGCCCGCCAGCGGCCGGTCGGCCGCGCTCCGGCAGCGTCTCGAGGCTGTTTCCCGCATCCAGGATCGCCTGCGCAAAGGCGTCTGCGGCGCGGGGCCTATCGGCAGCGATCCAATCATAGATATCCTCGACGCCGCAAAGCGCGTCCTCAGACCAAATGACGGTCGCCAATGCTCAGCGTGACCGCGGCCTAGGCGCACGCTCTCCGCGCGCGAGCTTCTCAAGCCATAGCTTCACTTCGCTGTGCGGCACCACACGTCCCGCTTCCGCGTCGGCCAGGCCGCGCGCGATAGACGCCTCAAGGGTGTCGGGCTGCTCGCGGCGGGCGGATTCGATCTCGGCTCTGCGCTGCTTCATGGGTCGATTGTATCACGGGATCCGCCGAGAACAAAACAGGACTCTACACGATCCGCGAGCCCGCCTTGCCCCAGTAGGCGTCGCGGATGAGGCGCTTGTAGAGCTTGCCGGTGGCGTGGCGGGGCAGCTCCTCCATGAAGTCGAGCTTGCGGGGCGCTTTCACGTGGCTGAGGCCGGCGCGGGCGAAGGCCATCAGTTCGTCGCGCAGCGCATCGCCCGCCTCGGCCCAGTCGGCGGGCTGGATCACCGCGATCACCTGCTCGCCCATCTCCTCGTGCGGGCCGCCCACCACGGCCACGTCGGCGACCTTGGGGTGGCCGATCAGCAGGTTCTCGATCTCCTGCGGATAGATGTTCACGCCGCCCGAGATGATCATGAAGCTCTTGCGGTCGGTCAGGTAGAGATAGCCCTCCTCGTCGACCCAGCCCACGTCGCCCAGCGTCGTCCAGCCGTGGCGGTTGGTGTTCTCGGCCACCTTCTCGGGGGCGTTGTGGTAGGCGAGCGGCGGGCCGTTGGCGAAGTGGACCACGCCCTCGGAGCGGGGCGGCAGCGCCTCGCCGTCCTCGCCGCAGATCCTGAGTTCGCCGATGATCGCGCGGCCGACCGAGCCCTTGTGCGCCATCCACTCGGGCGCGGTGATGTAGCAGAAGCCGTTGCCCTCGGTGCCGGCGTAGTACTCGTAGATCGCGTCGCCCCACCAGGCGATCATCTGCTCCTTCACGGGCACGGGGCAGGGCGCGGCGGCATGCACCGCCGACTTCATCGACGAGACGTCGTAGCGGTCGCGCACTTCCTGCGGCAGCTTCAGCATGCGCACGAAGTGGGTGGGCACGAACTGGCCGCAGTCGCACCGGTGCTTCTCGATCAGGGCCAGGGCCTGTTCGGGGTCGAACTTCTCCATCACCACGACCGTCCCGCCCTGGCGATGCACGCCCATGGTCCAGCGCAGGGGGGCGGCGTGATAGAGCGGCGCGGGCGACAGGTAGGTCGGCGTCTCGGGGAAGCCGAACAGCATCTGGGCGATGCTGCCCATGCCCGGCGTCTGGTCGATGGGCAGGCCGGTGAGCGGCGGCTTGATACCCTTGGGCCGGCCGGTGGTGCCCGACGAGTAGAGCATGTCCGAGCCCGAGGTCTCGTCGGCGATCGGCGTGGTCGGGAAGCCGGCGATGGCCGCCTCCCAGCTTTCGTAGGGCGCCCGGGCCGGGTCGGTCATGTAGAGCTTCACCGACTTCGGCAGCACGCCCGGCAGTTCGTCGACCACGGCGCCGACGCCCGGGGACGTGACCAGCAGCCGCGCCCCGCAGTCGCCCACGATGTACTCGACCTCGCCGGCGGTGAGCTTGGACGAGATGCAGGTGTAGTAGAGCCCCGCCCGCTGCGCCGCCCAGGCGATCTCGTAGTAGCGGGGGTGGTTCTCCAGGAAGATGGCGATGACGTCGCCCACCTTCAGGCCCAGCGACCGGAACAGGTGCGCCGCCTGGTTCGAGCGCTCGTCCAACTGGCGGTAGGTCACCGTCTCGCCCGAGCCGGCCATGATGTAGGCGGCCCGGTCGGGATGGGTCTTGGCATGGATCGCCGGATGCATGGACGCGTCGCTCCCGTGGGCTTGCGGGTCTGTGGCGCCCGCCGTTTCGGCGAGTGAGCGGCGTTGACGTGGCGGGCGTCAAGCGGGGCGCTGCGCGCCGGGGGCGCCAGCCGGAACCGTCGCCGCGTCGAACGGCGCCGGCGGCTTGCAGTCGCCGCGCGATAGGGATGGGATGGCGGCCCGTTCGCCCCGCCGAAGGACCGCGCCATGCCCGATTCCGCCCAACCCGCGCCGACCGCCGCCTCGACCGATCCTGTCGCGCTGGGGGTGATGCAGGGCGTTCCGCCGCCGGCGGAGAAGACCGTACGGGCGTCGGACAGCACGAGCTGGCGGTTCCCGAACACGCGCTGGAGCTTCAGCCACCAGCGGGAGCTGGGCCCGTCGGCGGGCATCCGGCGCGGGCCGGGCGCGGCGGCGGCGCTGCCCCATGCGCTGCGCGACGACCTGGACGCCGTGCCGTTCACGACCCAGGACGGGCGGGCGATGACCTGGGGCGAGAGCGTCGCGGAGAATTTCACCGACGGGCTGGTGGTGCTGCACCGCGGGCAGGTGGTCTACGAGACCTATCGCGGGGCGCTGACGCCTGAGCGGCCGCACCTGGCGATGTCGGTGACCAAGTCGTTCTGCGGCCTCCTGGCGGCGATGCTGGCGCACGAGGGCGCGATCGACCCGGCGGCCCTGGTGACGGCCTACGTGCCCGAGCTGGAGGGCAGCGCGTTCGGCGACGCCACGGTCCGCCACGTGATGGATATGACCACCGGCGTCCGCTACCGCGAGGACTACGTCGACCCCGACGCCGAGGTGCGGTTCTACGGCGTGGCGGCGGGGTGGTCGCGGCCGCCGGAGGGCTATGCCGGCCCGACGACCGTGTTCGACTTCCTGAAGACGCTGAAGAAGCAGGGCGAGCACGGCGAGGCCTTCGCCTACAAGACCTGCAACACCGAGGTGCTGGGCTGGATCGTGCAGCGCGCGGCCGGGCAGGCCTTCGCCGACCTGCTCTCCGAGCGCATCTGGCGGAAGCTGGGCGCGGAGGAGGACGGCTACGTCATGGTCGACGGCGCGGGCTTCGCGCTGTGCGGCGCGGGCCTGAACGTCACCACCCGCGACCTGGCGCGGTTCGGCGAGATGATGCGGCTGGGCGGGACGTTCAACGGCCAGCGGGTCGTGCCCGAGGCGGTGGTGGCCGACATCGCGGGCGGGGCGCGGACCGAGGACTTCGCCAAGGCCGGCTATGTGACCCTGCCGGGCTGGAGCTACCGGAACCAGTGGTGGGTGAGCCACAACCGCTTCGGCGCCTATACGGCCCGCGGCATCCACGGCCAGGTCTGCTACGTCGCGCCGGGCGCCGAGATGGTGATCGCGCGCTTCGCCTCGCACCCCACGGCGGCCAACGGCAACGGTCCGCTGGATCGGGTGTCGCTGCCGGCCTACGAGGCGATCGGGGCGCACCTCTCGGGGGCTTGACCACCCTACCGTCAACCGCGCCCGAGTGGCGGGGACTGACAACGAGGACCCCGAGCATGGCTGCCTACGAGACCCTGATCCTGGACGTCGAGGACGGCGTCGCGACGATGACGCTGAACCGGCCCGACAAGCTGAACGCCTTCAACACCCAGATGATGAAGGACATGATCGCCGCGTTCGACGAGACCGACGCGCGCGACGACGTCCGCGTGGTGATCGTCACCGGGGCGGGCCGGGCGTTCTGCGCCGGGGCCGACCTGTCGGCTGGGGCCGAGACCTTCAACTACGACGCCCGCAGCGCGGCGGACCAGCAGGCGCGCGCCGGGACGGGCGGGGTGAACCGCGACGGCGGCGGCCTGCTCACCCTGCGCATCTTCGAGAGCCTGAAGCCGGTGATCTCGGCCTGCAACGGCGCGGCGGTGGGCATCGGGGTCACCATGCAGTGCGCCATGGACATCCGGCTGGCGTCCGAGAACGCCCGCTACGGCTTCGTGTTCGCGCGGCGCGGGCTGAACCCGGAGGCGGCCTCGTCGTGGTTCCTGCCGCACCTGGTGGGCGTCCAGACGGCGCTGGAGTGGTGCTACACGGGCCGGATCTTCCCGGCCGCCGAGGCGCACGAGAAGGGCTTCGTGCGCTCGATCCACGCGCCGGACGACCTGCTGCCGGCCGCCAGGGCGATCGCCCGCGAGATCGCCGACAACACCGCGCCGGTGTCGGTGGCCATCACGCGCCAGTTGATCTGGCGGATGGCGGGCGCGGCGCACCCGATGCACGCCCACCAGGCCGACAGCCGCGGCATCCAGGCCCGCGGCAAGTCGGGCGACGCGCGCGAGGGCGTCACCTCGTTCCTGGAGAAGCGGCCGCCGAACTATCCGGACAAGGTCTCGCAGGACCTGCCCGACATCTGGCCGCACTGGACCCGACCCGAGTTCAGTTGATCCCAGGGCGCGTCGGGCGCCCGATTTTTCGAACCGCGGAGACCGCGGAGATGCGCAGAGAGGCGGCGGGAGCTTCGGACTCCTCCGCGAATCTCCGCGATCTCCGCGGTTTTTTGCTGCGCCTGCGGCGTCCAAGGCGGTTGAGGGACGTGGCGATGTTCGCGCATGCTGCGGCGCACGCGAAGAGGGCAGGTACAGCGGACAGGCTTACTGGAACGGGGGTTTGCGATTGCTGGCGTTGCGCGGATCTTCTGCTCTCGCAATAGGAGAGGGCGGTTTTTCTCTATTTCCCGGTTGTCCACAGCGTCCGATGCCGATAATGACGGCGCACTCATCTTATGAATCAATCAGCGTCCTCTGTTGGCGCGAAACCTTTGGAACCCGATAAATGGACGAGAAATCAGAAGTCATCGAGATGACGGTGGACATTGTTTCCGCCTACGTCAGCAACAACACTGTCGCGGCCGCCGATCTGCCGGGCCTGATCCAGAGCGTCCACCGGGCGCTGGCCGGCGTCTCGTCGGGCGTCGAGGCCGTCGAGGCCGCGCCGAAGGAGCCGGCCGTGCCGATCCGCCGCTCGATCACGCCGGACCACCTCGTGTGCCTGGAAGACGGCCGCAAGTTCAAGTCGCTGAAGCGGCACCTGCGGACCAAGTACAACATGAGCCCCGAGGAGTACCGCGCGAAGTGGGGCCTGGCGAAGGACTATCCGATGGTCGCGCCGAACTACGCCAAGGCGCGCTCGGACCTCGCCAAGCAGATGGGCCTGGGCCAGGGCGGCCGCCAGGCGCCGAAGAAGAAGCGCTGATACCGCTCATCCCGCGGACGCCGGGATGAGCGGGGAGCGGGAATGAAATCGAAGCGCCCGCCGGACCTCCGGCGGGCGTCTTCGTTCCGGGCGCGGCGACGGGGCGCCGCTTCACCGGACTTTCGCATCGCGTTAACCACTTTCAGCTTGCCGCCGATTCGCGGGTCAGCGATTGTGATTCGTCATGAATCCAAGCGACTATCGGCGTAACTGAAGATGGCGGCGCAGATCGGACCCCCGACCGCTGCGATCCGGGCTCACGAGGAGCTGTTCGCCTATTGGCGCTCGCTGTGCGGGGACGGCGCCGCGCCGCCGCGCCGCAAGGTCGACCCGGCGCACATGAAGCGCCTCTTGCCCACCGTCAGCCTGATCGAGACGCCGGAGGTGACCGGCGAGGACTACCGCGTGCGCCTGGCCGGGACCGGGCTCTACAGCGTCTACGGCCGCGAGATCACGGGGCGCTCGTTCGGCGAGGTCTACAATTCGGCCGCCGCCGACTACTGGCGCGGCGAGCTGGACAAGGTGGTCAGCGACCGGAAGCCCGGCGTGGGCGTACACAGCCTGGCCTGGCGGGGCGCCTCGCACCTGTCGATCCTCTGGATCCGCCTGCCGCTCGCCACCGACGGCGACGGCGTGGGCATGATCCTGGGCTACGACGCGGTCGTGGGCCTCCCGGCCGCCGCCAACCTCAGCGGCATCCGCCCGGCAGCCTAGGCCGCCTGCGCCAGTTCCGCGTCGCGGCGGATACGGGCGACCATCGAAGCCAGGCCGTTGGAGCGCTGCGAGGAGAGCGCGCCGGTGAGGCCCAGCTTGTCGAAGGCGGCCCTGGCGTCGAAGGCGAGGATCTCGGCGGGCGTCCGGCCGGAATAGAGGCGCAGCACGATGGCGATCAGGCCGCGCACGATGTGGGCGTCGCTGTCGCCGCGGAACCGCAGCGTCCCGTCGGCTTGCGGCTCGGTCACCAGCCACACCTGGCTGGCGCAGCCGCGGACCTTGGTGAGGTCGTTGCGTTCGACGTCGGAGAGCGGGGCGAGGTCCCTGCCCAGCTCGATCACATAGCGATAGCGCTCCTCCCAGTCGCCCAGGAGGTCGAACTCGTCGGCGAGTTCCGAAAGCGCGTCGTCGATGCCGGCCATGTGCGGCGGGAGTTAAGGGGCAGGGGGCCGAGGCGCAACCGGGTTCACCCCGCGGGCAGGCGCACGACGGCGGTGAGGCCCTGGCCGGGCGCGGAGACCAGGCGCAGGCGCCCGCCCATGGCGCGGCAGGTGAGGTCGGCGATCGGCAGGCCCAGGCCCGCGCCCTCGGCCTTGCGGGTGAGCGCCGTCTCGGCCTGCTCGAACGGCGCCATCAGGCGCGGGATCTCGTCGGGATCGACACCTTCGCCCTCGTCGCGGATCGAGAGCTCGACCATGCCGTCCTGGGCCTGGGCCGACGCCCGGATCACGGAGCCCTCCGGCGAGAAGGCGATGGCGTTCTGGAGGAGCTGGGTCAGCACCTGGCGCAGGCCGCGGTGGTCGGCCATCACGCACGGGAGCGGCCCGGCGATCTCGATGCCGACGCTGCGGGCGGCCATCTCGGGCCGCAGGCTCGGCAGGACGTCGTCGAGGGCGGTGTCGAGGGGTTCGCTGGCGGCGTCGAAGTCGATCGTGCGGCCTTCGAGGCGGGCGATCTCCAACACCTGATTGACGAGTTTCAACAGTTTATGGCCGCTGGCGTGGATGATCCCGGCATATTCCTTGTACTGGGGAGCCCCCAGGGGGCCGTACAGTTCGGAATTGAGAATTTCCGAGAACCCCAGGATCGAGTTCAAGGGGGTGCGTAGCTCATGACTGACCATCCGCAGAAACGATCGCTTCTGCTCGTCCATGGCCGCCTCGAGGCGGGCCTGGGCTCGGCTGGCGCCGCTGGACGGGGAATCGGCTTCTTGAGCCATGGGTCGGCGGCGCGCCTGCAGGGTCGAGGGCCGCAAGCTGGCGCAAGGCGGTTGCAAAAGTCTTGCGCGACGGCCGTGGCCCGCGCGTACGCTCGCGCGAATCTGGCCCCACGGCTAGTCTCGGCCTCCGAACCTGACGGGGCTGTCTGAGGTTCTCCATGGCCGGGGCCCGCCCGACATCGGCGAAACGGCGCCGCCGCGGTGACGCGGCGCCCCTTTTCGCGCACGGCGGACTCGCTTGGCATGGCGGCTGGGCGCTGGCGGTCGCGGTGACGACGGGTCTGCTCTCGGCGCGCGGTCTCCTGCCGGTCGGCCCCGAGCTGACGGCGCTGGCCGCCGGTGGCGCCGCGGCCGTGCTGGGGGCGCTGCTGTCGACGCTGGGCCGCGGGGGCCGTGCGGTCTCGGTGCTGATCTGGGGCGTCGCGGGGGCGGCGGCCTGCCACCTGACCGGCGGACCGGCCGGGCCGCTGGCGGCGTGGTGCCTGGCGCCGGCCGCCGCCGCCACGGCCTTCCGCACGCGCGAGACCCTGGCCCTGGGCGCCGCCGCCGCGCTGGCCGCCGCGGCGGTCTCGACCCTGGACGCGGCGCTGATGCCGCTGCCGGTGGCCGACCCGACGCTGGCGCCCTGGCTGGGCCTGCTGGCGCTGGCGACGGTGACCCTGGGCTTCGCGACCGGGCTGGTGGGCTTCCAGGGCATGGTCGCCCGCGACAACCGCCGCCGCGACCGCGCCGAGCAGGTGCTGGAGATCCTGGACGCGCAGCCGCTGCTGCTGGCGTCGCTGGACAGGGCCGGCCGCGTGCTGGCCGCCGCGGGCGCCACCGTGGGCGGCTACGCGCCGCGCGGGCTGGAGGGCCGGAGCCTGGGCCACCTGGTGGCCGAGGCCGACCTTCCGGCGCTGGCCGGCGCGCTGCATGCCGCGGTGCGGGATGGCCGCGCGCAGGTCTATGTGGCGCAGGCCGGCGACGGCGACGGCTGGCTGGAACTGACGCTGCGCGCCACCGAGGCGGGCCGGCTGGTGGCCGCGGTGCGCGACGCGCGCGAGCAGTTCGCCCGCGAGAAGCGCCTCGACGCCGAGCGGGTCACCGCCGAGCAGCAGAACGCCGGCAAGTCGCGCTTCCTCGCCAACATGAGCCACGAGCTGCGCACGCCGCTCAACGCCATCATGGGCTTCTCCGACATCATGCGGCAGCGCCTGTTCGGGCCGCTGGGCGACCGCTACGCCGAGTACGCCGAGCTGATCCACGAGAGCGGCACGCATCTTCTGGAGCTGATCAACGACGTGCTCGATATGTCGAAGATCGAGGCCGAGCGGTTCGAGCTGTCGATCGAGACCTTCGACGCGCGCGACGCGATCTCGGCGGTGCTCAGGCTCATGCGGGGCCAGGCCGACCGGGCGGGGGTGAACCTGCGCGGCGTGCTGCCGATCGCGCCGCTGGAGGCCGAGGCCGACAAGCGCGCGGTGAAGCAGATCGCGCTGAACCTGATCTCGAACGCGCTGAAGTTCACGCCGCGCGGCGGGTCGGTGACCGTCACCGTGCAGGGCGACGGCGACACCCTGGAGCTGGTGGTGGCCGATACCGGCGTCGGCATCGCCCGCGACGACATCGAGCGCCTGGGCCGTCCCTTCGAACAGGTGGGCGAGCAGGAGAAGAAGCTGGAGGGCACGGGCCTGGGCCTTTCCCTCGTCCGCGCCTTCGCCCGCCTGCACGGCGGCGACATGGCCCTGGAAAGCGAGATGGGCCAGGGCACGAGCGTCACGGTGCGCATGCCGGTCCTCACCGGCGCCAACGCCGAGCCGATCCGGCGGAAGGGGTAGTCGGAAGGCGGTCCTTCTCCCCTTGGGGGAGAAGGTGTCAGCCGCAGGCTCCGGAAGTGAGGCCGCGCTGAGCCGGCGACGTTCTGCGCGCCGCAGGCGCTGTGATTTCGAACCACCAAGGCCACCAAGAACACCAAGGGCGACGCCAACCTCTTTGTGACCTTGGTGGACTTGGTGTCGAACAGGCGGCGCTGACGCGCCCTTGCGATTGGAGGGCGCGAACGCCCCTCATCCGGCATGCTACGCGCCACCTTCTCCTCAGGGAGAAGGGCGTCGTTAGCGCGAGGCGATCTGGAGGAAGGCGCGGCCGGCGGCGAAGTCGCCCACCTCGACGTAGGCCGTGCGCGAGCGGCCGCCCGGCAGCATGAACTCGACGGCGACGGCCTCGCGGGGGTCGAGCTCGCTGAGGGCCTGCACCGCGGCCGTGGGGAAGCGGAAGGCCCAGCCGCCCGCATAGCCCTTGGGCAGCAGCTCGGTCTCGGCGCCGGCGCGGGCCTCGGCGATGTAGCTCCGGGTGGCCGACGACGGGGGCAGCTTCTTCGACAGCGGCTGGCGGCCGGCGAGCAGGTAGGGGCCCATGGTGCGGCCGGTGTCGCGCATGACGAGGCGGGCCGAATAGGGCGCGGCCTTGTCGGAGAAGGCGCCCACGGCGACGAGGGCGCTCTGGTTGTCCTGGCGGCCGGCGAGGCCGAAGATCATGCGGTTCGAGCCGAAGTCCGCGCTCTGCGACAGGCGCCAGCGCGCGGTGCGGCCGACGCCGCGGTCGGCGCGCCATTCGGTGAGGTCGCCCGGATAGACCATGCGCTGGATGCGCGCGTAGCTGCCGTAGGCGGCCTGGATGCGGGCGGCCTGGCTGGCGATCAGCGGGCTCGCGCAGTCGATCTGGGCCGCGCGGCCCCTGGCGTTCTTCTCGATGGCGGCCAGCGACTTGAGGTCGGCCCCGGCGCGCAGGGCCGCGCCCCGGGCCTGGGCCGCGCCGGCGGCCAGCGCCGAAGACACCGCGGGCGTGAACAGGTCGCAGCGGCTGTCCGCCGCCGTCATCACCGTCCGCTCGAAGAAGAGGTCCGCCGGCTGGGCCAGCGCCGCCGCAGGGAGGGCGATCGCCGCCGCGGCCCCTGCGAACCCCAACACCCGAGACGTCGGCCCGGCGCTTCTGCGCGAGCTCATGCGTCCTCAAATCCACCATCGTTCGCGGCCGTGGTTCCGGCCGTCTGACGGACGCGGCTTACCCTCGGGACGGTTGAGGCCCGGTGGACGGACAGGGTTAACGATTTCAAACGGGCGTTAGACGCGCTAACTGCATCGCCGATGCTGCTGTCCACCGACATCTGGGTCGGCGCCCTCATCCGCCGCGTCGAGATCGGCGGCGGCTTCGCCGTCGTGGCGCGCAAGGGCGACCCCCGGGCCGGGGCGGTCCTGGTGAAGGTGCTGAATCGGACGGACGGGACGGCGCGGCTTCTGTCGGAGGCCACGCGCGGCGACGGCGACCGGGTCTGGATGGAGCCGGCGGCGTCGCGGGAAGAGGGCGACCTCGACCGCTACATCGAGCGCGCGGTCCGGATCGATCCGGACGTCTGGGTGGTCGAGATCGAGGATCGTGAGGGCCGCCACTTCCTGGTTGAGCCGGTGGAGAAGGCCTGAGTAGTTTTTGTTTGCAACCAACGGCGCCCCAAGACGCCGGCACGAGATCAAGGGATGAAAACGGAATGCACTACGCGGAACTGAACAAGGCCTGGGACGAGCTGACCGGGCCGGGCGCGCCGCTGGAGGTGGTGGACGTCGAGGTGCGCGGGGTTCCCGTGCGCGCCTTCAGGAACGCGCCGCCCAGCGTGCGGGCGCTGTGGCTGTCGTCGGCCCAGTTCGCCGACCGCGACTACCTGGTGTTCGGCGACGAGCGGATCACCTACGCCGAGGCGCACCGGCGGGTGGCCTCGACGGCCAACTGGCTGCTGGCGAACGGGGTGAAGCCCGGCGACCGCGTGGCGGTGGCCATGCGCAACTATCCGGAGTGGATGCTGATCTACTGGGCCTGCGCCTGCATCGGCGTGGCGTGCGTGGGCATGAACGCCTGGTGGACCGCACCCGAGATGGCCTACGGCATGAAGGACGCCGCGCCCAAGGTGCTGTTCGCCGACGCCGAGCGGATCGCGCGGCTGAACGAGCAGCCGGAGATGCTGGGCGGCGCGATCCTCGTGGCGGTGCGGACCGACCCGCCGGCCGGGGCGGTCGCGTGGTCGGACGTGGTGGGCCATGGCGGCGCGCTGCCCGACGTCGGGATCGATCCTGACAGCGACCTCTGCATCTTCTACACCTCGGGGACCACGGGCTTCCCGAAGGGCGCACAGCTCACCCACCGGAGCTGCATCAACAACCTGATGAACATGATGTTCGCGGGCCAGGTGACGGCGCTGGCGACCCAGCGCGGCATGGGCGTCACGCCCGATCCGACCGTCGCGCCGCCGATCCCGGTGAGCCTGGTGACCACGCCGCTGTTCCACGTCACGGCCAACAACTGCGCCGCCTACGCCACCACCGCCGCCGGCGGGAAGATGGTGCTGATGTACAAGTGGGACGTGGTCGAGGCGCTGAAGCTGATCGAGCGCGAGCGCTGCACCTCGGCCGGCGGCGTGCCGGTGATGGCGCGCGAGATGATCATGCACCCCGACTTCGCCAAGTACGACACCTCCAGCCTGCTCACCATGGGCGGCGGCGGGGCGCAGTTGCAGCCCGACCTGGTGGACAAGATCGACAAGGCCGTCGCGACCGCGCGGCCGAACACCGGCTACGGCATGACCGAGACGTCGGGGATCATCACCTCGATCTCGGGCGACTTCTTCGTGGACAAGCCCGCGAGCTGCGGCCGCGCCATGCCCACCTTCGAGGTGCAGGTGGTGGGCGACGACGGCCAGGCGCTGCCGGCCGGCCAGCCGGGCGAGCTGTGGGTGCGCGGCGCCTCGGTGATCAAGGGCTACATCAACCGCCCCGACGCGACGGCCGAGTCGATCACCGACGGCTGGCTGCACACCGGCGACGTCGCCTACCTGGACGAGGAGGGCTTCATCTATCTGGTGGACCGCAAGAAGGACATGGTCCTGCGAGGCGGCGAGAACATCTACTGCGTCGAGGTCGAGGCCGCGGTGCATCGCGATCCGGCGGTGGCCGAGTGCTGCGTGTTCGGCGTGCCGGACGACCGGATGGGCGAGGAGGTCGGCGCCGCCATCGTGCCGCAGCCGGGCCAGACGCTCACGGCCGGGCAGGTTCGCGCGGCGGTCGGCGCCCAGATCGCGAAGCACAAGGTGCCGCGCTACATCTGGATCCTGCAGGATCTGATCCCGCGCAACGCCAACGGCAAGTTCCTGAAGCGCGAGCTGCGCGAGACGCTGCAGGTGGCCGAGGCGGAGTAAGCCGCCGCCGGTTGACGTTGGGTCGGTATGGCCAAGTGATCAGCCGTCACTTACGAATTCGGGAAACCCTGGGAGGGGACAAATGGCCCGTATGAAGTTCGGTGCGTTCCTGGCGCCGCATCACCCCATCGGCGAGCACCCGATGCTGCAGATGCGCAACGACATCAGGTTCGCGGCGCACCTGGACGAGCTGGGCTTCGACGAGTTCTGGGTGGGCGAGCACCACTCGACGGGCTGGGAAGTCATCGCCTCGCCGGAGATGTTCCTGGCGGCGGTCGCCGAGCGCACGCAGCGGATCCGGCTGGGCACGGGCGTGGTCTCGCTGCCCTACCACCACCCGTTCAACGTGGCGCAGCGGATGGTGCAACTGGACCACATGAGCCGCGGCCGGGTGATCTTCGGCACGGGCCCCGGGGCGCTGCCGTCGGACGCCTACATGCTGGGGATCGACCCGATGACCCAGCGCGACCGCCAGGACGAGGCGATCGGCGTGCTGCAGCGGCTGTTCCGCGGCGAGCGGGTCACCCACGAAAGCGACTGGTTCACCCTGAAGGACGCGCGCCTGCAACTCTTCCCGCTGCAGGAGGAGCTGCCGATGGTGACGGCCTCGTCGATCAGCCCGTCGGGCATGACGCTGGCGGGCAAGTACGGCATCGGGGTGCTGTCGATCGGCTCGAACTCGGACGCGGGGCTCGCGGCGCTGCCGACGCAGTGGGGCTTCGCCGAGCAGGCCGCCGCCAAGCACGGCAAGACCGTGAGCCGCGACAACTGGCGCGTGCTGATGACCTGGCACATCGCCGAGACGCGCGAGCAGGCCATCGCGGAGTCGGCCCAGGGCCTCATGCACTGGCACAACGAGTACACGGTCGGCACGCTGATGCGGCCGGGCGCCGAGGTGTTCAAGTCTCCGGAGGAAGCCGTCGAGCAGACCGCGTTCGCGCCGGGCTCGGCGGCGGTGATCGGGACGCCGGACGACCTGGTGGCGGCGATCCGCAAGCTCGCGGCGTCGGCGGGCGGGTTCGGGACCGTGCTGGGCTTCGCGCACGACTGGGCCAACCGCGAGGCGACCAGCCGTAGCTGGGAACTGGTGGCGCGCTACGTGATCCCCGAGATCCACGGGCTGCTCGACGGCTACCGGGATTCACGCGCCTACGTGATCGAGCACCGCGAGTCGTTCGAGCGGGCGGGGCAGGCGGTGCTGGCCAAGATCATGTCGCACGAGGGCGCGGCCAAGGCGCTGCAGGAAGGCATGCAGGCCCAGACCGCCATGCGCTCGCCCAACGCGCCCGACCTGAACAAGGCCGCGAAGGACGCCGCGAAGGCCACGAAGTAGGTCTCCGGCTCAGCGCGCCTCGGCGCGAACCGGCAGGCGCCAGTTCGGGCGGATGAAGTGGCAGGTGTAGCCGTTGGGGATGCGCTCCAGGTAGTCCTGGTGCTCGTCCTCGGCCTCCCAGAACGGTCCGGCCGCCGTCACCTCGGTGACGACCTTCCCCGGCCACAGGCCGGAGGCATCCACGTCCGCGATCGTCTCCAGCGCGACGCGCTTCTGTTCGTCGCTCGTGTAGAAGATCGCCGAGCGGTAGCTGGGGCCGATGTCGTTGCCCTGCCGGTCCTTCGTCGTCGGGTCGTGGATCTGGAAGAAGAACTCCAGGAGCTGGCGGAAGCCGATCTGCGCGGGGTCGAAGATGATCTCGATCGCCTCGGCGTGCGTGCCGTGGTTGCGGTAGGTGGCGTTGGGCACGTCGCCGCCCGAGTAGCCGACGCGGGTCTTCAGCACGCCCGGATGGCGGCGCAGCAGGTCCTGCACGCCCCAGAAGCAGCCGCCGGCGAGGATGGCGGTTTCGGTCGTGGCGGTCATCGGATGGTCCTCCTGTCGGGCGCGATCCTCAGATAATGCTCGCGGACCGAACTTGAAGCCACCGCCCCGGCGACGAGGCCCTCAGCGGCCCAGGACGACGTCGACCCCCGCCAGGATGAGATCGAGCTGCCGCCGGGTCACCGCGCCGACCCGTTCGGTCAACTGGCCCTTGTCGACTGTGGTGATCAGCGAGACGTTGGCCACGGAGTCGCGGTCGAGGCCTGTCGCGCCGGCCGGCAGGCGCACGTTGCCCGGCGCGTCGCCCCACTTCAGGTTGCTGGTCAGCGGCACGCACACCACCGTGCCGATCCGGCTGAGGTTGAGCGCGTCGCCCTGCACGACGACGACGGGCCGCCGATAGCCGGGCGCCGAGCCGATCGGTTCGCCGAGGTCGGCCCACCAGATCTCGGCCTGGGCGATCACCACTCGGTGCGGCCGAGCGCCCGGCGCGCCGCGGCGCGGGAGAAGGCGTCGTCCTCGGCGCCGACGTCCTCCACCACCCGGTTCATGAGCGCGGTGACCCGCTCGGGGGCGTGGTGGCCGACGAACTCGGCCAGGGCGCGGGCATAGACGTCGCTGCGGGACGTCCTGAGCGTGGCCACGAGCGCCTCGGCGTCTTCGAAGATGGCGTCGGGCAGGGAGACGGTGACTTTCATACCAAAAGTATGACCGCCCGGCGCGCCGCGTTCAATGCTTGCGGAAAGTGGTGTGCGGCCCCGGTTTCGTGCTAGGCGCGGCGCCCCATGAGCAACTCTCCCGCCGCCGAGGCCGCGCGCCGCCGCACCTTCGCGATCATCAGCCACCCGGACGCCGGCAAGACCACGCTGACCGAGAACCTGCTGCTGGCCGGCGGGGCGATCCGGGCGGCGGGCGCCGTGCGGGCGCGGGGGGAAAACCGGCGCACCCGGTCGGACTGGATGAAGATCGAGCGCGAGCGCGGGATCAGCGTCTCGGCCTCGGTGATGACGTTCGACCACGACGGGCTGATGTTCAACCTGCTGGACACGCCGGGCCACGAGGACTTCTCGGAGGACACCTACCGGACGCTGACGGCGGCCGACGCGGCGGTGATGGTGCTGGACGCCGCCAAGGGCATCGAGCCGCAGACGCTGAAGCTGTTCGAGGTGTGCCGCATGCGCGACATCCCGATCATCACCTTCATCAACAAGATGGACCGCGAGGCGCAGGACCCGTTCGAACTGCTGGACGAGGTGGCCTCGAAGCTGGCGCTGGACCCCTCGCCGCTGTACTGGCCCGCCGGCTCGGGCGGCCGCTTCAAGGGCATGCTGGACCTGCGGCGCGACAGGTTCCTGCCGTTCGCCCGGAAGACCGGCGGCGCGAAGGACGAGGACGAGGGCCATCCCGACGCGATCCCGTTCCGGGGCAATGCGGTGGTGAGCTACCTGGAGCCGGACGAGCAGGAGGAGCTGTCGGAAAACGCCGAGCTGGCCCTGGGCGGGCTGAAGGCGTTCGACCCGCAGGCGTTCCTGGAAGGGCACATGACGCCGGTGTTCTTCGGCTCGGCGCTGCGCCATTTCGGCGTGGACCAGTTGCTGGAGGGCCTGGGCGCCTATGCCCCGCCGCCGAAGGCGGTGGCGGCCAGGAGGGGCGGCGACGACACGCATGTGGCGCCGGGCGACCGCGAGGTGACCGGCTTCGTCTTCAAGGTCCAGGCGAACATGGACCCCAACCACCGCGACCGGATCGCCTTCCTGAAGCTGTGCTCGGGGCGGTTCAGCCGCGGCATGAAGCTGAAGGTGCAGAACACGGGCAAGCAGCTCAGTGTGAACGCGCCGATGATGTTCTTCGCGTCCGACCGCGAGCTGGCCGAGGACGCGTTCGCGGGCGACGTGATCGGCATCCCGAACCATGGGGTGCTCAGGGTCGGCGACAGCCTGTCGGAGAGCGGGACGCTGCGGTTCGCAGGGCTGCCGAACTTCGCGCCGGAGATCCTGCAGCGGGTGCGGGTGAAGGACCCGCTGAAGGCCAAGCACCTGAAGAAGGCGCTGGAGAGCCTGGCCGAGGAGGGCGTGACGCAGCTCTTCCGCCCGAGCATCGGCGCCGACTTCATCGTGGGCGCGGTGGGCCAGCTCCAGTTCGAGGTGATGGCCGACCGGCTGCGCGAGGAGTACCAGCTCGACGTGATCTTCGAGGCGAGCCCCTTCGCCGAGGCGCGCTGGATCGTGGGCGAGAAGGCCGACCTCGAGGACTTCATGGGCAAGCATCGCAGCGCCATGGGCAGCGACATCGACGAGCAGCCGGTGTTCCTGGCCAAGTCGGCCTGGGAGGTGGGCTACGTGTCCGAGCGCTTCCCGAAGGTGCGCTTCGAGCGCTCGAAGGAACGGGCGTAGGGCGGCCGTGACGGGGACCATCCTCTATGGCGCGCCCGCGCCGGGGCTGGTCGAGGTTCCCGCCGGCGCGACGCAGGTCTCGCCGCTGATCCCTGGATCGCAGGACCTCGCGGCGATGGCCGACGCCAGCGTCGAGCGCGCGGTGGTTCTGGCGCCCGGAGGCGTACTGGAGCGGGACCATGTGCTGGCCCACGCGCTCCGGGTGCTGAAGCCCGGCGCGCCGCTGCTGGCCTTCGCGCCGAAGGACAAGGGCGGCGGGCGGCTGAAGAAGGCGCTGGAGGCGTTCGGGGCGAGCGTCGGCGAGGACGCGCGGCGGCATCACCGGTTCTCGCATACGGTGCGGCCGCAAGCGCCGACGGGGCTCGCCGAGGCGGTCGCGGCCGGCGCGCCCCGGCTGTCGCCGGGCCTGGGCGCCTGGACCCAGCCGGGCGTCTTCAGTTGGGACCGCGTCGATCCGGGCAGCGCGCGGCTGATACAGCTCCTGCCGGCGCTCTCCGGGCGCGGAGCGGACCTGGGCTGCGGCCTGGGGCTGCTGGCGCAGCGGGCGCTGGCCTCGCCGGCGGTGACGGCGCTCATCGGCATCGACATCGACCGGCGCGCGGTCGAATGCGCGCGGCGCAACCTCGACGACCCGCGGGTCGCCCTCGCCTGGGCCGACGTGCGGCAGGTTCCGGCGGGCGGCGACCTCGACTTCGTGGTGATGAACCCGCCGTTCCACGACGGCGGCGTCGAGGACCGGACCCTGGGCGTGGCGTTCGTGACGAAGGCGGCGGCGATGCTGCGGCGGGGCGGCGCCTGCTGGCTGGTGGCCAACCGCCATCTGCCCTACGAGCAGACCCTGTCGACGGCGTTCGGGAGCTTCGCGGTGCGCGACGACGCCCAGGGCTACAAGGTGATCGAGGCGCGGCGATGAACGCCAGGGTCCCGATGGCGCGGCTGGACCGCCTGCTGGCCAACCTCGGCTACGGCTCGCGGCGCGAGGTGGCCGACCTGGTGAGGCATAAGCAGGTGGTGCTGGACGGCGAGGTCCTGAAGGACGCTGGCGCGAAGGTCCCGGTGGTCGCTGACCTGCCCGAGCGGATGACCGTGGCCGGCAAGCCGGTCGATCCGCCCGCGCCGCTGACGCTGATCATGCACAAGCCGCTGGACGTGGTCTGCTCGCACAAGGAGCCCGGCCGCAGCGTCTACGAGCTGCTGCCGCGCCGCTGGCAGGCGCGGATGCCGGGGCTGTCCACCATCGGCAGGCTCGACAAGGACACCACGGGCCTGCTGCTGATCACCGACGACGGGGCGTTCCTGCACCGGGTGATCGCGCCGAAGAGCCACGTGGCCAAGCGCTACCGCGCCACGCTGGACCGGCCGCTGGAGGGCTGGGAGGCGGAGACGTTCGCCGGCGGCAAGCTGATGCTGGACGGCGAGACCGATCCGCTGGCGCCGGCGGTGCTGGAGCCGATCGGCCCGCGCGAGGCGTTCCTGACCATCACCGAGGGCCGCTACCACCAGGTCCGCCGCATGTTCGCCGCGGTGGGCAACCACGTGACCGCCCTGCACCGCGACCGCATCGGCGGCCTGGCGCTGCCCGACGACCTCGCGCCGGGCGCGTGGCGGCAACTGACGCCCGAGGAGCTGGCGGCGATCTTCCGCTGAGGCGGCAGGAGCGGTCCCACCTTCGCCACCCCCTCACGAACGTCATTACCGGCCTTGTGCCGGGGATCCATGGCACCGCTCGCTGAGCGCCCTGCGGCGGACCGCGCCGCGCGGTCCGCCGCAGGGCCTTTGCGGCTGAACGATGGATCCCCGGCACAAGGCCGAGGATGACGTTCATATCAAGGGGGAGGGAGCTTGGCGCCCGGTCCGCCTTGAGCAAGAAGCGTGCCAGAAATTAACGAAATCGAGTTTCCATGACTTTGTTTTACTGACGTTTCTTTGATGTCGCATTAACCATGTCAGTAGAATTAACCACTTGTTAAACCTTGCGGCTCCGGCTTTGCTTGGGACCTGACAATGCCTGTGAGGGGCGTTCCATCGTGGGACGCCGTGGGGCCGGAGCGGGTCTATGTTCGAGTTGGGTCGTGAGCTGCGGCGCTTCTTCGCCGCCGACCGCTCCAAGGGGGCGCCGCAGGATGGCCTGACGGGCGGTGATTCCTCGCTCCTCGAGCTGCTTGACTGCCGGATGCTCGCGCAGGAGGCCAAGGCGGCCGACATCGCCGCGGGCCGGATCAGCGCCAAGGACAAGCCGCGCCGCCGTCTGGAAGCCGCCATCGTCTGGCGCGAGGTCGCGCGCCGCACCGGCGACGCCGTGGCGCTGCGCAAGGCCGCCGCGGGCGCCGAGACCGCCGCCGCCGGGTTCGAGACCGCGCACCGCCGCGACGGGTGGGCGCGCGCGCGCTGCGAGCAGGCCTTCTCCGCCCTGCTGGGCGCCGAGATCTTCGGCGACCCGGGCCTGAACGCCGCCGCCGAGGCCGCCTTCAAGGAGGCCCGCACCAGCGTGAAGGGCGGGCTCGCCGCGCCGCTGGCCGACGTGGGCCTGCTGGCCATCGAGGGCCGCCGCGGGCTGGACAGGCTGGACGCGCCGGAGGCCGTCGCCTTCGCGCAGCGCTTCACCCTGCCGATCACCGCGCTGGACAACATCGCCAAGCGGGTCACGGCCGCCCGCGCCCTGGCCGCCGAGGCCCGCCTGATCCGCGCCGACCTGCTGTGCGGCTTCGGCGCGCGGCTGAAGGACGGCGACATGCTGGACGCCGCCGCCCGGGAGGCCGCGGACGCCGCGGAGCGCCTCGACAACGCCTACGAGCCGCTGACCTGGGTGCGCTCGAAGATCCTGCACGGCCAGGCGCTGGCCCTGAAGGGCGAGGCCGTCGGCGACGTGGACGCCCTGGCCGCCGGCGCCGGCGCGCTGGCCATGGCGCTCGACAACCTGACCCGCGAGCACAGCCCGCTGGATTGGGCCCGCACGCAGGTGGCGCTGGCCCAGGCGCTGCAGGCGCTGGGCGAGGCCTCCAGCGACGCGCGCGCCTTCGAGCACGCCGTCTCCTGCTACGATCGCGCCGGCCTGGTGCTGAAGGAGACGCCGACGCTGCCGCTGCGCGGCGCCGCGGCCGGCTCGCGCGCGGTGTGCCTGGCCCGCCAGGCCGAGCTGACCGGCGACCGGGCCGTGCTGGACGCGGCCGAGGCGGCCATGAAGATCGAGCTCGCCAACCTCTCGCCGCGCCGCGATCCGGTGGGCTGGGCGCTGGCGCAACTGCACCTGGCGCGCCTCTACGAGGCCCGCATGGGCATGACCGGGCGGGAGACCGGCGAACGCGCGGCGGCCCTGATGGCCCTGGACGCCGCCCTGGACGTCTTCGCCGACCACGGGCTGCGCTCGCTGTCGGTGCTGGCCGCCGAGGCGATCGAGAGGATGAGCGAGCGGCGGGTCCGTCTCTGAGGCTTCACAAGTCCGGGTCGGCGGGCGCATCTTTCCCGGGGCCCGGGAGGACCTGCCATGTCACGCAGCTTCGCTTGCCTCGCCGCCGTGGGCGCGCTGGCGACGGCCGCGCCGGCGGCCGCCGAGATCACCTGGATCATGGCCCCGACCAACGCCGAGATGGCGGCGGCCTATCCCGGGAAGGCCAGGGCCGCCGGGCTCGGCGGCGGCGTCGAACTGGCCTGCACCTCCACGCGCACGGGCGACATGACCGACTGCGACGTGCTGGGCGAGTCGCCGCGCGGCTATGGCTTCGGGCAGGCGGCCCGCAAGCTCGTGAAGGCGATGCGCGGCGCGGACCTGCGCAAGGACGTGGAGGTGCGCATCTCCATGACCTTCGCGCCCGAACTGGCCAGGGGGCAGCCGGTGACGGTGAAGACGCCCCGGTGGACCGCGCTGCCCAGCGTCGAGGACATGCAGGCCGCCGCGCCGAAGGGCGACGCCGGCGGGCCGAACGACGTGCGCGTGACGCTCCTGTGCGACGTGCAGGCGGGCGGCGTGCTTTCGGGCTGTGTCGTCGACCGCGAGATTCCGGCTGGCCAGGGCTTCGGCCCCGCGATCCTGGCCCTGGCGCCCAAGTTCCGCGTCGGCCTGATGAGCGCCGAGGGCATGCCGACGGTGGGCGCCAAGGTGCGCGTGCCGGTGCGCTTCGACCTGAAGCCGGCGCAGGCGGCGGCGAAGTAATCCGAGAGGTTAGCGGCCCCGCCACCATTTGAGGCCGGCGCGTTCGGCGGCTTCCAGGAGGGCGTGGAGGGCGACGCCCATGGCGCCCAGGACGACCAGGGCGGCGATCATGCGGGCGGTCTGCAGCTTGTTGCCGGCGTCGAGGATCTGCCAGGCGAGGCCGCGCACCTGGCCCGAGCCGGCGACGAACTCGGCCACCACGGCGCCGATGAGGGCCAGCCCCGCGCCGACCTTGTGACCTTCCAGCAGGTACGGCACGGCGGCGGGCAACCGCAGGCGCAGCGCGCGCTGGACAGGGGTCGCGCCGTAGAGGTCGAACAGCCGCTCCAGGTCGGGATCGGCGGACTTCAGCCCGGTGACCGCCCCCGAGAAGATGGGGAAGAAGGCCACGAGCACGGCCAGGCTCACCAGGGCCCGCTCGGGGTGGTCGATGCCCGCCCAGATGACGACGAGGGGCGCGATGGCCACGACCGGGGTCACCTGGATCACCGAGGCCAGCGGACGCACCGCGCGGTCGGCCACGGGGCTCAGCGCCGTGACCAGCGCCAGGGCCTGGGAGACGATGCTGGCCACGACCAGGGCGATCAGCGCGACGGCGAGCGTGCTCCAGGCGGCGGCGATCAGCGTCGGGACGTTGGCGCCCAGCGCGACGGCCACGGCGCTGGGCGCCGGCAGGAAGTAGGGCGGGACGGCGAGCGCCCGGCACGCCGCCTCCCAGGCGGCGAGCAGGAGCGCGGTCAGCGCCAGCGGCGGCCAGAGCCGGCTCATCCGACTTCGCTCCTTGCGGAGCCGACCCCTTCGGCGAGGGCGGCGGAGACCTGCTCGGCGGTCTGGCGGAAGCTCGCCTCGGTGCGGAAGTGGGCGGGGCGCGGCATCGGGCCGTCGACGGCCACGTCGGCGGCGGTGCGGCCTGGACCCTTGCTCAGCACGACCACGCGCGAGGCCATGTAGACGGCCTCCTCGACGTTGTGGGTGACGAAGACGATGGCGGGCTTGGTGGCGGCCCAGAGGGCGAGCACGTCGTCGGCGAGCGTGCGCCGCGTGATCTCGTCGAGGGCGGCGAAGGGCTCGTCGAGGAGGAGGAGCTTCGGCTCGGTGACGAGCGCGCGCGCCAGCGAGACGCGCATGGCCATCCCGCCGGAGAGCTGGACGGGCCGGGCGGCTTCCGCGCCCGCGAGGCCCACGCGGGCGAGGGCGGCGTCGGCGCGGGCGGCCGCTTCGGCCTTGGCGACGCCGGCGAGCTCCAGCGGGAGCGCGACGTTGGCGCGAGCGGAGAGCCAGGGGGCCAGCGTCGGGGCCTGGAAGACGACGGCCGTCTCGCCGCGCCCGGCGGCGCGGGCGACGCGGCCCCGCGTCGGCTGTTCGAGCCCGGCCAGCAGCCGCAGCGCCGTGGACTTGCCGCAGCCGGACGGGCCGACCAGCGCCACCGTCTCGCCCGCGCCGATGGCCAGGCTGAACGGCCCGAGCGCCCGGCCCCGGTCGTAGTCGACCTCGACGTTCTGAAGCTCCGCCACCAACGCCTTACCTCCCCTGCGAAGCGGGGGAGGGGGACCGCTCGCCGAGCGTAGCGGAGAGCGAGTGGTGGTGGGGGCGAGCGGCGACGTCGGCGGATCGACCGGGCGCCCCCGGCTCAGCGGATGGCGCTCGCCCCCTCCACCATCCGCTCTTCGGCGGACGGTCCCCCTCCCCCGCTTCGCAGGGGAGGTAATAGGCGCTGCGGGCGCTCACTTCGGGACGAACTGCAGGGTGTAGGCGCGCTTCCAGTCGAGGGTCCTGGGGTAGACGCCCTGGCCCGAGGCGACATCGAAGAAGGCCTGCCAGCGGGCGTCGCTCATGGACCCCGTGGGCGCGCCCTGGTCGCCGTCGACGATCCTGTAGGCCTTCAGCTTCTCGCGGGCCTGGTCGAGGACGTCCTGGGTCATCTCCGGGTTGTCCTTGCGGATCAGGGCGTCGGCGGCGGCCGGATCGCCGGTCAGGTAGTCGCGCCAGCCCTTCGCGCTCGCCTCGACGAAGGCCTGCACGGCCTTGGGATTCTTCGCGATCAGCCCGTCGGTCGCCAGCACCATGGTGGCGTAGCCGGGGTAGCCCTCGTCGGCCAGGAGGAAGACCTTGGGCTTCAGGCCCGCCTGCTTCTCGATGGTGTAGGGCTCGCTCGTCACATAGCCCTGCTGGGCGGCGCGCCTGTCGGCGAGGAACGGCGCGGCGTTGAAGGTGTACTTGCGCACCTGGTCGTCGGTGAACCCGTACTTGGCCTTCAGCCAGACCCAGAACGCCGTCACCGAGGCGTCGGAGAGCAGGATCGGGTGGCCCTTGAGGTCGGCGATCTTCTCGACGCCGGTGTCCGGGTGGGCCAGCAGGACCTGCGGGTCCTTCTGCATGTAGGCGGCGACCGCCTTCAGCGGCACGCCCTCCTGGGCGAGGTTCATGACGATGAAGCTGTTGGAGCCCATGCCCAGGTCGACGGCGCCCGAGGCCAGGAGCTGCGGCACGTTCACGCCGGGGCCGCCCTGCACGATCCTCACGTCTAGGCCATGTCGTGCGTACTCGCCGGAGGCGAGCGCTTGATAGAATCCGCCGTGCTCGGCCTGGGCCTTCCAGTCGGTGGCGAAGCGGATGACCACGGGGGCGTCGGCGGAGGGCTCCGCCTGCTCCTTCTTCCCCGGCGAACAGGCGGCCAGCAACGCGGTCGCGGCGATGACCAGGGTACGCAGGAGCTTCATGGGATCCCTCGACTTGAGCGCGCGAGGGTAGGGCGCTGCGGCGGCGCTTCCAAGGGCGCAACAACCACCAAGCACACGAAGAGCACCAAGGGGACCGGAGCGCCTTGGTGAGCTTGGTGCTCTTTGTGGTTGAAAGCGCCTGCGGCGCGAAGGGCGTGGCCCAATAGCAAGAGGGCGGCGCTTCGGTCGCCCGTAGCGTCGCCCTCTTTTACAGATCCGTTGGGGGATCTGCGCCTCCAGGCCGTCCGCCAGTTCGGTTGCGGGTCGCCCCGCGGTTTTCCCTGGCCGCCGGCTTCAGACCTTCCGGTTCCAGTCCCGGGTCGCCCCGGTCCCTTGTCCCTTGGACCTGCCGCTCCGCCCGCTTGCTCGGGGTCCTGGTGTCGCCACCTCTTCCCTCCGCCGCGCCGCAGTTCCTGTCGGCAGGGGGACGGTGCGCCCGAACCCGTGCGGGCACAAGCGGGTGGTGTCGCGGAAGCGTCCCAGACCTGTCGGAAAACAGTGACTTAGCGGTGGATAAGTGCCTGAGGGCGGCAGGTTTCCCTAAGGGAATCAAAGGCTCCACGTCGTCCACAGGAAAGGCCTCAGCGGCCGGCTTCGAGGGCCTCGCGACGCGCCTCCAGCTCCAGCCATTCCTCTTCCGCCGCCGAGAGTTGAGCGCGGGCGGCTTCCAGCGCGCGGCTGAAGCGGTCGAAGGCGCCGGGGTCGCGCGCGTAGAGGTCGGGATCCCCCATCGCGATCTCCAGCGTGGCGATCTTGCCGGGCATGTCGTGGAGGAGCGTGTCGAGCTCGCCCAGGCGCCGCTGGTCCTTGAACGAGAGCTTCGAGGCGGCCTTCGGAGCGGCTGCGGCCGGCCTCGGCGCCGGCGCGGCCTTGGGCGCCGACAGCCGCGGCGCGGCGAAGAAGCCCGGGTTCTGGCCGACGAAGTCCTGCCAGCCGCCCGGCGTCTCGACCGCGCGCCCGGTCCCGTCGAGGCCGATGGTGGAGGTGGCCAGCCGGTCGATGAAGTCGCGGTCGTGGCTGACCAGGATCAGCGTGCCCTCGTAGTCGGCCAGCAGGTCCTCCAGCAGGTCCAGGGTGTCCATGTCGAGGTCGTTGGTGGGCTCGTCCAGGACCATGACGTTGGCGGGCCTGGCCAGCGCCTTGGCCAGCAGCAGGCGGTTGCGCTCGCCCCCCGAGAGGCTCTTCACCGGCTGGCGCAACTGGGCCTCGGTGAAGAGGAAGTCCTTGGCGTAGGCGTTCACGTGCCTGGGCTGGCCGCGGACCAGCACGCTGTCGCCGCCCAGCGGGAGCAGCACGTCGCGGAGCGTCATGTCGGGCGAGAGCGCCCCGCGCGCCTGGTCGATGTAGTTGATCTCGAGGTTGGTCCCCAGCGTCACCTCGCCGGCGTCGGGCGCGATCTCGCCCAGCAGCAGCTTCACCAGCGTGGTCTTGCCCGCGCCGTTGGGGCCGACCACGGCCACGCGGTCGCCGCGCAGGATGCGGGTGGAGAAGGCCTTCAGCAGCGTCTTGTCGCCGAACGCCTTGCAGAGCCCCTTGGCCTCGACCACGCGCTTGCCGGAGAGGCCGGAACTCGCGATGCCCATGTTGAGCTCGGCGCGGGTGTCCTTCAGGCGGTCTACCTTGTCCTGGCGCAGCGACTCCAGGCGGCGACGGCGGCCCTCGTTGCGGGCGCGGCGCGCGGTGACGCCGCGGGCCATCCAGTGCTGCTCGCGCTCGATGTAGCGGTCGAGCCTCCGCGCCTCCTCGGCCTCGGCGGCGGTGATCTTCTCGGCCCACTCGTCGAAGGCGGCGAACCCCTGGTCGAGGCGCTTCACCTGCCGGTACTCCAGCCAGAACGAGCGGCCGGTCGTGCGCTCCAGGAAGGCGCGGTCGTGGCTGACGATCAGGGCGGCGGCGCGCGAGGCGGCGAGCTCGGCTTCCAGCGTCTCGATGGCCAGGATGTCGAGGTGGTTGGTGGGTTCATCCAGCAGGATCACGTCCGGGTCCTCGGCGAAGGCGCGGGCCAGCGCCGTGCGCCGGATCTCGCCGCCCGAGAGGCCGGTCGCAGGCTTCATGGGATCGAGGCCGAAGTCGGCGAGGGCGGCTTCCGCGCGGTGTGCCGGCGCGCCGCCGGCGGTCGCGTGGTCGAGCAGCGTGGCGCCGACGATCTCCGGCTCCTGCGGCACGAAGGCGATGGTCGTGCCGGCGGTCACGTTGCGCTCGCCGCCGTCGGGCTCGATCTGGCCGGCGAGGATGCGCAGCAGCGTCGACTTGCCCGCGCCGTTGCGGCCGACCAGGCAGGCGCGGACCCGCGCGTCGATGGCGAGGTCGACGCCGTCGAACAGCATCAGCGGGCCGTCCGCCAGCCGGACGTCCTTCAGGGCGAGGATGGGTGCGCGCATGGGCGGTGGGGTTTAGGCGAAAGCGAGAGCGCGCACCACACCCTTCCCTCCCCTTCATGGGGAGGGTGGCGAGCGGAGCGAGACGGGTGGGGAAGCGTCGGCTGGAACGCCGGCGCGCGAAGATTAGCCAGCCCCTTACCTCAGAGTTTGGATCACACTTCCCCACCCTGACCGCTGCGCGGTCTGTCCCTCCCCATGAAGGGGAGGGAAGGTGGTGCGCGTTCGCCGACTTTCCCCTAAACCCGCCGCATGGCCGGCGAACCCTTCTGGCGGCGCAAGACGCTCGAACAGATGACGGTCGCGGAGTGGGAGAGCCTCTGCGACGGGTGCGGCCTGTGCTGCCTGGTGCGCTTCGAGGACGAGGAGAGCGGCGAGGTCATCCCGACGCGGGTGCATTGCAAGCTGTTCGACGCCGCCGTCTGCCGCTGTTCCGACTACGCCGACCGCCACCGGTATGTGCCCGACTGCATCAAGCTGACGCCGCACAACATCGAGGCGCTGGAATGGATGCCGAAGAGCTGCGCCTACCGCCGCCTGCACGAGGGGCGCGAGCTCGCCGACTGGCACCCGCTGATCAGCGGCGACCCGGAGAGCCCGCACCGCGCCGGCATATCGGTGCGCGGCCAGACCATCAGCGAGGCGGCGCTGAAGGACCCGGAGGACGCGCTCGACTTCGCGGCCTGGGACCTCGTGGTCGAGCGCGGCGACGACTAGGGCCGAAACTCAGGCCGTGGCTTGCGCGCGGCGGGCGCGGCGGGCGCGGCGGGCGCGCAGGGCCTGGCCGGCGCCGGCGAAGCCCAGGATCAGGAGCGCCCAGGTCGCCGGCTCGGGAACATTGCCCACCGGCGGCGGCTCTGGCGGCGGCTCCGGCGGGGGCAAGACCACCTGCACGCCCACGCTGGTCCCGCCGCCGAGGTAGCGGTAGCCCTGGCCCACGCCGCCGGAGCGGGTGATGCGGAACTCCGCGTTGCGCTGCTCCAGCGAGGCGGGGTCGATGGTGTCGGGCAGGGACCCGCCGCCGCCCGTCAGCCCGCCCTGGTTGTCGACCAGGGTGAAGGTGATCTGGCTGGTGTAGGTCAGGCTGCTCTGCTGGTAGTCGAGCCGGTACAGCCGGAAGTTCAGGATGTTGCCGCCGCCGCCCAGGATCGAGGCCGTGTAGTCGGAGAAGTCGGTGATCGAACCCGCCTGGCCGGAGAGCAGGGTGACGGGAAAGGCGCCGCCCACCTTCACGGCGTCGGGGTCGTACTCGAACGTGAAGCTGAAGGTCGGGTTGGCGCCCAGCGCGTCGAGCAGCGCCGTCTGCTGATCGAAGTAGGTGGGCGGCCCGAAGGCGTTGTAGCCAAGCCGGTCGCTGCCGCTGAACGTCACCTGGACCGGCGTGGCGGCCTGGGCCGCGCCGAAGGAACACGCGGCCGACGCGAGTGCGGCCAGGAACAGTTTACGCATGGTCGAAGATCCCCCCTTGTGGATCGGCGGCGCGAACAGGCCGCCCGCGCAGGAAAGTCCGGCCGGACGGCGTGGGCACCCCCCCATTGGGGGTGATGCTTTGCTTCAACCTGCGGGGGAAACTGAATTTATTCAGATGTTTATGGGGAACTTCGTTTGCGGGCGACCGCGTGGGACCAGCGCAGCCTTGCGTCGTCCTTCCCTGGCGGCGGGCGTGATGTTTTTGCCACAGTCACCCTTGCGGGCTGGCAGCCGTCGCCCAATCTAGTACTCACACCATCAGCATGGGCATTTGAGGGACTCTGACGAGCTTGGCGCGCGACCCGTATCAGGAGCTGGGCGTGGCCCGCACCGCGAGTGCGGACGAGATCCGCAAGGCGTTCCGCAAGCTCGCCAAGCAGAACCACCCCGACCAGAACCCCGGCGACAAGGCGGCCGAGGAGCGGTTCAAGAAGGTCTCGGGGGCGTTCGACATCGTGGGCGATCCCGAGAAGCGGAAGAAGTTCGACGCCGGCCAGATCGACGCCGACGGCCGCGAGACGCACATGGGCGGCGGCTTCGGCGGCGGGCCGTGGGGCCAGGGCCATCCCGGCGGCGGCTTCGGCCAGGGCCGCCAGGGCGGCGGCGGGTTCCGCACCGAGACCTTCGAGGGCGTCGATCTCGGCGACATCCTGGGCGAGATGTTCGGCGGCGCGCGCCAGGGGCGGCCCGGCGGCGCGGGCGGCGGCTTCGGCGGCTTCTCCCAGCGCGGCGCCGACACGCGGGCCAGGCTGGAGATCGACCTCGTCGATGCGATCCGCGGCGGCAAGCAGCGCATCGCCTTCTCGGACGGGCGCACCATCGACGTGACCATCCCGAAGGGCGCGCAGGACGGCCAGACCCTGCGCCTGAAGGGCCAGGGCCAGGCGGGCCGCAGCGGCCCCGGCGACGCCTTCATCGAGATCGCGGTGGCGCCGCACGCCGTCTTCAGGCGCGAGGACGACCACCTCGTCATGGACCTGCCGATCACGCTCTACGACGCGGTGCTGGGCGGGAAGGTCGAGGCGCCGACGCCCGACGGCCCGGTGAAGATCTCCGTGCCCAAGGGGTCGAACACCGGGGCGCGCCTGCGCCTGAAGGGCAAGGGCCTGTCGGACGCCAGGGGCCACCGCGGCGATCTCTTCGCGCGCCTGGTGGTGATGCTGCCGGAAGGCGGCGACGCGGCCCTGGAGGCCATGGCCGAGGAGATGAAGGCGAAACGGCCCTATTCGCCGAAACGGCGATAGTCGAGGAGAAGGCGTGGCGCCTACCGGACCGACGCTTATGACGGCCAGAGCTTTTCCAAGCCGTCGAAAATCTCCGCCACTGAATGTGCCCGCATGACGGCCGAACGCGAGGCGCTTGCGAGATCGCTGGCGCCTCCGTTCTCCAATTCGGCCTCCAGCCACTCCTCATCATAGCGATCGATTGACGCACAGACGCGCCGCTGAACCTCCGCCAACGAGATCGGTGGTCCATTCGTCAGCTCCAAGTCGAGGCGAAGCATGACGTCTCCGGCCTGGCCAACGAGGAACAGCAAGAGGCGCACCAGAGACGAGGTCTGGTACCCCATCCGGCGAACTGTCTCGACCCGGTAGCGGTGGCCTGCTGTGTCGATGAGTTCAGCATCACGCAACAGGCCACTCCGCAGCTCATCCCGCGAAACGGAACAAAGTTCAGCCGGCGAGACGAACTTGCGGAATCGCTCCGGTCCGCATTGACCGCTTCCCTTGAGCGGCTTCCAGAATCCAATCACCGGATAGTTCAGTGCGCTTAGGCCTACTTTGCCTTCAGCGCCATTCGGGTGGGTCATTGGACGGGTTGCCGCTCAGCAGAAGTGTTGACTATCGACGCTGGTAACTCGTGGCTCTCGGCGGCTCGGGCTTACGAGGAAGTGACTGCTGCTCATCCCGTCGCGAGAGATCGGTCGCGCCTTTCATAATCATTGCTTTGAAATAGGCCGGCGTCCCATACCAGAGCTGTTCCAAGGCATTGAATTTGGGTAACCATTCGCCGTCGACCTTGGCGCGACTATGCACCCGTCGATGAATTATCGGATCCAATCCCTTGATGTTCCAAGGCTGGTTCTTGATGAAGTCAGGAAAGTTCTTTCCCCACCCATTTTGCGGGATAGCCCAGTGATGTCCCTGTTCGCCAGGGTTGACGAAGCCATTCTCCTCCAACCATCTCCTGGTGCCGGGCTGTTTCCATGGCGGCGTGTGCCAGTCATAGGGACCGAGGTACTTGGCGCCGCCCTTCTTAAGCGCCCCTTTAGCGGCGCCGGCGACCAGGAAGGAGTCCGGTCCCTCCAGCATTCCGTCCACCATTGCACCAACCTTGTCCCCGTTCACCCACTTCTCTCTGGCTCGTCGGGCTGATCCGAGGGCATTCACCAGCCCAGCCGTGATTGCGTCCGGTAGCGAGTTCTCGGGATCGCCTGCTCGACCTGAGGCCTGTGGGGATGCGACGCGACTCGTCTGTGGACCATGTTGCTTGTCGTTGTGTGCGCGTTGCTTGCGCATTGCCTCGTCATAGGGACCCTTTAGGTCGTCCGGGACCGAGCGCGGTTGATCGCCTCGGGCGTATGAGCCTGAGCTGGCCAAAGTTCTCTCCTTGTCACGTGTTGCTGCCGAGCGGAGCGTTGTTCGTCGCGCTGGCAGCCTCACAACGTACTGCAGCGCCGCTTCTGAGTCAAGAACAAAGGGAGAACAAAATGAGGTCGCGGAGGTGAACGACCGTGTGGCGAGGCCCCAACGGCTAGGCTTCGGCCCAACGTCCGGTTAGATCAGCGTTCAGCGGGGGTTCAGTCCCGCGCGCGTAGTCAGGGTCGCATGAAACGTCTCTTCGCCCTCGCCGTGCTGGCTGCGGCCGTGACGACGCCGGTCGTCGCGGATGCGCAGGACGGCCGCCCCGTGCTGGGCGCCGGACGCGACCAGGACCAGGCCCGCGAGGGCCGGGGGCGCCAGGCGCCGCTTTCGCGCGTTCTGGCCACGCTGGCCCAGCGTTATCCCGGCCGGCACCTGAACACGACCATGGGCGACGCGGGCGGGCGGCCCGCCTATTTCGTGCAGTGGCAACTGGAGAGCGGCCGCGTGGTGGTTTTCGTGGTGGATGCCGAATCCGGGCAGGTCATCGGCCGGCAAGGCGGCTAGTAAGGCCGAGCGTAGAAGTCCTGGGGGGCCAGGATCAACTGGAAGAGGGACGCGGACACGTGCGTATCCTGTTAGTCGAAGACGATCCGGACCTGTCGCGCCAGCTCAAGCTGGCGCTGGCGGACGCCGGCTATGCGGTCGACCACGCGCCGGACGGCGAGGAGGCCCAGTTCCTGGGCGAGACCGAGCCCTATGACGCCGTGATCCTCGACCTGGGCCTGCCCAAGGTGGACGGGGTGTCGGTGCTGGAGCGGTGGCGGCGCGAGAACATGACGACGCCGGTGCTGATCCTCACCGCGCGCGGCGCGTGGAGCGAGAAGGTGGCCGGCTTCGACGCCGGGGCCGACGACTACCTGACCAAGCCCTTCCACACCGAGGAGCTGCTGGCGCGGCTGCGCGCCCTGCTGCGCCGTTCCGCGGGGCATGCCACGCCCAATCTGTCGTGCGGGGGCCTCAGGCTCGATCCGCGCGCGGCGCGGGCCAGCGTGAACGGCGAGCCGCTCAGGCTCACCTCGCTCGAATACCGGCTGCTGCACTATCTGATGATGCACCAGGGCCGGGTGATCAGCCGCACCGAGCTGGTCGAGCACCTCTACGACCAGGACTTCGACCGCGACTCGAACACCATCGAGGTGTTCATCGGCCGCGTGCGCAAGAAGATCGGCTCCGACCGCATCGAGACGGTGCGCGGCCTGGGCTATCGCCTGATCTGCCCGGCCGACGAGGTCGACGCGGAGGCTGCGAAGACGTGACGGCCCCGAGATGAGCCGTTTGGGGGCGGGCGCGCTGGAGCGGCTTCGGCGGCCCTCGCTCGCCCGCCGGCTGGTGATGCTCGCCGTCGGCTGGAGCTTCGCGGCCCTGGTGATCTCGGCCGTGGTGCTGGCGCTGCTCTTCCAGCAGGCGGCGCTGCGCCGCTTCGACGCCGGCCTGTCCGACCTGATCGACAACCTGATCTCGGGCTCGACGGTCGAGGGCGGCGAGGTGCTGGCGCCGGCGCTGACGGACCTCAGGGCGCTTCGGGCCTATTCCGGCCGCTACTGGGCGATCACCGAGCCCGAGCCGGAGGGCGGCGTGCGCACCCTGACGCCCTCGCGCTCGCTGTGGGATTCCGAGCTCACCGTCCCCAGGGACCTGCCGTCGCGCCTGCAGGCCGCGCCCTCCAAGCCGATCGCCTTCGACGGGCCGGGGCCGCAGCCCGGCGAGCGGATCCGCGCGGTGGCGCGCTGGACCACCATCCCCGGCCGCGAGGCGCCGCTGATCTTCATCGCCGCCGAGAACCGCGGGCCGGTCGACCGCGAGGTGCGCAACTTCGTGACGGCGACGGCCGTGTTCTTCGCCCTGCTCAGCGCCGGCCTGATCGTGGCGGTGTTCGTGCAGGTGCGGGTCGGCCTGGAGCCGGTGTTCCGCCTCGGCGCCGAGGTGGCCGACGTGCGCCGCGGCAAGGCCGAGCGGCTGGCCGGGACCTATCCGACCGAGCTGCAGCCGCTGACCGACGAGCTGAACGCGCTCGTGGCGCACAACCAGGAGACCGTGGAGCGCCAGCGGACCCACGTGGGCAACCTGGCGCACGCGCTGAAGACGCCGATCTCGGTGATGATGACCGAGGCGGCCCAGCGGCCGGGGCCGCTGGCGGAGGTGGTGACGCGGCAGGCCGACGTGATGCGCCAGCAGGTCGACCACCACCTGCGCCGCGCCCGCGCCGCCGCGCGCAGCCAGGGCCAGGGCGAGCGGACGTCGGTGGCCGAGGTGCTGGACGAGCTGTCGCGCACCCTGGAGAAGATCTTCCGCGCCAAGGGGGTCGAGATCGACTGGGACGCGCCCGACGAGCTGTTCTTCCTGGGCGAGCGGCAGGACTTCATGGAGATCGCCGGCAACGCCATGGAGAACGCCGGCAAGTTCGGCAACCGCAGGGTCCGGGTGCGCGCCGAGGCCTCGGGGCCGGAGAAGATGCGCCTGACCGTGGAGGACGACGGGCCGGGGCTGACCCCCGGCCAGCGCGAGGAGGTGGTGCGCCGCGGCGCCCGCCTGGACGAGAACGCGCCGGGGTCCGGCCTGGGGCTCTCGATCATCGACGAGCTGGCGCGGGCCTACCGCGGCGCCCTGACGCTCGGCGATTCCAGCCTGGGCGGGCTCGCGGTGGTCGTCGACCTGCCCGGGGCGGAATCCTGAAAATCCAGTTTTCGTAAAGCCTTAACTGCCGCTACGTCATATTCCCGGTAACGACGTTCCGTCGGGATTTGGGAACCACATGGCCGCGCTGAACGAGCGCAAGATCGCCATCGTCCGCACGCTGGTCGAGACCGCGCCCGACAAGGTCGTCGGCGGCCTCCAGGCGGCGTTGGCCGAGACCGGGGCGGATACGGCCCTGGGGGGCGTGCGGCGGCTGGTCGAGGCCGAGGTGCGCGAGCGGACGCTGCGCAACCTCGTGCTGCAGCCGATCGTGCCGATGTGCGTGGGCGGCGGCGACGATCCGCGGCGGCTGACCTTCCCGTCGAAGGCGCTGGGCCACGTCTGGCGCGCGCTGCGCCTCAGCCACGGCGAGACGATCGCGCGCGTGCAGACCGACCTGGACGAGCAGGCGCCGGTCCACACCATCATGGCCGCCTTCGACGACCTGTCGGCGGCCGCCGTCGCCGGCCTGCGCGCGGCGGCGACGCCCGACGACCTGGCCGCCCTCGCCGCCTGCGACCAGGGCCGGCCGGGGGGCGGCGAGATGTTCGTCGCCTGCCTCGACATCGCGCCGGTCGTCCGCCGCGCCACGCAGCGCCTCCCCGAGTGGCTGGCCCACCCCGGCGGCGAGACCAGCGCGGCGGCGCGCCTCGCCTACAAGGACGCGGTGGCCATCTCGGAGGACTCCGGGCCGCGCTTCTTCGAGATGCTGGCCGCCCAGATGGCCCAGCCCTGGATGGTGCTGCGCGTCATCTCGGCGGTGATGGACAAGCCGACCGAGCGCTACCTGCGCGACTCCGAGCTGGCCGGCTTCGGCGAGCACCTGCTGGCCGACATCGACGCCTCGCTCTCCGCCATCGGCGCCCTGAAGGCCGACGACGGGCCCGGCGCGGGCCAGGAGGCCGCGCGCCGCGCCGACCTCGTCGTGCAGCAGATCCTGGAGGTGGAGACCTCGCTGGACCTGCAGCGCGAGCAGGGCTGGGGCCAGCGGGTGTTCAAGCAGCGCGCCAGCCTGGCCGCCGTGGTCGAGGGCCGCCTGCGCGAGGCCGAGAAGGCCGCCATCGAGGCCCTGCCGACCCACACGCCGCGCCAGCAGCGGGTGCGCCGCCCGGCGCCGCGCCTGAGCGACCCGCCGCAGGACAAGCTGGTCAACCGCGCGATGACGCTGCTGTCGTTCTCGGACGAGCTGCGCTCGACGGCCAACTACGGCGGCTTCTCCTCCACCCGGAACAAGCTGATCGAGAAGCTGGGCGAGCACCTCGACCACTACGTCGAGGAGGTGCTGGAGCTGATCCGCACCGACGAATGCGAGAGCCTGGAGAACGCCCAGGCGTTCCTGGAGATCGCCGCACGCTGCAACCAGCACATCCGCGGCGACAAGGCCGCCGAGATCGTGCGCCGTCGCGCCCACGCCGCCACCTGCCCCGACCCGCCGGCGATGGCGGCGGAGGGCTGAGCGGCCGCGACCGCGAGTCCGCTCGCGCGGGTCGGCGCTTTCGGCTACACGCGCGGGCATGTTGTTGTTCTGGGCCGTGGCCGGGGTGCTCGCCGCCGCTGCGGCGGGCCTGATCCTGATGCGCGCCGCGGGCGCGGCCGGCGAGGCGGCGGCCGCCGACCCGGCGCCCGTCCTCTACAAGCGCCAGCTTTCCGAGATCGGCGACCTCGTCGACCGCGGCCTGATGGGCGAGGCCGAGCGCAAGGGTGCGGAGGCGGAAGCCGCGCGGCGGCTGCTGGCGGCCAGCGACCGGATCGAGGCGCCGTGGAGCGCCGATCCGCGGGCGCGGGCGGCCGTGCTGGTCGCGGTGTGCGCGGCGCCGGCGCTGGCGCTGGGCCTCTACCTGAAGCTGGGCGCGGCGGGCTTGCAGGACCAGCCGTACGAGACGCGGGTCGCCGCGTGGCAGGGCGCCAATCTCGACAGCCTGACGCCGCCGCAGCTCGCGGCGGTGATGCGCAAGGTGACGTCCGAGCGGCCGAACGACCCCGAGGGCCTGCGACTGCTGGGGATGGTCGAGAGCGCGTCGGACAATCCGATCGCGGCGGTCCGGGCGCTGCGGCGCGCGGCCCAGCTCGCGCCCGGTAACGCCGACATCTGGCGCCAGCTTGGCGAGGCCGAGGTGGTGGCCGGCGGCGGCAAGATGGGCGCGGGCGCGGAGACGGCGTTCAATCGCGTGCTGGCGCTCAGCCCCGGCGACGCGGGCGCGCGGTTCTACCTGGCGCGCGGCAAGGCGGAGGCCGGCAGGACGGCCGAGGCGGTCGCGGACCTGCGGGGGCTGCTGGCGGCCATGCCCGCGGGCGATCCGCGCCGCGCGGTGGTGGAGCAGGAGGTCGCGCGCATAGAGGGCCGCCCGGCCGGCCCGACGGCCGATCCGCAGCAACTGGCGATGATCCGGGGCATGGTGGCCAGCCTCGCGGCCAAGCTGGAGGCCGACCCGGACAACCCCGACGGCTGGGTGCGGCTGGTCCGCGCCTACGCCGTGCTGGGCGATACGGCCAAGCGCGACGCGGCCTATTCGAAGGCGCGGGCGAAATACGCCGGACAACCGGCCGTGCTGCAACAGCTCGACGAGGCCGCCCGCGCGGAGACGATGCGATGAGTTTCCTGCCGAAATCCCGCAAGGCGCGGACCCGCCTGCTGCTGCTGTCGATCATCGCGCCGGTGGTGATCGCCGCCGTGGGCCTGTCGCTGTGGGGCATGCGCGACTCGATCTCGCTGTTCTACACGCCCTCGCAGGCGCAAGCCGCGAACCCGCCGCCGGGCCGCTCCATCCAACTCGGCGGCCTCGTGACCGCGGGCTCGGTGCTGAAGCATCCCGACGGGCGCGTGGAGTTCACGGTCGCCGACAACACGGCTTCGGATCGCGTGGTCTACCAGGGCGACCTGCCGGACCTCTTCCGCGAAGGGCAGGGGATCGTGGCCGAGGGTTCGTACCGCAAGGACGGCGTCTTCGAGGCCAAGCGCGTGCTGGCCAAGCACGACGAGACCTACATGCCCAAGGCCCTCGCCGACGAGCTGAAGGAGAAGGGCGAGTACCGCGGCGCCGGGACGACCTCGGCGGCCACCGGCGCGGGCCCCGGCCGATGATCGCGGAGATCGGCGCCTTCGCCCTGATCCTGGCGCTGGCGCTCTCCGTCGCCCAGGCCGGGCTGTCGTTCGCCGGGCGGATGCGTCGCTCCAGCGCCCTGGCCGGGGCGGGCGAGGGCGCGGCGATCGCGGCGTTCCTGGGCGTGGCCGGCGCGTTCGCGGCGCTGATGCACGCCTTCGTCGTCTCGGACTTCTCGGTGGCGAACGTGGCGATGAACTCGCACTCGGAGAAGCCGCTGCTCTACCGCGTCGCCGGGACCTGGGGCAGCCACGAGGGCTCGATGCTCCTGTGGTGCCTGGCGCTGACCGGCTTCGGCGCGGCGGTGGCGGGGCTGGGGCGCACGCTGCCGCGGGGCCTGCGGGCGCTGACGGTGGGGACGCAAGGGCTGCTGGGGACGGTGTTCCTGGCCTACACGGTCTTCGCCTCGAACCCGCTGGCGCGCGTGCTGCAGCCGCCGGTCGAGGGCCGCTCGCTGAACCCGCTGCTGCAGGACCCGGCGCTCGCGGTGCATCCGCCGTTCCTCTACGCGGGCTACGTCGGCATGTCGGTGGTGTTCTCGCTGGCGGTGGCGGCGCTGATCGAGGGGCGCGTCGATGCGGCCTGGTCGCGCTGGGTGCGGCCCTGGGCGCTGGCGGCCTGGAGCCTGCTCACCGTCGGCATCACCCTGGGCTCGTTCTGGGCCTACTACGAGCTGGGCTGGGGCGGCTGGTGGTTCTGGGACCCGGTGGAGAACGCCAGCTTCATGCCCTGGCTGATCGCCACCGCCCTGCTGCACAGCGCGATCGTCACCGAGAAGCGCGGCGCGCTGGCGGGCTGGACGGTCTTCCTGGCGCTGGCGGCCTTCACCTTCTCGATGCTGGGCGCGTTCCTGGTGCGCTCGGGCGTGCTGACCAGCGTGCATGCGTTCGCGGTGGACCCGACGCGGGGCGTGCTGCTGCTGATCATCCTGGGGCTGACGTCCGGCTCGGCGTTCGCCCTCTTCGCCTGGCGTGCGCCGACGCTGGGCCAGGGCGGGATGTTCGCGCCGGTCAGCCGCGAGAGCGCGCTGGTGCTGAACAACATCCTGCTGGCGGCGGCGACGGCGACGGTTCTCCTGGGTACGCTCTATCCGCTGATCCGCGAGGCGATGTCGGGCGAGGCGATCTCGGTGGGGCCGCCCTACTTCAACCTGACGTTCACGCCGCTGATGGCGGCGCTGCTGATCCTGCTGCCCATCGGCCCGCTGCTGGCCTGGAAGCGCGGCGACGCGGGCGGGGCGGTGAAGCGGCTGCAGATCGCCGTGGCCGTGGCGGTGGTGGCCGCGGTGGCGGTGGGCCTGCTGGTCGCGCCGCGCAACACCTGGGGCGCGCTGGGCGTGGCGCTGGGCGGCTGGCTGATCGCCGGCGCCCTGGCCGAGATCGCCGAGCGCACGCGGGCCTTCCGCGCGCCCTGGGCCGAGACGCGGCGCCGGCTCACCGGCCTGCCGCGCGGGGCGTGGGGCATGACGCTGGCGCACCTGGGCCTGGGCGTCTTCGTGCTGGGCGCGGTGTTCGAGGTGTCGTGGAAGGTCGAGGCGGCCGAGGCGCTGCCGGTGGGCGGGGCGCTGGACGTGGGCGGCTATCACGTGCGCCTGGCCGCCGTCCAGGGCGTGAACGGCCCCAACTACGACGTCGACCGCGGGACCGTGGTGGTGACCCGCGCGGGCGCGCCGGTCTGCGAGGTGCAGCCCGAGCGGCGGCTCTACCTCGCCGGCGGCCAGACGACGTCCGAGGTCGGCATCTGCTACCGCGGCCTCAGCCACCTCTACATCGTGCTCGGCGAACAGCGCGACGGGGGCGCGTTCCTGGTCCGCGCCTACTGGAACCCGTGGGCCAGCCTGATCTTCCTCGGGCCGGTGATCATGGGGCTGGGCGGGCTGGTCTCGCTGTCGGACCGGCGGCTGCGGCTCGGCGTCGGGCGCCGCCGCAAGGAACCCGCGACGTGAGGCCGCGCCTCGCCTTCGCCGCCCTGGCCGGGGTGTTCTGCCTCGCCGCGGCCTCGGATCCGGCCGAGCGGCTCCCCGATCCGGCGCAGGAGGCGCAGGCCCGCGCCGTCTTCCGCGACGTGCGCTGCCTCGTCTGCCAGAACGAATCGATCGACGACAGCGAAGCCGATCTCGCCCGCGACCTGCGCCAGATCGTGCGCGAGCAGGTGAAGGCGGGCCGCTCGGACGCCGAGATCAAGCGCTTCCTGACCGACCGCTACGGCGAATTCGTGCTGCTGACGCCCGCGTGGTCGGTGGGCAACCTGGTCCTCTGGGGCGGGCCGTTCCTGGTGGTCCTGGCGGGCGCGGCGCTGCTATGGCTCAGGTTGCGGGACCGCGCGCCGGAACCCGAACTCACGGATGTGGAACTCGAACGGCTCGGCTCGATGTCCAAGGACGAAACGCCCTGACACGATCCCGCCAACAAATGGACGCGAAGCCGGTCTTTAGGGTGGACCGAAAGTAACTTGCGGGGGCGTTGCACTTCGGTGCATCCGACCTAGGTTGTTTGAGCGCCGTCCGACCCCGGAAACAGGGGCGCGCGCAGGGAAACGAAGGCTGATGACTTCCAAGAAGACGGGTTACCTCCTGGGCGCCGTGGCCGGCGCCGGCGTGATGGCCGCCGCCGTGGCGGGGGCGGGCATGCGATTGCCGTCCGCCCACGCGGAGCTGGCTCCGGGCGGGCTGATCAAGGCTTCGACCGCGCCGATCTTCGCGCCGCCGCCGGGCGCGCCCATGTCGTTCGCCGACATCTTCGACCGCGTCTCGCCGGCCGTGGTGTCGATCAACGTGACCAGCCGGGTCGACGCGAGTGCGCTGAGCCGCATCCCCGGCCTGCCGTTCGGGATCATCCCGCGCGGGCCGCAGGGTGGGCAGGACGACGACGATGGTCCGGGCCGCGGCGACCCGGGCGGCCGCACCGAGCGGGGCCAGCCGCGCCTGCCGACGCAGCAGTCGTCGGGCTCGGGCTTCTTCATCTCGGCCGACGGCTACATCGTCACCAACAACCACGTCGTCGAGAACGCCGAGAGCATCAAGGTCGTGCTCAAGGACGAGACCGAGCTCGACGCCGAGGTGGTGGGCCGCGACGAGGCGACCGACCTGGCGGTGATCAAGGTCAAGAACCGCCGCGGGCCGTTCCCCTATGTGAACTTCGAGAACGCCGGCAAGCCGCGCGTGGGCGACTGGGTCATCACGGTCGGCAACCCGTTCGGCCTGGGCGGTACGGCGACGGCCGGCATCGTCTCGGCCTATGGCCGCGACATCGGCGAGACCTTCGTCGACTACATCCAGATCGACGCCCCCATCAACCGGGGCAACTCGGGCGGTCCGACGTTCGACGTCTACGGCCGGGTGATCGGCGTGAACACGGCGATCTTCTCGCCCTCGGGCGGCTCGGTCGGCATCGGCTTCGCGATCCCTTCGGAAGTGGCCGAGGCGGTGACCAAGCAGCTCATCAACGGCGGCAAGATCGAGCGCGGCTACATCGGCGCCACGATCCAGAACTTCACCGCCGAGATGGCGGAGGCCCAGGGCCTGGGCGACCAGAAGGGCGCCATCGTCTCGGACCTCAGCCCCGGCGGCCCCTCGCAGCGCGCGGGCATGCAGGTGGGCGACGTGGTCGTGGCGGTGAACGGCGTGGTCGTGAAGTCGAGCTCCGACCTCACGCGCCAGGTGGCGCGGGTCCGCGCCGGCGACATGCTGCACCTCGACGTCATCCGCGACGGCAAGAAGCGCACGGTGGACATCCGGTCCGGCACGCGCCCGTCCGAGCGCGAGCTGGCGGCCAACGACAACTCGGGCCGCGGCGGCGCGACGCCGGGCGGGCCCGGCGCGACCCCGGCCCCCAAGGCGCCCGTGCTCGGCATGTCGCTGAGCCCGCTGGACGAGGGCGCGCGCAACCGCCTGAACCTGCCGGCCGAGGTGCGCGGCGCGCTGATCGACAATGTCGACCAGTCGTCGGACGCCGGCGCCAAGGGCCTGCGCCGCGGCGACGTGATCACGCTCGCCAACGGCCGTCCGATCAACGGCGCCGCCGAGTTCGCCGCCGTGGTCGACGCCGCGAGGAAGGCCGGGCGCAGCAGCGTCGTGGTGGGCGTCTATCGCGCCGGCCGCACCGCCTTCCTGCCGATCAAGATTTCGGGGTAGGCTTCCGGCTCTCAGCGGGCGGGAATCACATGCGGATACTGATCGTCGAGGACGACCTGGAGGCGGCCGAAGCCATGGCGCGCGGCCTGACCGAGGCCGGCCATGACTGTGTCCGCGCCGCCGACGGCGAAGAGGGCCTGACCGCCGCCCGCGGCGCCGAGTTCGACGTCATGGTCGTCGACCGGATGATGCCGAAGATGAACGGCGTGCAGCTCGTCGAGAGCCTGCGCCGCGAGGGCGACCGCACGCCGGTGCTGTTCCTCTCGGCGCTGGGCGAGGTCAGCGACCGCGTCGACGGCCTGCAGGCCGGCGGCGACGACTACCTCGTGAAGCCGTACGCCTTCCCCGAGCTGATCGCCCGGATCGAGGCGCTCAACCGGCGGCGCGACACCGGTTCGGTCCAGACCCTGCTGAAGGTGGGCGAACTGGAGATGGACCTGATCGCCCGCACGGTCCATCGCCAGGGCAAGGAGATCGACCTGCAGCCGCGCGAGTTCCAGCTCCTGGAATTCATGATGCGCCACGCCGGCCAGTCGGTGACCCGCACCATGCTGCTGGAGAAGGTCTGGCACTACCACTTCGACCCGCAGACCAACGTCATCGACGTCCACATCAGCCGCCTGCGCTCGAAGATCGACAAGGGCTTCGACCGGCCGATGCTGCAGACCGTGCGCGGCGCGGGCTACCGCCTGGATGCGTAACCGCGCCGAAGGCGCTGAAGACTTGAACCCCGGAAGACACGGAAAACACGGAAGACGTTCGTCCGGGAGAAGCCTGGCGGGCACGGGCCCTGTCCGTGTCTTCCGTGGTTCGAATATTGCGGCGCCCGTGCGCCGCAGCGGTGGGTAGATGGCGGTCCGCCTGCCCCGCATCTTCCGGACCACGCCGTTCCGGCTGACGCTGCTGTTCCTGGCGCTGTTCGCCAGCGCGGCCTCGGCGTTCCTGGCCTACATCTACGTGGCGACGGCGGGCGAGACGACCCGGCGCACAGACCGCGAGATCCAGCGCGAGATGCGCAGCCTGGTCGACGTCTACAACCGCGCCGGCCTGAACGCGGTGAACCAGTCGCTGATCGAGCGGGCGGCCAGCGAGAAGCCGTTCCTCTACCTGCTGCTGACCAAGGACGGGCGGCGCATCTCGGGCTCCATCGAGGAGAGCCCGGTCGAGAACTTCACCGGCGCGCCGGCCAAGGCCACCTTCCAGGTGACCGACGTCGACGCCGAGGGCCACGAGATCAAGCACCCGGCGCGCGGGCTGCAGGAGCGGCTCGGGGGCGGCGAGATCCTGTTCGTGGGCGCCGACGCCGGCGAGGACGAGGCCTACGTCAACCGCATCGTGCGCGCCTTGCAGGCGGCGGGGCTGCTGGTGGTGCTGCTGGGCCTGGCGGGCGGGGTGCTGGTCAGCCGCAACGTCTCGCGCACCATGATGAACCTGATCGAGGTGGTGGAGCGGGTGCGGAACGGCGAGCAGGGCGTGCGCGCCCGGGTCCGCGGCGCCCGCGACGAGTTCGACGAGCTGGCGCAGGGCGTGAACGACATGCTGGACCGGCTGGAGCGCTCCATGCAGGGCCACAAGCACGCCGGCGACGCCATCGCCCACGACCTGCGCTCGCCGCTCACGCGCCTGCGCGCGCGGCTGGAGGCGGCCTATATCGACGTGGAGGCCGGGAAGGGCGACCCCGAGGAGGCGCTGGCGCAGGCGCTCGCCGACACCGACGGGGTGCTGAAGACCTTCGGCGCCGTGCTCTCGATCGCGCGGTTGCAGGCGGCCGGCGAGGCGCCGAACCCGGTGCTGTTCGACCCGGCCGAACTCGCCGCCGACATGAGCGAGCTCTACGAGCCCGTCTGCGAGGACAAGGAGATCGACTTCTCCGCCGAGCTGACCAAGGAGCTGACCGTGCGCGGGAACAAGGAGTTCCTGGCCCAGGCGCTGGCCAACATCCTCGACAACGCCGTGAAGTACACGCCGAGCGGCGGGGCGATCATGCTGCGCGTGCGGCGGCGCTCGTCCGGCGAGGTGGAGTATTCCGTCACCGACACCGGCCCCGGCGTGCCCGACGAGGACCGCGAGCGCGTGATCCAGCGCTTCGTGCGCTTGGAGAACAGCCGCAACGAGCCGGGCGCGGGCCTGGGCCTCTCGCTGGTCGCCGCGGTCGCCGAGGCCCACGGCGGCCGGCTGGAGCTGTCCGAGGGGCCGGGCAAGGTCGGCGAGATGGGCCCCGGCCTGCGCGTGGCCTTCGTGCTGCCGAGGGCCTGAGGCATTCTTGCCATTTTTTGCCATCCAAGTAGAGTCGCGCCCATGAGCAGCATGAACATCTCTCTGCCGGACAGCATGAAGACCTTCGTCGACGAGCAGGTCGAGGCGCGCGGATTTGCGACGAGCAGCGAGTTCATCCGCGAGCTGATCCGTCGCGAGCAGGAACATCAGAAGTTTCGTGCGCTCATACTGGAAGGCATGGAGTCGCCCTCATCAGGGCCTCCCGACTTCGAAAGCCTGCGCGAGCGCATTCGTCGTCACGGGACGAAATGACGGCCAAGCCGATCAACGAACTCAGGCGGGCCAAGCAAGACATCCAGGACGCCGTCGATCACTATCTCGCTGGGGGTGCGACGGCAGCCGCCCACGGCTTTCTGGACGCACTTCTGGTGGTCTACGAGATGATTTCGGCGCATCCAGCCTCCGGCTCACCCAGCTACGCGGAGCGCTTCGGAGGTCCGCCAGGCCTTCGGGGTGTCCCGTTGCAGGCCTTCCCCTACGTGGTCTTCTATTTGGAAGGGCCGGATCGGGTCGACGTCGTGCGCGTGCTGCATGGACGGCGGGACCTGCCCCAACTTCTGCAAGACGCATGATGATCCTCGCCTCAGTCCTCACCCCCTGCGGTCCCGTGCTCGACGCCAAGGCGGCGGAGCGGGCGCGGGAGATCATCGCGGGCGTCACCTGGACGCCCGAGCTGGAGACGGCGTGGCCGGCGCTGGCGCCGGTGTTCGGGGCGTCGCCGTACCTGGCGAGCCTGGCGCGGCGGAACCCGGCGCGGCTGGCGTCGCTGCTGGCGGACGATCCGGACAAGCGGCTGGCCGACATCCTGGCGCGGACGGCGGCGGTGGCGGACCTGTCGCCGCGCGAGGCCGAGGCGCCGCTCAGGCTCCTGAAGCAGGAGCTGCACCTGCTGACGGCGCTGGCCGACCTGGGCGGCGCCTGGGACCTCGACCAGGTGACGGGGGCGCTGACGGGGTTCGCCGACGCCTCGGTGGCCGCGGCGCTGTGCTCGGTGGCGCGGGGCGAACTGGACGCCGGGCGGCTGACGCGGCTGGGCGAGGGCGGACAGGGCCCGCTGCCGGGCTGGTTCTGCATCGCCATGGGCAAGCAGGGCGCGTTCGAGCTGAACTACTCCAGCGACATCGACGTCTCGGTCTTCTTCGAGCCCGAGCCGCTCGAGGCGGCGCTGGCCGAGGGGCAGGAGGTGCTGGCGTTCGCGGTGCGGGTCACGCAGCGGCTGTCGGAGCTGATGCAGGCCAAGACCGCGGACGGCTACGTCTTCCGGATGGACCTGCGGCTGCGGCCCGATCCGTCCTCGACGCCGCCCGCCGTGCCGGTGCCGGCGGCGCTGGAATACTACGAGACCGTCGGCCAGAACTGGGAGCGGGCGGCCTTCATCAAGGGCCGCGCGTGCGCCGGCGACATCCCGGCGGCCGAGGCCTTCCTGAAGGAATTGCAGCCCTACATCTGGCGCAAGAACCTCGACTTCGCCGCCATCGCCGACATCCACTCGATCAAGCGCCAGATCCACGCGCACAAGGTGGACGAGCGCGTCTCGGCCAAGGGCGTCGACCTGAAGCTCGGCCGTGGCGGCATCCGCGAGATCGAGTTCTACGTCCAGACCCAGCAGTTGATCCTCGGCGGACGGCATCCCGAGCTGCGCGGCAACCGGACCCTCGACGCGCTCCAGGCCCTGGCCGCCCACGGCCACGTGACCGCTGCGGCGGCCGCTGAGCTCACCGACGCCTACCGCCTGCTGCGCGCGGTCGAGCATCGCATCCAGATGCTGGAGGACGAGCAGACCCACCGGCTGCCGGAGTCCGACGCCGATCGCAGGCGCGTGGCGGCGCTGACCGGCGAGGAGCCGTTGCGCAGCTTCGACGCCATGATCACCCGGACGCTGAAGACGGTGAACGCCCGCTACGGCGAGCTGTTCGCCGAGGAGGAGCAGCTCTCGTCCAGGTTCGGCAGCCTGGTGTTCACCGGGGTGGACGACGACCCTGAGACGCTGGCCACGCTCAAGCGGATGGGCTTCTCCAGCCCGGAGCGGGTCTCGCAGACCATCCGCGCCTGGCACCACGGCCATGTGGCGGCGACGCGCACCGAGCGGGGGCGCGAGCTGTTCACGCGGCTGGCGCCGCGGCTGCTGGAAGCGGCCAATGCGACCGGGGCGCCCGAGGCGGCGTTCAACCGCTTCTGCGACTTCTTCGGCGGGCTCTCGACGGGCGTGCAGTTGCAGTCGCTGTTCCTGGCGCAGCCGAAGCTGTTCGAGCTGGTGGTGCAGGTGCTGGCCTTCGCGCCGCGGCTGGCGGCGACGCTGGGCCGGCGTCCGGCGGCGATCGACGCGATGCTGGACCCGGACTTCTTCGCGCCGATCGAGATCGAGGCGGAGCGCGCCGACATGGCGCGCGCCGTCGCCCGCGCCGACGGCTTCGAAGGCGCGATGGACATGGTGCGCCGCATCCACCGCGAGCAGGTGTTCCGCGTCGGCGTGCAGGTGATGAGCGGGGCCGCCACCGCCGAGGTGGCCGGCCGCGCCTTCGCCGACCTGGCCGACGTCTCGCTGGGCGTGCTGGCGCCCGCCGCGCTGGGGGAGGCCGTGCGGATCGGAGGGGCGTTCCCGGGCGAGGTGGCGGTGGTGGCGCTGGGCAAGGCCGGCTCGCGCGAGATGAGCGCCACCTCCGACCTCGACCTTATGACGCTGTACCGCGCCGAGGACCCGGCGGCGATGTCCGAGATCAAGGGCTGGGACGCCTCGACCTTCTACGGGCGCTTCACCCAGCGGCTGATCGCGGCGCTGTCGTCGCCGACCGCCGAGGGACAGCTCTACGAAGTGGACATGCAACTGCGCCCGTCCGGCACCAAGGGGCCGGTGGCGGTGAGCTTCCCGGCCTTCCACCACTACTACGAAGGCGAGGCCGAGACCTGGGAACTGCTGGCGCTGACCCGGGGGCGGGTGGCGTGGGCGACCTCCGAGGCGTTCGCGGCCGACTGCCAGGCCGCGATCGAGGCGGCGTTGCGCCGCCCGCGCGACGCGCGGAAGACCGCGAGGGACGTGCGCGAGATGCGCACGCTGCTGGAGCAGGAGCGGCCGCCCAAGGGCGCATGGGACCTGAAGCTCGGGCCCGGCGGCATGGTCGACATCGAGTTCGCCGCGCAGTTCCTGCAACTGGTGCATGCCGGCGCGGGCGGGCCGCTCTCGCCCAACACCGCCACGGCGCTGGCGGCGTTCGCTGAGGCCGGGCTGGCGGACGGGGCGTCGCTGGCCGCGCTCGCCGAGGCGTGGCGGCTGCAGCAGGACCTGACGCAGCTCCTGAAGGTGGCGCTGGGCGACGATCCCAGGCCGGACGAGGAGCCGAAGGCGTTCCAGGCGCTGCTGGCGCGGGCGGGCGAGGCCAAGACCTTCAAGGCCCTGCAGGCCCGGCTGGCGGACGCGCAGAAGTCCGCGCGGACGGCCTACCTCGCGCTGGTGAGGGCCTAGCACAGCCTTCGCCCTGCGGATTCCCATTCGAGGGCGCGGCACGCTCTCCCTGGGGCTGCCCGCGAAGCTACTTGCGAATGACTCGCAACTGTGCGCCATCTAGCCAAGCTGGCCCATGAGCGTTTTCCTGCGGTTCATCGGCCACCTGGAGGCGGGGGCGGCCATGACGACCGAGGTGCAAGGCTCCAGGCTGGATGCTTCGACACGGAAGCCGGCGGCCACAGCTCCGGCTTCCGCGGCGCCGCCCGAGGCCGCGGAGGCGCAGGGCGCGGCGCCGGACTACCTGGCCAGTTTCCGCCTCATGACGCCCTACCTCGCCGGGTCGCGCGCCAGCCTGGCGACGGCGGTCGTCCTCGCGAGCGTCGCGGTCGCCTGCGAGCTGTTCCCCGTGTGGGCGGTCTACCGGATCGTCGAGGCGACGATCGCGGGTGCGCTCGACTGGCCGTTCGTCGTCGCGCACGCCGGCGGCGCGGCTGCGGCCGTGCTGGCCGGCTTCAGCCTCATGGGCGCGGCCCTCGGGCTCTCGCACCTGGTGGCCTTCGACGTCATCCATCGCCTGCGGCTGGCGGTGGCCCGGCGCATGTCGCAGCTCCCGCTGGGCTACTTCAGCGAGCGTCGCAGCGGCGAGGCCAAGACCCTCGTCATCGACGAGCCGGAACGGCTGGAGCTGATCATCGCCCACGGCCTGCCGGAAGGCGTCTCGGCGATCGCCACCTGGATCGCCGTCTCGGTCTGGCTCTTCGCGCTCGACTGGCGCATGGCGCTCGCCGCCGTCGTGATGACGCCCATCGCCTTCGCGCTGCTGATCCTCTCCATGGTGCGCGGCGCGAAGCACGCCGCCGCCTATCAGGCCGCGGGCGTGCGGATGAACGCCTCCATCGTCGAGTACCTCGCGGGCATGCCGGTGGTGAAGGTCTTCAACCGCGCCGGCGAGAGCTTTGCCGAAACCAGCGAGGCCGTGCGCGACTACGCCGCGATCGAGACCCGCTGGGCGAAGGAATCGCTGCCGCTCGCCAGCACCTTCTACGCGCTGGTGCTGGCCAACATCGTGGTGATCCTGCCGGTGGGCCTGATCCTGCTGCGGACCGGGACGCTCAGCCTGCCGACGCTGCTGCTGTTCGTGATCCTGGGCGCCACCTACAGCCAGCCGCTGCTGCGCCTGTTCAGCCAGTTCCACACCCTGGCGCACGTCAGCATGGGCTCCATGAAGGTCGCCGAGCTCCTCGCGGCCGAGCCGCAGGCCGACACCGGCCGCCGCGTCGCCCTGGAGGGCCGCGACATCGTCTTCGACAAGGTCGCCTTCGCCTACGGGGAGCACGACGTCCTGCACGACGTGAGCTTCACGGCCCGGGCCGGCGAGGTCACCGCCCTGGTGGGCCCGTCGGGGTCGGGCAAGACGACGATCGCGGGCCTGGTCGCGCGCTTCCGCGACGTGCGCCAGGGCCGGGTCACGATCGGCGGCATGGATGTGCGCGAGATCGGCCTGGACCAGTTGATGGACACCGTGGCGTTCGTCTTCCAGGACACCTTCCTGTTCTCCGACACGATCGCCGCGAACATCCGTTTCGGCGCGCCTGCCGCCACCGACGCGGAGGTGGAGGCCGCCGCGCGGGCCGCCCGCGCCCACGAGTTCATCAGCGCGCTTCCCGACGGCTACGCGACCCACCTGGGCGAACAGGGCCGCTCGCTGTCCGGCGGCGAACGGCAGCGCCTGGCCATCGCGCGCGCCATCCTGAAGGACGCCCCGATCGTGGTGCTGGACGAGGCGACGGCCTTCGCCGACCCCGACAACGAGGCGGCGATCCAGGACGCGATCGGCGCCCTGACGGCAGGCCGCACCCTCGTCGTCGTGGCGCATCGGCTGCACACCGTCGCCGCCGCCGACCAGATCCTGGTCGTGGACGGCGGCCGGATCGTCGAGCGTGGCCGCCACGATGACCTGGTGGCGACGGGCGGCCTCTACGCGCGCCTCTGGCGCGACTACAACCAGGCGCGTGCGGTCTCGCTGCGCGCCGCGGCCCGGCCCGCGCGCCGGAAGGCGGCGGCGCGATGAGTTCGGCGGCGTCCGGGACCGGCCCCGGCGAGGTCCGCTCCGATCTCGCGAGCCTGATGCGCGTCTGGGCGCTCGCCGGACCGCTGCGGGGGCGGGTGCTGCGCGGGATCGCCTTCCGGTTCGCCCAGTCGCTCAGCCTGGGCGTCGCCTTCACCGCGGTCGTATGGATCGTCACCGGCCTCGCCGACGGCCGCGCCGTGACCTGGGCCTGGATCGGACAGGTCACCGCCGTCATGGCGCTGTCGCTGATCGGCCAGTTGGCGTTCGGCTATCTGTCGGCGCGCGACAGCTGGCTTTCCAGCTACGAACTGGCCGGAGGCCTGCGGCGCTCCATCCTCGACCGGCTGCGGCGTCTGCCCATGGGCTTCCACCTCGCCCGTCACAAGGGCGACACCGTCACCGTCCTGACCTCCGACATGCAGATGCTGGAGACGTTCCTGTCCGACGCCCTGCCGCGCATCGCCCAGGCGTTCGGGCTGCCGCTGGTGGTGCTGGTCTTCCTCGTCATCCGCGACCCGGTGATCGCGCTCGCGACGGTGGCGTCGATCCTGCTGGCGCTCCCGATCTTCCTGTGGTCCAGCCGCCGCCTCGCCGTGCTCGGCATCCGCCGCCAGGACCGGCAGGCCGAGGCCGGCGCGCGCATGATCGAGTACGCCCAGGGCATCGCCGTCATCCGCGCCTTCAATCGCGTCGCCAAGGGCGAGGAGAGCTTCCGCGCCGCGCTGATGGATTTCCGCGACATCTCGGTGCGCATGGTCGTCCAGCTCACCGCCCCGCTCGTCGGCTTCGGGCTCGTCCTGATGCTGGGCGTGCCGCTGGTCATGCTGGTCGCGGGCGTGCGCTACCTGGGCGGCGAGATCGGGCAGGGCACGTTCATCACCGCGATGGTGCTCGTGTTCTCGGCCTATTCGCCGCTGCTCGCGCTCCTCGCGGTGATGGAGCTGACGCGGATGGCCGATGCATCGCTCACCCGCATCGACCGGATCATGACGGCCGAGCGGCTGCCCGAGCCGGCGACGCCGGTCGCCCCGCGGGGCTTTGCCGTCCGCTTCGAAGACGTCGGCTTCGCCTACGTCCCCGGCAAGCCGGTGCTGAGCGGCGTCAGCTTCGAAGCGCCCGAGCGGAGCATGACCGCCATCGTGGGCCCGTCCGGATCGGGCAAGACGACCCTCCTCAACCTCATCCCGCGCTTCTGGGACATCGACGCGGGGCGGATCGGCATCGGCGGCGCGGATGTCCGGGAGATCGGCGAGGAGGGCCTGAACCGCCTCGTCACCGTCGTCTTCCAGGACGTCTACCTGTTCGCCGGCACGATCCTCGACAACATCGCGTTCGGCCGGCCCGGCGCCACGGAGGCCGATGTCGAGGCCGCCGCCCGCGCGGCGCGCGCCCACGACTTCATCGCGGCCCTGCCGGATGGCTACCGCACGCGCGTCGGCGAGGGCGGAGCCACGCTGTCGGGCGGCGAGCGCCAGCGCATCTCGATCGCCCGCGCCATCCTGAAGGACGCGCCCATCGTGCTGCTCGACGAGGCGACCGCCGCGATCGACCCCACCAACGAGCTGGCGATCCAGGAGGCGCTGGCCCGGCTGGTGGCCGACAAGACCCTGATCGTGGTGGCCCACAAGCTCTCGACCATCCGCGCCGCCGACCAGATCCTGGTCGTCGACCAGGGCCGGATCGTCGAGCGCGGGGCGCACGAGGCGCTGCTCGCCCAGGGCGGGCTCTACAGCGGCCTATGGGGCCAGCGCGCCCGCGCGGCGGGATGGCGCCTCGGCGCCTGATCGTCCTCCGGCCGGGAGGATGCGGCTTTCCATCCAGCGACGGAAACTCGCGGCCGGGGCGTGGAAGGGATCAGGGCGGGGCGCCCAGCTACCCGAGGACTCATGACGCGTATTCTTCTCGCCGCGGCCGCCGCCGCTCTCCTGGCCACCGCCGCCCAGGCCCAGGCGCCGGCCGGCCGGCCGAACCTGGACGCCGACAAGGACGGCAAGGTCACCCTTGCCGAATTCAAGGCCGCGCAGGCCCAGCGGCTGGACCGCATGTTCGCCCGGCTGGACACCAACAAGGACGGCAAGATCACCCAGGCCGAGATGGACGCGGCGCGCAAGCCGGCCGGGGCGGCGGGGCGCGGCGATTCCGGCGGCGGCGCCGGCATGTTCGCGCGCCTGGACGCCGACAAGGACGGCGCGATCAGCAGGGCCGAGATGGCGGCGATGTCCGAGCAGCGGTTCAAACGGGCCGACGCGAACAACGACGGCTGGCTCTCGAAGGACGAGCTCAGCACAATGCGGCAGGGCATGCGTGGCGGCGCCGGCTCGAAATAGCGCCGCCCGCGCCGGCGAGGTCAGGCCAGAGGGCGGTGGACAAGGGCGATCCCGACGACGAACTCGTGTCGCGCGTGGCCCGGGGCGACCCGGCGGCCGCGCGGGCGCTGGTCGCGCGGAAGCTGCCGCGCCTGCTGTCCCTGGCCGGCCGGATGCTGGGCGACGGCGGCGACGCCGAGGACGTGGCGCAGGAGGCCTTCGTGCGGGTCTGGAAGCAGGCCCCCAGGTGGCGGCCCGGCGCGGCGCGGTTCGACACCTGGCTGCACCGCGTGGCGCTGAACCTCTGCTACGACCGCCTGCGCCGCCGCCGCGAACTGGCCTATGCCGAGCCGCCCGAGCGGGTGGACGAAGGGCCGGGGCCGGACCGCGGCCTCCAGGCGGCGGACACCGGACGCCGCGTGTCGGCGGCGCTCCGGGCCCTGCCGGAACGGCAGCGCGAGGCGGTGGTGCTGTGCCACTATCAGGAGCTCGGCAACATCGAGGCCGCGGCCGTGATGGGCGTGAGCGTCGAGGCGCTGGAGAGCCTGCTGGGCCGGGGCCGCCGCGCGCTTCGCGCCGCACTGATCGACCTGAAGGAGACGTGAGGACGGCATGACTCCCGACCGATTCGAGACCCTCGCCGAGGCCTGGGGCGGCGACGTCGCCCGCTGGCCCGACGCCGAACGCGAGGCCGCCGCCGCGCTGATGGCGGAACAACCGGCATGGGCCGCCCAGGCCCTGGCCCGCGCCGCCGAGCTGGACGCGGCGCTGGACGCGTGCGCGGCGCCCCGCGTTCGGGGCGTGCTGGCCGAGCGGATCGCGGCGGGCGCGCCCAGGCCGCGGGCGGCGCGCTGGGTCGGCTGGCTGGTCCCGGCCGGGATGGGCGCAGGCCTGGCCGCGGCCTGTGCGGCAGGGGTGCTGGTGGGGGCGCAGGCTTCCGCGCCGGCCGGGGCGGCGGCCTCCGACACCGACGCGCTGGTCACCGCCGTCAGCAGCGACGACTTCAGCCTCTATGTGGACGAGGACGCATGATCACCCGCACCGCATGGCTGGCGGGGGCGCTGTTCGTGTCGCTGGCGCTGAACGTCTTCGTCGGCGGCGCCTTCCTGGGCGCGCACCTGGTGGAGAAGGAGCGCCCGGGGCCGCCCGCCGGCGCGGCCCTCGGAGCGCGCAACCCGGTGGCCGCGGCGGTCGCGACGCTGTCGCCCGGGAGCCAGGCGCGGTGGCGCGAGCAGCTTCCCGAGTACGCCCAGACCTACGGCCCCAAGATGCGCGAGGCGCGCCGCACCGCGCGGCAGGCGATGCGGAGCTTCGGCGCCGAGCCCTTCGACGACGACCAGGCGATGGAAGACTTGGCGCGCGCCCGGGCGCTGGAGTTCGAGAGCCGCAACGCCATGGACCGCAAGCTGGTGACCTTCGCCGCCGCTCTGCCCCAGGCCGAACGGGCGCGGTTCGGCGAGGCGCTGTCGCGGCCGATGCTGCGGCGCGCGCCGAGGGACGAGCCGGTGGGCGGTCCGACCGGCGCGCGCAAGGAGAGGTGAAACGTCCTCGCGGCGCGCGACGGTCCTCCTCCCGTGCAGTCCATATGTTCTCTTTTTGTTCTTGACTTTCGACCGATCTGCCCGATGGTGTGTCGGGGTGGTGACCGGCGAATGACCAGAAGAGCGAACCGCGCTCCGCGCGATCACGCCCCGATCATCAGGTCGAGGGGGATAGAAGAGAACGACCCGTCAAGTTCGACGGCTGTGACGTGGAGCGGCATGTGTTGCAGGAGGCGAAGGGGCCGCGGTATGCCGCGCTTCTTCGGTCGTTGTTCGGAAACCTGGTTGCGACTGGACTTCAGAAGCAGGGCGAGCGGCAGATCAGGGTCGCGCAGGGACGCCCGATCGAGTGGTACTTCGCGGAGGAGCCTGCGCGCGAGCGGTTCGGCAACATCAGGAGCACGCGTCCGATCAAAGCGATGCATGTCCCTCCCCGAGGAGACGTCAGATGACCTTCGGACATGAAGCCGAACACTACGCACGGGATTTCGCTTGCGGATGGGGGTTGCGGGCAGAGACGGCCGTAGACGTTGCTGGCCGAGTGCTGTCGCTCTGCCGTTCGCTGGCCGAACTTCAGCCCGATCATCGGGACATATGGCCGATGTTCGCTATGCGCGCCATCAAACCTGGCCGTGATCCGGGTCCGATCGTCGATCTCCCGCCGGATGACCTGGCGCTGCTCATAGATCGCAAGGCGCGCTACGACCCGCCCCAGTTGCCGGCTCCTGTGGGTCCGGAAGGCTATGATCTGGTGATCTCGGCAAGACTCCCGCCGCCGCATCCCCGCTCGCTTGGCATATCCGTGTCGGCAGGTGTTTATGGGGAAGGTGCGCATCGAAACGAGGTGGAGGTGGACTACCATCTCGAGAACCCGATCTGGCAGGACGCCTCCACGGGCCTGAAGGTCGTCGAGGCGCTCATTGAGGCCTTCGATCCAGAGTGGGTTTGCGCAAGCGCCTTCATCCAGCCACGGGACGAGGAAGGCCAGGGCCATCATCGGCCGTGGATCGCGTGGCGCGCTCGCGGCTCCGATGTGCCGCCGTACCTGATCGAACGGGGCGGCTCGCCCTCGGAGGTCCGTCAGGCCTTCGGCGGCGAGCTTCGCCTCTGGCCCTGATCGAACGGCTATGCCGCCGCAGCCCCCGGCAACGCGCTCGGCCGGCTCTGGCGCAGGGGTAGGGCGAAGCTGGCGGTGGTGCCCTGGCCGGGGGCGCTCTTGAGGTCGAGGAGGCCGCCGTGCATCTCGACCAGGGACTTGGTGAGGGCGAGGCCGAGGCCGGTGCCCTGGGTGGTCTTGGAGTGCTGGCTCTCCACCTGCTCGAAGGGGCGCGCGAGGCGTTCCAGGTCGGCGGCGGAGATGCCGATGCCGGTGTCCTGCACGCTGACCTTCACGCGCTGGCCCAGCGGGTCGTCGCGCAGTTCGGCGGCCACGGTGACCTTGCCGCCGCGCGGCGTGAACTTGATGGCGTTGGAGAGCAGGTTCAGCAGGATCTGCTTCACCGCGCGATGGTCGGCCTCGACGTCAGGCAGGTCGACGAAGTCGAGCACCAGCGACAGGCCGGCGGACTCGGCGCGGTTGCGCACCAGGCGGATGGCGTCCTCGGCGATCTCCTCGACGCAGATGGGCTCGAAGCGCAGGTTCAGCTTGCCCGCCTCGATCTTGGCCATGTCGAGGATGTCGTTGATCAGCGCCAGCAGGTGCTGGCCCGAGCTCAGGATGTCCTTCGAGTAGTCGCGGTAGCGGGCGTCGCCCAGCGGCCCGAACAGCTCGCCCGACATGATCTCGGAGAAGCCGTTGATGGCGTTCAGCGGCGTGCGCAGCTCGTGGCTCATGTTGGCGAGGAAGTCGCTCTTGGCCTGGTTGGCGGCCTCGGCGCGGATCTTCTCGGCCTCGTACTTGCGGGCGAGCTCGGAGAGCTGCTCCTGGCTGAGCTCCAGGTTCGTGACCGCGCGGCGGAGCTCCTCCTCCTTGATCCGGCGGGCCTCCTCCTGGGTCTTCAGCACGGTGATGTCGGCGGCGGTGACGACGAGGCCGCCTTCCGAGGTGGGGCGCTCGGAGATCTGCACCCAGCGGCCGTCGGCGAGCTCGGCCTCGCGCACGCCGCGGCGGCCGCCCGGCGCGGGGTATTCCTGGCGGATGGCGAGGCGGGCCGAACGCTCGACCTGCTCGCGGCCCACGCCGGTCTTCAGGATCTCGGGCGCGAGCTGGAAGTAGCTGCGGAAGTTCTTGTTGCACATCACCAGGCGGCCGTTGCGGTCCCACAGGACGAAGGCCTCGGAGGTGCTCTCGATGGCGTCGCGCAACCGGCTCTCGGCGGATTGCGCGCGGGCCTGGGCCAGGCGCTCCTCGGTGACGTCGAGCGCCACGCCGATGATGCGGGCGAAGCCGCCCTCGGGACTCTCGCCGAAGCCGCGGCCGCGGAAGTCGATCCAGACGGGGCGGGCGCCGGCGATCGGCGGCACCCGGAAGCTGACGTCGAAGTCGCCGTAGATGGCCGCCGTCGCCAGGGCCTCGCGCATGTCGTCGCGGTGGCCCGGCGCGACGCGGTCCAGCACCTGCTGGCCCTCGACCTCGCCCGAGCGCCAGCCGAAGAGGGCGGCGGTGACCTCGGACATGAAGATCCGGTCGGCGGCGAGGTCCCATTCCCAGATACCGCAGCGGGCGGCCTCCACGGCGGTGCGGAAGCGCTGCTCGGAGTCGCTGCGCATCTGCCGGACGCGTTCGACGCGGCGCATCTCGCGGATCAGCAGGAGCGCCAGGCAGATGGCCGCGAGCAGGGGCGCGAGGAACCACGCCAGGAGTTCGGCCTGCGCGGCCGTCCCCTGGAGCAGGCGGATCACGCCCAGCCCGCCGACGGTCGCCAGGACCGCCACGGCGCCCTGGATGGTGCGCAGGTTGTAGGGGCGTTCAGGCCCGCGCGGACGGCTACGCCGCTCAGGCGTCACCCCCGCAAGACCCTGCCCCCCGCGTTCGGCCAAGGCCGCCGCTCCTCCATGTCCTCCCGCGGCCGACGACCCGACGTGCCGGCTGGGCGGGAGGCTAAGCTGATCCGGCCCCGGCGGTCACCGTGGGGCGATGTCACATCATCAGTTGAGCGCGCGGGTGGCCAATTCGTAAACGTTCTTCGACAAGCCCTCGACCGCGACGATGCGCTCCAGTTCCGCCTTCATCAGCTTACCCAATTCGGGTTTCAGCCGCTTCCAGCCGCCCAGCGGATCGACCAGCCGGGCCGCCGTCATGGGGTTGAAGCGGTCGACGGCGATGATCTGGTCGGCCAGGAAGCGATAGCCCGCGCCGCTGGGGTCGTGGAAGCGGACCGGATTGAAGCTGGCGAAGCTGGAGACGAGCGCCCTGAGGCGATTGGGGTTCTTCTCGTCGAAGGCGGGATGGGCGGTCAGCGCGAGGATGCGGCCCAGGGCCTCCTCGCCGGGGTCGCGGGCCTGCAGCGCGAACCACTTGTCGATGACCAGCGGCTCGTCCTTCCAGCGGTCGTAGAAGTCGGCGAGCGCCGCCTCGTAGGCCGGGCCGCCGATCAGCATCAGGGCGTTCAGGCCGCCGATCGTGTCGGTCATGTTCACCGCGGCGCGGTAGTGGCCGTCGGCGATGTCGGCGATATCGTTGCGCGGGTTGGCGGCCATCAGCTCCAGGCAGGCGTTGCGCAGGGCGCGGCGGCCGGCGCCGGTGGCGTCGGGCGAGAACTCGCCCAGGTCCTGCAGGCCGGTGTGGAGACGGCGCAGTTCGCCGTTGAGGTGCAGCGCGAGGCGCAGGCGCAGCGCCTCGCGGGCGTCGTGGATCGCCGCCGGGTCGACGGGCTGGCGCAGCAGCGCCAGGTCGGTCTCGGCGGGCAGGGCGAGCAGCAGGGCCTTGAACGCGTTGTCCGAGGCCTGGTCGACCAGGGCGCGGCCGACGGCCTCGGCATAGCGCTCCTCGCCCACCTCGTTGGGCTTGCCGGCGGCGCGGGCGAGGATGAGGTCGGCGGCGAGGTCCTGGCCGGCCTCCCAGCGGTTGAACAGGTCGGCGTCGGCGGCGAGCTGGACGTAGCGCTCCTTGGGCTCGGCGTCGGTCTTCATGACGACGGGGGCCGAGAAGCCGCGCAGCGCCGAGACGACCGGCAGGCTGTCGACGCCGGTCAGGGTGACGGTGAGCTCGGGCTGGTCGAGGACGATCACCGTCTCGTCCACGGCGGTCCCGTCGCGCTCGAAGGCGAGCGTGCGGCCCTCGTAGTCGATGAGGCCGACGGTGACCGGGATCGGCACCGGGCGCTTGTCGGGCTGACCGCTGGTGGGCGGGTTGTTCTGCGTGAGCTTCAGCTCCAGCGACTTGGAGTCCTCGTCGTAGCGGCCTTCCACGGCGATGCGCGGCGTGCCGGCCTGCTGGTACCAGGCGAAGAAGCCGGAGAGGTCGCGGCCCGACGTCTCGGCGAAGCACCTGATGAACTCCTCGACGGTGGTGGCGTGGCCGTCCCAGCGGTCGAAGTAGAGGTCCATGCCCTTCCGGAACGCCTCGGCCCCGATCAGGGTCTTCAGCATGCCGATGACCTCGGAGCCCTTCTCGTAGATCGTCGCCGTGTAGAAGTTCTCGATCTTCATGTAGGCGTCGGGGCGGACCGGGTGGGCGAGCGGGCCCTGGTCCTCGGCGAACTGGCGCATGCGCAGCGCCTTCACGGCCTTGATGCGGGCCACCGCCTCGCCGCGCATGTCGGCGCAGAAGCCCTGCTCGCGGAAGACCGTCAGGCCCTCCTTCAGGCAGAGCTGGAACCAGTCGCGGCAGGTGATGCGGTTGCCGGTCCAGTTGTGGAAGTACTCGTGCGCGATCACCGCCTCGATGCGCTCGTAGTCGACGTCGGTGGCGGTGGCCGGGTCGGCCAGCAGGAGCGAGGCGTTGAAGACGTTCAGCCCCTTGTTCTCCATGGCCCCGAAGTTGAAGTCGCGGACGGCGACGATCATGAAGAGGTCGAGGTCGTATTCGCGCCCGTAGGCCTCCTCGTCCCACTTCATCGAGCGCTTCAGCGCATCCATGGCGTAGGCGGCGCGGGGCGCCATGCCGGGGTCGACGTAGATCTTCAGGTCGACGGTCCGGCCGCTCATCGTCGTGAGCTTGTCTTCCAGCACGTCCAGCTCGCCGGCCACCAGGGCGAAGAGGTAGCAGGGCTTGGGGAACGGGTCGTTCCAGACGGCGAAGTGGCGGCCGCCGGGCAGCTCGCCCGTCTCGATCAGGTTCCCGTTGGCCAGCAGGCGGCGGAACCTGCGGTCGGCCTCGATGCGGACGGTGTACTTCGACAGCACGTCGGGGCGGTCGGGCCAGAAGGTGATCTTGCGGAAGCCCTCGGCCTCGCACTGGGTGCAGAAGCGGCCGCCCGACATGTAGAGGCCTTCGAGCGCCTTGTTGTTCTCGGGGTCGATCTCGACCTCGGTCTCGAGCGTGAAGGCGTCGGGCAGGTCCGGGATCGTCAGGAACTCGGCGTCGATCGTGTGCTCGCCCGCGCCCAGCACGCGGCCGTCGACCGCGACGGAGAGGGGCTTCAGCCGCTCGCCGTTGAACACCAGCGGGTCCCTGTGGTCGCCGTTGCGGCGGACGTCGAGCTTGGCCTTGACCCGCGTCGTATTGGGCTGAAGGTCGAACCTGAGCTCGACCTCGTCCACCAGGAACGCGGGCGGACGGTATTCGGAGAGCCGGATGGGCTGGGGAGTCTCTGTACGCATGGCGCCCATCTAGGCCGGGCATCCGGGCGGCGCCAAGGCCGCCGCTGACGCGAGGTCATGCTTTCCTTGGGCTCCGCGCACGCGCAATGCTGTGGGCGGATGGAAACGTGACGCGCCGGGACAACCGGCGGGATGGGGCCCATGAATTTCGATTTCTCGGAAGACCAGAAGTTCCTGAAGAACGAGGCGCGGAAGTTCCTCGAGGCGAACTGCCCGACGAGCCGCGTGCGCAAGGTCCTGGACGCCAATTCCTCGCAAGAGGGGGCCACAGCGTATGACGAGGCGCTGTGGAAGGCCGTGGCCGGGCAGGGCTGGCTGGGCGCGGCGATCCCCGAGGCGTACGGCGGCCTGGGCCTGGGCCACATCGAGCTCTGCGCCATCGCCGAGGAGCTGGGCCGGGTGGTGGCGCCGATCCCGTTCGCGTCCACGGTCTACTTCCTGGCCGAGGCGCTGATGCTGGCGGGCTCCGACGCGCAGAAGGCGGCGCTGCTGCCGAAGATCGCGGCGGGCGAGGTCATCGGCTGCGTGGCGACCTCGGAGGGGCCGGGCGTGCTCGCCGCCTCGGCGATCCAGGCCAGCGTGAGCGGCGGCAGGCTCTCCGGGATCAAGCTGCCGGTCACCGACGGCGACATCGCCACCCACGCCCTGGTGCTGGCCAAGGAGAACGGGCAGCCGGGGCTGTTCCTGGTCGACCTGTCGGCCGGCGTGACGCGCGAGAGCCTGAAGACGCTGGACCCCACGCGCGACGCGGCGAGGCTGACGTTCGACGGCGCGGCGGCCGAGCGGCTGGGCGGCGCGGGCGAGGGCCTGTCGCTGCTGGAGCAGGTGACCGACCGGGCGGCGGTGCTGCTGGCGTTCGAACAGTGCGGCGGCGCCGACCGCGCGCTGGAGATGGCCAAGGCCTACGCCCTGGAGCGCTACGCGTTCGGCCGCGTGATCGCGAGCTACCAGGCGATCAAGCACAAGCTGGCCGACATGTACGTGAAGAACGAGCTGGCGCGGTCGAACGCCTACTACGGGGCCTGGGCGCTGAACACGAACGCGCCCGAGCTGCCGGTGGCGGCCAGCGCCGCGCGGATCGCGGCCAGCGAGGCCTTCTGGTTCGCCGCCAAGGAGAACATCCAGACCCACGGCGGCATCGGCTTCACCTGGGAGGTCGACGCCCACCTCTACTACCGCCGCTCGCGGCAGCTCAGCCTGGTGGCCGGCGCGCCGCGGGTCTGGAAGGAACGGCTGGTCAGCCACCTGGAACGCAGGAACGCGGCTTAGGGCCATGCCGCGACCCGCCCACATCGATCGTCATCCCCCGGCTTGTCCGGGGGACCCATTGGGCTCGGCGACGCTGGGAAAGCGCGGTGGCGACGCTGCGCGCAACGACGGATTCACAGCCCAGTGGGTGGCCCGGACAAGCCGGGCCATGACGAACATCTAGAGGGCGTTGGGGGGCGCCGTCCCCCACGCAGGAGGTTACGGAATGGACTTCAACGACAGCCCTGAGGAAGCCGCCTACCGCGCCGAGGCGCGCAAGTGGCTCGAAGCCAATGCGCCGAAGAAGGCCGTGGGCGGCGACGACCTGGAAGGCGGGACCAAGGACACCATGCCGGCGTCCAAGGCCTGGCAGGCGAAGAAGGCCGCGGCCGGCTATGCCCAGATCACCTGGCCCAAGGCGTGGGGCGGGCCGGGCGGTACGCCGATCCAGCAGGTGATCTTCAATGCGGAGGAGGCGAAGCACCCCGTGCCGCCGAACCCGTTCGCCATCGGGCTCGGCATGTGCGTGCCGACCGTGATGGCCTTCGCCGACGAGGCCACCAAGAAGCGGTTCGTAGGCCCGGCCCTGCGCGGCGAGGAGATCTGGTGCCAGCTCTTCTCCGAGCCCTCGGGCGGCTCGGACGTGGCGGCGGCGCGGACCAAGGCGGTGAGAGCCGACGACGGCTCGGGCGACTGGATCATCTCCGGCCAGAAGGTGTGGACGACGGGAGCCCAGTTCTCGAACTTCGGCATCGTCGTCGTGCGGACCGATCCGGACGTGCCCAAGCACAAGGGCATGACGATGTTCTGGGTCGACATGGGCGATCCGGGGATCGAGGTGCGGCCGATCCACCAGATGTCGGGCGGCTCGGGCTTCAACGAGGTGTTCTTCACCAATGTGCGCGTGCCGGACAGCCAGCGGCTGGGGGCGGTGGGCGACGGCTGGAAGGTGAGCCTCGTCACCCTGATGAATGAGCGGCTGGCGGTGGGCGGGTCGTCCGGCGCGGGCTGGGCCGAGTTCATGGAGGCGGCGCGGGGGCTGACGGGCCTGGACGGCGGGCCGGCGCTGAAGGACCAGGCGCTGCGCGAGAAGATCGCCGACTGGTATGTCCAGGCCGAGGGGCTGAAGCACACGCGCAACCGCACCATGACCGCGCTCAGCCGCGGCCAGACGCCGGGGCCGGAGAGCTCGATCGGCAAGGTGGTGGCCGCGACCCAGATGCAGGACCTCGCCAACACCGCGGTCGAGATGCTGGATCAGTTCGGGATCATCAACGACCCGGCGCTCAGCCCCCTGAAGGGCGGCTTCCACGCCTCGCTGATGAGCGCGCCGGGCCTGCGGATCGCCGGCGGCACCGACGAGATCCTGAAGAACATCATCGCCGAACGCGTCCTGGGCCTCCCCGGCGACATCCGCGTCGACAAGGACGTGGCCTTCAAGGATCTGCCGACGGGACGGTGAGGGAAATGGGAAGGTAGGGACACACACCTTTTCCCGGTGACGCCGGCGTCACGTCGCGAGCCGTGGACGGGAAAAGGTGTGTGTCCCTGTTCAGGCCGTCAGCGCCAGGGGTTGGCGGTCGGCGCGGAGTTGGGCGTAGAGGCGGGCCAGGGCTTCGAAGGTGGCGTCCCAGCCGTGGCGGGTCTCGGCGCGGCGGCGGGCGGCCTGGGAGATGGCGGCGACGTCGCGCGAGAACAGGGCGTCGATGGCCTCGGCGAGGCCGGCGGGCTCCACGTTCCGGGCGGGCTGGCCCACGCTGGGGTCGATGAGTTCGCCGACGCCGCCGCGGCGCGAGCCGATCACGGGCAGGCCGGCCGCCATGGCCTCCAGCACGAAGAGGCCGAAGATCTCGTTCTCGTTGGCGTGCAGGGCGGCGTCGCAGGAGGCGAGCAGGGCCGCGAGGCGCTGCGGGTCGCGCTCGAAGTCTAGGCTGATGACATGGGGCGACCAGGCGACGTCCTTGCCGGCGCCGACCAGCAGCAGCTTGTAGGGAGCGCCCAGGCGCTCCACCGCGGCCACCATGGAGTCGATGTTCTTCTCGCGCGCCGGGCGGCCGGCGAAGACGAGGAGGCGGGTGTCCGACGGAAGGCCCAGGCGCCGCAGGAGCTTCGCCCGGTCGCCGCGGGCCGGGTCGAACAGGGCGGTGTCGACGCCGAGCTGCTGGATCGACATGCGCTGCACCCCGGCGTCGGCGAGCCGGGCGGCCATGTGGCGGCTGGGGGCCACCACATGGTCGAAGCGCTGATAGGCCTGGGCCCAGAAGTTGAACGCCGGCGCCTCGGCCCACTCGCCGAAATGCAGCGCCGCCAGGGCCGCCGCATCGGTGTGGCAGAACCCGACGACGGGAACGCCCAGGGCCTCGCCCGTCTCCAGGGCCGCGTGGCCGGGGACGAAGACGTCGCCCGCCTCGATCACGTCGGGCTCCAGCAGGCGCAGCACGGTCTCCCACTTGGTGAGGCTGGCGGGCATCCGGTAGCCGTCGCCGAAGGGCAGGCGGGTGGCCGCGACGGTGACGAGGCCGTCGCCCTCGGCCTGGGTGCGCGCGCCCGGGACCACCAGGCTGTGGCGCACGTCGGGGCGGCGGCGCGCGAGCCAGGCGCGCTTGGCCATGAGATAGCGTTTCACGCCGCCCGACCGGGGCGCGTACATCATGGTCGTGTCGATCAGGTGGAAGCCGACGCCCGGGCCATGGGCCTGCGGCTCGTGGGGCGGCGCCCCCGCCTCGGGGTCGAGGCGGACGAGGTTGGCGTACCTTGGCGCGGTGGCGTCGAACACGCGGACCGGTCTCCCTGGGAAATCGCTGGCGGCTTGAAGGCGGCCCGGCGGCCGCACGACCTTGGCCCTGAGGGCCCTAACGGTCGAAAGGCGGACGGGTCTCTTCGGATGTCTGGCCAGGGGGAGGGCCTTTCGATCGAAGCGGAGCCGCGAGCGGCATGGCCGTCATGTCAGCCTCCACGGCGGCGCTTTCAAGGCCTTTGCGTCTCGCCTGCGCAATCGATCCCATGAAGCCCTCCGGATACTGGCGCCCTGGCCCGGCGTGTAACCCGCGGGCGCGGCGGAGGTTGCCTGCGCCCGCCCCTGACCGAGGCCCTGCTCCGAGTCATTGGGGATCGTAGGCGCGGCCGATCTCGGGGCGGGCGGCGACGTTGGGGAGGAACTCGGGCTCGCGGCGGGCCCTGGCGGCCTGTTCGAAGGCGTAGCCGAGCCCCAGCAGCTTCGCCTCGGACCAGGCGGGGCCGAGGAACGAGATGCCGATCGGCAGGCCCGAGGCGGCGCCGGCCGGGACGGTCAGGTGCGGATAGCCGGAGACCGCGGGCAGGCGCGAGGGCGAGCCGAAGAAGCCGCCGCCGCCGTTCACGGGGTCGACAATGGCGGCCGGGCCGCCGCTGGGGGCGACGATGGCGACCAGATCGTTCTCGCCCAGCATCCTGTCGAGCGCCTCGCGGGCCAGTTTCGTGGCGGTGGCGCGCTTCTCGCGATAGGCCGGGTCCGTGATCGGGGGCCGGGTCGCCGAGATGTCGAAGATCTCCTGGGCGAAGAGCGGCATCTCGCGCTCGGCGTTGGCGCGGTTGAAGGCGATGAGGTCGGCCAGGGTGCGGGTCTTCACGGCGGGCGGCGTGGTGGCGAGATAGGCGTCGATGGCGGCCTTGAACTCGGTGCGCAGGGTGTCGCTTTCGAGCTCGCCGATCCTGCTCATGGTCGCGTCGTCGGGGCCTTTGAGCTCCACGAGGATCGCCCCCTGGGCCGTCAGGGTCTTCAGCGCCTCGGCGAAGACCACGTCGGTCTGCGGCGAGCGGCCCTTCCACGGGAACCAGACGCCGATGCGGGCGCCCTTGAGCGCGTCGCGGTCGAGGGCCTTCAGGTAGTCGGCCTTCCTGGCGTCGGCCTCCCTCGTGGCCGGGTCGTCCGGGTCGGAGCCAGCGATCACCGAGAGCAGGGCGGCGGCGTCGGCGACCGTGCGGGTCATCGGGCCGGCGGTGTCCTGCTCGGGCGAGATCGGCACGATCAGGCTGCGCGAGACCAGGCCCACGGTGGGCTTGAGGCCGACGACGCCGTTCATGGCCGCCGGGCAGGTGACCGAGCCGTCGGTCTCCGTGCCGAGGGCGAGGCCCGCGAAGCCGGCCGCCATGGCCGCGCCCGAGCCCGAGGAGGAGCCGCAGGCCGTGCGGTCCAGCGAATAGGGATTGCGCACCAGCCCGCCCACGCCGCTCCAGCCGCTGATCGAGCGCAGCGAGCGGAAGTTGGCCCACTCCGAGAGGTTGGTCTTGCCGAGGACGACGGCGCCGGCGTCGGTGAGGCGCCTGACGATGGGGGCGTCGCGGCCCGTGGCGTTGTCGGCGAGCGCCAGGGAGCCGGCGGTGGTGGCGCCGCTGGCCGCGTGCTCGATGTTGTCCTTCAGCAGGATGGTGACGCCGTGCAGCGGTCCGCGGACCTTGCCGGCCCTGCGCTCGGCGTCGAGCTTCTTCGCGTCGGCCAGCGCCTGCTTGTTGAGGGCGAGGACGGCGTTCAGCTTCGGCCCGGCGCTGTCGTAGCGGGCGATGCGGTCCAGGTAGGCCTTGACGAGCTGCTCGGCGGTGACGCGGCCGTCGGTCATCGCCGCCTGCTGCTCGCCGGCCGAGGCGTAGGGGCTGATGGGCTGCGCCTGCGCGGCGCCGGCGACGATCCCGGCCATGACGATGGCTCCCGCGACCCGCTTCATGCCAACTCCCCGAACGCCTGAAAGGCGTTGTAGCGCGTCGGCGCGGCCTGTGCAGTCCCAGCGCCCCCTCCACCCTTCGGGTCCCCCCGTACACGGGGGAGGTTCGCGGCGTCGCTCCCCGCGTACCTCCCCTGCGAAGCGGGGGAGGGGGACCACGAAGTGGTGGAGGGGGCGCTGGGCCGTGCCGGAGTCGTCAGGCCCAGGGGGCGAGGAAGCCCCAGCGGAGGAGGAGGGCGGCGAGCGCGAGCCCGAGGAGGGCGGTGAGCGTGGTGGCGGTCTTGCGGCGCCAGGCCCAGCCGGCTTCGCGCCAGGCCATGGCGACAGGGGCGAGGCTGACGACGGTGAGGACCGAGGCGGCCAGGGCCATGGCGGACGACGCCACGAGCGTCGGGCTCGGCCAGTCGAAGACGATCGTCGCGGGGTCGGCGGCGCCCTGCATGAAGGTCGCGAAGGCGAGGAGGGCGCCCAGCCACAGCGCGGCCTGGAGGACCTGGGCGCGACCGGCCCAGCGCTGCCAGCGGCCGGCCGGGGCCTGGCGGGAGCGGAAGCCGAGGCCGATGAGGGTGAGCACGCTGGCGAGCGCGGTGAGGCCGCCCAGCAGCACGAGCGGGCCGGGCGAATCGAGCGGGCCGACGCGTTCCAGATAGGCGGCCCCGAGCGGCGCGCCGACCGCGCGGCCGTCCTTCATGTCGAACTGGAGCGGGGCGCCGTCGGACACCGAGACGAAACCGCCCTTCGCCGGGTCGCCCACCGGCGCGTAGGCGTTGGCGCCCATCAGGCCGCCCAGCAGGAGGTAGCCCTGCGGCGTCACCGTCGCGTCGGTCCCGAAGGCGATGCGGTGGACGAAGCCTTCCAGGCCGCTCATGGCGCGGCGGCTCTGCAGGTAGCGGCCGTCGTAGGCGCCGGCGTGCCGGGCGAGGCGGGGATCGGGCGCGGGCGGGAAGGGATCGCGCGCCGCGTAGAAGCGGCCGACGACGCCCGGGGTGAGGTCGGCCTGGAGGCGAGCGCCGGTGTCGGTGTTGGTCGAGATGAAGACGCCCAGCTTCAGGGCCGGGACCACGGTCATGTGCGAGAAGAACGACATGGTCGCGCCGTCGTGGCCGTAGCCGACGTAGCCGCCCGGCAGCGCCTGGTCGAAGAAGCCATGGCGCAGGGCGCGGCCGGCCGGGGCGGGCGTGTCGGCGGTCCGGAACGCCTGGGCGGCGACGGGGCCGTAGATGCGCGCGCCCTCCAGCTCGCCCTCGTTCAGCAGCATCAGCATGTAGCGCGCCATGTCGGCGGCGGTGGACGACGCCGAGCCGGCCGGCGCCGCCTGGCCGAGGTATTCGTAGGGCCGCTGCTCCAGCGTCGTCCCATTCCAGTGGAAGGCGCGGGAAACGTCGGGGACGAGGGCCGCCGGCATCGGGGGCGGCAAGCCCGCCTGCGGCGCGCGGGGCTCGCGGAAGGTGGTGTGGGCCATGCCGAGCGGCTCGAAGATCGTCCCCTCGACCAGCTCTTCGAACGGGCGGCCCGACGCGTGCGCCACCGCCGAGCCCGCCAGCGCGGCGCCGTAGTTGGAGTAGCTGATCAGCGCGCCCGGCGCGCGGACCTGCCTGGGGCGCTCCTCGGCGAGCCAGGTGTCGAGCGGGCGCAGCTTCGCGGGGTCGTGGATGAAGAGGACGCCGAAGACGTGATCCTCGAACCCCGGCGCGTGGTTCATCAGGTCGGCGACGCGGATGGGCTTGCCGAAGGCGCCGTTCCCGGTGCGCAGCGAGGGCGGCAGGTAGGTGTCGACCGGGGCGTCGAGGCGCATCGCGCCAGCCTCGACCTGCCGCATGATCGAGATCCAGGTGAAGGTCTTGGAGATGGAGCCGATGCGGAAGAGCGTGCGGTCGGGATCGACCGCCTGGGCCGGCTTCAGGCTGGCGACGCCGTAGCCCTTCTTGAAGACCACCTTGCCGTCCTGGACGACCGAGACGGTGACGCCGGCGATGTGGTCGCGCTGGACTGCGCGCTCGACCATGCCGTCCACGTAGGCGGCGAGTTCGGCCGGCGGGATGGACTGGCCGGCCGCCAGCGGCGCGGGGGCCGGCTGGGCCGTCGCGGCGCCGGCGACGAGGAGCGCGGCCGAGGCCGCAAGCGCTTGCGCGACCGCGCGGAACCGACCTTGCATATCGTCCTCCCCCGAAGATGCGGCGGCGCATCATCGGACGCGCCGGCGCCGGCGGCCAGTGGCGTTCGACGCCCGGCCCGGTTCAGGCCGGGGACCGGGCCCGGCGCGCGGCCGCGGGCGGCGCGTCCCAGGCGTCGAGGGCGCCGAGCTGACGGAGCCGGGCGAACAGGCGCTGGACGCTGGTGAGATTCTCGTCGGCGAGCTGGGCGATGGCGGCGCGGGCCTGCGGCGTCGCGGTGGCGATGAGGCCGGCCTCGTGGCGGGCGCAGAGGCCCATGGCCTCGAGGCCGATGGCGTGACGGCGCGTGGTCTCGGCCGAGAAGCGCAGCGCCTGGGCGAGGCGGCCGGTGCGGACGGGCCGCGCGCGGGCGATCGGATCGGCGGCCCAGGCGGCCAGTTGCGCATCGTCCATGCCCTCGGTGTTCAGGCGCGTCATCTGCATGAGGAGCAGCGCGCCGACCGGATCGGCGGTGAGGCCGAGCAGGCCGTCGACGCCGCGCATCATGTATTCGGCGACGGCGCGGTTGGTGATGCGGATCGGCTGGGCGTCGCCGGGTCGGGCCGGGTCGGGCGCGGGCGGTTCCGGCAAGGCCCCGAGCGCGCGCAGGTCGTCGTAGAAGCGGCGCAGGCGCTCGTGGCGGCCGAGGACGGTGGCCATGAAGCGGGGCTCGCCGAGGATGGTGGCGGGGACGTAGACGCCCTTGGGGGTCACCGTCAGGTCGCCTGTGCCGGCCATGCGCGTGATCCGCCGGCGCGCCGTCTCGAACGGCAGGCGCAGCGACTGGGCCACGGCGTTGATGCTGACCGGGCGGCGCAGTTCGTCGGGCGAGGCGGTCTCGATCGTGGCGTAGGCGTGGGCGAGGCCCGGGTCACGGTTCAGCGGCTCGAGGTTGGCGACCAGGACGGCGCCGAAGAGCAGGGCGTCGACCACGTCGCGCTGGCGGCCGATGTCCACAAGGTCGAGGAAGAATATCAGGCTCAGCGGCGCGACCCGCCACGCCAGCCGCGCCCGCGCCTGGGCGTCGGCGCCTGGCGGCGGGGCGGGCGGGTCGACCGTCACGGGCGCCTGGGCCCCAGGCCCTTCAGCAGATCGGCGACCGCGGCGTCGAGCTGGCTGTCCGTGCCGGCGATCGTCTCGCCCAGGGCGCGTTCGACGGCGATGTCGACCGGGCGCGGATTCAGCTCCATGTCCTTGCCGTCGGCGCCCTGGATGCGGATCGAGGGCGTGCGCAGCGCCGAGCCGTCGATCAGCGTCCGGCCGCCGGTGTAGATGATCCAGCCCGAGGTGGGCGTGCCGACCACCTTGCCGAGGCCCAGGTGGCGATAGCCCTCGGTGAAGTCCTCGGCGTCGGAGAGCGAGCTCTCGTTGGTGATGAGGATGGTGGGCAGGCCCAGCGCGCGCTGGCCCAGGTTCTGGCGGCTGGGCACGCCGAAGAGGCCCCGCGGCGTCATGGTCAGGAAGTTCTTCCGCGAGAAGACGTCCAGCACGTAGCCGTTGATGAAGCCGCCGTTGTTGTTGCGCACGTCGATGACCACGCCTTCGCGCGCCTGGTTCTGGGCGTCGAGGTCGATGTAGAGCTGGTCGAGGCTGTCCGAGCTCATGTCGATGATGTGGACGTAGCCCAGCCGGCCGTCGCTGGCCTTCTCGACATAGGCCCGGCGGTCCTTGACCCAGTGACGGTAGAGCAGGCCGCGGGCGACGGCGGGCGTCGTGGGGCGGACCACGACCTCGCGGGCCTTGCCGAAGGTGGCGACGGTCAGGACGGTGCGCTTGCCGATGCGGTCGAGCAGCAGGCTGTCGAGGTTGACGCCGGCGGCCAGGGGGCGGCCGTCGACGGCGGCGAGCACGTCGCCAGGCCGGATCGTGCCCTCGATGCCGGCGGGGCCGAGCCCGATCACCTCGCGCACGACGAGGCCGCGGCCGGCCTCGTAGGCCTCGCGGTCGAACCTGAGGCCGAGGTCGCCCACGCGGTCGGCGGGGGCGCTGCCGAAGCCGTCGGCGGGACGGCTGACGCCGGAGTGCGAGGCGTTGAGCTCGCCGATCATCAGGTTGATCACGCGGCGCAGCTCGTCCGGGGTCTGGGCGCCTTGCGCGAAGGGCTCGAAGCGGGCGCGCAGCGCGGCCCAGTCCTGGCCGTGGAAGGTCTCGTCGTAGAAGACGCGGTTCAGGGTCGACCAGGCCTCGTCGAACACCACCTGCTTCTCGGCGTCGAAGCGGACGACCATCTCGCCGGTGACGTCGATGACCCGGGGCCGCGGGGTCTCGGTGGTGGTGACGCTGACCCGGCCGTTGTCGAGATAGTAGACCTGCTTCGAGTCGGGGCTGAAGCTGTAGTCGCGCTTGGCGCGCCGGCCGCTGGTGATCTGCACGGGCGCCGGCGTCTCGCGGGCCAGTTCGTCCAGCGAATACGAGAAGAGCTGCTGCTGGTCGCCGATGCGGGCGCGGTAGACCAGCGTCTTGCCGTCCGGGCTGATCACCGGCTCCTCGGCCGAGACGCCCAGCGGGATGAAGGTGGCCCGCTCGCGGATGCCTTCGAAGACGATGCGCACCGGCTCCACCTTCGGCTTCGGCGGGGCCGGCTTGTCGGCGGCCTCCCGGGGCTCCTCGGCCGTCTTCGCCGGCTCGTCGGCGGCGGCGGGCTTCACGTCGTCCCTGGGCGGCGTCTCGGCGGGCTGGCCGGGCGTGCCGGGCGGCGCGACCCTGAAGAGGTCGCGGAAGGCGTCCTCGCGGTACTTCGGGATGCGCGGGATCAGGTCGACGCGGACCATCTTCACCGGCTCGCTGCGCTGGCTGGTGTCGAACACGATGTACTTGCCGTCGGCCGACCAGGCGATCTGGTCGCCGGTATTGCCGTTGGCGAGGAAGCTGACGGGCCGCGCCTCGCCGCCCGCGGCCGGCACGACCCAGACGTTGCGGAACGAGCGGCGGTCGGTGACGGCGAACGCGATCCAGCGGCCGTCGGGCGACCAGGACGGGCGCGTACCGTCGCTGCGGTCGAGGGGGCCGGAGAAGAGGAGGCGGTCGGGGCCGCCGGGCGTCAGCACGCGCAGCTCGCGGGGGCCGTGGAAATAGGCGATCTGCCGGCCGTCGGGCGACCAGGCCGGGCCGGCGTCATAGTCGGTCGCCTCGGTGATGGCCCGCGTCTTCTGGGTGGCGAAGTCGTACTCCATCACCCGGCTGGCGCGGCCGTCGTCGGAGACGAACGCCAGGCGGCGGCTGTCGGGCGACCAGGCGAGGTCGCTCTCGGGGCCGACGGTCTCGGTGAGCCGCTGGCCCGGGCCGCCGTCCTTGGTGGAGGTGGCGAAGACCTCGCCGTGGGCGATGACCGCCAGCTTCTTGCCGTCGGGGGCGACGGAGAGGCTGCGGAAGCTCGACTCGACGATGCGGCGCTCGCCGCCGCCGGCGGGGGCGCCACGGAGCGTGATCGGCACGCGGGCCGCCTGGCCCGTCGCGGTGTCCAGCTTCCAGATCTCGAACTCGCGCTCGAAGACGATGGCGCGGCCGTCGTAGCCGATGGACGGGAACAGCACCCGGCCCGAGGTGAAGGCGGTGACCTTCTGCGGCCTCGCGCCGGGCTCGAGGCCGAGGCGCCAGAGGTTCTCCGAGCCCGCCTCGTCGCTCATGAAGAAGAGGCTCCTGCCGTCCGCCGCCCACATCGGCCACAGGCGCTTGGACGAGGCGCCCAGCAGCCTGCGGTAGGGCGCGCCCGCGGCCACCGGCTTCAGCCACAGCTCGGCCTCGTCGATGTGGGAGTGGCCGTTGCGCCACCACTGGGTCGACGAGATGCCCTTGGCCATCAGGGCGATGGACTGGCCGTCGGGCGACGGCGCGGCGTTGAATTCGTTGACGTAGCGCTCGCGGCTGACCTCCAGCGGCGTCCCGCCCGTCGCGGCCACGCGGTAGACGTCGTTGAGGCGCGCCACGTCGTTCGCGCCGGACGAGAAGTAGAGCCACCGGCCATCGCGCGACCAGCCGTCGAGCTGCTCGTTGGTGTCGGAGAAGGTGAGGCGGCGCAGCTTCCCCGTCGCCAGCGTCAGGACGTAGACGTTGGCCGCGCCGCCGCGGTTCGAGGTGAAGGCGATCTCGCGGCCGTCCGGCGAGTAGAGCGGCCGGCCCTCGGTGGCCGGATCGGTGACCAGCAGGCTGGCGGTCCCGCCGGCGGCCGGCGCGGTCCAGATGTCGCCGCCGGAGACGAAGGCGATCTCGGCGCCGTCGGGCGAGAGCGAGGGCTCGGCGAGCGTGGGCCGCGGCGCGGCGTGGGCGAAGGCGGCGGAGGCCAGGGCGACGGCGAACGCGCAGAAGGCCGCGGCTCGGCCGGAACGACGGGTGGACATCCACGCTCCCGTTAAGCTTGAGCGTCCCTGTGTAAGGGCCGCGCACGCCTCGCGCTAGAGCACGGAAGACACACGGCGAATCCGCGCAACGAACGGCGCCGGCGCGGCGTCGGGACGGGATGCCCGGTGCGCGTGACGGAGTTTCGGGCGGCTCTGCGCCTCTTCCTCGTGAAGCCGGCGTTCAAGCTTCGGGCGCCGCCGACGACCATGCCGGCGGCCACCGAAGGGGAGGAGCCGGGCGGAAACCGTGTCAACCGCCCGGCTTCTCACCGCACCATCAACGGAGTTTGAACGTCATGGCGCCGTCAGTCCTTGGCGCGTTCCTGGTACGAGCCGTCTTCCGTCAGGATCACGATCTTGGTGCCCGGGCCGATGTAGGGCGGGATCATGGTGCGCAGGCCGTTCGACAGCACCGCCGGCTTGTACGAGGACGAGGCGGTCTGGCCCTTCACCGACGGCTCGGTCTCGACCACCTCGAAGGTGGCCAGACGGGGCAGCTCGATGGCGATCGGCACGCCCTCGTGCGTCGAGAGCTTCACCGTGCAGCCGTCCGTGAGGTAGGGCGCGCTGTCGCCGATGATGTCCTCGGAGGCCACGAGCTGGTCGTAGTTCTCCGGGTTCATGAAGTGGAACCCTTCGCCGTCCTGGTAGAGGAAGGTGTAGTCGCGGTCGTCGACGATGGCGCGCTCGACCGTCTCGGTGGTGCGGTAGCGTTCGCTGATCTTCACCCCGTCCGAGATGCGGCGCATGTTGAGCTGGGTCACCGGCGTGCCCTTGCCGGGGTGGATGTTCTCGGCGCTGAGCACGACGTAGAGCTTGCCTTCGAGATCGACGACGGCGCCCTTGCGCAGCGAGCTGGCGGAAACCTTCACGAGCAGTCCTTATGCTGGCGTCGCGGACGCTTGCGCGATTCCGCGGATGAAATTGGTGTCGCGCCCCTATAGCGATGTGCGCCGAAATCTCCACCCCCACACTGACGCAGCCTCCTTGAGCATCCGGTGAGCCCTCCGACCGAAAGCCCCTGGTGGGACCCCGGCAAGCACGCAGACCGGGCGCCGTTCCTGGCCGCGCGCGGGCGGATCACGCGGGCGGTGCGGGCCTGGTTCGAGGGCGAGGGCCTGACGGAGGTCGAGACGGCCGCGCTGCAGGTCTCGCCGGGCAACGAGGCGCACCTGCACGCCTTCGCCACCGAGGCCGTCGGGCCGGCGGGCGAGCGGGCGCCGCTCTACCTGCACACCTCGCCGGAGTTCGCCTGCAAGACGCTGCTGGCGGCGGGCGAGACGGCGATCTTCACGCTGGCCAAGGTCTGGCGGAACCGCGAGCGGGGGCCGCTGCACCACCCCGAGTTCACGATGCTGGAGTGGTATCGCGCCGGCGCGGACTACGAGCGGCTCATGGACGACTGCGCGGCCCTGATGCGCGTGGCGGCGCAGGCGGCAGGGGCCAGGGCGCTGACCTGGCGGGGCCGTGAAGCCGACCCGTTCGCCGAGCCCGAGCGGGTGACGGTGGCCGAGGCGTTCGACCGCCACGCCGGCATCGACCTCTTCGGCGACCTCCCGGCGCAGGCGAAGGCGGCGGGCATCCGCACGGCCGGGGACGACACCTGGGCCGATGTCTTCAGCCGCATCATCGTCGAGAAGGTGGAGCCCAACCTGGGTCACGGGCGGCCGACGATCCTCTGCGAGTATCCGGTGTCGGAGGCGGCGCTGGCGCGGCCGAAGCCGGACGACCCGCGGGTGGCCGAGCGGTTCGAGCTCTATGCCTGCGGCGTGGAGCTGGCCAACTGCTTCGGCGAACTGACCGACCCGGTCGAGCAGCGTGTACGGTTCGAAGCCGAGATGGCCGAGAAGCAGCGGCTCTACGGCGAGCGCTATCCCATCGACGAGGACTTCCTGGCCGCCCTGGCGCTCATGCCGCCGGCCAGCGGCGGCGCGCTGGGCCTCGACCGGCTGGTGATGCTGGCCACAGGCGCGAGCCGCATCGAGCAGGTGCTCTGGACGCCGGTCGCATGAGCCTCATCGTGCGCCGTGCGGCCGAGGATGCGCCCGCGTGGCCGGCCCTGACCCTCAGGTGTCGGCGAGGGCCTTGCAGGCGTAGGCCATGCGGATGGCGCCCACCGAGTCCGGCTGGGGCGCGGCCCAGGGCGTGACCATGAACTTCGGCGAGCGCCACGACCGGCCCTTCAGGCCCGGGGCGTCGTGGTAGATCTCCTCGACCACGCGGGACAGGCGCTTCCGGCAGTCGAACTCGCCCAGGCTCTCCACCGAGCGGAAGGTGAAGCCGTCGCGCTCGCGCGGCGCGTCGGCGTCGTAGGCGGTCCAGACCTTCCGCACGCCCGCGCCGTCCAGCGACGAGTGCGGGCGCATGTAGACGAAGGTGTCCTCGCTGGCCGTGACCAGCGTCCAGCCGACGCGCTCCATCGCCTGCGGCTGGGCCGTGGCGGCGGTGGCGGCGGCGAGCAGGGCGGCGGCGATCGGAAGGGTCCTCGGCATCGGCCGGAGCAACGCCCGAACCGCGGCGCGAGTCCACCCCGAACAGGCGCCGGACTGCGACCGGCGGTCGCCCGGATGAGTCGGTTCAGCCTTGTTCGTCGCGGGCGTTGCGCCGTTCGTCGCGAAACGCGCCGTTTGGCGCCGAACTGACTTCGGAATAGGCGCCCACGGGTCGCGCCTTCGCGCCCGGTTCCTTCCCCCGGGTTCGCGTCGCGTGCTTCAGACGGATGATCTCAACAGCCTCGAACGGCTGACCGCCACGGTCGAGATCGGCCCGTTCCGCTCGTTGCTGGAAGCGGCGCTCCGCCATGAGCGCGAGGGCGAGGCCCGCGCGGCGGCGGCGACGTGGCGCACGGCGCTGCAGATGATCCCGCGCTTCCTGTCGCCCGCCGCGCGCCCCTTGCTGGAGCACGCCAAGGCGGCGGTCGACGCCAACGACGTGGCGCTGGAGGGGTTCCTGGCCGAGCGGCTGGCCGAGGTCCGCGCCCGCCACGGCAACGCCCGCCTCGACCGCTTCGACAAGAGCCGCGACATCCTGCTGCGCAAGCGCCGCGTGTTCCGGCCGCAGCCCAGCTTCATGTACGTGCCCGAGCTGCCGGCCATCGAGTTCCACGACCGGGGCGGGTTCCCGTGGCTGGACCGGATCGAGGCGGCGACCGCCGACATCCGCGCCGAACTGGTGCAGGTGCTGGCCGACGGGCCCTCGGTGCTGGAGCCCTATGTCGCGGTCGACGGGACGCCGCAGGACCGCTGGCGCGAGCTCAACCGGTCGCGGCGCTGGGGCGTCTACTACCTCTGGCGCGCGGGCGCGCCCGTCGAGGAGAACCTCGCCCGCTGTCCGAAGACGGCGGCGGCGCTGGCGGACTGGCCCAGGTGCGACCTGCTCGGGACCGGCCCGACGGCCGTCTTCTCGATCCTCGACGCCAGGACGCGGATCCCGCCGCACGTGGGGGTGAACAACGCGCGCCTGATCGTACACCTGCCGCTGATCGTGCCGCCGGGCTGCGGCTTCCGGGTGGGCGCCGAGACGCGCTCGTGGGCGCCGGGCGAGGCGTTCGTGTTCGACGACACCATCGAGCACGAGGCCTGGAACGACAGCGACCAGCCGCGCGCGGTCCTGATCCTCGACTGCTGGAACCCCTACCTCAGCGAGGCCGAGCGCGAGATGGTCAGCGCGCTGACCGCCGGCGTCGGCGACTTCTACGGCGAACTCCCGGAATACGCCCGCGGGATGGCGTAGCTACATCGAGCGCTCGCGCGGCTGAAGGTGCGAGAGCGGCCCCTCCTCCATGAAGAAGCCCGGGAACAGGTCGATCCAGTCGGGATTCTCGCGTTCGATCAGGTTGATCTTCCACTCGCGGCGATACTTCTTCAGGGACTTCTCGCGCCGGATCGCCGCCTCGATGCCGTCGTGGGGCTCGAACCAGACGAGGCGTTTCACGCCATAGCGTTTTGTGAAGCCACCGATCAGGCCCTCGCGGTGCTCATGGACGCGCCGCAGCAACTCGCCGGTGACGCCGATGTAGAGCGTCCCGTGCTTTCGGCTCGCCATGATGTAGACGGCGTTGAAGCCTGATCCCCACCCCCGGAACGTCATGGCCGGCCTTGTGCCGGCCACCCATGAACTCAGGGCCTGGGCATTGGAACGCGGCGGCGCGGCCGCGAGCAATCACATTCTCCGGTGCGTATGGGTGGCCGGCACAAGGCCGGCCATGACGTTCAGATTAAGGGGATGAAAAGGGGGCGCGGTCCTGCACGCGTTCTGCATCGTCGCTGAACCGAAGATAAACGGACCTCTCAGGCGGGGCTCAGCCGCGTTCGGGCATCCTCACCCACGATCCGCGCCGAATGCGGAGACATGAGGTGACGTCATGGCGGTTTCCGCCATCCATTGGGAGCTTCTCGACCACCGGGCGGACAAGCCGGTGGAGATCGGGGACGCGGTGTCCATCGAAGCCGGCGGCATGCCGATCTGGCGCGTGGTCGGCCTCTCGGGCCGCAAGGCCTGGCTCGACGACGAGCGCGGCCTGACCCGACTCCTGAAGTCGCTCGACGACTTCCGCTGGCGGGCCCCGAAGGCCGCCTAGTTCGCCTTCGCCGCCGCGCGGATCGCCTCGTAGAAGGCCGTGCGGGCGGCGGAGAGGTCGCGGCCGGTGGCGCGGGGCCAGGCGGAGTTGGCCACGATCACCAGCCGCTCCTCCGGAACGATCATGATGCCCTGGCCGAAGATGCCGCGGGCCTCGTAGCCGCCCTGCGGACGGATCCACCAGAAGTAGCCGTAGCCGCCCGTGCCGTTCTCGATCTGCTTGGTGGTGGCCTCGGTGCTCCAGCCGGGCGGCAGGATCTGCTTCCTGCCCGCCTTGCCGCCGTCGAGGATGAACTGGCCCACGCGGCCGTAGTCGCGCAGGGTCATCGACATGCAGCAGCCGCCGCGCTCGTGGCCGGCCATGTCGGTGACCCAGACGCCGTCGCGCTCCATGCCGTAGGGCTTCCAGATCTTCTCGGAGGCGTACTCCGACAGGCTCTTGCCGACGGCGTTGGAGACCAGCACGCCCACGAGGTCGGTCTCGCCGGTGTTGTAGTTGAACACGGTCCCCGGCGCGTTTTCGCGCGGCAGCTTGCGCATGTAGCTGACGATCGGGTTGACCTTCGGGTCCTCGATCGTCGTGCCGGCGGTGGCCACGTCAGACTTCGGGTCGGTGTAGTCCTCGTTCCACTTCACGCCCGAGCTCATCATCAGGAGCTGGCGCACGGTGACGCCGTCGTAGCCCGAGCCCTTCAGCTCCGGGATGTAGTCGGTGACGGCGCTGTTCAGGCCCTTGATCTTGCCGTCGGCGATGGCGGCGCCCACCAGGGTCGAGGTGACCGACTTGGCGACCGAGAACGACGTCCAGCGGTCCTCGGGCTTGCGCCCCATGGCGTAGCGCTCCAGCAGCACCTTGCCGTCCTTCAGCACCAGCACCCCGGAGACGTCGAAGGCGGCCATGTAGTCGGCCGTCGTCCAGGTCTTGCCCTCGTAGGGATAGGCGACGTCGATGGCCTTCGCCGCCGCGGGCAGCGGATGGACCTTGCGTCCGCGCTTGATGACCTGGACCTCGAACAGGTCCTCCATCGTGCGGTAGCCCTTGCTCTGCAGCTCCGGCGACCAGGTCAGGATCATCGGCGTGTCGGGCGACTTCGGCTTCTGCGCCGCCGCCGGATGCGCCGCCGCGAGCGCGAGCGCCAGAAGGGCCGGACCGATGAACCTGCGCATATGACGCCTCCCGATTTTGCGGCGAGGCTAGTGCGCCCGGGCCGCTTACGGAAGCGCCGCCTTGCGTTCGGCGACGAGGGCGTGGGCCAGCGCCGTGTCGCCGGCGCGGGCCGCCGCGTCGATCAGGGTCAGGTCCAGCACGTCGCGCTGGGCGTGGCTGCCGCCGAAGCGGTGGGCGATGCTGCGCACGTCGCGCAGCAGGTCGGCGGCGTGGCGGTGTCGGCCGCGGCCGTAGGCCAGGAACGCCTGGGCGACCGGCAGGCCCACGTCGCGGGTCGCCGCGGCGTTGTCGCCTGTTCCGCCCGTCGCGGCGGTGAGCGCGGCCACCGCGGCCTCGGCCTCGGCGTCGCGGCCGGCGCCGACCAGGGTCATCACCGCGTGGGCGTCCTCGAAGGCGTTGCGGCCGAATTCGTGCCCCGACCAGCCGTCGGCCAGCGTCGCCCAGCGGTCGCCGACGTCCACGTCGCGCAGCCTGAGCCGCCAGAGCAGGGCCGCCGCGTCGGCCATGTCGAACGCCAGGTCCGACGCCTCGCCCCGGATCGGCCCGTCGTAGAGCTCCAGCACCGCGTCGGTCTCGCCGAGGCCCAGGTGGAAGAGGGCCGTGTGCCACCAGTTGTGGACCAGGAAGAAGCTGTCGGCGGTCCACACGGCCGCGTCGTCGCGCATGAACCGCACGCCTTCCGCGCGGCGATCCTGCATCTCCAGCACATGCGCCACGGCATGGCGGGCCCAGTTGTTGCGCGGCTCCAGCGCGACGGCTTCGCGGCCGGCGGCCTCGGCCCGGCCGTAGTGGGCGGTTTCCTCCAGGCCGAAGGCGTGCAGGCCCAGGATCGCGTGGTAGCCCGGCATGTCCGGCGTCCAGGCGCCGCGCACGCGGCCGATGCGGTCGCGCAGCATGCGCGCGTCGCCCAGCAGGAAGTCCATCGTCTGGCCGACCTGCAGCGCCAGCACGTCGCGCGGCCAGGCGAGGGCCACGTCCTCCAGCGCCCGGGCCGCGGCGCGGACCTCGCCGGCGAGGATGTGCCCCACGGCGGCGGCGTGGCCGGCCTCGCGGCCGTTCATCGGCAGGTCGCGCAGGGCCGCATGGGCCGCCGCCCCCATCCGCCGCAGCGCCGCGTTGCCGCCGACCAGCGTCATGTAGCCGATGAGCACGTGGGCCATGACGAAGCGCGGGCTATCGGCCACTGCCGCCTTCAGCTCCGGAAAGGGCTGCCCGGCGTAGCAGTGGAAGGCGGCCACGGCGCGCAGGTAGCGCTCGGCCGCCGCGGGGCTCGCACCGCTGTACTCCAGGCCGTGGTGATCCTTGAGGGGCATCCGCCGCAGCAAGCCACGGAAGCGGCGGGGAGCCAACCCGCCGCCACCGGCCTTTTTCTGCGGGGCGACGACGGGTAACAGGGGCGCATGGCCGAGTTCGATTTCGATGCGGTGGTCGTGGGGGCGGGCGCCGTGGGGCTGGCCTGCGGCTATGCGCTGGCGAAGCGCGGCCAGGTCGTGGCGGTGCTGGAGCGGGACCAGGCGATCGGCCAGGGCGTCTCCTCGCGCAATTCCGAGGTGATCCACGGCGGGCTCTACTATCCGACCGGTTCGCTGAAGGCGCGGCTGTGCGTCGAGGGCCGCCGCCTGCTCTACGCCTTCTGCGACGCGCACCACGTGGCGTACGACCGCTGCGGCAAGCTGGTCGTGGCCCAGACGGCCGACGAGTTGCCGCGCCTGGACGCCATCCTCGAGCAGGCGCTGACCAACGACGTCGAGGGCATGGAGCGGCTCAGCAAGGCCCAGGCGCTCGCCCTGGAACCGGAACTGGCCTGCGAGGGGGCGCTGCTGTCGCCGCAGAGCGGGGTGTTCGAGAGCCACGCCTACATGCTGGCGCTGCAGGGCGAGATCGAGGCGGCGGGCGGGGCGGTGGTGCTGGCCACGCCGTTCGAGGGCGCGACGCCGCTGGAGCCGGGCGGGTTCGAGGTGCGCGCCGGCGGCGCGGAGCCCACGACGCTGACCTGCCGGCGGCTGGTGACCGCGCCGGGGCTCTCGGCCCAGGGCGTGGCGGCGGCCATCGCGGGCTTCCCGGCCAACCTCATCCCGCCGGCGCACTACGGGAAGGGCATGTATTTCCGCCTGACCGGCAAGGCGCCGTTCCAGCGGCTGATCTACCCGCCGCCGATTCCCGGCGCGCTCGGCACCCACTACCGGCGCGACATGGGCGGCCAGGGCGTGTTCGGGCCCGACCTCACCTACGTCGACGCGCCGGACTACACGGTCGATCCGGCCGCGGCGCCGGCCTTCTACCGCTACATCCGCAGGTTCTGGCCGGGCTTGCCGGACGGCGCGCTCTCGCCCGACTACGCCGGTGTCCGCCCCAAGATCCACGGCCCCGGCGAGCCCCAGCCCGACTTCCGCCTCGACGCCGAGGGCGTCCACGGCCTGGAGGGGCTGGTGGCGCTGTTCGGCATCGAAAGCCCCGGCCTCACCTCGTCGCTGGCCATCGGCGAGGAGGTGGCGGAGAGGCTGGGAGTGGGACGCTAACCCTCCCTTTGTCATCCCGGTTTCGCCGCAAGGCGAAGACCGGGACCCAACCGTCGGGTGCGTCGATGGTTAGGGGCGGCCCCGGCGGTCGGGCCATGCTGGCCAGCTCAGAGCACCGGAAGGTTGGGTCCCGGTCTTCGCCTTGCGGCGAAACCGGGATGACAAGGGTGTAGAGCGGTTTTTGAATATCTCCCCGGGGAGGGTTCCAGCTCGCGCTGGCGTCCGACGCCGGTCTCCCGTCAGCTCCCCAGGACAGTGCGCAGCGCGTCGTCCGGCGCGGCGCCTTCCAGGTGGATGAGCGACCAGACGGCGAAGAACAGCAGCGGCCAGCGCCCGCCGGCCGCGCCCATGCGCGCCGCGGCGTCGGGGACGAGGCGGCGGACGGCCTCGACCTTGGGCAGGTTGGCGGCGAGGTCGGCGGCGCGGGGTGCGATCCAGGCCTCGACGGGCACGGTGAACCCCTGCTTCCTCGCCCAGGGCTCTGCGGCCGGGCAGGCGCGCTCCAGCCACTTGCGCAGGATCCACTTGCCGTAGCCGCCACGGACCTTGAGCCGGTCGGGCAGGGGCCAGGCGAAGGCGGCGACGGCGGGGTCGAGGAAGGGCGTGCGGCCCTCCAGGCCGTGCGCCATCAGGCAGCGGTCGAGTTTCAGCAGGAGGTCGTTGGGGAGCCAGGTGACCACGTCGGCCCACTGCGCCTCCTGCAGGGGCGTCAGGCCGCGTGGCGGCCGCGCCGTGTCGCGCCACGCCGCCAGCACCTCGGGCGAGGCGCCGCGCGGCTCGGCGGGCCGGCCGCCGAGGAGCCTGGGCCGCAGCGCCCGGCGATAGCGCCCATAGCCCCCGAACAGCTCGTCGCCGCCCTCGCCGGTGAGCACGACGGTGAGCGCGCCCCTGGCCGCCTCGGCGAGCTTGTACGTGGGCAGGGTCGCGTAGTCGGCGGTGGGGTCGTCCAGCGCCCAGGCCACCTGCGGCAGGATCCGCCAGAAGTCCGCCTCGCCGAAGCTGGTCTCGCGCCAGTCGAGGTCCAGCGCACGCGCCACCTGCTCGGCCTGCGCCCGTTCGTCGGCGGCGCCGGGCGCGTCGAACCCGCAGGTGTAGGCGGTGACGGGCCGCTCGTTGAGCCGCGCCATGAGCGTCGCGATCGCCGCGGAGTCGACGCCGCCGGACAGGAACAGGCCGTAGGGGACGTCCGAGCGCTGATGCACCCGCACGCTGTCCTCGAGCACGGCGTCGAGCCGGGCGACCACCGCATCATCCCTCCCCTTCAGGGGAGGGACAGACGGCGCAGCCGTCAGGGTGGGGAAATCGGGCTCATCCCCGACGTCGGCGCCCTGGCCTGCGCTTCCCCACCCTGCTCGCCGTTGACGAGCTGTCCCTCCCCTGAAGGGGAGGGATGGGAAGCGGTGGCTGCTGACGATGCGGCCGTCGCGGACTTCGACGACCTCGCCCGGGGCCAGGCGGCGCAGGCCCCGGAACGCGGTGCGCTCGCGCAGCACGTAGTTGAGGTCGAGCAGTTCGCGGGCGGCGCCGTCGTCCAGCACCCGCTGCATCAGGCCCGCGGCGAAGAACGCGCGAGGCTCGGAGGCGAAGGCCAGGCCGCCAGCGTGCTCCATCAGGTAGAGCGGCTTGATGCCGAAGGGGTCGCGGGCCAGGAACGTGCGGCCGTCGGGGCCGATCAGGCACAGCGCGTACATGCCGCGCAGGCGGGTCAGGGCGTCCGGGCCTTCGCGGGCGTAGAGGTGCAGCAATGGTTCGAAGTCCGAGCCGGTCGCCAGCGACGGCGCGAGGCCGTGGTCGCGGGCCAGCTCGACGTAGTTGTAGATCTCGCCGTTGCCGACGACCGTGCCGCCGGCGGCGTGCAGCGGCTGCCAGCCGCCCTCCAGGTCGATGATCGAGAGCCGGGCGTGGGCCAGCGCCGCGTCGGCCAGGGTCTCGGTCCGCACGCCGTCCGGGCCGCGGTGGGTCAGCGCGCCGATCATCGGGCCGATGACGCTGGCGGCGGCGTCCGGCGCGCCGCCCAGTTGCCCCGCGATGCCGCACATTCAGGCGGCTCCGAACTCGGCGAAGAGCGCCTTCCAGCGCGCGACGACGGCCGCCTCGGCGAACTCCCCGTCCACCCGCCGTGCGCCCGCCTCGGCGAGGCGCCGGCGCAGCGCCGGGTCGGCCAGCAGCCGGCGCGCGGCGGCCGCCAGGGCGTCGGCGTCGTCGATGGGGACCAGCACCCCGTCCTTGCCGTCCTGGATCAGCGCCTTCGGCCCCTGGCTCTCGGCCGCCACCACGGGCAGCCGGTGCGCCCAGGCCTGGATCACCACATTGCCCAGCGGCTCGTAGCGCGAGGGGAAGACGCAGACGTCGGCCGTCCGGTAGAGCGCCGAGGCGTCGGTCCGCCAGCCCAGGAAGCGCACCCGCGACGCCACGCCCAGCGCCTCGGCCATCCCCTTCAGCTTCGCCTCCAGCGGGCCCACGCCGGCGATCCACAGGTAGGCGCCGGGGAGCTGCGCCAGCGCCTGCAGGCTGATGTCGTGCGCCTTGGCGTCGTGCAGGCGGCCCATGGCCAGCAGCAGCGGCGCGTCCGGCGGCGTGTCCAGGCTCGCACGGTCCACGGGCGCGGCGTCGGCGGCGGGGACACGGGCGAAGTTGGGGATGCAGGTGACGCGGCCGGCGGGCCAGCCCTGGCCCACGACCCACTCGGCGATGTCCTCGGTGTTGGCCACCAGGTGGTCGAAGTTCCTGTAGTATTTGAGATTGTAGTAGCCGCCGAGGCGGCCGATCCGCGCCCACGGCCCGCGGGGCGTATGGCGCGCGGCGCGGTTCATCCAGGCCAGCGCCACCTTGGTCTTGTTGAGCGCCGCGAACCCCGCCGCCGCCGGGCGGGTCAGGATGTCGATGGGGCCGCCGAAACGGAGGGTCTTCACGGGCACGCCGGCCTTCCTCAGCCGCGCCTCGCGGTCCGCGTTCCTGCGGATGACCGCCGCTTCGGGCACGCCCGCCCGGTGCAGCGCCTTCACGAGGTCGACGAAATAGGTCTCCGCGCCGCCTTCGCCGGCCGTTCCCAGGAGGTGCAGGACGCTCATCGCAGGCGCGACCCTAGCGCCTCATTCGCCCACGCCCAAGCGCTTGAAGTGCAGCCGTCCCGCCCCTATAACCCGCGCCTCTCGTGGTGGGGCATCGCTCGTGGCTGGGTAGCTCAGCTGGTTAGAGCGGTGGATTCATAACCCACAGGTCGGCGGTTCGAGCCCGCCCCCAGCTACCACATTATTCAGATGCCCCACCGCGAGAGCGAAAGAGGGGGCCCCGGAGGGGGCCCCCGAACCGCTGTCGCTGCGGAGGAAGGCGGCCAGCGTGCCTCTGAGGTTGATCATGACCTCCTCGCCCGCGAGGCCGTCGAAGGCGCGGACGTCGATGCGGGCGATCATCTTGCGCAGGTTGGCGATCGTCTCGGCCGAGGCGGCGTCGCCGGCGTTGGCGCGCACGCCGTGCGCATCGAGGTGCGCCTGGATGGCCGCGATCCGCCGGGCATAGGCCTCGGCGAGGCCGGGATGCAGCCGGATCGGCGGCGGCTCGCCGACCTCGGCCCGGGCCAGCGCGGCGGCCACCTGGTCGCGCTCTGCCTCGCGCTCGGCGAGGCGGGTGCGCAGCCGCGGGCTGCCGCCGCTGTCCTCGACTTCGTCCAGTATGCGCGCGATCCGCCGCTCCAGCTCGGCGAGCTGGCGCGCGAGGGGCGCCGTGCGCGCCGCGTGCGCAGCCTGCCGCGCGGCCCAGGCCTCGTGATAGGTCCGGATATAGGCGCGGACCGCCTCGGGATGCAGGAGCCGGTCCCGCAGTCCGGCGAGCACGCGGCGTTCGACGTGGGCGCGCTCGACGCTGCGGTCGTTGCCGCAGGCCGTGGGTCCATGCGCGCGCCGGGCGGCGCAGATGAGCCGGCCGCGGCCGTTGAAGGTGGTCATGGCCGCCCCGCATTCAGCGCAGCGGATCAGGCCCGAGAACAGGCGCGGCGGCGCGGTCCGCCGATGCAGCGGGGCGGCCGCTCCGGCCGCCTCGAGGCGGGCCTGGACGGCGCTCCAGGCGTCGTCGCCGACGATCCGCAGGTGCGGAACCGGCGTGCGCTTCCATTCTGCCGGCGGGCGCGGACGCGAGAGGCGTCGGCCGGTCGAGCGGTCCTTGGACATGGCGACCCGGTTCCAGACCTTCTCGCCGGCGTAGAGCGCCTGGCGCAGGACGCCGTTGCCCCGCTGGCGCGAGCCGGTGATGGTCGAGGGGGCCCAGCGACCGCCGGAGGGCGAGGGGACGCCGCGGGCGTTCAGCTCGGCGCAGATGGCGCGCAGGCTCTCGCCAGCGGCGTAGCGGTCGAAGATCTCGCGCACGATCACGGCCTCGGCCGGCACGATGTTGATCGCGCCGCCCGGCTGCGAGCGATAGGCGTAGACCCGTGCGCCGGTGGCGAGCCCGGCCTCGGCGTTGTCGCGCATGCCGCGCCGCGTCTTCGCTGACAGGTTGCGGAGGAAATCCTGCGCCCCGAAACCCTTCCAGGCGACATCCATCAACTCCAGCTTGCGGCCGTCGGCGACAGTCCAGAGCTGGCGGCCGGCGTCCTCGTAGCGGTTCCAGAGATGAGCGAAGTCCTCAAGGTTCCGGGCGAGCCGGTCGGCGTCCTCGGCGAGCAGTATGTCGAAGTCGCCGGCGATCCCGGCCGCGAGGGCCTGCAGCATGCCCGGCCGGTTCGCCCGCGCGGCGCCCGAGATGGCCTCGTCGACAAAGACGGCGACCACCACCCAGCCCAACCGCTCGGCGAACTCCCGGCAGAGTTGGAGCTGCTGCGGGATGGAGCGCGCCTTCTGGACGTCGTCCGAAAAGCGGGCGTAGAGGGCGACGCGGACCGGATCGGCCGATGACCCCATGTCCCCAGCGGGGCGGTGAAGCTCATGCGACGCGCGGTCAGAAGTCGTCATCGGTCCAGAGGCTCGCTTCGGCTGGGCCGGCAAGGGCGACGTCATAGTCAGCGCCCGCGTCGGCGCGGGCAAGGGCCTCGACGAAGGCCAACAGGTCGGGCGGCAACGGGTCGGGCGGCGGCGCGGGCTGGGGCTGGCGTCTTGCGCTCATGCCGGCCTCGCGGCGGCCACGCGCTGCAGGCGCAGCTCGGCGGCCGAGAGGCGCATCAAGGCGGCGGCCGTCTTCGCGGCGCGCCTCTCAGCCTCGATCTCCACGGCGGCGTCGTAGCATGCGCCCCACGCATCCTGGGCGCGCTTGCCCCTGCGGGGGTATTCGCCGGCCCTGCGATCCGCCGCGAATTGGATGTCTCTCTGGATCCAGTCGTAGCGCGTCTCCGCCAGGGCGACCTGCTCCTGGGCCCGGCCGATGGCGCGGCGGCGGCGCCAGCGACGGCGGCGACCGAAGTTGCGGATCAGGATGTCGAACAGCCACGCCTGCACATGGCCCGCGGCCGCCGGGGAGACATGGTAGAACAAGATGTGATGGCCGCTCTGCGTGTGCGGCCGGCGGCGCTGGCGGAGGGTCCAGAGCACCCGCGCCACGGCGGTCCGAAGCGCCACTTCGCGCGAGGGGAAGAACGGCCCGCGAAGATAGGATCCGGGCGGATTCGCGAGCCAGCGGCCGTCATTGAGCGGCACGACCCAGAGCATCCAGTCCCGGTCGGCGTAGCGGCGAAGCTGGTAGTGGTTGTTCTCGCCGCAGGACCAGAAGTAGCCGTTGTACGCTGGGGCGCCGTCGGCGCGCTTCAGGGGGCCGTGGTCGGTGAGGTCGATTTCCCTGCGGCGCGCGCTCATGCGTCGGCCCGCGGGCGCATCCCCCAGCCGATCGCGTGCGCCAGGGCGAGGTGGTCGCGGGGCGGGCCGAGCCGGTCATCCAGGTCGGCGGGCGGGGTCCAGTTGAACAGGCCTTGCCGGCCGGCGCAGGGGATCGGCCGCCGCAGGGTGCGGATGTCGGCGAGGCGCCATGCGAAGCGCAGGCCGGAGAAGACGCCTGCGGCGCGTTCCGCGCGCGTCAGGCGGCTCGTGTCGAGGTCGGCGCAGGGCGTGCAGTCGAACAGCGTCGCGACGGCCACCATGGCGCTGCGCGCGACCTGGTCGGCCCAGTGGGGGCCGAGGCCGGAGAGGCAGAGGTCGTCGGGCGCGCCGGCCAAGTCGATCGTGGCGGCCGCATGGATGGCCACTGGCCCGCGATGGTCAGTCGGCCGATGCATCGTCAGGATGGTCTTCAGGCCGCGCGCCGTCAGCGCCGCGTAGGGTTGCCAGAGCGAGACGGCCTTGAGGGTGCGCCCTTCGGCGAACATGTCGCGCGCGAAGGGCTCCGGTGAAGTCGCTGAGCCACCCCTGGCCCCCGGCGCAGCGAGACCGGAGGCCACGAGCTCGCCGGGGGCCAGGGAGACCATCACGCGGCCACCGACTTGCGGATGGCGTCCATCCGGTCCTTGACGACCGCGATCTCCAGGGCCTCGGGCTGACGCCCGATCCTCATGGCCCCGTCGAGGATGACGGTCGTGGCGGTCCACAGCTCCCGCTGAAGCGTCGGGTAGCTGGGGAACCACCAAGCCTCCGCCGCCTCCGCCGCCGCCTCCGCCGCCGCCGCCGCCGCCGCCGCCGCCTCCGCCTCCGCCGCCGCCGCCTCCGCCGCCGCCGCCTCCGCCGCCGCCGCCTCCGCCGCCTCCGCCTCCGCCGCCGCCTCCGCCGCCTCCGCCGCCCAGCGCTTGTTGCGGGCGACGTAGTGGGCCTTGAGCGCCGCGACGCGGCGATCCTGCGCCTCGATACGAATTTCGCGCGCGACCGCCAGGGTCGCGGCGAGGTCCAGGGTCGCCGTGGCGGCCAGCCGGTCCGCGAGGTCCGTCATCCCGCGATGGCGCAGGGTGATCGGCAGGATGTTGCGGACCATGCCGAGGGCGATGTGGACGGCCCGGGCCTTCTCCACGTCCAGCGTATCGTGCGTTCCGGCCAGCCGGGTCACGAACGGCATCAGCAGCGGGTTGCGCAGGCTGTCGGGCATGCGGTCGTTCAGGCTCAGCGCGTAGGCGGCGAGGACCGGCGAGAAGCACGGCGGGCAGTCGCGCCAGCTCTTGACAGCCTTGTATTCGAACCCCGCCGCGACGATGGCGGCCTCGTTGATGCAGGTCCCGCCTTCCGGGCCGGGGAAGGTGTGCGAGCCCTTCTTCAGGCTCCAGTTCAGGATGCTGGCGTCGAAGTCCTTGATCTCCATGGGGAGGTTCCTTCTCTCAGGGTGCAGGGAGGTTCGCGTCGCCGCTCGGCGCGGGTTCGTCGATGAACCCGCCGCCCAGGTCGGTGCGCTCGTTGAAGTGGCGGCAAGGGTCCGCCCGCCAGATCATGCCGTCGTAGACATGCTGGCGGTTGTTGATCCAACCTTCGTAGTCGTGGCCCTGGCGGATCATCTCCGTGCAGCGCGGACACTGCATCGCGCGAGCGGCGCGCGTGACGGCCTTGTGGCCGCAGGAGAGGTCGACGATACGCTCGGGCGGCCGCAGCCGCTCGCGATGGCAGGCCGTGGCTAGCCAATCGGTCGCCAGAATTTCCGAACGGTCAGGCTTGAAGCCGTACTTCCTCGCCATGTCCGCAAGCACGGGGTCTGCTTCGGATGGACGGATCGAGGGGCCTGTCCAAATCACGACCGAACCTTGACGATGTCGGCGAGGCTCAGCGTCTTCCTGGGGCCGTTGGTCCCGTCCTTGCGGAGGGTCTGCGCCTCCAGCCCCTCGGCGGCCTGACCGAGCAGCCGATACCGCGTGCCCGTCTGGCCTTCGACGACGTCGCCGACGCGAAGCGTCAGCAGGGCGGCCGAGCCGAGGCCGCCGTCTCGGTCCTTGAACGCGGCGAAGTCGTCGAAGGCGGCGGCGGTCAGCGCCATCGGGTTGTCGTGGCCGCGGAGCTTGTGGCTGAGGTGGGCCGCGTAGAGGAGGGCGTTGCTGAACGCCCCGCATCGCGCGGCGCTGGCCAGGTTCCAGGCGAGGTCTTCGGGCGGCCCCGCGGCCTGCTTCTCGGGCGGCTCCGACGTGGGGCCCCGGTCGCGTGCCAGGAAGGCGACGGCGTCGTCCACGAAGGCGTTGATGGTGTTCACCCACTCGGGTTGCGGCGTGCCGGCCTCGTCGGCGGGCAGGAAGCGCTTCGCCGCGTCGCGGGCGCGGTCGACCATCTCGACGTAGCGGGCGACCTCCTCGCGCTTCGGGGTCTTGGCCTGGGACGGCAGGCGGTCCACGAATTCGGCGAGCTGCCGCGCCGCGCCATCGACGGCGATCAGCGCCAGGACGGCGGGCGGGATCGCGCCCTCGTACATCGGCTCGGCCGGGGCCGCGCCGGAGACCGCCTCGCGGACGGCTCCATCCTCTCCCGCGGGAGAGGCGTGACCGGCGGCGGCCCCGACGGGAGTGGAAGCCCCCTCCGTCGCCTGCGGCGACACCTCCCCCTCGGGGGGAGGAACGGGGTTCAGCCAGGGGGTGTGGTAGGTGCGGCCGCTCGGCGTCGAGCCGGCCAGCCTGACCTGCTGATCCTCGAGGACCGGGAAGGTCATCTGGGCGCGGCCCAGAACGACGATCGCGCGGGCGTTGGAGAGCAGCCAGTCGAGGCCGCGCCTCGTCAGGCAGGCCAGCGTGCGCTCGCCCTGCGCCATCATCGCGATCATGCGGTGATCGCGGATCAGGAGGCCGGTGCGCTTGTCGTCCTGCCAGCCGGCGAGGACCGGGACGGCCCAGGTCTCGGGCCCGCGCTCGATGCCCTCGACGCCGATGCGGTGCGCCAGCTCGACCAGCACGATGGCCAGCATGGCGGGGAGGGCGGGGGCCTCGGGTTCGGCCTTCGGCGCCGGGACGGGCTGGGGCGCGGGAGGAACCGAAAGGGCCGGGGGAGGCGGCGACGAGCCTCCCCCGGCAAGCCGACGAAGGTAATCGGGGATGTCTTCGTCGGGAGCTCCGTCGGGAACCTCGTCGGCCTGCCGGGGCGCCTCGCCCTCGGGCTCGCCGAACAGCGCGCCGGCCTGGGCGCCGTCACCGTCCGGGAAATCCTCCGGCCCTTCCACCGGGCCCTCCGCGGGCTCGCCCTCCGAAGCCCTCGGCGCAGGAGGGTTGAGCTGGTCGGTGACGAACCGGCCGGGCGGCCGGGCCGCGGCGTGCAGTTCGCCGCCCAGGACGTCGGCGCGGGCCTTGAAGAGGGCGGCGGCGCGATCCGCGCCGAAGCCGACCTGGCGCAGCCACGTCTGGATGTCGAGCGTCAGGGCCACGCGCGCGACCATGTCGGTGGCGCGATGGCCGGACTGGTAGCCCGCGCGGTCGAACCTCAGCTCGACCAGCCCGCGCTCGCTCAGCGTGCCGAGCGGCCCGCCGGTCGGGGCCGCGTAGAGCGTCGCCGCGACACTCCCGGTCGTGGGGAGGACGCCGTCCGGCGTGGCCGCGTGGACCAGCTCCAGCAGCGTCAGCGCCAGCTTCGGCGTCAGGTCGAGCGCCGGCTTCTCCTTCTTGTCCCCCACCATGCCGCGAGCCTGCACATAGGTCAGGCAGTCGGGGTTCTTCTTCGTGTGCTCGGCGTCGAGCCACTCGGGCAGGTAGGCGCGGGCCTGGTCGGCGGCGGGCAGCTCGCGGGCGATCTTGGCGTAGTCCTGCACCTTGCGCGCCGAATACTTGCGGCCGAACAGGCGCTCGAGCTGCGGCCCCGACCGGGCGAAGGGCGGGTTCATCAGCTTGAGGAAGTAGCGGGCGAGGTCCATCCAGTGCAGGTCGTCGCGCTGGATGTTCTCGATGCCGGCCAGCTCGACGGCCTCGACCTCGTCGACCTCGCGCACGAGGCAGGGGACGCGGAAGTCGGCGGGGACCCAGCCGCGCTCGACGGCGAGCCGCGCGCCGCGGCGGCGGCGCTCGCCCATGTAGACCTGATAGCGGCCGCCGACCTCGCGCACCGTGATCGGCTGCTGCACGCCCTTGTCCGCGATCGACTGGGCCATGTCCTCGATCGAGGCGGGGTCGAACCAGGTGCGCGGGTTGCCGGCCCACGGGTCGATCAGGTCGAAGGGGATGTAGGCGCCGCCGTCGCCGGCGGTGGCGGCCGTCGCGTCCTCGGCCCAGAAGGCCATGGTGGCCAGCGCGTGCTCGCCCGCGGCGGTGAGGGCGACGTCGGTGGAGCGCTCCCCGGTCTTCCCGACCAGCCCGTTCTCGATCAGGCTCCCCAGCTTGCGCTGGACGTGGTTTGGCACGATCCCGGCGCGCTCGGCCAGTTCCGACGGCCCGTCGACCGGCCCGGCCTTGATCGCTTCGAGCAGGGAGACGTTGAGGGCGGCGAGGGACAGGGCTTCGTTCACGGGCGAACTCCGAGGGCGAGGGCCGCCGCGGCCGCCAGGGCGGCCAGCGCGAGGGCGGCGAGGATGAGGGGGAGGGCGGGCCGCGCACGGCGTGCGGGAACCCAGCGCAGGCCTTCGAGGCGCGCGCCGTCCAGCTCGGCGCGCTCCTCCTGATAGGTCGAGCGGAACATCAGGCGGCCGTGGCCCTGGCGCGGGCGGCCTCGCGCGCCTTGCGGGCGGCGCGGGCCTGGGCGCGGTCCCGGCGATACTGGAAGTCGCCGAGCCATGCGGCCTGGACGGGCGTCAGGCGGCGCCTGTCCTGATCCTCGACCGGGACCGGCGGCAGGCCCTCGCGACGGCAGAACGCCGCGTAGAGTTCGTTCAGGCCGTCGGGCGTCTCCCACGACTGCCACGCCGTGACGATGACGGGATGGCCCACGACCCACTCGGGCGCCGCGCCGCCGCCGCCGAAGTACATGGCGCCCTCGTCGAGGCGGGCGCGGATGTCGGCGATCTCGTCGTCGCCGAACTCGTTGTCCGTGAGGAAAGAGGCGAGGGTGGTCGGGAACGGCTCGTCGCCGTCGATGCTGATGAGGAGCGGCTGGGCCATGGCTCAGAGCCCCCAGGCGTCGATCAGGCCGGCGGCCAGCGCCGAGAGGGCGACGACGCCCCAGAAGGTCGCCGCGTTCAGGGCGGCGGCGCGGATGTCGGTGAACGGCCGCGCCTCCCGCGCAAGGCCGGGCCGCCGCCGCATCCGCGCATCGCGGGCCGTGGCGGCGGGAAAGAGCGGGGCGCGCGCACGGCGTGCGCGTTCGAGGGCGAGGTCGACGGCGCGGTTGGACACGGCCGCCGCGGTCGCCATGGCCCGGAAATCCGCCTGCGCCTCGACCTGGGCGGCCAGCTCCTCGACCGAGGCGGCGCGCCAGAAGTCGTCCAGGTCGACGCCGAAGGTGGCCTCCAGGTCGCAGACGACGACGGCGCACAGCATCGCGTCGCGGGCCTCCGTCAGCTTCTCACCGATGCCGATCGGCCCGGTGTGCCGGACGATGACGTCCAGCGCCCGGGCGCGGATGGAGGCCTGCGCCGCAACTGCTGCCATGACATTCCCCTTCGCTCAGCGTCCGCGCCGGGAGGGGGGTGGCCGGGCCGGGGGTGGCCCGACCGCTCCATCCGTTGGGGGTGAAGTGCTGAACGAGCCCCCGTCCCGACGCGGAACGGTTGAAATAAACGCTTCTTTGTTGAATGTGTCAACGCAACGGAAACAAACGAGCGTTGAGGGGGGGTGGCGCGGGCGATCTCGACGTCGCGTCGTCGGTGCGCAAAGCTTTACCGTTCGCAGTCGACCGGGAGCATTTGATTTGACGGCGGCAATCTTCGTGGCGTTGGTGATGCTGGCGCAAGCATCTGGGCGACGGCCGATCATCGTCGAGCCGGCGGAGGAGCCCGTGACCGCGGGTCCAGTCCGCGGTGGAGTGAAGACGTTTGATCCGTCAGAATACCTGAAGTACGCCGCAGGTGGCGGCAACTCGATCCGTGGCGACGCCTTCCTGCGTACCCGCGGCGGTGACGTCAGGACCTGTGCTGGCGAGAGCGTGCAACTGGTGCCGCTGACCTACTACACACTCGACTGGCTGGATCATGTCTACGGCTCAGCGGCCTCGGCCTACGTGCCTATCGCCAGCGTTGTGGAGCGTGCGAAGACTTACCCGCTCCACGCCGGTGCGTCAGCGTTCATAAGGACCGCGCGTTGCAATGTCAGGGGCGAGTTCGAGTTCAGCGGCTTGGCGGATGGTGGCTACGCCGTGATTACGCGAGTGCGATGGGAAGTGTTGGGCTTGAGCGCGGCCCGGGGCGGGGGAGAGCAGGGTGGAGAGTTGATGAACACCGTGTTTGTTAGTCGGGGCGAGGCCGCTCGGGTCACGCTGACCCAGTAGTCCGCCTCCCCACAGCATCGCCTGCGTTCCTCAGCTCTAGGCTGCATCGCCGGCTGACGCTGGCGGCTTTACCGGCCACTCAAGCCCCTTCGTCGGGAAGACCAGCGTCTGGCGCCCCGCCCGGTAGTGGATGCCTAGTCGCCCCTGAACACGACGGGAAACACGCCGCGGACGTCGCTCACGCTGTAGGTCACGACCCGCTCTTCGGGGTACAACTCCTTGACGTAGTACCGCGACCCGTCCGACTTCTCGTAAAGCAGCACCTCGAAGCCCCCCGATTTCAGTTCGATCACGCAGCCCTTCCCGCGCCGCGGTGACCTCGCTCTGTCGAACAGCACCAGTTCGCCGCTCTCCGCCCAGGGGCTCACCCTGTCGCTTGCGACCTCAAGCGCGTCGATCGTGCGTCCGAGAACCTGGCGCAGATCCAGCCTGCGAGTCGGTCGGCTGTCCTGGGCGTCGGGCCGGCCATGCAGGTTAAAGATGAACGGCGTTGCGGCTTCGGCGAACCCCAATGTCTGACCCGATGGCGTCTGGAGGATGCGGGCCCTTTCGGCTTCGAAGTCGTGTTCGGTCGCACCGATCGCGCTGAGCGCCTTCTCGATTTTGTCCGCGCTAAACTTCCGATCGCCCTTCTCGTAGTTGTGCCAGCCAGCGCCCGTCATCCCGAGGGCGCGCCCGACTGTGGCCAGCGTGACGTCCGCGCGATTGCGCAAGTTGTAGAGGGCTTGGCCGTTCAACTGCTGTTCGGCTTTTTTGGGGGCGTGGGTCAGCGGCATCCCCAAAGGGGACGCGGAGCGGGCGTTGATCGCAATAAGCTGCAACGCCGACTTCTCCGTTAAGACAACGTTGACATAAACAACAAATCAACCACGCATTCAACAGCGACCCAGGCAGAGGGATGGTCGCTGTGGCGGAAGCGCCAGAAGAAATCGGTCGGAACGAGTTCGACGAGTGGTGCTGGAAGCGCGGCCTGGAGTTGCGCGACGTTGTGGATGGCCTCGCGCACGTCGCGGCGACCCTTTCCTGCGAAAGCGACCGCCGCCTGCGCGTTCCCTCCATCGAGACAGTCCGGCTGATCCGCCTGCCGTTCAGTGACAGCCGGCGGCGCGTCCCTGGAGTCGAGGTGATGGAATTGATCCATCGCTTCACTGAGGGGGCGATTGTGGCCGCCCACTTCTATCCCCGCGACATGCGTGGCTTGCCGGAACCTGTCAGCGCCGAGGGGCAGGTGTGAAGACTTCCTGCAACAGAGCGGCGTGTTCGCAGGCGCAGATCAGGCTCTCCGACAGGCCGTCCAGCGCCTCCGCGACGCCGTCGGGTGTAGCTTGTGCGGCTACCCGCATTCCCTCCACCGCCGCGAGCGTCTCCCGTAGCGCCGCCACCACCCGCGCGCGCCCCTCGGGCGTCGCGGCTTCGGCGCGTGCGTGCCGGATCAGTTCGTCCGTCCAGGTTTCCATCTGTTCCCCCCAAGGTAAACCCGCCCCCATCCTGCGATCTAAGGTCGCAAGCAGCACCGTTGGGAAGCGCGGCCAAGAGCCGCGCGCGTTTTCCCCGAGTTGGGTGGGCCGAGGCGAGACGGCCGCTGCGTTAGGCTGGGCCTTCGGTGGGATGACTGCGCCGGGGGCGCGGCCGTGAGCCGGCGCGTCCGTCAGGCCCGTGGGGCGGCCGCGCTGCTGTCGGACCTCGCGCAGGAGGTCGGCGAGGCCGCGCGGCTAGCGCAGGCGCTTCAATTGCTGGGCCAGGAGGTCGGCGCCGCGCTGGACGGCCGCCCGGACCTGGTGCTCGAGCTCTTCCGCGTCCGTGTCGATGTGGCGTCCGCAGCCTCCGCAGTCGAGGCCGTGCTCTCGCTTGAGCCGACCGATGCTGCGCGCCGTCTCGTGGCCGCACTGCGGGCAGGGAATATCCAGCTCGGTCGCGTCGAGGCCGAAGTCCGCCATCTGCTTTCTCCTGGGGTTGTGGCGATGTCAGGAGACGACGAGTCCCCCCGTCCGGACAACGGGCGGGGGGATGAGCGGACGGGGGTGCGGCCGTGAGGGGCGGGCGTCCGCACTTCGCCCCGCGCGGCGCGGTCGTGGCGGCCCGGGCGGTGAGCGGGGCCGAGGTGATCGGGCTCGTGGACCTGGCGGAGCGGCTGGCGCGCGCGGCGCTGGACGAGGGCCGGTCGGACGACGGCGGCGAGGCGGCCGCGCTGGACCTGATGCGCCTGCGCGACCGGGTGAAGGGGCTGGCCGGCGAGAGCTTCCCGTCGCCGGCCGAGCCGGCGCGCTACCAGTTCGCGGCCTTCCTCTGGGCGGTGCGGGCCTTCGCCCACCCGGCCAACGGGCCCGAGACGCGCACGGCGTGCGCGCCGGCCATGCGCGAGACGGCGCGCGGCGTCGACCGCTTCCTGGCCCTGCACCAGACGATGCGCGCGCAGGGGACGTGGGCGCGCCAGTCCGGAGGGACCGACTGATGTCCATCGGAGGGGGAGGCCTGTCCATGACGACGATGCCGGGCGGGGTGACCGCCGACCTGGCGGCGCATGCGGTGCTGGCCGCCGTCATCTCGCTGGGGGAGGAACCGGCCGCGTGGCTGGACGGTCCGCCCACGGGCCGCCGGCGCGCGCTGCTGGCCGCCGCCTCGGGGCTGAACGTGGCCGGGCTGATGTCGGTGCGGCGCGCGGCGGTGATGCTGGGCGTCAACGAGGGGTCGGTCTGCAAGCTGCGGGCGCGCGGCGACGCGGGCTGGGACCGGGCGGAGGCCTTGGCGGCGGACGCCGCCGCCTGGGCGCTGCGGGTCGGGATCGAGACGCCCCGCCGCGCGCCCGCGCCCGCCGGGATCGTCGTGCCCGAGGCGGTGACGGCGGAGAGCCCGCTGCGCGAGCGGCTGCTGTTCGCGCTGGCGGACGGGGCGTGCAGCAGCATGGGGCTCGCCACGCTGGCGGGCGCCAAGGAGCTGGACGTCTGCCGCGCGCTGTCGGCGCTGGAACATGAGGGCGTCGTCGAGGCCGGGCCGATGCCCGAAGAGGGCAGGCGCCACCAGCGCTGGCGCCTGCGGGGCCGCGCCGATGCATAGGCCGCCGCATCCCGGCGCGTCCGCCCGCCGCTACGTCCCGTCCATGCCGATGGTGCGCGAGCTGGCCCTCGCGCGGCTCGGCGAGGCCGCGCTGGACGACCTCGCGCGGGAAGCCTGCGTCCGTCGCGGCCTGCTGGCGCGCGACGACACCCTGACCGTCCGCGGCGCGGCGCTGCTGAGCGCCGCGACGGCGCAGTTCCGCAGGTTCGAGAGGGGGCCGTTCGTTGTCCGTCCGTAGGCTTCCGCTGCGCCCGGGCGCGGCGCTGACCGTCATCGACGTCTCGGGCTGGACCGGCGCGAAGAAGCCGCCGTTCGCCGTGGGGACGACCGTCACCTTCGAGCGCTTCGTGGGCGACAGCGTGAAGCTGCAGGGCGTCCACGGTCTCTTCAAGCCGCGCCGCTTCGAGGTGGCCTGTGGCTGACCCGTTGCTCAACCACTGGCCACAGGCCGTCCGTCCGCTGGCCGGAGACGATCTCGATCCGCGCAGCGTGTTCGGCGATCCGCTGCCGACGATCGTCTGGACGAGCCCGGCCTGTCCGGGCCATTCCCGCCCGCTGCCGCGCCCGCTGTCGCAGCGGACGCTCGACCGCATCGACCGCGCCTTGCGCAAGTCGATGGGCTGCTACCGCGTCCTTGTCGGCTCGAACCCGCGCCTGGAGCGCGTGACCAATGGCTGAGCTGGTCGAGCGGTCCCAGGTCGCGCGGCTGCGCGAGAAGTCGAAGGCGTTCGAAGCGCTGCGGCGCAAGGCGCGGCGGGCCAGCGAGAAGCCGCGCTCGGTCGTGGGCTTCGCGGGCGGCGGCGGGTCGAGCGTGGCGTGGAAGATGGCGACGGGCTGGGACCCGGACGTCGCCATGAACCACTGGATGACGGCGGTGTGCGCCCACCAGCGGCACTTCCCGCAGACCGAGCACCACTGCGCCGACATTTTCGACGTGGACCCGCGCAGCGTCCTGCCGGGCGAGCCCATCGCCTTCGCCTGGTTCTCGCCGGACTGCACCGACTTCTCCAAGGCGAAGGGCGCGGCGCCGAAGTCGGAGCGGATCCGCGGCCTGCTCTGGTCGATCCTGCCGTGGGTGGCGACGCGCCGGCCCGACGTGATCATGATCGAGAACGTCGAGGAGTTCGAACAGGCCGGGCCGGTCTACCGCCGCCCGGACGACTGGCGCGCCGTCGGCGCGGACGGCGTGCTGGTTCCCGGCGAGGCCGGCCAGCCGATCCAGGCGCGGCGCGGCGAGACGTTCCGGAGCTTCGTCGCCAAGCTGCGCCGCGTCGGCGGCGTGGTGGAATGGCGGGTGATCAACGCCGCCGACTACGGCGCGCCCACGACGCGCAAGCGGCTCTACGTGATCGTCCGCTTCGACGGGCGGCCCATCGTGTGGCCCGAGCGGACGCACGCGCCGCGCAAGGACTGCGCGCGGCTGGGCCTGAAGCCGTGGGTCGGCGCGCACACCATCATCGACTGGGGGCAGGACTGCCCGTCCATCTTCCTCGACGAGGGCGAGGTCGACGATCTGGCGAAGCGGACGGGCAAGCGGGTGAAGCGCCCGCTCGTCGCCGCCACGCAGAAGCGCATCGCCCGCGGGATGGAGCGCTACGTCATCGGCTCGGCCGATCCGTTCCTCGTGAACATCTCGCAGCGGAATTGGGGCGGCGACCGCGCGCACGGCGTGCGCGACACGCCGGTTCCGACGCTGACGTCGAGCAAGGGCGGCGAATACGCCTTGGTCGATCCGGCCGTCGCGAACGTGGTGAAGTTCCAGGAAAACTCGACCTTCACCGACCCGCGCGATCCGATCCACACGATCATGGCGGGGGCGACCCGGCACGGGCTCGTCACGTCGCATCTCGCCAGCGTCGCCCACGGCGCCGAAGAGCGCGCGTGGCCGGTCGATGACCCGGCGCGGACCCAGACCGGGCATCACGACAAGGCGCTGGTCACAGCCAACCTGGTCGGCCTCGCCCACGGCGAGCACGGGGAGCGCCCGGGCTCGCGGACGCGGGACCTCCACGATCCCGCCGGCCATGTCCACGCGGGCGGCGGCGACGGCGCGCTGGTCGCGGGCTCGCTGGTGCGGACGAACTTCCACTCGGCCGCGGCGCGCAACGGCGTGCGCGATCCCGAGGAGCCGATGGCGACGAACACCGGCGACGGTGGCGTGGCGCTGACGGCGGCCACGCTGGTCCCGCGCTATGGCGAGCGGGAGCGGCAGGCGCCTCGGGCGCAGGACGTCGGCGATCCGCTGCCGACCATCGTGCCCGACGCCAACGGCGGACAGGTCGCGGCGGCCACGCTGTTGCGGCAGTTCGGCACGTCCAGCGCTCGCGACCTCAACGACCCGCACCCTACGGTCATGACTGAGGGCGACGGCGGCAAGTCGGGCCTGATCGCGGCCAGTCTCTCGCGCCAGTTCGGCGGAAGCCACGGGGCCGACGTCGGCGATCCAGCGCCGACGGTCATGCCGGGCGGTTCGGGGAAGACGCAGGTCGTCGCGGCGCACCTCGACGCCTACTACGGCTGCGAGGCTGAGCGCGGGAACGACATCGGCGAGCCTGCGCGGACCTCGACCGGCAAGGATCGGCTCAGCCTCGTCGCGACCTGGCTGGAGCAGGCGAACACCGGGGCGGTCGGGCACGACCAGCGCGAGCCGGTGTCGACCATCGTGGCCGGCGGCGGCGAGGGGAGCGGCTGGGGGCCGACGCAGCGGCTGATCGAGGCGCGGCTGGAGCTGGACGGCGGGCCGGTCGGGCGTCGCGGCGCCGTGCTGGACTTCCTCTGGCGCCACTTCGGCGTGCCGACCCAGGCGGAGTGGGACGACCCGGCGGCGACGCTGCAGGGCCGGCTGAAGTTCGGGCTGGTGCTGCTGCCCCGGCGGCCTTCGGCCGGGACCACGGAAGACACGGAAGGCGCGCATGGCGCGCGCCACACGGAAGGGCGCGGCGTTTCCGGGGATGGCCCGGCGGCGTCGGAGACCTCTGTCCGTGGAGCCGGCGAAGCCGGCGTTCCGTGTAGCCCGCAGAGCGGGCGTTCCGTGGTTGCCGATTTCGACGTCTGGATGATCGTCGACATCGGCCTGCGCATGCTGACGCCGCGCGAGCTGGCGGCGGCCATGGGCCTGCCCGCCGACTACGACCTGTCGCTCGACCATCTGGGCCGGCCGATCAGCAAGACCCACCAGACGCAGATGATCGGCAACATGGTGAGCCCGCCCCCGGCGGCGGCGCTCATCGCCGCCAACTGCCCCGACCTCATCCAGCCGGGCTGGAGGATGGCGGCGTGAGCGTGGCGTCCCAGGATCTCTTCGAACTGGCGAGCCGCGGGCCGGGCGGCGCGCAGGCCATCTGGCGCATCAGGTGCGCCAAATGCGCGGCGACGGTCGAGGTCGTGAACGGCGCCCGAGGCCTGCTGCCGCCTGACATGCTGGTGAAGAAGTTCGCTGGGGCGGGCTTCAAGGTCAGCCGGCGGAACCCGTCGCATCACCTGTGTGCCGCCTGCCAGGCCCGGCCGCCTCGGCTGCGCCTCGTCGCCTCGTCCGCCGAGGCCGCGCGCCCCGAACCCGTGAACCCCGAAGCCGCAGCCGTCGAGGACCCCATGCCGCAGACCGCGGACGCCCCGCGCCAGCCGACGCGCGAGGAGCGCCAGACCATCCACGCCGCCATCGACAAGCACTGGAGTGTCTCCGGGGGGGGTACGCCGGGAACCTGACGGACGCCAAGCTGGCGGCGACGCTGGATGTCCCCCGCGCCTGGGTCGCCGAGGTGCGCGACCTGTTCTTCGGGCCGGACACCAACGAGGCGCGCGAGGCCGGGCTGGCGGCGCTGGACGCGTTCGAGGCGCGGGCGGCGGAGATCGAGGGGCGGGCCATGCAACTCGCCGCTGACGCCGAGACGCTGAAGGCGGACATCGCGGCCTTCCGGAAGGCGGCCCGGTCGTGACCCGGCATCTTCCCGGCCTGGCCGAGCTGGAGGCGTCGGTCGCGCGCGTCATCCCGTGCCTGTCGCTCTGGGAGCCGTGGGCCAGCCTGATCGTCTGCGGCGCGAAGTGGCACGAGACGCGCCATTGGCCGACGAAGGTCCGCGGCCTCGTCGCCATCCATGCGGCGAAGAAGTGCGACCGCCCGGGCGCGCCGGACGAGGTGTGCGAGGTGTTCCTCGGTCCCGGCTGGGCGCGCACGAGGCCTGCGGGCTGTGTCGTGGCCGTGGCGCAGCTCACCGGCTGCTACCACGCGGCGCACCTGGTCGAGGGCCGCCCGCCGCTGCTGGCGGCGACCGACAACCTGGACCAGCGGTGCGGCAACTTCGATCCCGGCCGCTACGGCTTCCGGCTCGACCACGTGCGGCCGCTGCGCGAGCCGCTGCCGCTGATCGGCCGCCAGGGCTGGTTCGACTGGAGGCCGCCGGCGGACCTCGCCGAACGGCTGCTGCCCGAGGTCGACCGGGTCCAGGCGCTCGGCGGCTGGGAGGCGCGACATGCGTAGCTTCGGCCTCGGGCTGTTCGCGGGCCTCATCGGCGCGGCGTGCCTCGCCGGTCTGGCGGGGCTGATCTGGACGCTCGGCGCGGCCGTGCGGGGGGCGGTGCTGCCTTGAGTGGCTCGGCCCAATGCCCGCACACCGACGTGCATTTCGACCTGAACGTAGCGCGCTTCGGCGACACGAACGTCGGCTATCTGGAGATCGTGGGGCGCTGCAAGATCTGCGACGCGCCGATGCGTTTCCGCGGCGCGCCCCTGGGTGTGACGCCCGCCCATCCGACGATGGCGCTGGACGGCTCCGAGATCAGGCTGCCGTTCCTGTTCGGCGACGAGGAGTACGACGGCAAGTGTGTCGGGTTCGTCGTCGGGGTGGCGTCGTGACCCGGCGCGGCCTCACGCCCGACGAGGCGGACTACGACGACATGCACCACGCGCTCGGCCGCCCGCCCGGGCGCTGGGTCGAGCCGTTCCGCAACCACTTCTGCTGCCCGGCCGAGGGGCCGGAGGCCGAGCGCTTCGAGACGCTGGGGAGCTACTGGCGCAAGGTCGGGCTCATCAACGGCGGCGCGGACGCGATCTATCGGGTGACGCCGCACGGCGTGCGCCAGGTCATGGCGTGGCTGGCGCTGCGGGACCGCGCGGCCGGGAGGCGGGCGTGGCGCGTCTTCGGCGGCGGCGTCAGCGAGCGGGTCGTCGTCGCGAAGTCAGCGTCGCAGGCGAAATACTTCGTCTACCTGGACCTGAACGACGTCTGGAACTGCGGCTTCCGCGCGTTCTGCGGCCGGGGCGTGAAGGCGCGGCTCGCGCATGGCTGACGGCGAAGCCTTTGCCTGCGCCGCGGTCGCCGCCCCTTCGGGCTCGGCCGACCCGACGCGGCGCGTTGCGCCCGACGCCTATCGGGCCTTCCTCGAGGACAAGGTGGAGATCGCGCCGGCGGGCGGGATCGACGTGCCGATCGGCGACCTGAACCCGTGGCTGAAGCCGCATGCGAAGGTCGCGGTGCGGTGGATGCTGCTGGGCGGGCGGCGGGCGTGCTTCGCCTCGTTCGGGCTGGCGAAGACGTCGATCCAGCTCGAAGCGGTGTGGCAGGTGCTTCTGCACCTGGGGCGCCAGCCTTTGGGTGTCGTGGAGCTCGACCACGCTTCCCCCTCCGTCCCTTCGCCTGCGGCTCGGGCCACCTCCCCCATGAAGGGGGAGGAGGGGGTCGGGGCGGCGCGGGTCGGCGGACGGGGGCTGATCGTCATCCCGCTGGGGGTGAAGCATGATTTCGCGCGCGATGCCGCGGCGATGGGCGTGCCGGTGCGGTTCGTGCGCTCGACGTTCGAGTGCTGGGGGCCGGGGCTCTACATCACGCACTACGAGGCGTTCCGGGACGGGAAGGTCGACCTCTCGGGCTTCGACGTCGTGTCGCTGGACGAGGCGGCGTGCCTGCGCGGAATGGGTGGCACGAAGACCTTCCGGACGGCGGCCAACGAGCTGACGGGTGTGCCGTTCCGGTTCGTGGCCACGGCGACGCCCTCGCCGAACGACTTCATCGAGATGCTGGCCTACGCCGAGGTGCTGGGCATCATGGATATCGGGCAGGCCAAAACCCGGTTCTTCAAGCGCAACTCGGAGAAGGCCGACGAGCTGACCCTGCACCCGCACCGGGAGCGGGCGTTCTGGATGTGGGTGGCGTCGTGGGCGCTGTTCATCACGAGGCCGTCGGATGTCGGCTGCGACGACACCGGCTACGACCTGCCCGAGCTGGACGTGCGCTGGCATTGCGTGCCCACGCCGCCGCCCTTCGACGAGGACGACGCGCACGCCGTGCGCAGCGGACAACAGCTTGAGATGTTCCGGTCGGACAGGATCGGCGTGGTCGATCATGCCCGTGAGAAGCGGCGCAGCCTGTTCGCCCGGGTGGCGAAGATGGCGGAGATCGTGGCTTGCGATCCCGACGATCACTACGTGCTCTGGCACGACCTGAACGCCGAGCGCGACCTGATCGCCCATCCTCGGCGGCGGGCCGCAGCGTAGTGCAGATGACACTCCGATCTTGGCGGCGAAGAACCGACCGCATCAGCCGCTCCTCGTACTCCCGCCCGTACTTTTCGCCCCAGACGAAGGTCGCGACGATGTTGCGGCGACCGCTCACGGCGGGCTGTCCTGCGCGTCGGCCGGGCCGCCGCCGTCGCGCCAGAGCACGCCGATGCCGTTGTTCTTAAGGCTCGGGTCGTAGCGGAACTCCCGGTGCGGATACTGCGGGCGCAGGTTGTTCCAGAGCTGCGGCACGTCGATGCGCACGCCCTGCCAGGTCGCCGCGCGGAACCACGCCACGTCATGGAAGGCGACGATCCGCCCCATCTCGCGGTAGTTGTCCCAGTCCTTCACCAGACCGTCGAGCCGATGGTCGCCATCCAGCAGGATCGCGTCGTACGGCCCCCAAGCCTCGACCTGGTCGATCACCGCCTTCAGCGTCGAGTCTCCCCAGATCACGCGGGCGTCGTAGCCGCCTTCGGTCAGCGCCTGCAGGCAGGCCTTCAGGCTGACCTGGCTCTCGCTCCAAGCTCGTGTGCCGCCCGGCAGGTCTACCGACACGATCCGGGAGCCCTTCGGCAGCGCGGTCGCCACGCGCCACAGCGACCCTCCGAACTTCGACCCGATCTCCAGGTAGGACCGCACGCCCTCGGCGGCGAGCAACTCGCAGAAGGCCGAGATCTCGCGCTCGTCCTGCGCGGCGTCGGTGAGATACTGTTTGCTCATGCCGCGCCCCGGATGGGGAGCACCAGGCGAGGCTCCGCCACCACGGCGACAACGCGGCCTCGCGAAGAAAGGATGTCAGCCCAGACCCTCAGGGTCGGGTTCTCACGCCTGTGGCGCTCAACGCGAGCGCTAAGGTTTCGCATCGTGACGATGTTCCCAGTGAAGTAGACGCGGTCGAGCACCACTATCAGCGCCCCCAGATGGCGGCCGCGCCCAACTCGGCCGAGATGTAGCTCGTGTGGATGCGCGCCAGACCGGCGCGGCCCAGGTCGGCGTCCAGCGCCGCGATCTCCGCGTCGTTCTCCGCCGCCTTGTCCGACGTGCCGCGCCAGGCGAACCACCCGCGCGTCTGGCGGCCGAAGTGCGCCATCAGCTCCGAGAGCGCCGCCTCCGGCATCGCCCGCTTCAGCTTGTGGTAGGTCGCCAGGCACAGCGTGATGTCGTACTGCCGCCCGGCGAAGGGCTTCAGGGCCGCCGGGCCGCCGGTCAGGTCCACGACCTCGAACAGGCTTTTCACGTCGCGCAGGTCGGCGAAGAGTTCGCGCGCGGTCCGCACGCCCTCCTCATAGATGTCGCACCCGTCCACCTTCGCCGCGCCCGCCAGCGCCATGTCGTAGCTCACGGCGCCGCGGTTGCAGCCGATGTCGAAGACGCTCGCGCCTCGGGCCCGCCAGTAGAGGTCGGCCATCCCGTCCAGGCGGAACATGCCCGTGCCCCGGACGCGCACCTGTACCTCATAACCGCTGCCGTTCGGCCGCCGCATCTCCACCATCTAGACCGCCATTCCCAATTGGCGGCGCGCGGCCGCGTAGACTTCCTCGACGCTGATCGCGTCCAACGCCACGCGGCAGTGCGCGCAGGGCGTGTACGAGCCGCAGGCCTCGGCCCCACCGGTCAGGTTCGTGTGCGCCGCGTAGCCGGTGACCGAGGGCGGGATGAACCCGCCGAACAGCACCACGCCCTTCGTCCCCATCGCCGCGGCGCCGTGGTGCAGGCCGCCCTCCGGCCCGATGAACAGCGCCGCCTGCCCCAGGATCGCCAGCGCATCTCGGAAGCCCGCCGTGCGCACGCCGTGCGCGCCGCGCAGCGCCGGTCCGCCCTTGTCGTAGAGGAACTGCAACACGGTCAGCCCGTCCGCCGCCAGCCGGTCCACGACGGCCTGATACCGCTGCGCGCCCCAGTCCTTGTTCGGCGCCACCGACTTCCAGCTCGGCACGTAGGGCTCGATCACCACGAACCGCCGGCCGAACCGCCGGCCGGCGCGGATCTCGCCAGCGCTCAGGAACACCTCGCCGGGCTCGGCGCGGAAGTCGAGGTTCCAGACCCAGCGGCGGCGCGCCGCGTCGTTCGTGTTGTAGATCCGCTGGCCCTTGAAGTAGCCGATCCACTCCAGGTCGGGCCGGCGTTCCTCCCCCGGCCGCGCCAGGTTCGGGTTGTCCCTGAAGATCAGGTCCGAGTTCTGGTCCCAGCGGATGCGCCGCCCGTCCCCGAACGCCACCTTCCGTCGCCGCTGCGCCCAAGCCCCCCGCGCCATGCCGGTGGCCATGAGCTGGTCGCCGAGCCCCAAGGCGCTAGGCCGCCTGCCGCCGCCGTTCCGCCCGCCACTCTTCGGCGAAGGCGCAGTCCTCGTACCCGGGCATGTCGGGCAGGCCCTCGGTGAAGTGTACGACGAGTGGGTCAAGCGCCCCGTCGTTGTGGCCGACAAGGTGATTGTAGGCCGGCGACAACTCTCCGATCAGCTCGTCGGGCAGCCAGCAGAGCCGGTGCAGGTCGCGGCCCGGCGCAGTGTTGATCAGGTCGAGGCTCAGCGCCCGGTTGGCCGGGTGATCGCAGTTGATCGCCATGACGCTCGACCAGTTCTTCCGCGCATAGCGAGTCTGGACCTGGCCATCCATCTTGCCGACGGCCGGCGGGTCGTAACGGTGCTTCACGCAGTAGAGCGCCATCGCCGGGTCGAACTGGTCGAACAACGGCGCGAGATCGCCTCTCACCAGCACGTCGCCATCCATGAAAAGCACCCACCCGCCTTTGGCGAGATGCTTCACGAGGAACCGGGCGCAGGCGTGCTCGGTCGACATCGGCGCGTCGGAGATCACGTCCCAGAGACGCCCATCGCGCCGCTCGGTCGGGCGGCGGTAGAGCCCTCTGGCCTGCACGTCGTCCAGCACCAGTGCGTGGCTTGGGATGAACTCGGACAGGTGGCGCGACAGGCTCGACACGGCGACCGAATAGGCCGCCGCCTCCCGCGGGTCATACCCGATGTAGATCGTCCGCTTCACGTGATCAGAGGCCCCAGGCCTGGAGGGTTTCGGCGACGCCCGCCTTGCGGAAGCCGCGGATGTCGCTGTGCGGGGAGGCGTTCACGACCTCGTTCGGCTTGCGCAGGACCGGCGAGAACGCCGGGCTCTCGACCTCGCTCCAGATCGTCCCGTCCGGTGACTGCTGCATCAGCCGGCAGCGGAGCTTGGCGATGTCGCCCGAGATGAGCGAGATGCAGCGGAAGAGCACCGGGTTGGAGGCGGCCGTCGTGAGAGACACCGGCTCGACGTTGCGCTGCCACGCGCCGGCGAACGCCTCGCGGACCAAAGGCCACCATCCCCGGATAGGCCCGCTGGCCAAGCGCGTTCTCCATCATCGAGATCGCCAGGGCCTGCTGCTGGGTCATGATCCATGCGGCGTCGCCGAGCGACAGGTTCGAGTCGACGAAGCTGGCGAACAGCGTGAACACGTCGTCCTTCAGCGCCGCCAGGTCCGTCCCCGTCGGGTTGACCGGCGTGATGCCGTTGATGATCGAGGCCGGCGAGACGTCGTCGGCCGCCTTCGACGGATCGACGAACTGGCTGTCCATGAACTGCACGATGGCCGCCGCCAGGTCGTCGCGCGTCAGCAGTTCGGCCGCGGGCGTCGAGAAGCGGATGTTCCGCTGCTCACCGGACGAGATGAAATCCTGCAGCAGGCTGTCGGTCTGGCTGCCGGGGATCCAGTTCATCGGGCACGAGCCCTCGGTCCCGCGGATCAGGCCGGCGATCAGTTCCTCGCGACGTCCGCTCTGCATGTGGGTGGCGTCGACCTGGTCGACCTGGTCCGAAGCGAGGTCCTGGTCGCCGACCTCGCCGAGGGGGATGAAGGCGTTGGGCGAGCTGCCGTCCGCGAGTTCGACGAGCGTTCCGCTGCCGATCAGGGCTTGGGTGGTCATGGTAGGGCTCCATCAAGGGAATGGCGCGCCTCCCCCTTCTTGGTTTGGAGGGGCGGGCCGGTCCGCTTGCCCAAGGCGGGGTCAGGGCCACCGGCCTGCGAGGCCGGAATTGTTCCTCCCGCCGGGGGAGGTGTCGGCGCAGCCGACGGAGGGGGCTTCCGCCGCGCCTACCCCGCCAGGGTCTTCAACGCCGCGACGACGGCCTCGGCCGAGCCTTTCGTGCTGGCCCAGCTCTCGCCCCAGAGGTCGATCTGCACCAGCGTGTCGTTCAGGCCCGTGGCGCCCTGCATCGCGTAGTCGGGGCGCTCGCTGATCGTCGTCAGCACGCCCCGCGGGAAGGCCTGCGCCTGCGGCGCCGCGTCCCAGGACAGCCGGTCCGCCAGCATGCCGGCGACGCCCGCATCGGCGGCCAGGAAGGCCAGCAGGCTCTCCTCCAGAGCCTCCTCGTCGCCGTTCCAGACCCGGACCTCGATCAGCCGCCGGAAGTAGAGCGTCCCGGTCGCCTCATCGACGTCCCGCCCGCCCCGCGTCGTCTCGACGAAGGCCTTCACCGGATCACGCCCAGGCGACGCGCCTCTGCGAGGCACTCACTCAGTTCGGCCGGCAACGCGTAGGTGAAGATCCCCTCGCCCAGGTGATGGACCCCTGGTGGCGACACCGCGATCTCGCCGTCGATGATCCGGTGCAGCTTTCGCTCCAGGACCCGGAACGCATCGCCATGACGACCGCGAAGCGCCTCGAGGACGCGTCCGAGATCGGCGATGGCGTCATGGGCGTCTGCAGTCTCCAGCGTAAGGGTGATGGAGAGGCGGGCCATCAGCGCTTCGCCCGCGCCGCCGCCCGGCGCGCCGAGGCCGCGATCTCGCCGCCCAGCGTGTCGACCACGATCTGCAGCACCTGGTCCTTCGTCGCTTCCCAGGCCGGCCGGAAGTAGGGCTGCGGCGGATGGTTGATGTTGCCGAACTCCTGCTGGATCGCCTGCGGCAGCGGCCCCGGCCCGGCGAACACCTCCACGAAGCTCTCGCGCTCGTGGCTGCGCCGCTGCTCCCGCGTCAGGTTCGAGCCGACGCCGCCGCTCCGCTCCAGCGCGTGGGTATGCTCCGGCGCCCGCGCGCGCCACGCCTCGTCGAACGGCGCCAGCGCCTTGCGGCCGGTTCGCCGCAGCACGTTCTTCGCCGTGCTCAGCTTGAGCTGCCCCAGCGCCTCGTCGAGCTGCTTCAGCCCCAGCACCTCGACCTTGACGATGTCGGCCATGCCGGGCGCCCTGAAGGATTGGACCACGGAACGCCCGCTGGCGCGGGCTCCACGGAAGGACCGGCTTCGCCGGTCACACGGACGTCAGGAAGCCCAACCACAACACGCCGGATACGCCGCAGCCTTCCGTGTCAGCGCGCGCCGGCGCGCGTTCCGTGTTTTCCGTGGTTCCCTGTTCCTCTCAGGCGGCTTTGCCGCACGTGATTTCACGCCACTCAGGACCCAGCCGCTTCACGCCCACGATCTCGAACGTCTCGTCGAAGTCGTCGTCGCGGATCCTGTCCCGCTCATTGACGTCGCCGGCGTCCTCGGTCCGCAAGATGAACCGCGTGGTCAGCGTGGCGGCCACGCCGTCGCGGCCCAGCTTTTCACCGTCCCGGACGTCGGTCCGCTTCGCGAACAGCGACGGCGCCTGCGGCGGATAGGTCACCGTCGGGTGGCCGCCGGCGTCCTTCGCCCCCGGCGTGTGCTTCAGGATCGTCACCGCCCTGGTCAGGTCCCCGGCCGAGATCACGAGACGATCTCGTAGCAGGTGAAGGCGCCACCGACGTTCGGCGAACCGCCCGACCCGGCGCAGTAGAGGGTCACGTCCCCGTCTGGGCAGAGGTCCCCGTCCAGCGCGACCGGCCGGCCCGGCTCGAGCGGGATGCCCAGCACCGCCGTCGCGGGCTCGTCCCCGACCCGGTACATCATCGGCAGGTCGCCGGAGTTGTTGGCCAGCACGACCGCGCGCCGCGACACGTTCGCCGGCAGGGTGAACACCTGGTTCGCCAGCGAGCCCGCATACTCGATCCACCTCCGCTGCGGCATGAACCGTCCCCCCTCGCCTACCGCAGCAGCTTCCAGAGCGTCCCGTCGACCAGCTCGCGCTCGTTGAACTGCGCGTAGGCCAGCGCCCGCGCCCAGGCCTCGCGGTCCGGGTACGCGGGCGTCTCGATCTCGCGCAGGTCGGTCTTTCCGACCAGCGCCGCAGCACTGCCCGCGGCCGCGAACACCGGGCAACCGTAGATCGCCGCCTCGACCGCGGCGTTCGAGCCGTGGGTCACGAGGCAGTGGGCGCCGGCGAGGTCCTGCCGAAGGGTCCGCGTCCGCGACGCCTGCATCTCCTTGTCGCGCCGCACGATGGGGCGGTCGGTCAGCGCCGCCAGCGCGGCGACGGTCCGCTCGGTCCAGCCTTCGATCCCGTGGAACCGCGCGTACGTCGCCGACGGCTCCGCCACCACGATGTGGCGCCCCCCCTTCGACCACGGCCGCAGCGGCGTCGCGCAGGCCTTCCAGCGGTCCGCAGGCGCGTCGGCGACGGCCCGCATCTGGAACCCGTCCACATGCCAGCGGTAATATCCGCCGTCGCTCCCGACCGGCAGGTCGGTGGCGAACACACGCCGGAAGTAGCCCCGATCCCAGTAGACCCAGCGCCGCGCCGCGCCGCGCCAGCGCTCGATGTAGGGCCGCAGTTCCGGCGTGCAGCCCACGACCGGCACGCGCCCGCGCACGGCGTGCGCGTCCAGCGCCTCGAAATCCCCCCGCACCACCACGCCGCCGGCCCGCGCGATCGTCGCCCCGATCCGGTTGAACAGCTCCAGCTTGAACTTCTTCAGGTGCCCCGGAACGAAGAAGGCGACGTCGGCGGGAGAGACCATCACTTCGGGATCGGGGGCAGAAGCGCTGCGACCTCTCCATGCCGCTTCCGCGCCATGCGCAAGGTCTCGGCGATCACGCTGAGCACCACCAATACCACGCTACGCTCTGACGCTATGACTCTAGCCCTTTCCTCTTCGTACTTCTCCATGGTTTCAACGAGCGCCGCCGCCCGCTCAATAAGGCTCTCGTCGTACGCGATTAGCGCCTGGGTGCGATCTGGGGAGAGCACGGGGGTCATGATGGTCATGGTTTCGGTCTCATCAAGAAGGGCTTTCCAAGGCCCTGTCGCGCAGCAGCCGCGACAGCCGGGGGTTGGAAAACTCGCTGATGAACGAGCAGACGCTTTTTAGGGGATTGCTCCCCCTGGACAGCGGCGCCTCCCCCGGCCATAGAGGTCGGGTTGCGGCACGCTGCCAAGCGCGCACGCTGTGAGCGAAAGCTCACATTCGGTCGACACTAACCGCGCCAACGGGCGTCGACCTATCATCAGCCGGGCTTTCCAAGGCCCATTCCGGACTCTGCCCTCGTTCCGTCGCCGCATCAAGCGGCGGCGACGAACGGCGTTCGCGTCCCTATCGCCAGTGCGCCTTAATCCACTCCAAGTCGCCGAGCTCATCCAACTTCGGCCGACCATGCATGTAGACCACCCGCGCGTCGCCCAGGCCGTTCGGCCGCACGTCGCACTTGTAGGAGACGACCGCGGTCGCCGAGATCTTCTCGATCAGCATGTACGGCTGGCGCCGCAGCCACTCCATGTCGTTGGTGACGCCGTCCCAATCCTCGTAGACCGACCGGAACCCGGCTGGGACCAGCGCGATCCCGTTGCAGGGGTAGTCCTTGCCCGGCGACCTCGGCAGGGCGATGCGGTCGCCGACCGCGCACCACGCCGCCAGGTGGTCGATGTTGCCGCACACGACCGTGTCGAGCCCCGCCACGATCAGCGGCCCGTCGATCCGGAAAGGCTCGATCATCGACGCCCAGTCCGGCGTATCGGTCGAAAGCCGCTCCTGTGTCACCTCCGCGTCGAAGCCGTCATAGTGGCGATCCGTCAGGACCACGAAGCGGTGCGGGATCGTCAGGTTCCGCGCGAAGCCCCGCGCCAGCCGGTTCACCCACTCCGGCGTGTAGCACCGGGACGCGGCGGCCGAGTAACGGTTCGGCGCCCAGAAACACGTCGCGACGGTCAGCATCAGGCGACGACACGCATCCGCGGCGCGCGCGGCGCGTCGAAGTGCGGTCTGAACAGCCCGTCCCGCTGAAACAGGACACCCGCCGGAACATCGCGATCGACGACGGCGCCCGCCGCCACCGCGCAGCCCTCGCCCAGCCGCACACCCGGCAGGATGATCGCGCCCGCGCCGATCGCAACGCGATCGCGGCAGATCACCGAGAGCGCCCCGCCCGAGATCAGCGCCTCGAGGTCGAAGTCCTGCTCTCCCAGCCACGGCCACAGGTCGTTGCAGAGGATGGCGCCCGGCCCCACGAACAGGTCCGAGCCCGCCACGACACCGGGATGCACCTGGGCCCCGTGCCCGATCCGCGCCCGCGGGCCCAGGCGCGAGCCGTCGACCACGGCGCAGGCCGCGACGCTCGACATGACGCCCAGCCGCGCCCGGCGGATCACCGAGGCGAACGGCCAGACCTTCGACCCCGCGCCGACCTCGCAGTCGGCGTGTACGAGCGCCAGCGGGTGGATCACGCCGCGCCTCCCTTTAGGAGCTCCGGGTCAAACCGGTTTTTCTTCGACGCGTTGGCCCTCGGCAGGAGGTACTGCAGGTTGTTCAGGACATGCAGACCACAGACGTCGGCGCCCTGCAGCGGGATTATGTGATCCACTTCCCAGCCCGTGGGACATGCCTCATAGAAACGTCGGATCGCGGCAATGTCTGCCCAGCATGGAGTAGCCCGAAGCTTGCGCGCACGCCGCGCGGCCTCCCAGGCCCTTCGCTTCTTAGGCTCCTCGGCTCGCTGCCTGCGGGCCCTGACGCGTCCCTTCTCCAACTCGAGTTCCGCGTTTCGCGCCCTCCAGGCCTTCCGGTAGCCCGCGGACCGCTCCCTATTCTCGCTCTTCCATTGCTTCTCGTACACGCGACGATAACTCGCGTTTCGGGCGGCGCTCTTAGAAGCGCTTCGAAGGCACTGGGCCCGGCGCTCTGGCCGCTGGTGATCTTGAGCTACGCAGACTACGCACGTTCCGCTCGCCGTGTACCTCCGCGCGAGGTGACCTCGCTTACAGGTCCGACCGGTGAAGTAGTGCTTGTCGCCTGCGCGCTTCGCCTCTGAGCGACTGTCCTTCATGCCGCCACCTGCTCACCCAACCAATGAATTCTCACCCACGGCAGGTGCGTGAACCCGCTCGGGTCACGCCAGCCCGGGAACGCCACGATCCGCCCGCCCTTCGGCAGCGCCTCACCGCGCGGCCAGCCGGGCTTTTGGAAGGCGTAGACCCCGTCCGCCGGACCGAACGCGGCGGCGCCCGGCAGCTTGTGGGCGAACCACGCCTGGTCGTCGGGGAACTTGTCGTGCGCGACGGCCGCGGCGGCCTCCAGGCTGAAGTCGCTCCACACATCCGGCCGGTAGCCGATGTCCAGCCGCCACACCGAGCCGTTGTACGGGCAAGGGTTCGAGGCGTTGACGCCGGTCAGGATGCGGAACGGCTCGTCGCCCTCGAAGAGAGGCGTCAGGTCGTCGGTGACGATGAGGTCCAGGTCGAGCACCAGCACGCGATCGCCGGGCTCTAGACCTTGACGCTCGCACCAAGTCGGATCGAAGAGACGAAGGCGCGCGAAGCAGCCCTGAACGCTTGTGAGAGGGACAGACGCACGCCGTGCGCGTCGACGTCATCTACAGCGAGGGCGCGGCGCTTCCGGGGATCGCTCGGCGACGCTGGAGGACCCTGTCCGCGTGACCGGCGAAGCCGGTCTTCCGTGTAGCCCGCGCAGCGGGCGTTCCGTGGTTCAATCCCTTCCGGGCGACCAGGATCACCCCTGGTCGTGGAAGTTGGTGCTGAACGACTGCGTGCTGGAATGCCGGCGGATGGCGGCGAACAGCGTCGACCTGGTCGTCACCTCGATCCCGTTCGGGAACCAGTACGAGTACAGCCCCAGCATCAACGACTTCGGCCACACGCGCTCGGCCGCGCACTTCTTCGAGCAGATGGACTACCTGCTCCCCGAGCTGTTCCGGGTGGTGAAGCCGGGGCGCAACGTCTGCATCCACGTGAAGGACCGGGTGGTGCCCGGCGGCATCAACGGCCTGGGGTTCCAGACCGTCTACGCGTTCGGCGACGACGTGCGCGCGGCCATGAAGAAGCACGGCTTCGCCTATCTCGGCCGCCACGAGAACACGACCGACGTCGTGCGGGAGAACAACCAGACCTACCGGCTGGCCTATTCGGAGCAGCTCCGCGACGGCACGCGGATGGGCTGCGGCATCGGCGAGGAGGTGCTGGTCTTCCGCAAGCCCACGTCGGACCCGACGAATGGGTTCGCCGACGAGCCGGTCGTGAAGAAACGCAGCGCCTACGTCTGGGTGACCGAGGACCGCAAGGGCGAGCCCGCCGAGTATGACAAGCACCTCTACCGCGCGGGCAAGATCAAGCCCGTGCCCGGCGGCGCCGGCGACTTCAGCCGGGCGAAGTGGCAGATCGTGGCGTCGGGCTACTGGAAGGTCTCGGGCGACAGGCTGCTGACGCCCGAGGAGTGGATGGACTGGTCGAAGGAGAAGTTCTCGGCCGCCTACCACCTCTGGAAGAAGTTCGACCTCGACCACGTCTACGATTTCGAGCAGCACGTCCTGATCTGCGAGAAGTTCGACTACGCAGGCTTCCTGCCGGCGATCTACCAGCTTCTCCAGCCGCACTCGGCGCACGCCAACGTGTGGACCGACGTGGCGCAGATGCGCAGCCTGAACACGCTGGCGGCCCAGGCCGGGACCGAGAAGCATCTCTGCCCGCTGCCCTTCGACATCCCCATCCTCTTCGCGGATCGCTCCGTTGTCGCGCGGCGCGAGGGCGCGGCGCACCTCGACGTGGAGTTCTGCGAGGTCGAGAGTTGCAGGCGCACGACGTGGGCGGACCGGTACTGGCGGACGGGCGAAATCCCCGCGTCGGCCATGGTCGAACACGGCTGGCATTTCGAGTGTCAAGGCTGCGGCGTCCGGATCGATGACGACTGGCTGAGCGAGCAAGGCCGCACCTGCGCCAGCGTGGTCGGAACCCAGCATTCGGGCGTCTTCTGCGGCCCGGACTGCAAGGCGCGCGAGACGCGCCGCCGCGCCCTGCGGACGGCGTTCGAGCAGCGCTGGTTGCTCCGGCTCCAGCGCGTGGTGACGGCGCGCTTCCGCGACCACGTCAAGACGATCGTCGACCGGAACAACGGCGCGGAGCTGAAGATCAAGACCTTCGACATGAAGGTCACCACGGGCGCGAAGCCCGTGTTCGTGCTGCTGGACGAACTGCACCTGATGAGCGGGTTCAGCTACGCCAGCCGGGTGTTCGGTCAAATCCAGGGGAACATGCTGGCGAACCCGGAAAGCCTGTTCGTCATCATCACCACACAGTCGGACCAGCCGCCGGCCGGGATCTTCCGCTCCGAACTCCAGTACGCGCGCGGCGTGCGCGACGGCCGGATCACTGAGCGCGTGCGGACCCTGCCGGTGCTCTACGAGTTTCCAGAGGCGGTGCAGACGTCCAAGGCCAAGGCCGGCCAGCCGCGCAAGTGGGAAGACCCGGCGATCTGGCCGATGGTGCTGCCCAACTTGGGCCGTTCCCTCTCGCTCGATCGCCTGATCGACGAATTCCACGAGGCGAAGGACAAGGGCGAGGAAGAGCTGCGCCGCTGGGCGTCGCAGCATCTGAACATCGAGATCGGGCTGGGGCTGCATGCGGATCGGTGGCGCGGCGCCGATCACTGGGAGCAGGCGGTTCACGCGAAGGTCCGCCGCCTCGAGGACCTGCTGGCGGCCTGCGAGGTCGCCGTGGTCGGCATCGACGGCGGGGGCCTGGACGACCTTCTGGGCGTGACCGTCATCGGCCGGATCAAGGGCTCGCAGCGCTGGGTGAGCTGGTCGCGCGCCTGGGCCGAGGCCGACCTGCTGAAAAACCGGCCGGAGATCGCCGAGCGCCTTCGCGACTTCGAGGCTGACAAGGACCTGGTCATCTTCGAGCTGGAGGTGCGCGACCTCACTGAAGGCGACGATGACGTGCTGCCGCCCGATCTGGCCGAAGTCGCCGACGTCGTGCTCCAGGTCGAGGCCGCCGGTCTCTTGCCCGAAGAGAATGCGGTGGGGCTGGATACTGCCGGCGTCGCGATCCGGCTGCTCGTCGAGTACCTGAAGAAGCGCAAGATCGCCGAGAAGCAGATGACCGGCGTCGCGCAGGGCTTCCGGCTGATGGGCGCCATCCAGTGCGCCGAGCGGAAGCTCAAGGAACGCATGCTGGTCCATGCCGACCAGCGCCTGATGGATTGGTGCGTCGGCAACGCCAAGGCCGAGCAGAAGGGCAACAACGTCCTCATCACCAAGGAGACGGCGGGCAAGGCCAAGATCGACCCGCTGGCGGCGCTCTTCAACGCGGTCGAGCTGATGGCGCGGAACCCGCAGCCGAAACGCAAGGCCGACTTCTCGATGATGTTCGTCGGTGGTCGGTCCGCCGCGTGATCCGACCGCGCACGCCGTGCGCGCTCAACCTCCGGAGCTTTCACCCATGGACCTCGCGATCCGCGGCTACTCGCTGCAGCTCAACGTCGAGAAGGTCGCCGAGGAAGGCGGCAAGCGAATCGTCCGAGGCATGGCGACGACGCCGGCCGAGGATCGGATGGGCGACACCATCAACCCGCTCGGGGCCAAGTTCACCAACCCGGTCGCGTGGCTGTGGCAGCACAAGCACGACAAGCCGTGGGGCTGGGTCAAGTTCGGCAAGCCGACGAAGGCGGGGATCCCGTTCGAGGCCGAGGCGGCGCAGACCGACGAGCCGGGCGAGTTGAAGGACTTCCTCGACAACTGCTGGCAGCAGGTGAAGCTCGGCCTCGTCCGCTTCGTGTCGATCGGCTTCCGCGCGCTGAAGTGGGCCTGGATCGGCGACTACGACGGGATCGAGTTCCAGGAGATCGAGATCTACGAGCTGTCGGCCGTCACCATCCCGGCCAACCCGGAGGCGGTGATCACCGAGGTCTCCAACGCCAAGGCCGCCCAGGAGGCGGCGATGTTCTTCAAGCACTTCCAGGCGATCTCGGCCGACCGGCCGGCGCCGCCTGAAGACACGACGGACGAACCGGCCGCCCCGGAGGGCAAGCAGGCCGTCGAACCCGTCGACCCGGCGAAGCCGCTGGCCCACGTGGCCAAGCTGAACCGGCCCGCCCCCGCCGGGGCCCCCTTCGTCATCCGGAAAATCCATCACCGCGCAGCCTGACAGCGCGCGGCCAAGGGGTACAGACATGCAGACCTACGCCGAACAGCGTGCGGCCTACGAGGCCACGCGCGGTGTCAACGCGGCCGCCATGAAGAAGCTCATGGACGACGCCGCCGCCAAGGGCGAAACCCTCGACGCCGAGGGGCAGACCCAATTCGACGACTTCGCCAAGGACAACGAGGCGATCGACGGCCATATCGCCCGGCTGAAGAAGCTGGAGGCGCTCAACATCGAAGGCGCCCAGCCCGTGAAGGGCCTGAGCGAAGAAGACGGTTCGGCCTCGCGCCGCGGCCTCGCGCCGGTCACGGTGAAGGCGGCGCCCGGGAAGGTCATGCCCGGCATGGGCTTCACCCGCTACGTCAAGGCTCTGGCCATGGCGAAGGGCGACTGCGCCCAGGCGTTCGCCATCGCTCAGGGCAACGACCGCTGGGTGAAGGAGACGCCGGACGTGATCAGCGTCCTCGACCCGGCGGTGCAGCATCTGATCAAGGCGGCCGTCGCCGCGGGCACGACGACGGACACCACGAATGCGGCGCCGCTGGTGCAGTATGCGAACCTTGCGTCCGAGTTCATCGAGTTCCTTCGCCCGATGACGATCGTCGGCAAGCTCAACACCCGCGCCGTGCCGTTCAAGATCAAGATCCCGCGTCAGACCGGCGGAGCGTCGGTCAACTGGGTCGGTGAAAGCAAGGTGAAGCCTGTCAGCGCGCTGGCCTTCGACTCGATCACCCTCGATCACAACAAGATCGCCGGCATCATCGTGCTCACGGAAGAGCTCGTGCGGCTCACCTACCCGAACCTGGTCACCGAGACCTTCCTGTGCATCGGCACCGGCTACACCCGCCGCGCGCCGGTCGGCGACAAGATGTCGGGGACGCTGAGCTACAAGAAGACCGGCGACACGACCTTCGGCATCACCAGCTAGTCGAGCGGCCTCCGAGACGGGTGACAGCCTGCGCAACGCCAGCGTAGGTTGTCCCGATCACATTGGGGGTGATGGCGATGCTGCGCTGGGTCTCAGGGATTGCCGTCGCAGTCGCGGCGTGCGGCTTGGTCGCGGGAGGTGTGGCGCTCTGGCCGCTGCACCAGGCGAAGCGTGTGGTGGCAGCGCAACTGCGAGACCCTGATGCTGCGAAGTTCCGGAGCGTCCGGCGCGTCGGTGACCACGTGTGCGGGGAGTTCAACGGCAAAAACGCCTTCGGCGCCTACGCTGGGTTTAAGCGGTTCATTGTGGACGAGCGTGAGGGCGTCGTTTCTGAGCCGGAACTCTCACCAGTCGCGCGAGGCTTCAGAGAAGCAGTAAGGGGTGTCTCGCCGGGAGAGGTGAGAACGCTTGAAGATGCGCAGAAGGCAGCGCGCTCGACGAGCCTTCCGGCAGAGGTTGAGCAGGCTTCTATCGCGGATATCAGGGCGGCAGGCGAAGAGCTTAGCCGGCACTGGGACTTTGAGAACCTCTGGATCAGCAGGTGCTCTCAGTAAGGTCTCTGGAGGCGGCCCGCGAGCGGGCTGAGCCAGTTCGCCGCCTTCGGCGGCCCACTCATTTCGACAACTTCTTGAAAGCAACTGCGAATGAACCCTCGCTTGGGCGATGTGCCGTTCAAGGTCGGCAAGGCCAACTACATCCTGAACATGGGCGTCAACGCCATGTGCTGCCTGGAGCAGTGGATCGACGAGACGGGGTGGAAGGTTCCACCGAAGCCGCCCGAGCCTGGGTCGGAGCTGGAGCCTGATGCTGCGGAGGCCGATGCCCCGGTTGCCGCCGCCCCCGTCGAGGCGCTTGAGCCGAGCGCCTACGACTTCCTGGAGGCGGCGATGGCGAGCCGGCGGGTGTCACACATCCGGGTGATGCTCTGGGCGGGTCTGCAGCAGCATCACCAGGGCGTCGACCTCGCGGACGCCGGGGTGATCGTGCAGGGGCTCAGCATGACCGAGAAGGTGGCGATCCAGTACATTTCGGAGAGCCTGACGCTCTGCTCGCCGAAGCGCGACAAGGCGGCCGACCTCATCGCGGGGGCCGGCGCGGACGCCAGCGGGGACCCTCCGCAGGCGTAGGCCAGCGGCGCTGGGACTGGGACGAGCTCTTCATGAGCTGGTGCGGTCTCGGCGCCGACCCCGACGCGTTCTGGCGACAGACGCCGCGGACGCTGCTGCTGTTCTTCAAGGGCAAGATGCAGGCCGCCGACCGGGAGGGGCGCGAGAAGCGCTACCTCGCCTGGTACACGGCCATGCTGCCGAACCTGAAGAAACCTCCGAGCCTCGGAGACTTCGTCGAGCCGCAGACGGCCCGGGCGAAAGAGACCGTGCCGGGGGCGGCGACGTTCCTGGCCCTGCGCGGCTCGAACGGCGGCGACGTGCCCGACTGGGTGCTCGCCAAATTCGGCCTCCCCACGAAATCCTGAACTCCAACGGACGCCGCCATGGCCGCAGCGAACGCCACGATCGCGAACCTGAAGGTCGCGCTGGGTCTGGACAGCGCCCAGTTCCAGACCGGGCTGCGTGATGCGTCGGCGACGATGCAGCGCGAGGCGCGGCGTCAGGCCCAGGCCGCCGCCGAGCTGCAATCCCGCGTGGTGGCGCTGAAGGGGTCGCTGGACCCGGTCTACGCGGCGCAGAGACGCCTCGGCGACCAGATGAAGGAGGCGCAGGACCTCTACCGGAAGGGCGCCCTGGCCGGCGCCGAGTACGGCAGGATCATGGGGGACCTGGCGGCCCGGCTGAAGGCGGTCTCGTCGGCGCAGGCGGGAACCGCCGTGTCGTCCAAGGTGTTGGCCAACGCGGGCCTCAACCTGGGCCGGCAGGTCAGCGACCTGGGCGTGCAGTTCGCAGGCGCCGCGGCTTCGGGCAACCCGCTGAAGATGGTCATGATGGCCGTCGTCCAGCAGGGGCCGCAGATCGCCGACGCCTTCGCGGTCGCGAAGCAGCAGGGCGCGTCGTTCGATGTCGTGATGAAGGGCTTGGCCACATCGGTCGGCGCCTTCCTCAAGGCCTCGGCCCCGCTGCTGGCGGTCGGCGCGACGGCGGCGGCCGTGTTCCTGCTCTGGAAAAAGCAATCAGACGACCTAAAGGCAGCGATGAAGGGTGCGGCCGAGGTGGCCGCGAACTTCGCGGATGTGCAGGACGCGACTCGCGATGCCTTGGCCGGCGCGGCCTCATTCGCCGAAAAGTACCAAGTCGCCAACGTCGACCTGACCGCCGCGCTGGATGACCTCCTCATCAGCCAGAACAAGGCCTATGGGGGAGCGCTTGCCAGCATCGACGCGAACGATGAGGCCGGTAAGGCGGCGGCCCGGCGCGCTGAGAACGAACGCCTGCTTACCGTCCGTGTATTGAAGCGGGCCCAGGCCGAGGCTAGCGCGCGGATCAAGGAGGGTGAGGCCGAGATCAAGCAGGCGGAGAAGGCCGGTAGATCTGCAAGCTTCTTCGCGACGGTCACGCGCGCGCAGGGCGTCGGAGAGTTTCCCGGCGCCGTGGACCCGATGGCCTCTGGCGACGCCGCCGAGGCGGCGGCCCTGCGCAAGGCGAACGTCACCGCGACACGACAGGCGGTGAAGGAGGAAAAGGCCTACGAGGCGGCTCTGGCCGCCACGATCAAGGCCACGATGGAGGCCAACCTCGTCATTCCAAAGTCGGAAGAGGCGCGCAGGGCGGAGGCGGAGGCGATCCGCGCGGCGGCGAAAGAGCAGCGTGAAGCCGCTAACGCCGCAAAGGAGGCCGCTCGGGCCGAGGAAGAGTTCGACAGGGCGATCCAGGGCGTGCTGCAGAGTCTGGAGACCGGCGGCGAGCGCCAGTTGCGGGAGATGAACGAGAAGATCCTGGTCCTTCGCAAGGCGCTGGACGCAGGCAAGATCTCCACCGACCAGTTCCGCGACGCGGTGGAGCGGCTCCAGCCGACCGTGGTCGACCTGAAGGACGCGCAGAAGGCGCTCCGCGTCCAGTTCGAGGCGACCCCCGGCGATCTCGACAAGGCCATCGGCAAGATGGATCGCGCGGCCGACAAGGCCCGCGACCTGGCCGACGCGTTCGGCGAGGTGTCGTTCTCGCTGAAGGACATGCTCCGCTCGGTGAAAAGCGGCGACCTGGGGTCCCTGATCCTCAACATCCAGGGGCTCAGCAGCGGCCTCGGCACGCTGCTGGGCGGCGGGACGGCCGGTCAACTGCAAATCGCCGCGCTGGCCGCGAACACCATCGGCGGCAGCACGGGACGGACGATCGGCGCCAGCCTGGGCGTCGCGGCCAGCGGCGTCGGCCTCGGCGCCTTTGCGGCGACCGCGGCCGGGGAGACGGCGTTGGGCGCGGCCGGCCTGAGCTCGGGCGCGATCGCGGCGCTCGGCAGGGCGGCGCCGCCCCTGGCCGTGGCGGCGGCGGCGCTCTATGCGGCGGCGAAGCTGTTCAACATCGGCGGCAAGCCGACCAATGCGGGCGCGGGCTATGACCTGCGCAACGGGGCGATCAGCGGCGACAAGAGGACACCGGAGACCGAACAGGCGGCCCGCGCCGTCGGCGAGGCGACGCTTGGGATCATCGACGCGCTGAAGGCGGGCGGCATCCAGATCAAGGATGCGCTGGTCGGCGTGGTCCTCGGCACGCGCGACCAGTCCACCCTCTACTTCGAAAGCGGCAAAGTGCTGCGGTCGGCCGTAGGGGATACCGGCGCGGCGATCGACACAGCGCTCCGCGCCATGCTGGACGGCGCGACCTACGTGTCGGAGGCCCAGCAGAAGCTGGTAGAGTCGGCGCTGGCCGCGGGCAAGGGCTTCGACGCGATCGCCGAGACCCTGGCGACCTACGAACAGGCGCAGAAGATCGCCGGGACGCTGGCGGACCAGATCCGGCAACTGACCGACCCCAAGGCGTACGACCTCGAGGCGGTGAAGCGCGCGATCGAGGATCAGCGCAAGTCGTACGCGGGCCTGGCGGAGGAAGGCTACCTGACCGCCGAGCAGCTTGCCGGGCTGAACGCGCAACTGACCGAGCTGCAGGGCCTGCAACTGGCCGAGGTGCTGAAGCGCTACGCCGAGGCGGTCTCGGCGCCGGAGCCGGCGAACGACAACAGCCTGGACACGCTGGGCGCGGCGGCCGAGCGTGCGCGCGACGGGCTGCTGGCCAGCTACGAGGCGTTCCGCAGCGCCAAGGAGGCGGAGGTTGCGCAACTGCGGCAGGCCGCCGACGGCCTGCGCGGGTTCCTGCGCGAACTGACGATCGGCAACGCCGCGGGGCGCGGGCCGGTGGCGCAGCTCGGCGTGCTGCGGGGCGAGCTCGGGCGGCTGAGCGGCCTGGGCGCGGCCGATCCGGAGCGGCTGGCCAACTTCCAGGGCGTGGCGCAGGCGTTCATCGACGCCTCGCGGGCCGGGTCGCGGACATCGCTGGACCTGGCGCGGGACATCGCGGCGGTGCGGCGCTCGGGCGCTGCGTCGGTGAGCGCGGCCGAGGCGCAGGCGGCCACGGCGCAGTCGCAACTGGACCTGGCGTCGCAGCAGCTCACCGCGCTGGGCCTGCTGACCGGCGTGACGCAGGACATGGCCAACGCGCTGAAGGCCTACCTGGCGGCGAACGCCAACCTGACGGCGGCCGGCGGCGACCCGCGGGCGCTGGGGTTCGACGCGGCGGCCTATGCGGCGGCCAACCCGGACCTGGGGCGCAACTGGGTGGCGGGCGGCAGCCTGCGCGGCGTGGGCGCCACGTTCGAGCAGGCGCTGTTGGCGCACTACCTGGGGCAGGGGCTCGCCGAGATCGAGGCGGGGACGCGCATGCGGGGCTTCGCCAGCGGCGGGTCGTTCATGGTCGGCGGGTCCGGCGGCATCGACAGCCAGCTCATGAAGTTCTGGGCCTCGCCGGGCGAGATGGTGAGTGTGAGCCATGGCGACCCCATGGCCGGGGCGACAGACGAGATGCGCGGGTTGCGCCAGCAGGTGCAGACCCTCACGGCCGGCGTCGCGGCGCTGACCGGCTTCGCGCGGCGGGCGGAGAAGGTGCTCGCCAAGTGGGACGGCGACGGCATCCCCGGGCAGCGGGACCTGGCTTAGCCCATGGCGTTCGCGTTCATCGAGGAGGTCGACGCCGTCGCCACGCTCACTGCGAGCACGGCGACCGACGAGCCGCTGCCGGCGTGGGGCGACAGTCCGTCGGGCGACTACGACATCGGCCGCCAGGTCATCACGCCCTCGACCCACCAGGTCTGGGAAAGCGCGGTCGACAACAACGCGACCGATCCGCTCGCGCCGGGCCCGGGGCATGAGGAGGACTGGCTCCTGGTCGGCTACACGAACCGGTATCGGATGTACGACCAGTCGCCGCAGAGCCAGACGACGATGGCGGACAGCCTGGCGGTGACCCACCAGCCGGGCGCCTACATCAAGGCCCTGGCCCTGTTGGAGGTGGACGCCGCCACCGTGACCGTGCAGCAGCACACCGAGGTCACGAACGAGCTCTACAGCCGGACCTTCGACATGATCTCCGACGTGGGGATCTACGACTATGACGAATATTTCTTCGCGCCGGTCGGGCGGCGCACCGACCTCTACGTCAACGACCTGAAACCCTACGCCGAGGCGTCGCTGACGGTGATCTTCGAGAGCGCGGCCGGCGAGGACGTGAGCTGCGGCGTCCTGAAGTTCGGGCGCGAGATCGTGATCGGCAACACCCAGTACGGCGGGCGGGTCGGCATCGAGGACTACTCGGTCAAGCAGGTCGACGAGTTCGGGCAGGCGACGATCCTGGAGCGGGCCTTCAACCGCACCGGGGACTACACGCTGATCCTGACGCCCGCGCAGGTGGACCCCGCCTACACGAACCTGGGCGCCATCCGCGCGACGCCGGTCGTGTTCGTCGCCGACCCCGACTACGGCGCCTGCCTGCTCTACGGCTTCCTGAAGGACTTCGCCGTGGAGTTCGCCGGCCCGACCCACGCCTACGCCAACATCAGCATCAAGGGCCTCGCCTGATGACGGACATCGTCGCGCCGCCGCCGATCAACACCCTGCCGCCGGCGCCGGTTCGCGGCCAGCCAGGGTTCTCGAACGCCACGGGGACCTTCCTCGAGGCGCTGCCGGACTGGGGCGACGACGTCGACGCTTCGGGCGCGGCGTCGCACCAGAACGCGGTGGCTGCGCAGGAGCGCGCGGCGCTGGCGCAGGCGGCGGCGGTCGACGCGCAGGCGGCCCGCGACCTGGCGGTCAACACGACGGGGTTCCTGGCCTTCTCCAGCTCGTCGGTGGCGGTCGGAACAGGGTTGAAGACCTTCCATCTGGAGCTGATCGGCGGCGACCCGCCGGACTTCGGCGGGCAGGACTTCCTCTGCGCCTTCTCCCGCTCCACCCCCGACGCCCGCGTCTACGGCAACATCGACGCCTGGGACGGCGTCGACGACATCACCCTGGACGTCCCGGCGCGCGGCGTGAGTGGCTCGGGAACCTACGACGACTGGGTGATCGTCCTGGGCGGCTTCTTCGAGAGCGGCGCCACAGCGGAGGAGATCCGGGCCGGGACGTCCGACTTCGTGGCGGTGTCGCCGAAGGGCTTGGCCGACACCGTGGCGTTTGGGACGCTCGCCGATGCGTCCACCATCGCCTGGGACACGATTGCGGACGGCCCTCACGTTCGGGTCACGCTCACCGCCAACGGCCACGCCGTGGGCGCGCCGACCGGCCTCGGGGATGGCCTGACCTACGTCATCAACATCAACCCGGCGACCTACACCTGCAGTTGGAACGCCATCTGGGACTTCGGGCAGGTCGGGCCGCCGAGCTTCCCGGCTTCGGCCTGGAGCAAGGTCACGGCGCAGTACGACGCCGCCCTGAACAAGCTCCAGGCCGGCGTCTGGCGGGGCGCGTGATGTATCCGCACGCCACGCAACTCTTGGCCACCGGCGCGCTCGCCGTCGAATTCCTCGTCGCCGGGGGCGGCGGCGGCGGGGACGACGGGGCCTACGCCACCAACACCATGAACGGCGGCCTGGGCGGGCAGGTCGTTCCGGGCTCCGCCGTGCTGGCTGTCGGACAGACGGCCGCCGTTCAGGTGGGCGCCGGCGGCGCGGTGCGGACGGACGGCGGCGCGTCGTCCTTCAACGGGGTCGCGGCGAGCGGCGGGACGCACTCCGGCCAGTCCGGCTCGGGCGCGAACGGAACCACGAGCTCGATCAGCGGCGTCTCGACGGTCTACGGGTCGAGCGGCGGCGCGGGCAAATTCTACGACGGCGGCAGCGGCGACGGGACGGGCAACCCCGGGGGCGTCAATGCCGGCTCGGGGGGCGACGGCTTCTCGTATGCGACGTCGGCGGGCGCCGGCAACGCCACGCCGGGCGTGGCGAACCGTGGCGGCGGCGGCGGCGGAAAGTCGCAGTGCCGGTCGGCCGACTCCCTGGTCTTCGGGGCGTCGCACGGCGCGGCCGGGGGCTCGGGGATCGTCATCGTGCGCTACCTCGGCCCGCAGCGCGCGACCGGCGGCACGGTCACCTCGTCGGGCGGCTACACGATCCACAGCTTCACCGGCGTCGGCGCCGCCAGCTTCCTCGTCACAGGCTGATCACCATGCGCATATTCACCACCCTGGACGCCCAGGGCGAGACCCTGGCGATCGCGCCCGGCGCATCGTTCCGCACCTATTGGCGCCGCGTCGAGACGGACGCCGAGGCCGCGCAGAGCGGTCAGCCGGTGGGCGCGCTGATGGCCTGCGAGGTCGCCCATCCCTGGGATGCGCTCGACCGCTGGGACGAGGCCGTCCTGGCGCGGTTCGCGGTCGCCTTCGAGGACGTCGACGATCCGCCGGAGCCGCTGCCCGCTGAAGTGCCGATGTACAAGGTCAAGAAGTACATGGCGCTCCGGAAGGTCCAGACCGGGGGCGAACTCGACCTGCACGCCGACGTCATGGCCTACATCGACGCCCTGCCGGAGCCGAACCGGACCCTGGCTCGTATCGATTTCGGGCCCGACCCCGAGCAGATCGGCAGCCCGAACCTCGTCGTACACTCGCCGCTCGCGCTGGGCGCGAAGGCAGCGCTCGGCCTGTCGGACGAGGACTACGGCGAGATGATCCGCGAGGCGCACGCGCTCGCCTGAGCGGGCCGCTGGACGTCATCCGTGCGCGCACGGCGTGCGCGCGCCCCCGGTCGTGGAGACCGTCATGGTCTATCGTCTGAGTATTCGGCTCGGCATCGCACCCAAGGGCGTGGCCGGCGCCGCGCCGCCGTCGCCGCAGTACAAGAGCTGGCTCGGCAACGGGACGGCCGGTAGCCACTCGTCCTACGGCACGGCGGGGGGCATCACCGTCTACGGCCCCTGGGGCGGCCCGAACTACACCCGCTCCGGCGGGAGCCCCGGGCAGACGACCGAGGCGGCGGCCCAGACCGTCATGCGGATCGCTGGCGTCCTGGCCGACATGAGCCACTGGGTCAGCCAGAATTTCCGGCCGAACGGCAACGTGGTCTGGCGCACCCGCGTCAACGGGGCGGACGGCAACCAGATCGCCACCATGCCGCCGGGCTCGTTCAACGGCGGTCAGTCCTTCACGGACACCACCCATTCCGACGCGGTCGCAGAGGGCGATTACGTCGGCATGTCGATCACGTTCGCGCCTGAGGCCGGCGACGACCACATCGTGTCCCCGAGCGCCTCCCTGTCGCTGACCACCACGGACGTCCAGGCCCAGCAGATCGCGGCGTTTTCGATCCCGGGCATCACCAAAGGGAACACCAGCAACGGCTATTTCAGCCTGGGGTCCGGCCCGAGCAACACGACGTCGGGGACCGGTTACACCGCGCGCGGCATCTACAACCAGATCGCGGCGACGACCGCGAGCCTGCAGGTTTATTTCTCGGCCTCCGACTACACCGGCGGCACGGGCACGGTGAAATCGCACATCTGGACGGCGGCCGGCGTCGCGGCGGACGGCAACCAGGTGGTGATCTGGCCGACGAGCGGCCAGGCCCCGGCGTTCCGCGAGGACACGACCCACTCCGACACGCTGGCCCAGGGCGACCGTCACAGTTGCCACCACGCGGCGGCCGGCGGGTCGCTGAGCTCCATCGTCGTCAACACCGCCAGCATGCGGTTCGTCTACGACGCGCCCGGCTACTCGCAGATGGTGACCGCTGGCCAGACCAAGGCCGGCCAGGGCTCGGCGGTGTGGTGGCCGGCGGTCGGCACGACCGACACCGGCGTGGACGGGACCGGCAGCACCGGCGTCGAGAACACCACCATCCTCTCGTTCGGCGGCGTCTGGGACCGGCTCGCGGTCTCCTGCAACGCCAACACCCTGGCCGCCGACGGCCACATGTACGGCCACTACCGCCGTTCCGGGTCATTCACTCAGGGGAACCAGGCCGTGACGATCACCGCAGGCGGCGGGGCCGGGACCTACATCGACACCACCCACTCCGACACGCTGGTGGCGGGCGACGGCATCATCTGCCGGCAGGACGCCGACCTGACCAGCAGCGCCACCGTCATCGGCCTGACCAGCCGCTACGCCGCCGCGTGAGGACCCCCATGACCCCGACCCATTTCCGTCACGAAGGCCGGTCCTACCCGCTCTCGGCACGGTTCGTGGCCGAGCACTGCCGGCCCTGGCCGCATCTCGCCGAACTGACCGAGGCGGAGATCGACGCCGGGCGGCGCAAGATCGCCGCCATCGGGGACCGTCGCCAGCTCACCGACGAGGAATGCACGCTGAAGCAGGCCATGGACCTGCACCACGCCGCCCGCGTGGCCGTGCGGCTGCTCGCCGGGCGTCCGCTCTCGGATTTCGGCATGGAGGGCTATGACGAGGTCCACGGCAACCGCATCCGCTATCGCTGCGGCTGCGCGCTCGACTTCATCTTCAACCACTACGACGCGGCGGCCGGCGCAACGCCGGGCAATGGCCTGGCGCGCTGGTGGCACACCCCGTTCCACGTCTGCCGGCGCCACAGCCGCTTCCGCGCCGATCTCGACCACCTGGCCTGGGAAGTGGAAATCGACAACGGCGGCCGAGGCCGCCTTAGGAGTTCATCATGATCCGGACTTTCTGCGCGGCCCTGATGGGCCTGATCGCGCTCGCCTGCGCGCCGGCCTGGGGCGCGACCCTGACCGCGACGCCGGCTACGTTCGTCAAGGTGCTGAGCGCCGCGAAGCCGGGCGACAGGATCGTCCTGGCCGCCGGCGCCTACGGCCTCCAGCGGCCGCGGAAATTGGATTTCACCCCGGCCGTGACGGTCGACGCCACGCTCGCGAGCGACTTCGCCTTCTACGGGACGGACCTGGCTGGCCTCACCTTCGCGGGCGGGTCCTGGGCCTCGTTCCGGATCGACAGGGGTTGCCGGATCGTGGTCGAGGGCGGGACGTTCGTCAGCGCCGAGCCGGGCGAGGGGACGGGCATCCTGATCAACGGGGGCTGCGACGTCGCCATCAGGGGCAACCGCCTCGCGGGCTACAAGAACGGGATCTCGGCCGCGAGCATCAACGGCTACGTGATCGAGGGCAACGGCCTGTCGTGGATGCGCTCGGACGGGTTGCGCGCCGGCCTGAGCCGCAACGGCCGCATTGTCGGCAACATGGTCCAGGGCACCATGACGGTCGGCGACGAGCACCCCGACTGCATCCAGCTCTGGAGCCGGCCGGGCCAGATCGCCCGCGACGTCCTCATCGAGGGCAACACCTGCGTCAACGAGGACAGCCAGGGCATCGGCCTGTTCAACCACGTGCGCGACGGTGTCGACGACGGCGGGTACGACAACATCACCATCCGCAACAACCTGCTGATCGTCGGCCGGCCGAACGGGCTCACCGTGACGGGCGGCCGGAACACGGTCCTCGAGAACAACGTCGTGCGCACGTGGCCGGGGGCCAAGTGGCAGGCCAAGATCACCATTACGGGGGGCTCGGTCGCCCGCTGCGGCAACTCCGTGGGCGTCGGGGCCGGGCGCAAGGCGTCCGCCGATCCGGCCTGCTGATCCCCTTCCCACCGCGTTCGGAGCTCCAGCGATGAACCTGCACCGATGCGACGCCTAGCGATGGCGGGGGACGTGCCGGGCGTCGACATGGCGGCGGCGAAAGCCTTCCTGGGCTGGCTCGGCGGACTGGCCACGGCGACGGTCGGCGCGCTCGGCCTGTGGCTGGCGCAGCGCGTGCTGGGCAAGGCTGCGTTCCAGACTGCGATCAACGACGGCTTCGCCAAGCTGACGGCCGAGCTCCAGGAGGAGCGCGACCAGCTCAAGCGCGAGCTGGCCGCAGAGCATGACCGCATCCAGGCCGAGCGCGTGACGTGGGCGACCGACCGCGCCTCGATGTTGGGCGAAATCCGGAACCTGAAACAGCTCGTGCAGAGCCTCAAGGCGCTCCTGCGCAAGCACGGCGTGGCGATCCCGGGCGATCCCGAGGTCGAGACCGATCCGCTGGCGGGCGTGGTCACACTTCAAGGCGGGGAGCGAGGCGAATGACCCTGGACGAGTTCAAGATCTTCGTGGCCGACCTGGCCCGGCCGTTCTCGATCTACGCGGCGGCGCTCTCGGGCGGCTATGCGACGGCCGTCATCGCCCACAAGGTGACGACGGCCGAGGGCGGCGCGCTGGTGCTGGGCGTGCTGGCCGGGTGGGGGACGGCGCTCTACGCCGGCAAGGTCTATGAGAAGGCCGCCGAGTCCCGGAACGCCGCGGAGGTGGAGAAGGTCCGGGCCCAGGCCAGCCCGCCGCCGGCCGAGGCGCTGAAGCCCGCCGATCCAGCCGAGGAACGCAGCCTCGAGGACCCGGCATGAGCCGCGAGGCCCTGACGGCGATCCGCGCCGACGCCCTGGCGGCCCGCGAGGCGCTGGACTGGGTGCTTGCCCGCCTCGACGCCGAGCTTGCGCCGGCCGCCCCCGAGATCGACCCGCAGCTCATCGCCGATCTCAAGCGCGACGAGGGCCTGCGTCTCAGGGCCTATCCCGACCCGCTGTCGGGCGGCGCGCCGTGGACCATCGGCTACGGCCACACAGGCCCAGAAGTGCGGCAGGGGCTCGCCTGGACGGAGGCCCAGGCCGAGGCGGTGTTGATGGCGGACATCCGCCAGCACAACGCCGAACTGGCCGCCGCCTTGCCGTGGGTGGCCCGCCTCGACCCGTCGCGCCGACGCGTCCTGCAGAACATGGCGTTCAACCTGGGCGTTGGCGTACCGGGCGGGAAGAAGGGCCTCCTCGGGTTCCGGAACACGCTCGGGATGATCGAGCGCGGCGACTACGCGGCCGCCGCAGAGGCGATGGGCAAGTCGCTCTGGGCCAAGCAGGTGAAGGGGCGGGCCACCCGGCTCTCCAACACGATGAGGACCGGTCGATGACCCCGCTCGCCGCTCTCACCTTCGCCCGCACCTGGTGGAAGGCCATCCCCGGCGCCGTCGTGGGCGCGGCGCTCGCCTTCCCGGTCGGCCACTGCGCCGGCGAGCGAGACGCCAAGGCCGACTTCCGCGCCGCCCAGGCCGAGGCCGCGCTGAAGGCGGAGATCCGCAACGCCGCCGCCAACGAGGCCGCCGCCGTCCAGCGCGCGGCCGACACCGCCCGCGTCACCGCTTCAAAGAAAGGACGAACCGATGCGATCCGCGCCGGGGCCGACGAGGCTCCTTCTGGCCCTGAGTGCCGTCTTCAGCGTCGCCGCCTGCTCGACATCGGCTACGCCCCCGCCGACCTTCCCGTCTGCCGTTGACCTCGCCGTGCCCCCGAAGCCGAAGCCGTCGATCGAGACGCTGACGTCGGCCGCAGCCGCCGCGGAGTACAGCTCCAGCGTCGAGGCGTGGGGCGAGGGGCTGGCGGCCCAGGTCGGCCGGCTCTGTCGCTGGGCGGTGGCGAACGGCGGCAAGTTCGACTGCCCGAAGGCCGAGCCGCCGACGTGATCCCCGCCGCCTGACCGCGCCGCGCGCGGTCCCGAGCATTCATTCAGGACGCCCTCGGCCGAAAACGCCGGGGGCGTTTTTCTTTGCCGAAATGTACACCGATGATTGACATTGATAACCAATGGTGTACATTCAACCCATGACGATCCAGTCCTTCAGACACCGGGGCCTGCAACTGTTCTTCACCACGGGGAACACGCGCCGCCTTCCGGTCCAGCAGTTCGCGAACCGCGTCCGGCTCGTGCTGCTCGCCCTCGACGCCGCCACCGGCCGCGCCGACCTCGTCAACAACCCGGGCCTGCACTATCACGGGCTGGGCGAGATGGACCCGGGACGCTATTCTCTGCGCGTCACGGGCAACTGGCGCATCACCTTCGCCTGGCAGGACGAGCAGCCCGCCGAAGTCGACATTCAGGATTACCACTGATGGAAGATCGCACCCCCACGGCCGCGGCCCCGCTGAAGCGGGGCCTTCTGGCCATGCATCCCGGCGAGTTCCTGCGCGAGGTGACGCTGCCGGCGCTGAAGGCGGATCAGCGGATCGGTCAGGTCGACTTCGCCGAGCGGCTCGGGATCAGCCGCACGATGCTCGTGAAGCTCCTGAACGAGAAGTCCGCCGTCTCGGCCGAGATGGCGTTGCGGCTCGGCCGCGTGCTGAACACGACGCCCGAGTTCTGGCTCAACCTCCAGCAGGCGCATGACCTGGCCCGGGCGGCGGCGGCGATCGGCGACCAGGTGAGGACGCTGAAGCCCGTCCCGGTCGCCGCCTGACCGGGACGTCGGGCGGCGGCGGCGCGCCTACCGCTGAGGCGTGCTCGCCGCCATGGCCCCGAGTTCTGCAGCTAGGGCGCTTAGTGCGGTGGCCCTCGCTTGGGTGAGCCGCAGCAGGTCGGCGTAGACGCCAGGGCGGGGTGTGTCGTCGCCAGCGGCCCAGCGCCGCATCGTGCGGTCGGAGACGCCGAGATCGCGGGCAAGGTCGGACTGCCAGCGCGGGCCGTAGAGGGCTTCGCCGGTCGCGGTGAGCAGGTTGTCGGTCACGCCGCGATCTCGCGAAGGCGTTGGGCCTCGGCGTCCCAGATGGCGCCCTCGGCGATGGCGTCGCGCTCGGCCAAGGCTTTGGAGGCGAGGCAGGCGGTCCAGAGCATGTCCAGGGCAATGGCCAACTCGTCGCTCGTCAGCGCGCTGCGCAACACATCGGGCACATAGGACAGCATGTGCTCAGCGGAGCCCGGGAAGTGGCCGATCTCGGCCTGGCGCAGGGCGCGGTTGATCTTGATCGAGTGCATGATAACGTCTCCTGGTTGTCGCCCGGATACCCCAACCCAGGATCGGGCGTTGGATCGAAACAGAGTTTCTGAGATGGACACTTGCGTCCATATGGCCCCGCCGGTCCAAAAGCCGGCGGGGCTTTTGCATCAGTCGGCGCGGCCCGTTCGCGACAGGCGCTCGACGGCGCTGTACTCGCGCTGATAGTCGGCTTCGGCCTTCTCGGCGGCGACGCGGCGAGCCTCCCGCACACCGACGTATTCGCCAATAAGGGCCTCGACCTCGGCCAGGACGTCCGCCGGGACGGGGATGTAGGTGTCGCCGACCTTGATGCACCGGCCGACCGTCTCGTGATCCACCAGGCCCCACCAGCCGCCGGTCTGCCAGTTGCCGTTGATCACCACGCGCATTTCCCAGGCCGGGATCATCACGGTGTGGTCGGCGAGGCTGGGCGCCTCCGTCACCAGCGAGAGGTCGATGCGCGAGCCGCGGGCGGTAGTGAAGGAAATCGTCTTGGTCATCTCGGGTCTCCGTACCCAGGATCGGCGGGGCCATCCCCATCCGCTATGTCCTTAATATAGGACATGAGGGGAAGTCCGTCAAGCGGTCTGGCTCTCGCCTCTCCTACGGCTTGGCCGCCTTCTTCCGATCGATCTCCTCGTAGAAGGCCCGCATCACGTGGCCAACAGGGGCGTCAGACAGCCGGTCGGCGGGCGCCGCCTTGAGCTGCCGGAATTCGGTCATGCCCGGCGCCCGGAATTCGAACTCCACGAAGCCCTTGCAGCGGCCGGCGAACACGATGCGTCGGCAGCGGGTCTTTCGGTTCCACGGGATGAAGTCGGGACCGCGCATCGCGATCAGCACGCGGAAGTCCACCAGCATGAGCAGGTCGCAGGCGTTGCAGCGGCCGTGAAGGTCCCAGCCCTTCTCGTACATCTTGCCGACGGTCTCGCAGGTCTGCCGCCAGTGCCCGATGCCGATCTGATCCGGGTGCTTCGTGCCCATCACGCCGTCCGCCCTCGCATGAGGCCGGCGACGCTACGCTTCCCGCGTTTGTTCTGTCAATGTTCTCATCCGGGAGCGAGGCGCGCACGGCGTGCGCGACCGCTCAACAAGCGATCTGGATCACCGGGTCCCCCGTCTGTCCAACCTTGAAGTCGCCCCCAGCTACCAGCGCTGTCCCACCACGCGACGCCTTCGGCCCTGCGAAGGGCTTCAGGCTGCGTCCGGCTCGGCCGCATTCGGTTCGGGTGCGGCGTTGATGGTGACCATCGCCTCGTAGCCCTGCGCCTCGGCCTTGTCGGCGGCCGCGACGGCGGCGGCGACCGCCTTGTCCATGGTCGAGTAGGGGCCGAAACGCTTCTCGCCCAGGGCCACCGTCCAGACCCCGTCGACCTGGTCCACCGTGTATTCCACCGTCGGCATCGCCGCGCGCCCTTCGCCGCCAGAACGGCGGAGCTTCTCACGGATTCGCACGTTTTCGCGAGCACGGCGCGTCTGGCACGAGGTTTGTTGCGTAACGCGTTAGGCGGACCAAATCGGCACGCCGGCCAAGTGGAGACAAGCCGATGGCGTCTTCAGTGATCGTGGCGCGTACCAAGCCGGACGGGCTTGAATATCTTCTTCGCGCCGCCCCGGTGGCGTGGACCGATGCTTTTGATTCGGCTCAGCATTTCCAGACGGTCCGCGACGCCACCCGCGCCGCGCTCCGCCTGCCCAGCCGCTTCCGCGCGTTCGCCCTGCCGGTCAACGGCGAGGTCTAGTTCCCGCTGGCCTCGCCCCACTCGCTCCAGCCGGCGAAGCGGGGCGCGCGGGGCAGGTACATGGCGTCCGAGCGCTCGACGCGGAAGCCGGCCTGCTCGACCGCCCGCGTCACCGGCCGGGTGAGGTGGCAACCGCCGCAGAGGCGCTTCCACACCGGTTCGATCCGCCGCTGCCATTTCGCGACGTCCTCGTCGGGCGAGAGGCCGTGCTCGCAGTAGAGGAAGCGGCCGCCGGGCTTCAGCACCCGCCGCGCCTCGCTGAGCGCCTTGGCCGGCGTCTGCACCGAGCAGAGCGTGAAGGTGCAGACGATGCAGTCGAAGCTGGCGTCGTCGAACGGCAGGGCCTCGGCCGTGCCGTTCTCGACCCTGACCGCCAGCCGCGGATCGCGCGGCGCGGCCTCGGCGATCCGGCGCAACTCCGGCGCCGGGTCGACGCCGGTGACGCTCTCGACCTTGCCGACGTCATAGAGGGGCAGGTTCAGGCCCATGCCGATGCCGAGCTCGAGCACGCGGCCCTCCGCCTTCGGCACCACCTTCTCCCGCTGCTTCAGGATCGGCGGCGCCGAGCAGGCGCATTTCAGCAGTTTCGGCAGCAGGAAGCGTTCGTAGAGCGTGGCCATGGGGAGAGTGTGGCGGAACCCAACTCAACCTACAAACCTGAACGTCATCCCCCGGCTTGTCCGGGGGACCCATTGGGCTGTGAGCCTCATGTCGGGCGCGGCGGCGACGCTGCGGATCGTCGCCAACCTCACAGCCCAATGGGTGGCCCGGACAGGCCGGGCCATGACGTTCTTGGGGGAGGAGGAGCGAACCTACCGCCCCGTCTCGTAGACCTTCGGCGACTTGGCGATCGCGACGGGGCCCAGGGTCGTGCGGCCGGCCTGGAAGTAGAGGGTCATGCGGGCGAGGTCGCCGGTCTCGCGGGCGACGGCCACGGCGGCCGCGGCGTCGGCGGTCTCCTTGGGGATCGTGCCGGTGGTCCCCATCGCGCCCAGCGCGCGCGGCGCCTGGCGCAGGGACACGTCGAGGGCGCCCTCGACCCGGCCGCCGGAGTCCACGCCCAGCGAGCCCGCGTTGGCGCCGATCAGGGCGTCGCCGGCGGTGAGGCCCGCGCGCTTCACGCTCATCCGCCCGCCGGCCTCGGTCCAGTGGCGCACGGCGCTGCGCCAGTCCTCGCCGCGGAAGGCGCTCATCTTCGACAGGCGCCCGTCCCATTCGATGGAGATCGGCTTGTCGCCGGCGATGCGGCCCAGCAGGCCCGCGAGCTGCGCCTTGCCGTTCTTCACGCTCAGCCACACGCCGCCCTCGTCGAGGCTCCTGGGCGACTCGCGCAGGTGGAACTCGATGCGCTCGGCCGCCGAGAGGCCGAACGGGTTGGCGCCGGCCGCCGGCCGGAAGGTCAGGTCCACGCCCTCGAAGGAGAAGTTGGGCGGGGTGTTCTGCACGTGGCTGAGGCTGGCGCGGATCAGCTTGCCCTCGACGGTCACAGGGCCGCCCGCCGGGCGCACGAAGGTGAGGCCCGCGGGCGCGGCGACGATCCAGTGGGTCGGCGCGTGCAGGAACGCCTCGGCCTCCAGCCGCGGCGCCTCCAGCGCCCAGCCCGAGCGGTCGCGGATGCGCGGCTCGGTGAGGGTGACGTCGAGGCGGAAGGGATAGCCGCCGATCTTCTGCTCCTTCCAGGCGAGCTCGTAGCCGGCGTCCCTGATCGTCCGCGCGCCGTCCGCGAGCTCCTTCTCGACCTCGCCGCGCGCCCAGACCCAGGCGGCGCTCCAGGCGACGACCACCGCGAAGGCGATCCCGAAGGCGATGTAGAGCGGCCAGCGGCTCAGTTTGCGGGGCGCGGCGGGATCGGGCACAGACAACTCGGCTTGCATGGTGATGCGGGGCGGGATGGCGTCGGAACGTTGGGTCTTCGGCTACGGTTCGCTGATGTGGCGTCCGGGCTTTCCGTTCGCGGAGCGGCGAGGGGCCACCCTACACGGACGCCGGCGCAGCTTCTGCATCTATTCGGTGCATCATCGAGGGACCTACGAGCGGCCGGGCCTGGTGCTGGGCCTCGCCCCCGGCGGCGCGTGCCGGGGCGCGGCCTACCGCGTGGCCGAGGCCGACTGGGCGGAGGTCCACGCCTACCTGATGGAGCGCGAGCAGCCGACCGAGACCTACATCGAGGCGCGCCGGTTCGTCCGCCTGGACGACGGGCGGCGGGTGGAGACCCTGTGCTTCCTGAGTGACGTCCATCACGCCCAGTGGGCGGGCGCGCTCAGCCTGGAGCGCCAGACCGAGCTGATCGCCGGGGCGACCGGGCTCTCCGGCAAGAACGTCGACTACCTGCGCGACCTCGTGGAGCACCTGCGCGAGATGGGCGTCCGCGACGTGGGGATGGAGAAGCTGCTGGGGATGGTGGAGCATTCCCTCCCTTAATGGGGAGGGACAGGCCGCGCAGCGGCCAGGGTGGGGAAGCCCGACCCAAGCTCGGCGTGAGGGGAGTGGCTAGTCACGAGGCGCCGGCGTTCCGGCCGACACTGCCCCACCCTGGCGCCTCCGGCGCCTGTCCCTCCCCATTAAGGGAGGGAAATCAGAGCGCCAGCAGCTCGTTCGACCTGGTCTCGATGCGCTCTTCGAGGAGGCGCATGAACTCGGCGCGTTTCAGGCCCGGCGGGATGGGTTCGAGGTATTCGAAGACGATGAGCCCGGGGCGGCGGATGAAGCCGTGGGCGGGCCAGTGGACGCCGGCGTTGGTGGCGACCGGATACACCGGCACGTTCAGCTCGCGATAGAGCGCGGCGATGCCGGGCTTGTAGTCCGGCGGCGCGCCCGGCGGCTGGCGGTGGCCTTCCGGGAAGGTCACCACCTGCTGGCCGTTCCTGAAGCGCTGGGCCCCCTCGCGGATCACCTGGCGCATGGTCTTCGAGCCGCCTTCGCGGTCGATGACGATCGCCCCGGCCTTCATGCCGTACCAGGAGAACCAGGGGATCCAGGCCAGCTCCTTCTTCATGACGAAGCACGACCGGGGCAGCCAGGCGAACTGGGCGAAGACGTCCAGCATGCACTGGTGCTTGGGCGCGACGAGGGCGGCGCCGGTGGGGATGTGCTGCTGCCCGCGCACCTCCACGCGGATGCCGCAGATCGGCAGCATGGCGGTGACGCCGCGACCCCAGACGTTGAACATCGCGAATGTCCAGCGCTGCGGACCCAGCAGGAGCGGCGTGCAGCCGACCGCGACGACGGCCGTCCACAGGTAGAACAGCGCCACGTAGATGAGCGATCGGATGGCGGTCACGGGCGGCGTCTCAAGAGCTTCGGGCCTTCTGCTGCGCCGGCGGCGCGTCGCGGGGGCCGAGCCCCAGCACCGCCTCGCGGCCGAGGATCGCCAGATACTTGCAGTATTCCACCACCATCAAGCGCACGGCGCCGGGATTGCGCCACCAGTCGCGGGCCTTCAGCGCCCGTGTCGGCACGGCGTAGGCCTGGGCGGTTATGCCGGTGTCGTGCAGCACGGCGTTCAGCTCCAGCATCGCGCGCGGCATGTGGTAGTCGGCGGTGACCACGATCAGCTCGCGGTAGCGCATGGCCTGCGCCCACGCGAGGGTCTCGCGGGCGTTGCCCACCGTGTCGGCGGCCGTGAAGCCCAGGTCCACGCAGCAGTCGTAGAGGCGGCGCACGGCGCGGCTGACGTGGCGGATGTCCTCGCGGCTGGCCTTGCGGTCGACGCCCGAGACCAGCATGCGGCGGCCGTAGCCGTCCTCCAGCAGGCCCATGGCCGCCGAGAGCCGCTCGTTGGAGTTGGCGCCGGTGAGCGCCACGACGCCCTGCGCCGGCTGGGGCGCGCGCGGCGGCGTCGATTGCTGGACGCGGGCGGCATAGGCCAGGAGTCCCGAGAACCAGATCAGCGCCACGACCAGGAAGGCGGCGATGGACTTCATTACAGCCGTTGTATCAGCCGCCGCGCGGTGATGCGCGCGGCGACGGCGGCGACCAAGGCGGCCCCGACCGGGCAGGGCGTGACGGCGAGCAGGTCGACCCAGCCGACCGGCAGCGCCGGCGTGATCCCCTGCGCGCCGCCCATCAGCCGCAGGACCGCGCCCAGCCCGGCCGCCGCGACGGCCCCGGCGGCGCCCGAGATCGCGGCGATCCGGGCGAAACGCATCTCGAACAGGCTGGCGATCTGGGCGTCCTCGGCCCCGGTGAGGTGCAGCACCTCCACGACGTCGCGCCGCGCCGCGATGCCGGCGCGCGTGGCGAAGGCGACGACGGCGCCCGCGGCGCCGGCGATCAGCAGGAAGATGGCCGCGGCCGTCCATTTCACCACGCCGGCGGCGCGCTTGATGTCCTTGATCCAGACCGAGTGGTCGTCGACGACGGCGTCGATGCCCTGGGCCTTCAGCGCCTTGTCGAGGGTCTGCGCCGTGGCCGGCTTCCTGTCGTCGAGGCCCACGGCCACCAGGCGCGGCACGGGCAGGTCGTCGAGGTCGGAGACGTCGCCCAGCCACGGCTTGATGAGCGCGTAGGCCTTCTCCTTCTCCAGCGCGCGGGCCTCGGTCACGCCGGCCACGGAGGCCAGCGCCTCGGCGGCGCGGGCGGCGGCGGCGTCGGGCGTCTCGCCGCCGCGCGCGCGGACGATCACCGTGGCCTCGCCGGTGAGCTGGCTGGCCCAGCCCTGGGCCGCGCGGCTGCCCGCGATGACGCCCAGGCCCATCAGGCAGGCCAGGAAGCACAGCACGGCGATGACGAAGATCAGCGCCGGATCGCGCGCTTCGGCGTCGGGCAGGAACGACGCCGGCTTCCAGCGTTGCGGGTCGAAGGGCTCGCTCATCCTGCTTCGCTCCTGGCGGAGCTTCGCAGGACAAGTCCTGCTTCAGAGCGGGGGCGAAGCCCTGCGAAGCCTTGGCGAAGCAGGGTCATTCCACGGGCCCCTGCGGCTTCGCTCCTGGCGGAGCTTCGCAGGACAAGTCCTGCTTCAGAGCGGGGGCGAAGCCCTGCGAAGCCTTGGCGAAGCAGGGTCATTCCGCGGGCCCCTGCGGCTTCGCTCCTGGCGGAGCTTCGCAGGACAAGTCCTGCTTCAGAGCGGGGGCGAAGCCCTGCGAAGCCTTGGCGAAGCAGGGTCATTCCGCGGGCCCCTGCGGCGGCATGGGCTTCAGGCGGCCGCGGTCGAGGTGGAGGACGGGGCGGGCCGAGCGGGCGACGAGGTCCTGGTCGTGGGTGGCGATGATGACCGTCGTGCCCAGCCGGTTCAGCTCGACGAACAGGCGGTAGATCCTGAGCGCCATGTCGTGGTCGACGTTGCCCGTCGGCTCGTCGGCCAGCAGGATCTCGGGCCGGTTCACGACGGCGCGGGCGATGGCGAGCCGCTGCTTCTCGCCGCCGGCCAGCGTCGGCGGCAGCGCCTGCATGCGCTGGCCCAGGCCCACCCAGGTCAGCAGCTCGGCGACGTCGTTGCGGTATTCGGACGCCTTGTGGCCGGCGATGCGCAGCGGCAACGCGGTGTTGTCGAACGCCGACAGGTGGTCCAGCAGCAGGAGGTCCTGGAAGACGACGCCGATGCGGCGCCGCACCTTGGGCTGGTCCTTGGCGGCCATGGCGGTCACGTCCTCGCCGAACAGGCGCACGGACCCGGCCGAGGGCCGCGCGGCCAGGTAGATCAGCTTCAGCAGCGAGCTCTTGCCGGCGCCGGACGGCCCGGTGACGAAATGGAACGAGCCGCGCGGCAGCGACAGGGACACGTCGCTCAGCACCTCCGGCCCGCGGCCGTAGCGCATCGAGACGTTCGAGAAGCGGAGGATTTCGTCGGACGTCGGCGCGGCGGCGTCGCTGGCGTTTCTGGACATGTGGGCCGAAATCGGCGACCTCGGACTAGAGGGTGCTGGAGCCTCCGATTCGCCCGTCATGATACTGACCTGCCCAGAGTGCGCCACCAGCTATTTCGTCGATGAGCTGAACATCCCTCGGCTCGGGCGGATGGTGAAATGCACCAATTGCGCCGCGCGCTGGCGGGCCTTCCCGGAGGGCGCCGAGGCCGCGCCCGCGCCGCCCGAGGACGACCTCGTCGTAGAGGCTCCGCCCGCGCCTGCGCCGGTGGAGGACGACCTGGAGGTCGTCGCACCCCTGAAGCCCAGATCCCGCAAGCCCGGGCCGAAGGCGAAGAAGCCGGGTTCGAAGGCCGCGCTCATCGCCACGGCGGTCGTCGCGGGGCTGGTCGTCGTGGGCGGCGCGGCGGTGCTGCTGCGCGGCCAGATCGCCGGCATGGTCCCGGGCGCGGCGCCGCTGTTCGCCGCCATCGGCCTGCCGGTGAACATGCTCGGCCTCGGCATCGAGGGCGTGGTGGCCAAGGAGACGTTCGTGGGCGGCCGCCCGGTGCTGGCGGTGACGGGCGCGATCCGCTCCACCGCCGAGGCGCCCGCGATGGCGCCGCCGATCCGCATCAGCCTGCTGGACAAGGAGGGCAAGACGCTTTCCAGCCTCGTCGCCGAGCCGCTGAACGCGAAGATCCCGCCGGGCGCCAAGCGCTACTTCGCCGTCAACCTGCCCGACCCGCCGTCCGGCGCGCACGAACTGCAGATCGCCTTCGATCCCGGCGCGGGCCGCACGGTCCCGACCGGCGAGGCGCAATCGGCCCCGGTGGAGCATGCGGCTCCGGCCGCCGCCGCCCCGGTCGAGGCCCAGCCGCTGCCGGCCGGCAGCCCCGACGCGCTGCACACGCCAGCGAAGAAGCCTGACGGGCGCCATGAGTGACCGGCCCGCCGTCCTGATCTCCGAGGCCGAGGTGATGGCGCGGGTGGAGGCGCTGGCGCAGGAGATCGCGCCGCGGATCGACGACGAGACGGTGGTGGTCTGTCTGCTGACCGGCGGCCTCTGGTTCGCCTCCGACCTCACCCGCGCGCTGGCGCGTTGCGGGCGGATGGTGCGGTTCGATGCGCTGTGGCTCGCGTCCTACAAGGACGAGCGCCAGTCGTCGGGGCGCTGCGAGGTGCGCGCCGACCTGCAACGGCCGATCGCGGGCCGCAAGGCGCTGGTCGTGGACGACGTGTTCGACACCGGGCTGTCGCTCTCGGAAGCCGCCCGCCTGGTGCGCGACAGCGGGGCCAGCGAGGTGCTGACCGCCGTCTTCGCCCGCAAGCCCTGGCCCACCGAACGCGCCATCGCCCCCGACTTCGTGGCCTGGGAAGCGCCGGGGCGCTTCCTCGTCGGCTACGGCATGGACGTGGCCGGCCAGATGCGCGGCCTGCCCTACATCGGGGCGATGGACTAGGCGGCCACCGTCCGGCGGCGGCGCAGGACGCTGCCCGCGGCGCCGAAGCCCAGGATCATCATCGCCCAGGTCGCGGGCTCGGGCACGCCCGGCGGCTGGGCGATGCCGCCGATGCCGACCGTGAAGCCGTGCCAGCCCTCGCTGGTGTCGGTGAAGGTGATCGACGTGAACGTGCCCTGGAACTGCAGGACGCCGTGGACCTCGCCCGAGCCGGTGAAGCCGGTGCTCGTGCCGTTGACGCTGAACGAGCCGCAGCCCCAGTAGCCGCAGCCCTGGCTGACGACGGTGAAGGGCGCGCTGAAGTTGACGACGTTGCCGTTCCAGCTCGTGAAGGCGATGTAGGGGTCCACCACCGCCTGGCTGAAGGTGATGGTCTTCTGGCCGCCGGCGTTCAGGGCGACGATGTCGCTGCCGGTCGGGCGGTTGACGACGCCCTGGGTGTAGCCGTTGTCGGCCCAGTAGTCGGCGCCGCCGTTCGTCTGGGTGAACCAGATGGCGCCGTCGTAGGCGACGTCGACCACGTCGGAGCCGACGGTGATCGTCCCGTCCGCGTGCGTGGCGGCCGTGTTGATGGGCAGCGCGTCGCCGGTCCAGTCGGCCCAGCTCACCGTGGCGGCGTTGGCCGAACCGGCGGCGGCGAGGGTGGCGGCGGCGAAGGCGGCGGCGGCGAACTTCGTGGTCATGACAGGCTCCAGATTCGAACCCGCACTGTTTCGAACGGGGGCGTTGCGCGCAATCGAACTCGCCCGCCTGGGGAAAGCGTTCCCGCCGCCCGAGAATCGTCCGCCGGGCCGCGCCTCAGCCCTGCCAGGGCGCCGTCGCCTCGCGGGCCAGCATGTCGTCGTAGGTGGGGCGGGGGCGGACGACGGCGAACTCGGCGCCCTTCACCAGCACCTCGGGGACCAGCAGGCGCGAGTTGTACTCGCTGGCCATCGCCGCGCCGTAGGCCCCGGCGCTCATGAAGGCGACCAGGTCGCCGGCCTCCAGCGGCGGGAGCGCGCGGTCGCGGGTGAAGGTGTCGCCGGTCTCGCAGACGGGGCCGACCACGTCGTAGGCCACCGCCTCGCCCGCGCGCGGCCTGACCGGGCGGATATCGTGGAAGGCGTCGTACATGGCCGGGCGGATCAGGTCGTTCATGGCCGCGTCCAGCACCAGGAACTTCCGGCCCTCGGGGCGCTCGTGGACGTGGACGACGCGGGCGAGCAGGACGCCGGCGTTGGCGGCGATCACCCGTCCGGGCTCGAAGGCGAACTGCACGTCCAGCCCTTTCGTGGCGCGCGCGATCATGGCGGCGTAGTCGGCGGGGGAGGGCGGCTCGGGCTGGTTGAAGTAGGGCACGCCCAGGCCGCCGCCCAGGTCCAGGCGCTCCAGCGGCAGGCCCTCGGCGCGGAGGCGCTCGACGAGGCCGCGCATCTTGGCGAAGGCCGCCTCCATGGGGGCCAGGTCGGTGATCTGGCTGCCGATGTGGCAGGCGACGCCCACGGGCCGCACGCCCGCCATGTTGGCGGCGTTGGCGTAGAGCCGCTCGGCCTCGGAGAAGCTGACGCCGAACTTGTTGTCGGCCTTGCCGGTCGCGATCTTGGCGTGGCCGCCGGCCGCGACGTCGGGGTTCACGCGGATGGCGACGGGCTGGCGCTTGCCCAGCCGCTGGGCCACGCGGTCCACCAGGTGCAGTTCGGGCTCGGACTCGACGTTGATCTCGGCCACGCCGGTCCGGACGGCGAACTCCACCTCGGCCTCGGTCTTGCCGACGCCGGAGAAGACGATGCGCGCGGGCGGCACGCCGGCGGCGAGCGCGCGGCGCACCTCGCCCTCGGAGACCACGTCGGCCCCGGCGCCCAGCGCCGCCAGCGTCCGCAGCACCGCGACGTTCGAGTTGGCCTTCACCGCGAACGCGATCAGCGGGTCCTTCAGGCCCGCGCCGGCCAGGGCGTCGCGCAGCACCGTGTAGTGCCGCTCCAGCGTGGCCGACGAATAGACGTAGACCGGCGTGCCCACCGCCTCGGCGATGCGGCTGAGCGGAACGCCCTCACACGCGAGCTCGGCGCCCCCGTCTGCGCCCGCCAGAAGCTCGAAGTGATTCATCAGCGCGGATTGGAATAGGGGTCTGGCAGCGCCGAGGGCGGGGCCACGCCGCCGGGGCCGCTGCTGGTTCCGGGGATCGGCAGGGTGCGCGCCGGGGCCGTGTCGGTCGAGCGGTCGCGCGGATCGACGGTGTCCACCGTGCGCGACGAGTCCTGCTGGCGCTGGGCGTCGTCGGCGTCCCGGGCGGTGTTGCGCTCGGCGCCGAACAGCGGGCCGGGGCGTTCGAGCTGGCCCACCTTGCCGCAGCCCGCGAGACCGGCCGCCAGGGCCAGGGCGCTCGCCAGAACGAGATTGCGGGGGGTCATGCCAGGGTGTCCTTCCAACGCTTGATCTGCGCGCGGACCTGATCCGGCGCGGTCCCACCATAACTCTTCCGGCTGGCGGCGGATGCCCGCGGCGTCAGCACGTCGTAGACCTCCGGGCCGATGCCCTGCGACAGCGCCTGCAGCTCGCCGAGCGGCAGCTCGGAGAGGTCGCAGCCCAGCTCCTCGGCCTTCTTCACCGCCGCGCCCGTCACATGGTGGGCGTCGCGGAACGGCAGGTCCAGGGTGCGCACCAGCCAGTCGGCGAGGTCGGTGGCGGTGGAGAAGCCCGCGCCGGCCGCCTGCGCCATGCGCGGCGCCACCGGCTCCAGGTCGGCCACCATGCCGGCCATGGCGAGCAGGCTGAGCTCGAGCGCGTCGAACGCCTCGAAGGTGGGGACCTTGTCCTCCTGCATGTCCTTCGAATAGGCGAGCGGCAGGCCCTTCATGACGACGCCGAGCTGGGTGAACGAGCCCATCAGCCGCCCGACCTTGGCGCGCACCAGCTCGGCGGCGTCCGGGTTCTTCTTCTGCGGCATGATCGAGCTGCCGGTCGTGAAGGCGTCGCTCAGCCGGATGAAGCCGAACTGCGGCGTCGTCCAGATCACGATCTCCTCGGCCAGCCGCGAGAGGTGGACGCCGCAGAGCGTGGCCGCCGCCAGCGACTCCAGCGCGAAGTCGCGGTCCGAGACGCTGTCCAGCGAGTTGGCGGTCGGCCGGTCGAAGCCCAGCGCCTTCGCCGTCATCTCGCGGTGGATGGGGAAGGGCGACCCCGCCAGCGCCGCGGCGCCCAGCGGGCTCTCGTTCATGCGCCGGCGCGCGTCGGCGAAGCGGCCGGCGTCGCGGCCGAACATCTCGACATAGGCCATCAGGTGGTGGCCGAAGGTGACGGGCTGGGCCGGCTGGAGGTGGGTGAAGCCCGGCATCAGGGTGTCGGCGTGCGCCTCGGCCTGGGCGACCAGCGCCGTCTGCAGCGCCTTAAGCTGGCCGATCGTGCGGTCGCAGGCGTCGCGCACCCACATGCGGAAGTCGAGCGCCACCTGGTCGTTGCGCGAGCGCGCCGTGTGCAGCCGCCCGGCCGCCGGCCCGATCAGCTCGCGCAGGCGCGCCTCCACGTTCATGTGGATGTCCTCGAACTCCTCGCGGAACGGGAAGGTCCCGGCCGCGATCTCGGCCTCGATGGCGTCGAGCCCGCCCTGGATCGCGGCCTCGTCCTGGCTTGTAATCACGCCGGCCTTGCGCAACATCGCGGCGTGCGCGCGGGACCCGGCGAGGTCCTGCGCGGCCAGGCGTCTGTCGAACCCGATGGAGACGTTGATCGCCTGCATCAGCTCGGCGGGTTTGCCCGAGAACCTTCCGCCCCACATGGCCTGCCCCTCCTGGGTCGGGCGCTTGGGCGGGCCTGACGAAGACGAGGTCATATGAGCGAGAATCCGACGCCGGAGACGGGAAAGCCCAAGGGGGGGCTCCTCACCTGGGCCCTCGGGGTCGCCGCCCTCGTGGGCGTCGCGGCGGTTCTCTACATCATCGTTCAGGCTTCCAACAACACGGCGCCGACCGCGCCGACGGCGCCGGCGGGGAAGCCCGCCGTCCCGCAGCCCGCGAGCTTCGCCAGCAAGCTGTCGACGCCCGAGACGCCGACGCCCGCGCCGGACTACGCCTTCTACGACGAAGCCGGGAAGCCGGTGAAGGTCGCCGACCTCAAGGGCAAGGTCGTGGTGCTGAACGTCTGGGCCACCTGGTGCGGCCCCTGCAAGATCGAGATGCCGACGCTGGCGAAGCTCGCCAGGGACTACGAGGGCAGGGGCGTGGAGGTGGTGGTGGTGTCGATCGACAGCGCCGAGAAGGCCACCCAGGCGCGCCTGTTCATCAGCCAGAACGCGCCGCTGAAATTCTACCACGACCGCGACATGAAGCTGCCGTTCAAGATCAACGCGCCCGGCTTCCCGACGACGGTGATCTACGGCAAGGACGGCAATGAAGCCGCCCGCGTCGCCGGCGACGCCGACTGGTCCGCGGCCGAACCGCGGGCGGTGGTCGAGAAGGCGCTTTCCCTCCCTTGATGGGGAGGGCCATCGCATATGGCATGTGGGCGGCTTGTCCGCCCGAGTCATGAACCGCAGAGATCGCGGAGATGCGCAGAGAAGCTCTCCCACGATTGTCATCCCGGTTTCGCCGCAGGCGAAGATCGGGACCCAACCGTCCGGTGCTCTGAGGTTGTTATCTGGCCCCGCTCGCCAGGGGCCGGCCCCCAACCATCGACGCACCGGAGGGTTGGGTCCCGGTCTTGGGCTACGCCCAAACCGGGATGACAAACGGGGAAAGCCTCCGCGTATCTCCGCGATCTCTGCGGTTCGACTGACGGCCTTTCGGCCGCCCGCATCCATATGCGCTCTCCCTCCCTTGATGGGGAGGGAAGCTAGGCCAGGATCGACTGCTTGGCGGCCTCGGCCTGCTGGGCGGTGAGGGTCCGGACCAGGTTCACCAGCGAGCCGCGGACCTCGGGTTGCAGCTTCTCGAACGCGGTGAGCAGCTCGAGCGCGCCGGGCGTGCGCATGCGGGTGAGGAGGTCGAGGTCCTCGGCGGTCTCCTTGTCGGCGCCGTCGAAGACGTCCATCAGGTCGGTCACGCGGCAGCGGAGCGCACGCGCGATCTGCACCAGGCGCGAGAACGAGATCCGGTTCGCGCCGTTCTCGTACTTCTGGATCTGCTGGAAGCTGACGCCGCACTGCTCGGCCAGGGCCTCCTGCGACATCCCGATCGTCCGCCGACGGATACGCACCGCGGCCCCGAGCGCGATGTCCATCGGATCCGGCGCCTTGGTCGACACCTCCGTCATTCGATTTTCCTTCCCTTGAGCGGTGTCCCCGTCCGACACCGCAAGCCCAAGTTGCGACTAAAAGCTTTTGTCTTGGAACTGCAAAGCTTTTTCAGCCCTGAGGCGATCGCCGTTCAACCAGCGGGTCAAATGGGCCGACATTGCGACCGGCGGCGGTCAAGGTCTTGGTAACCGAAGCACTGCCGAACTGCGGGTCCGAAGAGTCGTGATTCCCAAGGGCCATGCGCGTCATCCAACTGCACCCTCCTTTCGACCATGGCGCGGCGCTCAGGGTTCCGCCGGCGCACGACCGGAAGAACTGGGCCGTGCTCTGGAGCTGGCTGGGCGACGAGGCGCGCTCGGTCGCCGAAGCGGCCGCGGTCCAGGTGCTGACGCCGGAGGGCCCGGTCGTCGCCCACACCGGCGACTGGATCGTGCTCTCGCACTCCGGCTCGTTCCACGTGGCCCACACGCTCCGGCCCCACGACGCCTGATCCGGCGCAGCCCGGAGCCGACAGGCAGGGCGTCTCCCTTGCGGGCGGGAACCCATATCGCGCTATAAATCCGGCGATCGCGGAGCGTGCGGACATGACGATAGGGACGACGGCGGCAGCGAACCCCGCGCTCGACGCGTGGCGCAACCTGGTCGACCTCGACCGCCTCGCCGCGTGGATGGACGCGCGTGGGCTGGAGGCCGGCCCCATCGAGGAGGCGGCGCGGCCGCCCGGCGGCACCCAGAACATCCTGCTGAAGTTCCGCCGCGGCGAGCGCTGGTTCATGCTGCGCCGCCCGCCGCTGGCCGCGCACATGAACGGCAGCGAGACCATGCGGCGCGAGGCCCGCGTGCTGGCGGCGCTGGCCGACACCGACGTGCCGCACCCGCGCCTGATCGCCGCCGAGCCGGGCGAGGACGTGCTGGGCGCGGCCTTCTACCTGATGGAGCCGGTCGACGGCTTCAACGCCGCCGTGGGCCTGCCGCCGCTGCACCTGGGCTCGCCGCAGGTGCGCCACGGGATGGGCCTGGCGCTCGCCGACGGCATCGCCGCCCTGGGCCGCGTGGACCATGTCGCCAAGGGCCTGGCCGACCTCGGCCGCGCCGACGGATTCCTGGAGCGCCAGGTCGGCCGCTGGAAGAAGCAGCTCGCCAGCTACGCGCAGTACGAGGGCTGGGCCGGCCCCGGCGAGATCGAGGGCGTCGAGGCGGTTGGCGACTGGCTGGACGCCCACCGGCCCGCGACCTTCAAGCCCGGGATCATCCACGGCGACTACCACCTGGCCAATGTGATGTACCGGTTCGACGGCCCCGAGCTGGCGGCCATCGTCGACTGGGAGCTGACCACCATCGGCGATCCCCTGCTCGACCTCGGCTGGCTTATGGCGACCTGGCCGCAGGCCGATGCGATCGCCTCGGGCGCGACGACCGTGAAGCCCTGGGACGGCTTCCCGGCCATCGAGGAACTGGTCGAGCGTTATGCCGGCCAGACCGAGCGGGACCTCTCCAACATGCGCTGGTACGGCGTGCTGGCCTGCTACAAGCTGGGAATCATCCTGGAGGGCACCCGCGCCCGGGCGGCGGCCGGCAAGGCCGAGACGGCCACCGGGGACGCCCTGCACAACCAGACGCTGGGCCTGTTCCAGCGCGCCCTGGGATGGATCGGGTAGGGCGGGAGACGTTCTGGCTGGGAACGAAGTCGCGGCTCAGCCGTAGTGAAGCTCATGGAAGACGAACTGAAGACGGCGGGCGCCGTGGCGCTGGTGGGCGCGGCGATCGGCGCGGGGCTGGCCATCGGCGTCGGCCTCAGGGCCTTCACGGCGCTGGCGGTGGCGGGCCTGACGGCCGGGGCGGCGATCGGGATCGCCTCGGGCCTCAAGTCGCGCGAGCGCATCGCGCAGCGGCGGCACGTCGCCGAGCTTAGTTAACGCGGGCTTAGGCGCCGATGGGGTATCCATGCCCCATGCCGAACCCTCCCGAGATCGAGATCGCCGGCCGCAGGATCGGAGCGGGGCATGAGCCCTACGTGATCTGCGAGCTCAGCGGGAACCACAACGGCAGCCTGGACCGGGCGCTGGCCATGGTCGACGCGGCGGCCGACACCGGCTGCGACGCCATCAAGATCCAGACCTACACCGCCGACACCATCACGATGGACGTCGACCGGCCGGAGTTCAAGATCCACGGCGGGCTCTGGGACGGGCGCAGCCTCTACGAGCTCTACCAGGAGGCGCACACGCCGTTCGAGTGGCACGCTGCCATCTTCGAGCGCGCCAGGACGCGCGGCGTCACGATCTTCTCCAGCCCCTTCGACGAGACGGCGGTGGACCTGCTCGCGGGCCTGGACGCGCCGGCCTACAAGATCGCCTCGTTCGAGGCGGTGGACCTGCCGCTGATCCGCTATGCGGCCTCCAAGGGCAAGCCGCTGATCATCTCCACCGGCATGGCCAACCTGGCCGAGATCGAGACCGCGCGCGACACGGCGCTGGCGGCCGGCGCGCCCGGCGTGGTGATGCTCCATTGCGTCTCCAGCTATCCGGCCACCTTCGCCGACGCCAACGTGCGCACCGTGACCGACATGGCCCAGCGGTTCGACTGCCCGATCGGGCTCTCCGACCACACGCCGGGGACGGCGGCTTCGGTGGCCGCCGTGGCGATGGGCGCCAGCGTCATCGAGAAGCACTTCACGCTGGCCCGCGCGGACGGCGGGCCGGACGCGGCGTTCAGCCTGGAGCCGGCCGAGTTCAAGGCGCTCTGCGACGACACCAAGGCCGCCTGGGCGGCCCTGGGCCGCGCGCACTACGACGTGCTGGGTTCGGAGCGCGGGTCGCTGCTGTTCCGCCGCTCGCTCTACGTGACCGCCGACGTGAGGGCCGGCGAGCCGCTGACGCGCGCCAACGTCCGCTCGATCCGGCCGGGCAACGGCCTGGCGCCCGCGCACTTCGACGAGGTGCTGGGCCGGAGGGCGAAGCGCGACCTCGCCCGGGGCGAGCCGCTGGCCTGGGACATGCTGGCGTCGCGGGACTGAGAACGTCGCGGACCCCGCTCAGGGCGTCGCGCCCTTCCGCGTCCAGGTCTTCAGGCTTTCGAGATAGGCCAGGAGCTCGTCATACGCCTTCCGGGAGCCGTAGGCGCAGCCGGTCGTGGTGACGCCCTTGGCGGCCCGCTGCATCAGGATGGCGGGGTGGGCGGGCGAGCCGGGGCGGGTGATCAGATAGGAGACCCGGCCGTCGGGGCTGGAATAGTAGCTGTAGGGCTCGGCGCCGACCACGCCGGCGGGCACGAGCCCCTCCTGGCCGGTGATGTCGACCACCTGGTCCTCGAAGGAAGCGTCGCAGTCGGGGCTCATGTAGACGACCGGCCGATCCGCATCGTTGGCGGACGGCTTCGAGCAGGCGGCGAGGGCCAGGGCGGCGGCCAGGACGGCCGGCGGCGCGACCCGCGGGCGCATCCTCAGGCCAGCTCCACCCGGTAGCTTTCGATCACGGTGTTGGCGAGGAGCTTCTCGCACATGGCCTTGACCTCGGCCTCGGCGGCCGCGGCGTCGGCGGCCTTCAGGTCGAACTCGATGGTGCGCCCGACGCGGACATGTTCGACGCCGCTCCAGCCGAGGCCGTGCAGCGCCTGTTCGACCGCCTTGCCCTGGACGTCGAGGACGCCGGGCTTCAGGAACACGTGGACTTTCGCGCGCACTAGTGGAGGCCCCCCTGAATCACGGTGGGCATCTCCTTCATGATCCCCAGGCGGCGCGCAACCTCGGTGTAGCTCTCGATGACGTTGCCGAGGTCGCGGCGGAAGCGGTCCTTGTCCAGCTTCTCGTTCGTCGCCGAATCCCAGAGGCGGCAGCTATCGGGGCTGATCTCGTCGGCCAGGATCACGCGGGCGAAGTCGTTCTCCCACACGCGGCCGAACTCGACCTTGAAGTCCACGAGCGTGATGCCGACGCCCCCGAAGAGGCCGGTCAGGAAGTCGTTCACCCGCAGGGTGAGCGCCATCATGTCGTCGATCTCCTGGGTCGAGGCCCAGTTGAAGGCGGTGATGTGCTCCTCCGAGACCATCGGGTCGTGGAGCTTGTCGTCCTTCAGGTAGAACTCGATGATCGAGCGCGGCAGCGGCTGGCCCTCGGGGATGCCGTAGCGCGTGGAGAGCGAGCCGGCCGCGACGTTGCGGCACACCACCTCCAGCGGGATGATCTCGACCTCCTTGATGAGCTGCTCGCGCAGGTTCAGGCGCTTGATGAAGTGGTTCTGAACCCCGATCGAGTTCAGCTTCGTCATGATGTATTCGCTGATCCGGTTGTTGATGACGCCCTTGCCCTCCAGGACGGCCTTCTTGGTCGCGTCGAAGGCGGTGGTGTCGTCCTTGAAGTACTGGATCAGAGTCCCGGGCTCGGGCCCCTCATAGAGGATCTTGGCCTTGCCCTCGTAGATCTTCTTGCGGCGGGTCATCTTCGGAGCCTTCTCCATGGGGCGAGGACTAATCCTGCGTCGGCAAAACGAAAATCGCGCGCGACTGATCCTCCGCGCGCGGGTCCGACTCGGCCTCTCGCCCCCATTCAGGCGCGGCAAAAATAGCGAAAGCGCCCCGGTTCCGCAAACCGCCGCACGGATGCCGCTTTCCATTGCTTGGCCCGCCTGCGCGCGATATGGGATCGCCCGCTCCCACGAGTTTTGCCCCCAGGACCCGATGACGACCTTCGACGAACGCGAACAGGGCTTCGAGAAGAAGTTCGCCCTCGACCAGGAGCAGGAGTTCAAGGCGCACGCCCGGCGCAACCGCGCGCTGGGGCAGTGGGCCGCCGGCCTGATGGGCCTGCAGGCGCCCCACGTGGACGAATACGCCAAGGCCGTCGTGAAGTCGGACTTCGAGCTGCCCGGCGACGACGACGTGTTCCGCAAGGTGTTCGAGGACCTGAAGGGCGCCGGCGTGGCCGTGTCCGAAGGCGAGGTCCGCATGAAGATGGCCGAGCTGCTGGCGCAGGCCCGCGAGAGCGTGAAGAGCGGGCAGTAGCCGCTTGCCCGCCCGTCAGGGGCGGGCGAGGTATGCCGTGCTGACCTTCTTCGGCACGATCTGGGTCCAGGCTTCCAGCACGAGGCTGGCGAGTTCCGCCTCGTCGAGGCGGGCGATCTCCACATAGCTCCAGTAGACGGTGGCGACCGGGCATTTGCTGAAGGTCTCGGGCCGGATCTCGAACAGGAGTTCCTGGTGGCCCTTGTCCAGCTTCATGATCACCCGGCCGTCGATGGCGAGCGCGAAGCTCTTCGTGCCGACGTTGAACCAGGGATCGCCCTTGTAGGCGACCTCGTGGGCGCCGGGCAGGGCCAGGGCGAGGCGGCGGAGGTCGTCGATCGTGGTCGCGATGACGGGCCTCCGTTCCGGCTCTACTCGGCCGCCGCCCTGGCGTGGGCGTCCTCGCCGAACACGCGGGCGAAGATGCGGTCGACGTTCTTGAAGTGGTAGTCGAGGTCGAACAGGTCCTCGAGTTCGGCGTCCGAGAGGGCGATCTCCGGGTCGGCCTTCAGGAAGTCGAGGAAGGCGCCTTCGCCGCGCCAGACCTTCATGGCGTTGCGCTGGACGGCGGCGTAGCTGGCTTCCCGGGAGAGGCCCTTCTGGGTCAGGCCCAGCAGCACGCGCTGCGAATGCACCAGGCCGCCCAGGCGGTCGAGGTTCTTCGCCATGTTCTGCGGATAGACCACGAGGCGCTCGATCAGGCCGGCGAGACGGCGGAGCGCGAAGTCCAGGTGGACCGTGGCGTCGGGGCAGATGCCGCGTTCGACCGACGAGTGGCTGATGTCGCGCTCGTGCCACAGCGCGACGTTCTCCAGCGCCGGCGTCACCGCCGAGCGGACCAGGCGGGCGAGGCCCGTCAGGTTCTCGGTGAGGATCGGGTTGCGCTTGTGCGGCATGGCCGACGAACCCTTCTGGCCCGGATCGAACGGCTCCTCGGCCTCCAGCACCTCGGTGCGCTGCAGGTGGCGGATCTCGATCGCGATGCGCTCGACGGAGCTGGCGACCACGGCCAGGGCGGCGAAGTAGGCCGCATGGCGGTCGCGGGGGATCACCTGCGTCGAGACGGGCTCGACCGCCAGGCCCAGCTTGTCGGCGACGTAGGCCTCCACCTCGGGCGAGACGTTGGCGAATGTGCCGACGGCGCCGGAGATGGCGCAGGTGGCGATCTCGAACTTCGCCATGGCCAGCCGCTCCTTGGCGCGCTGGAACTCGGCGTAGTGGCCGGCGAGCTTGAGGCCGAAGGTGGTGGGCTCGGCGTGGATGGCGTGGCTGCGCCCCACGGTGGGCGTGAAGCGGTGCTCGTAGGCGCGCGTCTTCAGCGCCGCCAGGACCATGTCGACGTCCTCGATCAGGAGGTCGGTGGCGCGGCTGAGCTGGACGGCGAGCGCCGTGTCGTTGACGTCGGACGAGGTCATGCCCTGGTGCAGGAAGCGCGCCTCGGGGCCGACGATCTCGGTGACGTGGGTGAGGAAAGCGATGACGTCGTGCTTCACCTCGCGCTCGATCTCGTCGATGCGCTCGGCGTTCCAGATGGCGCCCTTGCCCTTCTCCCAGATGACCCGCGCGGCCTCCTTCGGGATGACGCCGAGGTCGGCCATCGCGTCGGCCGCATGGGCCTCGATCTCGAACATGATCGAAAAGCGCGTCTGGGGGCTCCAGACGTCGGCGGCTTCCTTGCGGGTGTAGCGGGGGATCATGGGCGCGGTGTCTGACGACAGTCCGCCCATGTCAACCTTGCCAGAGGGGGCGGGGCGCCCTGCCGCGTCCCGCTCGGGTCAACCTCTTGCGAACGCGGCGCTCGTCGCCCTCAGGCGGCGAGGGCGCGGCGGCGGCGGAACATCGTCCCCGTCATGCCGAAACCGCCGATCATCAGCGCCCAGGTCGCGGGTTCGGGCACCACGGCGCTGAAGCCGGGGCCGAGGTCCGAGGGCTGTTGGTTCCGGTCGCCGCCGTCTTCCTGCGCGAAGCTCGGGCCTTCGTCGCCGTTCTGGCCGCTCGGGCCAGGGCCGTCCTCGGTGGGGCTGGACCGCGAGCTGGACGTCCGCCGGAAGCTGCCGCCGCCCGTGGTGTCGGGAACGTCGATCTGCAGCACCAGCATCAGGTCGCCGTCCTCCGGGTTCCAGGTGAAGTTCTCGCCCCAGAAGTTCAGCTCGTCACCGGCGATGCCGCCCATGGTGTAGCTGCCCCAGGTTCCGATCTCCTGGCCGTTGATCTGGAACGAGAGCCGGAAGGTCTGCCCGTCCAGGTCGCCGAGGATCGAGCGGGCCAGCGCGAGCTGGCTCACGGTGATCGGGCCGCCGGCGCCGTTCGCCGACCAGGTGTGGGTGAAGGAGCCCTGGCTGAAGCAGTTCGATGCGCCGCAGGCGTCGCTCCAGCCGGCGTTCACCGTCACTGCGCCCGCAGGCGCAGCCGCGGCCGCCAGGGCCAAAGCCCCGATGGCGGCCGGAATCGTCTTGTTGAGCCCGCTCATGTGTCCGCACCCATCTGTCGAGTCGATGACAAACAAGCGCGACCATAGGTGGCGCCGCAAGGGCTCACCCCGCACGGGCGAGCACTATTCTCCCGTTAAGGGAAAATTTCTCCTACTTTAAGTGGCGCTAGGCGCCGGGTGCGGCGCAAAGCGGCGCCGGCGCCCAGGAAGCCCGCGACCATGAGCGTCCAGGCGGCCGGTTCAGGCACCGCGATCACGGCCGGCCGGACGTCGGCGGGGGTCAGGATGGCGGGCATGACGGGCGCGACGAGGGCGCTGCCGCCCGCGACCTGCGGGCCGCTGTTCGTCCAGGCCCCGATACCGCCCGAGAGGCCGCCCCCGCCCCCGAAGAAGCCGCCGCCGGCGCCGGCCCTGTCGGGGATCATGAGCTCGAGGTTGAGCGTCAGCGCGCCCATCGAATCGTCCCAGTCGAACGACTTGCCGCCGAGGACGACCACATCGCCCGAGAGCACGGCCACGGTGAAGGCGCCCCAGCTCCCGACGGTGTCGCCCGCGGCGTTCCGGAAGCTCACCCTGACGGCGTAGTCCTGCAGGGTTCCCAGCAGGCTGCGGTCCAGCGCCAGCGCGCCGATCGAGGCGCCGCCCTGGAAGTCGGCCGCGGACCAGGTGCGCTGGTAGGTGCGCTGGGTGTCGCTGAAGCAGCCCGTCGTGGCGCAGAGGCTCGACGGATTGACGCGTAGCACGGTGGCCGCCTCAGCGGCCGAACCCGCGGAGATCGCGCACGCCGCAGCGGCGAAGAAGGCGAGCCCGAAGCTCCGATGCATATGTCAGCCCCACTCAAGTCCGGATGTGCGATCCCCCATATCGCCCACAACTCGCCAGGGTTGCGGTTGGTTGCAAGGACGAAGCGCGGCTGACGAAATATTTGCGCGGCGCCGCCCGCCTCAGCCCGCCTTGGCCGCCTGCGCGCGGGCGATGTCCCTGGGCAGGGTGATGGCCGCCAGGAGGTAATGCACGCCGGCCCAGGCGTAGATCAGCAGGTTGGAGACGATGCCCGAGCGCGTGCCCTCGTTCATCGCCGCCTTGCAGGCCGCCGCGAGCTCGGCCGGCGACCCGTCCGGCGCGTTGCCGCCCGGGCAGGCGGTCAGGAAGTCGCCCGCCATCCCCCTGGCCGTGAAGGCGGCCCGCGCGAACTGGTCGATGCACCAGCCGCAGAACGGAGGTCCGAAGCCGAGCGCGATCAGGTTCAGCACGAAGAACATCAGCGCCACGGCGGTCGCGCGCATGCGCGTGTCCATGGCGTTCTGCACCACCCCGAAGGTCGGGCCGAGGTAGGTGTAGTGCAGCACGCCGGGGACCAGCAGGATGGCGTAGGCCATCTGCCAGCTCTCGCGCGTGTAGGCGTAGATGTAGATCGGCGTGGCCAGGATCAGGCCGATCGCCGGCACCAGGGCGTACCAGCGCAGCGAGCGCTTCGAGGCCCAGTCGGTGAGGAACCCGCCCAGCAGCGTGCCGGCGCCGTTCGAGACGCCCGCCACCAGGCCGCCCACCAGGCCCACCACCGCCAGGCCCAGCCCGAACTCGCGCACGAAGTAGGCCGGCGCGTAGTTGCCGGTCCCGTAGCCGGCGAAGCTGGCCATGGTGATGCCGGCGATCATGTGGAACATGCCCCAGCTCCCGAACAGCCGCTTGCCGACGGCGAGGATCGAGGGCGGGGCTTCGGCCGGCGCCGCGCTGGGCGCCCCGGCCTCCGACGCCTCCTGGCCCAGCGCCGCCGGCGGCTCGTCCGCCAGCGCCAGTTGCCGGTCGGCCCAGCCGCGCGGCGGCTCCTTGACGAAGAGCTTGATGGAGATCGCCACCAGCAGGCCCGGCACGCCCACGGCCATGAAGGCCGCCTGCCACGACAGGTTCTCGGCGATCCACCCGCCGGCCATCGCCCCGAACATGGTGCCGAGCGGAATGCCGAACGCGTAGATCGACAGCGCCGAGGCGCGCTTCTTCGGCTCGAAGTAGTCGCTGATCAGCGAGTGCGCCGGCGGCGACAGGCCCGCCTCGCCCACGCCGACGCCCACCCGGAAGAGCAGGAGCTGCACGTAGCTCGTCGCCGTGCCGCAGAGCGCGGTGAACGCGCTCCAGATGACGATGGCGACGGCGATGATGTTCACCCGGCTCGTCCGCTCGGCCAGCCGCGCGATCGGGATGCCCAGCGTCGTGTAGAGCAGCGCGAACGACAGCCCGCCCAGCCAGCCGAGCTGCTGGTCGGTGAGCTTCAGGTCGACTTTGATCGCCTGGCCGATGGTGGAGATGATCGTCCGGTCGACGAAATTGAACGTGTAGGCCAGCACGAGCAGCCACAGCACCGCGTTGCGGTAGCCGGCGGAGTAGGCGGGGGTGCTGGAGGTGGTGGCCGCTGAACTCATCTGACACGCATTCCCCGTTTCGACTCACCCGCCCGGCGGGCCGCCCTTGTCGGCGCGGACGTTAGCGGGCGTTTCGAAGGGGCGGTAGGGGGGCTGCCGTGGGGGCGCCGCCGTCAGGGTTTGGCGCGGGCTGAGAGGAGGCGGGCGCGGAGGGTGGCGCGGTCGACCTTGCCCATGGCGTTGCGGGGGATCTCGTCGGTCCAGGCGAGGCGGAGCGGGGGGAGGTCCGGGACGGCGGCGAGGTGGCGGATGAGGCGGTCGCGGTCGAAGTCCGGGGCGGCGGTGACGGCGAGCCAGGCCTGGTCGAGGCCGTCGTCGCCGGGGGCGGCGAAGCCGGCGGCGTCGAGCACGCCTTCCACCTCCAGGGCGGGGGTCTCGAGCCGGTGGGGCATGAACTTGCGGCCGCCGAGGTTCATGCGCTCGTCGAGGCGGCCCTCGATGACGAGGCGGCCGTCGGGGAGCCGGCGGCCGAGGTCGCCGGTGCGGTAGGCGCCGGTCGTCGGGTCGAAGCGGGCGGCGGTGGCGGCGGGGTCGTCCAGGTAGCCCGGCGCGGTGCGGGTGGAGCGGACGACGATCTCGCCGGACCGCCCGTCGGGCAGCGGGCGGCCGTCGTCGCCCACGATCTCCACATGGGCCGAGGCCGGGACGTGGCCGACCGCGCCGGGGACGTCGGCCAGGGCGGCGGCGGGGCCGGCGGCGATGCGGTTGGACTCGGTCGCGCCGTAGCCGTGCCAGACGTCGGGGGTGAGGCGCAGCAGGGCCTCGCGGGCGAGGGCCGGCGGCAGGGCCGAGCCGCCGACCTGCAGACGCCAGCCGGGGCGCGGCCGGAAGCCGTCGGGGAGCCAGGTCAGCAGGTTGCGGAGCTGGATGGGGGTGAGGACGCAGACGCCCTGGCCGTGGGCCTCCATGAGGGCGGGCAGGGTCTCCAGCGTCATGCCGGCGGCGACCGTGGCGCCCACCGACCAGGCGGCGACGGCGAGGCCGAAGCCCATCAGGCTGTCGGGGCCGGTCAGCGGGACCCAGACGCCGAGCTTGCCGGGGCCGTAGATGCGCAGCGCGGTGAGGGTGGCGATCTCCAGCCGGCTCCAGGTGAAGCCGACGCGCTTGGGGGCGGCGGTGGTGCCGGAGGAGAGCTGGACGCGGACGAGGGCGTCCGGGTCGGGTGCAAGGCGCGGCAGCGGTTCGTGGGGGGCGGCGAGCGCGGCGGCGACCTGCTCGCGGGTCAGGACGATGGCGTCCGGGGGCGGCGGGGCGTCGGCGTCGAGGCCGTAGACGAGGCGGCGCGCGGCGGCGTGGTCGTCGTAGGGGGCCGAGGCGACGCCCAGGCGGGCCAGGGCGCAGAGGGCGACGCGGCCGACGTAGGCGTCGGCGACGGCGAGCGAGACGGCGCCCCGGCCCGGGGCGAGACCGAACTCGGTGGCCAGGAGGCGGCCGAGCCGGTCGATGTCGGCGTCGAAGCGGGCGTAGCTGACGGTGGCGAAAGCCTGCGGCGGCCGGCCGGGCAGGATCACGGCGGGCGCGCGCGGACGCCAGGCGGCGCCGTCGCGGATGTAGCCGTCGAACATGCGCTATCCGGGCCGGGCGGCGAGCGCGCCCAGGACCGCTTCGCGCAGCTTGCCCCGATCGACCTTGCCCATGGCGTTGCGCGGGATCTCCTCGGTCCAGGCGAAGCTGGGCGGGGGCAGGCCGGGGTAGCCGGCGAGGTGGGCCAGGAGGCCGTCGCGGTCGAAGTCCGGGACCGTGACGACGGCCAGCCAGGCGCGGTCCAGGCCCTCGGGGCCGGGGACGGCGAAGCCGGCGGCGTCGAGGACGCCCGGGCATTCGAGGGCCGGCTCCTCCAGGACGGCGGGCATGACCTTGCGCCCGCCCAGGTTCATGCGGTCGTCGGCGCGGCCCTCCAGGACGAGGCGGCCGTCGGCGAGCTTGCGGCCCACGTCGCCGGTCCGGAACCAGCCGCCCCGGAAGCGCTCGGCGGTGGCGGCGGGATCGCCGAGGTAGCCCCGGGCGACGCGCTCGCCCCGGATGCGGACGTGGCCGGACTCGCCGGCGGGCAGCGGGGCGTCGTCGTCGTCGACCACGTCGCAGACGGCGCCGGCCGGCGTGAACCCGACCATGCCGGGGTGGCGGTCGAGATCGGCGGCGATGCCGTGGGCGACGAAGCCGCTCTCGGTCGCGCCGTAGAGGATGCGCAGGTCCGGGGTGATGCGCACGCGCGCCTCGCGGGCGAGGGCGGGCGGCAGCAGCGAGCCGCCGCAGCAGATGCGCCAGCCGGGCTGCGGCTGGAAGCCCTCGGGCAGGCCGGCGAGCAGCGCGCGAAGCTGCGCCGGGGTGAGCGCGAGCACGCCGCCGTCGGGCAGCGTCTCCAGCCAGCGCGGGAGGTCCCGGGCCGGGATGCCGCCGGTCAGCGAGGCGCCGAGGGTCCAGGCGCCCATCAGGAGCGAGAGGCCCATCATGGCGTCGACCCCGACGAGCGGGAGCCAGGCGCCGGTGCGCCCGGCGCCGTAGGCGTGCAGGTTGGCGGCGTTGCGGGCCTCGAGGTTGCGCCAGGTGAGGCCGACGCGGCGCGGCGTGCGGGTGGTGCCCGACGAGAGCATGACGCGGCCGACCGCGTCCGGGTCGGGGTCGGGCGCCGGCAGCGGGACGGCCGCACGGGCGAACATGGCCGCCTGCCACTCGCGGGTGAGGAAGGTCGCGGGCGGGGCGGGTGCGGCGCCGCCGGCGTCGGTGAGGCGCAGGTCCGCGGCGTCGTCGTTGTGGGGCGAGGAGACGACGCCGAGCCGGGCCAGCGCCGCCAGCACCAGGAGCAGCAGGTAGGGGTCGTCGACCAGCACCGAGACGACGCCCGACGCCGGGGTGACGCCGAGCTCGGCGAGGGCCGCGCCGCAGCGGTCGATGTCGGCGTCGAACTCGGCGTAGCTGACGGTGCGCGCGGGCGTGACCACGGCGGGCGCGCGGGGGCTCCAGTGGGCATGGTCGCGGACGTGGGCGTCGAACATGGCCGAACCCTAGCGGCGCCGTAGGGCGGCGGCTACTCGGCGATGACGATGCGGCCGGGCTCCGCGGCTAGCTCACCATCTCGTCGCGGATCCTGGCGCGGGCGACCCAGAAGAGGACGGCGCTGACCAGGCCGAAGCAGGCCGAGACGAAGAGGGCCCAGCGGATGCCGTCGGCCTTGCCCAGGCCCCAGCCGTAGTTGAACCAGTCGCTGAGCGCGCCGACCACCAGGGCGCCGCCGCCCAGGCCCACCATGTTGATGATGAAGAGCACGATCGAGGCCGAGGTGGCGCGCATGTTGGCGGGCACGAGGCTCTGGGCCGAAGCGTAGACCGGGCCGTACCAGAGCGAGCCCAGGAGCGCGATCGGGATCAGGAAGCTGAGCGCCAGGACCGCGGACTCGGCGGTGTAGGCGACGTAGTAGCAGGGGATGACCAGCAGGCTGGCGATGGCCGGGACCGAGCCGTAGGCGCGCAGGTCGCGCGCGCCGTACTTGTCGGCGATGACGCCGCCCAGCCAGCTCGAGGCGGTGCCGAAGATGCCGGCGATCAGGCCCAGCGCCAGGCCCATGAAGCCGATCGGCTTCAGACCGAACTGGCCGGCGAGCTGGGCGATCTCGGGCCCGTGGTTGCGCAGGAAGAACGAGGCGGTGAAGGGCGAGTGGCCGTAGCCGATGAAGGCCTTGATGGCCGCGCCGAAGGCCAGCAGCCAGAAGGTGCGCTTGGCGGCGAGGTACTTGCAGGTGGCGGTGAAGCCCATCTGGCTGGAGGCGTGGGCCTGGCGGGCGGCGGCGGCCATGGCGTTGCGCGGCTCCTTCAGCGTGAAGAAGCAGACGGCGGCCAGGATGAGGCCGGGGAGGCCGGCCAGCAGGAAGGCGGTGCGCCAGCCGTAGGCGTCGGCGATCAGGCCGCCCATGGCGAGGCCCAGCAGCCCGCCCAGCGGCGTGCCCATGGAGAAGAAGGCGAGCGCCGAGGCGCGCTTCTCCTTGGGCACATAGTCGGCGATGAGCGCGTGGGAGGTGGGCGTGCAGCCGGCCTCGCCCAGGCCCACGCCCATGCGGGCGGCGACCAGGGTGCCGAAGCTGGTGGCGCGGCCGCACAGCACGGTGCAGGCGCTCCACACGGCCAGCGAGCCGGAGATGATCCAGACGCGGTTGAACCGGTCGGCGAGGCGCGCCAGCGGCAGGCCGAAGCCGCAGTAGATGATGCCGAACGCCAGGCCCGTGAGCAGGCCGAGCTGGGTGTCGGAGATCGAGAGCTCGTTCTTGATCGGCTCGGCCAGGATCGAGACGATCTGCCGGTCGAGGAAATTGACCGTGTAGACCAGCAGCAGGACCACGAGGGCGTAGCTGCGGAAGGCGGGGGAGACCAGCGGCGCCACGGGCGCCTCGCCGACCTGGGCTGCATTCGAGGTCGAGAACCCTTTTGGGGCGGGAGCGGCCTCGGACATCAGATGAGCTTTCCTCGATTTATCGTTGAGCAGAACTAGATGGCGCCGGGCGGGGGGCCGCAATAGTTGAAGTGTTTCAGCGTCGCGACATGCCTTTGGGGAATGGGTCGCGCAGGGTCGGGAGACGCCGATGGAGTTGGTGATCGGGACGAAGCGGTGGTCGACGTGGTCGCTCAGGCCCTGGCTGGTGCTGAAGCGCAGCGGTCTGCCGTTCACCGAGACGCTGGTGGAGCTCCGGCAGGAGAACAACGTCTCGGCCGACCGCATCCGCGCGCATTCGCCCAGCGGGCTGGTGCCGGTGCTGAAGGACGGGGACCTCACGGTCTGGGACTCCCTGGCGATCAGCGAATACCTGGCCGAGAAGGCGCCGGGGCTGTGGCCGGCCGATCCGGCCGCGCGGGCGATGGCGCGGGCGGCGGCGGCGGAGATGCACTCGGGGTTCCAGGCGCTGCGCGGGGAGGCGCCCATGGCGCTGGACGAGCCGGTGCGGACGGTCGAGCTGTCGGAGGCGACGCAGGCGAACGTGCGCCGGCTCGTGGCGCTGTGGGGCGGGATGCTGGAGCGGTTCGGTGGCCCGTTCCTGGCCGGCGGCTGGTCGATCGCCGACGCCTTCTACACCCCGGTGGCGACACGGGTGCGGACCTACGGGATCGACCTCGCGGCATATGGGGACGACGGGCGGTGCGCGGCGTACGTGGCGCGGCTCCTGGCCACGCCGGAGTTCCTGGAGTGGGAGCGGGCGGCGGTCGAGGGGTAGCTCCGCTCTTCTCTCCCTCGGCGCTGTCGCGCCCGGGAAAGGCGTGTGTAGAACATTTGGGGAACTTTTGGTAGTGCTGTGGGAGCAGCGGCGCTGAGGTGCGAGCGGGTTCAAGGGCGGTGCGGATCAAGGCGCGCCGCCGCCCTCTCCCGGCCTCTCCCACAGCGCTGCCGCGCTTGGGAGAGGAGATTCGGGTGAAACGCTATGCGGGGTTGCTCCGGGCCGTGAACGTGGGTGGCCGCAAGGTGGAGATGGCGCGGTTGCGGGCCGTGGCGGAGGCGGCGGGGTTCGCGGAGCCGAGGACGTTGCTGGCGAGCGGGAACATCGTGTTCGGGACGGGGCTTTCGACGGCGGAGGCGGCGCGGGCGCTGGAGGCGGCGATCGAGGCCGAGTTCGGGCTGTTCTCGGACGTGATGGTGCGCGACGTCGGCGAACTGAAGGCGGTGGTGGGGGCGAACCCGTTCCCGAAGGCGGCGGCGGAGGAGCCCAACCGGCTGATGGCGGTGTTCCTGAACGGCGAGCCGCAGGCGGGGCTGGAGACGCTGGAGAGCGCGTGCGTGTTCGGCGAGGAGGTGCGCGCCGGGCCGGGCTGCCTCTATATCCGGTTCCCGCAGGGGGCGGGGCAGTCGAAGCTGTCGAACGTGGTGATGGAGCGCCGGCTGAGGGTGCGCGGCACGGCCCGCAACTGGAACACGGTGGGCAAGCTGATCGCGGCGCTGGAGGCCTGAGGCGCCTCACGGCCTGAAAGGCAGGTGCGCCGGCGGGAATGCGAAGGTAAGCTCGCCCCCGTCGGGAAGAGTCAGGGGGCGATGATGGGCTGTCCGCCAGCCGTCGCACGGATGCCAGCGCGGTGAACGCTTCACCGCCGCTTCGACCTGCCGACCGACGCGCCGCGGCGACCACGCCCGTGGTGGACAGCGGCCGTGTGCTCTTCTGGCGGCTGATCTTCATCTATTCGCTCGCGACCGGCGTGGCCGTGTCGGTGACCCTGCTTCTGGGCCTGCTGGGCCTGGAGTTCACGGCCTACCAGTGGCTGATCTTCTGGTCGGGCGTGCCGTTCGGGACGGCCTTCTTCACCTCGCTCGACTTCATGCTGATCAACCGGCACCTGAAGCCGCTGGCGCCGGTGCTGAGCGCGCTGGACCGCGGGGAGAAGCCCAGCGAGGCGGTGCTGGGGGCGGCGCTGGTGCGCGCGCTGAACCTGCCGCAGATCTCGGCGGTGCGGGTGACGACGGTACACGGCCCGGCGGCGACGTTCGCGCTGATCGGGGTGATCTGGACGGCGAACACGGTGTTCCACGCGGGCATCGCCGGCTGGCAGCTCATCGCGCTGGGGACGATGATCTTCGTCTTCGCCTCGCCGGCGCACGCGATCTTCGAGTTCTTCGCGGTCTCCAAGACGATCGAGCCGATCGCCATCCGGCTGTCGCGGGAGCTGGATGGGCCGATCCCGGCCGAGCAGGCGAAGGACCTGATCTCGGTGCCGCTCCGGAACAAGGTGCTGTTCCTGGCCATCTTCGTGTCGTCGCTGCCGCTGGTGTTCAGCGCGGTGTCGTTCCTGTTCAAGTTCGACCGGGTGCTGAACGCGCACGGCTTCGTCGTGCCGCCCCGCGAGATGACCTCGATGTACGTCTGGGCCGGCGGCGTGGTCCTGGTCTGCATCGTGGGCGCGATCTCGATGGCGATCCTGACGGCGCGGGAGGTGTCGAACTCGGCGGCGCGGCTGGTGGACGCCATGCGCCACGTCGAGCGGGGCGACCTGGACGACGCCAAGGTCGAGGTGCTGACGACCGACGAGTACGCCGACATCAACCGCGGCTTCGGCCTGATGCTGGACAGCCTGCGCGAGGAGCAGCGGCTGCTGGAGGTGACGCAGGACCTGGCGGGCGAACTGCTGCTGGAGGCGCTGATCGGCCGGATCATGACGGCCACGACCGACCTGCTGAACGCCGAGCGGGCCTCGCTGTTCGTCTACGACGACAAGACCGACGAGCTGTTCAGCCTCTACGCCGACGGGCTGGAGAAGGTGCAGATCCGGGTTCCGACCGGCGCGGGGATCGCCGGTGCGGTCTTCACGTCGGGCAAGACCGAGAACATCACCGACCCCTACGCCGATCCGCGCTTCAACCAGGACGTCGACCGGCGCACCGGCTTCAAGACCCGCTCCATCCTCTGCGTGCCGATCACCAACAAGGCGGGCGCGCGGATCGGGGTGGCGCAGGCGCTGAACAAGAAGGGCGGCGTGTTCAGCAACAAGGACGAATCGCGCCTGAAGGCGTTCGCGGCGCAGATCGCCGTGAGCCTGGAGAACGCCAAGCTGTTCGACGACGTGCTCTCCATCAAGAACTACAACGAGAGCATCCTGCAGAGCACGTCGAACGGCATCGTCACGGTGGACGCCGAGGCGAAGATCGTCACGGCCAACGAGTCGGCCCTGGCGCTGCTGGGGCTGGCGAAGGAGACGGTGCTGGAGCGCCCGTCGTGGGAGCTGTTCCAGGGCGACAACCACTGGATCTCGGAGAGCCTGGCCAAGACCCTGGCGACCGGAGAGACCCACCTGGCGGTGGACGCGGAGCTCACCCAGGGCGACGGGGCCAAGGCGTCGGTGAACCTGACGACGCTGCCGCTGCTGGATTCCAACCAGGAGCAGATCGGCTCGATGATCGTCCTGGAGGACATCACCGAGGAGAAGCGCGTCCGCTCGACCATGAGCCGGTACATGAGCAAGGAGGTGGCCGACCAGCTCCTGTCGGCCGGCGAACTGGAGCTGGGCGGCACCGAGCAGAAGGTGACGGTGATGTTCTCGGACATCCGCCGGTTCACCACGATCGCCGAGCAGCTCGGGCCGCGCGACACGGTGAGCCTGCTGAACGACTATTTCACCGAGATGGTCGACGTGATCTTCCAGCACGGCGGCATCCTCGACAAATACATGGGCGACGGCATCATGGCCCTGTTCGGCGCCCCCCTCGTGGGGCCGAACGACGCCGACAACGCGCTCGCCGCCGCCAACGACATGATGGCCAGGCTGGCGGTGCTGAACGCGCGGCGCGCGCAGGTCGGTGGCGAGGCGCTGGACATCGGCATCGGGTTCTCGACCGGCCCGACGGTGGTGGGGAACATCGGCTCGACGCGGCGCCTGGACTACACGGTGATCGGCGACACGGTGAACCTGGCTTCGCGGCTGGAGGGCACGACCAAGCAGTACGGCGCGCGGATCGTGCTGTCGGAGTTCACGGTGCGCGAGCTGACGAAGCCCGCGCTGCTGCGCGAGCTGGACCTGATCCGGGTGAAGGGCAAGGACCGGCCGGTGGCGGTCTACGAGTCGCTGGGCTACCGGGCGGGCGAGCCGCTGCTGGGCGACCTCATGGAACTGCACACGGTGGGCATCCGGGCCTATCGGGCGCGCGACTGGAAGGCGGCGGGCAAGGCGTTCGCCGAGGCGCTGAAGCTCTACCCCGACGACGGCCCGGCCCAGGTCTACGTGGAGCGCTGCCGCGTGCTGGCCAAGACCCCGCCGCCCGCCGACTGGGACGGCGTCTGGAACCTCACCGAGAAGTAGGCGGGCGAGATCGGTGGCGCGTCAGCGCCGCTTTGATTCGAACCGCGGAATACGCGGAATAGCGCGGAAGAAGAGGGCGCTGTTTCCGCGTCATTCCGCGTATTCCGCGGTTCCAAGAATGACGGCGCCTGCGGCGCGCCTGAGGTTCCGTGGCTACTTGAAGGCGACGCGGAGTTTGGCGCCGATGAAGCGGCCGGTCTCGTCGTAGCCGCGGGCGGCGGCGACGCCGTATTTCTCGGCGCCGGGCTTGAGGCCGCACATGAAGCCGAGCGAGCCGGTGGCGTCGTCGCCGAGCGGCGCGTCGACGCTGGTCTGGGCGACGCCGCGGAGGCGGACGGGCTTTTCGCCGTCGTAGCGGGGGGCGAAGGCGGCGTGGGTCTGCTGCGCCCGGGCCGGGGCGGCGCGGGTGGCCGCGATCAGGGCCGCGGCCTCGGGAGAGAGCGTCTGCGCATCGGCGTCCTCGGTCGCCGCCGCGATGGCGACGGCCGCGAGGGCGGCGAGGGCGAGGACGAGCAGTTTCATCGGTCTGGTCTCAGCCGGGGCCATGAACGACCCTCGCCTATAGGTACGCGCGCTGCAACGGGGAGATGCGCTGCAAAAAGCGCGGAGCACCTCTTGAAAGCCCTCCTTCTCGACGGAGGAGGGTTGGGTGGAGGTGTGGCCGCGGCGTGCTTGCCATCTGGCACGAGAGGCGTCGAAGCCTCACGGGCTCAGGCGTTGAAGCCCTGCGCACACCACCATCCCCGGCCCTTCCTCCGTCGAGGAGGAAGGGAGAGGCGGGAGGATCACTCCGCCGCCATGGGCAGGATCACCGCTTCGCGGCCGCCGCGGACGAGGCCGCCGGGGAGGGCGCCGGTGTGTTCGCCGTTCTCGAAGGTCACCTGGCCGGACTTGACCGTGTAGCGGTAGCCGTGGGCCTTCTGGACGAGCCGGCGGCCGCCGGCGGGCAGGTCGTGGATGGCGACCGGGCGCTCCAGGTTCAGGTTCTCGAAGTCGATGACGTTGAGGTCGGCGAGCAGGCCGGGCTTCAACTGGCCGCGGTCGTTCAGGCCGTAGGCGCGGGCGGTGTCGCTGGTCAGCTTGCGCACGAGGAACTCCAGCGGGAAGCGGTCGCCCTTCACGCGGTCGCGGGCCCAGTAGCTGAGGATGAAGGTGGGCATGCCGGCGTCGGCGATGACGCCGCAATGGGCGCCGCCGTCCGAGAGGCCGAACAGCACGTTGGGGTGCTGCATGTTCTTGCGGAAGAAGTCGAAGTTGTAGGTCAGGTAGCCGCCGAGCGGCTGGTAGAAGAGCTCGCGCCCGCCGTCGCGGACGAGCAGGTCGTACATCATGTGGAGCGGCGGGACGCCCGCGGCCTCGGCGAGGCCCGCCACCGACTGCTCGCGGTCGGGCTCGTAGTTGGGCCGCTCGCCCAGCGGGAAGATGCGCCAGAGCAGGCTGCCGCCGAAGGCCACGGCGAGGTCGCCGGCCCGGCCCTCGCCGACGGCGGCCTTGATGAGCGGGCTGTCCTCGGAGAGCAGCGCCTCGCGGATCTCCGGCGTCTGCATGAGCGCGAGGCGCTCCCCCAGGGAGGCGTCGGCCAGCTTCGCCTTCCAGGTGGGGCTCGCCATGAAGACGTGGAAGCTGGAGGTGAGGCCGTGGAGGATGCCGGTGGGCCGCCCGGCGATCTGCGGGCGGATGTCCATGCCGTGCTTCCGGCTCTCCTCGGCGATGTTGTACATCTTGTCGCCTTCGTAGGCGCCGGCCGAGGTGGCCACCAGGGTGACGGGCAGCTTCGTCTCGGCCGCGAAGCCCTTGACCCACATCCACTCGTCGTCGTCGCCCAGGTGGTCGGAGACCATCTCGAACATGCCGTGCTTCAGGCCCTTCATGGACATGCCCAGCGCCAGCATCTCGTCGGAGCCCGCGAAGGTCCCGGGCATGTGGACGCCCTTCAGGTCCTTGTGCAGCAGGGTGCGGCTGGTGGAGAAGCCGAGCGCGCCGGCCTCGACGCCCTCCCGCACCAGGCGCGCCATCTCGGCGATCTCCTCGGCGTTGGGCTCGTAGTCGGTGTTGCAGCGCTCGCCCAGCACATAGGCCCGGATCGGCGCATGGGGCACATGCGTCCCCACGTCGATCGCCCGCGGCTTGGCTTCCAGCGCGTCGAGGTATTCGGGGAAGCTCTCCCACTTCCAGTCGATGCCTTCACTGAGCGCGATGCCGGGGATGTCCTCGACCCCCTCCATCAGCTCGATCAGGAACTCGCGCTGATCGGGCTTCACGGGCGCGAAGCCGACGCCGCAGTTGCCCATGATGGCGGTGGTGACGCCGTGCCAGGACGAGGGGGCCATCACCGGGTCCCAGGTGGCCTGGCCGTCGTAGTGGGTGTGGATGTCGACCCAGCCGGGGGTGACGGTGAGGCCCGTGGCGTCGATCTCGCGCCTGGCCGCGCCGGTCACCTCGCCGACCTCGACGATGCGGTCGCCCTGGATGGCGATGTCGCCGGTGAAGGCGGGCGCGCCCGTGCCGTCGACGATCGTGCCGTTCCGGATGATCAGGTCGCGCATGGGGTCCTCCGCATGTGTTTTGCCGGAGGATACCGCGGCGCCGTGGGGTAAGTGAAACGGGTTTTAGGAACCGCGGAATGCGCGGAATGACGCGGAAAAAGACACCCCCAAATCCGCTCATCCCCGCGCATGCGGGGACCCAGACTTCCTCTTATGGGACGCCAAATAGGACGCCACGACCCCAAGTGCGGACGCGGCACGCAGAACAAGAAAGTCTGGGTCCCCGCATGCGCGGGGATGAGCGGGGTGAGGGGCTAGCGGACGGCGACGATCTCGACTTCGGCGCCGGCGACGGTGACGACGTCGCCGACCTGCCTGGTGAGGAGGGCGCGGGCGAGGGGGGAGACGTAGGAGACGCTGCCGGCGGCGGGGTCGGCCTCGTCCTCGCCGACGATGCGCCAGGCCTGGCGGCGGCCGTCCTCGCGCTCGATCTCGACGGTGCGGCCGAAGGCGGCGACGCCCTCCGGGGCGTCGGGCTCGGTGAGCTGGGCCGAGGCGCGGCGGGCGCCCCAGTAGCGCAGGTCGCGGGTGGCGCGGGCCATGGCGGTGCGGTCGGCGGCGACGCCGCCGTCGGCCTGGGCCGCGGCATAGGCGGCGCGCGCGGCGGCGAGCTCGGCCTCGATGGCGGCGAGCCCTTCGGGTGTGACGAGGTTCGGGTGCGGCGAGACCGGCCGGTCGGGCAGGTCGGCCGCCTGGGCCTCGTAGTCTTCCTCGCGGGTGAAGGCGACAGCCATGGCCCAGAGTAGGCCGGACGCTCGCCGAACGCGAGACTTGCGAAATTACTGGACACGCGCGCCAAAAGAGCGCCGCCATGCCGCGGGGGGCTCAAGTACGGGGCGAGTGCGTCATGGCGCAGGGACCGGCGAACGACGACCGGGCGGCGGCCCGCAGGCTGAGCATCGGCGACGAGGACCTGGCGGCCTACATCGCCGGCGGCCTGGGCGAGGCGCGGCGCAGCGAGGTCGAGGGGTTCCTGGCCTGCAACCCGGACGTGGCCGCCCGGGTGATGGGCGAACTGCACCGGCGCCGGCGCGCCGGCGGGCCTGCGGCGCGGCCGCGGCGGTGGAGCCAGGCGGCCGCGGCGCTGGCCGCGTGCGTGCTGTCCGGCCTCGGCGGCTGGCAGGTGGCCAGGTCGACCATCGCCGACGGCTGGCGCGAGAACGACGGCGATGCGGCCCCCGGCTACGTCGAGGATGCGCTGGAGTCGCACGCGGCCACGGAGGCGCGCCGGGTGATGGTCTCGCAGATCGACACGCCGGTGCTGGACCGGGCGGAGATCGCGCGCACGCTCAAGCTGCGCGCGCCGGTGCTGCCCGCCGGCTGGCGGGTCGTCGACGCGCAGGTCTATCCGTCGGACGACGGGCCGGCGCTGAACGTGGTGGCCCTGGCGCCGGACGGGCGGCGGCTGAACCTGTTCGCGGTGCGCGCCAACACGGCGGTGACCGACGCGCCGGTCGTGGCGCGGCGGGGGCGCCGGGCGGTGGTCTACTGGGAAAAGGGGTCGCAGGCCTTCGTGCTGACCGGCGATGATTCCCGCGACCGGCTGTTGCGCGAAGCGCGCGCCATCGCGCAATCGACCTGACCCGGCGCAACCCCGCTTGGCCTTGCGCCGTATCGCCCCTAGCTAGGGGCCCGGCATGCATCTCGATCTTCACACCGCCGAGTCGGACGTCACCCTGACGACGGAGGTCTGCGTCGTCGGCTGCGGCGTGGCCGGGATCACGACGGCGCGCAGGCTCCTGGAGCTGGGCCGCTCGGTGGTGCTGCTGGAGAGCGGCGGGCTGGACTACGAGCCGGCGACCGCGGCGCTGAACGCGGGCGACAACATCGGCGAGGACTACTACGCCCTGGAGGACGCGCGGCTGCGGTTCTTCGGCGGCACCACGGCGATCTGGGGCGGGCGGCTGGCCGAACTGGACCCCATCGACCTGGAGGCGCGGCCGTGGGTGCCGCACTCGGGCTGGCCGATGGCCTGGGCGGAGCTCTCGGCCTGGTATGCGCCGGCGCGGGCGCGGTTCGGGATGCCCGGGACGGCGGCCGAGGCGGCGGACCTGATCGCCGCGGGCGTGCGGCCGCCGGCGTTCGATCCGGCGGCGTTGTCGCTGGGCGTCTGGACGTTCGACCGCAAGTTCAACCGCTTCGTCTTCGCCGAGTGCCACGACCTGATCGGCCATCCGCGCTGCCGGATCGTGACCCACGCCACCGTGACCGAGATCGGGCTGGACCCGGACGGCCGGCGCGTCTCGCGCCTTTCGGTGCGGGCGCTGAACGGCCGCGCGCTGGACGTGCAGGCGCGGACGGTGGTGCTGGCCGCGGGCGGGCTGGAGAACCCGCGCCTGCTGCTGGCGTCGCGCTCGGTGATGGCCGACGGCGTGGGCAACGGCCGCGACCAGGTGGGCCGCTACTTCATGGAGCATCCGCACGCCCGCGGCGGACGCGTGACCGGGCCGGCGGCCTTCCTGCTGCTGGATGCGTTCGGGCGCGGGCGCCGGCTGGGCGAGCTGGAGCTGGCGGGCCTGATCAAGCCGTCGGCGCAACTCCAGGCCGAGCGCGGGATCCTGAACACCTCGCTGACCATCGCGGCGCGCCAGCCGGCGCAGGCGGCGCAGAACTGGGGCATGGCCGCCTATTCGAGCGTCAAGCACACCCTCGCCCCGACGAAGCAGGGCCGGGCGCTGTGGATGGCGACCAAGAGCGCGGCGAAGTGGGCGCAGCGGCGGACCGACCCCGCGCGGCCGTGGCTGCTGCACAAGCTGGGCCTGCGGGACATCGCGCTGCTGATCCGCGCCGAGCAGGCGCCGAACCCGGAGAGCCGGGTGCTGCTGACCGACCGCACCGATCCGCTGGGCGTGCCGCGGCTGGCGCTGGACTGGCGGATGACCGACCTCGACGTGACGAGCGCCGCGGTGCTGGTGGAGACGCTGGGCGCCGAGCTGCGGCGGCTGGGCCTGGGCCGGGTGGAGCCCGCCGAGTGGCTGACCGAGGCCGGGGGCGGCTGGCGGACCGACCCGCTGATCAGCGCCCACCCGATCGGCGGCTACCACCACATGGGCACGACGCGGATGTCGGCCGATCCGCGCTCGGGCGTGGTCGATGCGACCGGGCGCATCCACGGCCTGGAGAACCTCTACGTGGTGGGCAGCTCCGTCTTCCCGACGTCGAGCTGGGCCAACCCGACGCTGACGATCGCGGCCCTGGCGCTGCGGACGGCGGAGTACGCCGCCGAGACCGCGCAGGCGGCGAGAGCGGCGTAGCGCCTGATCGCCGCAAGGTCGGGGTCCCGCGGGAAGCGCAGGAACGTGCGTCAACCCGCCGCGGGACGGGGTGGTTCGCCGACGCGGGCGGTCGGGGGCCGTTCATCCCGTTGAAAGGGCTTCCCTTTAGCGTCTCCCGGCAATCGCGGCGGAAGCCCGCGGCTCTGGGAGTCGATCTGGTGAGTATGGGTCCGGGCGGGACGGACGACGCGTTCGCCTTCATCGCCGAGCACACGAGCGACGTGATCGTGCGCGCCGACGCGGACGGGCGGGTCCGCTTCGTCTCGCGGGCGGTGGAGCGCTATGGCCATAGGCCCGCCGACCTCGTCGGCACGTCGATCCTGCGGCTGGCGCATCCGGCCGACGCCGAGGCCCTGAGGCAGGGCACGCAGGCCCTGCTGCGGGGCGAACTGAACACCGGCGCGCGCCGCCAGCACCGCTTCCGCGCGGCGGACGGCACATGGGTGTGGATGGAGGGCAACCCCCACATCGTGCGCGGGCCGGACGGCGAAGTCGTCGAGATCGTCAACATCTTCCGCGACATAACCCGGCGGCGCGAGCTGGAGGACGCCGCCCGGGCGCAGGCCGAGCTGTTCGAGGCCGCGTTCCGCAGCGCCGGCGGCGGCATCGCGATCATTTCGCCGGACGGCTTCGTCCGCCGCGCCAATCCGGCGTGGCGTCGCATCACCGGCCTGGGCGAGGCCCAGGTCGCCGGCCTGCGCATGGCCGGCCTCGTCCATCCGGACGACATGGACCGGGTGCGCGACCAGGCGCTGGCCCTGCTGCGCGGCGACATCGAGAGCTACGAGTCCGACGAGCGCTACGTGCGGCCGGACGGGTCGTTCGTCTGGGTGCGGGTCACGGCCTCATGCGTCCGCGACGCCGATGGCCGCCCCCGGCACATCGTCAGCCAGGTGCAGGACCTGACCGACCGGCGCGCGGCCGACGAGGCGGTGCGCGAGGGCGAGGCGCGCCTGCGCGAGCAGGCCGAGCTGTTCGAGAGCGCGTTCGACAATGCGCCGATCGGCATGGCGCTGGTGGGAATGGACGGCGCGTTCCTGCGCATCAACGACGCCTTCTGCCGGATCACGGACTATCCGCGCGCCCGCATGCTGGCGCTGGACTTCCAGACCATCACCCATCCCGAAGACCTGAACGCCGACCTGGAGCAGTTGAAGCAACTGACCGCAGGGGTGATCGACGGCTACCGGATGGACAAGCGCTATGTCCGCGCCGACGGCGAGATCGTCTGGGCGCACCTGTCGGTCTCGATGGTGCGCAGCGCCGACGGGGCGCCCAAGCATTTCGTGGCCCAGGTGCAGGACCTGACCGAGCGGCGGGCCGCGGAATTCGCCCTGCGCAAGAGCGAGGCCCGCTACCGGCTGATCGCCGACAAGATGACGGACGTGGTCGTCCAGATGGATGCGGAGGGGCGGCTCACCTACATCTCGCCTTCGGTCCGCGCCTACGGCTACGAACCCGACGACCTGCTGGGCCTGACGACGGACCAGATCGTCCATCCCGACGACTTTCAGCGGATCATGGCCAACCGTGCGCCGGGCTCGGATTACCGCGGCGACCAGCAGGCGCGCTATCGCGCGGCCGACGGCGGCTGGGTCTGGATGGAGGGCAACCCGCAGGAGATCCGCGACGAGGGCGGCGCCGTCACCGGCGCGATCAACGTGCTGCGCAACGTCACCGAGCGCCGCGCGCAGGCCGACCTGTTCGAGACCGCGTTCCAGCAGGCGGCGATCGGCAAATGCCTGGTCGAGCTGGACAATTCGATCTTCAAGGTGAACCGCACCCTGTGCAACATGCTGGGCTTCTCCGAGGCCGAACTGCTGGGGTTCAACGGCGACGACCTGATCCACCCGGAGGAACTGGGCCAGGGCAACGACGAGATCGGGCGGCTGACGTCGGGCGAGATCGACAGCTACACGCGCGAGCGGCGCTTCCGGAAGGCCGACGGCGGCTACCTGTGGTGCGGCATGACCATCGCGATGGTTCGCAACCCCGACGGCTCGCCCAAGCACTATGTGTGCGAACTGCGCGACCTGACCGAGCAGCGGGCCGCGGAGATGGCCCTGCGCGACAGCGAGGCGCGCTATCGGATGATCACCGAGAACACCTCGGACATGATCATCATGTCGGACCTGCAGGGGAAGGCGATCTATGTCAGCCCCAACGTCCGCGCGAGCGGCACGCGGCCCGAGGAGATCGAGGGCAGCTCGTTCGTCGACAACATGCACCCGGACGACGCCGGCCTGGTCGAGCGGGCGTTCATGAAGCTGGTGAAGGACGGCGGGTCCACCCGGGTGCGCTGGCGGGCGAAGAACCGCGGCGCCGGCGGCTATACCTGGCTGGAGTCGAACCCGACGCTGATGCGCGATCCCGAGACGGGCGCGCCGACCGGCTTCCTCGACGTGATCCGCGACATCGACCTTCAGGTGGCGCAGGAAGCCGAGATCGCCGAGGCGACGGCGGCGGCCGAGGCCGCGGCGGCGGCGAAGAGCCAGTTCCTGGCCAACATGAGCCACGAGATCCGCACGCCGCTGACGGCGGTGCTGGGCTTCACCAGCTTGCTGAACGAGATGGACCTGCCCGGGACGGCCGGGGGCTACGTGGGCCGGATCTCGGGGGCGGGCAACGCCCTGCTGGCCATCGTCAACGACATCCTCGACTTCTCGAAGCTGGAGGCCGGCAAGTTCGAGATCCGGGCCAAGCCCGTCGACGTGGCGCTGGTCTGCGAGGAGACGCTGCAACTCTTCTCGACCCAGGCGCAGGACAAGGGCCTGTCGCTGGCGTTCGAGCCGCGGAGCGGCCTGCCGAAGGCGGCGATGGTCGACGGCGACCGGCTGCGGCAGATGCTGATCAACCTGGTCGGCAACGCCGTGAAGTTCAGTGACCAGGGCGGGGTGACGCTGGGCGTCGCGCCCGCCGCCCAGGCCGATTGGGTTCGCATCGAGGTGGCCGATACGGGGCCGGGCCTCGACGACGAGGCGCAGGCGATACTGTTCCAGCGCTTCACCCAGATCGACGGCTCGATGACGCGCCGCCACGGCGGCACGGGCCTGGGCCTGGCCATCAGCCGCGGCATCGCCGAGGCCATGGGCGGCGAGATCGGCGTGACGAGCACGCCCGGCGAAGGCGCGACCTTCTTCGTCGAGATCCCGGCTCCGGCCGCGGAGCTGCCGGCCGAACTGGCGGGCGAGGAGGCGGTGGTCGTCCCGATCGCCGGCACGCGCGTCTTCGTGGTCGACGACAACCCGGTGAACCGCGAGCTGTCGCGCCGGATCCTCGAAGCGGCCGGCGCCGAGGTCCACGAGGCGGGCGACGGCGGCGAAGCCGTGGAGCGCCTGCGCCTGCTGCCCGTGGACGTGGTGCTCATGGACCTGCGCATGCCCGGCGTCGACGGGCGCGCGGCCCTGAAGATGGTGCGCGAGCAGCCGGGACCGAACCAGGGCGTTCCGGTGCTGGCGTTCACCGCCGACGCCGACCTGGCGGGCGAGAACGACCTCGCCGGATTCGACGGGCTGGTCAGGAAGCCCATCCAGCCGCTGGACATGTATGCGGCGATCGCCGGCGCCGCGCCGTGGGCGGCGCAGGGCGAGCAGGACGGGATCGAGGGGCAGGCCAATGTCGCTGGGTGAGCCGCGGCGCCGGCGCATCCTGGTGGTGGACGACGAGCCCTATGTCGTCGAACTGATCGTGACCCGGCTGGAGCTCGCGGGGTTCGAGACGCGCGCCTCCCGCAACGGCCAGGACGCCCTGAACCGGCTGGGCGACTTCAAGCCCGAGGCCATGGTGCTCGACATCAACATGCCGGTGCTCGACGGCTTCGGCGTGCTGGCGCACATGAAGGCGCAGGGCCTGTCCGACAGGATCCCGACCATGGTGCTGATGGCGCGGAACTCGGGCGACGACGTGGCCAGGGCGATCGGCCTGGGCGCCAAGGACTACCTGGCCAAGCCCTTCAGGGACGAGGCGCTGATCGCCCGCGTCGGCCGCCTGCTGGCCCGCTCGCGGCCGGTGGCGCGCGCCTAGACCATTCGTCGCCGGGGCCGGGCCGGTCTCGGCACGACGAAGGCTCCGGGGCGAGGGGATCACCGTCGGCCGGACGTTCGCGAAGGTCGGGTTCCGTCGTGACGGCAGCGTCAGCTTTGGCTTAGATCGCGGTCCAGACCGTGGGAGCTCCCTGATCTTGCGGAAGACGCCGTCACCGCCGCCCGGCCCGGAGGACCGCCTGAGCGCGGTGCTCGACGGGATCAGCGACGTCTACTACGCGATCGACCGCGACTGGCGCTTCTGGGTGTTCAACCGCGCCGCCGAGGAGTTCTTCGGCTTCAAGCGCGGCGAGATGCTGGGCAAGAGCTTCCACGAGATCTACCCGCAGGGCGCGGGCACGCCGTTCGTGGTGATGCTGGAACAGGCCATGGACAAGGGCGAGCCGGGGCGGCTGACCGCGCCCTCGGCGCTGCGCCAGGGGCGGACGGTGGACATCCGCGTCTCGGCCCTGGGCGAACTGGGCGTGGGCGTCGCCATCGACGACGTGACCGAGCGGGCGGCGGCCGAGCGGGCGGTGCGCGAAAGCGAGCGGCGGCTGGACCTGGCGGTCGGCGCGCACAAGGTCGGCATCTCCGACTGGCACGTGGCGTCGGGGAAGGCGGTGTGGAACGCCGAGATGGAGGACATCTTCGGCATCCCGCGCGGTTCGTTCGAGGGCCACACCGAGCATTTCCGCCGGCGCGTCGTGCCAGAGGACCTGGAGCGCATGGAGAGCGAGACGGCGGCGGCGCTGGCGGCGGGCAAGGACGTCGTCGCCTACGAGTTCCGGCTGGTCCGGCCCGACGGCGAGATCCGCTGGATCGAGGGTGCGGCGCGCTTCGTCTTCGACGCCGACGGGCAGCCGCGGCGGATGGTCGGCGCCAACGTCGACATCACCGAGCGCAGGAAGGCCGAGACGCACCAGCGCCTGCTGATCAACGAGCTGAACCATCGCGTGAAGAACACGCTCGCCATCGTGCAGGGGATCGCCTGGCAGTCGTTCCGGGCGGCCGGCGCGCCGAAGTCGGCGACCGAGGCGTTCGAGGGGCGGCTGCGGGCGCTGGCCTCGGCGCACGACGTGCTGACGCGGCAGAACTGGGAGGCCGGCCCCATCGGCCAGATCATCGCCGAGGCGGTGGCGCCGCACCACGACGGACGCATAGTGGCCGCCGGTCCGGCGGTGGACCTCGATCCCAAGGCCGCGGTGGCGGTGGGGCTGGCGATGCACGAGCTGGCGACGAACGCGGTGAAGTACGGGGCGCTGTCGAGCCCGGCGGGCCGGGTGGACGTGAGCTGGACCGTCGAGGCCGGCAAGCTGCGCCTGACCTGGCGAGAGAGCGGCGGGCCGCCGGTGAAGAAGCCCGCGCAGCGCGGCTTCGGCGCGCGGCTGCTGGAGCAGGGGCTGGCGGAGGAGCTGCGAGGCTCGGTGCGCCTGAGCTTCCCGCCCGAGGGCCTGGTCTGCGAGGTCGAGGCGAGGCTGGGCTGAAAATCCCTCCCCTTCAGGGGAGGGACAGGCGGCGGAGCCGCCAGGGTGGGGAGACCGTAGTCATCCCCGGCCTCTGAGTTCTCGCACCCGACTTCCCCACCCTGACCGCTGCGCGGTCTGTCCCTCCCCTGAAGGGGAGGGATGATCTTAAGCCGCCTTGGGGTGTTCGTGGTCGTCGGCGCCGAGGCTGGCTTCGAAGTCCTGCAGGGTGTCCATGAGCTGGAGCACGTTGGCGGCCAGCGGCTTGCCGCGCTGGAACTGGTAGCGCCAGTAGGTGGCGATGTGGCTGACGAGGCCGCAGCCGTCGCCCAGCGACAGGAACATCTCGGGCGACTTCAGCAGGAAGTCGCGGAACGCCAGCGCGTTGCCCTCGACGGTGAGCTGCTGGAAGACCTCGTCGTAGACGCCCAGGTGGTTCATCACCATCTTCACCTGCCGCTCCATCTTCTGGCGCAGGCGCTGCTTGAGGTCTTCGAGTTCGCGGCGGGTCTCGGAATCGAGCGGGCCGATCACCTTCACGCGGCCGAGTTCCGAGAACACCTCGCGCAGGTTCCCCCAGAGGGTGTTCAGCACCCACTTGTAGTAGAGGAAGCCCTTCCAGGCGAAGATGCCCTCCTTGTAGTTCTCCTTCTCCAGGCGGAGCGTCAGGCGGAGGGGCTCGAGCCGCTCGTCGGTGCGCGCCGAGAGCAGGGCCTCGACGAGGCGGGTGATGTTGCCCTCCTGGCCGTCGGTGTCGCGGTAGGCGAGCTCGATCAGCTTGGCGATCTCGGAACCCACGAAGCGCTGCATGCGCGCCAGGTCGGGAGCGGAGATCTCGAAGTGGCTGGGGCTGATGTCGAAGCCGCGCCGCTTCATGTGCTCGCGCAGCAGGAAGGGGTCGAGCGAGGGCAGCTCGTCGATGGCTTCGAGGACGGCGATGTCGCGCGGCAGGTCGGGGAAGTCGCCGCGCAGCTCCTCGAACACGTCGAGCCAGCCGCGCTCGGTGACGAACAGCGAGCGGCCGCCCAGGCCCAGGTCCGAGCGCTCGAACGGGATGATCAGCTTGGTGGCGGTGTAGCGGATGCGGTCGAACGACTCGCGCTCCTGGTCGCGCAGCCGGTGGCGCACGATCACGGCGCCGTTCAGCGTCTGGGCGGTGAAGAAGGGGTTCTTCTCGTGCTCGGGATTGCCGGCGTTGCGGGCCGACAGCGCGGCGAGATTCAGGACACGGCTGGTCGATGCGGTCTTTTCGAGACCGCGCAGGCTTCGATACGTCCGGTCAGACGCTTTTCCCAAGTCTGTACACTCCCCGGCCCGGCGGCCTTTGGGGGAGGGGCCTGCGAGCGCACGACGTCAGAGTGCAATACAAACTGTTACCGAGAATCAGCCAATTCGAGACCCCTCCGCAGAATGCGCCGGCAACCTTGCCAAGAACCTACCCATTTTGGGTGTTCTGCGATCCCGCGCAGGGGCAAGGCGTGAGTTCGCGGAACGTCGGTATCTTGGAGCTTCCGCAGCGACGCGACGCTTGCGTCGGCGGGCTTTGGCGAACAGTTTCCCGGGGAATCGAGTGCTGCGAGGGTGGATGATGATGCGGGCGAGCGCCGGCCTGGCGGCTGCGATCGGGCTCATGGCGGCGGCGGGGTCGGCGGCGCAGGATCAGCCCAGCTTTCCGAGCTCGCTGGAGCGTGGCGCGCTGCTCGCCTGGCTGCAGCGCGAGACCGACATCCTGCCCGATCGGGTGGTGGCGGTGACGCCGCAGTCGATCACCTCGGTGGTCTCGACCTTTCCGGCCGGCGGCGGCCAGGGGCCGCGGGTGGTGATCCGCGCCGAGGCGCTGTCGGCCGACACCTTCGCGCGCACCGGGTCGCTGTCGTGGCACGTCTCGCTGAACGCCGACTGCGCCGGCCGCCGCCTGCGGTTGGGCGAGACGACCGGCTATCCGCAACGCAACCTGCTGGGCGAACGGCGGATCCTGCGCGACGCCGACACCGAGTGGCGGGTCCCGGAGGCCGGGACGGCGCTGGATTTCGCCTGGCGGGCCGCATGCGACCCCAACTTCGAGGGGCCGTTCCAGACCCGGTCGCTGAAGGTGGCGCAGGCGGAAACCCCCGCCGCGCCCGCGCCGCCCGTCGCCAGGCCCGCCGCGGAGCCGCCCTCCGGTGGGCCGCCCGCCAAGGCGCCCGCGCCGGCGGTCCCGAAGCCGGTGGTCGCCCCCGCGCCCCGGCCCGCGCCGGCGGCGGCGCCCCCGCGCACGGGCGGGATGGTGGCCCAGGTGGGATCGTCCACCTCGGAAGCCGACGCCAAGGGCATCCTGGCCAAGCTCGGATCGCGGACCGAGGGACGCGCGACCTGGGTCGAGAAGGCCGAGGTGGACGGCAAGACCCGGTACCGCGCCGTCGTCGGCGGCTTCGGCGGCGCCGCGGACGCCAACCGGTTCTGCGCCGACCTCAAGGCGGCCGGCCGCGCCTGCCTCGTGCGCGCCGGCAAGGCGGGCTGACACCCTTCCGCTCAACCGGGAGGTGAGTCGGCTGGCCAAGGAGGTCCAGGCGCCCCAGGTCGTGAAATGGCCACAGCGACGCTGTTTTAAGCCGTCCTCAAGCCCTTCAGGCTAGGGAGAAGCGATGCTCGCAGGACTGAGACAGGCGTTGATGAGCCCGGTGACCGGACCGATCGCGACCGCGATCGCGTTTGCGCTGGCCGTCGGCTACGGTGTCTCGGCCTCGAACTGGCAGGCGGCGAAGGCCGGATACGAGCGCCGCATCGCAGACCTGACCCAAGCCTCCGACAGGGCGCAGGGCGACCTGCGCAACGAACTGGCCGCCTGCCACGCCGCCGGCGCGGCGCGGCAGCAGGCGGTCGCGGCCGACGACGTGGCGGCCGCGACGCCCGACGGCGCGCGCCGTCTCCTGGAACAGCGGCCCGAGGGGATCGACGCCTGCGCGCGGATGGAGAGCGCCGACCGGGCGGTGCTGTCGAACCTGAAGAAGAAATGAGCCGGAACCTGCGGATCCTCCTGGCCGTAGCCGGCGCGGCGCTGGCGCTGAGCGCCTGCGGGACGACGCGCGGCAGGCCCAAGGTGCTGG
>NZ_JAHBYD010000030.1 GCF_019636135.1 Phenylobacterium sp.
GGCATAGTCCATGTCAGCGGCCCCGCGCCCGGGCGGCCTTCAGGTCGGCGACGTAGTTCCGCACCCAGACGACCCCGAGCGCGCCCATGAACAGGGCGTAGCCGATGAACACGAGTATGAGAAAGGGCGTGATCATGATGGACTCCCAGTGAGGCGCACAGGATGGCGGGCGGCGGCCGGCCGACCTTGATCGGGATCAAGGCCCCTACAGCGCCCTGGAGTGGCGCGTCGCATCCGGTGCGAAATAGGCGTCGAAGCAGGCGCAGATCGATCGAACGACCAGGCGGCCCGGGCCCAGGACCTCCACATGGCCGCCGTCGATCGCGACGAGGCCGTCCGCCACGAACGGCGCCAGGCGTCCCATGGCCTCCGAGAGCTCGCGCGGATCGCGGTCGTGGCGCACGCAGACGTCCGCGAGGTCCACCGCCAGGTCGCACATCAGCCGCTCGATGATCTCGCCCCGGAAGCGGTCGTCGGCGGTGAGCGCGACACCGCGGGCCACCGGCAACTGATCGGTATGGACGGCGACCCGCCAGCCGAGCTCCTGCGTCACGTTCTGCACATAGCCCTGCGGCAGCCGGCCGATCGCCGAGGCGCCGAGGCCGAGAAGCGTGCTCGCCGCGTCGGTCGTGTAGCCCTGGAAGTTGCGATGCAGCCGGCCCGCCGCGAGCGCCGCGGCCATCTCGTCGTCGGCCCGCGCGAAATGGTCGAGGCCGATGCGGACGTAGCCCTCGGCGACCAGGCGTTCGGCCGCCGCCTCGGCCTGGTCCAGGCGCGCCGCCGGGGACGGCAGGGCCTGTTCGTCGATGAGCTGCTGGTGCGCCTTCATCCAGGGCACATGGGCGTAGCCGAACAGGGCGATGCGTTCGGGGGCGAGCCGCAGCACGGCCTCGACGGTGGTCAGGGTGTTGGTCTTGGTCTGGTGCGGCAGGCCGTACATCAGGTCGAGGTTGATCGAGCGGACCCGCGCGTCGCGCAGCCAGCCGACCGCCGCGGCGACCTGCTCGAACGTCTCCCGCCGGTTCACCGCCGTCTGCACCGTGGCGTCGAGGTTCTGCACGCCCAGGCTGGCGCGGTTGAGGCCATGGCGCGCCGCGGCGTCCACCCAGTCCCGGCTGAGGGTCGACGGATCGAGCTCGGCGGCCACCTCCAGCTCGGGCGCGAGGTCGAACACCTCGCCCAGCCGCCCGAACAGGGCCGCCATGTCGTCGGGCGACAGCATGTTGGGCGTGCCGCCGCCCAGGTGGACGGCGCGGGCCGGGAGCCGGCGACCGATCGCCTGGCCCAGCAGCCCCATCTCGGTCAGCAGCAACTGGACGTACTCGCCGATCGGCTCGTGCCGGTTCACCGCCCGGGTGTTGCAGCCGCAATACCAGCAGAGCCGTGCGCAGAAGGGGACGTGGACGTAGAGCGAGACGGGGTCGTCGGCCGGCAGCTCCGCGAGCCAGCGGCGGTAGACCGCCTCGTCCACCTCGGGACCGAACTGAACGGCCGTGGGATAGCTGGTATAGCGCGGCGCCCGGCCATCGTAGCGGGCGACGAGATCGGAGAGCTGGCGCGCGCGCGCCGTGGCGAGGCTGTCGAGGACCATGGGCGAACGTCCCGCCCCGGCCGGGACGCCGCCATGACGCAGATCAAGCGGCCGGCCGGTCTTCGGGCTCGTCGATCAGGATCCGCGCCGCATCGCCGGCGGGGTCCTGGTACTGGCCGTCGCGCAAGGTCCACCAGAACGCGCCCAGGGCGACGAGGCCCAGCCCGAGCGAGAACGGCGCCAGGAAGATCACGATGTCCATCGGCGGCCTCCGGTGCGCAGGGCGTTCAGGGTGACGACCAGCGAGGACGTCGACATGGCGATGGCCGCCACGAAGGGATTCACGAAGCCGAGGATGGCGGCCGGCGTGGCCAGCAGGTTGTAGATCGCCGCCAGCCCGAAGTTCTCCAGCGCGCGCCGGTGCGCGCTGCGGGCCACGTCCACCGCCGTGACGACGGCGGTCAGCCGCTCGCCCGAGAACACCAGGTCGGCGGCGTTCTGGCTGGCCTCCAGCGCCGAGCCCGGGGCCATCGCGGCGTGCGCCCTGGCGAGCGCGCCCGCGTCGTTGAGGCCGTCGCCGACCATCAGCACCTTGTGGCCGGCCGCGGCCAGGGCCTCGACCGCGCCGGCCTTGTCCTGCGGCGTGCAGGCGGCCCGCCAGGTCCGCACGCCGACGGCCTGGGCCACGCGTCCGACCGGACCCGACAGGTCGCCGGACAGGATTTCGACCGTCAGGCCCCGCGCCCGCAGCGCGGTGACGGCTTCGGCGGCGTCGGGCCGCAGCGTGTCCTCGAAGCGGAAGCGGACCTTGGTGTCGCCCTCGAAGCCGAACCAGAGCTCGGTGGCGTCGCCGTGGCTGGGCGCGCCGAGGAAGGCCGCACGGCCCAGCCGGGCGCGGCGCCCGTCGATCGTCCCCTCCACGCCCAGGCCCGCGTACTCGACCACGTCCGTCGCGATCGGGCCGTCGCACGCCGCCTCGGTGAGGGTGCGGGCCAGCGGGTGGCGCGAGGCGCGGGCCAGGGGGGCGGCCATCGCCACCACGCTGGGCGCGGGATCGACCAGCCGGGGACGGCCCAGCGTCAGCACGCCGGTCTTGTCGAACACCACATGGTCGACCTCGGCCAGCCGCTCCAGCGCCGCGCCGGACTTCACCAGCACGCCGCGCCGGAACAGGCGCGCCGAGGCGGTGATCTGGACGGCCGGCACGGCGAGGCCGAGCGCGCAGGGACAGGTGACGATCAGCACCGCCACGGCCCGGATCAGCGCCTCGCGGGGGCCCAGTCCCAGCGCCCAGCCGCCCGCGAACGTCAACAGCGCGACCGTGTGGACCACCGGCACATAGACCGCCGCCGCCTTGTCCGCGAGGCGCACGTAGCGCGACCGGGCCTGGGCGCCGAGTTCGACGAGGCGGGCGATGGCGGCGAGCGCCGAGTCCTCGGACGCCGCCGTCGCCCGCAGGCGCAGCACGCCCGACAGATTGAGGGCCCCGGCGCGGCAGGCTGCGCCGGCCGCCGCCGCCACGGGCGCCGTCTCGCCGGTCAGCAGGCTGTTGTCGAGTTCGGAGACGCCATCGACGACCTCGCCGTCCACCGGCAGGCGGTCGCCCGGCCGCACCAGCAGGAGGTCGCCGGGCCTGACCTCGGCGACCGGTATGGCGGCCAGCGCCCCGTCCGGGCCGATGCGCGTGGCGCTGGCGGCCTGCAGGGCCAGCAGGTCGGCCGCGGCGCTGGAGGCGCGGGCGCGCAGCCGGTGCTCCAGCCAGCGCCCGATCAGCAGCAGGAACAGCAGCGACACCGCGGCGTCGAAATAGACGTCGCGCCCCTTCAGGAACGTCTCGGAAAAGCTGATCGCCAGGGTGAGCAGCACGCCGATCGAGATCGGCACGTCCATGTTGGCGCGCCGCGCCTTGAGCGAACGCCAGGCCGAGCGGAAGAACGGCAGGCCGGCATAGAGCGCGCACGGGGCGCCCACGACGCCCGAGAACCACATCATCAGGGTGCGCGTGGCCGAGCCCAGCTCCTGGCCGAACAGGCCCGCCCAGATGGGCACCGAGAACATCATGGTGTTCAGGACGCCGAAGCCCGCCACCGCCATCGCCAGGATCAGCTCCCGGCCTTCCCGGTCATGAGCCTCCCGCGCCGCCCCGGGGTCGAAGGGCGTCGAGGGATAGCCCAGCCGCTCGAGCGCCGCGACGACTGCGGCGGCGTCGCCGCCCGCCGCCTCGAACGCGACGGTGAGCCGCTTCTGGCTGAGGTTGACGCGCGCGGCGGCGACGCCCGGCACGGCCTGGGCGGCGCGCTCCACCTTGGCCATGCAGCCCGCGCAGCGCACGTCGGGGACCAGGAGCTCCAGGGTCTCCGGCTGGCCCTCCCCGCGACGCAGGAAGGCGCCGAGGTCGGCGCGGGGCGCCGCGCCGGTCATGGCCATGTCAGCCTCCGCTCGGCCAGGAAGGCGCCGCCGGACGGGCCCTTGGCCTCGGCCGTCAGGTCCCACGCGCCCGAAAGGCGGCCCCCGGGGGCGACATACCGGCCCGGCGCGGCCTCCACGAACCGGAGCGTCACGCGGCCCGCCTCGGTGGCCGGCCGCTCCAGGCGGCCCGCGACGGCGAGGCCCGTGAGGGGGCGGCCCGCGCGGTCGCGGAACTCCATAACCACCTCGCCCGGCGCGGCGGCGGCGGCGGCGCGCCAGCCCAGCCGCGCCTGGGCCTCGAGCTGCGCGATGTGGCGATTGTAGAGCAGGCCATCCTCGTAGGGGGTGACCGACACCTGGCCGGGAAAGGTCCTGATCGCCAGCACCGCGAAGCTGGCGTCCACGGCGATGATCACCGCGAAGAAGGCGCTGACGCCGGCCAGCACGTGCCAGCCGCGGATGCCCGGCCGGGCGGGCGTGTCGGCGGCGCTCATCGCGGAGCCTCCGTTCCGGTGATGAAGGTGGTCTCGATCTCGAACACGCGGCCCGCCCCCCGGATGGCGAAGACCGCCGGCAGGCTCTCGGGCGCATCGTCGGCCGGCTTGGCGGTGACGAAGACCCGCACGGCGCGCACCTCGTTGGCCGGGATGGTCGCCGTGAGCGTGGCGCCCGCCCGCTCGCCCGGCGCCCGCAGTTGCGCGTCCGGCATGCCGCGGAACGCCACCTCCACCGTCTGCGGCCGGAAGGTCCGGTTGGCGATCTTCAGGGTGTAGCCGTTGCGCACGGCGCCGTCGTGCAGGCGCACGAAGGTGGGGTTGCGGTCGCGCAGGGCGTGCAGGTCCATGGGCTGGCGGTTCAGCAGGCCCCAGCCGACGAGGGCCGAGACCAGCACCAGGGCGACGGCGTAGTAGATCGTCCGCGACCGCACGGGCCGGTAGACCGGCGTCTCCTTCCGGGCCCGCGCGGCGACCGCGGCGTCGGTGTCGTAGGCGATCAGGGCGCGCGGGCGGTCCACCCGGTCCATGATCTCGTCGCAGGCGTCGATGCAGAGGCCGCAGTTGATGCACTCGAGCTGCGGACCGTCGCGGATGTCGATCCCCATCGGGCAGGCGACGACGCAGGCGTGGCAGTCGATGCAGTCGCCGCGGCCTTCCCACCCCTGGCCCTTCTTGTGCGGCCCGCGGGCCTCGCCCCGGTCGTAGCGGTAGGTGACCTGCAGCGAATTGTCGTCCAGCATGGCGCCCTGGATGCGCGGCCAGGGGCACATGTAGATGCACACCTGCTCGCGCATGTGGCCGGCGAACACGTAGGTGGTGGCCGTCAGGATCGCGCACGACAGGTACGACTGGATCGGCGCCTTGCCGGTCCAGAACTCCACGAACAGCGTCGGCGCGTCGCGGAAGTAGAAGATCCAGGCCCCGCCGGTGCCGAAGGCGACGCCCAGCCAGACGAGGTGCTTGCCGCCCTTGCGCCACAGCTTGTCGAAGGACCACGGCGCGGCGGCCAGGCGCATGCGCGCGTTGCGGTCGCCCTCGAACAGCCGCTCGACATAGATGTAGAGGTCGGTCCACACCGTCTGCGGGCAGGCGTAGCCGCACCACAGCCGCCCGAACAGCGCCGTCACCAGGAACAGCGCCAGGGCCGCGATCACCAGCAGGCCGGTGATGAAATGCACCTCCTGCGGCCAGAGCTGGATGCCGAAGAAGTAGAAGCGGCCGCCGAAGAAATCGACCAGCACCGCCTGGTCCGGCAGCGCCCCGGGGCGTTCCCAGCGGATCCAGGGCGTCACGTAGTAGATCGTCAGCGTGAGGATCAGCAGCGCCCACTTGATGCGCCGCCACTGGCCGTGGACCAGCTTGGGATAGATGGGGACGCGCGGCTTGTAGAGGCCGCCCGTGCCCTTCTCCTTGCGCCGCACGCGTTCGGCGGCCGATTCGGGACCGGCCGCCTTGCCCTTGGACACCGTGTCGATGACGGTCGGCATCAGCGTGCGGCGCCTGCGGCGCTCTCCTCCGGCGCGGCGGCCGCCGGGGCCGCGGGCTCGGCCTCGCCGCCGGCGTTGGCGTGGACGTAGACCGCCAGGGCCTTGATGGTCTCGGGCGAGAAGCGGGCCTCCCAGGTCGGCATCACCCCGTTGCGGCCGTTCCAGATCTGGTCGCGGATGGCGGCGCGGTCGGAACCGTAGAGCCACTCGGCGTCCGTCAGGTTCGGGATGCCGCGGGCCACGTCGCCCGCGCCCGCCGGGCCGTGGCAGGCGGCGCACTGGTCGGCGAAGGTCTGGCGCGCCCGGGCGGCCGCGGCGGCGTCCGCCTTGCGGCCGGAGAGCGCCACCACGTACTCGGTGAGGTCGTCGACCTGGCGCGCGCCCAGCATCTGGTCGCGGCCGAACGCCGGCATCACGGTCTCGCCGCGCGCGCCCGGGTGGCCCGAGCGGACGCCCACCTGGATGGTGTGGCGGATCTCGTCCAGCGTGCCGCCCCAGAGCCACACGTCGTCGCGCAGGTTCGGATAGCCCTTGGCCCCCGCCCCGCCGGCGCCGTGGCAGGTGGCGCAGTTGTCGCCGAACACCGACTGGCCCACCTGCATGGCGTAGGCCTGCAGCTCGGGGTCGGCCTCGATCTGCTGCAGCGACGCCGTGCGCAGCCTCGCCTCGCCGGCCTGCCGGTGGTGCGCCAGGGCGCCCAGCTCCTGGACCACGGCGGCGCGGTCCGAGCGGCCCAGGACGCCCCTGGTGTAGCCGCTGATCCCCGGCCAGGCCGGCATCAGGATCCAGTAGACCACGGCCCAGGCGATCGAGCCGTAGAACACCCACAGCCACCAGCGCGGCAGCGGCGTGTCCAGCTCCTTGATCCCGTCCCACTCGTGGCCGGTGGTCTCCGTGCCGGTATGGTCGTCGCGTTCGCGCTCAGACATGGGGCGCCTCATCGTCTTCGAGGGGAAGTTGGGCGAGGCGTTGGAACGTCGCCTTGTGACGCGGCCAGAGCGCGTAGATCAGGCCGGCCACGAAGATCAGGCCGAAGTAGATGGTCCCGCCCTGCTGGGCGAAGGCCGCCACGGCCTCGTAGGAAAGGCCGCTCATCGCATGTTCTCCGGGTCTTCCGCCTTGTAGGTGCGGAAGTCGACCATCGTGCCCAGCACCTGGAGGTAGGCGATCAGGGCGTCCATCTCGGTGATCCGCGAGGGGTCGCCGTCGAAGTCGCGCTGGGCGACCTTGGCGCCGTAGCGCTTCTTCAGGTCCGAGGCCTCGCCCGCGAAGGGATCGACCTGCTGCTCGAGATCGGCGCGCGCGTTGGCGAGCTGGTCCTTGCTGTAGGGGACGCCCACGGTCTTCAGCGTCGCCAGGTGCTTCTCGATGGCGCGGTAGTCGAGCTCGCGCTTCGCCAGGAAGGCGTAGGGCGGCATGTTGGACTCGGGCACCACCGAGCGCGGATCCCTCAGGTGGTCCACATGCCAGCTATCGGAGTACTTGCCGCCGACGCGCGCCAGGTCGGGCCCGGTCCGCTTCGACCCCCACTGGAACGGGTGGTCGTACATGCTCTCGGCGGCGAGGCTGTAGTGGCCGTAGCGCTCCACCTCGTCGCGCAGCGGGCGGATCATCTGCGAGTGGCAGACGTAGCAGCCCTCGCGGACGTAGATGTCCCGGCCGGCCTGCTCCAGCGGGGTGTAGGGACGCACGCCCTCCACCTTCTCGATCGTGCTCTCCAGGTAGAAGAGCGGGCTGATCTCGATGAGGCCGCCGATCGACACGGCGATGATGATGCCGATCGTCAGGATGATCGAGTTGCGCTCGAACGCCTTGTGTTTGGTCCACATGGGAGGCTGCCCTTACTCGGCCGCGATCAGTTGCGCGGCGGGCGTCGCCGAAGCCGACTCCGGCGCGGAGCTCGGCATGCGGATCGTACGCCACAGGTTGTAGGTCATGATCAGGGCGCCCGAGAGGAACATCAGGCCTCCGAGGGTGCGGATCATGTTCGGGATGTGCTTGGCCGCCACGGTCTCGACGAAGGCGTTCGCGAGGTAGCCCTGCGGCGTGTACTCGCGCCACATGAGGCCCTCCATCACGCCGGAGATCCACATCGACGAGATGTAGAGGAGGATGCCCGTGGTCGCGATCCAGAAGTGCCACTCGACCAGCGCGTTCGAGTAGAGCCGCTCCTTCTTCCAGAGCCACGGCGTCATGCAGTAGAGGCAGGCGAAGGTGATGAAGCCGTTCCAGCCCAGGGCGCCCGAGTGGACGTGGCCGATGGTCCAGTCGGTGTAGTGCGACAGCGCGTTGACCGCGCGGATACTCATCAGCGGGCCTTCGAAGGTCGCCATGCCGTAGAAGGCCATGGCCACGACGAACATGCGGATGACCGGGTCGGTGCGGACCTTGTCCCAGGCCCCCGACAGCGTCATGAAGCCGTTGATCATGCCGCCCCAGGACGGCATCCAGAGCATGATCGAGAAGGTCATCCCCAGCGTCTGGGCCCACTGCGGCAGCGCCGTGAAGTGCAGGTGGTGCGGGCCCGCCCAGATGTAGATGAAGATCAGCGACCAGAAGTGGACGATCGAGAGCCGGTACGAATAGACCGGCCGCTCCGCGCGCTTGGGCACGAAGTAGTACATCATCGCCAGGAACGGCACGGTCAGGAAGAACGCGACGGCGTTGTGGCCGTACCACCACTGGATCAGCGCATCCTGGACGCCGGCCGCGGCCGAGTAGCTCTTCGCTTCCAGCAGGCCGGCCGGGACGGCGGCGTTGTTGATGACGTGCAGGATCGCGACGGTGACGATGAAGGCCAGGTAGAACCAGTTGGCCACGTAGATGTGCGGCTCCTTGCGCTTCCAGATCGTGCCCAGGAAGACGAGCAGGTAGGCGACCCAGACGATGGTCAGCCACAGGTCCACGTACCATTCAGGCTCGGCGTACTCGCGGCTCTGGGTGATGCCGGCGAGGTAGCCGGTCGCGGCCAGGACGATGAAGAGCTGGTAGCCCCAGAAGACGAACCAGGGCCAGACGCCGCCCGCGAGGCGCGCCTTGCAGGTGCGCTGGACCACCCAGAAGGATGTCGCGATGAGGGCGTTGCCCCCGAAGGCGAAGATCACCGCCGAGGTGTGCAGGGGCCGCAGGCGGCCGAAGTTCAGCCACTCCAGGTCCGGGAAGTAGAAGATCGTCGGCCAGCTCAGTTGCGCCGCGACCAGCACGCCCGCGGACAGGCCCGCTACGGCCCAGAACATGGTGGCGATCACGCCGGCCCGGATGACGCCGTCGGCGTAGCGCGTCGGGTCGGAGCGCAGCTTGCCGTTCGCCATCTGAACCGACATCGCCAGGAAGGCGACCAGGAACGCCGCCAGCATGATCCAGCTACTGAACCGGAAGCTCGGGTCGGGGCTGAGCGCGGTCGCGAGCAACGCCCCCAGGGCGGCGAGGCCGGTGAACATATAGAGCGCGACCACGTCGAGCGGCGTGTCGTCGCGAAGGGCTTGGGCCTGCGTCATGGAACCCGTGGGATGCGTTGAAAGACCCGGGGGTTCTCCCGCAGTGCGGAATCGCCGGCTTTGATCTCCGTCAACGTCCGGGGCCCCGCGTTGCGGCAAGCGGGTGCTTTGGAGGTCCCGATGCGCCGTCGCGTACATGCTCTCGAAGACCGCGCGTTCCGGCTGGGCGCCGCGACGGCCGGCGGCGTCCTGTTCGTCGGCGCAGGCCTCGCCGCCGACCTCGCCCGCGGCCACATGATCCTCCTCGGAACCGTCTGCGGCGCCGGCCCCGACCCCCATTGCGGCTGGTGCTTCGGCGCGGCGGGCCTCGCTCTCGCGGGGCTCGCCGCGGTCGCCGTGGCGATCCTTCCGGAGCGCGCCGCCGCCGCGGCCCCTTCCGCCTGACGTCGAACGTCCGCCGGCCCGGCGTCGGCTTCGGCTATTGATCCCGCGCAAAGCGCCGGCGCCGCGGCGGCCTAACCTCGCTCCCTCAACGGGAGGTCGGCATGGGCCGGTTGAAGGGCAAGGTCGCGATGATCACCGGTGGCGCGCTCGGTCTCGGCCGCGCCACCGCCATCCGCATGGCCGAAGAGGGTGCGGCGGTCGCCATCGCCGACCTGCTCTCCGATGAGGCCAACCGCCTGGCCGACCAGCTCGTCGCGCGGGGATTCGAGGCCTGCGCCTGGCGCCTCGACGTCGCCGGCGAAGCGGAGGTCGAGCAGGTGATGCGCCAGGCGGCCCAGCGCTTCGGCCGCATCGACATCCTGGTGAACAACGCCGGCGTCGCGGGCGCCAACAAGCCCACCGACCAGCTCACCGAGGCCGAGTGGGACTTCGTCCAGGCGGTCAACGTCAAAGGCGTGTTCTTCTGCACCAAGCACGCGATCCCGCACCTGCGCCGGGCCGGCGGCGGCAGCATCGTCAACCTCTCCTCGATCTACGGCCTGGTGAGCGCGCCCGACCTGCCACCCTACCATGCGTCCAAGGGCGCGGTCCGGCTGATGACCAAGACCGACGCCCTCCTCTACGCCAAGGACCGGATCCGGGTGAATTCGATCCACCCGGGCTTCATCTGGACGCCCATGGTCGAAGGCTATCTCGCCGACGCGGGCGACGGCGGCGCCGACCGGAGCGCGCTGGACGCCCTGCACCCCCTGGGACACGTCGGCGAGCCCGACGACGTCGCCTGGGGATGCGTCTACCTCGCCTCCGACGAAGCGAGGTTCGTCACCGGCGCCGAGCTGGTGATCGACGGCGGCTACACGGCCCGCTGAGGCTTTCGCCGCGCCCGCCGCAAGGGGCGGACGTCCCACAGGGCCGTTTACTTATATCGTGTCACGATATATATTCGAGTCCTGAACGGGTCCACGCCGCGCCTCGTCGTCCCCCGCCGCCGCGCCGTTCACCCCGACCTGAAAGGAGACCGCCGTGTCCGGAATCCAGGAGCCTCTCCCGAGATCGGCCGCCATGCCCCCGGCCGTCGTCGCCTTCGACCCGGGCCTGCGGCGCTGAGGCCGGCCGCATGTCCTCCGCCCTCCGCGCCAGTCCGCCCGCCGCCGGCGACCACGCCGCCGCCCATCCGGGCTTCTTCGCCCGCTGGTTCTTCTCGACGAACCACAAGGACATCGGGCGCCTCTACCTGATCTTCGCTGTGCTCGCCGGCGTGCTCGGCGGCGCCCTGTCCGGCCTGATGCGCTGGGAGCTCTACGAACCCGGCGTGCAGGTGTTCGCGGAGGGCTCGTGGCTGTCCGGCCTGGGCGTGCTGCAGGGCAAGCACGGTTTCAACGTCACCGTCACGGCGCACGCGCTGATCATGATCTTCTTCACGATCATGCCGGCGCAGATGGGGGCGTTCGGGAACTTCTTCGCCCCGATCATGATCGGGGCGCCCGACATGGCGTTCCCGCGGATGAACAACATCTCGTTCTGGCTGCTTGTGGGCGCGTTCGGGCTGCTGACCCTGTCGCTGTTCGTGGACGGCGGCCCGGGACCCGGGGCCGGCACGGGCTGGACGCTCTACCCGCCGCTTTCCACCAGCGGGCATACCGGGCCGTCGGTCGACCTGGTGATCCTCTCGATCCACCTGGCCGGCGCCTCGTCGATCCTGGGGGCCATCAACTTCATCACCACCATCCTCAACATGCGTGCGCCGGGGATGACGCTGATGCGCATGCCGTTGTTCGTCTGGTCGGTGCTGGTGACGGCCATCCTGCTGCTGCTGACCTTGCCGGTGCTCGCCGGGGCCATCACCATGATGCTCACCGACCGCAACTTCGGCACGTCCTTCTTCAACGCCGCCGGCGGCGGCGACCCGGTGATGTACCAGCACCTCTTCTGGTTCTTCGGCCACCCCGAGGTCTACATCATGATCCTGCCGGGCTTCGGCATCATCAGCCACGTTGTGGCGACCTTCTCGAAGAAGCCGATCTTCGGCTACCTGGGGATGGTGATGGCGATGGCCGCCATCGGCATCCTGGGCTCGGTGGTGTGGGCCCACCACATGTTCACCGTCGGCATGAACCTGGAGCTCACCGCCTACTTCCAGGCCGCCTCCATGGTCATCGCCGTGCCCACCGGCATCAAGGTCTTCTCCTGGATCGCCACCATGTGGGGCGGCTCCCTCGACTTCCGCACCCCGATGCTGTGGGCGTTCGGCTTCATCGCCGTCTTCACCATCGGCGGCGTCACCGGCGTGGCCCTGGCGGGCGCCGCCTTCGACCAGAGCGTCCACGACACCTACTATGTCGTCGCCCACTTCCACTACGTGCTGTCGCTGGGGGCGATCTTCTCGATCTTCGCGGGCTTCTACTACTGGTTCGAGAAGATCTTCGGCGTGAAGTACAACGAGGTGCTGGGCCGGCTCCACTTCTGGATCTTCTTCGTCGGCACGAACCTGATCTTCTTCCCGCAGCACTTCCTGGGCCTCCAGGGCATGCCGCGCCGGGTCGTGGACTATCCCGAAGGGTTCGCCTTCTGGAACAAGGTCTCCTCGATCGGCTACGTGATCATGGCCGCGAGCATGGGCGTGTTCGCGATCCTGCTCCTCGAAGCCGCCATCCGCCGACGGAAGGGCGAGGCCAACCCCTGGGGCGAAGGCGCCACCACGCTGGAGTGGACCCTCCCCTCGCCGCCGCCCTTCCACCAGTTCGACGAACTGCCGCGCATCGCGCCGGACGCCCCCTGAGCGGATCGGGTCAGCCCCGCCCGCTCCGCAGCTTCGCCTTGCGGATCATGCCGGAATACTGGTGGCTGATCAGGTGCGACTGGATCTGGTTCACCGTATCCATGGTCACGCTCACCACGATGAGGATCGAGGTGCCGCCGAGATAGAACGGCGCCTTGAGGTAGCCGACCAGGATCTCCGGAAGCACGCAGACCACGGTGATGTAGGCGGCGCCGACGACCGTCACGCGGGTCATCACGAAGTCGAGGTGCTCCGCCGTCCGCCTGCCGGGGCGGATGCCCGGCAGGAAACCGCCGAACTTGCGCAGGTTGTCCGCCACCTCCTCGGGATTGAACATCACCGAGGTGTAGAAGAAGCAGAAGAACACGATCAGCGCCGCATAGAGCGCGACGAACAGCGGCTGCCCGTGCTGCAGCGAGCCCACCACCACAGGAACCCAGCCGGCCCATTCCGGCAGGTCGGCCGTGGCGAGGAACCCCATCGCGGTCGCCGGCAGCAGGAGCAGCGACGAGGCGAAGATCGGCGCCATCACGCCGGAACTGTTGACCTTGAGCGGCAGGAAGGAGCTGTCCCCGCCGAACATGTGGCTGCCTTGCTGGCGGCGCGGATACTGGGTGAGCAGACGGCGCTGGGCGCGTTCGAAGAAGACGATCCCGACCGTGACCGCGATCGCCAGCAGCCCCACGAACAGCAGGACGCCGCCGCTCAGGGCGCCCGTCCGCGCCAGTTCCAGCGCCTGGAACACATACTGCGGCAGCACCGCGACGATGCCGGCGAAGATGATGAGGGACACCCCGTTGCCGATCCCGCGGCTGGTGATCTGCTCGCCCAGCCACATCAGGAACATCGCCCCGCCGGTCAGGGTGACCACGGTCGAGACGATGAAGAACGGCCCGGGATGCTCGATCATCCCCGGGCTCTGCGACAGGCCGACGGCGATCGAGAGGCTCTGGAAGACCGCCAGGACCACCGTCAGGTAGCGGGTGATCTGGTTCAGGGTCTTGCGGCCGGCCTCGCCGCCCTCCTTCCGCAGCTTCTCCCAGGGCGGATAGACCGTGCCCATGAGCTGCACGATGATCGAGGCCGAGATGTAGGGCATCACGTTGAGCGCGAAGACGGCCATCCGCTCGACCGCCCCGCCCGAGAACATGTTGAACATGCCCAGGAGCCCGCCGGCCTGGCCGGAGAAGGCGTTCTGGAAGGCGACCGGGTCGATGCCCGGGATCGGGATGTAGGTTCCGAGCCGGTAGATCACCATCGCCAGGAGGGTGAAGCCGATCCGCTTGTGCAGCTCCGTCGCCTTGCGGAACGTGTCGAACTGAAGGTTCGCGAAGAGCTGTTCCGCCGCCGACGCCATGCTTCGCTCCAGGCCGCCCCACGGCCACGAAGGCGGCGGCTCTGGCGGTGATTAATATCGCTCCACGATATAATAACATATCGCTCTACGATACAATCGAGCGGGGCACGCCCGGCGGTCAGTCCTGGGTGAGCTTGTCCACCTGGTCCATGAGGCCCGCGAACGCCGGCGCGATGAGCCGCAGTTCCCGCAGGTTGCCCACCGAAAGCGCGGCGAGGACCTCCTCCCCCGCCGGGGTCAGGGAGACCTGCACCTTGCGCCGGTCCTCGTCGTCGACCAGGCGCCTGGCGAAGCCGGCCTTCTCGAGGCGGCCGACGAGTTCCACCGTGCTGTGATGCTTCAGCAGCAGTTCCGCGGCCAGGTCGCCGACCGACATCGGGCGGGTCGCCGTGCGCACCTTGATGGCGAGCAGCGCCTGGTGCTGCTGCGAGGTGAGGCCCACGGACCGCGCGTTCGCCTCGGCGAAGGCGAGGTAGCGCCGGACCCCATGGCGGAACGAGGCCAGCGTCTCGTAGTCGGCCGCCGTCAGCCGGGTCTTCTTCGGCGCGGCGCGCTTCGCGGACGTCATGGCTTCTCCTGATGCCGGGGCGGCGCGGGACGGCGCAAACATAATCCAAGCCGCCGGGGCGCCCATCGTTTCCTGCGAGGTCCGGATCCGAAGGCGGAGCACGCCGGCGGGAGGCCGCGGCCCGCGGCGCCGACCGACCGCTCCAAATGCCCGCGCTCTCGCATTCGCCGCATTGAATTATATCGCCATGCGACATATTTGTCGAACGTGGGAGCAAGGGAGGCGGTCGGCCTGAACGACCCGGACGTCGGCTCTTCTCCAAGCCCGGAGCCCGTCCATGATCGTCCTGCCCGCCCTGCCCTACGCCTACGACGCCCTGCAGCCCGTCGTTTCCGAAGCGACGATGCGCACCCACCACGACAAGCATCACGCACGCTATGTGGATGTGACGAACGAGATCCTGGCCGACACGCTGACCGACCAGACCAGCCTGGAGCAGGTGGTGATCCGGGCCTGGCACCGGGGCGCGCGCAAGCTGTTCAACAACGCCGCCCAGGCGCTGAACCACGGCTTCTTCTGGGACTGCATGTCGCCCGACCTCTCGCCGCCTTCGGGCGAGTTCGCCCAGGCGCTCGGCCAGGCCTTCGGCGGGAACGCCCGGGCCGAGTTCATCGCCCAGGGCCTGGGTCACTTCGGCTCCGGCTGGGTGTGGCTCACCGCCGATCGCGGCGCCCTGTCGATCGTGACGACCCATGACGGGGACACGGTCCTGCGGAACGAGGGCGTGACGCCCCTGCTCGTCTGCGACCTCTGGGAGCACGCCTACTATCTCGACTACAAGAACGACCGCGGGGCCTACCTGTCCGGCTGGTGGGACGGGGCGGCCAACTGGGCCTTCGCCCAGCGCCAGTACGAGGCGTCGCTGGGTCGCGCCCAGGCCTGGGCCTATCCCACGGGCGCCTTCGTCGCCGCCGAGACGGCCTGAACCGCGCACGGACCTCATACGGGAGAGCCTCGGATGGATCTGCACACACCGGTCTGCGACCTGCTCTGCTGCGACTACCCCGTCGTGCTGGCCGGCATGGGCGGCGTCGCCCGGTCCGAGCTGGTGGCGGCGGTCGCCGAGGCCGGCGGCTTCGGCTTCCTCGGGATGGTCCGGGAGAGTCCGCAGTTGATCGCAGCCGAGATCGCCGCGGTCCGCGACCGGACCGCCCGCCCCTTCGGCGTCAACCTGATCCCCGCCGCGACCAAGCCGGCGCTGCTCGACGCGGAGGTCCGGGCCTGCGTGGAGGGCGGCGTCCACGCCGTGACCCTGTTCTGGGACCTCTCGGCCGAGACCGTGAAGCGCCTGCGGGGCGCAGGCGTCCTCGTGGCCTGCCAGGTCGGCTCGCTGGAGGAAGCGATCGCCGCCCAGGAGGCCGGCGCCGACATCCTGATCGCCCAGGGCTGGGAGGCCGGCGGCCACGTGCGCGGGCGCAGCGGCCTGCACGCCCTGGTGGCCAGCGTGCTGGGCGCGGCCGACGTCCCGGTCCTGGCCGCGGGCGGCGTCACCGATGGCGAGGACCTGGCCGCCGTGATGAGGCTGGGCGCCCAGGGCGCGGTGCTCGGCACGGCGTTCCTGGCCACCCGGGAGTCGTTCGCCCACGACTACCACAAGCGCCGGATCGTCGAGGCCGCGCCGGGCGAGACGGTCCACACCGAGGACTTCCACATCAACTGGCCCCCCAACGCGGCGGTCCGGGTGCTGCCCAACAGCGTGACCCGCGGGGCCCGCGGCGACCCGCACGCCCGGCCGCGCCAGGTCGTCGGGGCCGACGGCGACCGGTCCATCTACCTGTTCAGCACCGACTCCCCGCTGCGCTCCATGACCGGCGACTTCGAGGCGATGGCCCTCTACGCCGGCCAGGGCGCCGGCCGGATCGGCGAGATCGTGCCGGCCGGCGATCGCCTGCGCGCCATCGTCGCGGGCGCCATGAGCTGCCTGCCGTCCGAGCGGCGGCTCCACGCCCCGGTCGAACCCGGCGATCGCGAGGCCGCCTCGGCCGTCTGCTACGCGGGCCAGGCCGACGCGGCCTACATGGGGTTCGCCCCCGCCGACGAACTCGCGACCGAGTTGAACGTGCTGCTCGAGGCCGAACGGGCCGGCGCGCGCGTGGCCGCGCGGATCGCGACCGAGACCGACGACCCGGGACTCAAGGCGCTGGCCCGGGTGATCCACGCCGACGAGGTCAAATGGTGCAAGGCGCTGTTCCACGCCCTGCTCGACCTCGGCGTCGAGCCCTCGACCAAGGTGGGGGACTTCTACCGCAACGCCATGACGATCGCGGGCGTCGAGGCGCGGCTGGCGTTCGTGAACCGCGGCCAGGGCTGGGTCGTGCGCAAGCTGCGCACGCTGGGGCCGAGAGTGCGCGACGACGCGCTCCACGCGATGCTGCGGGAGATGCTGGAAGCCCACGAGCGCAACATCGACGACGCCAACACCGCCCTCGCGGAGCGTGCCCCCTCTGCCTAGGGTCTGTACTCAATTACAGATGTTTGAAAGTAACGTGGATTCAACAATATGGATCGTCATCCCGGCCGCAGCGTAGCGGAGAGCCGGGACCCAGGAGCACCAGACTCAGAGCTTGAACCCCCTGGGTCCCGGCTCTACGGGCCGAATACGGCCCTCCGGCCGGGATGACACTGTATTTTGGGCTAACTCTATTGAGTCCGGACCCTAGGCGAACGGCAGGTCGACGTAGACCTGCGCGTCCGCGTGATCGAACGGCGAGCGGCAGCCGCCGCCGAACCACTCCAACTGGTCGGACCGCAAGGCCGGCGCGGCCTCGATCTCGGCCCGCGTCAGGGGCAGCACGTAGGCCCGGCGTTCCGGGGCGTAGGTGAAGATCCCCCACGGAAGGGCGCGATACCGGCGTCCGAACCCCAGGACGCCGCCCATGGCCACCAGGACGTGGATCGCCGCGCCCGTCCGCTTCTCCAGCGAGATGTCGGAGACCCGCCCGATGCGGACGCCGGCGCTGTCGAACACCGGCCGTCCGCCGATCCGTCCGGCGGTCACCAGCAGGTGGCCGGGATGCTCCACGCCGCGGAAGTCGAGGCCCGCGTCCGGGGCCGCCGCCGGCGCCCGGCGCCAGGAACTGCCGACCGTCCGCGACCATCGGCGATCGGCCTCGACGAAATCGCTGCCGGTCAGCCCGTTGGAGGCGAGCCATTCCGAGATGTTCCGCATCGAAACCTCCTCACATATATATCGTGTCACGATATATATGTGAGGGTGCGCCGCGCCCTGCTGCACTTCGCCGTCTTCGACCGCGAGGAGCGTCGCCGGGAGTCGGTGGCGATGTGGCGCCGCGTGCTGGCGGCCGTCGAGGCCCGCGACCCCCAGGCCGCCGCCGCCGCGGCCTGGTCCATGGTCGACGCCAGCAAGAGGGAGGTTCTGCGCCTGATGCGGATCAGGCACGCCTCCGGCGAAGGCGCGGGCGAGGGCGCGGGCTGACGGCAGGCGCCGCGCACGCTCCCGACGATACAGGCCGAAAGCGCAAGATCGGGATCGACACGAGACCCGCGACCGCAGAAGAAGCGGCCAGACCGCATCGCTCCAGGATCCGCCCCGCATGACCACGCCCATCGCGTCCGACGCCGACCTCGCCGCCGCCATCGCCGAGGGCGCGGGCCGCATCCTGCTGGAGCTCCAGCGCTGCGGCCTGTTCGAGGCGAAGGCGCTGGGCGCCGCCGGCGACCAGGTCGCCCAGGCGTTCATCGCCGCCGCCCTGAAGACCCACCGGCCGGACGATGCGGTGCTCTCGGAAGAGGCGGCGGCCGACGAGTCCCGGCTGGCGAGCTCCCGCGTCTGGATCGTCGACCCGCTGGACGGCACCCGGGAGTACTCCGAACGCCGCAGCGACTGGGCGGTGCATGTGGCGCTGTCGGTGGACGGCCACCCGCAGACGGGCGCCGTCGCGCTGCCCGGCCTGGACCTCGTCCTGCGCACCGACGCGCCCGCCGCCCTCCCGGCCGCGCCGGCCGGGGCGCCGCGCATGCTGGTGAGCCGCACGCGCCCCGCGCCCCAGGCGGTCAGCGTCGCCGAGAAGCTGAAGGCCGAGCTGGTGCCCATGGGCTCGGCCGGCGCCAAGGCCATGGCCGTGCTCCGCGGCGAGGCCGAGATCTACCTGCACGCCGGCGGTCAGTACGAGTGGGACAGTTGCGCCCCCGTCGCCGTCGCCCTCGCCGCCGGCCTCCACGTCTCGCGCATCGACGGCTCGCCCTGCCGCTACAACGCCGCCGATCCCTACATGCCCGACCTGCTGGTCTGCCGGCCCGAGCTGGCGCAGCGGGTGCTGGAGGCGGTGGGCCAGGACGCCTGACGCCGGCGCCCCGTTCCCGGACGCTACGGCGCCCCGCTATAGGGTGGCGCGTGAGCGCGTCGGCGCCTGAGGGAACGAGAATGGACGACAACACGCCCGTGATCATCGGCGTCGGCGAAGCCTCCGAACGGATCGGCGCGCCGGGCTATGCGGCCCACTCGCCGGTCGAGCTCGCCGCGCTGGCCGCCCGGGCCGCCCTGGACGACGCCGGCGCCGCGGCGGCGATCGGGCCCCGGATCGAGGTGATCGCGGCGATCCGCCAGTTCGAGGTGTCCGGGCCCCGCGCCGTCGCCCCGTTCGGCAAGTCGAACAACTTCCCCCGCTCGGTCGCCAGGCGGATCGGCGCGGACCCGCAGCGCGCGATCCTGGAGCCGGTGGGCGGCCAGGGCCCGCAGCACCTGGTCAACGAATTCGCCCACGCCATCGGGCGCGGCGAGATGCGGCTGGCGCTGATCTGCGGCTCGGAGGCGATCTCGACGGTCCGCGACCTCGCCACGAAGGGCGAGACCCGCGACTGGTCCGAGGAGGTGGAGGGCCAACTGGAGGACCGCGGCTATGGCGTCGACGGCTTGGTCGACGCGGTCATCGCCGAGCACGGCGCGCGGACGCCGATCCAGGTCTACGCGATGTACGAGAATGCCCGGCGCGCCAGGCGCGGCCTGTCCCGCGAGGCCTACCTGCGCGAGATGGGCGACCTGTTCGCCCCCTTCACCGTCGTCGCCTCGGGCAATCCGCACGCCATGTCGCAGTCGGTGTTCACGCCTGAGGCGCTGGCGACGGTGACGCCGCAGAACCGCGTAGTCGCCGATCCGTTCCCGCGCCGCATGGTGGCCCGCGACCAGGCGAACCAGGGCGCCGCGGTGCTGATCGCGTCGGTGGGCATGGCGCGCGAACTGGGCGTGCCCGAGGACCGCTGGGTCTACCTGCACGGCGGCGCCGACGTGGCCGAACGCAGCCCGTTCCAGCGCAACGACCTTTCGGCCTACCCCGCCGCGGTGCTGGCCGCGAAGCAGGCGCTCGACGGCGCGGGCGTGGGCGTGGGCGACATCGCCGCCTTCGACCTCTACAGTTGCTTCCCCATCGCGGTGTTCAGCGTGCGCGACGAACTGGGCCTGGCGGCCGACGATCCGCGTCCGCTCACGGTCACCGGCGGCCTCCCCTTCTTCGGCGGCGCAGGCAACAACTACTCGATGCACGCCATCGCCAGCCTCGTCCGCGCGCTGCGGGCGAAGCCGGGGTCGTACGGCCTGCTGGGCGCGAACGGCGGGTTCCTGTCGAAGTACTCGGTGGGCGTCTACGCGACGAAGCCACGGGAATGGCGCCCCTTCGACAGCCGCGGCCTGCAGGCCGCGATCGACGGCTGGCCCGCGCCGGCGCCCGCGCCGGACAGCGCGCTCGACGGGACGGTGGAGACCTACACCATCGACTACGGCCGCGAGGCCCCGCACGGCGTGCTGGTCTGCCGCACCGACGCCGGCGAGCGGTTCATGGCGATGACCTCGCCGGAGCATCCGGCGGTCCTGGAGGCCATGCGGGCCGGCGACCCGCTGGGCGCCCGCGTCTCCTGCGCGCTGGACGCGCGCGGCCGCCGGGTGGCGGAGACCATCGCCCTCGCGGGGTAGGCGGCGCTACTTCGCGACGAGGTCCTGCTTCAGCCAGCGGCAGGTCAGCAGGAAGAACGCCCCGCTCAGGGCATAGAGGCTGGCGGTCGCCAGCAGCGACTGCTGCAGGCTCTGCGGGTGGGCGACGGCGCAAACCTGCTCCAGCTTCGCGGGCAGGTTCGCGCGCGCCGCGCCCTCGCAGGCGGCGCGGGTCAGGTCGGCGGCGCCCAGGGCCGAGGCCTTCATCCGGAACAGCACGTCGCTCAGCCACCCGATGAAGAGCGGCCCCAGCCCGTAGCCCAGCAGGTTCAGCATGAACATCAGCACGGCCGTGGAGAGCGCCCGCGTCTGGGCCGACACCACGCCCTGCCCGATCGTGTACTGGGCGGCGAGGTACCCGTACTTGGCGCCCCCGCCGATCATGAGGCCGAGCAGGCAGAGCCGCAGGTCGTGGGTGGTGAAGGCCAGCACATAGAACGGCACCGAGATCGCCATCCCCGCGGCCGGCAGCCAGGCGATGGCGGTGGTGCTGCGCGAGCCGATCTTCTCCGCCAGCCAGCCGGTGCCCAGCGTCCCCAGCGAGGAGGCGATGGCGACCGGCACGTTGATCATCAGCGCCGCCTCGCCGGCGGTCAGGCCGAAGCTGCGGTTGATGAACAGCGACTGGAACGACGAGATGCCGTAGCCGCAGAAGGCCGCGATGGTCGCCGCCGTGGTCATCGACCAGAACGACTTCTTGGACGCGATCTCGCGCAGGCCGTCGGTGAAGCGCACCGTTTCGCGCCGCGGCGTGCCCGGCGGGTCGGTGTAGCCCCGCGGCGGCTCGCGGACCGTCAGCTTGAGCGCCACCGCCACCAGCAGCCCCGGCACGCCCAGGATGAAGAACGCCCAGCGCCAGCCCAGCGCGTCGGTGATCGGCCCCCCGACCACGTTGGCCAGCATGGTCCCCAGCGTCACGCCCATGGCGTAGTAGCCGAGCGCCGTGGAGCGGGCCCGCGGCGGATAGTAGTCGGCGATCAGCGAATTGGCCTGCGGCGTGCAGCCGGCCTCGCCGATGCCCACGCCGACGCGGCAGGTCAGCAGCACCCAGAACGCGCCGATGGTGACCGAGCCGATGGTGACCTCGGCCGCCAGCCCGCACGCCGCGGTCATCAGCGACCACAGCGCCACGCAGATGCTCATGATCCAGACCCGGTGGCGGGTCTCGGCGATCTGGGCCAGGGGCACGCCGACGAGGGTGTAGAGCAGCGCGAAGCCGAAGCCGGTCAGCAGGCCGAAGCCGGTGTCCGAGATACCGAGCTGCGGCTTCATCTGCGGCGCCACCACAGAGAGCAGCGACCGGTCCATGAAGTTCAGGATGAAGATGAACAGCAGCGCGGTGAGGACGTAGGTCCGGTACGGCCGCGAGCCGTAGCCGTGGATGTGGCCCCCTTCCCCGGCGGGCGCGTCGGCGGCGGCGGGCATGGGCGTCAGCCGGCCCGGGAGGCGGCGATCTTGTCGCGCAGGCGCACCATGCCGCCGATCCAGCGGTCGTAGTCGCCGGTCTTGCGCTGCATGTAGGTCAGCACCTGCGGGTGCGGCAGGATGAGGAAGGTCTCCGCCGCCAGGCCGTCGACCACGCACTGCGCCACGTCGGCGGGCGACATCACCCCGTCCACCGCCTGCGAGCCGCGCGCGCCCTTGATCATCGGCGTGTCCACCGCCTGCGGGCAGAGGATCGAGACGCCGATGCCCTGGCTCTTGTGGGTGATGGCGAGCGCCTCGGCGAAGCCGACCGCGGCGTGCTTGGTGGTCGCGTAGGCCGGGCTGCCCGGCTGGCTCAGCAGGCCCGCGGCCGAGACCGTGTGGAGGAACCAGCCGCCGCCTCTCGCGATCATGCCCGGCAGCGCCGCGCGGGCCGCATAGACGTGGGCCATCACATTGACCTCCCAGCCCAGCGTCCAGGTCTCGTTCGAGGCCGACGTGGCGTTGTCGAAGTCGGGGTCGCGCACCGAGACACCGGCGTTGGAGCACATCAGGTCGATGCGGCCGAAGCGCGCTTCGGCCTGCGCCACCATCCGCTGCACGTCGGCCTCGACCGCCACGTTCGCCTTCACGGCGACCCCGCCGACCGCATCGGCCGTCGCCTGCGCCGCCGCCGCATCGAGGTCGGCCACGACAATGCCGGCGGCGCCCTCGGCGCGGAACCGCTCGGCCATGGCCTTGCCGATGCCGCTGCCGCCGCCCGTGATGACGACGACCTTGCCCTGCAGGTTCATGGCGAGCTTCCCCCTGGAACCACGGTTGATCCGCTTTGGCCGGGAACCTGAGGACTCGGAGCCGCCGCGTCAATGCATTTGATACCAACTCGGAACATTTGAGTTGAACCGCGGTTCCGGTAAGCCTAGCGTCCTTGAACGCCGCGCGTCAGACGGCGAAGGGGGAAGCATGTCGGAGGCCGATCCGCGCAAGGACGCGACGGACGCCACCCGCGCCGCGCACGCGGCGGTGGCGGCAAGCCTGCCGCCGGACGACGGCGGCGACTTCGCGCTCGCGGCCCGCGGCTTCGTGGGCACCATCCCCGACGCCGACGTGCCGGGCGCCTGGAGCCAGCGGCCCTTCGCGTTCCTAGACGGCGAGCGCCCCGACACCGTGAACCCCAGCCTCTGGCGCCAGGCGCGGCTCAACGCCATGCACGGCCTGTTCGAGGTGACGCCGGGCGTCTGGCAGGTGCGCGGCTTCGACATCTCGAACATCACCTTCGTCGAGGGCCGCCAGGGCTGGATCGTCATCGACCCGCTGACCTCGGCCGCCCCCGCCGCCGCCGCGCTGGGCCTGGTGCGCCAGCTCAAGGGCGACCGGCCGGTGACGGGCGTGATCTACACCCACAGCCACGTCGACCACTACGGCGGGATCATGGGCGTGCTGACGCCCGAGGACATCGCCCGCGGCGTGCCGATCGTGGCGCCCGAGGGCTTCCTGCAGGCCGCCGTCGCCGAGAACGTGCTGGCCGGCAACGTCATGAGCCGGCGCGCGACCTACATGTACGGCGGCCTCCTGCCCAAGGACCCCAAGGGCCACGTGGACTCCGGCCTCGGCAAGGGCACGTCCACCGGCAAGGTGGCGCTGGTCGCGCCCAACGTCTCCATCGGCCACACCGGCCAGACGATCACGCTCGACGGCGTCGACATCGTCTTCCAGGTGACGCCCGACACCGAGGCGCCGGCCGAGATGAACTTCCACTTCCCGCAGTTCGGCGCGCTGTGCATGGCCGAGAACTGCACCTGCCACCTGCACAACCTCTACACGCCGCGCGGGGCGCAGGTGCGCGACGCCAAGGCCTGGGCCTTCTACATCGACGAGGCGCTGGCGATGTTCGCGGGCCAGGCCGACGTCATGTTCGCCAGCCATCACTGGCCGCGCTGGGGCGAAGACCCGATCCGCGCCTTCCTCGGCAAGCAGCGCGACCTCTACAAGTACATCCACGACCAGACGCTCAGGATGGCGAACCACGGGATGAACGGGCCCGAGATCGCCGAGGTGCTGAAGCTGCCGCCCACGCTGGAAGCCGAGTGGCACACCCGCAGCTACTACGGGACGCTCAGCCACAACGCCAAGGCCGTCTACCAGAAGTACCTCGGCTGGTTCGACGGCAACCCGGCCAACCTGAACAGGCACCCGCCCGAGGCCGCCGGGCGGCGGTATGTTGACGCGGTGGGTGGCGCCGATCGCGTGCTCGCCGAGGGCCGTCGCGCCTTCGACGCCGGCGACTACCGCTGGGCGGCCGAGATCGTGGGCCACCTGGTGTTCGCCGATCCCGCCCACGCCGAGGCCCGCGCCCTGCAGGCCGATGCGCTGGAGCAGATGGGCTACCAGGCCGAGTCCGGCCCGTGGCGCGACTTCTACCTCACCGGGGCGCAGGAGTTGCGAAAGCCGCGGCCCCGGTCCGACACGCCGCGGCAGGCTTCCGCCGGCCAGCTCCGCACCCTGCCCGCCGACAACCTGCTGGACGCGCTGTCGGTCCGGCTGAACGGCCTGGCGGCCGGCGACCAGGCCATCGCCTTCACGGTCGCCTTCTCCGACACGGGCGAGCGGTTCGCCGTGCGGGTAGAGAACGCCGTCCTGCACCACCGCGCGGGCGAGGCCGGTCCGGTCGTCGAACTCACCCGTGGCCAGCTCGTCGACCTCGTGACCGGCGCCGAGACGCTGGAAGCCGCCGGCATCGTCGGCGACGGCGCCGCCGAACTCGGCCGCCTCGTCGCCCTCCTCGACCGCTTCGACCTCTGGTTCGAAATCTCAGCGCCCTGATCCCGGAGACGCACCACCGATGCCGCAATTCGAGACCCTGCTCTATGACGTCGACGCCGACGGGATCGCGACGATCACGCTGAACCGGCCCGACCGGCTGAACGCCTTCACGCCGAAGATGATGCTGGACATGATCGCGGCCTTCGATGCGACCGACGCCGACGACACGGTGAAGTCGGTGATCGTCACTGGCGCGGGCCGCGGCTTCTGCGCCGGGGCCGACCTGGGCGCCGGCGGCGGCACTTTCGACCAGGGCGCCCGCGAGGCCGAGCGGCGCGCGGCCGGCGACACCGGCGACGTCACCCGCGACGGCGGCGGCCGCGTCAGCCTGCGCATCTTCCAGAGCCTCAAGCCCGTGATCGCGGCGGTGAACGGCGCGGCGGTCGGCGTGGGCGTGACCATGCAGTTGCCGATGGACATCCGGATCGCCTCCACCGAGGCCAAGTTCGGCTTCGTCTTCGCCCGGCGCGGCATCACCATGGAGGCCTGCTCGTCCTGGTTCCTGCCGCGCCTCGTCGGCCCGCCCACGGCGCTGGAGTGGTGCTACTCCGGCCGCGTGTTCACCGCCCAGGAAGCGCACGCCAAGGGCCTCGTTCAAGCGCTCCATGCGCCCCAAGACCTGCTGCCGGCCGCCCGGGCCATCGCCAAGGGCTTCGCGGAGTCCGCGCCGATGTCGATGGCCGTCACACGCCAGTTGATCTGGCGTGGGATGACCGCGGACCACCCCATGGAATCGCACCGCGCCGACAGCCGCTCGCTGCGCATGCGCGGCGCCTCGGACGACGCGAAGGAAGGCATCGCCGCCTTCCTGGAGAAACGCCCGGCCGCCTTTCCCGACAGGGTCTCCAAAGGCCTGCCCGACCTCTGGCCGGAATGGGAAGAGCCCGAGTACCGCTGAACGCGCCATGCCTCGATTTGAGGCCGCCATGCCCCACGGCTTCTGGCCTGCCCGGCCGGAAGCCGGGTATCGCTGAAGCGATCAGGGGAACGAGGGGAACGTCGATGAAGATGCGCAGGGAAGTCGCCCGCTACGTGATCCCGGCCGCCGTGGCGGGCGTGCTCGCCGGCGGCACGGCCATCGGCGCCCAGGTGGCGCAGCAGAAGGCCGCCCAGCCCGCCGCCGCGCCCGCAAAGCCCGCGCCGAAGGCCGCCGCGCCGGCCGCCGCCACGGCAGTGCGCCTGCCGGGCTACAGCGCCGACCGCAACGCCTACTTCGGCGACATACACGTCCACACGTACCTCTCGTTCGACGCCTACATCTTCAACGTCCGCAGGACGCCCGACGACGCCTATGCGTTCGCCAAGGGCGAGGCGATCGGGCACGCCGCCGGCTTCGACATCCGCCTGCAGGGCGGGCCGCTCGACTTCGCCGCGGTCACCGACCACGCCGAGTTCATGGGCGCCATCCGCGAGGCCAACGACCCGCACAGCCCGCTCTCGAAGCTGCCGGTCACGGAGGGCCTGTTCTCGACCGACCCGAAGGAGATCAACGCCGCCTTCACCCGGGTCGTCACCGGCTTCCGCAACGGGACTTTGCCGGCCGAGTTCAGCGCGCCCGAGGTCGCCTCGCGCGCCTGGCGCGAGGTGCAGGACGCCGCCGCCCGCAACTACGCGCCCGGCCGCTTCACCACCTTCGTCGGTTACGAGTTCACCTCCGCCCCCGACGGCCGGAACATGCACCGCAACGTCATCTTCAAGGGCGCCAAGGTCGCGGGCCTGCCCTACACCGCCAACCAGTCGCGCGATCCGGAAGACCTGTGGCGCACCATGGACGGCTGGCGCGCGAAGGGGATCGAGGCCCTGGCGGTCTCGCACAATTCGAACGGCTCGGACGGGATGATGTTCGACACCCAGCGGATGAACGGCAAGCCGCTGGACAAGACCTACGCCGACCTGCGCATGCGCAACGAGCCGCTGGTCGAGATCAGCCAGATCAAGGGCACGTCCGAGACGCACCCGTCGCTGTCGCCCAACGACGAGTGGGCCAACTTCGAGATCATGGAGAGCTACATCGGTTCGCCCGTGAAGATCACCAAGTTCGCCGGCGGCTACGTCCGCCGCGCCCTCGAGGACGGGATCATCTACCGCGAGAAGCTGGGCGCGAACCCGTTCAAGTTCGGCTTCGTCGGCGGCTCCGACACCCACAACGCCGCGCCCGGCAGCGTGGAAGAGCCGAACTACTTCTCCAAGACCGGCCGCCCGGACTCGCGTCCGGACCTGCGCGGCTCCATACCGCCCGACGGCAAGAAGACCTGGGACGGGGTCGACGCCGCCGCCGCCGGCGGGCGCTACCAGGCCTGGGGCGCGTCGGGCCTGGCCGGCGTCTGGGCCGAGGAGAACAGCCGCGAGGCCATCTACGCGGCCATGCGGCGCAAAGAGACGTTCGCGACCTCCGGCCCGCGCATCAAGGTGCGCTTCTTCGCCGGCTACGACCTGCCGGCCGACCTGCTGACCCGGACCGACACGGTGCGCCAGGCCTATGCCCACGGCGTGCCGATGGGCGGCGACCTGCTGGCCTCGAAGGGCCGCGCGCCCAGCTTCCTGGTCTGGGCCGTGCGCGACCCGCGGGGCGGCTATCTCCAGCGCGCCCAGGTGGTGAAGGGCTGGATCGAGAACGGCCAGGCGAAGGAGAAGGTGTTCGACGTGGCGTGCTCGGACGGCCTCAAGGTCGGCGCGAACAGCCGCTGTGGCGACAACGGCGCGACCGTGAACCTGAAGACCTGCGAGCCTGACCGCTTCAAGGGCGACGTGGAGCTGCGGACGGTCTGGAAGGACCCCGAGTTCAACCCGAGGCAGCGGGCCTTCTACTATGTCCGCGTGCTGGAGAACCCGTCCTGCCGCTGGTCGACCTGGGACGCGCTGCGCAACGGCACGCCGCCCAATCCGAACCTGCAACCCACCATCATGGAACGCGCCTGGTCCTCGCCCATCTGGTTCGAGCCCGCAGCGTGACCGAGACCTCCGGTTCGTGGCTCTCGCGCGTTCTGCGGGAGCCGCTCGTCCACTTCCTGGCGCTGGGCGCGGTGCTGTTCGCCGGCATCGCCTTCGCCAACCACCTGAAGCGGCCGGTCGTGCGCATCGACGCCCAGGAGATCGAGCAGCTCGCCACCTACTGGGAGCTGCAGAGCCAGCGGCCGCCGACCCGCGCCGAGCTTTCCGCCCTGATCCAGGAGCGCGTCGACGAGGAGCTCCTGGCCCGTGAGGCCATCCGCCTCGGCCTCGACAGGGACGACATGATCGTGCGCCGCCGGCTGGCCCAGAAGATGGCCTTCGCGAGCGAGGACATCGCCGCGATCCCCGAACCGGACGAGAAGACGCTCCAGGCCTACTACGACGCCCACCGCGACCGCTATGCGACGCCCGGGCGGGTGGCGATGCGCCACCTCTTCTTCAGCCGCGACCGCACCGGCGCGACGCCGCAGGCCGCCGCGGCGGAGGCGCTCACGCGCCTCGAGGCCGGCGGGACCGCCCCCAGCGACCCCTCGCTGCTGCCGCTCACCTACGCCGACGTCGCCGAGGCCGACCTCGACCGGGACTACGGGCCGCAGTTCGCCGCCGCCGTCCACGGCGCCGCCGAGGGCGCCTGGATCGGGCCGGTCCCGTCCGCCTACGGCCTGCACCTGGTCCGCGTCGAGCGCCGCCTGCCGCCGGTGATCCCGCCGCTGGCGCAGGTGCGCGACGACGTCCGCGCCGCCTGGCTCGCCGAGCGCCGCCAGGAGGAGAACGGCGCGTTCCGGGCCTCGCTGCGCAAACGCTACAAGGTCGAGATCGCGGGCCTGCCGGAATGAGGCTGCTGGCGGCGCTCTGCCTCGCGCTCACGGCCCTGTTCGCCGCCGTCGCGCCCGCCCAGGCGCACGAGGTGCGCCCGGCGCTGGTGCAGATCCGCGAGACCGGCCCCCGCGCCTACGAGGTCGTCTGGAAGCGCCCCGTCGTCGGCGACATGGCGCTGCGCCTGGTGCCGCATCTTTCGGGCGGCGCGCTGGAGAAGCCCGCCGAGGTCGAGCAGGCCGCGCCGGGCTACGTCACCCGCGTCTGGCGCGTCCGCGACGGGCCGCCGCTGATGGGCCAGACGCTGGAGATCGAGGGCCTCGCCCAAAGCGTCACCGACGTGATCGTGCGCGTCACCCCCCGCGACGGCGAGGCCTCGGACCATGTCCTGAAGCCGGCCGAGCCGCGGATGGTCCTGGGCTCGGCGAAGCCCTCCGGCGTCGCCGTGCCGGCCTACCTGCTGCTGGGCGTCGAGCACATCCTGATCGGCATCGACCATCTGCTGTTCGTGCTGGGCCTGCTGCTGCTGATCGGGCCGAACTGGAAGCTGGTGAAGGCCGTCACCGGCTTCACCGTCGCCCACAGCCTGACCCTGGCGCTGGCGGCCTTCGGCGTCATCCGCTTCCCCTCGGCCGCCATCGAGGCGCTGGTGGCGCTCAGCATCCTGTTCGTCGCCGTCGAGCTGATGCCCGCCAGGCGCGCCGCCGGCGGCCTGGCCCAGCGCCGGCCGTGGCTGATCGCCTTCACCTTCGGCCTGCTGCACGGCATGGCCTTCGCCGGCGTCCTCGCCGACATCGGCCTGCCGGCCGGCGCCGCGCCCGAGGCGCTGTTCCTGTTCAACGTCGGCGTCGAGATCGGCCAGCTCACCTTCATCGCCGCCGTGCTGATCGTGATGGCCGCGGGGCGCCGCCTGCTGGCCATGAGCCATCGGACCCTGCCCCGCTGGGCCGCGCTGGCCCCGGCCTACGCCATCGGCGGCCTGTCCGCCTACTGGCTCATCGAGCGGACGATCGCGGCGATCTGACTACTCCGCGCCGCCGCCGTAGAGCAGGCTGCGCGGGTCGACCGGCAGGCCGCGGACATAGCCATCGATGAGCCCCTTCAGCTCGCCGGGCTCGGCGCGGCCGGTCCGGTTCAGCGAACCCCACGCGGCGGGCGGCATGGTCGCCGACCACTTTGTCCAGTCGGCCTTCAGACGCGCCAGCACCTCGGGCCGCGCGGCCGCGAGGTCGTTCCGCTCGCCAGGATCCTTGGAGAGGTCGAAGAGCCACCAGCGGTCCTCGGCGAACAGCGCCTTCCACTCGCCCGACCGGATCGCGCCTTGCGGAAGCAGCCGCCAGTACAGCGTCCGCGGCGCGGGTCGCGCGCGGCCGGTCAGGATCGGCATCAGGTCGATGCCGTCCAGGTCAGGGGTCCGCGGCGCGCCAGCGAGAGCCAGCGCCGTGGCGGTGATATCGAAGCCGGCGGTCAGTTCGTTCGAGACACGTCCCGCCGGCAGGCGGCCTGGCCATCGGAAGATCGCCGGCACCCGGACGCCGCCTTCCAGCATCGTGCCCTTCACGCCGTTGAACGGCGTATTGGCGCTGGTGGTCTGCCAGGTGGGCCCGCCGTTGTCGCTGGTGAAGACGACCAGCGTGTCGTCCTTGAGCCCCGCGCCGTCGACCGCCGCCACGATCCGCCCGACCGCATCGTCGAGCGCCGCCAGCATGGCGAGGTAGGTCCGCCGCTTCGGGTCCGCGGCGGGGGCGATGCGCGCGAGGTACGGCTGCGTCGACTGCAGCGGCGCATGCACCGCATTGTAGGCCGCGTAGAGGAAGAACGGACGCCGGCCGCTGTCCTTGATGAAGCTCACCGCCTCGTCCGTGAAGGCCTCGGTCGTGTGCGCCGGCATCGGGACGGGCGTCGTCCCGCGCACCACCGCCTTGTCGCCGCTCGGGCCGTCCGCCGTGTAGGCCATGGCGCCGCCGATGAAGCCGTAGAACCGGTCGAAGCCGCGGCCGGTCGGCAGGTTCTCGGGCGTGAAGCCGGTGTGCCACTTGCCCACGGCGCACGTCGCATAGCCCTGCGCCTTCAGCCGCTCAGCGATCGTGCCGCCGTGATCGCGCGGAAGGCCCACGGCCGGGGAGTCGTGCTGCGCCGCGCCCGGGTTGTTCTCGAACCCGAACCGGTGCTGGTAGCGCCCCGACAGGAACGCCGCCCGCGACGGCGCGCAGCTCGGATGGTTGGCGTAGAAGTCCGTCATCCGCACGCCCTCGACCGCGAGCCGGTCGATGTTGGGCGTGGCCACGTCCTTGCCGCCGTGGCAACCGAGGTCGCCGTAGCCGAGGTCGTCGGCCACGATCACGACGATGTTCGGCCTGCGGCCCGCGCCGAACGCCGGCCCGGCCAGGGCCGACGCGGCGAAGAGGCCGAGGAGCTCCCGGCGGGCGAGCGGCCTCACGCCGCCGGCTCGTACCAGATGGGCGAGGACCAGGCCCGCTCCATGATGGTGGCCTGGAGGCGCGGGCTGGGCTCGGTCCCGTTGCGCAGCGCATCCCAGGTCGACCAGCGGCAGGACGGGTTCTCCAGCACGCGGACGTAGTAGAAGGCCCGCTGCTTCGGGTTGAACTCCGGATCCTGCCAGACGGTCCGCAGCTCCACGTCACCCTTGAAGCGGTCGGGCTCGCAGGTCTTCAGGTTCACGCCCGCGCCGTTGTCCGGGCAGCGCGCGTTCGGCCCTACCTTCAGGCCGTCGGCGCAGACGACGTCGAACACCTTCTCCTTCGCCTGGCCGTTCTCGATCCAGCCCTTCACGACCTGCGCCCGCTGGAGATAGCCGCTGCGCGGGTCACGCATCGCCCAGACCAGGAACTGCGGGCGGCGACCTCGGGAAGGCAGAAGGTCGCCGCCCATCGGCACGCCGTGGGCGTACGCTTGGCGCACCGTGTCGGAACGGGTCAGCAGGTTCGTCGGGAAGTCGTAGCCGGCGAAGAAGCGCACCTTGATGCGGGGGCCCGACGTCGCGAACGTCTCCTTGCGCCGCAGCGCCGCGTAGAGGGCGTCGCGGCTGTTCTCCTCGGCCCAGATGCCGGTCAGGCCCGACGCGCCGCGGGCCGAGTACTGGATCGGGCCGGGATTGGGCCACTCGGCGGCGCCCTTCGGCTTCACCGAGCCGCGTTGCTCGGGCAGGCCGTCTCGCAGGCCCGAGGCGCTGGAGAAGTTCCACTCCTCCACCGCGCCGGGGGTCGCGTTGTGGGTGTCGGTGCCGCCGACGAAGCCCAGCTTGAACGGATTCACGCCCAGCTTCTCCCGCGCGAGGATGCCGTCCTCCAGCGCCCGGCGCACATAGCTGCCCTGGAACTTGGTCACCATCTTGTTGACCGAGATGTACCGTTCCCAGATCTCGAAATTGGCCCACTCGTCGTTGGGCGACAGCGAGGGGTGCGTCTCGGACGTCCCCTTGGTCTGGCTGATCTCCACCAGCGGCTCGTTGCGGGCGCGCATCTCCGCATAGGCCTTGTCGATCGGCTTTCCGTCCAGCCGGACGGAGTCGAACATCAGCCCGTCCGAGCCGTTCGAGTTGTGCGAGATGGCCAGGGCCTCCATGCCCTTGGCGCGCCAGCCGTCCATCATGCGCCAGAGCGCCTCGGGATCGGACACCTTCGTCGCCGTGAACGGCGCGCCGGGGACGCGGGCGGTCTTGAAGATGACGTTGCGGTGCAGGTTCTTGCCGTCGGGCGCGGAGGTGAACTCGTAGCCGACGAAGGTGGTGAAGCGGCCGGGCTGGTTGTTGCGCGCCGCCGCCTCCTGCACCTCGCGCCAGCCGTCGGCCATGACGGCCGGATCGTCGTACTCCTTGGGCAGCGTGCCTTCGCGCCGCGCGGTGACGAAGGCCTCGAAGCCCTTCTGCGCCTCGACCGGATCGGCGGCCATCAGCCTCTGGCTGAACGGCAGCTTGCCCAGGGGATGGCCCGGGCGCCCGGCCGTGCTGATGACGGCGAGGTATTCCGAGTGGTCGGTCACCGCCGTGAAGTCGAGCGGCGCGCCCTGCAGGCGCACGGAGTAGCCCGAGGCGTGCCCGATCGCCTCGCCCTTGGCGAAGCGGTAGGCGTCGTCGGGCGTGCGGCGGACGTTGGAGATGTAGGCGTCGTTGGACAGGTAGGTGTGGACGTGCAGGTCGCCGAAGTAGGCGTTGCGGTCCGCGTTCCAGCCCGGCAGGCGCGCCGGCGCCGCGGCGGCGGTCTTCGCTGCGGGGGTGGCGGCCGGCGCGGTCGTGGTCGCCTGCGGCTTCGGCGTAGTCGAGGCGCTCACCGCCACGCCGGTGGCCGCCAGGGCCGCGACGCTCGCCGCCGCCACGGCCGGGATCAGTCGCCCTTTCCCGGCGCGGTTGTGCTGGCTCATCTATGCTCCCTCCCTCGACACCGTCAGAACCTGGCCTTCAGCTCCACGCCCACCTGCCGGGGATCGTTCAGCGTGCATCGCAGGGCCGTGGCCCCGGTCGTCGCGTTGTTGAGGCCGAACGCGGCATTGTTGGGCTGGTTGAAGATGCCCGTACAGAAGGTTTCGCCGGTGAGGTTCTGGCCGAAGACCGCCGCCTCCCATTTCTGCTCGGGCCCACGGATCGCCAGACGCGCGCTGAGCTGCTGGTAGCCCTTCTGCAGCGCGTCGGGGTTGTTGTCGCCCGAAGCGGCGAGGTTGAGCTTGCTCGAAAAGGCGAGGTCCGCCCGCGCGAACCAGCTCCAGCCGTTCTGGAGTTCGCCGGTGTACTGGCCGGACAGCGTCCCCTGCCACTTCGGCGAATAGGGCAGCCGCTGGCCCGTCAGGTCCTGTGCGCCCCCGAATCCCGGCAGGCCCGGCGCGCCCCGGAAGTCCAGGTACTCGGAGTCGAGGTAGGTTCCCGCGAGGCCGACTTGCAGCGCCGGGATCGGGCGCGCGGTCAGCTCCCACTCGACACCCTGCTGGCGCGCCTTGCCGTTGTTGCGGGTGCGGAACTGGAGGCCGTCGAAGCTGCGGAACTGAAGGTCGTTGATGTCGGAGCGGAACAGGGTCGCATTGGCCACGAGCCGCCGCTGGAACAGCTCGGACTTCACGCCCAGCTCCCAGTTCTCGACCGTCTCGGCGTTGAAGCTGCGGGCCGCGGCGCCCACCGCCGCCGTGGTGCCCGGCGCCGAGTCGAAGCCGCCCGACTTGAAGCCGGTGGAGAAGCTCGCGAACAGCATCACGTCGTCGTTCGGCTTGAAATTGCCCGCCAGGCGGTAGGTGACCTTGTCTTCCTTGAGCGCCATGTCCGTGACCTCGGCCGCCTGGGCCGCGGCCGGATTGCGGGTGATGCCGCGGTACTTGGCGGTCTTGTCGTCCTCGGAGTAGCGGATGCCGCCGGTGACGGTGAGCTGTTCGGTGAGCTTGAAGTTGGCCTGGGCGTAGGCCGCGACCGACTCGGTGTCCTGCGTGAAGACGTAGTACGAGGCGCCGATCCGCGTGTTGTTCCGGCACTGGGTGAGGCGCGCGGCGGTCCCGGTGTTGCGGATGAACACCTCGCAGTACTCGTTGGTCAGGTCGATGTTCTGGCCGATGTCGTAGGCTTCCTCGTAGTAGAAGAGGCCCGCGACGAAATTCAGCCGGCCGTCCAGCAGCGTGTCGGGCGAGAGCAGTTGCAGCTCCTCCGAATGGTTCTGGCTGTCGGCGAAGGTGGTGCGCCTTTGCAGCTCCAGCGGGATGTTCCCGTTCGAGGCCTGGTACTGGACGTTCTTCCAGTCGCGGTAGCCGCTGATCAGCTTGAGCTGGTAGCCCCCGGCTAGGTCCCAGCTCAGGTCGCTGGCGACGCCGGTCTGGTAGTCCTTGAGGTCGCCCTCGGTCGACTGCCGCACGCGCCGCGAATAGGTGTCGGCGGTGTAGGGCAGCACGCCCATCAGCGGGCCGGCGCCGTCCGGGTCCAGCCGCGTCTGCCAGTTCGCCAGCGTGGTCGGCGTCACGGTCTTGGAGACCACCGTGATGGTGTTGTAGCCGTCGCCGCTCAGGTTCTGATGGTCGCCGCGCAGGGTCCAGGTGACGTCGGGCGTGATGTCCCACTGGATCGCGACGCGCGCCGAGAACCCGTCGTTGCGGCCCATGCGCTTGCCGGTCAGGTCGTTGCGGCCGAAGCCGCCGCCTTCATAGCCCAGGACCGAAACGCGGGTCCTCAGCGTGTCGGTGATCGGCACGTCGCCCATCGCCGAGATGCGCTTCACGCCGTATTGCCCGTAGGTCGCCGAGACCTCGCCGCCCAGTTCGTGGCCCGGCGCCGTGGTGCGGATCTGCACCGCGCCCATGGACGCGTTGCGGCCGAACAGGGTGCCCTGCGGGCCGCGCAGCACCTCCACCGAACCGATGTCGTTGAGGCCGGCGAGCAGCGAGCCGATGCGCGGAACGTAGACGCCGTCGACGAAGGTCGCCACCGAGGGCTCCACCGCGGTGTTCCCGCTGGTGCCGATGCCGCGCATCATGATCCGGGTGTTGCTCGTGTTGGACGAGGTCGCCAGGTAGAGGCTGGGGGTGATCCGCCGCAGGTCGCGGATATCCTGGACGCCGGCCGCCTCCAGCGTCTCGCCGCTGAACGCCGCCACCGAGATCGGCACGTCCTGGAGCTTCTCCGCCCGTTTCTGGGCGGTGACCACCACCTCTTCGACGCCGACCACCTCGGCCGCGCTCTGGGCTTCCGCCGCGATCGGCGCGCAGAGCGCCACGACGGCTACGGAAAGAAACAGCGTGCGACGCGCCATGAGCAATTCCCCCTGATGTGGACACCGCTCTCTCTGGCGGTTGTTCCGATCGGGTAACAATGCCCTCGCATTGCCCGCCTGTCAAATTATGCTACGACTTGGTTTCATTTCACGCCGCACGCCGTCCGCGGCTAGATCACAACCGGAAAATGAACGCGGAAAACCAGTTGCCGACACCGACGGCCGCAGGCGCGGCGCGCCCCAAGACCGGGCGAGGATCGAAGCCCCGCGTGAACGTGCCCGAACGGCGCGAAGCCTTCCTGCTCGCGGCCAGCCGGGTGTTCCTGGAGCGCGGCGTCGGCACCGCCACCATGCAGGACGTCGCCGACGCCGCCGGCGTGCCCAAGATCCTGATCTACCGGATCTTCCGCTCGAAGGAGGAGCTGCTCGACGCGATCCGGGACAAGGTGATCGCCAAGATCCACGAGGTCTGGGGCGAGCCCGCGCGCATCTACGGCGGACGCCTGCGTGGCCTGGTGATGGCGGCGCGCGAGCAGCCCGACCCGTTCCTGCTGGTCCTGCGCTACAGCCACGCCGGCGTCGAGGGCCTGGGCTGGCGGCAGAAGGTCGAGGACGCCATCGCCGCCTACACGCTCGACCGCTGGTTCCAGACCGGGCCCGACGCGCCACCGGGCGCCGCGGCCCGCGCCAGGTATGCCTCACGGCTCAACGTCGGCCAGTTCATCGAACTGACGATTCGCTGGATCGAGGGCGAGACCGGCCTCGATGACGAAACCCTCTTCCGCTACGTGGCCCGCATCCAGCGTGAGTTCCACCTCGCGTCCCGCGAGGCCTTCCAGTTGGGGACCATGGAGTCCGACTATCGGCTGCCGGGCGAGGAACCCCACCCCTGAGCGGCCGGGGGCCTTACCCACGCTCAGCGGCGCTCTGCGCGAACACACCTCAAGGACGTCATGGCCGGGCCTGTCCCGGCCATCCAGACACCCGGGCGGTCACCGCAAGTCAGCAGCGTCGGCCACACCACTTTTCCGGCGCTGTCGGTGTCTATGGATGGCCGGGACAGGCCCGGCCATGACGTTCAGATCAAGGAACGGCGCGGGACGTCGTGATCCGGATCGCCCTTACAGCGCCCAGACCCGCCCGATCTCCTTCAGCGGCACGCAGCCCCTGTAGTCGCCGGGCACGGGGTCGTAGCGCGCGGCCTTCGTCGCGCCCGGCTCCGAGCTGAAGTAGCCGACGGTCGTGAGATCCTTCAGGATCGCGAAGAAGTGCGGCCGCCTGGTCTTCGCCTCCTCGTCGTAGCCCCTGAGCAGGGCGGCCTGCTGGGCCGGGGAGATCGCCAGGAACGGTTGGCCGTGGGCGGCCTTCGCGTCCGCGTCGAGACGGTCCAGCCCGGCCACCGCCGTGTCGCGCCACAGCGGATCGGCCCAGTCGGCGAGGTTGCGGTCGATGAAGGCCGCCACGCCGGCCTCGCGCGCGCCGGGCGTGTCGGTGGCCGGCATGATCAGGTCGACCACCACCTCCAGCCGCCGCGCCTGGTCGGCGCTGAGCGCCTTGGGCGCCCAGCCCAGCGCCGGGGTGGCCTGGGCGGCCGCGGCGGCGGGCACGGCGAGCGCGGTCCACAGCGCGCCGAAGGTCAGAAGCGTGTCGCGGCGGGTCTGCGGCATCAGATTTCCCCCCGCTTCTTGGCCTCGACGGCGTGCGCGCAGGCCCGCGCCGTCAGCGCCATGTAGGTGAGCGACGGGTTCACGCACGACGACGAGGTCATCGCCGCTCCGTCCGTCACGTAGACGTTCCTGCACTCCCAGACCTGGTTGTGCGCATTCAGCACCGAGGTCTTCGGGTCGCGGCCCATCCGCGCCGTGCCCATCTCGTGGATGCCGAGCCCCAGGGGCGAGCCGGTGTCGAAGCCGCGGACGTTCCGGAAGCCCGCCGCCTCGGCCATCTCCATCGCCGAGGCCTGCATGTCCTTGCGCATCGCGAGTTCGTTCTCGCGGATCACCGCGTCCATCTTCAGCGTCGGCAGGCCGTACTTGTCGGTCCTGGCCCTGTTCAGCGTGACCCGGTTCTCGGGGTTCGGCAGCACCTCGCCGAAGCCGCCGACGCGGAACAGCCACGGCCCCGGCTGGGAGAGCTGCGCCTTGCGCTCGGCGCCGAAGCCAGGCGCCTCGCGGTCCCAGCCCAGGCGGCCCGCGCCGCCCTGGTAGCCGAAGCCGCGGATATAGTCCTTCCGCGCGCTCGCCGCGTCGCCCAGGTTGCGGAAGCGCGGGATGTAGAGGCCGTTCGGCCGCCGGCCCGAATAGTATTCGTCCAGATAGCCCGGGACCTCGGCCAGGGCGCCCACGTTCAGGTGGTGGTCCATGACGTTGCGGCCGAGTTGGTCGGACTGGTTGCCGAAACCGTTCGGGAACCGCCGGCTGGTCGAGTTCATGAGCAGCCAGGTCGAGTTCAGCGCCGAGGCGCAGACGAAGATGACGCCGGCGTAGAATTCCTCCTCCTGCCGCGTCGCCTCGTCGAGGATCTTCACCCCCGTCGCCTTCCCCGCCTTCTCGTCGAGGATCAGGGTCGTGACGATCGCGTTCGGGCGGATCTTCAGGTTGCCCGTCCGCTCGGCCGCCACCAGGGTCGCCGAGTTCGAGCTGAAGTAGGCCCCGAACGGGCAGCCGCGCATGCACATGTTGCGGTGCTGGCACTTGCCGCGCCCCAGCGCGAGCTGCTCCTCGGTGGGCGCGGTCAGGTGGGCGGCGCGGCCGATGGTGACCCGGCGGCCGAACGCCTTCTCGGTCGACGCCTTGAAGGCCTTCTCGACGCAGTTCATCTCCATCGGCGGCTGGAAGACGCCGTCCGGCAACTGCGGCAGCCCCTCGGCCTGGCCCGAGACCCCGATGAACCGCTCCACGTAGTCGTACCAGGGCGCGATGTCGGCGTAGCGGATCGGCCAGTCGACGCCGACGCCCTGCCGGGCGTTCGCTTCGAAATCCAGGTCCGAGTGACGGTAGCTCTGCCGCGCCCAGAGCAGCGAGCGGCCGCCCACCTGGTAGCCGCGGATCCAGTCGAACGGCTTGTCCTCGGTGTAGGGGTTCTCGTCGTCACGCACGAAGAAGTGCTGCGTGTACTCGGTCAGCGCGTAGCCGGTGCGGTTCTGGACCGGGTAGTGCGCCTTCAGCTCTGCGTCCGGCAGCTTGCCGCGCGGGTGCTTGATCTCCCACGGCGCGGTCTGGGCGGTCGGATAGTCCTCGATGTGCTTCACCATCGGGCCGCGCTCGAGGACCAGGACCTTCAGGCCCTTCTCGCTGAGCTCCTTGGCGGCCCAGCCGCCGGTGATGCCGCTGCCGACGACGATGGCGTCGTAGGTGCGCTCGGCCTTCGCCTTGCCGGTGACGTTCGCCATCTCAGACCTTCGCCAGGAAATCGTAGGAGATCTTCGCCGCCTCGATCCGCGGCCGCTCGAACGGCGCCTCCTGCTCGACGTAGAAGTGGCGCACGCCTGCGGCGTAGGCCGCCGGCAGCAGCGTCTTCCAGTCGATCTCGCCCGAGCCGATCTCGGTCGGGTCCATGCGCAGCTCGAAGTTCGGCCTGGTCGACGCCTTCAGGTCCTTCACGTGCATCATCGTCACGCGGCCCTTGTGCTTCCGGATGAAGGCCGCCGGGTCCACGCCCGCCGCCGCCACCCAGCCCACGTCGGCCTCGAAGGTGACCAGCGCCGGGTCGGTCTCCCGGATCAGGATCTCGATGCCCGTGGTCGAACCCTGCGGCGCGAACTCGAAGTTGTGGTTGTGGTAGCCGAGCCTGACGCCGGCCGTCTTCAGCACCGCGGCCTTCTCGTTGAGGAAGCGGGCGTTCTCCTTCCAGTCGTCGGCGTTCATGGCCGTCAGCACCCTGCGGAACCAGCCGGCGATGTCCTCGCCCGCGGCGGGGCGCAGGCCCAGGCGCTCGGGGATGCGCGGGCTCGGCATCACCGCCTGCGTGGCGCCCACCGCCAGCACGGCGTCGGAGAGCTTGCCGAGATCGCCGTCGAGGCCGCCGTCCGGCCCCATCGCGCGGCCCTGCACGTGGACGCTGGTGGCCTTGAGCCCCGCCTTGTCCAGCGCGGCGCGGAACTGCTGCGGCGTCTTCCCGTAGAAGCCGGCCAGCTCGACGGTCCTGTAGCCGGCGGCCGCCACCGCCGCGAGCGTGCCGTCCAGGTCGCGCGCCGCGTCCGGCCCCAGCGTGTAGAGTTGGATGCCGATCGGCAGGCCCTTGCCCGCGAAGAACGGTCTGGCCGCCGCCCCCGCGCCCGTCGCCGCGGCGGTCACGGCCGCGGCGCCCGCGATGAGGAAGCCCCGGCGGTCGAGGCGGGTTCGTTCGAGCAGCATGTGGCGTCTCCCCGGGTCATTTCTTCGCCAGCGCACGGCGGATGGCGTCGCGCGCCAGCGGCTCGATGACCGCATAGCCCTTGGCGTTCGGATGCACCCCGTCCAGCGTCAGCTCGGGCTTCATGGCCCCATCCGGCGTGGAAAGCGGCGTGTGATAGTCGGCGTAGATGAAGTCCTCGCGCGCCGCGTAGGCCTTCAGCCAGGCGTTCAGTTCGGCGATCTTCGGCGGCGCGGGCGGCAGCGACGGGTTCCAGAACAGCTTCGCCGCCGGCGGCACGGACGCCAGGATCACCTTGGCGCCGCCCGCGCGGGCCAGCGTCGCCATGGCCGCGAGGTTGTTGCGGATCGCGTCGGCGCTGGTCGGGCCTGTGTTGCCGGCGATGTCGTTGGTGCCGGCCATGATGTGCACCACCGCCGGCCTCAGCGCGATCACGTCCGCCTCGAAGCGCACCAGCATCTGCGGCGTGGTCTGGCCGCTGATCCCGCGGTTGACGACGCCGTCGCTGAAAAACGCCGCGTCGGCGACGCCCCAGCCTTCGGTGATCGAGTCGCCCATGAAGACGACGCGGCGGCCCGCGGCCGGACCGGCGGTCAGCCGCGCATTGTCCGCGCGGTACTTGCACAGGTTCGGCCAGTCGCGCTTGGCGGAGTCGGCCTGCGCCGCCTGGTAGGCCTTCAACTGCTCGGGGTCGATCTGCGGCGCGGGCTTGCCGGCCTCGGGGTGATAGCGGGCTGCGACGATGGCGCGGATCGCCGGCGGGACCTCCGCCGCGCCCACGCACGGATCGTCCACGAGACCGGTCGGCGCGTCAGCCGCACGCGCCGCGCCACCCGCGCAGATCGCGAGCATCACGCCCAGCATCGTCGTGAGGCGAGCCCGTCGGCTCAGCATCCTTCCCTCCGCGCAGCCGCTCTCGGCGGCCGTTCTCGTCGTTCTGATGTAATGCATTACACGCGCCGAAGCGCCTGTCGACTCCGTTTCCCCCATCGTCATCCCGCGACCTGTTCGCGGGACCCATGAACACGTGAGAACGCCAAGGACCCGCAGCGTCACCGCCGCGCCCTTCCCGGACACGACAGCGATCATGGGTCCCGCGGACAAGCCGCGGGATGACGAACTTTGGGGCTAGCTCGCCGGCCCCGTCGACGCCCGCACGACCAGTTCGTGCGCCAGGGTCACGGGCTCGCGCGGCGCCGCTTCGCCGGCCAGGATGTCGAGGAGCAGCTTCACGGCCGTGCGCCCGATCTCGGCCATCGGCTGGCGCACCGTCGTCAGCGGCGGATCCAGGAAGCGCGCGTAGCGCACGTCGTCGAAGCCGACGATCGAGAGTCCCGTCGGACAGGCCACGCCCCGCGCCCGGCACGCCGACAGCGCGCCCACCGCGATCTCGTCCGAGAAGCAGAAGACGGCGGTCGGCCGCTCGGGCGCGGCCAGCAGCCGCGTCGTCTCCTGCAGCCCCGATTCGATCGTGTAGTCGGCATGCACGATGGTCAGCCCGCGCTCGGCGCCCGCCGCGATGGCCGCGCGCTCCACGCCCGCCAGCCGCTCGCGCGTCAGGTGGCTCTCCAGCGGCCCGGCGATCACGCCCACCCGGCGGTGGCCCATGGAGTAGAGCAGCCCCATCGCCTCGGCGGCGGCGCGCGAATTGTCGATGTGGACGCCCGCCACGCCGTGCTCGGCCGAGAAGTCGCAGGCGTTGACCAGGGGCGCGTGGCCGCCCCGCGCCGCCGCCACCCGCGCCAGCGACGGCGGCATGCGGTGGCCCAGGAAGATCAGGCCGTCGGCCTCCTTGCGCAGCAGCATCTCGGCGTACTGCGCCTCTCGGGTCTCGTCGCCGCGGGTGTCGCCCAGCAGCACCGAATGGCCGGCCCCCTGAGCCGCCTCCTCGGCGCCCCGCAGCACCTCGGAGAAGAAGGGGTTCGAGACGTCGGGGACCATCACCATGATCTTCGACGTGCGCAGCATCCGCAGGCTCTTGGCCGCGTGGTTCGGCGCATAGTGCAGGGCCTCGATGGCCTCCTGCACGCGGGCCCGCGTCTCGGGCTGCACGATCTCGGGGTTGGAGAGCGCGCGCGACACGGTGGCGGTCGAGACGCCCGCCCGCGCGGCCACGGCCTTGATCGTGCTCACCGGCTCCCCGCTTGATCTGCCCGCTCCGATGGGCGATGAAGATGTAAAGCATTACATAAGGGAGGGGAAGCGATGGGGGAGACGAGCTCGCCGGACGGAATCGAGTCCACGCGCCTGTTCACGGGTAGCTGCGCCGCCGTCACCGCCTTGGCGTTCAGCTTCGCGGCCATGAGCGGCGTGATGTACGCCCTGAAAGGCGAGTTCCTGCTGACCAACGCCCAGGTGGGCCTGATCGGCGGCGCGGGCCTCTGGGGCATGGCGATCTCGCAGATCGGCTTCTCGTCCATCGTCGACGTGGTGGGGATGCGCAACCTCATGCGCCTGACCTTCGTCGGCCACGTGGCGGGCGTCCTCCTCTTCGTCACCGCCACCGGCTTCGGCGGCCTCTTCGCCGGCGCCCTCGTCATGGCCATCGCCAACGGCGTGATCGAGGCGGTCTGCAACCCGCTGGTGGCCACGCTCTATCCCGAGCGCAAGGCCAGCATGCTGAACCGGCTGCACCTGTGGTTCCCCGGCGGCATCGTGCTGGGCGGCCTCGCCATCTGGGGCCTCAGCTACACCGACCTCTCCTGGCGCTGGTCGATGGCCGTCGTGCTGGCGCCGGCCGTCCTCTACGCGGGCCTGCTGGCCACCGCGAAGTTCCCGCCCACCGAGGCGGCCCAGCACGGGGCCAGGTTCACCGACGCCTTCCGCGCCGTCTTCACCACCCCGCTGCTCTGGCTGTTCCTGGGCCTGATGGCGATCACCATGAGCCTCGAGCTCGGCCCCAACCGCTGGATCCCGGCGGTGCTGGAAGCCGGCGGCCTCTCGGGCATCCTGGTGCTGGTGATGATCAACGGCGTCATGGCCGTCGCCCGCGCCAACGCCCATGCGCTGCTTTCCCGCGTGTCGCCGCCGGTCGTGCTGATGATCGGCACGGGCGTGGCGGGCCTGGGCCTGCTCTGGCTGTCCTACGCGGGCGGCCTCGGCCAGACCGTGGCCTCGGCCCTGGTCTTCGCCATCGGCATCGCGGTGGTCTGGCCGACCATGATGGGCTTCATCTCCGAACGCGCGCCCCGCACCGGCGCCCTGGGCCTCGGCCTCATGGCCGCCGCCGGCTCGCTGGCCGTCGGCATCGTCACCACCCCGCTGCTGGGCGAGATCGCCGACAAGCACCTGCCGCAGATCGCGCCCGCCGCCGAGGTCCGCACGATCGCCGCCCAGGTCGCCGCCCAGCCCGGCGTCACCGATCCCAAGCTGAAGGAAGAGGCGCTCGCCATGGCCGGCGCGCCCGCGCTGCCCGCCGACACCGGCGACTTCCTGCGCCGCGCCGCGGCCGGAGAGGCCGGCCCCGGCATCGCCAAGGCCGCGGGGCCTGTCCTCGCCGAGGCCGAGAACAGGAGCGGCCTGCTCAGCTTCCGCTACCTCGTGCCGTTCGCGGCCTTCGTCTGCCTCATCTTCGGCCTGGTGATCCTGATGGACCGCCGCGCCGGCGGCTACGCGGCCCAGGTCGCGCGCGCCCAATTCCAGCAGGAGCCCCGATGACCGCCCCGCCCCTCCGTATCGGCTTCATCGGCTCGGGCTTCATCGCGAAGTTCCACCTCAAGAGCTTCGAGGCGGTCCGCAACGCCCAGATCACCGGCGTCTTCAGCCCCACGCCCGCCAAGCGCCAGGCGCTGGCCGACGCGGTGAACGCCGCCGAGCTCGGCCCCTGCACCGCGCACGACAGCCTCGAGTCCCTGCTGAACGCGCCCGACGTCGACGCCATCTGGCTGCTCTCGCCCAACGACACGCGCCTGGACGTCATGCGCGCGCTCCACAAGGCGGTGAAGGTGGGCGCGTCCAAGGTCCGCGCCGTGGCCTGCGAGAAGCCGCTCGGCCGCACGCTGGCCGAGGCCCGCGAGGTGCTGAGCCTCGCCGAGGACGCCGGCCTGGCCCACGGCTACCTGGAGAACCAGGTGTTCTCCACCGCCGTCGAGCGCGGCAAGGAGGTCATCTGGCGCCGCGCCGTGCCCGCCGCCGGCCGCCCCTACCTCGCCCGCGCCGCCGAGGAGCATTCCGGCCCGCACGAGGCCTGGTTCTGGCGCGGCGACAAGCAGGGCGGCGGCGTCATGAGCGACATGATGTGCCACTCCGTCGAGGTCGCCCGCTTCTTGCTGACGAAGCCCGGCGCGGCGCGCAACAGCCTCAAGGTCACCTCCGTCCAGGGCTCGGTCGGCTACCTGAAATGGAGCCACGGCGCCTACGCCAAACAGCTCCAGGCCACCTACGGCAAGGACGTCGACACCGTGCGCCGCCCCATCGAGGACTTCGCCCGCGCCACCGTCACCCTGGAGGACGAGACCGGCGCGCCGCTGATCATCGAGGCCTCGACATCCTGGTCCTACGTCGGCGCGGGCCTGCGCATCGACCTCGCCCTGCTCGGCCCCGAGTACGCGATGGAGTTCTCCTCGCTCAGCCCGGCGCTGAAGGTCTTCCTCTCCCGCGCCATCACCGGCGAAGGCGGCGAGGACCTGGTCGAGAAGCAGAACGCCGAGCAGGGCCTGATGCCCATCGTCGAGGACGAGGCCGGCGTCTACGGCTACATCGGCGAGAACCGCCACATGGTCGACTGCTTCCGCCATGGAAGGACGCCCATCGAGACCTTCGAGGACGGCGTCGAGGTCGTCCGCATGATCATGGGCCTCTACAAGTCCGCCGAGGAAGGCCGCGTCATCCACGTCGACGACCCCGGCCTGGAGACCTACGTCCCGCAGCCGGCGCGGTAGGCGCGAGCGCCTACTCTTCGTTCGGAATATTGAGAAGCGCGCCGCAGGCCTTGCAATGCACGGCGTCCGGGTCGTGACGCATCAGCCCGCACGCCTCGCAGGTGAAGCGCACCTTGTAGGGCTTGATCAGCGTCTGGGCGAAGCGGACGAAGAGGGTGATCCCGCTGATCATGATGACGATCGTCAGCAGCCGGCCCCAGGCGCCCGGGAGCGTGATGTCGCCGAATCCGGTGGTCGTGAGCGTCGTCACCGTGAAGTAGAGCGCATCGACATAGCCGTTCAGCCCCGGATGGCTGCGCGCGAAGCTGGCGTAGACGAAGCCCGTCGCCACGAAGATGAAGGTGACCAGGGTGGCCAGCGACTTCGAGACGTCCTCCACGCGGCTGTCGTCGTAGCGGCGTCCGACCGTGTGCCAGAAGATCTCGCTGTGGACCAGCGACCACAGCCTGAGCACCCGCAGGAAGGCGAAGTTGAACAGCCACAGCGGGAACAGAAGCGTCGCCAGCACGAAGAGGTCGAGCCAGCTCGACGGCCGCCGAAGGAAGGTCCGCAGGCTGACGTCGGCGAGCGCGCGGGCGCCGATGTCGAGCGCCAGCACCAGCGCCACCACATAGTCGAACGTCAGGTAGACCGGATAGTAGTCCCGCAGGAACGGCGCGGCGATGAAGAAGCCGATCAGCAGCACGTCGATGGCGATGACCCAGAGGCGGAACCGCACCGCCTCGGGCGACGCGCCGTGGTAGAGTTCGCGCAACCGGACCCGCACGCGCGGCAGCGCGCGTCGCCTGCCGGGTTCGTCCGCCACCCCTTGCGCCACGCATCGCCTCCTTGGCCATGAACCCCTCGGCGTTCCGCGGGTTCATCCGACTGCCGCGCAGCGTGGCGCGGTCGGTGAAGGAGTACAACCATGCCCGCCAAGTCCGCCGCCCAGCAGAAGGCCGCCGGGGCCGCCCTCTCCGCCAAGCGCGGCGACACGCCCAGGAGCAAGCTCAAGGGCGCGTCGAAGTCGATGCTGTCGATGACCGAGAAGCAGCTCGAAGAGTTCGCCCACACCAGGCGCAAGGGCAAGCCCGAGCATGTGAAGCACTAAGCCCCTTGCGGCGCCCGGCTCCGACCGGCCAAGCTCTCCCCCAACCCGGCCATCGAGTCCGGGACGGGGAGGGTTTCGATGGACCGGATCACACGTCGTGGGCTGGGCGCGCTCGGGTTTGCGGCGCTGGCGAGCGAGGCGTTCGCCAAGGCGCCCGCGATCAGGTCGGCCTGGCCCGACGCCACCGAGACCGCGGCGATGATCCGCGGCGGCCAGCTTTCCGCGCTGGAGGCGACGAAGGCCGCCATCGACCGCACCCTGAAGCTGCAGCCGAAGCTGAACTTCGTCGTCGCCTCCGACTTCGACCGCGCCCTCACGCGCGCCGCCGCCGGCGCCAGGCCCGGACCGTTCGGCGGCGTCCCGTTCCTGGTGAAGGACCTGGACGACTATGTGGGCCTGCCCACCCGCAACGGCAGCCGCGCCTTCCTGTCCCTGCCGCCGGCGACGAAGCAGGACGCCCTGATCGACGCCTACGAGAAGGCGGGCGTGAACGTGATCGGCAAGTCGGCGACGCCCGAGGCCGGCTTCCTGCCGACCACCGAGCCCCTCGCGTTCGGCGCGACCCGCAATCCCTGGGACATAACCCGCTCCTCCGGCGGCTCGTCGGGCGGCGCGGCCGCAGCGGTGGCCTCGGGCGCGGTCGCCATCGCCCACGCCAGCGATGGCGGCGGCTCGATCCGCATCCCGTCGTCCTGCTGCGGCCTCTTCGGCCTGAAGCCCTCGCGGGGCCGCACGGTGGACGCCCGCGGCGACACCAGCATCCGCAACATCGGCGTGAGCCATGTGGTGACCCGCAGCGTCCGCGACTCCGCGGCGATGTTCGCGGCGACCGAAGACTCGGGTTCCGGCGCCCAGCACCCGCCGGTCGGCCTCGTCACCGCGCCGCTGAAGCGCAGGCTCCGCGTGGGCCTGGTCCTCGACGGCGGCGCGGGCAAGGCGCCCTCGCCCGAGGTGCGCGCCGCCACCGAGAGCTCGGCCAGGCTCATGCGCGACCTCGGCCATACGGTCGTGCCGACGGCCTGGCCGATCCAGCAGACCTTCATCAACGACTTCCTGCTGCTCTGGGCGTCGGGCGCCGTGGGCCTCGCCGACGCGATCGAGAAGGCCTCCGGCCGCAAGGCCGACGACACCCTGCTGGAGCCCTTCAGCCTCGGTCTCGTCGACATGGCCCGCCGCGCGCCGAAGGACGCCCTGCCTGAGGCGCTGGTGCGGCTGGAGGCGGCGGCGAAGGCCTACGACGCCTGGTTCGTGACGAACCGCTTCGACGTGATCCTGTCGCCCGTACTCGCCTGGGCGCCCCCGAAGCTGGGCGAGGTCGGACCCACCGTGCCGTTCGACACCCTGGTCGAGCGCCTGATCGAGTACGTGGGCTACACCACCTACCACAACGTGGCCGGCGGCCCGGCGATGAGCGTGCCCCTCAACTGGACGCCGGAAGGCCTGCCGGTCGGCACGCAATTCGCCGCCCGCGTCGGCGGCGAAGGCCTGCTCTTCCAACTCGCCTACCAGCTCGAAGCCGCCCGCCCCTGGACCGACAAGGCCCCGCCGGTCCGGGCGTAGCTTTGACCGCGGGTCACCCTCGTAGTAATGTTGCTACATGACCCGAGCGTTCTCTAGTCGAGACTTCAACCAGGACACCGCTGCCGCCAAGCGCGCTGCGAAGGACGGCCCGGTATTCATTACGGACCGGGGAGAAGCAGCCTACGTGCTTCTGACGATCGAAGCCTATCGTCGCCTGACGGGGAGCAAGACACTGGGAGACCTCATCGGCATGGAGGATGGGGCCGATATCGACTTCGATCCGCCTCGCATGGGCGATATCGCTCGTGGAACCCCTGTCGACCTCGACTTCGACTGATGTACCTGCTCGACACCAATGTGGTGTCCGAACTCCGCAAGTTACCCTCCGGTCGCGCCGACCCCAACGTGGTGGCGTGGAATGCGCACAGCATCCCCGAGGCCACGTTCATATCAGCGATCACCGTCATGGAACTGGAGTTGGGCGTGATGCGTCTCGAGCGACGCGACCCCATTCAAGCCGTGCAGTTGCGGGACTGGTTTGAAGGCGTCCTGCTACGGCGCTTCCATGACCGCATTCTGCCGATCGATGCGGCGATCGCACGCCGGTGCGCCAGCCTTCATGTGCCGGACCCAAGGTCGGAGCACGATGCGATGATCGGCGCCACAGCGCTCGTGCATAATCTTATCGTCGTCACCCGCAATACCGCCGACTTTGCGCCCATGGGCGTCCGGCTGATCGATCCGTGGCAGGCGCAGGCCTGACCTAGAGCATCGTGCCGAAAAGTGGCGGCCGGTTTTCGGCGAAAACGATGCGAAATCAAAAATCTAGAGCCCGGTGCGTGATTCTCGAATCACGCACCGGGCTCTAGATCGTCCCCATCGCGGTCCAGATGCCCATGGCTAGGCCCAGGGCGCGCATGTCGCCCTGGGTCGTCGGGGCCATCTTGTTCATGGCGTAGGCGATGGTGGTCCGCGCCTTCATGTCGATGAGGATCAGCGAGCCGCCGTAGCCGCCCCAGTACATGCTGTCGTCCGGGTTCGGCAGCGGGATCACGCCGGCCAGCCCGAAACCCAGGCCGAAGCGCGCCGGCATGCCGAGGATCAGGTCCTCCCCCTCGACCTGCAGCTCCAACGCCTTGCGGCAGCCGGCCTCGGACATGAAGCGCTTGCCCTTCGCCACCCCGCCGTTGGCCAGGATCGTATGCACCAACGCCACCGAGCGCGCGTTGCCCGTGCCGCCCGCGGCCGGGATCTCGGCGCCGCGCCAGGCCCGCGTCTTCGTCGCCGAGACGTCGATGCCGGGGTTCAGCGACATGTTGGCCTGCAACTCGGTCTGCCCGGCGTTCGAGCCCACGCCCGTCCCCGGCGGCGGCGGGATCAGTTCGGCGACGCGGCCGTCTTCCGAGGCCGGCAGGCCCACCCAGAAGTCGGCGCCCAACGGCTCGGCTATCTCCTCGCGGAACACCGCGCCCAGCGACTTGCCGGTGATGCGGCGCACCACCTCGCCCACCAGGTAGCCCTGGGTGAGCGCGTGGTAGCCGGGGGCCGTGCCCGCCTCCCAGAACGGCGCCTGCGCGGCCAGGAGCGAGGTCATCTTCTCCCAGTCGTAGAGGTCCTCGGTGGTGATCTTCTCCTTCCAGCCCGAGAGGCCGGCGGAGTGGCTCATCAGGTGGCTGACCTTCGTCTCCGCCTTCCCGTTGGCGGCGAACTCGGGCCAGTACTTCGCGACCGGCGCGTCAAAATCGAGCTCGCCGCGGTCGGCGATCAGCAGCGCCGTCAACGCCGTGACCGTCTTCGTCGTCGAGTAGACGTTGACGAGGGTGTCCCGCGCCCACGGCCGGGTGCGCGCCGGGTCGGCCCAGCCGCCCCAGAGGTCCACGACGGTCTCGCCCTCGACCGTCGCGCAGAAGCAGGCGCCGACGTCCTCGCCCTTCTCCAGGTTCTCCTCGAACTGCGTACGCACCGCGGCGTAGCGCTCGTGGACGTCGCCGTGGACGGAGCCGTCGGCCATGATCTTACCCTCCCCTGATCCCGGTCATCCTCGCGCATGCGGGGACCCAGACTTCTCTTCTTGCTCCGATCGAGCGCGGCCCCAGCCCAAAAAGCAAGCCTGGGTCCCCGCATGCGCGGGGATGACCGGGTTGTGGAAGCTTCGAACTGGACGCCTCCTAAGCCGCCAGCCCTTGCAGGCGCGCCGCCGTTTCGCGCACCCGTTCCGGCCCGCCCAGGATCTGGCGGTTCTGGCCGATGCGCTTGAACCAGTAGTGGAGCCCCAGAAGGTCGGTCATGCCGATCCCGCCATGCACTTCCGTGGCCGTGCGGGCGATGAAGCGGCCGATCTCGGAGGTGTGCGCCTTGGCGTGGGCGGCCATCAGCGGCGCCTCGTCGGGCGCATGGTCGAAGGCGTAGGCGGCGTACCAGACCAGCGCGCGCGCCGGCTCCAGCTCGGCGGCCATCTCGGCGCAGAGGTGCTTCACGGCCTGGAAGCTGCCGATGGTGCGCCCGAACTGCTTGCGCTCCTTCGCGTAGTCGACCGCCTTCTCCAGCATCGTCTGGCACGCGCCCAGCGTGTCGGCTGCGATCATCGTCCAGGCCGCGTCGCGCAGCCGCTCCAGGGCCTGGTTCGAGCTGAGCGCCTCAGCCGGCGTGTCCTTGAAAGTCAGCTCCGAGAGCCGCCGCGTGGCGTCGATCGACGTCATCGGCACGGCCTCGACTGGCTCGGCCAGATGCAGCCCGCCCGCCCGGTCGGCGACGATCAGCAGGTCCGCCCCGGGCGCGTCGAGCGCGAACAGCGCCTTGCCCGTCAGCTTGCCGTCCTTCGCCGTGACTCCCGCGCCTTCGCGCGCGCCCGCGATCGGCTCCGAGATGGCGACACCCGCCGTCGCCTCGCCCGAGGCCAGCTTCGGCAGCCACTCGGCCTTCTGCTCCACGCTCCCGCCCAGCGTCAGCGCCAAGGGCGCCAGCACTGCCGAGCCCAGGAACGGCGTCGGCGCGACCACCTTGCCCAGCGCCTCGGCCGCCAGCGCGGCCTCCAGCAGGCCCAGGCCCAGCCCGCCGAACTCCTCGGGGACGAGCAGGCCCGGAAGGCCCGCATCCGACAGCCCCGCCCAGATGTCCGGCGCGGTCATCTCGCCGCCGTCGGCGAACCTGCGCACGCGATCCAGCGGCGAGAGCTGCGCCAGCGCCTTGTTCAGGCTGTCCTGCAAGAGGCCCTGGTCTTCGGAAAGCGCGAACCTCATTGGGGCGCCGCCTTCGGCTCGCGCGGCATCCCGAGGCCGCGCTCTGAAATGATGTTCTTCTGGATCTGCGCCGTCCCCCCGCCGATGATCAGGCCGAGGTCGAACATGTAGTTGCGCTGCCAGTTCCCCTTGGCCCGCAGGTACGGCCCGTCGTGGTAGAGGATGCCCAGCTCGCCCAGGGCGTCGATGGCCAGCGCCGCGACCTGGTGGTTCAACTCGCAGCCCTGCAGCTTCACGACCATCCGCGCCAGGCCCGCCGTGTCGTCGGTCGCCGTGCGCAGGCCGTTGAACTTCATCGACAGCACGCGGGCCTGGAGCTGCATCAGCCGGTCGCGGAAGACCGGGTTGTCGATGACCCGCTGGCCGTCGACCGTCTCGGATTTCATCAGTTCGATCAGCGCCTTGAGCCGGGCTTCTGTCGCGTTCGGGTCGCCCAGCATGCCCCGCTCGTGCTTCAGCGTCGCATTGGCCACGAACCAGCCGCGCCCGCGTCCGCCGACCACCGCCGACTTCGGCACCCGCACGTCGGTGAAGAACACCTCGTTGAACTCGGCGACGCCGGTCATGGTCTTCAGCGGCCGCACCTCGATCCCCGGCGTCGACATCGGGAAGAGGATGTAGCTGATGCCCTCGTGCTTCGGCGCGTCCGGCTCGGTGCGGACCAGGCAGAACATCATCTGCGCCTGCATGGCCGTACTTGTCCAGATTTTCTGGCCACTTATGAGGAAATCCTCACCGTCCTCGACCGCCTTGGTCTGGAGGTTGGCGAGGTCCGATCCCGCACCCGGCTCGGAGTAGCCCTGGCACCACAGGATCTCGCCCGCCAGCGTCGGCGGGATCCAGCGCGTCTTCTGCTCCTCGGAGCCCACTTCGAGCAACGTCGGGACCAGCATCGAGATGCCCTGCCCGGCCATGCCGCGCGGCGCGTTCGCGGCGATGAATTCCTCGGCGATGATCCGGCTCTTCAGGATGTCGGGCGCCGCGCCGAAGCCGCCGTAGGCCTTGGGGATCGTGCGCGCCGCGTAGCCGTTCGCGATCAGCGTCTTCTGCCACGCCCGCATGTCCTTCGGGACGCCGTCGGCATATTCGTCCTTGTGGGCGTCGAGGAAGGCGCGCACCTCGTCGCGGAAGGTGGCAAGCTCGGGGGTGAGCGTCAGGTCCATGCGCGGCTCCGGAAGTCCTACGCCGTCACTCCAGCCCACTTTCGGCCGGCGGCGCAACGGCGCCGTGGCGTCAGCGTTTGGGATGAATGGAGGAGTCGACATGCGTCACGTCCTGCTGGCCGCGTCGGCCGCCCTCGCCCTCGCCCTCGGAAGCTGCCAGAGCCCCGGCTCCGGCGACCCGTTCGTCGGCTTCGGCCCGAACCCGGAGCTGGCCCAGCCGCGGACCGGCCTGATCCCGTCGGTGGGCGTGCCCGAGGTCGTGGGCTGGCCGGCCAACGCCGCGCCGCAGGCGCCGCCGGGATTCAAGGTCACCCGCTTCGGCGAAGGCCTCGACCATCCGCGCTGGCTCTACGTCCTGCCCAACGGGGACGTGCTGGTGGCCGAGTCCGCCGGCCCGGCCAGCCGGGGCGACAAGAACAGCAAGGGCGTCCGCGGCTTCTTCCAGAAGATGCTGATGACGAAGGTCAAGTCCGTCGTGACCAGCCCCGACCGGATCCTGCTGCTGCGCGACGCCGACGGCGACGGCGTGGCCGAGACCAGGACCATCTTCGCCCAGGGCCTGAAGAGCCCCTTCGGCATGACCCTCGTCGGCGACACCCTCTACGTGGCCAACCACGACGGCGTCGTGAGCTACCCCTACCGCACCGGCGACACGCAGGAGACGGGCCCCGGCGCGCCGGTCTTCGCCCTGCCCGGCCCGCCCATCAACCACCACTGGACGAAGAACGTCGTCGCCAGCCCGGACGGCGCGAAGCTCTACGCCACCGTCGGCTCCAACTCGAACATCGGCGAGAACGGCATGGCCGCCGAGGAAGGCCGCGCGGCGATCTGGGAGTACGACCTCGCCACCCGCAAGGCGCGCGTCTACGCGAGCGGCATCCGCAATCCCAACGGCATCGACTTCGAGCCGACGACGGGCGCCATGTGGACCGTCTCCAACGAGCGCGACGAGATCGGCAATGACCTGCCGCCCGACTACCTCACCAGCGTCAAGGACGGCGGCTTCTACGGCTGGCCCTACAGCTATTGGGGCCGGAACGTCGACAGGCGGGTGAAGCCGCAACGGCCCGACCTGGTGGCCGCCGCCCTGACGCCCGACTACGCCACCGGCCCGCACACCGCGTCGCTGGGCCTCGCGTTCTACCGCGGCGACGCCTTCCCGCCGGCCTTCCGCGGCGGCGCGTTCATCGGCCAGCACGGCTCATGGAACCGCAAGCCGCTGAACGGCTATCGCGTGGTCTTCATCCCCTTCGCGGGCGGGCGGCCGCAGATGCCGCCGCAGGCCTTCCTCACCGGCTTCCTCAACGCCGACGACAAGATCCAGGGCCGCCCGGTCGGCGTCATCGTCGACAAGCGCGGCGCGCTGCTGGTGGCCGACGACGTGGGCGGCATCGTCTGGCGGGTTGCGCCGTCGGCCTGACCTTCCCTTCCCGTTCACGGGAAGGGAACGGATAGTTGACAGTCGTAAGATTTACGCGCGTAGTTCGTAGCGGCCCGGAGGTTCCCGTGTGTGACCTCTTCCTCGGCGGTCGTCGGCCCAGCCCGGCGGCCGCCGCTTTTCGAAGAAGCACGGATTTCACGGATTAGCGCCGGCCTCCATCCGTGTAATCCGTGGTTCTGAAGTGACAGCGCCTGCGGCGGCTCAGCTCATCTTGTAGACGCAGAGCTTGTTGCCATCGAGGTCGCGGAAGTAGGCGCCGTAGAAGCCGCCGCCGCGGTCGCCCGGCGGGCCTTCGCAGGTCGCGCCCGCCGCCATCGCGGCGGCGTGAACCGCATGGATCTGCTCCGGCCCGCTCGCCGCCAGGGCGACCATCACGCCGTTGCCGACGCTCTGGGCGTTGCCGTCGAACGGCAGGGTGATCCCGAGCAGCGCGCCGCGGCCCGAGCCGCCGAAGTAGGTCGAGCGCTCGTAGTCGAGCGCCCGCTTGCCGCCGAGCGGGGCCAGGACGGCGTCGTAGAACGCCCTGGCCCGCGCGAGATCGGTGACGCCCAGGGTGGTGTAGCCGATCATCTCAAGTTTCCCTTGGGGCTCAGCCCATCTTGAAGACGCAGATCTTGTTGCCGTCGGGATCGCGGAAGTACGCGCCGTAGAAGGTGTCGGTGCGCATCCCCGGCGCGCCTTCGTCCACGGCGCCGGCGGCGATCGCGGCGGCGTGGACGGCGTCCACCTGCGCATGATCCTGCGCGGAAAGCCCGAACATCGACCCGTTGCCGGCGGTGGCGGGCTTGTCGTCGTAGGGCTTGCAGATCGCGATCATGCCGGACGTGGCGCCGCCCATATAGAACTGCATGCGTTCGTTGGCGAAGGCGCGCTTGCCGCCCAGCGGCGCGAACACCGCGTCGTAGAACTTGGCCGACTTTTCGAGGTCGTTGGCGCCGATCGTCGCGTAGCCGAGCATGGGTATTCCCTCCTGTGAAGCGCCACCCTAGCCGATGACCTGTGCGGAAGCGCAAGCTGGGTCGTGACGCGCCGGGCGGTCTCCGTCCATTATCTGCGGGATAAGGGGAGACGCTGACATGGCGCGTGGACTGGTGTTCGGGGTGGCGGCGGCGGGCCTGCTGGCGGGGGCGGCGCATGCCGGGGTGTCGAGCGCCGTGAAGGTCGAGGACCGGGCGGTGAAGGGGCTCGCCCAGCCGGCCGAGATCATCGTCGACCGCTGGGGCATCCCGCACATCTACGCGAAGTCGGCCAGGGACGCGTTCTTCCTCCAGGGCTACAACGCCGCCCGCGACCGGCTGTGGCAGATCGACCTCTGGCGCAAGCGCGGCCTGGGCCGCCTCTCGGCCAGCTTCGGCCCGGCCTATGTGGCGCAGGACCGCGCCGCCCGCCTCTTCCTCTACCGCGGCGACATGGCGGCCGAGTGGGCGGCCTACGACCCGAGCGCCCGGGAGGCGGTCGAAGCCTTCGCGGCGGGCGTCAACGCCTACGTGGCCGAAGTGCAGGCGGGAAAACGCCCGCTGCCCGTCGAGTTCAAGCTGACGAAGAGCGCGCCCGAGCTCTGGGCCGCCGAGGACGTCCTGCGCATCCGCAGCCACGCCCTGGTCAGCAACGTGACGTCCGAGGTGGCCCGCGCCCAGGCCGTCTGCGCCGGCGGCCTCGACGCCGACACGCTGCGCCGCCGCCTGGAGCCCGCCCACAAGGTCGTCATCCCCAAGGGCCTCGACCCGTGCAGCGTCCCGGCCGACGTGTTGAAGGACTACGTCCTCGCCACCGAGCCGGTGAGCTTCAAGGCCATGACCCGCGAGGCGTCGGCCGAAGCGCCCAAGGCGCTCGCCCAGGTGATCGACGAGCGCGCCGCCGAGGGCTCGAACAACTGGACCATCTCGGCCGACCGCAGCGCCACGGGGCGGCCGATCCTCGCCGGCGATCCCCACCGGCCGGTCGGCGCGCCCTCGCTCCGCTACATCGCCCACCTCGACGCGCCGGGCCTGTCGATCATCGGCGCGGGCGAGCCGGCGCTGCCCGGCGTCTCGATGGGCCACAACGGGACCACCGCCTACGCCATCACCATCTTCTACATCGACCAGGAGGACCTCTACGCCTACGAGGTCCAGGGCAACGCCTATCGCTACAAGGGCGGCTTCGAGCCGATGAAGGTGGTCAAGGAGACCATCGAGGTGAAGGGCGAGGCCCCGCGCGAGGTCGAATTGCACTTCACCCGCCATGGCCCCGTCGTCTGGCAGCAAGGCGCCAAGGCCTTCGCCATCCGCACCATCTGGAACGAGCCCGGCCTCTCCGGCTACTTCGGCTCCTCGCGCATGTGGCGCGCCCAGGGCTGGGACGACTTCCAGACCGCCCGCAACCGCTGGGGCGCCCCGCCGCTCAACCTGGCCTACGCCGACACCAAGGGCGACATCGGCTGGTCGGCCGCGGGTAGGACACCCGTGCGCCCGAACTGGGACGGCCTGATGCCCGTGCCGGGCGACGGGCGCTACGAGTGGAAGGGCTTCGTCGAGGACGGCGGCCTGCCGGTCACGAAGAACCCCGCGGCCGGCTTCTTCGCCACCGCCAACGCCATGAACATCCCCGCCGAGCCGGCCTATCCGCGCGAGCGGCGCAAGCTCGGCTTCGAGTGGGCCGACGACACGCGGTCCGTGCGCATCCACGAGGTGCTGTCGGCGCTGCCGAAATCGACGCTGGCCGACTCCATGGCGTTGCAGGGCGACAGCACCAGTCCGCAGGCGCGCCGCGGCCTGGCGCTGCTGAAGGGCCTGACGTCCACCGACCCCGACGTGTCGCGGGCCCTCGCCCTGCTGGAGGCCTGGAACGCCGACGAGCGCACCGACAGCGCCGCCGCCGCGATCTACGAGACCTGGGCCGTGAAGCACCTCGGCCGCCGCGTGACGGCCGCGGCAGGCGTCTCGCCCGCGGCCCAGGCGCTGGTCGGCGCCAGCACCCCCGACCCGCTCCTGACGTGGCTCGAGGGCCAGCCGCCCGGCGCGCGCGCGCCGATCCTGCTCGCCAGCCTCGCCGACGCCATCGGCGAGTTGAAGGGCCGCCTCGGCCCCGACATGGGAACCTGGACCTGGGGCCAGCTCCATCGCGCCGTCTTCGTGCCCGCCGTCGCCGCCCTGGCCGACGAGAAGCTCGCCGCCCAGATGACCCTCGGCCCGCTTCAGGTCCCCGGCTCGGCCTCGACCCCGCGCGCCGCCACCTGGGACGCCCGGACCTTCAACCAGACGGCCGGCGCCTCGGTGCGCTTCGTCCTGGACGTGGGCGCCTGGGACAACTCGATGATCATCAACACCCCCGGCCAGTCCGCCGACCCGGCGAGCCCCCACTACCGCGACCTCTTCCCGCTCTGGGCCGCCGGGTCCTACATCCCCCTGCGCTTCACCCGCGCCGCCGTCGAGGGCGACGCCGAGACCCTGATGAAGCTCACGCCAGCGCCGTAGCTTCCTCTCCCCCCGTGAGCGGAGCGAACGGAGAGGGAGAGGGCAGGGAGAGGGCGGCGCGGAAGAACGAGCCGCTCAGCGGTTCCTCGGCTACCACAGACGTCACCCAGCCGCCCTCTCCCTCTCCGCTTCGCGGGGGGAGAGGAGAGTTAGCCGAACGTCTTGCGGGCGCGGAAATAGAGGCTGCCGCCCCACTCCAGGTCGCGCACGTCGGTGTAGTCGAGCACGCCACGGCTGCGCGGGCCGACGTAGACCTCGCGGATGCGGCGTGCGTTGCGCTGGTTCATCGCCTGCGCCTCGACCCGCAGCGTCAGGTCGGGCGCGGCCTTGTACTCCGCGAACAGCAGGACCGTGGCGGTGACCTTGCGGGTCTCGATCTCGCTCAGCCGGTAGGTGGTCTCGCGGAAGCCGCCGACCACGTCGGCGCCCCAGACGGTGTGGATCGCCGGCAGGTCCTGGGTGAAGTGCGCCTCCCAGCTCACCGGCCCGTTCTGCGATCCTTCGCGGACGTCGGCGGGCCGCAGGACCGAGATCTCGCGCTTGATGCCCGTCAGCGGATCCGTCACCCGCGTCCGGCGCCGGATGACGTAGCCGCGGAACTGCGCGCCGGGCACGCCCAGCCGGTCCAGCGGGAGCGTCAGGTTCAGCGCGTATTCGTCCTTGGTCCCGTTGCCGATGTTGCCCGGCGAGTCCGCCAGGATCGCGCCCGTCGGCCCGAAGATCGGGACGCGGTCGACCACGTCGGACAGCTCGAAGTGGCGCACGGTCAGCACCAGCGCGCCGCCGCCCCAGAACCGCCGCTCGGCCGCCGCCTCGAACACCCACGCCTGCTGCGGCGTCAGGTCGGGGTTGCCGGCCGACAGCGTGCCGGTGGACGCCACGTTCGAGGTGGCGACGAAGTCGTCGAAGTTGAGCTGGCCCACCTCGCGCTCCAGCCGCAGCCGCACCTGGTTCACGGGGCTCGGGCTCCAGGTCGCCGCCACTCGCGGCTTGGTGAAGCGCAGCGTCTTCTCCAGCGCCACGTCGCCGCGCGACGTCACGGTCGACTGCTCCTGCCGCACGGCCGCCTCCAGGGCCAGGGTCTCGGTCGCACGCCAGTTCACCCGGCCGGCCAGCTCGGCGCGCTTCTCCTCGAACTGCACGTTCGCGGCGGGCACCACGACGGCGCGCCCGTTCACGGTCAGGGACGTCTCGCTGTCCAATCTGTTGAGCGCGCCCTCCAGGCTGCCCTCGAACGACAGCCGCGGCGACTGGCGGCGCTTCAGCGTCACGCGCCCCACCGTCTCGGTGCTCTCGCGGTCGAGGGCAAAGTCGCGCACCAGCGCGGGCGCCTCGAAATGGACCGTCGTGTCGCTGTCGTTCATCTGCCGGAAGGCGATCACCTCCAGCCCGGTCGTGGCGCCGAGCGCCCGCGAGAAGCGCAGGCCTGTCTCGATCTGCCTGCGGTCGATCCGGTCGTATTCATACTCCTTCCCGCCGCCGACATAGCGGTCGTAGAGCTCCACGAACGATGGATTGAGCTGGTAGGCGCCGTTCAGCCGCACCCGGCCGCCCAGGGCCGGCGTCTCGAAGGCGCCGATCGTGTAGATACGCTGGCCGCCGCTGTCGACGTCCACGTTCGAGCGCAGGCGCACCGCGCCGTTCGCGCCGACGCGGGTGCGCACCCCGTCGCCCAGTTCCTCGTTCGGCCCCTTGCCGTAGACCTGCGACAGCTCCGCAGAGCGGCCGCCCGGCCACCGCCACTGCGCCTCGGCCCGCAGGCTGTTCAGAACCCGCCCGTCGTAGATGAAGTTGGCGATGGGCGAGACCGCCGCCTTGAACCCCGCCGCCTGCCGCCGCACGACGTTGGCCAGCACCGAGCGGCCGTCCATGTCGATGCCCGGCGCGCCGCCGCGGATCAACTCGATGCGCTCCACCGAACCCGCCGGGATGCGCTTCAGGATCTCGTCCAGGGCGTCGTTCTTCGACACCGGCGGCTGGCCGTCGATGATCACGTTGCCCGCCGCCCCGGCCAGGCCGCGCACCGCGGCGCCCTTGTCGAAGGTGAAGCCCGGCAGGCGGATCACCATGTCGTAGGCGCTGGTCGGCTGCGCCTCGGCGAAGAAGCCCGGCGGATAGGCCGTGATCCCACGCTCCGCGGGCGCGGCCGGCGGCGGTGTGTTGGCGACAACGATTTCGGCCGCCGGCGGCGCGGCCGCGGCGATCAGAAGCCAAGGACCCATTCCAGGGGTTCCCTCCCGGCTTCACTGTCGCCCGCTTCGAACGCCTGAGCTACCGGCGTTCACCTATCGGCGGATTTAGAAAACCGGGTGCGGCTTTCACGTAACAGCGTACGCGGATGGCCCCACTTTCTCCCCCCTCTCTCTCATGAACGTCATCCCCGGCCTTGTGCCGGGGATCCATGGTTCAGCCACCCGAACGCCCTGGCGGCGAACCGCGCCGCGCGGTTCGCTCCCGCCGCCTTGCGGCCGACGGATGGATCCCCCGGCACAAGGCCGGGGATGACGTTCAGGATGAGGGGAAGAGGGCTAGACCCGCCCCGTGACCGGCACCAGCGAGCCCGTCACCGCCGTCGAAGCCTCGCTGGCGAGGAACAGGATCACCGCCGCCAGGTCGTCGGGCGCGACCCAGACCGAAGGGTCGGTGTCGGGCATGTCGGCGCGGTTGGCCGGGGTGTCGATGATCGAGGGCAGCACGGCGTTGACGGTGATCCCGTCGCCCTTCAGCTCCTCGGCCAGCGCCTGGGTCAGCGCATGCACGCCCGCCTTCGCCGCCGAATAGGCGCCCATGCCTGCGCCCGCCTTCAGCGCCGCGGCCGAGCCCACGTTGACGATCCGCCCGTGGTCGCTCTTCCTCAGGTGCGGGATCGCCGCGCGGCTGGCGTTGGCGGCGGTGACCACGTTCAGCCTGAAGAGGTCGGCCCAGCGCGACGGGTCCTGCCCCTCGATCTTCTCCCAGACGAAGCCGCCGGCGATGTTCAGCAGGGCGTCGATCCGACCGTACCGCTCGCCGATGGCGGCCATCGCGGCGCCCACCTGCACGGGATCGGTCAGGTCCGTCTCGGCCAGCACGAGCGCCTCGCCGCCCACGCCCGCCGGCGCCTTGGCCGCATCGATCAGCGCCAGGCCCGCCCCTTGCGCCGTCGCCGCCTTCGCGACGGCCGAGCCCAGGATGCCGAAGGCTCCGGTGATGACGACGACGCGGCCGGCCATGCTCTCTGCTCCGTTCCTCCCTTCCTCCTCGATGGAGGAAGGGCCGGGGATGGTGGGGGCCTTATCGGTGTGGCTGCGGAGACGCCAGCGTCTCTCGCGCGCACGATTTCGTTCAGCGGTCACACCACCCGACCCTCCTCCATCGAGGAGGAGGGCTTCAGTGGGTCGGTCTTAGAGCCGCTCGACGATCGTCACGTTGGCCAGGCCGCCGCCTTCGCACATGGTCTGCAGGCCGTACTTCTTGCCGCGCGCCTTCAGCGCGTAGAGCAGCGTGGTCATCAGCTTGGTCCCCGAGGCGCCCAGCGGGTGGCCCAGCGCGATGGCGCCGCCGTTGACGTTCAGGCGGTCCGGATCGGCGCCCGTCTTCTGCAGGAACGCGACCGGCACCGAGGCGAAGGCTTCGTTGACTTCGAACAGGTCGATGTCGTCGATCGACAGGCCCGCCCGCTTCAGCGCCCGCTCGGTCGCCGGGATCGGGGCTTCCAGCATGATCACCGGGTCGTGGCCCATCACCGACAGGTGGTGGACGCGCGCCATCGGCGTCAGGTTGTGCTCCTTCAGCGCCTTCTCCGACACGACCATCACGCCCGAGGCGCCGTCGCAGATCTGGCTGGAGGTCGCCGCGGTGATCGCGCCGCCTTCCTGGAGGAGCTTCACGTTCTTCATCGCTTCCAGGCTGGCCTCGAAGCGGATGCCCTCGTCGGCCTCATGGCGCACCGTATTGCCCTCGGCGTCCTTGCCGTCCAGCACCAGGATCTCGTCCTTGAACGCGCCCGCCTGGGTGGCCGCGATGGCGTTCTGGTGGCTGCGATAGCCGTACTCGTCCAACTGGTCCTTGGTCAGTCCGTACTTCTTGGCGACCATCTCGGCGCCGGCGAACTGGCTGAACTGGATGTTGGGGTAGCGCTCTTCCTGCTTCGGGCTCTTCGGCACGCCGAGGCCCGCCTTGGCCGGCAGGATCACCGCCATGCCCATGGCGCAGCGCGTCATGCTCTCCACGCCCGAGGCGATCACCACGTCCTGGGTGCCGCTCATCACGGCCTGGGCGGCGAACTGCAGGGCCTGCTGCGACGAGCCGCACTGGCGGTCGACCGAGGTGGCCGGCACGCTTTCCGGCAGGCTCGACGACAGGACGGCGTTGCGCGCGATGTTGGTCGACTGCTCGCCGGCCTGGGTCACGCAGCCCATGATCACGTCCTCGATCACCGCCGGGTCGATGCCCGTGCGCGCGACCAGGTCGTCCAGCACCTTGCCGGCCAGGTCCGAGGGGTGCCAGTCGCGGAGGCGGCCGCCCTTGCGGCCCCCGGCGGTGCGGGTTGCGGCGACGATATAGGCCTCGGCCATGTCATTGCTCCAATGTCTCGCGCGCCGTCTTCGGCGCTTCGGGAGGGTTCTAGGCGGGCGCCGCAGCGGAAGACAACGGAGGGTGACGCACGCGTCATGCCTGGCGCATCGCCCAAGCCCGGCGGCTGACAGATTTGTAAGGGGGCCGCCGGATGGCTGAAAGCTGGCCGCGTGAGGTTGTGGGCGTCGGGTCGACGTGACCCGTTGGGAACAGGAACCACCTTCCATGAAGCTCCGCCTCGCCGTTTCGGCCCTCACCGCCCTCGCCCTCGCCGGCGCGCCCGCCCTCGCGCTCGCCCAGGGTGCGACGCCGGCCGCGACCCCGCCCGCCAAGACCGCCCACAAGGCTCCGGCCAAGAAGGCGCCGGCCAAGAAGGCCGCGGCGAAGACCGAAGCCAAGACCGACGCCAAGACCACGAAGTAACGACGACCGGTAGAGGCGTCGGCCCCGCACGGCCGGCGCCTCTCCGCCTAACTCCCCAGGAACGTCATGGCCGGGCTTGTCCCGGCCACCCATACGCGCAGGCAGGCGTCAGGACGCCGCAGCGTCGGCCGCGGCGCCCTTCCGAATGCCGCCGGTGTTCATGGGTGGCCGGGACAAGCCCGGCCATGACGTTCTGAATTGAATAGGTCTTCAGCCCGGCCCGTGGGTTCGCCCTACGCGGCGAAGGTCCGCGCCAGGATCCGCTCCAGCCAGTCCCTGTCGACGCCGTCGAACGCCGCCGGGCGTTCCGAATCCACGTCGAACACGGCGATCAGCTCGCCGCCGCCGTCCACCACCGGAACCACGATCTCGCTCGCCGAGCGGCTGTCGCAGGCGATGTGCCCCGGGAAGGCGTGGACATCCGCCACCACCTGCGTCTCCCGCGTCGCCGCCGCCGCGCCGCAGACGCCGCGTCCGAACGCGATGCGCAGGCACCCCAGCGTGCCCTGGTAGGGCCCCACCACCAGCTCGCGGTCCTTCGTGGGATCGACCACGTAGAAGCCCGTCCAGAAGTAGTCCTCGAAGCTCGCGGCCAGCATCGAGGCCACCGTCGCCATCCGCGCGGTGAGGTTCGGCTCGCCCTCCAGCACCGCGGCGATCTCCTCGGCCACGGCGGCGTAGCGCTCGGCCTTCGCGGCGGGCAGCACGGTCTCGTTGAACGCTTCGGCCATGCCGGTGATGTAGCGGGCCGCGACGGCCGCGGCCAGCGGCGCCCGAGGCGCACCCCCGCCTTACGTCCGCTTCTGACGCACGCGCATGTTCCGCTGCCGCCCTGTCCGCGACGTGCTCAAGACGCCGCTTTCAGATGACTCCGAACCAATTTGCCCGCTAAAGTTGTCGAGACATCGGCTATCGAGGGGAAACTCATGCCGAAGGATGGCCCCGTTCACATCGTCAAGGCCGGGGACACGCTCTCCGGTATCGCCCGGCGGTACGGCGTCACGCTGGCCGCGCTGAAGACCGCCAACCCCACTATCCGGAACGCGAACGCGATCGGCGTGGGCCAGAGGATCGCCCTCCCCGCCGCACCCCCGCCGCCGCCCGTGGCGGCGGCGCCGGCCCCGGCGCCCAGGGCGGTCCCCGCGACCTGCAAGGTCGTCGCCGGCGACACGCTGGGCGGGATCGGCGCGCGGTACGGCATCGGCTGGAGGGCGATCGCCGACCTCAACGGCATCGCGGCGCCCTACGTGCTCCGGATCGGCCAGGTGCTGCGCCTGCGCGCGGACGACGGGCAGCCGCCCGCGACGCCGACGCCGCCGGTCCCGACGCCCCCGCCGCCGCCCGGCGCGACGTTGGGCGGCCTCTCCCCGAACGGGGCCGACTTCCTGTTCGCCCATGAGGCGCAGACCGGCGTCAGCGACCGGCCGCACTGGCCGAAGGGCGCGAGCGGCGTAACCATCGGGCCGGGCTACGACCTCAAGAACCGCACCCGGGAAAGCGTCGTCGCCGACCTCACGGCGGTCGGCATGAGCGCGGCCATGGCCGGCGATCTGGCGAGGGGTTGCGGGTTGCGTGACGCCGCGGCCCAGGCCTTCTGCACGGCGAACGCCAACATCCGCGTCACGCCGGCGCAGGAGCGCGCGCTGCTCGCCAAGGCCGTCGGCCCCTATGTGACCGCCGTGCGTGGCCTGATCCGCGTCCCCGTCACCCAGAACCAGTTCGATGCCCTGGTGTCGCTGGCCTACAACATCGGGACCCCCAACTTCAGGGACTCCACCGCCCTGGAGCGGCTCAACCGCGGCGACTTCGCCGGCGCCGCCGAAGCCATGGCCTGGTGGAACAGGTCGGGCGGCAAGGTCGTGCAGGGCCTGGTCAACCGCCGGGCCGACGAGGTGGCGCTGTTCAGGAAGGCCGGGACGCCGGCCGCGCCGCCGCCTGCGCCGCCCGCACCCCAGGCGCCGGGAACCGCACCGACCGGACCGTCGTACGCCGAGCTCGTCCGGAACAACGGGTCGGAGGCCGCGGTGGCGGACCTCGACGCGGGGCGCGCGGTCCTGCTCGGGCTGCGCAAGCAGACCCCGTTCGACGCGAACGGCGGCAACGGGCTGTACGACGACACCATGGTCATCGTGCGCAGGAACGGCGGCGGCTACGGAGCCCAGACCTTCAGGTGCAACACCGAGCCCAGCACGCGCTACCTGAGGCCCGGCAGCAACTCGCGACCGCCGGACGCCGACGGGGACGGCCGCCCCGATCTCGGCCAACTGAAGTCGGGCCAGACCGTCGAGTACATCCGCGGCGTCTACCGCATCGACAACAGGGACACCCTCGCCCTCCGGGCCGACCCGAACGCGACGGCCATCGTCCAGCGCGATGTGGACCAGGACGGCCGCATCTCGGCGATGGAGCCCCAGACCCGGGTCAAGGGCGCGGCCGCCATGCACATCCACGTCGGCGGGCGGAACATCACGGGCTCGATGGGGTGCCAGACCCTACCCCCGGACGAACACGCGCGGTTCTTCCAGGCGCTGGAGGCTGTGGCCGACCAGCAGCGGTTCCGCTACGTGCTGCTCGACGCGCCGCGCTGATCGGACGGCGCCCGGAAGTGAGGCCGACCCTGCGTGTCCTGCCGGCCTGTGTGGCCGCCCTCCTGCTGAACGCCTGCGACCGGCGCGAGCCGGCGCGGCCGGAACCGCCGGCTCGCGCGCCAGCGGCCACGCCCGCGCCGCCTCCCGCGCCCGCTCCTGCGCCTGCCCCGGCGCAGGTCGAAGCGTCGGCGGCGGATGAGGATCACGGACCGATCACAGGCGCGACCGCGGCCATGTTCCAGGGCGAATGGCGCGTGACCCGCGTCGACGTCGCGCCCAGCCCCGTGCAGGCCCTCGTCCCGAACGACCCGACCTACATGGGCGCGCGCCTGGTCGTGACCCCGCGCCGGCTGAGCTGGCGAGGCGGCGCGCCCCCGACGCTGAACGAGGTCTGCGTGATGCCGGCCTTCGAGCCCGCCGACGAGCCGGCCGGCAAGCTGCTGCGGGACTACTACGAGGCCGACGTGCTGCCCGAGGCGAAGCGCGCGCCGGCGGCGACCCTCGGCTGCGGCCAGGGCCCGTTCGGCCCCGAGGCGGCGGGCGGCGCCATCGCCGTCCGCCTCGCCCCGGACCGGATGGCGCTCACCTGGTACGACGGCGCCATCCTGATCCTCGAACGCGTGGCGCC
>NZ_JAHBYD010000031.1 GCF_019636135.1 Phenylobacterium sp.
GGTGATGCCATCCGTCAGCCACATCGTGCCGCTGCTGGTGGGCGACCCCATCCACTGCAAGATGATCTCCGACATGCTGCTGGAAGACCACGGCATCTACGTCCAGCCGATCAACTACCCCACCGTGCCGCGCGGGACCGAGCGGCTGCGCTTCACCCCCAGCCCCGCCCACGACGACCGCATGATGGACGAACTCGTCGAGGTGCTCGAGAAGCTCTGGACCCACTGCAACATCAAGCGCATCGGCGGCGTCGCCGCCTGAGGCCCGGCCCTCTGCTGAAGAGGGCCTCGGCGAAGGAATACGGCGTCGCGCGCGGCCTGGTCCCGCCCGGGCTGCGACAAGTTGGTCCTGCGACGTCCTGGCGTGTGCCGGCGCTACCGAAGCATGTTCAACTCTCGATCAGGACCGGAGCCACCTACAACCCGACGCGGCGCCGGTCCCGGACGCCCCTGCTGACCCAGGGGCGTTCTTTCACTTCGACGTGTCGGAAGCCGGGCGATCCCTCTTACGTCTTGCGGCGGACGCCCAGTCCGAGACCGATCTGCTTGGCGAAGTCGGAGCGGCGCGCGGCGTAGGCCGGCGCGACCATCGGGTAGTCGGCCGGCAGGCCCCAGCGGCGGCGATACTCGTCCGGGCTCAGATTGTAGTGCGAGCGCAGGTAGCGCTTCAGCAACTTCAGCCGTTTGCCGTCCTCGAGACAGACGATGTAGTCGTGCTGCACGGACCGGCCGATCGGCACGGCCGGCTTCGGGCGTTCCTCGGCCCGGGCGGCGGCCGACGCGGCGGTCAGCGCGGTCAGGGCCTGATGCACGGTGCGGATGACGTCCGGCAAGGCGTCTACGGCGATCTCATGCCGGCCCACATACGCAGAGACGATTCCCGCCCCCAGGCGCAACAGCTCTAGCTCCGACGGACCATCGGAATCGGGTCCTGCGCTCATTCACCACCCCTTTTTGACATGCGAGTTCGGACCCTCTGCGCATCCCACCACGCCCGGCCTTCGGCCGTCAACGCGCGGCGACCGCGAACGGTTCCCAGAAATACTGTTCGCGGGCGCGGTTGGAGCGGGGGGCGTTCGGAGGTAAAGGAGGCGCCTCTCGCCGACCCGGGAGTCGGCGCTCCAGCGAAGGCCTTGCCCTTGAACCTGCACGTGCAATCGAAGCCCTCGACCGAAGACTTCTTCCGCGCCGGCGTGGACAGCGCCGATCCGGACCTCGCGAAGATCCTGTCGGGTGAGCTGCGGCGCCAGCAGGACCAGATCGAGCTGATCGCCTCGGAGAACATCGTCTCCAGGGCCGTGCTCGACGCCCAGGGCTCGGTGCTGACCAACAAGTACGCCGAGGGCTACCCGGGCAAGCGCTACTACGGCGGCTGCGAGGTGGTCGACGAGGCCGAGCGGCTCGCGATCGACCGCGCCAAGCAGTTGTTCGGCTGCGAGTACGCCAACGTGCAGCCGCACTCCGGGAGCCAGGCGAACCAGGCGGTGTTCATGGCCACCATGACGCCGGGCGACACCTTCATGGGCATGAACCTGGACCACGGCGGCCACCTGACCCACGGCAAGAGCGTCAACCAGTCGGGCAAGTGGTTCCATCCCGTGGCCTATGGCGTGCGCACCCAGGACCACCTGATCGACTACGACGAGGCCGCCGCGGTGGCCCGCGAGCACAGGCCGAAAGTGATCATCGCCGGCGGCTCGGCCTATTCGCGGCACATCGACTTCGCGAAGTTCCGCGAGATCGCCGACGAGGTGGGCGCGATCCTGATGAGCGACGTCGCCCACTACGCGGGCCTGGTCGTGGCCGGCGAATACCCGAACCCGTTCCCGCACAGCCACGTCGTCACCACGACCACGCACAAGACCCTGCGCGGCCCGCGCGGCGGCATGATCCTGACCAACGACAAGAAGCTGGCGTCGCGGATCAACTCGGCGGTCTTCCCGGGCCTGCAGGGCGGCCCGCTGATGCACGTGATCGCCGCCAAGGCCGTGGCCTTCGGCGAGGCGCTGAAGCCCGAGTTCAGGACCTATGCGAAGCAGGTGATCGAGAACGCCCGGGCGCTGGCCGACAGCCTGCAGGGCGTGGGCTTCAAGATCGTCTCCAACGGCACCGACAGCCACCTCATGCTGGTCGACCTGACGCCCAAGCGCGTCTCGGGGGCCCAGGCCGAAGTCGCGCTGGAGCGGGCCGGGATCACCACGAACAAGAATTCGATCCCCGGCGATCCGCTGCCGGCGATGCAGACGTCGGGCCTGCGCGTCGGCTCGCCGGCCGGCACGACCCGCGGCTTCGGCCCCGAGGAATTCCGTCAGGTCGGCCGCTGGATCGGCGAAGTGCTCGACGCGGTGGCGACCGGCGAGGACTCCACGGCGGTGGAGCAGAAGGTCCGCGCCGAGGTGGTGGCGATGACGAGGCGCTTCCCCATCTACAGCTAATAGCGTTAAGTGGCTGAAGGAGGGGCTAAATATGCGCTGCCCATTCTGTGGCCACGACGAGACCCAGGTGAAGGACAGCCGCCCGTCGGAAGACGGTGCGGCGATTCGCCGGCGCCGGCTGTGCCCGTCGTGCGAGGGCCGTTTCACCACGTTCGAGCGCGTGCAGCTTCGCGAGCTCACCATCCTGAAGCGGTCGGGCCGCCGCACGCCCTTCGACCGCGACAAGCTCGCCCGCTCGATCTCCATCGCCATCCGCAAGCGGCCGATCGAGCCCGAGCGGGTGGAACGCATGATCTCGGCCATCGCCCGCCAGCTCGAGAGCATGGGCGAGACCGAGCTGCCGTCGTCCACCGTCGGCGAGCTGGTCATGAAGCATCTGAAGCAGCTCGATGACGTGGCCTACGTCCGCTACGCCTCGGTCTACCGCGACTTCCGCGAGACCAGCGACTTCGCCCAGTTCCTGAGCGAAGAGGGCCTCAGCGAGGCGCTGGTCGACGGGCGGTAGGCTCGGGCGCCGGTTGAGCGCGCCACGCCCCTGGATGGCTGGCCTCCGTGCGCCGCGCCCCATAAGGGTAGGGCGATGTCAGTCACCCTCAAGCTCGCCACCTCGCTCGACGGCCGGATCGCGACGGCGTCCGGGGAAAGCCGCTGGATCACGGGGCCGCAGGCGCGCGAGCAGGTGCATCGGCTGCGCGCGGCCCACGATGCGGTCGTGGTGGGGATCGAGACGGCGCTGGCGGACGACCCGTCGCTGACGGTGCGGTTGCCGGGGTACGGAGGCCGCCAGCCGGCGCGCGTGGTGCTGGACAGCCGCCAGCGTCTGCCGGCGGACAGCGTGCTCGTGAAGACGGCGCGCGAGGTCCCGACCTATGTGGTCGCCACCGGCGCTCCGGATCCGGCGCTGACGCGCGCCGGCGTCCGCGTGCTGCGCGCGCCCGCGATCGGCAAGGATCGCCCCGATCTGAAGGTCGTCGCACAAATGCTTGCGGACGAAGGGCTTTCCGACCTGTTCGTCGAGGGCGGCGGGCAGGTGGCGGGCAGTTTCCTGCGTTGCGGGCTGGTCGACACGATCGAGTGGTTCCGGGCGCCCATCGTCATCGGCGGGGAAGGGCGGCCCGGCGTGGGCGCGCTGGCGGTTGCGGCGCTCGCCGAGGCGCCCCATTTCCGGCGCGTGGAGGTGGGCCAACTCGGCGACGACCTCTGGGAACGCTATTCGAGGGGCTGAATGTTCACCGGCATCGTCACCGACGTGGGACGCGTCCGCAGCGTCCGGGACACCAACCGCGACCGCCGGTTCGAGATCGAGACGCGCTTCGACCTCGCCACCATCGACATCGGCGCCTCGGTCAGCCACGCGGGCTGCTGCCTGACCGTCGTGGAGAAGGGCGGGGGCTGGTTCGCCGTGGAGGTCTCAGGCGAGACGCTGGGCCTCACGACGCTGTCGGACTGGGCGGAAGGCCGGCCGGTCAACCTGGAGCGCGCCGCCCGCGTGGGCGACGAGCTCGGCGGTCACATCGTCTCGGGGCATGTCGACGGCGTGGGCGAGGTGCTCTCCATCAAGAGCGAGGGCGGCTCGCACCGGGTGCGCATCCGCGCGCCCCGGCCGCTGCACCGCTACATCGCGCCGAAGGGGTCGATCACGGTCGAGGGCGTCTCGCTGACCGTCAACGAGGTCGAGGACGACGTCTTCGGCGTGAACCTGATCCCCCACACCTGGGACGTGACGACGCTGGGGACGCTGACGCCCGGCTCGCGGGTGAACCTCGAGATCGACATGCTGGCGCGCTATCTCGCCCGCTGGCGCGAAACGGCCTAAGAGCAGCATCCAACCGCTGTCCAGGGACCTTCGATGAGCGATGAGCCGATCCGCCTCCTGATCGTGGAGGCGCGCTTCTATGACGACCTGGCCGACGCGCTGCTGGAGGGCGCGACGCAGGCGCTGAGCGCGTTCGGCGCGGAATACGATGTCGTCACCGTTCCGGGCGCCCTGGAGATCCCCGGCGCCATCGCCCTGGCGGAAGAGGCCGGCCACAAGCCGACGGGCGTCCGCTACGACGGCTACGTCGCGCTGGGCTGCGTGATCCGCGGCGAGACCTACCACTTCGAGATCGTCTCGAACGAGAGCGCCCGCGGGATCATGGACCTGACCACGGGCAAGCGCCTGTGCATCGGCAACGGCGTCCTGACCACCGAGGACGACGAGCAGGCCTGGGCCCGCGCCCGCCTCAGCGAAGGCGACAAGGGCGGCGGCGCGGCCCGCGCGGCGTTGTCGATGATCGCCCTGAAGCAGCAATTGCTGGGCGGCAGGCGATGAGCGGCGCGCACGCGTCGCGCTCGGTCGCGCGACTGGCCGCCGTGCAGGCCCTCTACCAGATGGAGGTGTCGTCCATCGGCGTCGAGCACGTGATCCGCGAGTTCACCGAGCACCGCTTCGACCGCGATATCGAGGTGGGCGACAACGAGACCGCGCCGCTGGCCAGCGCCGACGAAGCGTTCTTCGCCGAACTGGTGCGCGGTGTGGTGGCCGAGCAGTCGCGGGTCGACGCCGCGATCGCCCGGCGGCTGGCCGAGAACTGGCGGCTGGAGCGGCTGGACGCCACGGTGCGGGCGATCCTGCGGGCCGGCGCCTACGAACTGGCGCACCGCCCCGACGTGCCGACCGAGGTGGCCATCGACGAGTACGTCGAGATCGCCAAGAGCTTCTTCGAGGGGGTGGAGCCCGGCTTCGTGAACGGCGCCCTGGACGCGGTGGCCCGCGATGTCCGGCCCCGGGCCTGAACGGCTGGACGAGTTCGGCGAGATCGAGCGCCTCTTCCGCCCGCTCACCCGCGGCGCGCCGGGCGCTTTCGGCCTGAAGGACGACGCCGCCGTCCTGCCCAGCCGCAAGGGCCACGAGGTCGTGGTCACCAAGGACGCCATCGTGGAGGGCGTCCACTTCCCGGTGGGCGAGGCGCCCGACCTGGTCGCGCGCAAGCTGGTGCGGGTGAACCTCTCGGACCTGGCGGCCAAGGCGGCCGAGCCCTTCGCGGCCTTCCTGTTCGTGGCCTGGCCCAACGGCCTGGGCGCCCGCGAGCGCGAGCGGTTCGCCATGGGGCTTGCGGCCGACCTGGAGGCCTATGGCGTCAGCCTGATGGGCGGCGACACCGTCTCGACGCCCGGTCCGTTCACGGCGAGCCTGACGGCCATGGGCTGGGTCCCCGAGCGCCGGATGGTGCGCCGGTCGGGCGCGCGGCCGGGCGACCGGCTGCTGGTCTCGGGCACGATCGGCGACGGGACCTTGGGGCTCGCGGCCGTCCGCGGCGAGATCTCCGACACCGAGGGCGAGCTCGTCTACCGCTACCGCCTGCCCGAGCCGCGGCTGGACCTGCGCGACCAGCTCCGCCGCATCGCCACCTCGGCAGCCGATGTCTCGGACGGCCTGATCGCCGATGCGCGCCACCTGGCCGAGGCCAGTGAGGTGCGCGTCGCCATCGACCTCGACAAGCTGCCGCTGAGCCGCGGCGCGGCCACCTGGCTGGAGCAGCAGGCGGATATCCCCGCCGCGCTGCTGCGCCTCGGTTCGGGGGGCGACGACTACGAAGTGGTCTGCACCGCGCCGTCCGGCGTGCGCCGGCCAGCCGGCTTCACCGTCATCGGCGAGGTGCAGGAGGGCGAGGGTGTCGAGGTCCGGGCCGCCGGCGCGCTCATCGATCCCGGCCCCGGCGGGTGGCGGCACACCTAGGCTTGGCGAAGCTTCGCCGCGCGCTAGGGTGGGGGGATGCGACAGCCCAATTTCATCGTGATCCTTGCCGACGACCTCGGCTACGGCGACGTCGGCTGCAACGACTCGACCCACATCCGCACGCCCAACATCGACCGGCTGGCGGCCGAGGGCGCGCGGTTCACCGACTTCTACGCCTCGGCCAATGTCTGCACGCCCAGCCGCGCGGGCCTGCTGACCGGCCGCTACGCCATCCGCTCGGGCCTGGCGCACGAGGTGCTGCAACCCGCCGATACGAAGGGCCTGCCGCTCTCGGAGGTCACGATCCCGAAGGCGCTGAAGCCGGACTACGCCACGGCCCTGTTCGGCAAGTGGCACCTGGGCCACGTGGCGCCGCACTTCCCGCCGACCAGCTACGGCTTCGATCGCTTCTACGGCGTGCCCTACAGCCACGACATGCGGCCGCTACAGGTCTACGAGGCCGAGGGCGAATCGGTGACGGCGCACGACGGCCGCGTCGACATGGCGAAGCTGACGCAGCGGTTCTTCGAGCAGGCGATGGCGTTTGCCGAGGCCAATCGCGACCGGCCGTTCTTCATCCTGCTGGCGCTGACCGCGCCGCACATCCCGCTGGTTCCCAACCCCGACGACCTGACGGGGTCGGCGGGCGGCGCCTACGGCGAAGTGGTGGAGGAGATCGACGTCAACGTCGGCCGGCTGCTGGAGAAGCTGGAGGCGCTGGGGATCGACGGGGACACGATGGTCGCCTTCACCTCGGACAACGGACCGTGGTTCGAGGGCTCGTCGGGGCCGTTCCGCGACCGCAAGGGCGGCGGGGCCTGGGACGGGGCCTTCCGCGTGCCGTTCGTCGCGCGCCTGCCGGGCCGCATTCCGGCCGGAACGGTCGCCGGCGGCCTCGCCAGCAACCTCGACATCCTGCCGACGCTGCTGAGCCTCGCCGGCCTGCCGGCGCCCGCCGGCGTCGAGCTCGATGGCCTGGACGTCTCCGCGCAACTGACGACCGGGCAGGGGCCTGCGCACGAGGAGATCCTGCTCTTCAACAACAACCACGTCGCGGGCCTCAGGACCGACCGCTGGAAGCTGGTCGCACGGTCCTACTACCGCACCTACGACGCGCCGCTGGACGCCCTGCCGCTGCTCTTCGACATGCAGGCCGACCCCGGCGAAAACTACAGCGTCGCCCGGCTCCACCCCGAGGCGCTGGCCGACATGCGCGAGCGGCTGGCCGCGGCGCGCGCACGCTACGAGCCGATGGCCGACGCCTTCCCGCCGCACGTGGCGCCCGCGAGCGCCGCCGACCATCCGGATTAGGGCGGCGCCGGCTACGTTTCGGAAAGGGATTCGGCCGAAGGTCCGCGCATGGTCCGCCGTTTCGCCCTCGCCGCCGCCCTGATCGCGCTCGCGGCGTCGCCGGCCGCCGCGTCGGAGAAGGAAGGCGGCAAGGAGGGCAAGGGCGACGTCGGCCAGTACGTCGACCTGCAGCCCGTCGGCCTGCCGATCACGGCGAACGGCCGCCTCGTGAACTACGTCTTCGTCTATGTGCGCATCAACCTGACCAGCGCCGCCAACGCCGCCCAACTGCGCGAGAAGGAGCCGTTCTTCCGCGACGCCCTGGTCCGCGCCGGCCACCGCACGCCGTTCAACCATCCGAGCGACCTGTCCAAGGTCGATGTCGCGAAGCTGACCGCCGCCCTGACCCGCGAGGCGAACGCGATCGCGGGGCCGGGACGCATCCGCAATGTGGTCGTGACCTCGCAGGCGCCGCGCCGGCGCATGACCGTCCCGCGCGCCTGAGCGGAGCTTCCCCTGCGGCCGGTTGCGCCGTTCCGCCAAACTTGAGTAGTTTCCGGCGTCTTCCGAGGTGCGCGCTCGTGCGCCCCTCGTGGTTGGGGAAACACTGGGACGGGACTTTTCGGGCGAGGCCGTCGGCAAGGGCGGCGATCCGGGTCCTCTCGCGCAGGCGCAAAGGGGTTCGCTGCAAATGAGTTCGATGTTGACGCTGGCGATCGTCGCTGGGGTGGCCGCCGTGCTGTACGGCGTGCTCCAGACGATGTCGCTGTTGCGCTCCTCTCCGGGTAACGCCCGGATGCAGGAGATCGCCGCCGCTATCCAGGAGGGGGCGCAGGCCTACCTCCAGAAGCAGTACACCGCCATCGCGATCGTGGGTGTGGTCATCCTGATCGCCGGCTTCTTCCTGCTGGGCGCGCTGCCGGCCGTGGGCTTCGCCATCGGCGCGGTGCTGTCGGGCCTGGCGGGCTTCGCGGGCATGCTGATCTCGGTGCGCGCCAACGTGCGCACCGCGCAGGCCGCGTCGGAGGGGCTGGCCAAGGGCCTGTCGCTCGCGTTCCGCTCGGGCGCCATCACCGGCATGCTGGTGGCGGGCTTCGCCCTCCTGGGCGTCGCCGGCTACTACTACGTGCTGACCGGCGCGCTCGGCCTGGAGAACACCAGCCGTGAAGTCGTCGACAGCCTGGTGGCCCTGGGCTTCGGCGCCTCGCTGATCTCCATCTTCGCCCGTCTCGGCGGCGGCATCTTCACCAAGGGCGCCGACGTGGGCGGCGACATGGTGGGCAAGGTCGAGGCCGGCATCCCGGAAGACGACCCGCGGAACGCCGCGACCATCGCCGACAACGTGGGCGACAACGTCGGCGACTGCGCCGGCATGGCCGCCGACCTCTTCGAGACCTACGCGGTGACCACGGTCGCCACCATGGTGCTCGCGGCGATCTTCTTCCGCGACGCGGCCGACACGGTGTCCAGCATGATGCTGCTGCCGCTCGGCATCTGCGGCGTCTGCATCTTCACCTCGATCCTCGGCACCTTCGGCGTCCGGCTGGGCAAGTCCAACAACATCATGGGCGCGCTCTACCAGGGCCTGATCGTCACCGGCGTGCTCTCGATCCCCGCCATCTGGTGGGTCGTGAACACCCTGGTCACCGCCGACGTCACCGTCGCGGCCGGCACGATCGCCGAGAAGACCTTCGGGGCGAACGAGCTCTTCTACTGCGGCCTCGTCGGCCTCGTCGTCACGGCGCTGATCGTCGTGATCACCGAGTACTACACGGGCACGGGCTTCCGGCCGGTGAAGTCGGTGGCCAAGGCCTCGGTCTCGGGCCACGGCACGAACGTGATCCAGGGCCTGGCCATGAGCCTGGAGTCCACCGCGGCCCCGGCGCTGGTGATCATCGCCGGCATCATCGTCACCTACAGCCTGGCGGGCCTGTTCGGCATCGCCATCGCGGTGACCGCGATGCTGTCGCTGGCGGGCTTCATCGTGGCCCTCGACGCCTTCGGCCCGGTGACCGACAACGCCGGCGGCATCGCCGAGATGGCGGGCCTGCCCCCGGAAGTCCGCGTCACCACCGACGCGCTCGACGCCGTGGGCAACACCACCAAGGCCGTGACCAAGGGCTACGCCATCGGTTCGGCCGGCCTGGGCGCCCTGGTGCTCTTCGCCGCCTACACCGAGGACCTGAAGTTCTTCTCGGCCAACGCCGAGCCGGGCTCGTTCTTCGCCGACCTGGGCGCGGTCGCCTTCGACCTCTCCAACCCCTACGTGGTGGTCGGCCTGCTGTTCGGGGGGCTGCTGCCCTTCCTGTTCGGCGGCATGTCGATGACCGCCGTGGGCCGGGCCGCGGAATCGGTGGTGGAGGAAGTCCGCCGCCAGTTCCGTGAGAACCCCGGCATCATGACGGGCGAGGTGAAGCCGGAGTACGGCAAGGCCGTCGGCATCCTGACCACGGCGGCGATCCGCGAGATGATCGTCCCGTCGCTGCTGCCGGTCGCCTCGCCGGTCGTGCTGTTCTTCGTGATCAACGCCATCGCCGGCAAGGTGAACGGCTTCGCCGCGCTCGGCGCCATGCTGATGGGCGTGATCGTCACCGGCCTGTTCGTCGCCATCTCGATGACCTCGGGCGGCGGCGCGTGGGACAACGCCAAGAAGCTGATCGAGGAAGGCCACCACGGCGGCAAGGGCTCGGAGGCCCACAAGGCCGCCGTGACCGGCGACACCGTCGGCGACCCCTACAAGGACACGGCGGGCCCCGCCGTGAACCCGATGATCAAGATCACCAACATCGTGGCCCTGCTGCTGCTGGCGATCCTGGCGCACGGCGCGGTGGGCTGAGGCCCAATCCCCCGACCATCCCTCCCCTTCAGGGGAGGGACAGGCCGCGCCAGCGGCCAGGGTGGGGAAGTGTGGTGCGAAACTCCGAGGGGTGGGGATGACCCAGGTTTTCCCCACCCGGCTCGGCTGCGCCGAGCTGTCCCTCCCCTGAAGGGGAGGGATTTTTTTGGCTAGCGCCGATCTCCCGGACGCGAACCGGGGACGCCCTCGTCGTCCTGCGGCAGCAGGCCGCCGCGGCCCACGCTGCCCAGGAGTTGCTCGAGGATCGTCATCTCGCGGCCGCGCGTGGGGGTCTCGCGGGTGTTGTAGGCGATCACCTTGCCGTCCTTCAGCGTGTAGACGTTCACCGTCTCCACCAGCTCGCTCTCCTTGTTGAAGGCGATGGCGGTCACGTTGCGGGCGGTGACCTTCGGGCGGCGGAACGCCACGCGCTCCTTCACCTGGTTCACGTAGAACCAGACGTTCGGGTCGAACGTCGACTGCACCGAGGGCGAGCCCAGCTTGGCGCGCACGGTCGACTTGGTGTCGGTCCCGACCTTCACGTCCTTCGGGTCGGAGTCGATCGCCTGGAAGCCCGAATAGCTGGTGATCGGAGAGCAGGCGCTCAGCCCGGCGGCCGCCAGGGTGACGGCGGCGAGGGCGGCCTGGAGACCGGAGGAGGCGGCGGGACGGGACATTCGGACTCGTTTCTGAAACCGGAGCCGGCAAGAGGCTTTGACCTATCGCTGGCCGCCCCTTAGTTCAATGCCGCCTTTAGCCCCACCTTCGGGGCGAAATCGAGGCCCGTCATGCTGAAGCGCCTGTTCAAGCCGAGACCCGCCGTGGAGGCGGGCCGCGCGCTCTATGCGCGCACGGTGGCGCAGGCCCGCAATCCGGCCCTCTACGCGACGCTGGGCGCGCCCGATACGCCCGAGGGCCGCTTCGAGGTCTACAGCCTGCACGTCTACCTGGTGCTGGAGCGCCTGAAGGGGCAGGGGCCGCAGGCGTCCGAGACGGCGCAGGCGCTGTTCGACACCTACGTCAGCGCGCTGGACAACTCCCTGCGCGAGATGGGCGTGGGCGACCTGTCGGTGGGCAAGCGGATGCGCAAGCTGGGCGAGGCGTTCTTCGGCCGCGTCACGTCGTACGAGAAGGCGCTGGCGGCGTTGCCGGACCGGACGGAGCTGGAGGCGATGCTCGCGCGCACGGTCTACGCCGGGGTCGCGGACGCCGACATCGGGCCGCTCGCGGACTACATCATGGCCCAGCGCGCCGTCCTGGCGAGCCAGCCGGTGGACGGCTTCTTCGCCGGCGAGATCGCGTGGGGCGCGCCTTGAGCTGGACCCGTCCGGTCAAGCTGCACGAACTGGCGCGCGGGCCGGTCTCGCTGAAGCTCGCGCCGGACGAGGCGCAGCGCGCGGCGCTGGCGAAGCAACTGGGTCTGCTTAGCCTGCCCAGCTTCACCGCCGACGTGACCGTGAAGCCCTGGCTGGACGGCGTCGAGGTGACGGGCCGCTTCAAGGCCGTGGTCGAGCAGGTCTGCGGGATCTCGCTCGATCGGTTCGAGCAGCCGGTCGCGGGCGAGATCGACCTCCGCGCCGTGCCGGCCGGCAGCCCGCATGCCGCCGAGCCGGCGGCCGGCGCGGTGGAACTGGACCCCGACGCCCCGGACGCCCCCGACATCCTGGACGGCGACGCCATCGACGTGGCCGCCGTGGCCGCCGAGCACCTGGCGCTGGAGATCGATCCGTTCCCGCGCAAGCCCGGCGCGACCTTCGACTACAAGCCGCCGGAGGAGGAGACGTCCCCCTTCGCGGCGCTGAAGAAGCTGCAGGAACCGAAGGGTTAGTTCCCAGCCTGCCACGGCGCCGCTATGGTCGCCGGAATCGCAGACCGTTCTCAGCCGAAGTGGAAACCGGTTCGGCGTCCGGAACGGTCCAAGCCAGGAGCCGCGGTCGGCGAAGCCGATCGCTCGGGGGACGAAAGCGCCGACTTGACCCAGCTGCTGGTGATTTCGATCGACGCCATGGGCGGCGATCACGGGCCGTCCGTGGTGGTGCCGGCGTGCGCCCATGCGTTGCCGGGCCTTCCCGGCGATGCGCGCCTGGTCCTGCACGGCGACGAGGCCGCGATCCGCGCCGAGGCCCAGAAGTGCAGGCTGGCGCTGGACCGCGTCGAGATCCGGCATGCCGACAAGGTCATCGCCATGGACGAGAAGCCCGCCCAGGCCATGCGCCGCGGCAAGGGCTCGTCCATGTGGAACGCCGTCGAGGCGATCCGTGAAGGTCACGCCGACGTCGCCGTCTCGGCCGGCAACACCGGCGCCCTGATGGCCATCTCCATGCTGATCCTGCGCATGACGGCCGATCTCGATCGGCCGGCGCTCGTCGCCTCGATGCCCCACGCCCGCGGCGTCACCACCTTCCTGGACGCCGGCGCCAACATCGACTGCGACGCCGAGCGCCTGGTCGAGTTCGCCATCATGGGCGAGGCGTATCACCGCGCGGCCCACGGCGTCGCGAGGCCCACCGTGGGCCTGCTGAACGTCGGCTCCGAGGAGATGAAGGGGCACGAGGAGGTCCGCGAAGCCAACCGCATCCTCCGCGAGGGCCGGATCGACCTCGAGTACAAGGGCTTCGTCGAGGGCGACGACATCACCGGCGGCGCCGTGGACGTGGTGGTCACCGACGGCTTCACCGGCAACGTGGCCCTGAAGGCCATGGAGGGCGCCGCGAGGTTCATGTTCGGCGAGCTGCGCGCCGCGCTGACCAACGGAGCCGTCGCCAGACTGGGCGCGATCCTGGCCCGACCTGCGCTGCTGAAGTTCCGCGACAAGATCAGCCCGCCGCCGGCGGCGCCGCTCCTGGGCCTGAACGGCCTGGTCCTCAAGTGCCACGGCTCGGCCGAGACCCGCGATTTCGCCAAGGCGGTGAAGGCCGCGGCCGATCTTTCGCAAAGCGGGTTTGCCTCCGAGATCGAACGGAATATGAGGCGGCTTCCCGCTGCGCTCGCCGACGCGGGTCCCGCATCCGCGGACGGAGCCGCCTGAATTGCCCCCCAAGTCTCCTGGTGTCCTGCGTAGCGTCGTGACCGGGGTCGGCGGCTTCCTGCCCGACCGCATCGTCACGAACGACGAACTCTCCAAGCTGGTCGAGACGTCGGACGAGTGGATCCGCGAGCGCACGGGCATCCGGCAGCGCCGGCAGGCCGACGACGACACGCCCGTCTCCGATCTCGCCGTGGAAGCCGCCCGCCGCGCCCTGGCCGCCGCCGGCCGCGCGCCGCAGGACGTCGACCTGATCATCGTGGCGACGACCACGCCCGACCTGACCTTCCCCGCCACGGCCACCATCGTACAGCGCAAGCTGGGCTGCCCGATCGGGATCGCCTTCGACGTGCAGGCCGTCTGCTCGGGCTTCGTCTACGCCCTGTCGGTCGCGGACGGCTTCGTGGCCCGCAACCGCAGCAGGTGCGCGCTGGTCATCGGCGCCGAGACCATGACGCGGCTGATGGACTGGACCGACCGTGGCACCTGCGTGCTGTTCGGCGACGGCGCCGGCGCGGTCGTGCTGGAGCCGGGCGAAGGCGAGGGGACCACGGCCGACCGCGGCCTGCTGGGCTTCGCGCTGCGCGCCGACGGGACCAAGCAGGAACTCCTCTACGTCGACGGCGGCGTCTCGACCAACCGCCAGACCGGCTACCTGCGCATGCAGGGCAACCAGGTGTTCCGCCATGCCGTGGTGAACATCTCCGAGGCGGTGACCGCTGCGGCCGCAGACGCGGGCGTCTCGGTGCCCGAGGTCGACTGGTTCATCCCCCACCAGGCCAACCAGCGGATCCTGGAGGGCGTCGCCCGGCGCCTGGGCATCGACGAGAGCAAGGTCATCTCCACGGTCGCCGAGCACGCGAACACCTCGGCGGCGTCGATTCCCCTTGCGCTGGACGAGGGCGTGAAGGACGGTCGCATCAAGCCGGGACAGCTTCTGCTGCTCGAGGCGATGGGCGGTGGGTTGACCTGGGGCGCCTGCGTCCTGCGCCTTTAGGGCGGCTTCTTGGGTCGGCTTCTTAGGTCGGGGCCGCAAAGCGTGACTTGAAGTCTTTGTAGCAATAGGACAATCAAGACACATGAACGATGTGGCTATGGGGACGCAGGCGATCATGAAGGGGGCGACGGTAACGCGAGCCGACCTCTGCGAGGCGGTCCACGAGCAGGTCGGCCTCACGCGTCAGGATTGCTCCGAGCTCGTCGAGCGGGTCCTGGAGCTGATGTGCGTCGCCCTGGAACGGGGCGAACAGGTCAAGCTCAGCGGCTTCGGCGTCTTCCAGGTCCGCGCCAAGCGCGCCCGCATGGGACGCAACCCGAAGACCGGCGAGCCCGCCGCCATCGATCCGCGCCGCGTGATCGGCTTCCGCGCGAGCCAGGTGATGAAGGCCCGGGTCGACCGGGCCCTGTCGCGGTGAGGACCGCGTAACCGCGGTGGCCAAGGGGCCCGACGCCTTCAGGACGATCTCCGAAGCGGCGGACGAACTCGACGTGCCCCAGCATGTGCTCCGGTTCTGGGAGACCAGGTTCAGCTTCATCAAGCCCATGAAGCGGGCCGGCGGGCGGCGGTTCTATCGCCCGTCAGACATCGCCGTGCTGAAGGGCGTGCGCCGCCTGCTCCACGACGAGGGCTACACCATCAAGGGGGTCCAGAAGCTCCAGCGCGAGCAGGGCCTGAAGCGCCTGGTCGCGGCGGGCGAGGGCGTCACCTTCTCGGCCCCGACCCCGGACAAACCCTCGGCTCCCGTCGATCCGAAAGCCCCGGCGGGCGACAGGAGCGGGCTCCTCGAGGCCCTGCAGGACCTGGAATCGATCAAGGCCCGGCTCGACGGCCTCCTGAAGAAGTAGCGGCGCCCCAGGTGCAGGCTCGCGGAGGCTGATCGGAGGAGCTCGCAGGTCCTGGAACCCTCCCTTTGCGCCATTCCATCTGGGCGCCGGGATGGGCGGTATCGAGGACGCACCCCTAGGACTTTGGTCCTACGACTTCCGTCCGATACCCGCGCCGGGCGCCGCGTGGCAGCGTCTCCTGGTCAGATCAGGAGGGCTTCCCGGTGCGAAACACCAACCTATGGGCGTACTTCGCCGCGCCGCTCGCGGGCCTCGCCGGCGCCGTGGCGGTCGCGTCCGCACCGGCCCACGCCGGGACGGCCGTCATCGTCGACACCGGCGATCCGACCCAGCTCAACGCGGGCTACTCGCTCCTCAACGCCAATGCGATCCCGGGCTTTGGCCCGCAGTCCATCGCCGCGCGGTTCGTGGTGGACACGGAGCTCACCATCACCAGCATCGAAGGCTGGGTGGGCCGTTTCGGCGACGGGCCGAGCACCTATCACATCACGCTCTACGAGGACGGGCCGGGCCCCAGCTACTGGACCCCCGGCGCTCAACTCTACACGATCGGCCTGTCGGACGGCGGGCCGGGCAACGGCTACATCGGCACGAGCGACATCAGTTGGCGCGTCGGGCCGGGCGCCTACTGGGTCGGCTTCGAGGTGCTGCCCGGGGACACCCTGTTCGGCTTCATGCCCTACTTCGTGCCGCGGCCGCTGCAGGAAGCCATCGGTCCGCCCGGCGCCTATTTCAGAGCAGCCGGCGCGCCGGGCTCAGCCTTCCGCATCTCGGGCGTGATCCCCGAGCCGGGCGCCTGGGCGCTGATGATCGTGGGCTTCGGCGCGGCCGGCGCGGTGCTGCGGGCGCGACGCCGCGCGGCGGCGGTCTAGCCAGGAAGGGAAATCTCGCCGCCGGCCGCTGGTCGGAGCGACAGGATTTGAACCTGCGACCCCTTGACCCCCAGTCAAGTGCGCTACCAAGCTGCGCCACGCTCCGAAGGGCCAGGCGGCGAGGGGCGTCTTCTAGCGGAAGCAGGGATGAGGGCAAGGCCCAACTTCCTTTCCCGCACACGCGGGAAGGGAAGGGCCTCAACCCTCCCGGTTCATCCACCTGATCAGCGGGAACAGCGGCACGCCCCAGACCGTGCCGGCCACGCCGTAGTAGGCGAGGCGGGCGGCCCAGTGGTCGGGGATGTAGTCGCCCACGCTCACGACCACGACGACATAGAGGCCGCAGAACGCGAGGATCGCGATCATGCCGATGAACTTGCGCAGGCGCGGGGACATGGGGAGCCGTCATAGAGCGCTCGCCGCGGCGGCGTAAGCCCGCTAAAGGGTCCGGCTCAAAGCCAACCGAGAAAAGTCCGCGTACCCTTAGGCGCCATGATCTCGTTCCTGAGTTCCGACCGCTCCAAGCCGGTGGCCATCTGGCTGTTCGTCGTGGCCGCCCTGGTGATCGGCATGATCGTCCTCGGCGGCGCCACGCGCCTGACCGATTCCGGCCTCTCGATCACCCAGTGGAAGCCGGTGACCGGCGCGATCCCGCCGCTGAGCCCTGCCGACTGGCAGGCCGAGTTCGCCCGCTACAAGCAGATTCCGCAGTACGCGCAGCTCAATGCCGGCATGAGCCTCGCCGACTTCAAGACGATCTACTGGTGGGAGTGGTCGCACCGCTTCCTCGGCCGGATCATCGGCGCCGTCTTCTTCGTTCCGTTCGTCGTCTTCGCGATCCGGCGCGAGCTCCCGCGACGGCTGTTCCTGCGCCTGGGGGTGATCTTCGCGCTCGGCGGGGCCCAAGCGGCGGTCGGCTGGTGGATGGTCGCGAGCGGGCTGTCGCAGCGGGTATCGGTCGCGCCCGAGCGGCTGATGGCGCACCTCGGACTGGCCTTCGCGCTGCTCGCGGCGCTGCTGTGGACCGCCTTCGACTGCTGGGCCGGCGCGGCGCGGCAGACCCTGCCCAGCCCCTGGGGCCGGCGCGCGGCCGCGCTGCTCGGCCTGATCTTCGTGCAGATCCTGCTGGGCGCGCTGGTCGCGGGCAACGACGCCGGCCTGGTCTACAACGACTGGCCGCTGATGAACGGGCGGCTGGTCCCGGACGACTACTGGAACGGCGGCCTCTGGGCGACCCTCGCGCACAGCCAGGGCGCCGTGCAACTGCATCACCGCCTGGTCGCCTACCTGCTGACGGTCGTCGCCGTGGCGTTGGGCGTGACGGCGTGGCGGTCGACGTACCTCGCGCGGACGTCGAAGCTGCTGGGCCTGGGCGTGGCCGCCGCGGTCGTGCTCCAGGCGGGGCTCGGGATCGCGACGCTGATGACGCGCGCGCCGCTCGGGCTGTCCATCGTCCACCAACTGAGCGCGGCGGCGGTGCTCGGCCTGGGTGTCGCCTTCGCCTGGCGGGTTCGGCGGATCTGACGGTCCGCCGGCCGTGGCGCGGGGCCGACGCCGCGGTGGACAGGATCGCGCCCGGCGGCTGAGAAAGTCACGGTAAAATAGTACCTCACATGAAATATCCAATGAAATCCGCGATCTAGATATTTCCGTGCGACGTTCGTGCGGTTGACTTCAAGGCGCGCATTCGGCATATGCCGCCCCTCACGTCGGGGGCGCAGCCAGCGGACCCGCATTGGTTCATTGGATCGTCCCTCATGCTGAAGAGCACCACGGCTTCGCTGAAGCCCGCCGAGGTCGAGAAGAAGTGGATCGTTGTCGATGCCGAGAACGCCGTGGTCGGCCGCCTCGCTTCGTTCATCGCCATGCGTCTTCGCGGCAAGCATCGCGCTGATTACACCCCGCACGTCGACTGTGGCGACTTTGTCGTCGTCGTGAACGCCGACAAGGTGAAGTTCACGGGCAAGAAGGCCACCGACGAGGTCTACTACTGGCACACCGGCCACCCGGGCGGCGTGAAGCAGCGGACCCCGGCCCAGATCCTGGGCGGCAAGTATCCCGAGCGCGTCCTGCAGAAGGCCGTCGAGCGCATGCTGCCGAAGGAAAGCCCGTTGGCCCGCAAGCAGATGACGCACCTGCGCATCTACAACACCGGTGAGCACCCGCACGCCGCGCAGAACCCCGAGACCATCGCGTTCGCCGACCTGAACGCCAAGAACGTGCGGAGCGCCTGATGTCCGAAGCTGAAACGCCGACCGAGGCCGCCACCGGCTTCGACGCCCTGAAGGGCATGGGGACGCAGGCGGAAGCCCCCGTCCACGAGCGCAAGGTCGACGCCCAGGGCCGCAGCTATGCGACCGGCAAGCGCAAGAACGCGGTCGCCCGCGTCTGGATCAAGCCGGGCAGCGGCAAGATCACGATCAACGATCGCGACCAGGAGGTGTACTTCGCCCGCCCGGTGCTGCGGATGATGATCGCCCAGCCGATGCAACTGACCGACCGCGCCGGCCAGTTCGACGTCATCGCCACCGTGGAAGGCTCGGGCCTCTCCGGTCAGGCGGGCGCGATCCGCCACGCGATCTCGAAGGCCCTGACCTACTACGAGCCGGGCCTCCGCTCGGTGCTGAAGCCGCACGGCCTCCTCACCCGCGACCCGCGCGTCGTGGAGCGGAAGAAGTACGGCAAGGCCAAGGCCCGCCGCAGCTTCCAGTTCTCGAAGCGCTGAGCCGCGCGCGAACACTCGCGTTTGGAAGGGGCGCTTCGGGCAACCGAGGCGCCCTTTCTCTTTCTGGCCTTATCACTGCGGGGACCGACCATGGCCCACACGATCTTCATCGACGGCGAAGCCGGCACGACCGGCCTCCAGATCCGCGACCGGCTGGCCGGACGGCGCGACATCGAGCTGCTCTCGATCGATCCGGAACGGCGCAAGGACGCCGGCGCCCGCGCCGAACTGCTGAACGCGGCCGACGCCGTGGTCCTGTGCCTGCCCGACGACGCCTCGCGCGAGGCCGTGTCGCTGATCTCGTCCAACTCGGTGAAGGTCGTCGACGCCTCGACGGCCTACCGCACGGCGCCCGGCTGGACCTACGGCTTCCCCGAGATGTCGAGGGACCAGCGCGACGCGGTCCGCAACGCCACGCGCGTCTCGAACCCCGGCTGCTATCCGACCGGTTTCATCGGACTGGTGAGGCCGCTGGTGGCCGCCGGCCTGATCCCGGCCGACTTCCCGGTCACGGTGAACGCGATCTCCGGCTACTCGGGCGGCGGCAAGGGCCTGATCGCCGAGTTCGAGGGCCAGCCCGCGCCGCAGGGCACGGACGACGCCTTCCGCGCCTATGGCTTCACCCTGGCCCACAAGCACCTGCCGGAGATGCAGATCCACGCGGGGCTCGCCCATCCGCCGGTCTTCGCGCCGTCGGTTGGCCGCTACGCCCAGGGCATGCTGGTCGAGGTTCCGCTCCAGCTCTGGGCGCTGCCGGGCCAGCCGACGCCCGCCGACCTGCACGTGGCCCTCGAGGCCGCCTATGCTGGCGAGACCTTCGTCGAGGTGGCCAGCGGCGCCGAATGCGCCGAGCTCCAGAAGGCGCGCGCCGGCGCGGCCAACTACGTGGCCGGGCTCGATCCCCAGGCGCTGAACGGCACGAACAGGATGCGCCTGTTCGTCTTCGGCTCGGCCGACGGCAGGCAGGCCCGCCTGGTCGCCCTGCTGGACAACCTGGGCAAGGGGGCCTCGGGCGCGGCGGTGCAGAGCCTCAACCTGATGCTGGGCCTGCCCGAGGACGCCGGGCTGTGATCCGGCGGCCGCGGGGGCTTGCATCCCGGCGCGGAGAGGTCGCGTAATCGGGGCATGTCCCAGTCCCTTGAAACCCCGCTCCTCGCTCGCCGCGGCTTCCTCGCGGCCGCCTCCGCCCTGGCCTTCGCCGTCCCGGCCTCCAACGCGCTCGCCGCCCAGGACGCGTACGCCAGTTCGCCGTTCCGCAAGCTCACCGACGCCGAGTGGCGCCAGAAGCTGCCCGCCGCCAGCTACGGCGTCCTGCGCCACGAGGACACCGAGCGGCCCGGCACCAGCCCGCTGCTGAAGGAACACCGCAAGGGCAGGTTCGCCTGCCTCGGCTGCGACCTGCCGCTGTTCACCAGCGACACCAAGTTCGAGAGCGGCACCGGCTGGCCCAGCTTCTACCGGGCGATCCCGGGCGCCGTCGCGACGAAGACCGACTACAAGATCGGCGTCGCGCGAACCGAGTACCACTGCGCCCAGTGCCTGGGCCACCAGGGCCACATCTTCAACGACGGCCCCAGGCCCACCGGCCTGCGCTACTGCAACAACGGCGTGGCCCTGAAGTTCATCCCCGCCTAGCGGGCCAAAAAAGAGGCCCGGGGCGACGACGCGCACCCGGGCCAGGAGGGTTCCGTCGGCCGGCTAAGTCTTCGACTTGGGGGAGGGCGACGGCGATGGGGACGGCGAGGGCGAAGGCGAGGGTGTCGGGGCGGCTTGGACCTGCCGCAGCTTGCCGGCTCCCGAGATGTCGGTTTCCAGGGTCTTGGGCTGGGTGATGAGTCGGACATCGCCCGCGCCGGAGATCTCGACGCGAGCCTCGTCGGTCGGCGCCAGTGTGGCGTCACCGGCGCCCGAGACGTCGATGTTGGCGCGGCGGGCCTTGAGGGCGCCGAGTTCGAGTTCGGCCGAACCCGACAGATCGACGCTGAGCTCGTCGGTCTCGCCGCTGCCGGTGACCTCCGCGTCGCCGGAGACGTCCAGGCTGAGGCGCGGCTGCCGGTAGCCCTCGATCGTCAGCCGGCTGCGGCCCGAGACGTCGAAGGCGGAGACGTTCGGCGCCGTCAGCACGATCGAGACGCGCGGAGAGTGGCGGTGGCGGCCGCTGGCGTAGCGGATGGAGTCGCCGCGGACCACGATGCGGTCGATGGCGCGCTGCGGCCCGGTCACCACGACGCTCGACGCCCCGGCCGACTGCACGTAGCGGACGTCGGCGGGCAGGTCGATGTCGAGCTTGTCGGCGCCGCTCCAGGCCAGGGTGCGGGTGGCCTCGGGCCCGGCGTCGGCGGTCCCCCCGTCTTCGTGGCGGTGCGAGAGCCGGTGCTTGCGCAGGCTCCAGCTCCAGTCGTCGTCGCCCCAGTGGCCGGAGGCGATGTTCCAGCTTCCGCGGGCCAGGGCCTCGGGGCCGCCGATGGCGACGGCCGCGGCCAGGCTGGCCACGCAGAGCACGAAGCCGGCGACGGCGATCATGGCGAGTACGCGGATCATGTGGGCCTCCCGCCTTACTGGGGTTCGAGGGCCGGCTTCAGCAGCCGGTAGTGGAGCCGCCCGTACCAGACCAGCGCGTTCATCAGGCCGATCGAGACGATGGTCAGCAGCGCGCCGCCCGAGGCGGAGCCCGCCATCACGCCGAGGCCGGCGAGCAGCGCCGTGGCCGGCCCGCCCGGCGGGTCCATGAACGGCCCGGCGGCGAAGACGAAGGCGCCGGCGAAGAAGCAGACGATCACCGCCACCGCGATCCCGACGATCGCGCCGGCGACGCCCATCAGGATCGGCAGCAGGATCAGGATGTCGACGGCGCCCAGGCCCAGCACCGCGAACACCGCGGCGGCGGCCGACGACGGGCTGCGCTCGTCGCGCCAGCGGTTCAGCGAGCTCTCGGCGCGGATCTCGCGCGCCAGCCGGTCGGGGTCGCCCAGGGCCGCGGCCACCTCGGCCTCGGTGCGCCCGGCGGCCTCGCCGTCGGTGAAATGCGCCTCGTAGTCGGCGACGATGTCGGCGATGGCCTGCGAGGGCAGGCCGCGCAGGCCTTCCCGAAGCCGCGCCATGAATGCCTGGCGTGTCACTTGGCCCCTCCAAGGATGGTTTCGACGGCGCCGGAGAACGACCTCCAGGCCGCGGACTGGCTCTCGAAGCTCTTCCGCCCGGCTTCGCTCAGCCTGTAGTACTTGCGCGGCGGGCCGGCCGGGCTCTCGACGAGGTAGGTCTCGACGAGGCCGTCCGACTGCAGCCGGCGCATCAGCGGATAGATGGTGCCTTCGCCCATCCCGATCGCGTCGGCGAGGCGGCTGGCGATCTCGTAGGCGTAGCTGTCGTGCTGATGGAGGAGGGCGAGCACGCAGAGTTCGAGCGCCCCCTTCTTCAACTGGATCTCGATGGCGTCCGGCACCTCAGCGCCTCCTGGCTGACCACTGAGGTAAGGCAAGGTAGCGTGCGATGCAAGGTAGCTTGCATTAAACCTTAGTAAGGTGGTGCAAGGTAGCGGCGCAGCCGCAAGAGAATGAACCGCGGAATACGCGGAAGTACGCGGAAAGGCGCCCGAGCGGCCGTGGGGCCGGGGGACGAACTTCCGTCTTCCTTCTTTCCGCGTCATTCCGCGTATTCCGCGGTTCAATCGAGGGGCGCTTCGCGCCGGGCGCGCCTCAACTGGTGTCGTCGTCGCATTCCCAGGAGGGGACATGCATCGGCGGGGCCAGGCGGCCGTTGAAGGGGTCGGGGTCGGGCGGCGGCTCGCGCTGGGGCGGCGGCTCGGCGGGCGGCGCCGGCTCCGGGGCGGCTTTCGGGGGGCCGAGCCGGGTGTGGACGAGGGCCATCACGGCGTCGACGCGGGCTTCGCGGGACAGGCCGGCGTTGGCGGCGTCCTTCCGCACCCACTCGACCAGTTCGCCCAGTTCGGGGTCGATCTCTTCGGCCTCCACGGGGTCGTACTCCAGGCAGACCCGCGCGTGGACCGCGTCCTCCATCTCGAGCTGTTCGGTCAGGTCGGGGCCCAGGTCTTCACGGCCAGGCGCGTGCGCGCGGCGAGGCTCCGGGGCCTCCTCGCGCAACAGCCGCGCCCGGGTGGTGAGCGTGGTGCGCACGGAGCGCGTCAGCCGCGCCTGCGAGCGGACGTAGTCGTTCAGGGTGTCGGGATCGGTGGTCTCCAGCGCCTGCGCATTCACGTGCTGCAGCAACGCCAGGTCGACCCGCAGCACCAGGCCGAGGACCGCGTCGATATCGCCGATGTCGGGCAGGGCCTCGGACATGAGCGGCAGTGGAACACGCCCGTGCGTCAGAAGCGGACGTGGGTGGGGAGGGCGGGTTCTGGCGCGTTCGCGATCCTGCCGCTGGAAACCTGGTCCACCCAGGCGTAGCGTGCCCCTGCGCAAGCAGAAGTATCCACAGGATGATGCTGGTCGTCAGGGCCTTCGCCGGGTTCACCTTCCTATTCGCTCTCGTGGCGACGGCCTTCTTCGGTGCGGCCGGGACACCGAACGACAGCCGCGGATGGACGACCCTGGCGGTGTTCTTCGGGTGCGCCGCACTGATGACCGTGTGGCTCTGGTTCCGCGACAAGGCGCTGCTGGAGCGGCGGGTGAAGGCGGCCCCGACCGCCGAGCCCGACGTCACGCAGAAGATCATCCAGGCGCTCACCAGCGTCGCCTTCCTCTCGATCTTCGTGACGCCGGGCCTCGATCGGCGCTTCAGCTGGTCGGCTGTTCCACCCGCCGTCTCGCTGGCCGGCGCGGTGATGATCGCCCTGGGCTTCGTGATCATCTTCTTCACGTTCCGGGAGAACACCTTCACCGCCGGCACCATCGAGGTTGAGGACGGCCAGCATGTGATCGATAGCGGCCCCTACGCCGTCGTGCGCCACCCGATGTACGCCGGGGCGCTGGTCATGGTGGCGGGCCTCCCCCTGGCGCTAGGCTCGTGGTGGGGGCTGATCCCGGCCGCGTTGATCGTGCCCGTGCTCGTGTGGCGGCTGATCGACGAGGAAGTGTTTCTCAAGGCCAATCTCGCGGGCTACGGCGACTACCTCGGCCACGTGCGCTATCGGCTTGCGCCGCTGATCTGGTAGCTCGCGCCGCAAGTGGTGGGTTGGCGCAACCACGTCGAGGCTTCCGTGGCGCCCGTCTGCCCAACGAGGCTCCTAAGTGACGGCGTGGGTGTGCATGTACGCCTTCCAGTGTAGCGGCGCGCCGCCGCGTCGTCAGCTTTTCACCAGCACGTATTCGCCCGGCGCGTCGCCCAGGGGCGCGAGCGGGCCCTTGGCCGGGTCGCGGGCGGGGATCAGCTTGCCCGAGCGGGCCTGGAGCCATTCGGCCCAGTGGGGCCACCAGGAGCCGGGGTGCTCGACCGCGCCGGCCTGCCATTCCTCGAGCGAGGCGGGGAGGGCGGCGTTGGTCCAGTGCTGGTACTTGTGGGCCGCGGGCGGGTTGATGACGCCGGCGATGTGGCCCGAGCCCGCCATGGTGAAGGTGGTGGGGCCGCCGAACAGCCTGGCGCCCTTGAACACCGACCGGAGCGGGGCGATGTGGTCCTCCTTCGAGGACTGGACGTAGACCGGGATCTTCACCTTGGAGAGGTCGATCTTCACGCCGTCGAGGGTGAGCTCGCCCTTGGCCATGGCGTTCTCGCCATAGAAGCGGCGCAGGTAGAAGGTGTGCAGCGTCTTCGGCATCCGCGTCTGGTCGGAGTTCCAGAACAGCAGGTCGAAGGGCCGGGGCTCCTTGCCCAGCAGGTAGTTGTTCACGAAGAACGACCAGATCAGGTCGTTGCCGCGCAGCGCGTTGAATGTGTCGGCCATGGTCTGGCCCGAGAGGACGCCGCCGCCCTCGTCCATCTTGGCCTCCAGGTCCTTCAGCCAGTCCTCGTTGGTGAAGAGGAGCAGGTCGCCGGCCTCGGAGAAGTCCTGCTGGGCGGCGAAGAAGGTGGCCGAGCCGATGGTCTTGTCGCCCTTGGCCGCCATGTGGGCCAGGGTGGCCGAGAGCAGGGTGCCGCCGATGCAGTAGCCGACGGTGTTCACGCGATCGACGCCAGCCTGCTTCAGCACCGCGCCGACGCCCTCGTAGATGCCCTGGCGCATGTAGTCTTCGAAGGTCTTGGCGGCGAGCCGCGCGTCGGGGTTCACCCACGAGGCCACGAACACCGTGATGCCCTGCGAGGCCAGCCAGCGGATCAGCGAATTCTCCGGCCGCAGGTCCATGATGTAGAACTTGTTGATCCACGGCGGGAAGATCAGCAGCGGAATCTCGTAGACCTGCTCGGTCGACGGCGAGAACTGCAGGAGCTCGATGATCTCGTTGCGGAACACGACCTTGCCGGGGGCCGTGGCGACGTTCTCCCCGATCCTGAACATGTCGTAGTCGGTCTGGGCGATGGAGAGCTGGCCGCCGCCGCGCTGGAGGTCGGCCTGGAAGTTCTCCATGCCCTTGACCAGGCTGGCGCCGCCGGTGGCCATGACCTCGCGGAGCGCGGTCGGGTTCGAGGCCAGGAAGTTCGACGGCGAGAAGGCGTCGGTGAGCATCTTCATGAAGAACTCGACGCGGCGCTTCTCGAGCGGATCGACGCCGTCCACCTCGGCCACCATGTCGTTCAGGAAGTTGGCGGTGAGCAGGTAGGACTGCTTGATGGCGTCGAAGACCGGGTTCTCGCTCCAGTCGGGGTCGGTGAACCGCTTGTCGCCCTTGGCCGGCGAGACGACGGGCTCGGGCGTTTCGCCGCCGGCCCGCCGCGCCGTGGCCTGCCACAGGTCGAGGTAGCGGGCGAAGAGGTCGCCCTGGGCCCGCATCATGCGGTCGGGCTGGGCGGCGAGGCGGCCCATCACCTGGGTGAGCGCCGGGGCCACGTGGAACGGGTCGGGCGAGAGCGCCGCCGGGCGGTCGGCCTGGCGCAGCGCCATCTCGGCGATCGCGCCCTGGGCGGTGAGCGCCGCGCGGGCCAGGTTGACCGAGAGCTGCTCGACCTGGGCGCGCTGTTCGGCGGTGAAGGCGGCCGCCGGGTCGAACGCGGGCCTGCCGGACGCGCCGGCCGTCGAGGCGGCGCCCGCCGCGGCCGCCCCGGGGGCCGCCTCGGGGGCCGGCGCGAACGTCTTGGCCTCGGCCGCCGCCTTGGCCGCCTTCTGCTTCTTGCCGCCGGCCTTCTTCGACTTCGCCTTCGGCGGCGCCGAGGTCTGCTCGCTCATCGGGTCGTCCCTTCCGTCATGGCGCGCGTTCGCCGCGCGCTCTTTCGCCTTCCGCGATCATCGCATATGACCTTGGCGCAAATGAATGCGTCGCGCCCGCTTTTTCGGACCACCCCCAGGGTACGCGTCCTGGCCCTGACGGCCGGCGCGGGCCTGATGCTGGGCGGCTGCATCGGCAACCCGTTCGTCGACGCCAAGGTCGATCCGGGCTCGCCCATCGCGCCGGAGGTGGCGCGGGTCACGCGCCAGGACGCCAGGCTCCCGACCTTCGCCTCGATCCCGAAGGCGCCCGCCGACCTGCGCCCCGCGCCTCAGTACGGGCAGAGCGCGCGGCAGGTGCTGGCCGCCGGCGAAGCGCTGATCGCCGCGACCGAGCCCTCGACCTGGACATTGCAGGGCACCGACGAATTCGCCGAGAAGGGCCGCAGGGACGCCGGCCCGCAGCTCGAGCCCCCGAAGCCGGGCGACGCCGAGGCCTTCGCCCGCGAGCTGCGCGAGCGAGCTACCCCGCCTCCGCCGCGTTGAGCCCGGGTCGGCGTCGCCGACCGAGGCAAGAAACGGGGCGCGAGGCATAAATTTCCCCGAACCGGCTTGGCGGACTCCCGCCCGGAGTCTATCGAAGCGCGACCTCCAGCTCGCAGACCGGCCGCCCGGGCGTTGGCGGCGCAAGAGCTCATAGAGATGACACCCGAATTCCACCGTATCCGCCGCCTCCCGCCCTACGTGTTCGAGGAGGTGAACCGCATCAAGGCCCGCCTGCGCGCGCAGGGGACCGACATCATCGACTTCGGCATGGGCAATCCCGACATGCCGACGCCGAAGCACATCGTCGACAAGCTGGTCGAGACGGCGCGCGACCCGAAGGCCGGACGCTATTCTGCCTCCAAGGGCATCGCGGGCCTGCGCAAGGCCATGGCCGGCTACTACGCCCGCCGCTTCGGCGTGAAGCTGGACCCGGACCGCGAGGTGATCTCGACGCTGGGGTCCAAGGAAGGGTTCGCGAACCTGGCCCAGGCGCTGACGGCCCCGGGCGACGTGATCATCTGCCCGAACCCGGCGTACCCGATCCACGCCTACGGCTTCATCATGGCGGGCGGCGTCATCCGCCACGTGCCGGCGGGCAGCCCCGAGGAGTACCTGTCGGGCATCAGCCGGGCGGTGAAGCACTCGGCGCCGCCGCCCAGCGTGCTGATCGTCAGCTATCCGTCGAACCCGACGGCGCAGTGGGTGGACCTCGACTTCTACAAGGAGGTCGTGGCGCTGGCCCGCAAGCACGAGATGCTGGTGCTGAGCGACATCGCCTATTCGGAGATCTACTTCGACGACAACCCGCCGCCGTCGCTGCTGCAGGTGGACGGCGCGAAGGACATCGCCGTCGAGGTGAACTCGCTCTCCAAGACCTTCGCCATGGCGGGCTGGCGCGTGGGCATGGTCGTGGGCAACGAGCGCATGTGCGCGGCGCTGGCGCGGGTGAAGAGCTACCTCGACTACGGCGCCTACACGCCGATCCAGGTGGCGGCGGCGGCGGCGCTGAACGGCCCGACCGACTGCATCGACGAGATCCGCGCCACCTACAAGAGCCGCCGCGACACCCTGGTGGAATCGATGAAGCGCGCCGGCTGGGACATCCCCGCGCCGCCGGCGTCGATGTTCGCCTGGGCGAAGCTGCCGCCGCAGTTCGAGGAGGCGGGCTCGATGCTGTTCTCCAAGCTCCTGATCGAGGAGGCCGGCGTCGCCGTGGCCCCGGGCATCGCGTTCGGCGAGTACGGCGAGGGCTACGTCCGCATCGGCCTCGTCGAGAACGAACACCGCATCCGGCAGGCGGCGCGCAACGTGAAGAAGTTCCTGGCCAGCTCGGACGAGATCCTGGGACGGGCGCACAACGCGCTCGCGGCGCAATGAGCGCCACCCGCGGCGAAGCCGCCTTCAACCACCAAGATCACGAAGGCCACCAGGCGGGCGGTGTCGGGGCAAGCCCGCTTCGCGCCCTTGGCGCCCCTGGTGGTCGAACCAGGCCGCCTGCGGCGCATGCTGGAGTTCGGGTATGAGCGAGGACCGAAAACCCTGGGGGATCGGCGTCGCGGGCCTCGGCACCGTGGGCGCGGGCCTGCTGAACTTCCTGTCCGACAACCCGGCGTTCGCGCCGGCGGGCGGCATCGCCTGCGTCAGCGGCGTGTCGGCCCGTTCCAGGTCGCGGCCGCGGCCGGCCGACATCTCCAACCTGCCCTGGTTCGACGACCCGGTGGCGCTGGCGCAGTCGGACGAGACCGACCTGTTCGTCGAGCTGATCGGCGGCTCGGACGGCCCGGCGAAGGCGGCGGTCGAGGCGGCGCTCAAGGCCGGCAAGCCGGTCGTCACCGCCAACAAGGCGCTGATCGCCGAGCACGGCAAGGAACTGGCCGAACTGGCCGAGGCGCGAGGCGTCCCGCTGCTGTTCGAGGCGGCGGTGATGGGCGGCGTGCCGGCGGTGAAGGTGGTGCGCGAGGCGCTGGTGGGCGACGATGTCCACTCGATCTCGGGCATCCTCAACGGCACCTGCAACTACATCCTGACCGAGATGGAGGCGAGCGGCCGCGCGTTCGAGGACGTGCTCGCCGAGGCCCAGCGGCTGGGCTACGCCGAGGCCGACCCCACCATGGACGTCGGCGGCTTCGACGCGGCGCACAAGATCACCATCCTGGCGGCCCTGGCGTTCGGCTGCGCGCCCAACTTCGCCGCGGCCGAGATCGAGGGCATCGACCAGGTGGCCCTGCTCGACATCCGCATGGCCCGGGACCTGGGCTACCGGATCAAGCTGGTAGCCTCGGCCGAACGCTCGATCCACGGGGCGCTGGTGCGGGTGCATCCGACGCTGGCGCCGCTCGACCATCCGCTGGCGCGGGCGGGCGGGGCGCTGAACGCGCTCTTCATCGAGGGCGAGCGCACGGGGCGCATCTTCCTGCAGGGCCCGGGCGCGGGCGCGGGCCCCACGGCGGCCGCGGTGGCCGCGGACATCGCCGACGTGATCGCGGGCGCGCGCCGGCCGGTCTTCTCGGCGCCGGCGGAAACGCTGGCTCCGTTCGATCCGGTCGATCCGTCGAAGATGATGGGCCGCGCGTACCTGCGCTTCCTGGTGAAGGACGAGCCGGGCGTGATCGCGGCGGTCTCCGAGACGCTGGCGGAGGCGGGCGTCTCCATCGAAAGCTTCCTGCAGAAGCCCGCCGAGGAGGCCGAGGGCGTGCCGATCGTGCTGACGACCCATGCCGTCGCCGAGTCGGTGCTGACCGCGGCCGTGAAGCGCATCGCCGACCTGCCGGCGGTGCTGGATCGTCCCAGACTGTTGCGGATCGCTCGCATCTAGGGTCAAAGGCGCGTCCACAAGACTCGCCCCGCAAGAACGCCTGAGGGTTGGAAACGACATGAGTTCTCAAGTTCTGGACCGCAACCTGATCATGGACGCGGTCCGGGTCTGCGAAGCCGCCGCCATCGCCGCCTGGCAGTTGGTGGGCCGCGGCGACGAGAAGGCCGCCGACCAGGCCGCCGTCGACGCCATGCGCACGGCGCTGAACGACCTCGACATCGACGGCGAGATCGTGATCGGCGAGGGCGAGCGCGACGAGGCCCCGATGCTCTACATCGGCGAGAAGGTCGGGAAGGGCAAAGGCGCGAAGATCGACATCGCGCTGGACCCGCTGGAGGGCACGACGCTGACCGCCAAGGCGATGGCCAACGCGCTGGCCGTGATGGCCTGGGCGCCCAAGGGCACGCTCTTGAACGCGCCCGACACCTACATGGACAAGATCGCCTGCGGGCCGGGCTATCCGGCCGGCGTGATCGACCTCGACAAGACCCCGGCCGAGAACGTGGCCGCGCTCGCGAAGGCCAAGGGCGTGGACGCCACCGCGATCACCGTCTGCATCCTGGACCGGCCGCGCCACGCCGAGATCATCGCCTCGGTGCGCTCGGTGGGCGCGCGGGTGCATCTGATCACCGACGGCGACGTGGCGGGCGTGATCAACACGGCGGACCCCGAAACCGGCATCGACATGTACGTCGGCTCCGGCGGCGCGCCCGAGGGCGTGCTGGCCTGCGCGGCGCTGAAGTGCGTGGGCGGCCAGTTCCAGGGCCGCCTGGTGTTCCGCAACGCCGACGAGCGCGCGCGGGCCGCCCGCGTGGGCATCACCGACCTCGACAAGAAGTACGACCTGCACGAGATGGTCCGCGCGGACGCGATCTTCGCGGCCACCGGCGTGACCAAGGGCGCGCTGCTGGACGGCGTCCGCGTCTCGGACGGCTTCGTGCATACGCACACGCTGGTGATGAACTCCGCCTCGCACACCGTGCGCGAAGTGCGGATGAAGCGGCCGGTCTGACCTAGTTGAATTCGTTCGCGACGGCCTTCATGCGCTTCTGCGCGCGGTTGCGCGTGTAGGCCATGACCGCGCCGATCGGCAGCAGCAGGACCAGGCTGAATATCCCGAACAACAAGAAGGCGAGCCCGACGCCGATCACCATCAGGCCGACGACGATGCCGTCGGTGCGGTTTTTCTGAAGCGCGCTGAACCGCTCGGGCTCTTCCGAGCGGAGGACCTTCTTGCTGTTGTAGGCCTTCGTCCGCGTCTCGCCGGTCTGCTGGGACTTCAGCCACGGGATCAGGTCCCGGAGCAGCAGATAGAGTCCGGCAAGGAAGATGGCCCAGACGATCATCGGATGCCCCCACTCGACGCCGGGGACCTTGAGCGACTCCGTGGAGGTTGTCGACCTGTATGGACATCACCCTGTGACCGTCATCCCCCGGCTTGTCCGGGGGATCCATTGGGCTGTGCGGCTCAGGACGAGCCCAGCGTTGGCGCCTGCGAACGCTCCCAACTCACAGCCCAGTGGGTGGCCCGGACAAGCCGGGCCATGACGTTCCATGAGGTGGGTTGGCGATCTACGACCATTTCTGACGTAGGCGTCCGTCAGGGATAGCGCTGGCGACTCGTTCGGGGCGGGCGGATAGTGCTCTCCGGATGGAGGCGGAAGACGGGATGGCCGACGGCAGTGCGCATCTGGGCTATCTCGGGGTCACGCGTTCGCTCTCGGGGCGGCTGTGGCGGCAGCGGCCGGCCGACGCGGACCTCGCGCGGCGCCACCAGTTGGAGCATGGCCTGTCGGAGCCGCTGGCCCGCGCGATCGCCTCGCGCGGCGTGAGCGACGGCCAGAACTTCCTGAATCCGACGCTGAAGGCGCTGTTCCCCGACCCGTCGAGCTTCGCCGACATGGATCGCGCGGCCGGGATCCTGGTCGATGCGCTGGAGGCGAAGCGGCGCGTGGTGGTGTTCGCCGACTACGACGTCGACGGCGCCTCGTCGGCGGCGCTGATCGTGCGCTGGTTCCGGGCGATGGGGCTGGAGCTGTCGATCTACGTCCCCGACCGGATGACCGAGGGCTACGGGCCGTCGCCGGCGGCGTTCCGGCGGCTGAAGGCCGAGGGCGCCGAGCTGGTGGTCACGGTCGACTGTGGCGCGGCGGCGCATGACGCGCTGGCCTGCGCGGCCGGGATCGGGCTGCCGGTCGTGGTGATCGACCACCACCTGATGCGGCCGGGCGAGGTTCCGGGCGTCGCGGCGCTGGTGAACCCCAACCGGCCGGACTGCACGTCGGGGCAGGGGCATCTGGCGGCGGCCGGCGTGGCGTTCGTGCTGCTCGCGGCGCTCAACCGCGAGGCCCGCAAGCGCGGGCTCGGAACAGAGCCGGATATCCGCACCTGGCTCGACCTCGCGGCCATGGGGGCCGTCTGCGACGTGACCCGGCTCACGGGCTTCAACCGGGCGCTGGCGGCGCAGGGGCTGAAGGTCATGTCCGGCTGGGCCAACCCCGGCCTGAAGGCGCTGATGGAAGTGGCCAAGGCCAGCGGGCCGGCCTCGGTGTTCCACGTGGGCTTCCTGCTGGGGCCGCGGATCAACGCGGGCGGACGGATCGGGCGGTCGGACCTGGGCGCGCGCCTGCTCTCCACCGACGACCCGGAAGAGGCCGCGGCGCTGGCCGAGGAACTGGATGCGCTGAACGCCTCGCGCAAGCAGGTGGAGGCCGAGGTGCAGGAGGCGGCGGTCCGCCATATCGAGCGCGAGTCGAACCAGGCCGACGCGCCGTGCCTGGTCGTCGCCGACGACGGCTGGCACCCCGGGGTCATCGGCATCGTCGCCGGCCGCCTTCGGGAGCGCTACCGCAAGCCGGTGCTGGTGATCGGCATCGACCGGGCCGCCGACGTCGGCAAGGGCTCGGGCCGCTCGCAGCCCGGCGTGAACCTGGGCGGGGCCGTGCAGGCGGCCTACGAGGCGGGCCTGCTGCTCTCCGGCGGCGGCCACGCCATGGCGGCCGGCCTGTCGGTGCGGCCCGACACGATCCCCGAACTGCGCGCCTTCCTCTGCGAGCAGATGGCCGCCGAGGCCGAGATCGCCGCGGCCGAGGATGCGCTGGAGATCGACGTCCTGGTCACCGCGCGCGGCGCCGACCGCGGCCTGTGGACCGACTTCCAGCGTCTGGCGCCGTTCGGTCCCGGCAACCCCGAACCCGCCTTCGCGATCGCCGACGCCCGCATCGAGCGGCCGATGGCGTTGCGCGGCGGCCATGTGCGGGTCACGCTGACGGACGGGTCGGGCGGCAAGCTGAAGGCCGTCGCCTGGCGCGCCGAAGACACGGAGATGGGCCGGCGACTACTTCAGGAGGGCGGCGCGGTGCATGTCGCGGGCCGCCTGAAGCCCGACGACTGGCAGGGCCGGGAGGGCGTCGAACTCGAGATCGAGGACATCGCCGATCCCCGTGTGCGCTGAAGGTCTATCGGCTTGAATTCGGGCGCTTGCGCCCCAAATCGAAGGCCGCTATAGACCGCGCCTCGCGCCGATGCGGTCCCTTCGTCTATCGGTTAGGACGCCAGGTTTTCAACCTGGAGAGAGGGGTTCGACTCCCCTAGGGACTGCCACGCGATCCCCCCTTTCAGGTGTTCACGCGTCCGTGCGCAGTTATCGCGCGCGAATCACCATTGACGCGCCCGCGTTCACAAGAACAGTGTTATAGTAGGCCCTGATCCAAGTGACGGGGGGAGTAGCGGGCCGAGGGGCAAATGGCTGGGTACGAATTCGAGCAGATCGATGCGCCGCCACCTGTGCGCATCTCTGGGCGCGTGAAGTGGTTCGACGCGGGCAAGGGCTATGGCTTCATCGTGCCCGACGACCCCAGTCAGACCGACCTGAAGGACGTGCTGCTCCACGTCACCAGCCTGCGCAACTCCGGCCGCGAGAGCTGCCTCGAGGGCAGCCTGATCACCTGCGACGTCGTCCGGCGCCCCAAGGGCTGGCAGGTGGCGGAGGTGGTGCTCGTCGACGAGACCTCCGCCACGCCGCTCGAGCGCCGTCCCGAGATGGCGCGCAGCCGGCCCGACTTCGCCGCCCGCGCGCCGCGGCGGCCCCTGGCGGCCACCGGCCCGCTGGAAGAGGCCAAGGTGAAGTGGTTCAACCGCGCCAAGGGCTACGGCTTCGTGGTGCGCGACAACCAGCCCGGCGACATCTTCGTCCACATCGAGACCCTGCGCCGCTCGGGCATGGAGGACCTCCAGCCGGGCGAAAGCGTCATGGTGCGGTTCGCCGAAGGCCCGAAGGGTCTTGTTGTGGCCGAGATCGAAGCGTCTAACCTCGACTGACGCTGACGCTTCGGAGTTCCTCTTCGTGCCCATTGGTTCGACCGCCCGGGGCGGCCTCATCGCGCTCGCCCCCCTTTTCGCCATGGGGGCCGCGCTGGCCTTCGCCGCGCCCGCCGCGGCGCAGGACATCCCGCGGATGGACCCGAAGCATTGCAAGGGACAGGCCGAGATCAGGCCGCTGGAGCCGCTGTCGGTGCGCACGGACAAGGGCGTGAAGAGCTTCCAGGTCGAGATCGCCGACACGCCGCGCGAGCAGCAGTACGGGCTGATGTGCCGCAAGGCGCTGGCGCCCGACCGCGGCATGCTCTTCCTGTTCGGCGCCGAGGCGCCGCGGGTCTTCTGGATGCGCAACACGCTCATCCCGCTCGACATCGTCTACATCGGGGCGAACGGCCGCGTGGTCTCGATCAGCCGCAACGTGCGGCCGCTGGACGAGAGCGGCGCGCCGTCCGCGGGGCCGGCCAAGTACGTGCTGGAACTGGCCGCCGGGCGCGCCGCCGAGATCGGCCTGCTGCCGGGCGACCGCGTCACGCATCGGGCCATGCCGCGTGGATGAGGTCATCCCGGAGCCGCCGGAGGGGTTCGTCCGCTCCCAGGGCCGCGGCGCGTTCTCGACCCTGAACGGGCCCTACTTCCACAAGCCGCCGGTCGAGGGGCTGGTGAGCCAGGCGTTCTTCGCCCTGCCGCGCCACGCCAACGGCATCGGCCTGGTGCACGGCGGGATGCTGTCGGCCTTCACAGACGGCCTGCTGGCCTCGGCCGTCGGCCACGGGACGCAGAAGGTGGGCGTGACCATCCACCTGTCGCTCGACTTCCTGCACATGGCGCGACAGGGCGACTGGGTGATCGGCGAGGCCCGCATGACCCGCGCCACCAGGGACGTCGCCTTCGCGGAGGGCTGGCTCAGGGCCCGCGGCGCGGACGTTCTGCGGGCGTCGGGCATCTTCAAACTGATGGAGCGGCGGGCGTAGGTTTGCGGAAAGGCGGAAACGCCTATATCGGGAGCCCGCCGGCGCCCTCGGGGCGTAGCGCAGCCTGGTAGCGCATCTGCTTTGGGAGCAGAGGGTCGGGAGTTCGAATCTCTCCGCCCCGACCACGCCGGCGGCGAAGACACTGGGGTCCGAAGAGAGACATGCTCGCGCGCATCTACCGTCCGTCGAAGACCGCCATGCAGTCGGGCCGCGCCAAGGCCGCCGCCTGGGTGCTGGAGTTCGAGCCGAAGGACGCGCGCCGTCCCGACCCGCTGATGGGCTGGACGGTCACCGGCGACACCGAGTCGAGCCAGGTGCGGCTGACCTTCGACACCAGGGACGAGGCGGTGCGCTATGCCGATGCGCACGGCATCGCCTTCCAACTGATCGACCCGGCCCCGGCGAAGCGCATCATCAAGGCCTACGCCGACAACTTCGCCTTCGGCAGACGAATTCCCTGGACCCATTGAATCCGCTCATCCCGGCGAATGCCGGGACCCAGGTGACGAGCGCAGGCGGCTGACCGGATAAATTCCCAGATCCCGGCGGCCCGTCGCGAAGTTCCTCCATCTGGGTCCCGGCATTCGCCGGGATGAGCGGGGTAGAGTACCGATCTCAGAGCTAGCGCCCGTAGCTCAACCGGATAGAGCATCCGCCTTCTAAGCGGACGGTTGCAGGTTCGAGTCCTGCCGGGCGCGCCATCTGGAGGCCCGTTTGGCCTGGACGAAGACCTACGACGAAGCCGAGCCCCAGCGCGTCAACAAATGGCTGGCGCAGAGCGGCGTGTGCTCCAGGCGCGAGGCCGAGGCGCTGATCGGCGAGGGGCTGGTCTACATCGACGGCGAGCGGGTCGGGGACGCCGGGCGCAAGATCCTGCCGGGCCAGACGCTGACCCTGACCGACAGGGCCGAAGGGCGGCTGGAGGGCTTCACCGCGGTGCTGAACAAGCCGGTCGGCTACGTGTCGGGCCAGCCCGAGCCCGGCTACACGCCCGCCGTGCGCCTGCTGACGAGGGCCGCGCTGGTGGGCGAGGGGACGCCGCCGGAGCCGCGGGCGAGCCTGCCGCCGCTGGGACGGCTGGACCTGGACAGCCATGGCCTGCTGATCCTCTCGGACGACGGCGTGCTGGCCAAGGCGGTGATCGGCCCGGCGTCCGAGCTCGACAAGGAGTACGTCGTCCGCGTGGCCGGCCGCATCGACGGGCCGACCCTGGCGCGCCTGCGCCACGGGCTGGAACTGGACGGCCGCAAGCTGAAGCCCGCCAGGGTGAGCGTGGTGCAGGGGCAGGTCCTGCGGTTCGTGCTGAAGGAAGGCCGCAACCGGCAGATCCGGCGGATGTGCGAGCTCGTGCAACTGAGGGTCATGGACCTGGAGCGCGTCCGCATCGGGCCGCTCGAACTGGGCGACCTGCCCGAGGGGCGGTGGCGGCGCCTCACCGCGGCCGAGCGCGAGGCTATGATCCGGGCGTCGCAGGGCCCGCCGGGCGGGGCGTCCGGTCGGCGTTGAGGCGGATCGTCCAGTCGGCGCGGCCGGGCATCTCCTCCAGGATCCAGCGGGTCAGCCGTTCGTAGTGCTGGACGAACTGGCCGACCTGGGCGTCGCTCATGCCGGCGCCGGTGCGCGCCCGCAGCTTGGCCTCCTGCTCCGCGCGCCAGCCGCGCACCACCTCGAACCCGGGCGCGGCCAGCATCACCAGCCGGTCGAGGCGGCCGAACAGCGCCTGGTAGGTCTCGCCGAGTTGGCGGTTCACGTAGCCACGCCAGGCGCCGCTGGGGTCGTCGCGCCGCTCCAGGGCGTTCAGCGGCGCCCTGAGCCGTTCGGGCGGCTCGGGGACGGCGCCGACGCACCAGCCCTCCAGGATCACCATGTCGACGGGGCCTTCGACCTCACGCCACCGGCTCTTGGGCCGGCGCTCGTCGGTGGCCTTGTCGAAGGCGGGCAGGGGCGTCGTCCCGGGCCGGCGCAGATGGTCCAGCACCGCGCAGGCGAGCGCCACGTCATGGGTGCCCGGCGGCCCGCGCACCTGCAGCAGGCGGTGCGTCTTGCCGGCCAGCCAGCCCCGCGCCTCGCGGCCCAGGTAGAAGTCGTCCAGCGAGATCGCCACGACGTTGAAGCCGCGCTCGGCGAGGAGCCGCGCCGTCGCGGCGGCGACGGTCGACTTGCCCGACCCCTGGGCGCCGCAGAGGCCCACCATCGCCGTGCGCCCGAAGTCGGCGCGCCAGTCGATCGCCCGGTCGGCGAGCGGCTCGCAGATCTCCTCGAAGGCCTGGCGGAACGTCTCGGGCAGGCGCTCCTGCGCCATGAATTCGGCCAGCCAGTCCTCCGGCGCGCTCACGCGGGCGCCAGCCGCGCGTAGGCGTCGAGGCCGGCCCGCAGGTCGGCGATGAGGTCGGCGGGGTCCTCCAGGCCGATGTGGAGGCGCATGAGCGGGCCGCCGTAGTCCTTGCGGCGCCTCCTCGCCCTCAACTGCGGGTCGCAGGAGATCGCCAGGCTCTCGAAGCCACCCCAGGAGAAGCCGAGGCCGAACAGATCCAGCGTGTCGAGGAAGGCGTTCACCGCTGCTTCGGGCGCAGGCTTCAGGACGAAGCCGAACAGGCCGCAGGCGCCCTTGTAGTCGCGGGCCCAGAGCGCGTGGCCCGGGGCGCCCGGCAGCGCGGGGTGCAGCACCGAGGCCACCTCCGGCTGCGCCTTGAGCCAGTCGGCCACCGTGAGCGCGCTCGCGCCGTGCCGCGCCATGCGGGTCGGAAGCGTGCGGAGGCCGCGCAGCATGGCGTAGGCGTCCTCCCCCGAGACGGCCCAGCCCATGTTGTTCACGCCGTCGACCAGCGCGCGGACGAGCCTGGGATCGCGGGCGGCGGCCGAACCCATGAAGACGTCGGAGTGGCCGCCGACGTACTTGGTCAGCGCCTGGAGCGAGAGGTCGATCCCGTGCTCCAGCGGCCTGAAGGTGAACCCCGCGCCCCAGGTGTTGTCGATGGCGGTCAGGATCCTCCGCTCGCGGGCCAGCGCGGCGATCCGCGGCGCGTCCTGCATCTCGAACGACAGCGACCCGGGGCTTTCCATGAGGATCAGGCGCGTGGCCGGGCCGGCGTCGCCGACCACGGCCTCGGGCGCCGCCGCGGGATCGTAGTAGCGCACGCCCACGCCGAAGCGTTTCAGGACGTTGTCGCAGAAGCGGCGGATGGGCTTGTAGCAACTGTCGACGACGAGGATCTCGTCGCCGGCCTCGAGCACCGCCAGCAACGCCCCGGAGATGGCCGCGATCCCGGAGGGGTAGAGCGACACGCCCACCGCGCCCTCCAGCGCCGCCAGCGCGTCCTGCAAGGCCGCCTGGGCCGCCAGCCCCGATCGACCGTAGGTCAGATGGTTCTCGTCGTCGTAGAGCGCCTCGGCGTTGGGCAGCAGGACGGTCGAGCCCTTCTGGATCGGCGGGCCCACCGTCCGGGCCAGCGGCGCCGCGGGCGCCTTGCCGGTGTGGATCAGGCGGGTCTCGTCCGACATGCGGGGTTGCGGGTCCAAGCGGCGCTGGCGAAAGTGCCTCGGGGCAGTTAGAGCCCGAAGCCAATCTTCGTTTCAAGGAGCAGGGATGATCCGGCGCCTCCTGGCGGTCGCGGCAGTGGCGGCGTTCCTCGCGGGATGCGGCGCGCCGAAGCCGGCCGAGCCGGGACCCGCGCCCGCCGTTTCGACCAAGGTCAGCGCCACCCAGCCGGGCTACAAGGCCGCGAAGAGCGCGACGCTGGACGCCGTGCGCAAGCGCGGACGGGTCGCCTGCGGCATCCACCCGGGCCTGCCGGGCTTCGCGCTGAAGGACGCCCGCGGCGAGTGGCGCGGGTTCGACGTCGACATCTGCCGCGCGGTCGCCGCCGCGACGCTGGGCGACGCCTCCAGGGTGGATTTCACGCCGGTCCCGAACACCGACCGGTTCGGGCCGCTGCAGGGCGGCCAGGTCGACATCCTGTCGCGCAACACCTCGGAGACCTTCGCGCGGGACGCCGGCCTGGGGCTGACGTTCCCCGTGACGACCTACTACGACGGCCAGGGCTTCCTGGTGGCCAAGGCGTTGGGGCTGACCAGCGCCGAGGAGCTGTCGGGCGCGCGGATCTGCGTGCAGGACGGCACGGCCAGCGCCGGCAACGTCGAGGACTATTTCCGGGTCCGCGGGATGACGTTCCGGCCGCTCCTGGTCCGCTCCGAGGCCGAGGCGCGGGCGAAGTTCCAGAACGGCGAGTGCGACGTGTTCACCGCCGACGTCTCGGCGCTGGCCGCGGCGCGTTCGGTGCTGGGCAATCCGGGCGCCTATGTGATCCTGCCCGACGTGATCTCCAAGGAGCCGCTGGGGCCGGTCGTGCGGCAGGGCGACCCGGTTTGGGCCGAAATCGTCCGCTGGTCGGTCTATGCGACGATCCTGGGCGAGGAGCTGGGCCTCTCGGAGCGCACGGTGGAGCAGGCGCGCGAGACCGTGACCGATCCGGAGGCGCGCCGCCTGCTGGGCCTGGAGGGCGACCTGGGTCCGCTGCTGGGCCTGAAGGCCGACTGGGCCTACCAGGTGCTCCGCCAGGTGGGCGCCTATCACGAGATCTTCCGGAAGAACCTCGGCGCCGACTCGGCGCTGCAACTCGACCGCGGCCTCAATGCGCTCTGGAGCGCGCCGCGGCCCGGCCTGATGTACGCCCCGCCGATGCGTTAGAGGTCCATGACCATGGCGCAGCGGCCCTTCAGGCCGCGGCCCCGTTCGTTCATCAGCGCCTGCCGGATCGTCGCCGGAGCCTCGTCCTCCGGCCAGTCGCGGAAGCCGGCCGAGGCGTAGAAGGGCGCGTTCCACGGGATGTCGCGGAAGGTGGTCAGGCTCATCCGCCTGAGCCCCCGTTCGCGCGCCCAGGCGGCGGCGTGGGCCAGCAGGCGGCGGCCGAAGCCCTTGCCCTGCCGGTCCAGGCGCACGTCCAGTTCGTCGACGTGCAGGCGGTCGCCCAGGACCATGCCGGCCAGGAAGGCGACCGGCCCGGCGCCGTCGTCGACGACCCAGAGCGTGCCGGCGTCGAGGTGCGGGCGATAGGCGTCGGCCGGCGCCGCGTCGGTGAGCAGTTGCGGCGGGATGTCCCGGCCCACGAACCTCTGGGCGGCGGAGAGCTCGATCCGGGGGATCTCGGGCAGTTCCGTCTCTCGGGCCAGGCGTATCTCGATGGGTCAGGCTCCCGTGACGACGTCGGTGTCGGGGCGGCCGCCCCATTCCGTCCACGACCCGTCATAGACCGCCACGTCGAACCGGCCCAGCCGCGCCAGGGCCAGCGCCAGCACCGCGGCCGTCACGCCCGACCCGCAGGAGGTGATGATCGGGCGGCCGAGGTCGACGTGGGCGAAGGCGGCGCGGAGCTCGTCTGCGGGCTTCAGCGTGCCGTCCCCGGCGACGAGGTCCGTGAACGGCAGGTTCTTCGCGCCGGGCATGTGGCCGGAGCGCAGGGTCGCGCGCGGCTCCGGCGCCGCCCCGGTGAAGCGGGCGGACGAGCGGGCGTCGACGATCTGCGCCGAACCGTCGCCGATCGCCTGCTCGATGTCGGCGATGTCGGCCACGAGGTCCGGCTCGAAGGCCAGAGAGACCGCGACGGGCGAGGGAGTCGGCCCGGCCGTGTCGACCGGCCGCCCCTCGGCGCGCCATTTCCTGAGGCCGCCGTCGAGCACGAAGACGTCGCGATAGCCCATCGCCCGGAGCGACCACCAGACGCGCGCCGCCGAGTAGAGCCCGTGGGCGTCGTAGACGACGATCGTGTGTTCGCGCCCCAGGCCCAGCGCGCCGACGTCCCGCGCGAAGGCGGCGGGCGAGGGGAGCATGTGGGGCAGGTCGGTGTCGGGATCGGCGATGGCGTTGACGTCGAAGAACACCGCGCCGGGGATGTGGCCGGCGTCGTAGAAATCGCGGCCTTTCCCGGGCTGGCCGACCAGCGGGAGGGTGGCGTCCACGACGCGGACGTCCGGGTCGCCCAGCCGTTCGGCCAGCCAGGCGGTCGGGACGAGGGGGTCCTTGGGGGAATCTATTCCAGCCATGGCGGGACGGGCAGGCCCTTCTCCCGCAGGAACGGCGGGTTGAAGATCTTCGACTGATAGCGCGAACCGTGGTCGCAGAGCACGGTGACGATGGTGTGGCCGGGACCCAGGTCCTTCGCCATCCGGATGGCGCCGGCGACGTTGATCCCGGTCGAGCCGCCCATGACCAGGCCCTCGTGCTCGAGCAGGTCGTAGATGGCGAGCAGCATCTCCTCATCGGAGATCCGGTAGGCGTGGTCGATCTTGAGGTCGGCGATGTTGGCGGTGATGCGGCCCTGGCCGATGCCCTCGCTGATGGAGGTTCCCTCGGCCTTCAGCTCGCCGTCGGTGTAGTAGCCGTAGAGCGCCGCGCCGTGCGGGTCGGCGAGGCCGATCTTCACATCCGGGTTCCGCGCCCGCAGCGCCTCGGCGACGCCGGCGAGCGTGCCGCCCGACCCGATGGCGCTGATGAAGCCGTCGACCTTGCCGTCGGTCTGGGCCCAGATCTCGGGGCCGGTGCCGTCGACGTGGGCCTGCTTGTTGGCGACGTTGTCGAACTGGTTCGCCCAGATCGCGCCGGCCGGCTCCTTCGCGTCAAGTTCCGCCGCCAACCGACCGGAATACTTCACGTAGTTCATCTCGTTCGAGTATGGGACCGCGTCCACCTCGACCAGTTCGGCGCCGTAGAGCCGGATGGCGTCCTTCTTCTCCTGGCTCTGGGTGCGCGGGATGACGATCGTCGACTTGTAGCCCAGCGCCTGGCCCACCATCGCGAGCCCGATGCCGGTATTGCCCGCGGTGCCTTCCACGATCCGGCCGCCAGGCCGCAGCAGCCCCCTCTGCTCGGCGTCGCGGACGATCCACAGCGCGGCGCGGTCCTTCACGGACTGGCCGGGGTTCATGAACTCGGCCTTGGCCAGGATCTCGCATCCGGTCAGCTCGCTGGCGCGGCGCAGCCGGATGAGCGGCGTGTTGCCGATGGCGTCGAGGACGGAGCTGGCGATCTGCATGGACGCCTACTTAAGGGCGGCCGGCGCCGGCGAACAGGGGGCTGCTCAAGCTTTGCTGAGCGAGAGCTGCACCACGTCGGTCCGCCGGGTCCGGAAGCCCGCCTCGCAGTAGCTCAGGTAGAAGCGCCAGAGCTTGCGGAAGCGTTCGTCGAAGCCCAGCCGGGTGATCTCGTCCCACGCCGCCTCGAACCTGCGGCCCCATTCGGCGAGCGTGTCGGCGTAGCAGACGCCGAAACGGTGGATCTGGCCCCAGGAGAGGCCGGCCTTGTCGGTCACGGCCTTCAGGCGCTCCTCCGAGGGCAGCATGCCGCCCGGGAAGATGTACTTCTGGATGAAGTCGGGGGTGCGCTTGTAGTGCTCGAAGTACTCGTCGCGGATGGTGATGATCTGCAGGCCGGCCTGGCCGCCGGGCTTCAGGCTCTCGCGCACCTTGTCGAAGTAGGTGGGCCAGTAGCGCTCGCCGACCGCCTCGAACATCTCGATGGAGGCCACGCGGTCGAACTGGCCGGCGACGTCGCGGTAGTCGACGAGGCGGATGTCGGCCTTCTCGTTCAGGCCCTCGCGGAACATCCGCTCCTTGGCGAACCTGTACTGCGCCTCGGAGATGGTGATGGCGGTGACCCGCGCGCCGACGTCCTTGGCCGCGAACTCCGCGAAACCGCCCCAGCCGCAGCCGATCTCCAGCACGTGATGGTCGGGCGCGAGGCCCATGCTCTCGCAGAGCGTCCGGTACTTGCGCTTCTGGGCCTGCGGCAGCGGCTCGCCCGGATTCTCGAAGCGGGCGGCGGAGTAGGTCATCGTGGGGTCGAGCCACTGTGAATAGAAGGCGTTCCCCAGGTCGTAGTGGGCGTGGATGTTCTTCTTGGAGCCCGAGCGGCTGTTGTTGCGGTGGAGGATGTGCTCGAGCGTGTTGAGCGCCGCCATGACCGGGTTGCCGAACGAGACCTTCTCGAAGCGCGCGTAGTTCGAGGCCAGGACCTCCAGCAGCACCGACAGGTCCGGAGTATCCCACTCGCCGGCCATGTAGCCTTCGCCGAAGCCGATGGTGCCGTTGGAGATGGTGCGCTTGATGAAGTCGTAGTCGTGGACGATGAGGCGCGCCTCGGGGCCGGGCTCGGCGCCTTCCAGGCGGATCTCGCGCCCGTCGGGCAGCACGAAGGTCATCGTCCCGACGATCCAGTTCTGGATCATGGTCCGCGCCGCCGTCCGGAACACGATGGGTGTGCCGCTGAGGTCCGCCATGGTCGAACCTTTAGTCATCAAAACGCCCCCAAACCAAACGCCGAGGATTCCACAGGGTTCAGCCGCAGCTACTTCGACCGAGCCCAGGATACGGTCAAGCCGCTCCGAGGGACGCGCCGCATCGGACTTGAGATGAGGCCCGCGTCGGGCCATTGGAGCCGCATGGCCAAACTCACAATCGACCGCTGGAACCTTTCGATCGGCGACGGCCAGCCCCTGGTCGTCATCGCGGGGCTGAACGTGCTCGAAGACATCGGCCTGGCGCTGGAGGTGGGCCGCGAGCTGAAGGCGATCGCGAGCGAACTCGGGCTGCCGTACGTGTTCAAGGCCAGCTTCGACAAGGCGAACCGCTCGTCGATCACGAGCTACCGCGGGCCGGGCCTGGAAAAGGGCCTGGAGATGCTGAAGGCCGTGAAGGCCGAACTCAACGTCCCGATCTGCACCGACCTGCACGAGATCGCCCAGGCCGAGCCGGTCGCCGCGGTCGCCGACCTGGTGCAGATCCCGGCCTTCCTCTGCCGCCAGACCGACCTCGTGATCGCCGCGGCGCGGGCGACGAAGGCGGCCGGCGGGCTGCTGCACGTGAAGAAGGGCCAGTTCCTGGCGCCCCAGGACTGCCGCTCGATCCTCGACAAGGTGCGCGAGGCCACCGACACCGACATGACGATCCTGTGCGAGCGGGGCGTCTCGTTCGGCTACGGCAACCTCGTGGTCGACATGCTGGGCATCCCGATCATGCAGGCGCTGGGCGCGCCGGTGAGCATCGACGCCACCCATGCCGTGCAGCTTCCGGGCGCCCGGGTGGGCTCGAACGGCGGCGCGTCGACCGGCGGCCGGCGCAGCGGCGTGCCGGTCATCGCCAGGGCCGCGGTCGCGTCGGGCGCGGACGCGGTGTTCCTGGAGTTCCACCCGGAGCCCGACCAGGCGCTCTGCGATGGTCCGAGCGCATTGCCACTGACGGCGGCGCGGCCGCTGCTGGCGCAGTTGAGAGCTTTGCGGGAAGCCCTGGGGTGACCAACCCCGATCCGCTCATCCCGGCGAATGCCGGGACCCATGAACGCGGGAGAGCGAGGTGATCCGCAGCGTCGCCGCCTGCGACCTGTCCCGGGCTGCGGAGTGCATGGGTCCCGCGAACAAGTCGCGGGATGACGAGGAGAGGGTGAAGGGGGCGGCTTGACCGGCCCGCCAACGCGTCCCAAGGGACAGGCCATGGATCTGGCCGCCCTTCAGAGCCTGCTCTCGGACCTTCCCGGCAAGCGCGTCTGCTGCGTGGGCGACCTGATGGTCGACCGGTTCGTCTACGGCTCGGTGAGCCGCGTCTCGCCCGAGGCGCCGATCCCGGTGCTGAAGCGCTCGCGCGAGCTGAAGATGCTGGGCGCCGCCGGCAATGTGGCGCGCAACGTGGCGGCTCTGGGCGGCTCGGTGGCCCTGGTGGGCCTGGTCGGCGGCGACGCCGAGGGGCACGACGCCTCGCGCCTGGTGGGCGAGGCCGACCTCGAGGGCTACCTCGTCACCGACGCCGGGCGGCCGACGACGCTCAAGACGCGGTTCGTCTCCAGCGGCCAGCAACTGCTGCGCGTGGACCTGGAGGAGGCGCGGCCGATCGCCGGCGACGTCGAGCAGCGCATGGTCTGCACGCTGAAGGACGCCGCCCGGGGCGCGGGCGTGATCCTGATCTCGGACTACGGCAAGGGCGTGGTGACCGACGCGGTGATCGCCGCGGCCCGCGAGACCGGCGCCCGCGTCGTCGTCGACTCCAAGGCCCGCTCGTTCGCCCGCTATGGCGAAGTGGACCTGGTGAAGCCCAACGCCTCGGAACTGGCCTACGCCACCGAACTGCCGACGGAGACCGACGCGGAGGTGGAGGCCGCCATCGCGCGCGCGCTCGAACTCTGGTCGGCCAGGGGCGTGCTGGTGACGCGGGCCGGCAAGGGCATGTCGCTGGGCCTGCGGGGCCGGCCGGTGAAGCACTTCGGGACGGTCTCGCGCGAGGTGTTCGACGCGTCCGGCGCGGGCGACACGGCCATCGCGGCGCTGGGCCTTTCGCTGGCCGCCGGCGCGGGCGTCGAGACCGCCATCGCCTTCGCCCAGCTCGCCTCGGGCGTGGCCATCGGCAAGGCCGGCACCGCCACCGTGAGCGCCGACGAACTGGTCGAGGCCGTGCTGTCGCAGCACTCGGCGCTGGTCGAGGGCAAGATCGCCACGCCGCAGCGGATGGCCGAAGAGGTGGCGCGCTGGCGCGGCCAGGGCCTGAAGGTGGGTTTCACCAACGGCTGCTTCGACATCCTGCACCGCGGCCACGTGGCCTATCTGGCGCAGGCGCGGACGTGGTGCGACCGCCTGATCGTCGGCGTGAACTCCGACGCCTCGGTGCGCGCGCTGAAGGGGGAGGGGCGGCCGGTGAACGACCTGGAGAGCCGCGCCCTGGTGCTGGCGGGCCTGCGCAGCGTCGACCTCGTGGCGCCGTTCGACGAGGCCACGCCCCTGAAGCTGATCGAGGCGGCGCGGCCGGACGTGCTGATCAAGGGCGCGGACTATTCCGAGGACGAGGTCGTCGGCGGCGATCTGGTGAAGTCCTGGGGCGGCGAGGTGAAGCTGGCCGAGATCGTCGACGGCTATTCGACGACCGCCGCCATCGCGCGCATGGCCCAAAAGGGAGCTGATGCATGACCCGGCGTATCGTGTTCGTGACGGGCGGCGCGGGCTTCATCGGGTCGAACATCGTGGCCAGGCTCGCCGAGGACCGTGCGCTGGACCTCGTCGTCTGCGATCGCCTGCACGGCGTCGAGACCGGCAAGTGGAGGAATGTCGCCAAGCACCCGATCGGCGATTTCGTCCATCCCGACGACATGTTCGACTGGCTGGAGAGGCGCTGGCGCGATGTGGAGCTGGTGATCCACATGGGCGCGGTCTCATCGACGACCGAGCCCGACGCCGACAGGATCCTGCAGAACAACTTCCAGCTCAGCCGCGACCTGTTCCGCTGGTGCGCCGACCGCCAGCGCAGGCTGGTCTACGCCTCCAGCGCCGCGACCTATGGCGCGGGCGAGCATGGCTTCGACGACGACAACGGCTACGAGGCGCTGGCGCGGCTGAGGCCGCTGAACGCCTACGGCTGGTCGAAGGCGCTGTTCGACCTCTTCGCCGCGCGCCAGGCGACCCGCGACTATGCGCCGCCGCAGTGGGTGGGGCTGAAGTTCTTCAACGTCTACGGGCCGAACGAGGAGCACAAGCTCTCGATGAAGTCGGTGGCCTCGCAGATCTGGCCGCAGGTCCGCGACGATCATAGCGTCCAGCTCTTCAAGAGCTACCGCAAGGACGTGCCGGACGGGGGCCAGAAGCGCGATTTCGTCTACGTCCGCGACGCCGCCGACGTGGTCCGCTGGCTGTTCGACAACCCGCAGGTGAACGGCATCTACAACCTGGGCTCGGGCCAGGCGCGGACGTTCGAGGATATGGCGCGCCAGGTCTTCGAGGCGGCGGGCAAGACCGCCCGGATCGAGTACGGGCCGATGCCGCCGGCCATCCGTGACAAGTACCAGTACTTCACCGAGGCGAGGATGGAGCGCCTGGCCGCCGCCGGCTATTCCGCGCCGCTGACGCCGCTGGAGGAGGGGATCGGCGAGTACGTGGGCCGCTATCTCAGCCAGCCCGACCCGTATCGCTGACGATGCCGGAGACACCGCCCGCTCCGCGACGCCGGCGCTGGCTGCTGCCGAGCCTCCTGGGCCTGCTGGTGTTCCTGGCGACGGGGGTCGCGGTGTTCTGGGGCGACCTCGTGTCCACCGCGCTCGACCCCAAGGTGCCGTTCCAGACCTACGAGCCGCCGCCCGGGCCGGACTACGGAAAGGACACGGCCTGGTACCTGCGGCCGCATTCGCCGAGCCCCCGCGACGCCGACGTCTTCTTCGTGGCCCCCACGACCTATGACGGCGGCCGCAACTGGAACGCCCGCCTCGACGCGAAGCGCGCCAACCGCCAGTTCGAGGACGTGATGGCCCCGAACTACGTCGGGCCTTTCGTCAGCGTCGGCCGCGTGTTCGCCCCGCGCTATCGCCAGGCCAGCCTCTACACGCTGACGACGCTCAGGGAAGACGCGCGCGAGGCGCGGCAGTTCGCCTATGGCGACGTCCGCGACGCCTTCCGCTGGTACATCGACCAGGACAACGGCGGCCGGCCGTTCTTCATCGTGGGCGTCGAGCAGGGCGGCACGCTGGCGACGCGGCTGCTGGCCGAGGAGGTCGCGCGCGATCCGTTGCTCAAGGGGCGGCTGGTGGCCGCGTACCTCGTCGACACCGTGGTTCCGGCCGACGCGCCGCCGATCGGCCCGTGCGTCGAGCGCCGGCAGGCCGGCTGCCTCGCGGCCTGGGCGCCCGTCTACGAGGGCGACTTCGACGCGGCGAAGCGCCTGCTGGACCGCGCGCTCGTCTGGACCCCCGATGGCCGCCTGGACAACCTCGCGCCCCGGCCGGCGCTCTGCTGGAACCCGATCCTGGGCGCCGTCACCGACCAACCCGCGCCGGCGCGCCTGCATCTGGGCGCCGCCAACGCCACGGGCCTGGAGTGGGGCGCGCGGCCGGCGTTCATGGCGCGGCAGGTCTCGGCCTACTGCGGCGGCGGGGTGCTGCACGTGACGAAGCCCAAGTCCTCGTCGCTGAAACAGGCGGGGAGCTGGGCCGACCGGCGCAAGGCCCCGGGCTTCAACCTCTTCTACGCCGACCTGGAGGCCGATGCGAAAGCGCGGCTGGCGGCGTGGCGCGCGCGGTGATTTGATCGCCCCAACGAACAGAGGGAGGATCGGATGGCCAACCGCCAGATCGTGCTGGACCGGCTGCCGGGGGCTGAGAAGCTCGCGCCCGGGCACTTCGCGCTGAAGGACGGCGACGTGCCGAGCCCCGGCGCCGGCGAGGTGCTGCTGAAGACCCGCTACATCTCCCTCGACGCGGCCAACCGCGCCTGGATGCAGGGCGCGACGTACCGTTCGGCGCTGGAAGGCGGCCAGGTGATGGCCGGCGGGTCGCTGTCGGAGGTGGTGGAGTCCAATGTCGACCACCTGAAGCCCGGCGACCTCGTCTTCGCCGACATCGGCTGGCAGGACTATGGCGTGGCGCCCGGCAGGCGGCTGCAGAAGCTGCCCGACCTGAAGCCGGAGACGCACCTGCTGAGCGTCTACGGGATCGCGGGCCTCACCGCCTATTTCGGCCTCCTGGAGTGCGGGCAGCCCAAGGCCGGCGAGACCGTGGTGATCTCGGCGGCGGCCGGGTCGGTGGGCTCGATCGTGGGGCAGATCGCGAAGATCAAGGGTTGCCGCGTGGTCGGCATCGCCGGCGGCGAGGAGAAGGGGCGCTGGCTGACCGGGGAGCTCGGCTTCGATGCGGCGGTCGACTACCGCAGTCCCGAGTTCAAGCGCCAGCTCCGCGCGGCCGTGCCGGAGGGCATCGACGTCTATTTCGACAACACCGGCGGCGACGTGTTCGAGGCCTGCCTGTTCGCGATGAAGACCCACGGGCGCATCGCCTGCTGCGGGGCGCTCTCGCAGTACGACGGCGCGCCGCCGCCGCACGGGCCGCGCGGCGTCCCCGGCCTGATCGTGACCAAGCGGCTGACCCTGCGGGGCTTCGTGGTCATGGACTTCGCCGACCGGAACGACAAGGCGCTGGCGGACCTGCAGGGGTGGGTCGCCTCCGGCCAGCTCAAGGTGACGGAGGATATCGTGGACGGGTTCGAGAACCTGCCCGCCGCCCTGATCGGCCTCCTGCACGGCGACAACCGCGGCAAGCGGATGGTGCGGGTTTGAGCGGCTCGCCCTTCAGCGCGACCTACGCCGAGGCGCGCGACAAGTTCCTGGCGGCCGCGCGCGGGGCAGGGGCCTCGCTCTCGGCCTACGTCCACCCCGAGCGCGGGCCGGATGGCGGCGAGCTGGCCACCGACGTCGCCTGGATCGGGCCGACGGACGCGCGGGCGGTGTTCGTCATGGTGTCGGCGACGCACGGCGTCGAGGGCCATTGCGGCTCGGGCGCCCAGATCGACTGGCTGCGGCGCGGGGAGGCGGCCCACCTGCCGGCGGGCGCGGCGGCCCTGATCGTCCACGCCATCAACCCGTACGGCTTCGCCTGGAGCCGGCGGGTGACGCACGAGAACGTCGACCTGAACCGCAACTTCGTCGATTTCGGCCAGCCGCTGCCGCAGAACCCGAACTACGACGCGCTGCATCACGCGGTGAAGCCGGCCGACTGGAGCGAGGCGACGCAGGCGGCCAGCCGCGCCACCCTGCTGAACTACGCCAGGACCCACGGCTTCCCGGCCCTGGTGCAGGCCATGTCGGGCGGGCAGTACAGCCACGCGGACGGCATCTTCTACGGCGGGCGCGAGCCGACATGGTCGCGCAGGACGCTGGAGACGATCTTCCGTGAACGCCTGGCGGCCGCCTCCGACGTGGGCGTCATCGACTACCACACCGGCCTCGGCCCCTGGGGCTATGCCGAACCGATCGCCAGCGCGCATCCGGCGTCCGACGGATATCGCCGTGCGCGCGAGTGGCACGGGCTGGCCGTCACCAGCATGTCGGGCGGCGAGTCCGTCTCGGCGGTCCTGGCGGGCGACTGGCTGGAGGCCGTGCCGCGGCTCGCGCCGCACGCGCGGACGACCGGCGTGGCGCTGGAGTACGGCGTCGTGCCGAGCAACGAGGTGCTGGACGCGCTGCGCGCCGACAACTGGCTGCATGCCCATGGCGACCCGCTGAGCCCGCAGGGCCAGGCGATCAAGGCGCAGGTGCGCGCCGCCTTCTACGGCGACGACGACGTCTGGCGCGGCATGGTGCTGGGCCAGTCCCTCGTCGCCGCGCGGCAGTCGATGGCGGGGCTCGCGAAGGCGCTGGGCGGCTAGAACTGGAGCTCGGGCCGCACCTCGACCGTCCCGTAGCGGGCCATGGGGATGCGCTCGGCGATCCGCATCGCCTCGTCCGCGTCGGCCGCCTCGATGAAGATGAAGCCGCAGAGGACCTCCTTCGTCTCGGCGAACGGGCCGTCGAGGACCAGCGGCTTGCCCTTGCGCACCCGGACCGTGCGCGCGGTCCGCACGCCCTGCAGCGCCGACGCCGCGATGAAGTGGCCGGCGGCTTCCAGTTCCCGGTCGTAGGCGAGGGAGTCGCGGTCGAGGGCGTCCTTCTCACCGGCGGGCAGGTTCGAGACGGCGCCGGGTTCGGCGTAGACGAGGCAGATGAACTTCACGGGACGGCTCCTTTCAGCCTGGCTTTCCGCCCCAAGGTCGAAACAGCCCCGCCGGACCCGACATTCTTGTCAGCCCGCGTCGCGGAGCGCGAGGCCGGCCTTCCAGTCGAAGAGTTCGGAGAGGACGTTCAGCGCCTGGCCGCGCTCGGACTTCAGATCGGGGTCGCGCTGGATCGCCAGGCGGGCGTCGTCGCCGGCGGCCTGGATCAGGTCGCGATGCACGAACGGGTCGGCGAAGACGTAGTCCGGCAGGCCGGACTGGCGCAGGCCCAGCGCGTCGCCGCCGCCCCGGAGTTCCAGGTCCTTCTCCGCGATGACGAAGCCGTCGTCGGTGCGGCGCAGGATGTCGAGGCGCTGTTGGGCCGTCTCGCTGAGCGGCGGGTCGTAGAGCAGCACGCAGGCGCTCTCGCGCCGGCCCCGCCCGACCCGGCCGCGCAACTGGTGGAGCTGGGCCAGGCCGAACCGCTCGGCCTGCTCGATCACCATGATGGTGGCGTTGGGCACGTTCACGCCCACCTCGACGACGGTCGTCGCGACGAGCACCGAGAGCTTGTTGTCGGCGAAATCGGCCATGACGGCGTCCTTCTCGGGCCCGGTCATCCTGCCGTGGACGAGGCCGACGCCGGGGCCGAGGGCCTTGCGGAGCGCGATGGCGCGCATTTCGGCGGCAGCCAGGTCGCTGACCTCCGACTCCGAGACCAGCGGGCAGATCCAGAACGCCTGGGCGCCCTCGCGAACGGCGTCGCGCAGGCGGGCCACGATCTCGTCCAGCCGCGGCATCGGGACGGCCCGGGTGGCGACTGGTGTGCGGCCCGGCGGCTTCTCGTCGATGCGGCTGACGTCGAGGTCGCCGTACATGGTGAGCTCCAGCGTCCGGGGGATCGGCGTGGCCGACATGGCGAGGAGGTGCGTGGCCTCGCCCTTGGCCTGCAACCGCTGGCGCTCGGCGACCCCGAACCGATGCTGCTCGTCGATCACCACGAGTTGGAGCCTGTGGAAGGCCACGTCGTCCTGGAACAGCGCGTGGGTGCCCACGGCCACCTTGGCGTGACCCGACGCCAGCGCCCGCAGCTTCTCGGCCCGCGCCGCACCCTTGTCGCGGCCGGTCAGCAGCACGACGCCCACGCCGTGCGCCTGCAACGGCCCGGAGATGGTCTCGTAGTGCTGGCGCGCCAGGATCTCGGTGGGCGCCATCAGGGCGCTCTGGCCGCCGGCGTCCACCACGTCGGCGATCGCGCACATGGCCACGACCGTCTTGCCCGAGCCCACGTCGCCCTGGAGCAGCCGGCTCATGCGCTCGCCCGAGGCGAGGTCGGCGCGGATCCCGGCGAGCGCGCGGTCCTGCGCGCCGGTGAAGGCGAACGGGAGATCGGCCTTGAGGCGTCCGGCGAGCGCCCCCGCCGCGATCCGCGCGGCCGGCTCGCGGCGGCGGGCGGCCTTGCGCTGGGCCATGGCGAGCTGGTGGGCCAGCAGTTCGTCGTAGGCGAGGCGGCGGCGGTGCGCGCTGAGGGGCGAGAGGTCGGCCTCGCTCTCAGGGTTGTGCAGCGCCGTCAGCGCCTCGCGCCAGGACGGGAACCGCTCGCGCGCCAGCCAGGCGGCGTCCTGCCACTCCGGCATCTCCGGCGCCTTCTCGAGCGCTTCCAGCACGAAGGTGCGCACGCGGCGCGCCGGCAGGCCCTCGGTGGCCGGATAGATCGCCTCCAGCTCCGGGATCTCGTCGCGCTTGTCGGGCGCCACGATGTAGTCGGGGTGGACCATCTGGCGGCCGAACTTCGACTCGTCGACCTTGCCCGAGACGATCCGCCTGGCGCCCACCGGGTGGCGCTGGACGAGCCCCTCGCCGAAGCGGCCGAAGAAGATCAGCATCATCAGGCCGGTCTCGTCGGCCACCTGCATCCGCCACGGCTGGGTGTGGACCCGCGGCTTCTGATGGTCCTGCACGGTGACCTCGAAGGTCATGATCTCGCCGTCCCGCGCGGCCGACAGCACCGCCGGCGTGCGCCGCACGACCGAATGCGGCTTCAGCCACAGCACGTCGCGCACCTTCGGCCCCGCCACGCGCTCCAGCAGCGGCGCGACGCGCGGCCCCACCCCCTTCAGGGTGGTGACGGGCGCGTAGAGCGTAAACAGAATCTCAGGGCGCATCGTGCGACCATAGCCTTCCCGCGCGAGGCTGCGCATCATGGGGCATAGTCGGGCGACCGGCGGCGAATCGGGGTGGAGAGACCAATGCGTGCAGGGATGTGGATGACGGTCGCCGCAGCGACCCTGGTCGTGGCCGGCTGCAACAGCGCTGGCGGCGGCGATGTCGTGGCCAAGGTGGGCGCCGAGAAGGTCACCAAGGCGCAGCTCGACGCGGAGCTCGCGCTGAGCGGCGCCGCAAATCCCGGCGATCCGGCCCTCCGCAAGGCGATGCTGGACCAGATCGTGGCGCGCAAGCTGCTGGCCCAGGAGGCGCGCGCCGAGAAGCTCGACAAATCTCCGGAGGCGGCGGCGCTGCGCGTGGCGGCGATCGAGACCTACGAGGCGAACCTCGAGCGCAGCGCGATGATGTCCACGATCCCCAAGCCGACGGAAGCCGACGCGACCACCTTCATCCAGGCGCACCCGGAGATGTTCGGCGAGCGGACCGGCTATGTGATCGAGCGCCTGAACGTGGTCACGAAGGCCGATCCGGCCCTGGTCAAGGCGCTGGAGCCCGCCAAGACGCTGGAGGCCGTCGAGGCGGTGCTGACCCAGCGCGGCATCGCCTATTCGCGCTCGGTCAGCCAGATCGACACGCTCCAGGCCGCGCCGCAACTGACCGCCACCCTGCGCCGGCTGCAACCCGGCGAGCCCTTCGTGGTGCCCGAGCCGAACGGCTTCACGGTCGGCCGGGTCCGCGACAGCAAGGTCCAGCCCCTGGTGGGGCCGGCCGCGATCCGGGTCGCGAGCGAGATCGTCTACGGCCAACGCCAGACGACGAAGATGAAGGAACGCCTCGACGCCCTGAAGTCGAAGAAGGTCACCTACGCCGGCGCCGGCGCCGCCGACGCGGACAAGCCGGGCGCCGCGCCCGAGAAGAAATAGGCGGCCCAGGCGAACGCGCCGGGCGGACGTCGTCGAACACGACGTCGCGGTCGTGCGTTCCGGGGTGGCGCACGACCCGCGCGGGCTCTATATGCCGCACTCCCGAATGGCGACCGACGAAGCACGGCTGAAGAAACTGAAGCTCCGCGCCTGGCGACGCGGCTTCAAGGAAGCGGACCTCATCCTGGGGCCGTTCGCGGACAAGCACGTCGCGGCCTTCACCGAAGCCGAGCTCGACTGGTTCGAGCGCCTGCTCGAACAGCCCGACCAGGACGTCTACGCCTGGATCCTGGAGCGGCAGGAGACGCCGCCTGAGTTCGACGGGCCTTTGATGAACCTTCTCAAGGCTTTCCGGGACGAAGCTTACAAGGTTTCCGGCCCCGGGGGCACGCTTCATGGCTGACGGGAACCGGCCGCAGGCGAACATGCGCCGGGTGGCCGACGATCCGGGCCGCCTCGACCTCGTCGGCGCGCCCGAGGGCTTCGACGCCCTGGTCATGGCCGACCTCGTCAAGGCGCGGAAGGGCCTGTCGGTCTTCGTGGCGCGGGATGCGGGACGGCTGTCCGCCTTCGTCGACGCCTTCGCCTTCTTCGGGCAGGGCGTCGAGGTCCTGACCTTCCCGGCGTGGGACGGCCTGCCGTACGACCGCGTCGGCCCCTCGGCCGGGGTCGCGGCGCAACGCATGGCCACGCTCTGCCGGCTGGCGGACGGCCTCGACGACACGCCGCGCCTGCTGGTCACGACCGTGCCGGCGCTGCTGCAGCGCGTTCCGCCCAAGGCCGCCATCCGGCGCGGGAGCTATTCGGCGCGGGTCGGCAACAGCGTCGATCTCGCCGAGGTCGAGCGGTACTTCGCCGTCAACGGCTACAGCCGGGCCTCCACCGTCTCGGAGAAGGGCGAGTTCGCCATCCGCGGCGGCGTCATCGACGTCTTCCCGCCGGGCGCGGAGGAGCCGGTGCGCCTCGACCTGTTCGGCGACACCCTGGAGAGCATCCGCGGCTTCGACCCCGAGACCCAGCGCTCGACGCGGCAACTGAAGGACGTCTCGCTGCTGCCGGTCAGCGAGGCGCTGCTGGACAAGGACGCCATCAGCCGGTTCCGCACAGGCTACCTCGAAGGCTTCGGCGCACCGGGCGACGATCCGCTCTACGCCACGATCTCGGAGGGCGGGCGGCGCGCCGGGATGGAGCACTACCTGCCGCTCTTCTACGCGGACCTGGCCACGCTCTTCGACTATCTGCCGGCCGATGCCGCCGTGGCCCTGGACCATCTGGCCCGCGACGCGCGCGACGAGCGGCTCTCGATGATCGAGGATGCCTTCGACGCCCGCAACGCCGCCGAACGGAAGGGCCAGTACCGCCCGCTGGAGCCCACGCGCCTCTACCTCGACGCGGCCGAGTGGGACGAGGCGCTGAACGTGCGGCCGACGCGCCGGTTCTCCGCCTTCAACGAGGCCGAGGGCGAGGCGGTGATCGACATGGGCGCCCGCGCCGGCCGCAACTTCTCGGCCGAGCGGAAGCTGGACAGCGTCAACCTGTTCGAGGCCACGGTCGACCACGCCGAAAAGCTGTCGGCCGGCGGCAAGCGCGTGCTGTTCGCCTCCTGGTCCGAGGGCTCGTCCGACCGGCTGAGCCACATGCTGGCCGACCATGGCCTGAAGAGGCTGCCGCTGGCCGCCTACTGGGACGCCGCCAGGGCCGCCGATCCGAGGACGCCGCAACGCGTGGTTCTGCCGCTGGACGCCGGCTTCGAGACCGAGAGCCTGGCGGTCATCTCCGAGACGGACATCCTGGGCGACCGGCTGGCCCGGCCCCGCAAGCGCCGACGCGCAGCCAACTTCCTGGCCGAGGCTTCGGCGCTCACGCCCGGCGACCTCGTGGTCCACATCGACCATGGGATCGCGCGCTACGAAGGCCTGAAGACCCTCGACGTCCAGGGCGCGCCGCACGACACGCTGGAGCTCCAGTACGGCGGCGAGGCGAAGCTGTACCTGCCGGTCGAGAACATCGACCTCCTGACGCGCTACGGCGCGGATTCCGAGGGCGTGCAGCTCGACCGCCTGGGCGGCGCGGCCTGGCAGGCGCGCAAGGCCCGCGCCAAGGAACGCCTGCGCGAGATGGCCGACGGCCTGATCCGCATCGCGGCCGAGCGGGCGATGAAGCAGACCGACGCCGTCGAGCCGCCGAGCGGGCTGTTCGACGAGTTCTGCGCGCGCTTCCCCTACGAGGAGACCGACGACCAGCTCCACGCCATCGGCGACGTGCTGGAGGACCTCGGCGCCGGGCGGCCGATGGACCGCCTGATCTGCGGCGACGTGGGCTTCGGCAAGACCGAGGTGGCGCTGCGGGCCGCCTTCGTGGTGGCCATGAGCGGCCAGCAGGTGGCCGTGGTCGCGCCGACGACCCTGCTGGCGCGGCAGCACTACAAGACCTTCACCGAGCGCTTCGAGGGCTGGCCGGTGCGCGTGCGCCGCCTCTCGCGCCTCGTGCCGGCCAAGGAAGCCTCGGAGACCCGCGACGGGCTCGCCAGCGGCGAGGTCGAGATCGTGGTGGGCACCCACGCGGTGCTCTCGAAGCAGGTCAGCTTCAAGAACCTGGGCCTCGTGATCGTCGACGAGGAGCAGCACTTCGGGGTGAAGCACAAGGAGAAGCTCAAGGAGCTTCGCGCCGACGTGCATATGCTGACGCTGACCGCCACGCCGATCCCGCGCACCCTCCAGATGTCGCTCAGCGGCATCCGGGAGATGTCGATCATCGCCACGCCGCCGGTCGATCGCCTGGCCGTGCGCACCTACATCACGCCCTGGGACCCGGTCGTCGTGCGCGAGGCGCTGCTGCGCGAGAAGTACCGCGGCGGCCAGGCCTACTTCGTGGCCCCGCGAATCTCCGACCTGCCCGAGCTGGAGCGGTTCCTGCGCGAGCAGGTCCCCGAGGTGAAGTTCGTGGTGGGCCATGGCCAGATGGCGCCGACCCAGCTCGAGGAGGTGATGAGCGCCTTCTACGACGGGCAATACGATGTGCTGCTCTCGACCACGATCGTGGAGAGCGGCCTCGACATCCCGACCGCCAACACCATGATCATCCACCGCGCCGACATGTTCGGCTTGGCCCAGATGTACCAGTTGCGCGGCCGCGTCGGGCGCTCGAAGGCCCGCGCCTACGCCTACCTGACGACGCCGGCGGAGCGGCAGATCACGCTGTCGGCCGAGAAGCGGCTGAAGGTGCTGCAGTCGCTGGACAGCCTGGGCGCGGGCTTCCAGCTCGCCAGCCACGACCTGGACCAGCGGGGCGGCGGCAACCTGCTGGGCGAGGAGCAGTCGGGCCACATCCGCGAGATCGGCGTCGAACTCTACCAGCAGATGCTGGAGGACGCGGTCAACGAGCTGAAGGCGCGCGGCGGGGCCGACGACGCGCCCGACCGGGGCTGGTCGCCGCAGATCAACACCGGGGCCGCGGTGCTCATCCCCGAGGAGTACGTGCCCGACCTCAACGTCCGCCTCGCGCTCTACCGCCGCATCTCCGACGCCGAGAAGTCGCAGGACCGCGAGGCGCTGGCCGCCGAGCTGATCGACCGCTTCGGCCCGCTGCCGCCCGAGGCCGACCAGCTCCTGAAGGTGGTCGCCATCAAGGGCCTGTGCCGCGAGGCCAATGTCGCGAAGATCGACGTCGGGCCGAAGGGCGCGGTCGTGAGCTTCCGTAACGACGTCTTCAAGAACCCGGGCGACCTTGTGGCGTTCGTGGCCCGGAACCCGATCGCCTGGCGGGTGCGCCCGGACAACAAGGTGGTCGTGAAGGGCGAATGGGAGACGCCGAAACAGCGCCTCGACGCCGCCGAAAAGGTGCTGGCCGAGCTGGCCAAGCTCGCCGCCTGAGCAGGAGTACCCGCATGCGCAGAGCCGCCCTGATCCTCGCCGCCGCGGCCCTGTGCGCGCCGGCCGCGCCCGCCGCCGCCCAGACGGCCGCCGATTCCGCCGACGTCCGCTGCCTGATGGTCCTGCAGGTGGTCGGCCGCGACCCGAAGCAGGCGGAGCAGGCGGCGAAGGGGGTCTTCTTCTACCTGGGGCGCCTGTCGGCGCGAGGCCCGGTGTCGCGCCTCGAACCCCTGCTCAAGGGCGAGGCGATGAAGCTGACGCCGGCCCAGGGCCAGACCGAGCTGACGCGCTGCGGCGCCGAGCTGAACGGCCGGGGCGGCGAGCTTCAGGCGGTGAACAGGCGCCTCGTGGCGAGCATGGCGCCCAGGGCGGCGCCGGCGAGGAAGTAGCCGGATGCGGGCGCTGATCGCGATCGCCGCCGCGGCGACGGTGACGCTCCCGGCCGCGCCGGCGGCGGCCGACGCCGTCTCGGACAAGGCCGACGTCCGCTGCATGCTGGTCCTGCGGTTCGCCGCGCGGGACCCGAAGGCCCGGGAGATGGCCGTCCGCGGGGCGCACTACTACATGGGCCGGCTCGCCGCGCGCGGACCCGTCGCGCGGCTGGAGCCCGTCATGGCCGGCGAGGGCCGGTCGATGAACAGCGCCGCCGTCGCCCAGGCGGAATTCCAGCGCTGCGCCGAGGAACTGCAGAAGAACCAGACCGAGTTCCAGGCGCTCGACCAGAAGCTGTCGGGCGCGACGCCCGCGGAACCTGCCGCGCCGGCGAAGGAGGTCGACTCCTCGCAGGTGATCGAGCCGCCGGCGGACGAGGCGCCCCGATAACGGCGGTTGGCGGTTTCGCCGACTTCGGCGCATGCTGGCCCGGGGAACGCTTCCCGGGGGCCGGAACGATGAAACGCCTGATCCTGGCGAGCCTGCTCGCCGCCACCGCTTCGTCCGCGCGGGCCGACGACGACGCCGTCCGCGACGCCAACCGGCAGGACGTGCGCTGCATCCTGGGCATGAGCGTCATGGCCCGGAACGAGACCTACAAGCAGTGGGGCACGTTCGGCGTGTTCTTCTACTCGGGCCGGATCGAGGGCCGTGATCCCGGCTTCAGCCTCTCGGACGCCGTCAAGCGCGAGGTGAAGCTCATGCGGGCCGACGAATACAACGGCGAGATCAAGCGCTGCAGCGACCTGCTGGCGGACCGGAGCCGCGCCTACGAGGCCATGAAGCCGCCGGCGCCGCGCGGAACCGGCCGCTAGACCAGCGCCCCTGAACCGTCGAAGGCATCCCCCTTTCCTTGACGTCATGGCCGGGCTTGTCCCAGCCACCCATGGACACCCGCCTTTGCCGGAATGGCAGTTGAGGCCGCCGCTGCAGACTGACTGCAGCGTCTGAGTTCATGGGTGGCCGGGACAAGC
>NZ_JAHBYD010000032.1 GCF_019636135.1 Phenylobacterium sp.
GCGGCGCTGGTGACGCCGCGGCTGGACGCCGGGCTCGGCGAGGCGGCGCGGCTGTTCGCCCAGGCCTTCGGGCGGGCGACGGGGCTCTATGCCGACATCGGGGGCGCGGTCGTCGCCCGCGGCGTCCTGCAACTCGCGCCCGAGGCCCGCGACGCCGAGCGCTTCGGCAGGATCGTCGCGTCCGACGTCTTCGAGCCGGGAAGCCTTGCGATGCTGGACCCGGAAGCCGTCGCCGCCCGTCTGGGCGAGCCGGCGCCGGCGGCGCTCGACCAGGCCGGGGCCCTGGTGGTCGATCCCGCGCCGATCCTGGCCGCCTGGGCGGGCGAGCCGATCCGCGCCCGTGTCGCCTGCCTGGAGTGCGACGGGGAGAGCTGGCGGCTGCTGGACGCCGGGGGCGGTGAGATCGCCCGCGCCGACGCGGTGATCCTGGCCGCCGCGCTGGCCTCGCGCGACCTCGTCCCCGGCCTGCCGCTGCGGCCGGTGCGGGGCCAGGCGACGTTCGCGCCCGGCCTCTGGGCGCCGGCCGCGGCCTGGGGCGGCTACGTGCTGCCGACCCGCGACGGGATCCTGTTCGGCGCCACCCACGACCGCGACGACGCCGGCGCGGACCTCCGCGCCGGCGACCACGCCCGCAACCTCGACACCCTGGCCGGGGCGCTGCCGGCGCTGGCCGCCCGCGCCGCCGCCCTGCCGCTCGACGGCCGAGCCTCGGTGCGCGCGACGACGCCCGACCGGCTGCCCGTCGCGGGCGCGCTCGGCCCCGGCCTCTTCGCCCTGACCGGCTTCGGTTCGCGGGGCTTCTCGCTGGCCCCGCTGCTGGCCGAGCACGTGGCGGCGCTGGCGCTGGGCGCGCCGTCGCCCATCGGCGCGGCGGCCGCGGACCTCGTCGATCCCGGCCGTTTCGCCCGCCGCGCCGCGCGGCGCGGTTCCTAGGGTGCACGGGCGCGCCTATATTGCCGGGGTCGGGGGACGGCCCGAGGACCGAAGATGACCCTGAAGCTGCTTGCCCTGCCCCTCGCCGCCGCCGGCGTGGTGGCGCTCACCGTCGCGCCCGCGGCGCTCGCCAGGTCGCCGGCCGAACCCGCCGCTGCGGCCAAGGCCCCGGCCAGGACGCAGTGCTTCTGGACGCGCCAGATCAACAACTTCGCCTCGGACGACGACCGCGTCGTCAACGTCCGGGTCGGCGTGAAGGACGTCTACCAGTTCGAGATGTTCGGCCGCTGCGACGAGGTGGACTGGGCGCAGGGCATCGCCGTGCGCTCGCGCGGCTCCAGCTACATCTGCTCGGGCCTGGACGCCGAGATCATCGCACCGTCGACGCTGGGCCCGCACCGCTGCCCGGTCCGCACCGTGCGCAAGCTGAGCGACGACGAGATCAAGGCGCTGCCCAAGCGGGCGCGGCCCTGACGGAAAGGGCCCCGGAAACGCTCCGGGGCCCCATCCACGCCCTCTCCCGGGTCGGGATCAGAAGCGCTTCTTCACGCCGAACTGGAAGGTCCGGCCGAGGAAGTAGGCGTTCGTATAGTCGTAGTTGTACTGGCTGCGCGTGAAGGGCGGGTCCTTGTCGAAGACGTTCACGACGCCCGCCGTCACCTGCACGTCGCCCCACGGGATCGTGCCCGTGTAGATCAGGTCGTGGGTGACCTCGTCCTTGGTCTTCAGGAGCGAGGCGCCGACGATGTTGGTCGTGCCGCTCTTGAAGTGGGTGGTCCAGCGCAGGTTGTGGCCGTTGCGGTTGAACTGCACGTAGCCGTTCGAGCGCCACCGCGGATACGAGTAGAAGGCGCTGAGCAGCTCGGACTTGCCGGCCCGGTCCAGCGCCGCGGCGATGGTGAAGCCGTCCAGGGTGACGAGCGCGCCGCGCTTGTACTCGATCGTATAGGTGCCCTCGACGCCCAGGGTCAGGTCGCCGTCCCAGAAGAGTTCGGGGAAGACGTAGGTCGCCTGGAAGTCGACGCCGGAGGTGTCGACGCTGGGCCCGTTGATCAGGTTCGTGGTCACGGCCAGCAGCTTGGCCGGCGTGCAGTCGTCGGTGGCGGGATTGCCGTCGTCGGCGAACTGGAAGCGGGCGCGGAACGTGGCGTTCGCGCACTGCCAGGTCGACGCCGTGGCCGACGGGAACATGGTCGACACCAGGGCGGCGGCCGTCTCGTTGGTCAGCTCGTCCTTGAACTTGAACTTGAAGTAGTCGACCGTGGCCCGGAAGTTCCCGACGGTGACGATGGCGCCGACGTTGTAGGTGTCGGCCGTCTCGGGCTTCAGGTTCGGGTTGTTGTTGGTCAGCACCGGCCGGTAGAGCGAGCCCACGCCCGGCAGGTTGAACTGGGCCAGGTTCTTGGTGAAGCCCGGCGTCACGTCGCGTTGCAGCGGGGCGCGGAAGGTTGTGCCGGCCGAGCCGCGCAGGGCCAGGAAGTCGAACGGCTGGAAGCGCACCGAGATGCGCGGATTGGTGGTCGAGCCCACCGAGCCGCCGTAGTCCTCGAAGCGGATGGCGCCGTTGATCTCGAGGTTGTCGAGGATCGGCACCTTCACTTCGGCGAACAGCGACTTCACGTTGCGGTCGATGTCGAGCTCCTGGAGCGCCGAGTAGAAGGTGTAGGCGCCGGTGCCGCCCGAGCAGGTCGGCAGGCCGTCGCCGTAGGGCAGGCTGTCGACGCAGGGCGCGCTGTTGATGTCGTAGAAGTCGGGCGCGTTCACCTGCAGCCGGTCGTAGCGCCACTGCGCGCCGGCCGCCCAGCCGATCTTGCCGCCGGGCAGCTCGAGGGGAAGCTGGCCGTTGAACACCACCTCGCCGACCGCCAGCTCGGTGTAGGTGTCGGCCACGAGCTGGATGTGCATCCAGTCGAGCACTTCGGTGCTGTTCTGGACGTTGGCGTTGAAGAACGGGTTGGTCAGGCCCAGCGCCGGGTTGCCCGGATAGGCGTTGGCGAAGGGGTTGAACCACAGGCAGCCGCCCTGGCCGGGCGTGCCCGTCACGGGATTGCAGCGCGGGCCGCCCAGGCCGCGCAGGGCGAGTTGCAGCCGGGTGACCGAGATGTCCGGGCCCGCGCCGCCCTCGCCGTGGTTGCGCTGGTAGGTGGCCGACACCGTCATGCCGATGTCTTCGAAGATCTTGCCGCGCAGCGAGCCGCCGACGCGGAAGGCGGTGGCCTGCCGGCGCTGGTGGTCCGCGCCGTCCTCGAACAGCGGGTTGCCGCCGTAGCCTTCGGGACGCCACAGGGTCTGCGAGGTGATCGCCCCGTTGGCCGCCGCGTTGGCGCAGATGGCCGCGTTGGCCCCGGCGCAGTTGGCGGGCACGGCCAGATAGGCGAGCAGGCCAGGGTTGTTGGCCGGGATGTAGAAGCGCGACTGCTGGTTCAGGCCCACCGCCGGATAGGGCGACGTGCCGCCGCCCGGCGAGCCGCCGGACGCCAGGATCGGTGTCGGGAACTGGGTCGTCGACTGCGCCGGAGACACCCGCTCGGCGTCGACGGCGTGGCGGGCCCACAGGACCTCGCCGTGGAACAGCCAGTTGTCGGTCAGCTCGAAGTTCAGGTGGCCGAAGACGGCGTAGTGGTCCTCGTCGTTCACCAGGTTGTCGAACTGGGTGAACTGGAAGCGGCAGCCCGAGGTGGGCGCCGCGGCGTTGGCCAGCACGCCGCCCAGCTCGGTGCAGCCGTTGTCGAGGAAGCTCTGCGTGAAGCCGCCCGTGGCCTGCGGGTTGGCGAGCTGGGCCGCCGTGCCAGTCTGGAAGACGCCGGGGTTCGCGGCCGTGGACCAGCCGCCGAAGTTGTTCTCGGCGAACGGGCGCAGGGCCCAGTCGCGGTCGGTGGTGCGCAGCTCGCTGCGGCGGCGATAGGTGCCCGTGATCAGGGCGTCGCCACGGTCGAACTTCCAGCCGTGCGCGAGGTTGAAGTCGTAGTCGCCCTTCGAGCCGTCGATCAGCGTGTAGTTGCCGGCGACCTCGAAGCCCACGAGGTCGCGTCGGGTGATGAAATTGACCACGCCGCCCACCGCGTCCGAGCCGTAGGTCGCCGCGGCGCCGTCCTTGAGGATCTCGATCCGGCCGATGGCGATGCTGGGGATGAAGTTGATGTCGACCGCCTCGATGGCGATCGCCGCCGGCGAGTTGGCCATCCGCTGGCCGTTGAACAGCACCAGCGTCCGCGCCGAGCCGAAGCCCCGCAGGTTGACCGTAGCCGCGCCCGCGGCCGTGCCGAGGAAGCGGTTCGACTCACCGATGGAGCTCTGGGCCGCGGTGATGTTCTTGACCAGGTTCACCGTGGTCGGCGAGCCCTGCTTCTGCAGGTCCTGGGCGCCGATGACGTCGACCGGCTGGGCCGCGTCCTCGGGCGTGCCGGCGATGTAGGAGCCGGTCACGATCACTTCCTCGACCTCGGCCGGAGCCGATGCGGCCGTCTGGGCCGCTGCTGGATTGAAAAGTCCGAATGAAAGAGCCACGGCCAGCACGGAGCCGCCGCAGAAATAGCTGCGCTTGATCATGAATGTTTCCTCCCCCGTGGGCCGTCCGCGTCTAACGCGCGGAATTGCCTGGCCCTCCGGCGGGAGGATGATTGGCGCAAATTTGGGATTGCGCCAGAGAAATTACCGTTGCGGCAACATACCCGACTTCTGAATTTCAGGGGAAGACCCATCGTGGGAATCTTCGAGTGGATGCCGAGGAGAGGCGGTTAAAACCGCACCGGACCTTCGAAAAATGCCTTTTGAGCATCGATCATTTTGAGGGTGTCCGGGATGCGGCAAACACCGGTCTGTGGGAATTGTTGGGAAGGACAAAAAGAAGGGGACGCCGGTCGCCCGGCGTCCCCGATATTCGAAAATGCGCCCGTGGCGCGGTGTCGTCAGAACTTCTTGCGCACCCCGACCTTGAAGCTGCGGCCGTAGGGGTTGCCGATGAAGGGGTCGTAGTCCGCCTCGAGGCGCGCCGCGGACGGGTCGCGATCGAAGATGTTGAACACCGACGCGCTGACCGTCGTGTCCCAGGGCAACTGGAGACGATAGGTCATGTCGAGGGTGTAGAAGTCCTTCACCCGCAGGCCGGACGTGGTCAGCAGGCAGTTGGTGGCCGTGCCCGCCTGCGCATTGGCCACGTTGCAGTTCGCGGACGAACCGGTCTGCACCGTGGTCGGGCCGCGGTTGTCCGTGGCGCCGCCGACATAGGTCAGGTCGAAGCGCAGGTCGTGGTTCTCACGGCTCCATTCGGCATAGGCCGCGCCCCGCAGCTTCGACACGGTGCCGGGGAACCGGTCGTAGTTGGTGAAGCCCAGCGCGCTGTAGGCCGTCGACACCAGGACGCCGTTCAGCTTGAACTCGCCGATGTCGTACTTCACCAGCCGGCTGAACGAGAGGCCGGTGGTGATGTCGCCGCCGAACACGTCGCGCCAGCGGTAGTCGATGCTGCCGTCGATGCCGGTCACCTTGATCCGCGGACCGTTCACGGTGTCGGACCGGACGCGCTGGATGTCGTTGCCGACCGTCACGCCCTGGGTGCAGGTGTTGTTGTTGTTGAAGGTGATGAGGTCGCGCAGCGGGCTGCCGCAGTTGGCGAACTGGGTGCCGTTGCCGACCCCGCCCACCGCCGTGGCCACGATCTGCGCCGGCACGGTCGTGATCTGGTCCTCGACGTTGAAGTGCCAGTAGTCGACGATCACCCGCAGGCCGGACCGCTCGAAGATGCCGCCCACGTTGTAGGTGAACGCCTTCTCGGGGCCGATCGCCGGGTTGCCGGTGAAGTCGACCGACTTGAAGTTGTTGCCCGCCGCCTGGATGCCGCTGAGGCCGGTGACGGCGTTCGACGAGCGGTTGCCCGGGGTGGGCCCACGGAAGGTGGTGCCGACCGAGCCGCGCAGGGCGAACTCGTCGATCAACTGCCACTTCATGGCCAGCTTCGGGTTCACGGTCGAGCCGGTCTGGCCGCCGTAGTCCTCATAGCGGATCGCCGCCTGGGCGTTGATCTTGTCGGTGATCGGCAGGCTGGTTTCGGCGAACACGGCGTAGACCGAGTCGTCGAGCTGCTGCGGCGTGCCCTGGCCCAGGAAGATGTAGGGGCCGGTCGGGAAGGCGCAGTTGGTCTGGCCGGCCACCGGACAGGGCGCGACGCGCGAGTCCTGGAACGGGCTGCGCAGCGAGGACTGGAAGTCGGTGGCGCGGTACTGCGCCCCGGCCGCCCAGCCGACGGCGCCGCCGGGCAGGCTGATGCCCAACTCGCCGTTGAAGACCAGGTCGACGACCATCAGGTCCTGCCGCTGCTGGGTCTGCGAATTGAGCTCGTAGATCCAGCGGATCAGCTCGGGGCTGTTGGCGTTGGCCGAGACGTAGCCGGGGTTCGTCAGGCCCAGCGCCGGGTTGCCGGCGTAGCCGTTCGAGAACGGGTTGAAGTAGAGGCAGCCGTTGGCGCCGGGCGTGTTGCCGGTGCAGTTCGGGCCGCCGAGGCCGTTCAGCGCGCGCTGGAGGCGGTCGATGAAGATGTCCGGCGTGGACTGGCGGTTCTGGGTGCGCGAGTAGCTGACGCCCAGGTCGTAGCCGATGTCGCCGAACGGCAGCACGCCGGTCAGCGCCGCCGACACCCGGTAGACGTTGTAGTTGCGGTAGCCGATCTGGCCGCCGTCGTCGAAGATCGGGTTGCCGCCCGCCCCCAGCGGGCGGAACAGGGTCAGCGAAACGCGGCTGGTGGCGGCGATCTGGGCCGGCGTCAGGCCCGCCTGCTGCAGGGCGGTGAGCGCCCCGGGGTTGGTGATCGGCGTCGAGAAGACGCCCACGCTGCCCGGGCCCGTCGGGCCCTGGATCGGCGGGAACGCCGGCGAGAAGCGCATCCGCGGCAGGTCGGTCTTGGCCCAGTAGGCGTCGATGTGGAACTTGGTGTCCGCGTTGAGGTCGACGTTGACCTGGCCGTACACGTGGTAGCGGTTCTCGGTCTCGATCAGGTTGTCGAACGGGATGTAGCTGAAGTAGCAGGCCGCCGTCGTGCCGCTGAAGCCGGCGTAGCCGCCCACGGCCTCGCAGTTGGCGTCGCGCGTCACGCCCGCCGTCGGCGCCCCGGCCGCGGTCACCGGCAGGAACGCCGGCGGCTGCCCCAGGACCGACCAGCCCGACGGGTTCTCGAGATAGGGCCGGAACGCCCAGTCACGTTCGCTCGCCTGCAACTGCGAGCGGTGCTGGTAGCCCGCCGAGACCATGAAGTCGGCGTTGTCGAAGCTCTTCCCGTAGATGGCGTTGGCGGTGTAGTCGCCGTTCGAGCCGTCGACGAGGCGATAGTCGCCGCTCACCTCCAGGCCGTTGAAGCGGTTGCGGGTGATGAGTTCACCACCCCGGCGATGGCGTCGGAGCCGTAGGTCGCCGCGGCGCCGTCCTTGAGCACCTCGACGCGGCCGATGGCCGAGACGGGCAGCAGGTTGGTGTCGACGCCGCCGCTGCCGGCGCCCGCCGACGAGACGACCCGGCGGCCGTTCACCAGCACGAGCGTCCGCAGGCTGCCGAGGCTGCGCAGGTTGATGGAACCCGCCCCGACCTGGCCCTGGGCCGCGGTGGAGAACTGGTTGGAGTCGCCCAGCACCGGCCCGCTGACCGGCAGGCTCTTGATCAGCTCGATGGTGTTGGGGGAACCGCGCTTCTGGAGTTCCTCGACGCCGATCACTTCGACCGGCAGCGCGGCGTCTTCCGCCGTCCCGCGGATGAACGACCCGGTGACGACCACTTCCTGCACGGCCGCCGGCTCGGCGGCGGTCTGGGCGACCGCAGGCGCGGCGAGACCCAGGGCGGTGGCGACGGCAAACGCCGACCCACCGCAGAATTGACTGCGTTTGTTCATGTGATTTTGTCCTTCCCTCCCCGTGTCAGCGGCCCGCGTCTTTTGCGCGGATCCACCCCCGGGACCGTTGTGATCTTGTCCGGCTTTCGGAAACTTGGATACCCGTGTTTGGAAAAACGCGGGTCCGTCAATATGGCGTCGATCCCAGGCCCCATAAAGGATTGAGCGCCGCCGGGTGGCCGGCGGCGCTCAAGGTCGGATGCGGTTCGTCCCGGATCAGAAGCGCTTCTTCGCCGAGATCTTGAAGACCCGGCCCAGCGGGTTGCCCGTGAAGGGGTCGTAGTTCAGGTCGAGGCGGGCGAACGACGGGTCGCGGTCGAAGAGGTTGTCGACCGAGAGCACGATCGTCGTGTCCCAGGGCGCCTTCCAGCGGTAGTCGAGGTCGACCAGGACGGTCGACTTGATGTTCGAGCCCTTGGTCACGACCTGGCCGGTCTGGGCGTTGGGCACGAGGATGCCGGCGCCGGGCACGTCGGCCCGCTGGTCGTGGTAGGAGTCGATATAGCTGGCCGTCAGCCGGATGTTGTGGGCGCCCAGCGTGTATTCGGCGAAGGCCTGGCCCTTCCACTCCGGCAGCGGCGTGGCCGAAAGCTGGTAGTTCAGCAGGCCGACGGCGTTGTACCCGCGCTGCACGACCACGCCGCCGACCGAGAAGTCGTCCAGCTTGTAGTTGATCGTGTAGGTGGCCGAGACGCCTACCCGCGCGCTGCCGCCCGCGAACACCTCGCCGAAGTCGTAGTCGGCCAGGAAGTCGATGCCCGAGGTCTTCAGGTCGGGCCCGTTGACCACGAAGCTCGCCACCCGCGAGATGTTGGCCTGGCCGCAGGTCCCGCCCGAGAAGGTGAAGCGCGCCTGCAGCCCGGCGAAGGCCGGGTTGTTGCAGTTCGTCGCCGCGCCGCCCGGGAACATGGCCGCGACCATGGCGCCCGAGGGTTCGGCCACGATCGGCTTGCGGAAGTCGAAGCGCCAGTAGTCGATCGTCGCCTTCAGGCCGCCGGTGTTGAAGATCAGGCCGGCCGTGTAGTTGTCGGCCTTCTCCGGATTCAGGTTCGGGTTGCCCGTGAAGTCGATGGCGCGGAAGGCGCCGCCGATGAACGAGAAGCCCGTGCCGGTCGAGGGGTTCAGCGACGCCAGCGGCGGGCCGCGGAACGTGGTGCCCGCGCCGCCGCGGACGGCCAGCCAGGGCGTGATCTGCCAGCGCAGCGAGGCCTTCGGGTTGAAGGTCGATCCGACCTGGCCGTTGTAGTCCTCGTAGCGGGCGGCGAGCTGGAGCTGGATGGCCTCGCTGAACGGCACGGAGACTTCCGCGAAGCCGGCGTAGACCTGCTGGTCCAGGTCGGCCTTGCTGGCGGTGGCCAGGAACAGGAAGGCGCCCGCCTTGCCGCCGCAGTTGGTCGAGCCGTTGACGACGGTGTCGATGCAGGGCGTGACGTCGGCGTCGCCGAAGCCGTTGTACTTGCTCTCGAAGACGTCGTTGCGGAACTGCACGCCGGCCGCCCAGGCCACCGGCCCGCCGCCGAGCTCGATGCCGGTCTCGCCCGTCACCACCGCGTCCACCACGAACAGGCGCTGGGCCTGCTTGGTCGAGAGCTGCTGGAAGAACCAGCGGATCACGTCGGGGTTGTTGGCCGCGGAGGCCACGTAGCCGGGGTTCGCCTGGCCGGTGATCGCGTTGGCCTGGATGGCGTTGGAGAACGGGTTGAAGTAGTAGCAGCCTAGCGCGGTGTTGCCGGCGTTGGTGGTGAAGTTGTTGGTCTCGGCCGCCGTGCAGCCGCCGGCCGCGCCGCTGGCCGTCGAGCCGAAGCCGCGAAGGGCGAGCTGGAGGCGCGACACCAGGGTGTCGTAGCCGGTCCGGCGCGCCACCTCCTGGCCGTAGGTGACCGCGAGGTCGTAGCCCAGGCCGCCGAAGGGCAGGTCGCCCTTGAGGTTCGCCGAGACGCGGTAGGCCTCGTACTGGCGCAGGCCTTCCGAGGGCCGGCCGTCGTCACCGAAGATCGGGTTGCCCTGGAACGACAGCGGCCGGTAGCGCACGCCGGGAATATGGACGCCGGTCGCCGCGGCCGGGATCGCCGTCGGGTTGGCCGCCCGATACGCGATGAGGCCCGGGTTGTCGGCCGGCACGAAGTAGCCCTGCAGCAGGGCCGGCGTCAGCGTGCTGACCGTCGGGTTGGTGAGCGCGGTCGGGGATTGCAGCGCGAGGTACGACGGCGAGGTCTTCCAGCGCGGCATGTCCGTCTTGGAGTAGAGCGCCTCGACGTGGAGATGGTGGTTCTCGGAGAGGTCGGCGTTGATCTCGCTGTAGATCTGGAACCGGTTCTCATGCTCGATGAGGTTGTCGTACTCCGAGAAGTGGAAGTTGCAGGCCGGCAGCGCGCCGCCGACGGCCGCGCCGCCCAGGGGCGTACAGCCGTTGTCGAGCTGGAAGCCGGCCAGCGGCGTCCAGGCCCCGGTGGCCGTCTGGGTGATCGGCGCGAAGGCCGTCACGCTGGAGCCGCCCGACCAGCCGCCGACGTCGTTCTCGGCGAAGGAGCGCACCGCGAAGTCGCGGTCGATCACCTTCAGCTCCGAGCGGTGCTGGTAGCCGGCGGTGAGCAGGATGTTGCCGTTGTCCCAGGCGTGCCCCCAGATCGCCGAGGCGTCCCAGTCGCCCTTCGAGCCGTCGATGTACTTGTAGCTGCCGCCGACCTCGAGGCCGTTGAAGTTGGTGCGGGTGATGAAGTTGACCACGCCGCCGATGGCGTCCGAGCCGTAGGTCGCCGCAGCGCCTTCCTTCAGGATCTCGACCCGGCCGATGGCGGCCGTGGGCAGGATGTTGGTGTCGACGATGCCCGAGGCGCCCTGGCCGAACGGGTTGGGCGCCATGCGGCGGCCGTTCAGCAGCACCAGGGTCCGCGCGGCGCCGAGGCCGCGCAGGTTGATCGAGCCCGAGCCCTCGGAGCCCTGGGCGCGCGTGTCGAACTGGTTGGTGTCGCCCAGCACGCCCGAACTGACCGACATGCCCTTGATGAGTTCGAGGGTCGAGGGTGCGCCCTGCTTCTCGAGGTCTTCCTGGCTGATGACGTCGACCGGAAGCGCCGCGTCCTCCGGCGTCCCGCGGATGAACGAGCCGGTGACGACCACTTCCCCGATCTCGGTGGAGCTGGCCTGACCGGCGGCCTGGGCGGCCTGAGCCTGGGCCTGGCCCGAAACGCCCAGCGTCGCCAGAGCGGCAAGCACCGACGCACTGCAGAAGAATCTGCCCTTCGACATGGTTTTCCTCCCCTCGGAAGCCTCGTGTGTGGGCCCGCCTGAGTGGGAGGATTAAGAGGGTGATTATTGCAGCCCTGCCACAGAAATTCCGACGTTCGCACAACGATGTCCGTCGAACGCGGCGCCGACGCAACAGGTTATGACGTAGGGAAATGCTTCAATCTGCCGCAGGGGAAACGCCGAGATACCTGACGTTACCGATCGGGTGATCGCGGTTCAGGCTTCCGCATCGAAATCTGCGGTCGGCTCTTCCCCGGTTCCCAACGGGAAGCCGAGTTCGCGAGGCGCCGCCGGCTTGACCGGGAACCCGGTCCGCGGCGCCTGCCCGCACCGACAGGCCGCCGGGTTCGACGCCCTGTGGCCAAGGCTGTCCCGATCGGAGATCGACGCGCCTGTCGGGCGAATATTGTTGCGCGGGCTCGGCGGGCGCGCTCAGTCTGGCGGCGATTGGGGGATGTGCGACGGGCGCGGCCGCCGCCGAGGCGGCGCCTGTCGGGGCGGGGATCTTGCGCATGGGCTTGAGTTGGCAGCTTCGGAATGCGGGCGACAGGCTCGTCGGCGCGCCGGAGGGCCGCGTGGACGAGACGACCTGGGAAGCGTTCTGCGGCCACCTGACCGCGGCGGTGCGCGACGCCGCGGCCGCGGGCCTCCCGCTGGTCGTCGACCTCAGCAAGCTCGAATACATGTCGTCGCGCGGCCTGCGGGCGCTGACCATCGGCCGGCGCGAGGCGGGCGAGGCGGTGAAGATCACGCTGGCCGCGCCCAACGACCGGATGCGCGAGATCCTGGCCATCAGCCGTTACGACAAGCTGTTCACCATCGCCGACAGCGTCGACTCTTGAGCACCCGATCGGGGACGGAGGGGATTTCTTCGATGCTGGTACGCTTCTGGGGCACCCGTGGGTCACTTCCGGTGGCCCGCCCTGCGCTGGCGATCCAGGGCAAGATCGCTCGCGCGCTGGTCGCCGCCGGCGGGCGCAGGTTCGTCGGTGAGCTCGAAGCCGACACGTGGGCGCGCAACAACCTCGAGTTCTCGACCTACGGCAGCTACGGCGGCGCCAGCTCCTGCGTCGAGATCGAGGCCGGCGAGGACTGCTTCTTCATCTGCGACATGGGCTCGGGCCTGCGCGAGTTCGGCATCGACGCCTTCCGCCGCTGCGCCGAGGGCCACCCCCGCGTCTATCATTTCTTCCTCTCCCACCTGCATTGGGACCACATCATGGGCTTCCCGTTCTTCGGGCCGGCCTTCGATCCGGGGGCGCACATCTACGTGCATTCGGGGCACCCCGACGCCGAGGAGGCGCTGCGCCGCCAGCAGGAGGAGATCAGCTTCCCGGTGCCGTTCGACTGGCTGAAGGCCAGGATCGAATTCATCGTCCACAAGCCGGGCGAGACCTTCGAGGTCGCGGGCGTGACGGTCAGCCTGGCCACCCAGTACCACAGCCACGACTCGTACGGCTTCCGGTTCGAGAAGGGCGGCAAGGCGGTGATCTACTCCACCGACTCCGAGCACAAGATCGACAACATGGAGGCCGAGGCCGCCTTCGAGGCCTTCTTCAGGGACGGCGACCTGGTGATCTGCGACACCATGTACTCGCTGGGCGACACCGTCAGCCTGAAGCAGGACTGGGGCCACTCCTCCAACGTGGTGGCGGTCGACCTCTGCCACGCGGCGCACGCCAGGCGGCTGGTCCTGTTCCACCACGAACCCACCTATTCGGATCGCGATATCCAGCGCATGCACGGCGAGACGATCCGCTATGAAGAGCTGGTGCGCGCCGACCGGCCGCCGCTGGAAGTGCTGTGCGCCTATGACGGACTCGAAATCAGGGTCTGACGCCGACGGGCCTGCAAGGGCGCGGGCCGGCCGCTTCGGACTCAGCATGCCGCGCGGCGGCGCCCTGACGGAACTGGACCGCGGGGCGCGGGCGCGGGTGCGCTCGGCCGGGCTGATCGCGGCGATCCTGGTCGCGCTGCTGCTGGCGGCCGCCGGCGCGCTCCTGCGCCAGCCGCTGTTCGACCTGGCGCAGAACCTCGCCCCGCCGCCGCGGCCGACCCAGCAGGTGGTGGTCGTGGCCATCGACGCGCCCAGCCTCGCCGCCGTCGGCGGCTGGCCCTGGTCGCGCTACACCATGGCGCGGCTGACCGAGCAGATCGCCGGCCGCGGCGCCAGGGCGATCGGCTTCGACTTCCTGTTCCCCGAGCCCGACCGCCAGGCGCCCGCCGACTTCGTCAAGCTCTATCCCGAGCTGTCGGGCGGCGCGGCCGGCGAGGTTGCAAGGCTGCCGTCCATGGACGCGGTCTTCGCCCGGGTGATCGGGCGCAGCCCCGTGGTGCTGGCGCGCGCCGGCGTGGGCGACGAGACCTTCGACAGGCTGGACGACGACGAGGAGGCCGCCGCCCCCGCGCCCTTGCCGCCCGACGTCGAGTTCCAGGGCCCGGCCGCCCGCGCGATCCCGGTCTATCCGACCGTCGTCGCCAACCTCGACATCCTGGACGGCGCCGCCCTGGGCCATGGCCTCGCGAACGGGCCGCCCGACACCGACGGGGTGATCCGCCGCGTGCCGCTGCTGGGCCGGGCGGCGGGCGCGCTCACCCCCAGCCTCGCCCTGGACCTGGTCCGCGTCGGCGAAGGCGAGAGCATCATCCGGCTCGAGGGGACGCGGGACGCGCTCTCCGCCATCCGCCTGGGCCGCCACCGCGTCCCGGTCGACGCAGGCGGCCGCGTCGAGCTGCGCTTCGCTGCGCAACCGCAGGCCAGGGAGAAGGGCCTCGCCGACTTCATGACCTATTCGGCGGCCGACCTGCTGCGCCAGGGCGTGCCGGCCAACGCCTTCGAGGGCAAGCTCGTGCTGGTCGGCCTGACCGCCGCCGGCACCTCCGACGTGGTGACCACGCCGCGGGCGCCCGAGACCTACGGCGTCTTCGTGCAGGCCCAGGCGGTCGATGCGATCCTGCGCAGCGCCGCCCTCGAGCGGCCGGCCTGGGCGCCCCTGGTGGAATGGGGCGTCGGCCTGGCCCTGGTGCTCCTGGCCTGGTTCGCGGTGCCGCGGTTGTCGCTGGGGCAGATCTCGGCCATCGCGGCCGTGGAGATCGGGGCCGCCTTCGCCGCCGGCGCGATCGCCTTCCAGCAGAACCTGATCCTCGATCCGCTGCCGATGCTGGTCCCGGGCGCGGCGACCTCGGGCGTGATGATCGTGCTGCTGTTCGTCGAGGGCCGGCGCGTGCAGACGCGCCTGCGCGGCCAGCTCGAGGACGAGCGGCTGTCGGCCGCGCGCATCTCGGGCGAGCTCGCCGCCGCCAGCGAGATCCAGTCGGGGATGCTGATGCCGCGGGCCGAGCTCGCCCGCGTGTCGCCCGCCGTCGAGATCGACGCGGCGCTGCAGTCGGCCAAGACGGTCGGCGGCGACCTCTACGACGCCTTCCCGTTTGACGACGGCCGGGTCTGCTTCCTGGTGGGCGACGTCACCGGCAAGGGCGTGCCGGCCTCGCTCTTCATGGCGCTGTCCAAGGCGCTGTCGCGCAGCCTGTTGATGCGCCCTGCCACGCCCCTCGACACGGCCATCGAGGAGATCAACCGCGAGCTCAGCCGGGACAACCGCCAGGCCATGGCCGTCTCGCTGCTCGTCGGCGTCCTGCATCCCGGGGACGGGCGCCTCGACCTGGTGAGCGCCGGCCACGAGAACCCGCTGGTCGTCGGCCCCGACCGGAGCGTGCGCGAACTGCGGCTGGACGGCGGGCCGGCGCTCTGCGTCGCCGACGACTTCCCCTATCCGGTCGAGACCCACACGCTGGCGCCGGGGGAGACCCTGGTGTTCTTCACCGACGGCCTGACCGAGGCCCAGGCCCCCGACGGCAGCCTCTTCGACCGTGACCAGATGCTGGCCGCCGTCTCCGAGAGCGCCCGGGTCGGGACGCTCACCGGCATGGTCGACGGCATCGTCTCGCAGGTGCGCCTCTTCGAGGCCGGCAGCGAACCCACCGACGACCTCACCGTGCTGGCCGTGCGGCTGAAACCGGCCGCCTAGGCCGATCGGCGGCGCGTCGGCGCCGTGTCGATTCAACCACGAAGAGCACGAAGAGCACCAAGGCGCCGCGGATGGGCTGGGTGCAGCGCACTTCTCCGACTCTTCGTGATCTTCGTGTCCTTCGTGGTTGAAATAGCGCGCCTGCGGCGCATGCCGCGCCGACAGGTTGCGCGCCCCTCGGTCGTCAGCTTGCGGACGACACTCGGGATCGGGTCCGGGGCAGGCGCTTCTCCCGCAAGGGGCGGAAGCTCGCGCAGGGCGCTCTGCCGATATCGGCCGGCCTAGTAGCGGAGCACGACCTCGACGCGGCGGTTGGCCGGCTCGGCGGTGTTGTCGGGCGTCTTGACCAGCGGCTCGCGCTCGCCGCGGCCGGCGACCTTGCTGTTCTCGACCGGCAGGCCTTCCTTCACGAGCAACGCGCGGATGTCCTCGGCGCGCTTCAGCGAGAGCCGGTCGTTGGCGTCCGACGAGCCCACGGTGTCGGTGTGCCCGGTGATCTGCACGTCGGAGTTGGCGTTCACCGCCTTCTTCAGCGCCTCGAGGATCGGCGCGGACTCCGTCGTGATGTCGCTGGTGCCTTCGTAGAAATAGAGGACGTAGGTCTGCGGCGGGTACGGCATGCGGGCGGCCAGGTCGCCGAACCACGGCTTCCTGGCGTCCACCGCCTTGGTCTTGAGCGCGCCCTTGCCGGCGAGGCTGGCCTCGGTATCGGCCATGGCGATCTCGCCGCGCTCGGCCCCGGTCTGGGGATCCAGGACCGCCACGGCGCCCGCGCCCTTGCCGTCCTCGTTGGACAGCAGCGCCACCCTCTGCGAGGCGCAGCCGGCGGTCAGCAGCGTGGCGACCGCCAGCGCGGCCGCCAGGCGGGGCGCCAGCCTCACTGCTTCACCTCGACGGCGAACCGGGTGCCCCGCGCGGCCAGGAGCGAGGTGGGCGTGCGCACCCGCATCGCGTCCTTGTTCTCCTTGGCGATCTGGCCCGAGACCACGGCCAGCGAGCCGCGGTCGATCGTGGTCAGCGACGAGCCCTTGTGCGTCGTGTCGTCGAACTCGAACTGGGTCAGCGCGATCCGGCTGTTCGGGCCGACCGAGAAGCGGGAGTTGTCGACGAAGGTGAGCCCGATGCGTCCGTCCTTCCCGGTCTGCAGTACATCCGAAACCTGCAGAAGGACGCCCGGCGCCGCCGGCGTGACCGCCTTGCCCCGCACCACCGACGCCGATCCGACCACGGTCTTGATGCGTCCGATCTCGGCCCAGGCCATGCCCGGCGTCGACAGGGCCGCGGCCATCAGCAATCCTGCAAGCCATGCTTCGCGCATGCGACACTCCCCTTTTGAGGCCCCAGTCATAACCTACCTGAGCGCCCATCCGAAAGCCGTCGTCGCACGGTTGCCCGGCGACCGCACCGCCGTGGCCCGCGCCCTGGGCGTGGCGCGGCGGTTCTGCGAGGGCGCGGGCGTGGGGCCCGACTGCGCCGACAAGCTGTCGATCGTCGTCGAGGAATGGATGGTCAACGTGGTCGAGCACGGCCGTCCGGCCCCTGGCAGCCGCATCGCGCTGCGCCTCGTGCGCGAGCCCGCCTGCGTGCGCCTGGTCGTCACCGACGCCGGGACCTTCTTCGACCCGCGCGAGGCGGTGTTCGAGGGACCGAACCTCGACCGGGGCGGCGGCGCCGGCCTGGAGCTGATCCGCGCCTGGACCCGGATCGCCGGCTACGGACGCCGCTCGGGCCGCAACCGGCTCGTGCTGGAGATGCCGGTCGGGTGAGCGCCCGGGGCGGACAGCCTCGCCCTGAGGCGCGGTGGCGACTCAGCCACCGTCTGTTCACGACGCGGCCGAAGCTGGCCGCCTCGGCCACCCTCGGCATCGCCGCGGGCGTCGGCGCGACCCTGCTCGGCCACTGGCCCGCCATGAGCGTCATCGTGGGCTGGGACAGCTTCTGCCTCGCCTACCTGACGCTGGTCGCCGTGCTCGCCCTCGGCCAGGGGCCCGACGAGATCCGCGCCCGCGCGGCGGTGGAGGACGAGGGCCAGGCGGTGATCCTGCTGCTCATCGTGGCGGCGCTGCTCGCCAGCCTGGGGGCCGTGGGCCTCGAACTCGGCCTCGCCAAGCACCAGCACGGCCAGGCCCGCACGTGGCACGTGGCCGGCGCGGTCGCCACGGTCGCGGCCTCCTGGCTCACCATGCAGGTGATCCTGGCGATCCACTACGCCCACGAGTTCTACACCGCCGACGAGACGGGCCAGGACGCGGGCGGCCTCGCCTTCCCCGGCGACGAGCCGCCCGACTACTGGGATTTCATCCACTTCTCGATCGTGATCGGCGTGGCCGCCCAGACCGCCGACATCGCCATCACCGCCAAGCGCCTGCGCCGGCTCGCCACCTGGCACAGCCTGATGGCCTTCGGCTTCAACGCCCTCATCGTGGCGCTGGCCATCAACCTCGTCGCCGGCCTCTTCTGAGGACGGGAGATCGCCTTCGGAACCCTCCCGGCGGCGCGCGGGCCGCTCCCGAGTCGAGCCGAAGATCGGCGCAAGCGCCGGCCAGGTTGTGAAAATAGTGCGGATGACCTGAAGGTGTGCCCGTCGAGGGGAAACGCCCTCATTCCGCGCCAGGCCCCACCGCGGGCCCGGCCGGTCCACTCAACTCTCAGAAGAATCGAATCCCCTTGTTCGGTGAGTTTGTTACGGTTGACGAAGGGTGAATGCCGGCGCCGTGCAACCGGGTGCGGGACGGCGAGTCTGTAGATGGGGGTTCGCATGCGTGTAGTCGCGTTGGCCGTGGCGTCTTTCGGGCTCCTCTGGGGCTCGTCGGCGATGGCCCAGATCAGCAACATCCACGCCAATGCCGGGTCGTCCTATACCGAGCCCGCGTTCGCCTGCGACTATTCGCCATGCACGCGCACGGTCGACCTGGGCGACGGCGCCGGCCAGTTCCCGCCGCCCGGCGGCGAAACCCTGCCCACGGGCGGCGCCAGCTTCAACTCGTTCGTCGACATCGGCGCCAGCGCGATCACCTTCGAGAGCTCGCACGCGATCTCGCAGGGGCCGTTCACGAGCTTCTCGTCGTCGTCGACGGTGGTCTTCGACTTCTACACCGACAGCTCGAGCGCGGATTTCCACTCCGAGATCACGCCGCAGGGCCTGGGCTTCTACCTGGCCGACACCAGCGGCGGCTGCCTCTTCACCAATAGCTGCGTGCAGGTCTCGGACGAGCTGCACAACTTCGGTGAGCTCAATATCGCCGGATCGGGGCACTTCCTGGGCGGGGTCGGCTTCACCTTCGAGATCCTCGACAACGAATCCTCCATCTACACGCTGAGCGGCCTGCTGATCCTGGAGAAGAACCCGGACTGCTATTCCGGCTACTGCTTCATCGACGGCCTGACGATGTCGGAGGGCCTCGTGCCGGCCGACGTCCTGGCCGGCTTCTCGCAGCAGACCGACCCGTTCGACCTGTCCGCCCGGGCCTACGGCTGGGGCGCGACCGACGTGAATCTGGTCCTAGATTCGGGCTATCACACGATCCAGTACAGGACGAGCGTCTTCAGCTTCACCAACGCCGACTGCATCGACGGGTCGATCTGCCTGATCGCCTACTCCGGCTTCGGCGATCCCATCGGCCGCGGCGGGGCGATCGACGCGCTGGCGGCGCGCGGCGACGTGGGCGTCTTCACGCACCAGGACGGCGAACTGATCCAGGGCCTGAACTTCTCGCCCCAGACGTTCCGCCTCAGCGTCCGCGACGGCCAACTGGACTACTCGCCGGGCGGCGTTCCCGAGCCGGGGACCTGGGCGCTGATGATCCTGGGCTTCGGGGCCGTCGGCGCGATGGTCCGCCGCCGTCGCACCGCCCTGGCCTGATCGCAGGTCTGACGGCTGGACATCATTCAGGGCGGTCGTCTCGGCGGCCGCCCTCTGTCGTCGGGCTTACGTCGACCACTCAACCCTCAGAAGAATCGAGTCCCGCCCTCCGGAGCGCGTGTTATGGATTAAGGAAGGGTGAATGCCGGTTCCGCTGTCGCTGGGACGGACCGGCGGTCGATGGGGGTTTTCATGCGTAAGGTCGCGTTGGCTGTCGTGTCGATGGCGCTCTTCGGAGCCGGGTCGGCGGCGGCGCAGGACATCAGCAACATCACCGCGTCGGCAGGATCGTCGTACTTCACGCCCAACTTCTACTGCGACCTGGCCGACTGCGGGCCGCGGGAGACGACGCTGGGCGGCGGCGCGGGCCAGTTTCCGCCGGCCGGCGGCGAGGTTCCGCCCACGGGCGGCGCGAACTACAACTCGTTCGTCGATGTCGGCGCCAACGCGATCACGTTCGAAAGCTCGCACTCGGTGGCGCAGGGGCCGTTCGACAGCTTCTCGTCGTACTCGGAAGTCGGCTTCACGTTCGAGAACTACAACCCCTACGAGCCGGTCAACTTCCACTCCGAGATCACGCCGCAGGGCCTGGGCCTGTACCTGGCCGACACCAGCAACGGCTGCCTGTTCACCAATAGCTGCGCGCAGGTCTCGGACCAGCTCTACACCTTCGCCGACCTCGCCGACGCGAACAGCGGCATCCTGGGCGCCGTCGGCTTCAGCTTCGAGATTATGGACAACGACGTGGTCCTCTACTCGCTGAGCGGCTTCCTCGCGCTGCAGGCCAATCCGGACTGCCCGGACGGCTACTGCTTCGTCCAGACCCTGACGGGCGAGGGGGACGCCGGGAACTACCTGAACGGTTTCGCGCAGCAGACCGACGACTTCGACCTCTCGGCCCGCGCCTACGGCTGGGGCGCGACCGACGTCTACATCGACCTGGGCTACGGGACCCACAACATCACCTACAAGACCTCGGTCTTCAGCACCTCGGGCGGCAACTGCATCGGCGACACGGGGAACATCTGCCTGGTGGCCTACTCGGGCTTCGGCGATCCCATCGGCCGCGGCGGCGCCATCGACGCGCTGAGCCTGGCCGCCTTCGACGTGGGCCTGTTCACCCACCAGGACGAGGACCTGATCGGCGGCCTGAACTTCTCGCCGCAGACCTTCCGGCTGTACTACGCGAACGGCGAGCTGACCTACGCGACGGCTGGCGTTCCCGAGCCCGGGACGTGGGCCCTGATGATCGCCGGCTTCGGAATTCTGGGAGCGGCGTTGCGGCGTCGTCATATTCCGGCGCATATCTAGCCCTGCATGGCAGGAACAACGGCGCCCGGGGGCGGTCCGTCGGAAGACGGTCGCGCCTACCGGGCTTTCATCAGCTATAGCCACCGCGACAAGGAACACGCGGCGTGGCTCCACCGTACGGTGGAGGGCTACCGCATTCCGAAGAAGCTGGTCGGCAAGGTGACGTCCGTGGGCCCGGTGCCGAACCGGCCCTCGCCGATCTTCCGCGACCGCGACGAACTGCCGGCCTCGGCCGACCTGGGCGGCGAGCTGACCGCGGCCCTGCAGCGCTCGATGTTCCTGATCGTGATCTGCAGCCGCGCCTCGGCCAAGTCGCACTGGGTGATGCAGGAGATCCTGCGCTTCAAGCAGATGCACGGCGAGGCGCGCATCCTGGCGCTGATCGTCGACGGCACGCCCTACGGCTCGAACACGCCGGGGCAGGAGGACGAGGAGTGCTTCCCGCTCAGCCTCCGCTACAAGCTGGGGCCGGACGGCGAGCTCTCGGACGTGCCCGCCGAGCCGATCGCGGCCGACCTGCGCCCCGAAGCCGACGGCAAGCGCCTGGCGCAGATGAAGCTGATCGCGGGCCTGACCGGCCTGCGGCTCGACGAACTGGTCCAGCGCGAGGCCCAGCGGCGCAACCAGCGCCTGATGATGGTGGCCTCGGGCGCCATGGCCGGCATGGTCATCACCGGGGGCCTGGCCGTCTACGCCAACTTCCAGCGCATCGAGGCCGACCGGCAGCGGATGATCGCCGAGAAGGAATCGGCCGCCGCCCGCGCCGCCTCGGACTACCTGGTCTCGACCTTCGAGCTGTCGAACCCGGCGACGGAGAACCCCGAGACGATCACGGCGCGCACCATCCTCGGGCGAAGCGTCGAGCGGGCGTCCACCGAGCTCAGGGACCAGCCCGAGATCCAGGTGCGCCTCGTGGCCACCCTGGGCCGCGCCTACAACAACCTCGGCCTGCTGGACGAGGCCAAGGGGGCGGTGGAGTCGTCGCTGTCGGCGATCCAGAGGTCGGGCGCGGACGGCGCCGAGGCGCTGCTGGTGCTGGCGGCGACCTATGTGCGGCAGGGCGCGCTGGACAAGGCCGACGCCACCGTCAACCGGGCGCTGGCGCAGCTCGGGACCGACCCCAAGAGCCACCCCGAGATCCGCGCCCAGGCGGCGCTGACCCAGGGGCGCATCGCCATCGCCAGGTCGGACCCCAAGGCCGGCGTCGCGGCCTTCGACCGGGCGCTGGCCTTCTATCGCGCCGAGCCGGACTCGCCGCCCAAGGCCATGGCGCTGGCGCTGAACAACCGCGGCATCCTGCTGTCCGACGCCGGGCGGTTCGACGAGGCGAACGCGTCGCTGACGGAGTCGCTGGCGATCTACCGGCGCACGCTGGGCGAGACGCACCTGTCGACGGGGCGCGCCTGGTTCGCCCTGGCGCAGAACTCGTTCAACGCCGGCAAGCTGCCCGACGCCGAGCGCGAGATCGCCCGCGCGCTGGATATCCAGCGGGTGGTGCTGGACAACGACAACCCGATCCTGGCCGACACGCTCTCGATGCAGGGCCAGATCCTGCAGGGGCGCGGCAAGCTGGCCGACGCGGAGATCTCGCTGCGCGAGGCGGTGGCCATCTATCGCAAGGCGTTCAAGGACCGGCCGCACTACCTGATCGGCATCGCCGACGTGTACCTGGCGCTGATCGAGGCCGATGCGGGGCGCACCGACGCGGCGCTCGCCACGCTCGACGACGCCAAGCGGAACTACGACGGCAGCTACGGCGGCCTGCACCCCAACCACGGCGACCTGCTGGTCAACCGCGCCAAGATCCTGGCGAAGGCCGGGCGGATGGCGCAGGCGAAGTCGGACTGCGCCGCCGGCATCGAGATCCTGAAGAAGACCCTGGGCGCCGACGCCAGCTTCACCAAGCACATGGCCGGCGAATGCGCCGCGCTGGGCCAGGCCAAGCAGGCGAAGCTGTAGCGTCCTGTCGTGCGGGTCTTCCGGATCTGGTGGCGCGTCGGCGCCGCTTTGATTGAACCACGAACCCACACGAAGACACACGAACGCGTCGGAGATGGCCTCGGCGTCGCGCGCCCCTGCGGCCGGTTCGTGTGTCTTCGTGTGGGTTCGTGGTTCCGAATGACGGACCCAGGCTTTGCTTTGGGGAGGCGCAGAATCTCGCGAGCTCGTGCGAAAACTGAGCCAGCAAGAGAAGTCTGGGTCCCCGCATCCGCGGGGATGAGCGGTGTTTTGGGGTGAGCACCCCTCGGAACGCGCCCTAAGCGCGACGCGCGCGATCCGCCTGCATCTGCGGCGACTGGGTCGCGGTGACGGTGCGCGGTTCGAGACGCTCGCCGCAGGCTTCGCAGGCCAGGTGCGGGTGGGCGTCGGCGACGCCGCAGGCGACGCAGCCGTAGGTCAGGGGCGGGGTCTCGCGGCCCTGCCAGCGGTCGCCCCAGGTGGTCAGGGCCACGAGCACCGGCCACAGGCCCTCGCCCTTCGCCGTGAGGCGGTATTCGTAGCGGACCGGGCGTTCCTGGTAGGTCCTTCGCTCGACGATGCCGAGGCCTTCCAGCCGCTTGAGCCGGCCGGCGAGCGAGCTGTCGGACACGCCCATCTGGGCGGCGAGGCCGTCGAAGCGACGGTTGCGGAGCATCAGCTCCTTCACGATCAGCAGGCTCCAGGCGTCGCCCACCTCGGCGAGGGCGCCGGCGAGGGCGCAGGTCAGGCCGCCCAGTTCGCTGCGTTTCATGCCGCCCAGCCCAGCCTGCCCGAAAAGGTGACGCCTCCGTCACTTTTTGAGTCACTTCGAATTTGAAAGTTGATATCGTGCCGGCGCGCCCGGGGCAACCGGGCGGAAGGGAGCCGCCATGAGCCAGACCGCATCGCCGACCGGGATCCTGATCGAGGCGGAGGATTTCGCCAGCTACGGCGGCTGGGTGCTGGACTCCCAGTTCGAGACGCAGATGGGCTCGCCCTACCTGCTGGCGCGCGGGCTGGGGCGGCCGGTGGCGGACGCGACGACGACGGTCGCGGTGGCCGAGGCTGGCGGCTACCAGGTCTGGGTGCGCACGCGCGACTGGGCCGCGCCGCATGCGCCGGGCCGGTTCAGGCTGTCGATCGGCGGCGTGGCGCTGGCCGCCGAGTTCGGCGCGAACGGCGAGGCCTGGGCGTGGCAGCCGGCCGGGACCGTGTCGCTGCCCGCGGGCGAGGTCGCCCTGGCGCTGCACGACCTGACCGGCTTCGACGGGCGGTGCGACGCGATCTATCTCGGCCGCGACGGAACGGTCCCGCCGAACGCCGTGGACGACGCGAGCCGGCGGTGGCGCCGCGCGCTGCGCGGGCTGCCGGACCAGCCGGAGGCCGCGGGCGACTTCGACGTGGTGGTGGTCGGCGGCGGCGTCTCCGGCTGCGCGGCGGCGCTGACGGCGGCGCGGCTGGGCCAGCGGGTGGCGCTGATCCACGACCGGCCGGTGCTGGGCGGCAACGCCAGCAAGGAGATCGGGCTGATGCCGCGCGGGGCCCAGGGCCGGCTGCTGCACGAGCTCGCGCAGCGCACGCCGGACGGCGACCTCGCGGCGCTGTCGCTGCTGGAGGCCGAGCCGACGGCCAGCGTCTTCCTGGAGCACCGGATCGTCGCGGCGGCCCGCGAGGGCGACAGGATCGTTTCGGTCGACGCCGTCGAGGCGAAGGGCGGGCGCGAGCGGCGCTTCACGGGGCGCATGTTCATCGACACCTCGGGCGTGGCGATGGCGGGCGTGCTGGCCGGCGCCGAGACGATGTTCGGCCGCGAGGCGCGTTCGGAGTTCGACGAGGGCTACGCCCCCGAGGCCGCCGACGCGATGCACCACGGCAACACGCTCTTCTTCCGCACGCGGATGGCCGACCACCCGGTCCCGTTCCCCGACGTGCCGTGGGCGACGGAGATCTCGAAGGACTACGCGAACCTCAGCGGGCAACTGGTGAAGTCGGGGCAGGAGAACGGGCCCGGGCCGATGGCCGGCGCGAACCCGGACAACCCGACCTTCCAGTTCAGCGCCGATCCGACACAGGCCTGGATGAACCAGTTCCCGGCGACGCACTACTGGGAATACGGCCAGTGGCTCGATCCCTACACCTCGGGCGAGCGGGTCCGGGACTATCTGATGCGGGCGCTCTACGGGACGTTCTCGAACGTGAAGAAGCTGGAGCCCGAGGCCTACGCCAACCTGGAGTTCGACTGGATGGCGTTCGTGGCGGCCCAGGGGGAGTTCCGGCGCTATCGCGGCGACCATGTGCTGACCGAGAACGACGTGCGCAACCAGACGCGGTTCAACGACCTGCTGGTGGCCAACGACGGCTTCTTCTGCATCCACTGCGCCTGGGCGCCCGAGGAGCTGGCGAGGGGCGAGGGGAGGTACGACTTCCGCCTGAAGGACTGGATCATGGACGTGCGCGACCAGCAGCCCTACGGCATCCCGTTCCGCTGCCTCTACTCGGCCAACATCGACAACCTGATGATGGCGGGCAAGCACATCAGCGTGACGCACGTGGCGGGCTCGTCGGTGAAGCTGATGGGCAACGGCGCCCAGCACGGGATCGCGGTGGCGGCCGCGGCCTTCCTCTGCAACCAGCATGGGACGACCCCGCGCGGCCTGCTGGACGACCGCTTCGAGACGCTGCGGACGCTGGTGGACGGCCTCACCGGCCACGACCACGACACGACGAGCCATCCGCCGACCCGGAAGTTCGTGGCCGTGCCGGGCTAGGCGCATCGGCGGCGACTTCTGCTAGGATGTGCGGGAAATCCGGCCCGGGCCGGACCGATGGAGGAGTTCCGATGGCCGACATCCCCGCCTTTGCCCGCGCCGCCGACGTCGAGGCCTCGCTGGAGCGGCTGGCCGAGGTCTGCGAGGACCCGACGCCCGTCGTCTACAGGCATATGTTCGCCGCGCATCCGACGATGCAGCCCTACTTCTGGCGGGACACCAACGGGGCCATCAAGGGCGAGATGCTGTCGCGGACGTTCGAGGCGATCCTCGATTTCGTGGGCGAGCGCCGCTACGCCCAGCACATGATTGGGACCGAGATGGTCACCCACGAGGGCTACGAGGTGCCGCGGGAGGTGTTCGTCACCTTCTTCGGGATCATCCGCGACGCGGTGCGCGAGCTGCTGGCCGCGGACTGGACGCCGGCGTTCGAGACGGCGTGGACGGAGATGCTGGCCGAGATCGACGCCTACGCCCAGGCGACCCCGCGCTCGGACGCGGCCAACGCCTATTTCGCGGCGAGGCTGGAGGAGTTCACGGCGCCCTACGCGAAGGCATGAGCGGCGGGCGGAAGGCGTTGTTCGCTTTCGACCTTGAGCGCGCCCGGACACTCGCCCACGGTTGTCATCCCGGTTTCGCCGAAGGCGAAGACCGGGACCCAACCGTCGGGTGCGTCGATGGTTGGGGGCGGCCCCAGCGGTCGGGCCATCCTGGCCAGCTCAGAGCACCGGACGGTTGGGTCCCGGTCTTGGGCTGCGCCCAAACCGGGATGACAACTGGGGGAGACGAAGGTCCGCTCCCCATTTCTCGCTGACGTTGAACGCCTTCTCCCGCTGCCGCGCCTGGGAGAGGTGACGCGTCAGGCCGAGCGCGCCTTGCGGATGCGGCGGGCGGGTTCGGTGGCGGCCTTGGCGGCGGCGGGGCGGGCCAGGCGGTAGAGCGGGTAGACGCCGTAGCCCTTGGCCAGCGGGGTCTTGCCCACGTAGTTGCAGTCGAACGGGTGGTCGGCCTCCATCTCCAGGACGGCGGCGAAGGGCTCGGTGACGTAGACGCTGCCCGAGGGCGTGACCGGCTCGATGCGGGCGGTCCGCGAGACCTCGGTGCCGTAGAAGGTCATCCGCCGGCTGACGGGATCATGGCCGGCGTAGGTGGTGCCGTAGTGGAGCGCGATGCGCATGCTGGCGCCTTCGGGCACGCCGAGCGCCTCGCAGTCGACCTTGGCGAACTGGTCCGAGAGGTCGAGGGCGGCGGCGGCGGCCGAGCGGGCGTCTTCGAACACCACGTAGAGCGCGTCGCCCCAGGTGTTGCCCACCTTGATGCGGTCGGCGTAGCCCTCCAGCGTGACCGCGGCGCGGTGCATCACCTCTTCCCAGAACGTCGGCAGGACCCGCTCGTCCAGAGTGGTGAAGCCCGGGAAGTCGGTGAACATGATGCCGTAGGTGCCGCGCTCGACCTGCGACCGCGGCGGGGGCGGCGGCATGACCGGGCGCACGATGGGGCCGGCCTCGATCACCGCCGAGCGGCCGCCCCCCTGCTGCCAGGCGCCGATGTCGGAGCCGGAGAGGGTCTTGGCGCCGATCTGCTCGACGATGGCGAGCTGGATCGCCTCGCCGTTGAGGTGGCGGGCGCGCAGCCGCGCCATGCCCATGGTCACCTTCGAGCCATAGGCGAACTGCATCATCTCGCCGACGTAGCTCATGTTGCTGGCGATGGTCATCGAGGCCGCGCGGCTCTTGCAGCGGGCGTAGCGGCGCACCCAGTCGTCACCGCCGGGGGCGACGGACTGGGCCATGAAGTCGGCCTCGGTGAAGGGCAGCACGACGTCGAGCTCGCAGCCCTCGTCCAGAAGCTGCTCGGCGATGAGGATGTCGCTGCCGGCGGCGAGCGCGCCGTAGGCGAAGCCGATCTTCTCCTTGCGGACCACCTGGCGGATCTCGGCGGCCAGGCGGGCCTCGAGCTCGGCGTCGGGCACGAAGATGTTGCCGCAGAACATGGCGACCTTGGGCGGGCGCACGTGATGCAGCAGGCCCTGCAGGCCGTCGGCGTCGTCGCTGACCGCCATGAGGCGCTGGAGCTGCAGGTAGGTGGTGGAGCGCGAGCCCACGTCGGCGTCGGGCGAGCCGGTGGCGCGCTGCAGCACCTGATCGGCGCCGTCGAGGTCGCCCAGGATCACCATGGCCTCGGCGAGGGTGGCGAGCGTGTAGTAGTCTTGGCCGCCCTCGGCGAGCACCTGCTGGACCACGGCCTTGGCGAGGCGCTGGGCGATGCGCGGGCGGCCGGCGATCTGGGCCAGGGTGGCGGCGTTGATGGCGGGGTAGCTGGAGCGGGTCTTGCCGTAGACCTCGGCATAGAGGCGGCAGGCCTGCAGCAGCTTGGCGCGGTGGGGTTCGTGGGGGGTGGCGAACGCCTGGTCCTTGAGGAGCCGGGCCTTCAGCGAGAGCGCATCGACGTCGTTCTTCGCCGCCAGCCGGTATTCGTCGTAGAGGCGCAGGCCGCGCTCGGTGTCGCCGAGGCGGGCGAGCGTCAGGACTTCGAGATAGCCGAGGCCCTGGTGACCCAGCTTCTTGCCGCGCGTGACTTCGTCGTAGGCCGCGAGAAGATCGCCGCGGGCGAGCGCGGAACGGATCGAGTCAGTGGTTTCGTCCCCGACCATCACGCGGCCTCGCGACAGGCTTGCAGCAAGTCCTGCCCCCCTTGTTCGGCGTAACGGCGTATTTGGATGCAGGCAAGGGCTCTCGCCTCTCGCGGGCGCAGGGGCCGCGAAGCCATTCCATCAAGGGTTTGCGCGACTCGCGGCGATCGGGCCATGGGACAAGAAACGGCGAACCGGCCTAACGTTAACTGAACGACGACGGCCGGTCAGGCCGCGTCCAGCGCATGAGGGAGTGGCGTGGCGCCTGCGAGGGGGTTCGAACGGCCGGGCGACGAGAGCCCGCTTGTCCGCGCCTTCTTCGAGAAGCGCGAGAACCTCGTGCTGTTCCTGGCGGCGCGCACCCGCGACATGGCGACGGCGGAGGACCTGGCGCAGGACCTCTACCTGAAGATCGCCGCCCAGCCGCCTGGGGACGTGAAGTCGCCGAGCGCGCTGCTCTACCGGATGGCCGGGAACCTGCTGATCGACCACGTCCGCAGCCGCCAGCGCGCCTCGCGCCGCGAGGGCCAGTGGCGCATGGACACCCGCGTCGCCGGCGCCGAGGAGGAGGTGGCGCAGGAGCCGGCCGCCGACGACGTGGTGATCGGACGCGAGCGGGCGCGGATGCTGGCCGAGGCGGTCGCGGCGCTGCCGCCGAAGATGGGCCAGGCGTTCCGCCTGCACAAGCTGGAGGGCCGGAGCCAGGCCGAGACGGCGCAGGCGATGGGCGTCTCGGTGAAGATGGTCGAGCAGCATATTTCGGCGGCGCTCAAGAACCTGACGCAGAAGCTGCGGACATGAGGCTCGCAATGTCGGTTCTGCGACCTAGGGGCGCTCGGGGACGGCGCCGTCTTACCATCGGTTCGGCGCAGTGTGCGTCGTACGAGGCGGACGCATGACCAGCTTGGCGGCCATAGCCGGAGGGGGCGACAGGGACGGGCCGGCGGCGCAGGCCGGCGCCTGGCTCGCGCGCCTGCAGGCCGACGACGTGGGCGAGGCCGAAATGCTGGCCTTCGACGCGTGGCTGGACGCCGCGGCGGGCCACCGCGAGGCCTATGCGGCGGCGCTGAGCGTCTGGCACGAGTTCGGGGCGGGCGCCGAGGCGGTGGGCGAGGAGCTGGCGCGGCCGGCGGCGCGGAAGCCCGCCCAGAGCCTGACCCGGCGCTGGATGGCCGGCGTGGGCGGCCTGGCGGTCGCGGCGACCGTGACGCTGGCGCTGCTGCCGGCGCTGACCACGACGACGGCGACCTACGCCACCGGCAAGGGCCAGCACCGGCAGGTGAAGCTGACGGACGGCTCCACGGTGGACCTGAACGCCGAGACGAGGCTCTCGGTGAAGATCAGCCTCTTCCGGCGCCAGGTGGCGCTGAGCGACGGCGAGGCGATCTTCGACGTGGCGCACGACACGCGCCGGCCGTTCACGGTGCAGGCCGACGGGCGGATGGTCCGCGTGGTCGGCACCCAGTTCGACGTGCGCAACCGCTCGGGCGACGTCACCGTGACCGTGGCGCGCGGCAAGGTCGAGGTGCGGCCCAGCGCCGCATCGGACCAGGCCTTCATGCTGACCCGCGGCCAGCGGCTGCAGGTGGGGCGCACCGGCCGGGCGCAGCTCGCGGCGGTGGATCCGTCCGAGACCTTCAGTTGGCGCGCGGGCCGCCTCGTCTACCGCAACCAGCCGCTGTCGGAAGTCGTGGCCGATCTGAACCGGCAGTTCGTCCAGCAGATCGAGATCGGCGACCCGGCGCTGGCCCAGACCCCCATCACCGGGGTGATCGTGCTCGACGATCCGGCCACGGTGGTCGAGCGTCTGAGCTTGATGCTCCCCATAAGATCGGTACCTTCGGAGCGGGGGCTGCTTCTTCTTCGGAAGTAAGGCCGAAGAACCAGTCGGAGCTGACCATCCTCGTGCGTCGGGACCTGGCAGCCGTCGCCACGTGCGTCGTGGCGGCGTGGGGCAGTGGCGGCCTCGCCGAAGCCGCGCCCGCGCGAATCCAGTTCCGCATCGAGCCCAAGGCCTATTCCGAGGCGCTGCTGGACCTGGCCCAGCAGGCCAACGTCACCCTGATCGGCGCGGCGGCGTGCAGCGGGACCTCGCGCGGGGTTTCGGGCCTGCTGACGGTGGAGGAGGCGCTGGACCAGGTGCTGGCCGGCGCGTCCTGCACGGCGCGGGTCGTGGCCGCAGGCACGGTCGAGGTGCAGGCCGCGCCACGGGCCGATTCGGCGCGCGCTTCGCCGCCGGTGACGGTCTCCGAGGTGCTGGTCACGGCCACCAGGCGCGTGCGCGACCCGCGCCAGCTCGCGGTGGCGGTGACGGCGCTGCCCCGCGCCCAGCTCCTGGCCACCGGATCGGCCGACGCCGGCGAGGCGGCGGGCCAGCTCGCCGGCGTGCTCGCGACCAACCTGGGGCCGGGGCGCAACAAGCTGCTGCTGCGCGGGCTCTCGGACGGGGCCTACACCGGGCGCGCGCGCTCGATCGTGGCGACCTACCTCGACGACCTGCCGGTCAACTACAACGCCCCCGATCCCGACCTGCGCCTGGTCGACGTGGATCGGGTGGAGGTCGCGCGGGGGCCGCAGGGGGCGCTCTACGGCGCAGGATCGCTCTCGGGCGTCTACCGCATCGTCACCCGCAAGCCCGACCTGACCCGGTTCTCGGCCGAGCTGCGCACCACCGGCGCGCTCACCCAGGACGGCGACCCCAGCTATGCGGTCGAAGGCTACGCCAACTATCCGCTGCGCCTGTTCGGCCAGACCGTCGGCCTGCGCCTGTCGGCCTACCAGGAGGAGCAGGGCGGCTATCTCGACAACGTCCGCCTGGCCCGCAACAACGCCGACCGGACCGAGCGGCGCGGCGCGCGGCTGATCGTGTCGTACGCCCCGACGGACGACTGGAGTTTCAACCTGACCCTGGCCGGCCAGCACCTGCGCTCGGACGACACGCACTACACGAGCCCGGGCCTCAAGCTGAAGCGGGACGTGCGGATTCCCGAGCCGCACGTGAACGACATCGAACTGGCCACGGCGACGATCCGGCGCTCGTGGGGATGGGGCGAGCTGACCTCGTCCACCGGCGCGATCCGCCACCGCTACGGCAGCCTGTTCGACGCCACTTCGAGCCAGCGACTCTACACCCAGTTCGCCACGACCTCGGCCTACGCCGAGCGGACGCGGACCACCATGCTGGTCGAGGACCTGGTGCTCACCTCGCGCGGCGCGGGGCGGCTGGAGTGGCTGGCCGGGCTCTACGGCTCGTACACGCGGGTGAACTCGCCGACCGAGTTCCTGGCGCAGGTGTCGTTCGCGCCGGAGGTCCTGGCCAAGGTCTACGGCGACGACCGGCGCGACCGCGTCGGTGAACTCGCGGCCTACGGCGAGATCAGCTACGCCTTCGGCGACGGCTGGACCGTGGCGCTGGGCGCGCGCGGCTTCACGATCCAGACCCGGACGCGCTCGTCGGTCGTGTCGGAAGCGTTCCCGCCGCGCGACTTCGACCGCGAGCGGGCGTTCAGCGGCGTCTCGCCGAAGCTCTCGATCCAGAAGGCGTTCAGCGACGGCACGCTGGCCTACGCGGTGATCTCGGAGGGCTACCGTTCGGGCGGGCTGAATTCCGGCGGCGCGCAGCCGCTGCCCGCCGCCAACCAGACCTTCGGCGCCGACCGGCTGATCAACTACGAGCTCGGGATGAAGACCGAGATGCTCGAGCGCCGGCTCGCGGTGAACGCGGCGGCCTTCTACAGCCAGTGGGACGACATCCAGACCGACCAGTTCCGCAACTCGGGCATCCCGTTCACCACCAACGCCGGGGACGCGCAGGTGATGGGGCTGGAGACCGAGGTGTCCTACCGCACCGACTTCGGACTGCTGGCCCAGTTGAACGGGCGGGTCACGCGCACCCGCACGGGCCGGCCCAACCCTTCGTCGCTCATCCTCGGCAAGCTGGCCGACGGCCTGCCGGGCGCGCCGCCGGTCTCGGCGGGGGCGGTCGTGAGCTACGAGCACGACCTCGGCGACGACATGACGTTCCGGCTGGTCGGGCAGGCGACCTACGTCGGCCGCTCGCGGGTGAGCTTCGAGGCGGCCGAGCCGCGCACGCGCGCCTACACCCGCATGAAGCTGTCGGCGGAGGTCGCGAAGGGCCCCTACAGCGCCCAGGTGTTCCTGGTGAACCCCCTCAACAGCTACAGCGACACCTTCGCCTTCGGCAATCCGTTCAACCTGGAGAGGTCGCGCCAGGTCACGCCGCAGCGGCCCCGCACCATCGGCGTCACGCTTTCGGCGGCGCTCTAGGGCCAATCCCCATTCAGCGCGCGCTCCGGCGGCCCATCTCCGGTCCCGGGATGGCGCGTCAGCGCCGCGAATTCGACACCAAGCCCACCAAGGTCACGAAGAGGCTGGCGTCGCCCTTGGCGCTCTTGGTGGCCTTGGTGGTTCGAAACGACAGCGCCTGCGGCGCGCAGGGAGCCGCCGGCTCATCCCTCGGAGACCGGGCCTTCGGTCGAATGTGGATTCGTCCTGGACCATTGGGCGCTGAGGCAGGTCCGAGGTCGGGAAGCCGAATGGTCTACTCTTGAGCAAAGGTCCTGAGCCTTCGACGGTTCAGGCGAACCGCCGAAGGCTCCAGGAAAACAGCCGCCAGAAAAGTGGCAGGGCCGACCTAGGGGGAGCGGAATCCGGCGCCGTCTCCACCGCGACTTGCGATTTCTGGAGAGCGTGGGTCGGAATGCCGGCGGCCCTGTGACGAGGGGCGCCAACGGTCAGACGCGGCGCGTGATCCCGAGCCCAAACGATCGCGCCACGACCGGATGAGCGCGGCCCCGACGAAGGAGAGCGTCCGGGGCCGCGTCTCTCACTTCGCGCGACAAGAGAACACATTTGGCCCTTTGCGGTGGAGGTGCTAACTTAAGCACGTTGACCGCAGTCGGCTCGGGCTGCGTCGACACGCGTCGGCTCTCCAGTCGCTGACACGAGACCACCGCCCCGGTCTGAGGACGTCACACCTCGGCCGGGGCTCCTCGTTTCCGGACCGACGTTTCCCAGCCCATCGAAAAGCGCCGCGAGCCATGATCGGCGGCCGCGCCGGCGATCACGGTGATCGCCATCGAGATGGCGGCCGACAGGCTTTCCGGACCCCCGCGCCGCCGTCAGCGCCACGCCTGGGCGCCCCCGCGCACACCTCAGAACGCGTAACCGCGCCGGCTCGGCGCGATTGACCACGATTGACAACGCCTTCGCTTAAACAGAGATTGAACCGGAATTCTCGTTCACCTATATAATCCTACTAGATTAGACGGGATTGAGCGCAAAAAGGAAAGAGGGGGAGTGAAATGTCCAATCGGAAGTCACGTCTGCTGTCGGGCGCCGGGATCGCGTTGGCCCTTGCCTGCGCTGCGCCTGCCGCCACCGCCTGGGCCGCCGCCGACGATGGGTCGGCCGAGGTCGAGACCCTGATCGTCACGGCCAACAAGCGGGCCGAGAACATCCAGGACGTGCCGATGTCGGTCACGGCCGTCAGCGGCGACCACCTGGAGCGGGTGGGCATCAACAACGCGACCGAACTGGCGCGATTCATCCCCTCGGTCGCCATCACCCAGTCGAACAACAACCGCAACACGACCCTGTTCGTGCGCGGCATCGGCACCTCGGGCACCAACCCGGGCATCGAGTCGAGCGTCGGCATCTTCATCGACGGGGTCTACATCCTTGCAGCCGGCCCGCTGCAGGCGAACCTGCAGGACGTGCAGACCATCGAGGTCCTGCGCGGCCCGCAGGGGACGCTCTACGGCCGCAACACGCCCGTCGGCGCGATGAACATCACCTCGCGCGAGCCCACGGCCGAGCCCCAGGTCCAGCTCAACGCCCGCCTCGGCAACTACGCCGACCACGCCCTGTCGGGCTACGTGGGCGGGGGCAGCGACACCCTGGCCGGGCGCCTGTCGTTCTGGATCAACGACCGCAAGGGCTACGAGACCAACCTGTTCGACGGCAAGGACGTGAACGGGTCCGAGCAGTACGGCTTCCGCGGCCGGCTGAAGTGGCAGCCGACGGATAGCATCAAGGGCAACTTCGTCGCCTACTACGCCCACATCGACGCCAACTGCTGCACGCCCGAGACGCTGGCGCCGAGCTCGCCGACAGGCATCGCCACGGCCGGCTTCCTGACGGCGGCGGCGGCCACGGGCTTCCCGTTCCGCAACTTCGACGACCGCGACCACAAGGTCGACGACAACTTCGAAGGCGACAACGAGACCAAGGTCTACGGCACGTCGATGACCTTCGACGTCGAGCTGCCGATGAACCTGACGCTGACCTCGATCACGGCGTTCAACGGCTACAAGGACAACATCAAGCAACTCGCCGCCGACGGCCTGCCGCAGGCGACGGCCACGGGCGGCCAGACGCTGCGCGCCGAGGGCTACTCCCAGGAGTTCCGGATCACCTCGCCGGCGGACCAGAAGCTGTCGTACCTCGGCGGCCTCTACCTGTTCTCCGAGAGCCTGACCTACACCTCGGCCACGACGCTCGGGCCGAACGCCAACCGCGTGCTGCCGAACGGCCGCACCTTCGTCGCCGGCGACAGCAGCAAGTTCTACTACACCCAGGACACCGAGAGCTGGGCGCTGTTCGGGCAGGCCACGCTGCACGTCACCGACGCGTTCCGGGTGACCGGCGGCCTGCGCTATTCGTACGACCGCAAGAACGCCTACATCGACTCCGACGTGAACCCGACGGCTTCGCTCGCGGCGCGCGCGGTCTTCTCGGTGAACCACCTGGGCAAGCTGAAGCGCAACGAGGACAAGATCACCTGGTCGGCGACCGTCCAGTACGACCTGACCGACGACGTCATGGGCTATGTGCTGGCGGCCACCGGCTACAAGACCGGCGGCTACAACGCCCGTTCCGCGGCGGCCGGCGTGCCGGTCGAGTTCGGCGCCGAGACGTCCGAGACCGTCGAGGTGGGCGTGAAGTCGGTGCTGTTCGACCGCAAGCTGGTGCTGAACGTCGACGCCTACAACATGAAGCTGAAGGCGTTCCAGGACTCGATCCTCAACCCGCTGACCGGCTCGGGCTTCATCGTCGCCAACGCCGGCGACCGCCGCGTGCGCGGCGTCGAGGCCGACGCCCAGTTCCGCCCGATCCGGGAGCTGAGCATCCAGGGCACCCTGGCCTACATGGACGCCGAGTTCACCGACTATCCGGACGGCCAGTGCTACAGCGGCAAGGCGGCGAACGGGACCAAGCCCGGCACCTGCAACTACAACGGCCTCACGCCTTCGCAGAGCCCGAAGTGGGCCTGGAGCCTGGCGGCCCAGTACCAGGCGCCGATCCCCGGAACGGACTTCGAGTGGTTCGCCGGCGGCGACATCACCCACTCGGGCAAGAAGTTCCTGGAGCCCACGCTCGACCCGCGCGGCCTCCAGGAGGCGGTGACGGTCTACGGCCTGCGCGCCGGCGTGACCGGCGACAACGGCCGCTGGCGCGTCTCGGCCTACGGCAAGAACCTGGGCGACAAGTCCTACTTCGTCCAGAAGACGCTGCAGCCGCTGAACGCCTTCATCTCGGCCGGCGGCTCGGCCCAGGCCCAGGGCTTCGTCGGCTGGTACGCCCCGCCGCGCACCTACGGCGTCGAGGCCACCGTGAGGTTCTGATCCTTCCTCCAGCAGGACTGGAAGGCCGCGGGGACCGCGCGGCCTTCCATCTTTTTCAGTCGAGTGGAGTGTTCCCCCATGCGTCGCAGGCTCCTGAAATCCGCCCTCATGGCCGCGGCGGCCTGCGCCGTCGTCGCCGCGCCCCCGGCGCAACAGGCCAACGCGCAGCAGGCGAACGCACCGCCGGCAGGGGATTCGAACCTCCCGCCGGGCATCCTGCTGAACCGGCCCAAGTTCGAGATCGGGCCGCCGCGCGACGTGACCTGGCAGCAGGGCCCGGCGACGCCGCCGAAGGGCCGCAGGCAGCCCAACATCATCGTCATCCTCGCCGACGACATGGGCTACAACGACATCACCTTCAACGGCGGCGGCGTGGCCGGCGGCGCGGTTCCCACGCCCAACATCGATTCCATCGGCCGCGAGGGCGTGAGCTTCGCCCAGGGCTATGCCGGGCACGGCACCTGCGCGCCGTCGCGCGCGGCGCTGCTCACCGGGCGCTATCCCACGCGGTTCGGATTCGAGTTCACGCCGACGCCGCTGGCCTTCGCGCGCAGCACGCGGGCCTTCCACTACGGGCTCTACAATCCGGTCTATTTCCCGGAGCGCGAGGCGGAGCTCATCCCTTACACCGAGATGGGCGTGGCCACCGACCAGGTGATGCTGCCGGAGGTGCTCAAGGCCGCGGGGTACCACACCCTGCAGTTCGGCAAGTGGCACCTGGGTGAGACGCCGAAGTTCCAGCCGCAGAACCGCGGGTTCGACGAGACCCTGGGCTTCACCGGCGGCGGCTCGATGTTCCTGCCGCGCGACGACCCGCGGGTGGTCAACTCGTTCCAGGGGTTCGACCCGATCGACCTCAACCTGTGGGCCAGCCTGCAGTTCTATGTGCGCAAGGACGGCGGGCCGGCGTTCCAGCCCAAGCGGCACATGACCGACTACCTGACGGACGAGGCCCTGGCGGCCATCGACGCCAACAAGAACCGGCCGTTCTTCATGTACCTGGCCTACAATGCGCCGCACACGCCGCTGCAGGCGACGAAGGAAGACTACGACGCCCTCCCGCAGATCGCCGACCACCGGATGCGGGTCTACGCCGCGATGATCCGGCAACTCGACCGCAACATCGGGCGCGTGCTGGAGAAGCTGCAGGAGGAGGGGCTGGAGAAGGACACGCTGGTCGTCTTCACCAGCGACAACGGCGGCGCCTACTACCTCGGCCTCCCCGAGATCAACCGGCCGTTCCGCGGCTGGAAGCAGACCTTCTTCGAGGGCGGCATCCGCGAGCCCTTCTTCATCCGCTGGCCGGGCGTGGTCCAGGCCGGATCGACCTATCGCGCGCCGGTCTCGCACTTCGACATCTTCGCGACCGCCGTCGCGGCGGCCCGCGGCGCCATGCCCAAGGACCGGCCGATGGACGGCGTCGACCTCCTGCCCTACGTGCAGGGCAAGAAGACCGGCCGCCCGCACGAGGCGCTGTTCTGGCGCACGGGCGGCTACAAGGTGGTGCGCGCCGGCGACTGGAAGCTGCAGGTGACCCAGATCCCGGCCAAGGACTGGCTCTACGACCTTTCGGCGGACCCCACCGAGCGCAACAACCTGGCGGCGTCGCGCCCGGAGAAGCTGGCCGAACTGAAGGCGCTCCTGGCGAAGCACGACGCCGAGCAGGTCAAGCCGCTGTGGCCCGAGCTGGGCATGGGCGCGGTCATGCTCGACCACTCCCTCATCGATCCCCAGCGCCCGAACGACGAATACGTCTACTGGGGGAACTAGGGTCCAGGCCTCATCGTATAGATCGTCATCCCGGCCGGAGAGCCGAATACGGCCCTCCGGCCGGGATGACGCGGTGTCTTGGGGCGACTCCATCGAGTCCTGACCCCAGCCGGGCCAGCGGCAAGGCCGCGAAGCGGCGTTTTCCGATTCAAATGAACCGCGGAACACGCGGAAGGACGCGGAAGGGGTCTGGGCTGGCTTCCGCGTCATTCCGCGTATTCCGCGGTTCCGAACGACTGCGCCTCCGCGTGCGGAGGCCGACTAGACCATTCGGCGCTTAGGTAGGTCCGAGGTCGGGAAGCCGAATGGTCCATTCTTAAGCAAAGGTCTTGAGCCTTCGACGGTTCAAGCGAACCGCCGAATGCTCTAGGCCCGCGCCGCGGCGGCTTTCAGGTCGGCTTCGAGGAGGCGGCCGGCGCGCCAGAACTGGAAGGTGGCGGCGAGCTTGGTGAGCACGATCACCGACATCGCCCAGCGCAGGGAATCGGCCCCCGCCTGCGGCTTGAAGAGGTCGCTCATCAGGCCCACGGCCTGCGGGCCCAGCGACTGGCCGACCACGGCGATGATGAAGAGCAGCACCGCGGCCGCCATTGCCCGCATGTGCGGCGGGGCCAGGGACTGGATGGTGCCGAAGATGGGGCCGGTGAAGGCGTTGGTCAGCAGCGACGGGATGATCAGGAAGAGCAGCGCGACCTCGAAGGTCGGGGCGGAGTAGGCGAAGAAGTAGAAGGGGACGGTGACGAGGATCTCGACGGCCGGCAGCCAGGCGTACCAGGCCGCCCGGCGGCGCCCGAGCAGGTCGCCCAGCCAGCCGCCCAGGAAGGTGCCGATCCCGCTGGTGATCCCCACCACGAGGCCCAGGTAGAGGCCCACCTGGGCGGTGCCCACGTGGAAGGTGCGGATCATGAAGGCCGGATGCCACTGGGTCAGCGCATAGGCGGCGAAGACGTGCAGCGCGGTGGCGGCGAGCAGGCTGCGGAAGGCGCGGATCGACAGGATCGTCTTCAGCACCTCGCCCAGCGACGGGTGGACGCCGTCGGCGGGCGGGGCGGTCTCGCGCGCCGGCTCCTTCACGGTGAAGAACATGACGAGCGCCAGCAGGATCCCCGGTGCGCCCACGACCATGAAGGCGACGCGCCAGTCGAACGCCTGGTTGATCGCCCCGCCGACGGCGAGGCCGAACAGGATGCCGATCGGCACGCCGCACGAATAGATCGCCAGCGCCGTCGCCCGGCGGCCGTGCTGGAAGTAGTCCGACAGCATCGAGTGCGCGGGCGGTCCGCCGCCGGCCTCGCCGGCCGCCACCCCCGTGCGCAGGACGAGGAGCTGCCAGAAGTTCTGCGCCATGCCGCACAGGGCGGTGAGGCCGCTCCAGACGGCGAGCGAGGCCACGATGATGTTGCGCCGGCTCGTGCGGTCGGCAAGGCGCGCGATCGGGATGCCGGCGACGGCGAACGCCAGGCCGAAGGTGCCCGAGAGCAGGCCGAGCTGGGTGTCGGTGAGGTGGAGCGAGTGCTTGATCGGCTCCAGCAGGATCGAGAGGATCTGCCGGTCGATCATGTTCACGACGTAGACCAGGAACAGGATCGCCAGCGCCCAGCGCGCGCCCGACTTGCCCACCGCCGTATCCATGAGTCCCGTCCCCCCGCCCGGCCCGATTATTGAACCGGAATTTCTATTCCGGACTGTTCCTCAACGCGCCCGTGTGGTCAAGTGAGTCGCGGCCGGTCCCGGCGCAGCCGGCGGCCGGCGCGCATGGGTGTCGGCGCGCGCGCGTCCGTGTAAGTGTCGTTCTTCGAAACCGGTAGGGAGAGGCGCCGGCGTGGAGCCCAGCATCGAGGACATCGACGGCGTCATACCGGCGAACCAGGCGCGCAGCCGCGAGGCGCAGGCGCGGCTGATCAAGGCGGGCGAGCAGGTCTTCGCGAAGAAGGGCTACGACGAGGCGCACGTCACCGACATCGCCGCGGCGGCCGGCTGTTCGATCGGCAGCTTCTACCGGCGTTTCCGCGACAAGGAGGCGCTGTTCCGGGCGCTGGCGCTGCAGTTCGGCGAGCGGACGCACGAGAACTTCGACCGCTTCTTCGCGATGCCGCAGTGGCGGGGCGTCCCGAGCGCCGAGGTGATCCGGGTGCTCGTGGAGAACACCGCCCGGCGGATCCAGCGCCACCCCGGATTCTTCCGCGCGCTCTTCCAGCGGAGCCTGGCCGGGGCGGGCCAGCTCTACCGCCCGGGCCTGCTGGCGGCGGACGAATACTCCGGGCGCAAGCTGGCGGACTTCCTGCGGGCGCGGGGCGAGGGCGGCGAAGACCTCGAGGAGGCCTGCATCCTGGGCCTGCGCACGGTGCAGGCGGCGCTGATCCACCGCGTCCTGCACGAACAGAACCCCGCCTACAGCATACCGACCTTCACCGTCAGCTCCCTGGCGCGGATGCTGACGCTGTACCTGGGAGTCGACGCCTCTCCGCCGAACGAAGCGGCGGAGGGAGAGGGGGTCTTGTAGCGAACCGTAATTCCGGTTTACGTTAGCGGCCAACGACGAAAGATGAGGGGAGGCGGGGCTGCTGCTGGCGCTCGATATCGGTGACGTGCATGCGGCGGCCGAGCGGTTCGCGGGCCCCGGCGACGGGCCGTTCGTGCTCTACGGCGCCTACGCCTCGTTCTACACCGGCAAGACCCGCAGCTACCTGCGCAAGAAGGGCATACCGTTCGTCGAGCGGCTGCCCAGCCACCCGCGGTTCCGCCAGGAGGTGAGCCCGGCGGCGCGCTCGAAGCGCATCCCGATCCTGGAGACGCCCGAGGGGCACGTGATCCAGGACACCACGGCGATCTTCGAATACCTGGAGCGCCGCTTCCCCGACCCGCCGGCGCTGCCGCCGGGTCCGCGCCAGCGGCTGGCGGCCTACCTCGTCGACCTGTTCGCGAGCGAAGGCCTGAAGGTGGCCTGGCACTACCGTTGGAACTTCCCCGCCCCCAACCGCCACTTCGTGGTCCGTGAGTTCGGGCGCAGCTTCAAGCCGCAGGGCTCGGACGAGCTGCTCGACCATTACGGCGAGGTGGTCGCCGCGCGGATGGACGGCCACCGGCCCAGGCTCGGCATCACGCCCGAGCTGTTCCCGGTCATGGAGGCGATCTACTTCGAGATCCTGGACACGCTGGAGGCGCACTTCACGACGACGCCCTACCTGTTCGGCGGGCTGCCCAGCGTGGGCGACCATGGGCTGATGGGGCCGCTCTTCGCGCACCTGGGCCGCGACCCGTGGCCGCTGCACGTGATGCAGCAGCGCGCGCCGCGCGTGTTCCGCTGGGTCGAGCACATGAACGCGCCCGAGATCGTGTCGCCCGAGTTCTGGGACACGCCCGAGGCGTACCTGCCGGACGACGAGGTCCCGGAGACGGTGAAGCGGCTGATCCGGATGTTCTGCGTCGACAACACGCCGATCTACCACGCCACGGCCACGCTCTACCGCGACTGGGTGGAGGCGCGGCCCTACCTCCTGAGCGGCTCGGTCATCTCGGACGATGACGAGGACCAGCCGAACCTGGGCCCGATCACCACGCCGCTCCGGGGCCACAGCATCACCGCCGGCTCGCCCGCGCACGCGCTCTGGGTGCTGCAGCGGACGCTGGATTGGCTGCGCGCGCTGCCGCCGGCCGAGCGCGCCGCCGCCGATGCGCTTGCCGCCGAGGTCGGCGCGACGGAGCTGTTGTCGCTGGACCTGGTCCGGCCGCTGACCCGCGTCGGCAACCGCCTGGCCGTGGCCTGAGGAGACACCGATGATCGACCTGCATTTCTGGCCCACGCCCAACGGCTGGAAGATCACCATCATGCTGGAGGAGACCGGCCTGCCGTACCGGCTGGTCCCGGTCGACATCGGCCACGGCGGGCAGGACACGCCCGAGTTCCGGGCGCTCTCGCCGAACGGGCGGATGCCGGCGATCGTCGACCACGAGGGGCCGGGCGGCGAGCCCATCGCCATCTTCGAGTCGGGCGCGATCCTGCAGTACCTCGGCGACAAGGCCGGGCGGTTCTATCCGGCCGAGCGCCGGGCGCGGACGAAGGTCGAGGCGTGGCTGTTCTGGCAGTGCGCGGGGCTGGGGCCGATGGCGGGGCAGGCGGCGCATTTCCGCTATCGCGAGGAGCGCGACGAGTACGCGCTGAACCGGTACGTCAACGAGACCCGGCGGCTCTACGGCGTGCTCGACAAGCGCCTCGGCGAGGCCGAGCACGTGGCGGGCGACTATTCCATCGCCGACATGGCCATCTGGCCGTGGACGCGCGGCTACAAGGGCCTGGGCGTCGACTCGGCCGAGTTCCCCAACTTCTACCGCTGGTTCAAGCAGGTCGGCGCGCGCGAGGCGGTCCAGAAGGGCTCCGCCATCGGCAAGGACGCCTTCGCCGAGAGCCAGCGCCAGATGATCAAGCAGGAGGTCGCCCGATGAGCGCCGTCTACCGCATCTTCGGCTCGGAGATGTCGCCCTACTCGGTGAAGGTCCGCTCCTACTTCCGGTACAAGGGCGTCCCGCACCGGTGGATCCCGCGGACGCCGGCGGTCGAGGAGGAGTACAAGCGCTTCGCCAAGCTGCCGATCGTACCCACCGTGGCGACGCCGGCCGACGAGGGCCTGCAGGACTCCACACCGATCATGGAGCGCGTCGAGGCCGAGCATCCGGAGCCGTCGGTGCATCCGGCCGATCCGGCGCTGAGGTTCCTTTCCGAGCTCTTCGAGGAGTTCGGCGACGAGTGGGGCAACAAGCTGATGTTCCACCATCGCTGGTGGGACGAGGTCGATATCGCCGCCTCGGCCCAGACGCTGGCGCGGCTCTCGGCGCCCAAGGCCGGCGAGGCGGAGATCGCCCAGCGCACCGCGATGATCCGCGAGCGCATGACCGGCCGCGGCCACTTCGTGGGCTCCAGCGCGGCGACGGCGGACCTGATCCGCGCCTACCTCAACGAGCTGCTCGACCTGCTGGAGCCGCACTTCGAGAGCCGGAAATGCCTGTTCGGCGGACGGCCGTCGTTCGGCGACTTCGGGCTCTCGGCGCAGCTCTACGAGGCCTCGGTCGACCCGACCTGCGGCAGCATCCTGAAGAGCCGCGGGCCGAACACCCTGGCCTGGTGCCACCGCATGCTGGAGCCGCGCGACGACGGCCCGTTCGAGAGCTGGGAGAGCCTGGCGCCGACGCTGAAGCCCGTGCTGGCCTACATCGGCCGCTACTTCCTGCCGTGGACCGCGGCGAACGCCAAGGCGCTGGCGGAGGGCGCGGCCGAGTTCTCGGTGGACCTGGCCGGCAAGGCCTATGTCCAGCCGCCGCAGAAGTACCACGCCAAGTCGCTGGCCGTGATCCGCGCCAAGCGGGCGGCGGTGGGCGATCCCGGGTTGGCGGCCATCCTGGCCGAGACGGGCTGCGAGCCCTTCCTCGCGGGAGCGTAGACGCCATGTCCGACGTCGCGCGCCTGACCTGCGTGGCCGACATCAGCCGCCTGCACGGGCGCGAGCGGCCGGACGCCATCGCCATCGACTTCAAGGACCGCACCACCACCTTCGGCGAGCTCGACCGGCGGGCGAGCCAGGTGGCGAACGGGCTGATCGGCCTGGGCCTCGCGCCCGGCGACCGCGTCGGCTACGTCGGCAAGAACCAGGACCGGTTCTGGGACGTGGTGCTGGGGACGTTCAAGTCGCGCACCGTGATCGCGGCGCTGAACTGGCGCCTGGCGCCGCCCGAGATCCGGTTCGTGGTGGACGACGCCGAGTGCCGGGTCCTGTTCGTGGGCCGCGACTTCTATCCCCTGATCGAGAAGATCCGCGGCGAGCTGCCGGGCGTGGAGACGATCGTCGCGATGGACGGCGGTCATCCCGAGTGGCCCGCCTACGAGGACTGGCGAGACGCGCAGACCGACGCCGACCCGATGCTGCCGTCGCAGCCGGACGACGACGTGCTGCAGATCTACACCTCGGGCACGACGGGCCTGCCGAAGGGCGTCTGCATCACCAACGCCAACTACCTGTCGCTCTTCCTGAACCCGCCGCCCGACGTGCCGGCCTACGGCCACGACGACGTGGTGCTGGTGGCGATGCCGTTCTTCCACGTGGCCGGCGTCAACATGGGGATGAACGCGCTGGCGCACGGGGCCAAGGCGATCGTGCTGCAGGAGCCCGACCCGCGCGAGATCCTGCGGGTGATCCACGTGAAGGGCATCACCCAGGGCATGGCGGTGCCGGCGGTGATCCTGGCGATCATCCAGCTTCCGGAGGCGGCGACGGCCGACTTCTCGAGCCTGAAGCGCTGGACCTATGGCGGCTCGCCGATCCCGCAGGACGTGCTGTCCAGGGCCACGCAGGTCATGGGCTGCGGCTTCATGCAGGCCTATGGCCTGACCGAGACGACCGGCGGGCCGGTGACCTACCTGCCGCCGGCCGACCACGATCCGGCCCGCGGCAAGCTCCGCTCGTGCGGTCTCGCCGCGCCTGGGCGGGAGGTGCGCGTGGTCAACGCCGAAGGCCGGGACGTACCGGTCGGTTCGGTGGGGGAGATCGTCGTGCGCGCGCCCTGCGTGATGAAAGGCTACTGGAAGCGGCCCGAGGCCAACGCCGAGGCGATCGACGCCGACGGCTTCTTCCACTCGGGCGACGCCGGCTACTTCGACGACGAGGGCTATCTCTACATCCACGACCGGGTGAAGGAGATGATCGTCTCGGGGGGCGAGAACATCTATCCGGCCGAGGTGGAGAACGCGATCGCCGGCCACCCGGCGGTGCAGGACGTGGCCGTCATCGGCGTGCCCGATCCCAGGTGGGGCGAGGCGGTGAAGGCGATCGTCGCCACCCATGCCGGCCACACCGTCGAGCCCTCCGAGATCATCGCCTTCGCCCGCGAGCGGATCGCCGGCTACAAGCTGCCCAAGTCGGTGGACTTCGCCGACGCCATCCCGCGCAACCCCTCCGGCAAGATCCTCCGCCGCGACCTGCGCAAGCCCTACTGGGAAGGCTACGAGCGCCAAGTGAACTAGGGGGCGCCCATCCCTTCCGAACGTCATCCCCCGGCTTGTCCGGGGGACCCATTGGGCTCTGAGTTTCCCATGGAAGCGCGGCGGCGCCGCCGCGGATCGCCACCGGCTCACAGCCCAATGGGTGGCCCGGACAAGCCGGGCCATGACGAGTTTTGGGTTGGGCGGGAGGGCTACTTGAACAGCACTTCCAGCCCCGAGCCGGCGAGGGCGGCGTCGGCCGTGGCGCGGTTCGCGGCGTCCAACGCCGCGTATTCCTCGCGGAGCCATTGCAGGCACTTGGCCTGGTAGGGGAAGGGCTGCTGGACCCACGGCTGGCCGTCGATCTCGACTTCAACCTCGGCCGCGCCGGACTGGACCGCCCTGGCGTTGGCGATCAGGAGCGGGGCGTAGACGCGGCCGACCTCGGCCAGCAGGGCCTTCACCGTCGCCGGCAGGTCGGCGGGGTCGAACCAGTCGGAGTCCTTGGGCTCGACGCCCGTCTGGTCCTCCATGGCGGCGGTCCAGGCGTAGACCCGCGGCGCGCGTTCCAGCGTCAGCGCCATGGACGTGGGATCGAACGCGGCGAGCTGGGTGAGCTGGCCGAAGACCCCGAAGTCGCAGGCGCCCGGCCGGGCGCCCAGCAGGAACGGATGGCCGCGCAGGTGCGCCTCCATGGCGTCGAGGAAGCGCACGTAGCTGTTCTCGATGACGGCCCAGGTCTTCTCGTTGGAACCGACGTAGCGCAGGCGCGGGATCTGGCGGCCGGCCACGCCCTCGCCCGCGGCCTTGAGGTCGGCGTCGTTCTTCCAGACGCCGCGCCAGGCCGGAAGCACGGCCGAGGCGCGGGCGATGTCGGCCTCGAAGTGCCAGCGGTAGTGGAACATCGCCTTGGTCAGCCACTCGTCGCCGTAGTCCTCGAGGATGGCGTCGATCAGCGCCAGCGCCGGGTCGGACGGGCGCGCCGAGCGTCCGGCGAACATGCCTTCCAGTCGCCGGATGATCGGCGTGGAGTCGGTGACCGCCTGAATCTCGCCCGCGGCGTCGGGGAAGTAGAAGGTCGGCAGCAGGCTGACCTTCGGGCGGGGCAGGCCCTCGGGGCTGTGCGAGGCGAGGATCAGCCGGTAGGGGATGCGCCGGTAGCGCAACACCGCCAGCATCTTGCGGGTATAGGGCGAGCCCGGAACCCCACTCAGCGTCACCAGATCCGAACCGCTCATCGCATGTGCCCCAAAAATCGAAACCCAGGAATATTCTAAAACCGTAATTCCGGTTCGCAAATAGGGAAACGGCGCCCTTGTGACAATCGGAATTCAGGTTCACATTGTTGGCCGAGTAACTCTTTCGGGGGAGCCGTTGGCGATAGCCGACCCTGTCCAGGCCGCGACGGCCGTCACGCCGCCCAGCGCGCGCGGGCGCGTGAGGGCCTGGCTGCGCGAGCCGCTGCTGCATTTCGTCGTCCTCGGCGTGGCGCTCTTCGTGGGCGCCCAGGCGTGGCGTGCGGCGCATGACCAGCATCGGATCGTCGTCACGCCCGAGCGCGCGGCGGAGCTGACCCGCAAGTATCAACTGCAGTTCGGCGCGCCGCCGTCGCCGGCCGAGGCCGAGCGGTTCATCGACGCCTATGTGCGCGAGGAGGCGCTGTACCGCGAGGCGTCGGCCATGGGCCTGGGGCGCGACGACGAGATCGTGCGCCGCCGCCTGGCGCAGAAGATCGAATTCCTGCTCGCCGACCGCAGCCTGCCGCGCGAACCCGACGAGGCGACGCTGCGCCGCTGGTTCGACGCGCATGCCGCCGCCTACGCCACGCCGGCCCGCACCACCTTCCGCCACCTCTACTTCTCGGCCGACGGGGTCGGCGACGGGCCCAGCCGCGTCCGGGCCGAGCGGGCGCTGGCGGCGCTGCGGGCGGGCGGCGCCGAGGCCGACGCGGGCGCCGACCCGTTCCCCGACCAGGGCGCGTACACGCGGCTTTCCGACGAGGAGGCGCGCCGGCTGTTCGGCGCCACCGAGCTGACCCGCGAGCTGGGCGCGGCGCCCGTGGGGCGCTGGTCGGGGCCCTACCGGTCGGGCTACGGCTGGCACCTCGTACATGTGGACGTCCGCGACCTCGCGGGCCGGCCGCCGTTCGAGACGGTTCGCGAGCGCGTGCGCGAGGACTGGCTGCACGACGCCCAGGCCGCCGCGAACGCCGCGGCGATCCAGCGGCTGCGCGACCGCTACACCGTGGTCCGGCGGGACCTGGAGGCGGCGCGATGAGTGTCGCGACCCGGCTCTGGATGGTCGTCGCCCTGGTTCTGGGCCTGCTGGCGGCGACGCCGGCCGCCGCGCATGAGGTGCGGCCGGCGCTGATGCAGATCACCGAGACGGGGCCCGGTCACTGGAGCGTCTTCTGGAAGCAGCCGGCGATGGGCGACGTGGCCCTGAGGCTTTCGCCGCACCTCTCCGGCGGCTGGCTGGAGCAGCCGCCCGCCGACCAGTACGTGGCGCCCGGCTTCATGGTGAAGACCTGGGATATCCGGTCGCCGGCGCCGCTCGATGGCCAGACGCTCACCATCCAGGGGCTGGAGCAGAGCATCACCGACGTCCTGGTGCAGGTGAGCCTGGCCGACGGCCGCCGCGTCGAGACGATGGTCCGCCCCGAGGCGCCGCACGTGACGCTGGCGCTGGCGGCCAGGCCCGCGCCGGCGGTGCCGGCCTACCTGAAGCTGGGCGTCGAGCACATCCTGACCGGCGTCGACCACCTGATGTTCGTGCTGGGCCTGCTGCTGCTGGTGGGGATCAACTGGCGGATCGTGAAGGCGGTGACGGCGTTCACCGTGGCCCACAGCCTGACCCTGGCCGCCGCGGCGCTGGGGTGGGTGCATGCGCCCTCGGCCGTGGTGGAGGCGCTGGTCGCCCTCAGCATCGTCTTCGTGGCCCTGGAGCTGGTGCGCGATCCCGGCGGCGAGACCACGCTGACGCGCCGCCATCCCTGGCTGGTCGCCTTCGCGTTCGGCCTGCTGCACGGCTTGGCGTTCGCCGGCGCGCTGGCCGAGATCGGCCTGCCCCCGAAGGGCGTGGTGGCCTCGCTCTTCCTGTTCAACGTCGGCGTCGAGATCGGGCAACTGGTGTTCATCGCGGTCGCGATCGTCGTGATCCTGGCCCTGCGCCGGCTGCGTGGCCTGATCGCCTGGAATTCCGCGCCGCTGGCGCGGCTGGCGCCGCCCTATGCGATCGGCGCCTTCGCGACGTTCTGGTTCATCGAGCGCCTCGGCGTGGCGTTCCAATAAGGTGTGTCTGGGAGGGTCTCATGCGTAACCGTTGGCCGGTTCTGATGTCGGCGCTGATCGTGGCGGGGTGCAGCGCGGTGGCGAAGCCCACGGGCGAGGCCGCCGCCCCTGACGGGGCGCCGGAGGCGGCGTCCGGCGCGGCGTCGCCGGCGGCCCGCGTCGCCTACTTCGGCGAACTGCACCTGCACACCAGCTACTCGTTCGACGCCTGGGGCCTGATGGCGACCAAGACGACGCCCGACGACGCCTACCGGTTCGCAAAGGGCGAGGCCGTGAACTACAACGGCCAGATGATCCGCCGGGCGTGGCCGCTCGACTTCACGGCGGTGACGGACCACTCCGAGAACATGGGCCTGCTGAACGGGCTGGACGATCCGGACAGCGAGCTGTCGAGGAGCGCCATCGGCCAGGAGATCCGCAAGACCCCCTCGAAGAGCTTCTACATGCTCCGCGAGGCGGCGGCCGAGCACCGCGTGATCCCGGGGCTGGATCCCATGGCGGCGGCGAAGTCGTCCTGGGCGCGCCAGGTCGAGGCCGCCAACGCCAACTACAAGCCGGGCAGGTTCACGACCTTCATCGGCTACGAGTGGTCGCAGATGAACGAGGGCAAGTACAACCTGCACCGCAACGTGATCTTCGCGGGCGACAAGGCCCCGCTGCCGTTCACGTCGAATGACTCGTCGCGGCCCGAGGACCTCTGGACCTACCTGGAGAAGAACCGCGCCAACGGCATCGAGGCGCTGGCCATCCCGCACAACGGCAACGCCTCGAACGGCCTGATGTACGACTGGAACATGAGCGACGGCCGGCCGATCGACCAGGCCTACGCCGAGCGCCGGATCCGCAACGAGCCGGTGACCGAGATCGTCCAGAACAAGGGCCAGTCCGAGACCCTGCCGCAACTGTCGCCCAGCGACGAGTTCGCCAACTTCGAGATCTACGACGTGCTGCTGACCCAGCGCGACGTGCATGGCAAGATCGACGGCAGCTACATCCGCCAGGCGTTCGGCCGCGGGCTGGTGGTGCAGAAGAAGGTCGGCGGCAATCCGTTCAAGTACGGCGTCGTCGGCGGCAGCGACTGGCACAACGGCATCACCACCACCGACGAGAACGCCACGGCCGGCACGCCCGGCGGCATCGACCCGAAGGTGAACCTGCCCGACGGCGACCGGGCCAAGCAGCTCCTGGGCATCATCCAGACGCGCGCGATGATCGACGACGACGCGGCCAAGTCCGGCCGGCCGCCGGCGGTCGCCAACCTGATGATGACCGGCAGCGCCGGCCTGACCGGCGTCTGGGCCGAGCAGAACACGCGCGAAAGCATCTTCGCCGCGATCAAGCGCAAGGAGACCTTCGCCACGTCCGGGCCGCGGATGCGGGTGCGCTTCTTCGGGGGCTGGGATTTCGGGCCGAACATGCTCCAGCGGAAGGACTGGGTGGCGCAGGCCTACCGCACGGGCGTGCCGATGGGCGGCGACCTGCCGTTCCGCGCCGCGGGCGGCGGCGCGCCCAGCTTCGTCATCCAGGCGATGAAGGACCCGGACGGCGCCAATCTCGACCGCGTGCAGGTGGTGAAGGTCTGGCTCGACGGCGGCGACTACAAGGAGAAGGTGTTCGACGTGGCGCTCTCGGGCGGGCGCAAGGCCGATCCGAAGACCGGCAAGGCGCCGGCCGTGGGCTCCACGGTCGACCTCCGGACCGCCACCTACCGGAACACCATCGGCGCGGCGATCCTGCAGACGGTGTGGCGCGATCCCGAGTTCGATGCGGGCAAGCCGGCGGTCTACTACGTGCGCGCGCTCGAGATCCCGACGCCGCGGTGGACGACCTATCTCGCCGTGAAGCGCGGCCTGCCGATCCCGACGACGTCGCCGGCGACGCTGCAGGAGCGGGCCTATTCGTCGCCGATCTGGTTCACGCCGCCCGCCGGCCAGGCGTCGCGGGCGGCGATGCAGGTGGCGCGGCGGTGAGGATGCGCCCATTGGACCGCGCGCGGCGGATCGCGCTACGGTCGACGCGCAAGCGTTCAGGTTGGTGTTGATGGACAAGACGATCGAGGCCGGAGACTCGCCCGACAAGGGCTGGGCGCGGCCCGCCTACCAGGAGCGGAGCCGCCAGCAGCGCGACCGCCTGATGAAGGCGGGCGAGCGCGTGTTCGCCGAGCTGGGGTTCTGGCAGGCCCACGTGGCCGACATCGCCCGGCGCGCGGGCTGTTCGGTGGGCAGCTTCTATCGCCGCTTCCAGGACAAGGAGGCGTTCTTCTTCGCGCTGCAGGCCGACATGGCCGCGCACGCCGAGGTCAACATCGCCAAGTTCTTCGATGACCCGGCGTGCATGGAGGAGCCGCTGGTCGACGTCTTCCGCCGCCTCGTGCGCAACACGGCGCGCACGATGAAGGGCATCGAGGGCTACTATCGCGCCCTGTTCGAACTCTCGCTGCGCGGCCAGGACGTGTGGCCGATGATGCGCCGCATCGAGGTCATCGAGGCGGGCCACATGGTCGAACTGCTCAAGGCGCGCGGCGTCGCGGTGGACGACCACTTGCAGACCGCCGCGCACCTCGCCATCCGCATGCTCCACGGCCAGTTGATCTCGTGCATGCTGCACGGGCCGGGGCCGTTCACGGCCGACGACCCACGCCTGCACGAAGAGCTCGCGCACCTGCTGGTGCGCTACCTGCGGCTCGACGAGTAGGTCGAGAGCCCGATCAACTCACAGAACGTCATGGCCCGGCTTGTTCGGGCCACCATTGGGCTGTGCGTTGATAATGATCCGCAGCGTCGACGCTGCGGACCTCCTGAATCTCACAGCCCAATGGGTCCCCCGGACAAGCCGGGGGATGACGAGCGTTGGGTGGTGGCGCGTGGGCTACGCCGGCTCCATCGCGAAGCGGGCGAGGCGCCGGGTGATGATGTCCTCGGCCTCGGCCATGATGCCGTCGATGAGCTGCTTGCAGGTGGGGATGTCGTGGATCAGGCCCACGACCATGCCGCACGACCAGGCGCCGGCGTCCATCTCGCCGTCCTGCATGATCCGCGGGTAGACGCCGCCCACCTCCTTGATGATGTCCTCGAACTTGAGGTCCGGGCCGAGGTCCTTCTCCTTCTGGAGCAGGCGCTCGACGGCGGCGTTGTTCAGCACGCGCTCGGTGTTGCGCAGCGGGCGCATGACGAGGCGCGTGTCGAGCTCGCTGGCCGCGACGATGGCCTGCTTCACGTTCTCATGGACGGGCGCTTCCTTCGTGGCGATGAAGCGGGTGCCCAGGTTGACGCCCTCGGCGCCCATGGCCAGCGCGGCCACGAGCTGCTTGCCGTTGGCGACGCCGCCCGAGGCCACGAACGGGATCTTCAGCTCCTCGGCGGCGCGGGGCAGCAGGATCCAGTTCGGCACGTCGTCCTCGCCCGGGTGGCCGCCGCACTCGAAGCCGTCGACGCTGACCGCGTCGCAGCCGATGGCCTCGGCCTTCAGCGAGTGGCGGACCGAGGTGCATTTGTGGATCACCTTGATCCCGGCCTCCTTCAGCGCCGGGAGCCACTTCTGCGGGTTGTTGCCGGCGGTCTCCACCGCCTTCACGCCGCCGTCGATGATCGCCTTCACGTAGCCCGGGTAGTCGGGCGGGGTGATCGAGGGCAGGAAGGTCAGGTTCACGCCGAAGGGCTTGTCGGTCATCGTCCGGCACCTGGCGATCTCGGCGGCCAGCAACTCGGGCGTGCGCTGCGTCAGGCCGGTGATGATGCCCAGGCCGCCGGCGTTCGAGACGGCCGCCGCCATTTCGGCCAGGCCCACGAAGTGCATGCCGCCCTGGATGATCGGGTGCTGGATGCCGAAAAGGTCGGTGATCGCGGTCTTCATCTCGGGTGCTTCCCCCACTTGGTGTGTCGTTCGCCGCCAGTGACGCCGGGCGCCGCAGCGGCGGTCAAGGCCCTGCGCGCCGACGCAATTAACCGGAACTTGGATTCACATTCAAGGGCCTCGGCCCGCGAGGGGTCAGAACCCCGCCAGCCGCCGCTGGTCCTCGTCCAGTTCGGGCGGCCTCGGGCGCCTGAAGCGCTCGGGGTTCGGCTCGGCCAGGAGCTGCGGGAACTTGTCGGCGTTGATGAAGCGGTCGGTCCAGTTGGTGGTGGACGTCACCTGCCCCACCGCCGCGCGGCGCTTCTCCAGCACGTCGGGCGGGGTGAGCCGCCGCGGCATCATGCAGACGAGGCTGATGGCGCGCAGGAGGACGGGGTCGTCGGACGGCGTCTCCAGGCTGCCGCTGGAGCAGTGGATGGTGCGCGAGTCCCAGAGCAGCAGGTCGCCGGCCTCCAGATGGCACATGATCGGCGGCGTGCCGCTGAGCAGCGGGTCGTCGGCCGGGAAGCGGAAGTGGTCGACCGTCAGCGGCACGCGGCCGAGGCGCTCGGGGTAGACCTCGGGGATCTTCTCGAACGCCTTGTGCGAGCCGGGGATCAGCACGTTGCCGCCGGTGGCGGGCGAGGTGCGCAGGAGGCTCACGAGGCCCTGCACGCACTGCAGGCCGGGCCGGGTGATCGGGTGCTGGTCGATGTGCAGCCACGAGCCGCCGCGGTTGGTGCGCCAGGCCTCGTTCAGCGTCCAGGGCCGCCACAGCGCCATGCCGTCGAAGCTGACCAGCAGGTCGTCGTCGTCCCAGATCGCCGCGAAGGCGCGCTTCACGTTCGGCGCGCTGCGGATGAACCACTGGGCGGCGGAGTGGCCGATGCCGTGGCCGGGCAGGATGCCGCCATGCACCGCGGTGGGCCAGCGCTCGTCGCCCCAGGTGGTCCAGTCGGCGCGGTCGATGCCGGTGCCGAGCCCTTCCAGATAGTCCCAGGTCAGGCCGAGGGCCTCGTCGCACTGGGCCTGCGACAGCGCGCCGGCGATGACGACGTAGCCGTGCTCGCGCAGGTAGGCGATGCTCTCGGGCGACCCCGGCGCGAACCGCTCGACATGGACGTAGGTGGGCTCGATCCGGCCCGGGTCGGTGGGCTCCGCGGCGGCCGGCCGCGTCTGAACCTGCTCTGACATCGCGTTCCCCCTGATCTCGTTGGGGAGACGATAGCACGATGTTCGGCGAATGCGCGGCCTGCGCGCGCCTACCGCCAGATCAGCAGCGGGCGCAGGGTCACGCGGAAGGAGAAGCCATGGTCCTGCAGGTCGCGCCGGCCGGGCGCCTCGACCGCCTTGAGGTCCTCGGCCCAGGTGGCGCGGGCGAACAGCCAGTCGGACGGCGTCCAGGCCAGCGAGGCGCCCACGCTGTAGAGCTTGTCGTCGGTCAGCGGGCCGTCGGCGTTGCGCATGTAGGCGCCGTCGACGAAGGCGGAAGCCGTGAAGGCGCCCCAGTCGAACGCCCGCGTCGCGCCGGCCCGGCCGCCCAGGTGGAGGGGGCGCGCGATCTCGACCGAGCCCACGATCCCCTTGTCGGCCAGCAGCAGGGTCTCGCGGTAGCCGCGCACGGTGGTCTCGCCGCCGGCCGCGAACCGCTCGCCCGCGTAGAGCACCCCGTCGGACCACTGGCCGTAGAGGCGGGCGCGCAGCTCCATGCCGTCGGACGACAGCCGCCGGGCGTAGTTCACCTGCGCCAGCACGGCGCGGAAGTCCCGCTCGGGGACCTCGACGCCGGTGATGTCGGACTTCGTGCCGTCGAGCCCCTGCGTGGCGGTGAGCGAGACGGCGAACACCTGGTCGACGTTGCGCTCGACATAGTCGGCCACGAAGCGCAGCGCGTAGTACTGCGTGCGCCCGTCGACCGCGCCCGGCGCGAACGAGAACCGCTCGCCCAGCAGGTAGGCGGTGGACTCGCGCCACGCCAGCAGCACGCCGGCCGAGACGGTGCGGGCCGAGGTCCAGCGGCCGGGCTCGGCGGCGGGCAGCAGCGGCACGTCCACCAGCTTGCGCGTTATGCCGCCCTCGATGGCGCGATCCTTGGCGCTGATGTCGAGCGGGGCCAGCCGGGGGTCGACGACGGCGGCGTCGTTGTAGGTGGCGCGGATCGAGACGGTGGTCCGGGGCGAGATCAGCGGGAAGGCGTAGGCGACGGTCGCGTCCTCGACCCCGTCGGTGAAGCCGTATTCGGCGCTCAGCACGTCGCCCGCGCCCAGGACGTTGCGCGTGAGGCCGCCGACCGCCACGCGCTCGCCGCCGACGGAGGGCGAGCGGTTGTTGGCCACGGAGACGTAGAGGTCGTTGCGGTCCTGCGGGTAGATCGCCAGCACCAGGCTGGCCTCGCCGGGCCGCGCGCCGGGGCGCAGGTCGGCGTTGATGGTGCGGATCGCCGGATCCTCGGCCAGCAGGCGGAAGTCGCGCTCCAGTTCGCCGGCCGACAGCGGCCGGCGGGTGGTCGACGGCATGCGCGCGGTGACGTAGTCGGCGTCGAGGCCCTTGGCGTCGCCCCCGATCCACTCGACGGTGACCGGCGGCAGGTCGGCGACGGGCGAAGCCAGGCCGCCGTAGATGATCTCGACGGCCAGCACGCCGGGCTGGGGCGAGGGCCGCACCACGACGCCGGAGTTGATGTAGCCCGCCGACAGGAAGGCGCGGTTGGCCAGTTGCACGACCGCCAGCGCGTGCCCGACGCCGGCGCCCGGCACGCCGTTCTTCGCGAACTGGGCGCGCAGCCAGGCCTCGTCCAGCGGCTGGCCGGGGGCGTGGTCGAGGGCGAGGCCGGCGCCGGGCTCGGCGGGCGGCGTCCAGGCGCGGGGCGGGATCGCCT
>NZ_JAHBYD010000033.1 GCF_019636135.1 Phenylobacterium sp.
GCCGAGGGCCTTCAGCGCCATCGCCGCCTGCTCGCGCGAAGACCCCATGCCGAAATTGTCGCCGGCCACCACCACGTCGCCGGGCTTGGCTTCCTGGGCGAAGCGTGGATCGACGGTCTCCAGGCAATGCCGGGCCAGTTCGGCGATGGAGCCCTTCATGTAGAGGCCGGGCGCCAAAACGTCGGTGTCGATGTTGTCGCCGAACACCCAGGCCCGCCCGCCGGCATGATCGAGTCGGGCGGAGGAAGCGGCCGTGCCGGCAGTAGCTGGCGCGAAAGAGGGCATGGCGCGAAGCTTAGCCCCGGCGCGGTCGAGCGTCATGCATCGTTTTCGCCGCGTTCCGGCTCGATCGCCTCGGTTGTATCGGCGGCAACGCCGTCGTCGATGCCGATCGTGTCGGCGGCGGCCGCGGGCGCGGCGGCGGCGAGGCCGGCGGCGAGCGTCGCGCGGCGGGTGAGGCTCACCTGGGCGGCATCCGGGCGATCCACTCGCGGATCAGCGCCAAGCCCTCGTCGTGGGTCAGCGAACGGCCGAGCTCGGGCATCATCACGCCGGGCTCGGTGGAGGCCATGCGGTAGACGAGGATGGACTCGTCCGGGTGGCCCGGCGAGAGGCCGACCTTCAGGTTCCCGGCGCCGCGGCCGGCGGCGACCGGGCCCTTGCCGACGCCGAGCTGGGCGGGACGCGTCTCCTCCAGGTCCAGGAACAGGCCCGAGTTGGAGGCCACGGCGCGCGGGTTGTGGCAGTGGGCGCAGTTGGTGTCGAGGTAGGCGCGGGCGCGGGCCTCCAGGGGCTCTGCGGGATCGTCCCAGCGGGCGGTGCGCGGCGCCTGCGCGGGGTTCGGCGCGCCGGTGAGGAGGCCCAGGCGGCTCCAGTGGGCGAGCTGGTTCTCCGGTCCCTCGGCGTAGGCGAAGGCGCCGTTGAGGTTGCGGGCCTTGGGGCCGATCGGGAGCAGCGCCTTGTCGAGCTGGTGGCACTCCTTGCACTGGTTCTGGTTGGGGACCGCGTAGTCGACGTGGCGCGCCTGGCCGGCGGCGTCGGTGAAGCCGACGTCGAGGCGCGTCCCGGCGCGCTTCAGCACCGCCTCGGTCTGCTCGGCGTTCCAGACGTAGGCCAGCGCGACCCAGCCTTCCGCCTTGCGGATCAGCAGGCGGGTCTCGAGGTAGCGGACCTGGGCGTCGGGCCGGCGGAGATCGGCGGGGTAGGCGAAGGTCTTCACCAGGGTCGCGCCGACGGGGAAGTCGAGGACGCCGTCGGGGCGGTACGCGGCGGCCTTGCCCGGCGGCAGGTAGAGCATCCGGAACTTCTCGGCGTAGTCGGAGAAGAGCGGCGTGTTCAGCGCGTAGGGCGTCAGGCCCGCGTTGGGCCGGCGGCCGGCGGCGTCGGTGAACAGGCGGTAGTCGGCGAGCTTCGGCGCGGGCGTCTCGGCCAGCAGCGTCTCCAGCGACACGGCCGGCGGTTCGGGCGCCGCGCCAAGGCACGCGATAGCGAACAGCGGCGCGACGGTGCGAGCCCAGCGCCCCCTCCACCCCTTCGTGGTCCCCCTCCCCCATGAATGGGGGAGGTTCGCGGTTCGACGTACCTCCCCTGCGAAGCGAGGGAGGGGGACCGCGAAGCGGTGGAGGGGGCGTCGCCGGAGGCGCATCAGGCTCCGAGGTCGGCCTGGGGCTTCGGCAGGACGACGGCCTTGGGCTCGGCGACCTGGACGTCGCCGATGGTCTTGGCGACGACCGGCCGGGCCTTCTCCAACTCGCCCGGCGCGGGCAGGTTGAGGTTGAGGATCGGGCCGTCCGTGATCCGCACCTTCACGGTGTCGGCGATGCCCGGATAGGCGGTGACGCCGTCCCACATGATCGGCGGCACGGCGCCGCCCAGCATCGCCTTGACGATCGGGCCGCCGGCGAACTGCGGGTCCCAGGCGTTCCGGCCGATCCTGTTGTCGCGCACGACCACGTCGCGCAGCAGCGGGTTGTAGGTCTTGTCGTCGAACTTCTGGACGTAGGCGACCAGCATCACCGCGGCGCTCTTGTTGCCGTCGATGACGTTCTCGAACACGTGGACGTCGCGGTTGGCCATGATCATGACGCCCGTGCCGGTGGGCACATTGGCCACGATGTTGCCCTTGGGCGCGAAGTTCTGGGTGTCGTTGTCGACCACCTGGTTCCTGAACACCCGGTGCGAGTGGCCGCCCATGACCGGCAGGTTCGGCAGGTCGAACACCAGGATGCCGCCGGCGTTGTGGGTCGCGACGTTGTCGAACACGTCGGCGTTCATCGAGTTCTCGATCTCGATGCCGGCCACGTTGAATTCGGCGCGGCTGCGCTTGACCACGATGTTCTTCGACTGGCCGACGTAGATGCCGGCGTCCGAGGCGCCCCTCACCACCACCTGGTCGATCAGCACGTTCGAGGACGAGACGGGATAGACGCCGTAGGCGCCGTTGGTCTCCTTCGGGCCGCCGGTCCACTCGACGCGGACGTTCAGGAAGCTGATCTGGTCCGAGCCCTTGGACTTGACGCCGTCGCCCCGGGTGTCCTCGACGGCGAGGTCGCGGACGGTGACCTTGTCGGAGGTGACGAGCAGGCCCTCGCCGGCGCCCTTCTGGCCCTTGAAGGAGAGGATGGTCCTGTCGGGGCCGGCGCCCTTCACGGTCACGCCGTCGACGTCGAGCGAGAGGCCGTCGGTCAGGTCGTAGCGGCCGGCGGCGAGCGCCACCACGTCGCCCGGCTTGGCGTCGAGCAACGCGGTCTGGATGCGCTCCTGCGCGTCCGGGCCGGGGGCGACGGCGAGGGTCCTGGCGTTCGCGGCGGCGCAGAGCGCGGTGGCGGCGCAAAGGGCGAGGGCGAAGCGGATCATGGAAGCCTCCCACAGGGTCATGACGCCCCGTTCGACTTCGAAGCCTGCCGCTGTTCACGAGCGTCACGCAACCCCTAAGCTCCCGCGCATGGACACGAAGATCGTACGCATGGCTCGGCGCCGAGCTCGACAACGTCGAGGCCCGCGGGCTCTACGAGAGCCGCCGGTTCAAGGGGTCTGAGATGGTTGTCCACAACCTGGACGACGAGGACTGAGCCTAGGAGGAGTCGACGGGTTCGGCGGACGCACGATCGGCCGGAGGGGCGTCGTCGAAGCCGACGGCCTCGCGGACCTCGGCGATCTGCGAGGCGAGATCGGCGTCGGCGAAGCCCGGCTCGCGGGCCATGTCGTCGATGGCGTGATGGACCATGTCGAGGACGAACTCGGCGGTATCCCGGTCGTCCGGGAAGTCCTCGATCACCAGGCGTTCGACGGCCTCGTAGAGCACGCGCTGGCGCTTGTTGATGCGCTGCTGCGCCTGAGGGTCGGGCGCAGCGGGGGCGGCCGGCTCGTGCGCAGCGGCGTCGAGGTCGCGCCTCAGCTTCGACTTGATCAGCAGGATCTGGCGGTAGCTGCGGGCGGCGCGCTCCGAGGTGCGGGCGAGCTTGCAGGCCGCATCGTCGTCCTCGGCGGCCTCGGCCCGCTCGGCGAAGCGGAGCGCGAGGCGCAGTTGCGCGGCAGCCAGGGCGTCGAGCCCTTGCGCATCGGCGTCGGTGAGGTCGAAGAGCGACATTGGAACGTCAGGAGAACATGAGGTCGGCTCGGAGCCAAACTTGTCGATGCGCCCTCCTCGCGCCTCTCTTTGAACGTCATCCCCCGGCTTGTCCGGGGGACCCATTGGGCTGTGAGGCATCGGTGGCCCGCGGCGGGGAAGCCGCACATCATCACCGAGTCACAGCCTAATGGGTGGCCCGGACAAGCCGGGCCATGACGTACTTTTTGAGTGCGGGGCTTTCTTGAGCGCTGGGCTTAGCTGGCGCTCGCGTAGGCGTCGATGGCGGCGAGGTGCTTCGCCACTTCGGCCGGGGGCAGGAACGAGCCGGTGAAACTGTTCCTGGCGAGGGTGACGAGGTCGGATTTCGTGAGGGCGAGGGCGTCGGCGATCCGGGTGTAGTTCTCGCCGACATAGCCGCCGAAGTAGGCGGGGTCGTCGGAGTTGACGGTGGGCCTGAGGCCCAGGTCGAGCATCTTCTTCAGCGGGTGGAGCCGGAGGTCGCTGACGCCGCAGAGTTTCAGGTTGGAGAGCGGGCAGACCGTCAGCGTCATGCCCTCGGCGGCGAGGCGCTGCACCAGCGCCGGGTCCTCCAGCGCGCGGTTGCCGTGGTCGATGCGGTCGACCTTCAGGAGGTCCAGCGCCTCCCAGACGTATTCGGGCGGGCCCTCCTCGCCGGCGTGGGCGACGCGCTTCAGGCCGCGCTCGCCGGCGGCGGCGAACACGCGGGCGAACTTCGACGGCGGGTGGCCGACCTCGGAAGAGTCGAGGCCCACGCCCGCGATGCGGTCGAGCCAGGGTTCGGCGGCCTTCAGGGTGGCGAAGGCGGCGTCCTCGTCGAGGTGGCGCAGGAAGCAGAGGATCAGGCTGGAGGTGATCCCGAACTCGCGCCCGGCCTCGGCCATGCCGGCCAGCAGCCCGTCGGCGACCACGGCGAAGGGCACGCCGCGGTCGGTGTGGGTCTGCGGATCGAAGAAGAGCTCGACGTGCCGCGTGCCGTCGGCGGCCACGCGGCGGAAGTAGTCCATCGCCATGTCGTGGAAGTCCCGCTCGGTCAGGAGGACGGCGGCGCCCTGGTAGTAGATGTCGAGGAAGTCCTGCAGGTTGGAGAAGGCGTAGGCGGCGCGCACCTCCTCCACGCTCCCGAACGGGATCGCCACCTTGTTGCGGCGGGACAGCTCGAACATCAGCTCGGGCTCGAGGCTGCCCTCGATGTGCAGGTGGAGCTCGGCCTTGGGCAGACCGCGGATGAAGGCGGAGAGGTCGGTCATCCCGAGGTCGTCGCGCCGAAGCCCGGGCGGGTCAAGCAAACGGTTTCGACCCTTGCGGGCGCGCGGGCGTGGGCTAGGCTCGGTTGCGCAACTCGGGGGCGTGCGTGGCGAGCGTAGAGGCGGGAACGGCGGAGCAGAAGCTCGCCGCGGCGCACAAGGCGCTGCTCGAGACCCGCGGCCTGCAGTTCGACTTCACCGGCGCGAAGGTCGAGGAGCCCGCGAGGCTGCCGCAATGGCTGCTGGACTTCTTCCAGGCGGCCGGGCCGGTGCTGGTCCCCGTCTTCTGGGGCGGGGTGATCGCGGGCGGCCTGCTCATCCTCTACTTCATCCTGCGCGAGGTGGTCCCGGAGCGCTGGCTGCGCGGCAAGCGGACCGTGGCCGCCGCCACCGACTGGCGGCCCGAACCCGGGAAGGCCCGGGCGCTGCTGGAGGACGCCGATGCGCTGGCGGCGGCGGGGCGGTTCGAGGAGGCGATCCACATGCTCCTCTTCCGCTCGATCGACGACCTGGCGGCGCGGCGCCCGGGGCACGTGCGCCCGGCGCTGACCAGCCGCGACATCGCCGGGCTGTCGGTGCTGCCGCCCCCGGCGCGCGAGGCCTTCGCGCGGCTGGCGCAGGCGGTGGAGCGGACCTTCTTCGGCGGCCGGCCGGCGGGGGCCGACGAGTTCGGCGCGGCGCGGGCGGACTACGAGGCCTTCGCCTTCGCCGAGGGCTGGCGATGAGCGCGGTGGCCGACGCGGGCGGGGCGTCGCGGCCGGCGCCGGCGTTCTCGCCGGGCGCGGTGCTGGCGCTGGTGATCGTGGGCGTCGTGGCCTTCGCGGGCCTGGCGGTGCTGTCGGCCTTCGCGCCCGAGCTGCGGACCGGCCAGGACGGCCGGGGCCATGCACTGTCGAAGTCGGCCATCGGCTTCGCCGGCGCGCCGATCCTGATGAAGGGTCTGGGCCGGCAGGTGGTGGTGAGCCGCGTGCGGCCGCATTCGGTGGCCGACGCCGCGGTCGTGCTGACGCCGGACGAGACGATGCAGGCCAGGGTGCTGAAGCCGTTCGCCGAGGCCGGGACGCTGCTGATCGTGCTGCCCAAGTGGCAGGCGGCGCGCGACCCGATCCGTCCGGGCTTCGTGCGCAAGGTCGGCGTCATCCCCGGCGGCCCGCGCTATTCGAAGCTGCTGGCGGACTGGTCGAAGACGACGGCCACGACGGTGCGGAAGGGCGTCACGCAGCCGGTCCTGCGCGGGGTCGGCGACAGCATCTTCGCGGCGGGCACGGTGCTTCCCCTCGGCAAGATCGACGGGCTCCAGACGGTGTCGGGCGAGGGCTGGGCGCCGGCGCTGGTCGACGAACAGGGCCGCGCGGTGCTCGCCTATTCCACCAAACACCGGAACGTCTGGCTGCTGGCCGAGCCGGACCTGCTGAACAACCAGGGCCTCAAGGCGCTGGCCAACGCCCGCGCCGGCGCGGCGATCCTGGACGCGGCGAGCGCGTACGGCGAGCTGCCGCTGATCTTCGACGTGACGCTGAACGGATACGAGCGCGGGCGCGGCCTCTGGCGGCTGATGCTGGAGCCGCCGTGGCTGGCCGCGACGCTGATCGGGGCGATGGCCGGCGTGCTGATGGGGCTGCACGCCCTGGCGCGGTTCGGCCGGCCGCGGCGCAAGGGCCGCACGATCGCGCTGGGCGCGCGGGCGCTGGTGGACAATTCGGCCGCGCTGGTGCGCACGGCGCGAAAGGAGCACGAACTGGCGCCGGCCTATGCGGCGCTGATGCGGGCCCTGGTGGCCCGGGCGGCCGGCGGCCACGCCAACGAGGCGCGCTGGCTCGACGACCTGGCGGCGCGGCGCGGGGCGGCGCAGCCGTCCGAGCTGGCGGCCGAGGCCGAGGGAACGAAGACGCGCGACGACCTCCTGTCGTTCGCGCGCAGGATCTACGAGTGGCGAGGGGAGATGACGCGTGAACGTCGCTGAGGTGAAGGCGCTGGCCGACGGGGTGCGGGCCGAGGTGGCCAAGGCCATCGTGGGTCAGGGCGACACGGTCGACCTGCTGCTGACGGCCCTGTTCGCCCGCGGCCACGTGCTGCTGGAGGGGCCGCCCGGCGTGGCGAAGACCTACCTGGCGCAGTGCTTCGCGCGCACGCTGGGGCTCGACTTCGGCCGCATCCAGTTCACGCCCGACCTGATGCCGGCCGACATCATCGGGGCCAACGTCTTCAACTTCCAGACCTCGACCTTCTCGCTCACCGAGGGGCCGCTGTTCTGCGAGCTGCTGCTGGCCGACGAGATCAACCGCACGCCGCCCAAGACCCAGGCCGCGCTGCTGGAGGCGATGCAGGAGCGCCGCGTCACCATCGACGGCAAGGCGCGCCAGCTCTCGGACCACTTCATGGTGGTGGCGACCCAGAACCCGCTGGAGCAGCAGGGCACCTATCCGCTGCCCGAGGCGCAGCTCGACCGGTTCCTGTTCAAGCAGACCCTGGGCTATCCGAGCCGGGAGGAGGAGCGGAAGATCGTCGCCGAGTACGGGATGCAGAGCGGCCACTCCGACCCGGCCGCGCGCGGCGTCTCGCGGGTGGTGACGGCCAAGCTGCTGAGCGAGGCGCACGCGGCGGTAGCCGAGGTGCGGCTGACCGACGAGATCGTGGGCTATGTGCTGGACCTCGTGCGCTCGACGCGGGAGACGCCGGACCTCTCCAGCGGGGCCTCGCCGCGGGCCGCGGCGCAGCTCGCGCTGGCGGCGCGCTCGCGCGCGGCGCTGGACGGGCGCGACTACGCGATCCCCGACGACGTGAAGGCCCTGGCGCTGCCGGCGCTGCGCCACCGGGTGATCCTGTCGCCGGCGGCGGAGATCGACGGGCGCCGGCCCGACCAGATCCTGCAAGGCCTGGTCGACGTGGCGGCGGCGCCCAGATGAACGTCCTGCGCACTGGCCAAAGGCTCCCCTCCCCCTTGCGGGGAGGGGTCTGGGGTGGGGGTGTCGACGCCGCGCACCCGGGCATGCACCCCCACCCCCAGCCCCTCCCCGCAAGGGGGAGGGGAGCGCGCAAGACGTTCCGGTCCAGACGCCACGTCCCAGAGGGCGGAAAGCGCCGATGAGGGTCTACCCCACACGGCGGGCGATCGCGCTGATGGCCGTGGGCGCCGCGCCGGCGCTCGCGGTGGCCGTCGCCGCGCCCGGGCTGTGGACCGCGGCGGCCGCCTGGATCGTGCTGGCGGTGGGGCTGATGCTGGCCGACGTGGCGCTGGCCGCGCCGCCCCGGAGCGTCACGATCGAGGCCGCGGCGCCGCGCGTCATGGGCGTGGGGCGGCCCGAGACGGCGCGGCTCTCGGCGCGGTTCGCGGGGCGCGCGCCGCCGCAGGTGGAGCTGGCGGTGGGCGTGAACGCGCGGCTGGCCGCCGAGCCGGAGCGGTTGACGGCGCAGACCGCCGGCGGGGCGGCGGAGGCGGCGGTGACGCTCTCGCCCGTGCGGCGGGGCGAAGGACGGATCGAGGGCGTCTGGGCGCGCTGGCGCGGGCCGCTGGGGCTGGTCTGGCTGCAGCGGCAGGCGCCGGAGGGCCCGGCGGTGGCGGTGACGCCCGACATCGCGGCGGTGAAGGAGGAGGCGCTGCGCCTGTTCGCCCGCGACGCGCCGCTGGGGGCCAAGCCGCTGCTGGACCGCGGCGAGGGCAGCGACTTCCACGCGTTGAAGGAGTTCCAGACCGGCATGGACCTGGGCGACATCGACTGGAAGCAGTCGGCGCGCCACGGCAAGCTGATCGGGCGCGAGTACCGCACCGAGCGGAACCACCACGTGCTGCTGGCCATCGACACCGGCCGGCTGATGAGCGCGCCCGCGGCGGGCCTGCCGAAGCTGGACCGGGCGATCAACGCGGCGCTGCTGCTGGCGTTCGTGTCGCTCAGGCTCGGCGACCGGGTGGGCCTGTTCGCGTTCGACGCGCGGCCCCGGCTGGCCAGCGGGCTGGCGGCCGGGTCGCAGGCGTTCCCGCTGTTGCAGAAGCTGGCGGCGTCCATCGACTACTCCACCGAGGAGACCAACTTCACCCTGGGGCTGACGGCGCTGTCCGGCCGGCTGGACCGCCGCGCCGTGGTGGTGGTCTTCACCGACTTCGCCGACGCCACCTCGGCCGAGCTGATGATCGAGAACGTGGCGCGGCTGATGCGGACGCACCTGGTGCTGTTCGTGGTGTTCCGCGACGAGGAGCTGGAGAGCCTTGTCGCGCGTGAGCCCGAGACGGCCGACGACGTCTCGCGCGCGGTGATCGCCGAGCGGATGCTGCGCCAGCGCGAGGCCGTCTCGGCGCGGCTGAAGCGGATGGGCGCGCAGATCGTCGACGCGCCCGCCGAGAGCCTGGGGACGGCGCTGCTCAACGGCTACCTCGACGTGAAGCGGCGGGGGCTCGTCTGATGGCCGAGCTAATGCTCAAGAGCGCCCGCTTCCGGGCCGAGCGCGAGGCCGACTGGCGCCGGCTGGACGCCCTGCTGGCCAAGGCCGAGAAGGCGGGCGCGGCGGGCCTGAAGCGCGACGAGCTGCTGGAGATCCCGCTGCTCTACCGCCAGGCGCTGTCGTCGCTCTCGGTGGCGCGGTCGATCTCGCTGGACCAGAGCCTGACGGGCTACCTCGAGAGCCTCTGCACGCGCGGCTACTTCTTCGTCTACGGCCAGCGGTCGCGCTGGGGCGAGCGGGTGGCGCGGTTCTTCGTGCGGGACTGGCCGGCGGCGGTGCAGGCGCTGTGGCGCGAGACGGCGGTGTCGTTCCTGCTGACCGTCGCCTCGGTCGTGACGGCCTACATCCTGGTGCGGCGCGACCCGGACTGGTTCTACAGCTTCGTCGATCCCGAGCTGGCGGGCGGGCGCGACCCGATGGCGACGACGGCCTCCCTGCGCGACACGCTCTACAGCCAGCCCGACGTGGTGCAGGGGCTCTCCGGGCTGTCGGCGTTCCTGTTCACCCACAACGCCCAGATCGCGCTGTTCGCCTTCGCGCTGGGGTTCGCGCTCTGCCTGCCGACAGCGGCGCTGATGGTGCTGAACGGCGGGATGATGGGGGCCTTCATGGCGCTCTTCGCGATGCGGGGACTGGCCTACGAAGCCAACGGCTGGCTGTTCGTGCACGGCTCGACCGAGGTGTTCGCGATCGTCCTGTCGGGCGCCGCGGGCTTCTCCATCGGCTGGGCGGTGACCTTCCCGGGCGAGCGCAGCCGCGTCGACGCGGCGGCCGAGGCGGGCCGGCGGGCGGCGACGGTGATGGCGGGCGTGGTGGTGATGCTGTTCGTGGCGGGCCTGCTGGAAGGCTTCGCGCGGCAGCTCGTGACCGTGGACCTCGCCCGCTACGCCATCGGCTCGGCGATGCTGACCGGCTGGCTCGTCTACTTCTACTGGCCGCGGCGGCCCGCGCCATGAGCGTCCAGGGGCTCACGCGGCGGGTGAAGGCGGCGACGGCGAAGCGCGCCAGGGCGCCGGACAAGGGCTGGCGCGAGTTCGTCACGCCCGAGGGCGTCGACCTGCAGCTCAAGGTGGGCGCCTACACCGAGCGCTTCGTGGCGCTCCTGCTCGACTTCCTGATCCTGTTCGGGTCGATGGCGGCGTTCAGCCTGGTGGTCTTCGGAGTCTACGCGGCCACCAAGGCCCAGTGGCTGACCGAGGCGCTGGGGGTGGTCTGGCTGCTGGTCACCTTCGTCGGGCGCAACTTCTACTTCTTCCTGTTCGAGGCGCGGCCGGGCGGGGCGACGCCGGGCAAGCGGGCCATGGGCCTGCGGGTGATCGCCGCCGACGGCGGGGCGCTGACCTCGGACGCCGTCTTCGCCCGCAACGCCATGCGCGAGGTGGAGGTCTTCCTGCCGCTGGCCTTCCTGTTCTCGCGGGGCGAGGGCGTGGACGCCGCGCTGATCACCCTGGGCGCGATCTGGAGCGGGGTCTTCGTAATCTTCCCGCTGTTCAACCGCGACCGCCGGCGGCTGGGCGACCTGGCCGCCGGGACCATGGTGGTGAAGACGCCGAAGAAACTGCTGCAGGTCGACCTCGCCGACACGGAGCGCAGCGCCAGCCGCGGCGTCGCCTTCACGCCCGCCCAGCTCGACGCCTACGGGATCAAGGAGCTGCACGTGCTGGAGGACGTGATCCGCGTCGGCGACCGCAAGGCGATGGCCGAGGTCGCCTCGCGCATCCGCGCCAAGATCGGCTGGGACGGCCCCGCCGACATCGCCGACCGCACCTTCCTCAACGCCTACTACGCCGCGCTCCGCGGCCGCCTGGAGAGCCAGATGCTGTTCGGCCGCCGCCGGAAGGACAAGTTCGACAGGGGGTGAAGGTCCTTCCCCCCTTCACGGGCAGGGCCATCGCATATGGATTGTGGAGGGCTTGGCCGCCCGATTCATGAACCGCAGAGATCGCGGAGATACGCAGAGAGCTCGAGGATGCATCGGAATCCTCCGCGTATCTCCGCGATCTCCGCGGTTCGAATGACGGCCTTTCGGCCGCCCACAATCCCTATGCGATGGCCCTGCCCGTTGGGGGAGCATCTGTAGTCGACGCGGGGCGCTGTTTGCGGGACAACGGTCGAGGTGAGCCTCGATCTGGACATCCGGGCTGAACGCCTCGCGCTTTCGGCGCCCTTCCGCATCTCGCGCGGGGCGAAGACCCATGCCGACGTGGTGACGGTGGAACTGCGCGACGACGACGGCGCGACGGGCCGCGGCGAGGGCGTGCCCTATCCGCGCTACGGCGAGACGACGGAGTCGGTCGAGGCCGGACTGGCGCAGGCGGCGCAGGCGCTGGCGGGCGGCCAGCCGGCGGGCGAGGTCGTGGACGCCATGCCTCCCGGCGCGGCGCGGAACGCGCTCGACTGCGCGCTCTGGGACCTGACGGCGCGGTGCGGCGGGCGCTCGGTGGCGGAGCGGCTGCAACGGCCGCGGCCCGGGCGGCTGGCGACGGCGGTGACGGTCAGCCTGGACACCCCCGAGGCGATGCACGCGGCCGCCGCGGCCATCGCCGATGCGCCGCTGCTGAAGGTGAAGCTGGACGACACGGACCCGCGCGCGCGGCTGCTGGCGGTGGCCGACGCGGCGCCCGAGGCGCGGCTGATCGTCGACCCCAACGAGGGCTGGACCATCGCCACGCTGGACCTGATGGCCGACCTGGTCGAGCGCCTGCACGTGATCCTGGTGGAGCAGCCGCTGCCGGCCGACGACGACATGGCGTTGAAGGGGCTGCGGTACCCGGCGCCGATCTGCGCCGACGAGTCCGCGCACGTGGCCGGCGACGTGGGCCGGCTGCTGGGCCGCTACCAGAGCGTCAACGTCAAGCTGGACAAGGCCGGCGGGCTCACCGCGGCGCTCGGCATGGTGCAGCAGGCGCGGGACCTGGGGCTGGGCGTGCTGGCCGGCTGCATGGTCGCGAGTTCGCTCTCGATCGCGCCCGCCATGTGGGTCGGCGCGCTGGCGGACGCGGTGGACCTGGACGGGCCGTGGTGGCTGGAGAAGGACCGCCCTGGCGGATGCCGGATCGAGCGGGGCGTGCTCTATCCCCCGCAGCGCGGCTTCTGGGGCGAGCCGGCGCCGGCGCCGGGTTGACGCCGCCGTGAGCAGCCTGCCGGCCCGCCGTTCCGCGCCCCCGCCGCGCGACCTCGCCTGCGTGGCGGCGCGGGCGACCGCCTGGGCCGATCCCGTGGCGGTGGGGTCGGCGTTCGCCGACGAGGACTTCGCCTGCGTGCTGCTGTCGGGCGACGGGGGCTGGTCGTACGTGCTGCGGGCGCCCGACGCGGTCGTGAACGGGGGCGAGGAGCTGGACCTGCCGGGCCTGCTGGGCGCGGGCGACATCCATCCCGACGGGCCGCCGTTCCAGGGCGGGGTCGTGGGACTGGCGGCCTACGAGCTGTCGGCCGTGCTGGAGCCGAGCGCGCCGCAGGCCCGTGGCGACTGGCCCGACCTCGTGATGCTGCGCTACCCGGCGCTGCTGGCGTTCCACGCGAGGACGGCGCGCGCGTTCGCCATCGGGCGCGGCGCCGATCCGCGGCGGGCGGCCGAGCGGGCGGACGAGGCGCTGACGTGGCTCGATCTCCCGCGCCGCGCGCCGGCCGAGGGCGTGCTGGGCGCCGGCGTCGCGCTTGCGACGTCGGATGCGGATCATGCCGCGGCGGTGGCCACGACGGTGGGCCGGATCGCGGGGGGCGAGATCTTCCAGGCGAACCTGGCGCGGCCCTGGCGGGGCCGGCTCACGGCCCGGCCGTACGACCTGTTCGCGCGGCTGGCGCGGCGGAGCGCGGCGGGGTTCGCGGCCTACCTGCGGCTACCCGGCCGGGCGCTGGTCTCGAACTCGCCGGAGCGGTTCCTGTCGGTGCGCGGCGACGTGGTGGAGACCCATCCGATCAAGGGCACGCGGCCGCGCGGTCGCGACGCGGCCGAGGATGCCGCGCTGGCGGCGGAGCTGGCCGCGTCGGCGAAGGACCGGGCCGAGAACCTGATGATCGTGGACCTGATGCGCAACGACCTCGCCCGCGTCTGCGCGCCGGGCAGCGTCGAGGTTCCCGAACTGTGGGGCCTGCGCAGCTACGCCAACGTCCACCACCTGGTCAGCCGCGTGCGCGGCAGGCTGGCGGAAGGGCGCACGGCGTGGGATGCCTTCCTGGTGGCGTTCCCGCCGGGCTCGGTGACGGGGGCGCCCAAGCTGCAGGCGATGCGTGTGATCGCCCGCCACGAGCCGCCGCGGGGACCCTACTGCGGCAGCCTGTTCTGGGCGGGGTGCGACGGGGCGTTGGAGGCGAGCGTGCTGATCCGGACGGTGGCGCTGAGCGAGGATGCGGGTGGCTGGCGTTTCGAGGCCCGCGCCGGCGGCGGCGTCGTCGCCGACAGCGACCCGGCCGCCGAGGTCGCCGAGACCACGGCGAAGATGGCCGCCATCCTGGGGGCGCTGTCGTGAAGGCGATCGCGCCCGACGACCGCGGCTTCGCGCTGGGCCACGGCCTCTTCGAGACGATCCTCTGGAACGACCACCATCCCGGCCATTGGGACGCCCACCTCGACCGGCTGGCGCGCGGCTGCAAGGTGCTGGGCCTGCCGGTCCCGGACCGCATCGCCTGCCGCAACGTGGTGGAGGCGGCGCTGGAGGTCGCCGACCGGCCGCACCGCGCGGCGGTGCGGCTGAACTGGAGCGCCGGAGCGGGCGACCGCGGCCTCGACCCGCCGTCGCGGTTCGAGCCGATGCTGAGCGCGAGCGCCGCGAAGCTGGGCCCGACGCCGGGCCCCGCGTCGATGGTCACGGCGGTGACGCGGCGCAACGACCGCTCGCCGGCCTCGCGGCTGAAGACGCTGAGCTACCTCGACAACGTCATCGCCCGCGGCGAGGCGCGGAAGGCCGGGGCCGACGAGGCGCTGATGCTGAACAGCCGCGGCAAGATCGCGTGTGCGGCCGCCGCCAACGTCTTCTGGATCGTCGAGGACGTGCTCTACACGCCCGCGCCCGAGGCCGGGGTGCTGGAGGGGATCATGCGCGCCGAGGTGCTCAGGGCCGCGCGGCGGTCGGGCGTGAAGGTGCGGGTCGTGCGCGGCGCGCGGCCGGTGGTGCTGGAGGACGCGCCGGTCTTCCTGACCAACAGCCTGACGGGCGTGCGGCGCGTGGCGCGGCTGGACGGGCGCGCCGTTCCGTTTCATCCGCTGGTCGACCGGCTGGCGCGGATGGTCAATCCAGAGATGCGATGACGCGGCGCAGGGTGTCGGCGATCTGGCCGATCTGCGCCTCGTCGATGATCAGCGGCGGCGAGAGCGCCACGAAGTCGCCGGCCATGCGCACCGTCAGGCCCTGATCGAAGCACCTCACCATCGCTTCGTAGCCGCGCGCGCCGGGCGCGCCGGGACGCGGCGCCAGGTCGATCGCGCCCATCAGGCCGAGGTTGCGGATGTCGGTGATGACGGGGATGTCGCGCAGGCCGTGCAGCGCCGCCTCCCACACCGGCGACATGGCCGCGGCGTGGGCGAACAGGCCCTCGCGGTCGTAGATGTCGAGCGTGGCCAGGCCCGCCGCCATCGCCACCGGGTGGCCCGAGTAGGTGTAGCCGTGGAAGAACTCCACCGCGCCCTCGGCCCCGCCCGCGATGACCGTGTCGTGGACCTTGCGGCTGGCGAAGACCGCGCCGCAGGGGATGGCGGCGTTGGTGATGCCCTTGGCCGTGGTCATGATGTCGGGCGTCACGCCGAACAGGGTGGACGCGAAGGCCGAGCCCGTGCGCCCGAAGCCGGTGATCACCTCGTCGAAGATCAGCAGGATGCCGTGCTTGTCGCAGAGCGCGCGCAGGCGCTCCAGGTACCCCTTCGGCGGCGGCAGCACGCCGCCCGCGCCGGCCACCGGCTCGATCATCACCGCGGCGATGGTCTCCGCGCCGTGCAGCGCGACGAGCTGCTCCAGCTCGTCGGCCCATTCCGCGCCGTGCTCGGGCAGGCCGCGGGAGAAGGCGTTGCGGGCCGGGTCATGGGTGTGGCGCAGGTGGTCCGAGCTGAGCAGCGGATAGACGCGGCGGTTGTTGACGAGGCCCCCCACCGAGATGCCGCCGAAGCCCACGCCGTGATAGCCGCGTTCACGGCCGACGAGGCGGACGCGCTGCCCCTCGCCGCGGGCGCGGTGGTAGGCGATGGCCATCTTCAGCGCCGTGTCGGCGGCTTCCGAACCGGAGTTGACGAAGAACACCCGGTCGAGCCCCGGCGGCGCGATCTTCGCCAGGCGGTTGGCGAAATCGAAGGCCAGCGGATGGCCGGCGTTGAACGAGGACGCGTAGTCGAGGGTCATCAACTGGTGCTGCACCGCCGCGGCGATCTCGGGGCGGCCGTGGCCGGCGTTGACGCACCAGAGGCCGGCGGTGCCGTCCAGGATCTCGCGGCCGTCGTCGCTGCGGTAGTACATGCCGCTGGCCGAGACGACCATGCGCGGCGCGGCCTTGAACTGGCGGTTCGCGGTGAACGGCATCCAGAATGCCGACATGTCGGTCCGGTTGGCGAGATCGTGGCTGGCGTCGTCCATGGGTGGGCCTCCGTGGCGCCCACGAAACCAGCTTCGCGCGACCGCGGCTAGACCATTCGGCGCTTGGGTCGGTCCGAGGCCGGGAAGCCGAATGGTCTATTCTTAAAGCAAGGTCTTGAGCCCTCGACGGTTCAAGCGAACCGTCGAGGGCTCTGGGCGCTTTCGAAGCCGGGGCCGTAGCGGCGGGTCGGCGCGATCGCGAGGCCGGCGAGGGCGGAGGCGGTCGCCACGACCCCGCAGGCGAGGATCGTCGCCGCGGGGCCGAGCGCCGACAGGATCGGCGGGCCGAGCGCGGTGGCCAGCATGATCGAGCCGATGATGGTGACGAGGCGCAGGCGCAGCAGGGCGGCGTAGTCGTCGCCGGCGAGGCAGGTCGCGAAGAAGGTGGTGATCTGCAGCGTGGCCACGCTGTTGCCGACGCCCACCAGCAGCGCCGCCGCCGCCAGCGCCGGGACGCGCCATCCGGCCGGCGCGAGGACGGCCGCCGCGCCCATCAGCGCCAGGCTGGTCCCGATCATCACGTAGCCCGCGAACAGCCGCCGCAGCGGCCGCCGCGGGCTGGTCAGCACCAGGAGCGGCGTGGACACGATCTCGGCCGTGGCGCCGACGCCGACCACGATGGCGAGGTCCGAGAGCCCGCCGCCCCCGGCCTTCGCGCCTTCGACGAACAGGAGCGGCACGGCGACGGTGTAGCCCAGCGCATAGGCGCCGCCGCGGACGCCCGTCGCGATCAGCACGCTCCAGACCCCCGGACAGCCGTTGGCCGCGCGCACGCCGCGGCCGAGCCGGCGCAGGATCGGCTCGCGGGCGGGCGGGACGCGGCCGCCGTCCAGCCGGTCCCCCACCGCGAAGCAGGCGGCGGCCGAGGCGAGGAAGGTCAGCGTGTTGGCGGTGAGCAGGTGGATCGCGGGCATCGCCTTCAGGAGGCCCGCGGCGAGGAACGGCCCCGCCGCCTGGGCGATGCGGACGCTGGAATCGAAGAGGCCGTTGACCTCGCGCACCTTGCCGGGCGCCAGCGTCGGCAGGCCTGAGAGGAACACCGGCCGCGCCATCGCCTGGATCGCCGCCAGCGCGACGCCCGCGGCGACCAGCAGCGGGAAGGTCAGCCCTTCGCCCAGGCCCGCCACGACGACGGCCGCGGCGATCAGCGCGCACGCGACCTCGGTGGCCACCAGGAACGTGCGCCGCGGCCAGGCCTCGACGGCGGGGCCGGCCAGCAGGCTGACGGCCACGATCGCCGCCGACTGCGCGGTCACCAGCAACGCCGCGTTCGGCCCGGCCAGCGTCGCGGCGATCCAGATCGCGCCCACCCGGTAGAGCTCGCTGCCGACCGCCGACAGGGTGATCCCCGCCCAGAACGCGCGCAGCGTCCGGTCCTTCAGCAGTTCGGCGTAGGGATGGGCGGCCATGGGCCGGGGATGAGGCCGCCGAGTCGCGCGGGCGGCCAAGCTGGAGGGCGCCGCCTCTTGCCTTCCGCGGCGGCCGGGCGGGATGGTGACGCCAACAGGAAGAGGAGCGCCCGTGCCCTGTCTCCCGCTCATCCCGGCGAACGCCGGGACCCAGGTGGCGCACGCCGGGGTGGGCTCGATGAGCGCGGTGCTCTTCCAGCAGGCTCTTTCGTCATTCGATCTGGGTCCCGGCGTTCGCCGGGATGAGCGGAGGTAGATCATGCGGTTCGGGATCTTCTACGAGCACCAGTTGCCGAAGCCCTGGAACGAGGGCGACGAGGCCCGGCTGTTCCACGACGCCCTGGAGCAGGTCGTGCTCGCCGACCGCCTGGGCTACGACTACGCCTGGGAGGTGGAGCACCACTTCCTGGAAGAGTACTCGCACTCCTCCGCGCCCGAGGTGTTCCTGGCCGCCTGCGCGGCGCTGACGAAGACCATCCGGGTCGGCCACGGCATCCGCCAGGTGATCCCGCACTACAACCACCCGGCGCGCACGGCCGAGGGGCTGGGCACGCTCGACATCGTCAGCCGCGGCCGGCTCGACTTCGGCATCGGCGAGGGCGCGACCCGGCTGGAGCTGGGCGGCTTCAGGATCCCGGCGCGGGAGAAGCGGGCGCTGGCGCTGGAGGCGGCCGAGCAGATCGCCAACATGATGGTGATGGCGCCCTACCCCGGCTACGAGGGCCCGGGCTTCTCGTTCCCCTGCCGCAACGTACTGCCGAAGCCGATGCAGAAGCCGCATCCGCCGATGTGGATGGCCTGCACCAACCGCGACACGATCAAGATCGCCGCCCAGAACGGCATCGGGGCGCTCGCCTTCTCCTTCCTCGATCCGAAGGAGGCCGAGACCTGGTCCGAGATCTACTACGGCATCATCAGGTCCGAGGACTGCGTGCCGATCGGCCACGCCGTGAACGCCAACCTCGCGATGGTCTCGAACTTCTCGGTGCATCACGACCGCGACGAGGCGATCCGGCGCGGGCAGGAAGGGTTCGAGTTCTTCTCCTACGCCGTGAACGCCCTGGTGGCGCACGACGTCTACCCCGGCCGCTCGCAACTGTTCGAGGACTTCCGGAAGAGCCGCGCGGCCAGCGACGACGAGATCATCGCCGCGCGCCGGGCCGCCAAGTACAACGCCAACGGCATCGGCACGCCCGACGACATCCGCGAGCATATCCGCGGCTTCCAGGCCGCGGGCGTGGACCAGGTGATCTTCCTGCAGCAGGCGGGCCGCAACCGGCACGACCACATCTGCCAGTCGCTGGAACTGTTCGCCGCCGAGGTGATGCCGGAGTTCAAGGCCGAGGTCGCCGAGCGCGAGGCCGTGAAGGCCAGGGCGCTCGCCCCCTACATCGAGGCCGCCATGGCCCGGAAGCGCTGGATGACGCCGCTGGCCGACGACGAGATCCCGGTGGTCCCGGCCTCGCGCCCGAAGGCGCAGATCAACGAGACGGTGCGCCCCTAACCCCACCGATTGTCATCCCGGTTTCGCCGCCGGCGAAGACCGGGATGACAGCTTTTGGCGTGTTACCTCGCCGTCCAGGTGGGCTGGCCGATCTGGTCGGTGCGGGCGGCGCGGCCGTGCAGGCAGACTTCGCGGAACTGCCAGAGGAAGGCGGCGGTGGGCGGGTTCACCCAGCCGCCGCGGGCGAACATGCGCAGGATCGGCGGGCCGCCGTCCGGATGCTTCTCGCGCCGCGGGGCGCGGGGGTGGTCGAGGTCGCCGAGCGGGACCTGCCAGACGACGTGGACCTCGTCGGGGTTGGCGACCGGATGCAGCGGCTCGGCGCTCCAGAGCACGACCGGCGTAACGACGTGGCCGCCCAGGGTCGCGAAGTCGTCCAGCAGGCCCAGCGCCGCCTCGGCGCCCAGGTCGACGCCGACCTCCTCCCGCGTCTCGCGGCAGGCGGCGGCGACGGCGTCCTCGCCGGGATCGAGCCCGCCGCCGGGCAGGGCGTAGTTGCCGGCGTTGCGCCGCAGGTGCATCGCGCGCCGCGTCAGCAGGAACGCCGGCCCCGCGTCGGTCGGCGCCACCACGATGGCCACGGCCGCAAGACGCCTGCCCTCGTGGGGGAGCGCGATGCGGTCGAAGCGGGCGAGGTGGCCCTCGATGCGGGCGCGAAGGTCATGCACGCCCGCAGCATAGGCCGACTCCCGCCTCAGGCGATGCCGCTTCGACGCCGCCGCAGCGCCGCGCCCGCCAGGCCGAAGCCGGCGATCATCAGCGCCCAGGTCGCCGGCTCCGGCACGACCGTCGGCGGCGTGACCGGCGGCGTGACGGGCGGCGGCGCGACCTCGAAGCCCGAGATGGTCCCGTTCACGCCCCGGTTGCCGACGCGGCGCGGCAGGTCGGGCTCGCTGATCTGGCCGAAGATGTTCGACACGCTGTAGCTGTCGTCGAAGGTGAAGCTGCTGGCGCCGAGGGCGGTGAGCGTCGCGCGCACCCGCACCGGGCCGACGCCGTTCAGCGTCTTCGGCGGGATGAAGAGGTCGGTCACCGTCGTGGAGTCGGGCGCGTGCGCCCAGAGGTCGCCGTTGGTGTCGTAGAGGCTGACGCGATAGCCCTCGCCGGGATCGAGGCCCGCGATGAAGAACTGCATCTCGCCGAAGGCGAAGCGGTAGTACTCGCCTTCGCCCAGGATATCGAAGTCGATCGCCACGCCGTGCGCCGCGTCGACCACCAGGGTCGCGGCGTGGGATGGCGCGGCCGCGGTCGCCAGCAAGGCCGCGCCGGCGACGGCCAGGTTACGCGTACGAGACATCCGTATTCACCCCCCGCGGGCGTCTCCGCCCAATGCCGGGAGTGTGGGGCGCGCGGCGGTGCGGCGCATGAGCCGAACGTACTACGGCGGCGGGGGAGGCGCGGCGAGGCGCTCCAGGATCTCGAACCAGTGCTTCATCGGCATGTAGTGGCCGATGCCCTCGATGACGCGGGCCTCGGTGGGGCGGACGCGGGCGTAGTCGGCGAAACTGCGCGCCGGGATGATCGCATCCTCCGCGCCGGACCAGAGGATCAGCGGGCACGCGAGCTCCGGGGCCTCGTGCGCCGCGGTCCGGAAGGCCTGCATCTCGGCGGCGGCGCCGCGGCTGCCCTGGGCCAGGGCCTCGGCGGCGTAGCCATGCACATAGTCCACGACCCAGGGGCTGGCGGCGAGGAAGGCGGCGTCGCCGGGGGAGTGCGCGGCGGCCTTGCCCAGCAGCCGCCGCGTGAGCTGCGGCGTGTGGCGCAGGCGCACGATGCCGAACAGCGCCTCGGCGACCCAGGGCTGGGCCTCCATGCGGCGGCGCATGCGGGCGAGCCGGTTGCGGTCGCGCGGCGGCGGCCCTGGCGCGCGGCCGGACGAGGCCATGACCAGCGTGGCCCGCGCGCCCAGCCGGGCGGCGACGTGCAGGGCGAACGCGGCGCCGGAGTGCGCCCCGCCCACGGCCAGCCGTTCCAGGCCCAGGTGGTCGGCGAGGGCGACCATGTCCGCGGCCACGCCGGCGAAGCTGTAGTCGGGCGACGGCGACGAAAGCCCGAACCCGGGCCGGTCGGGCGCGACGAGGCGCAGGCCGAGCGCGCGCGCCCGCGCGTCGGTGCCCGAGGGCAGGAGGCTGGAGCCCGGCGTGCCGTGCAGGATCAGGACCGGCCGGCCCGAAGGCGCGCCGTACTCGCGGTAGGCGAGGGTGCGGCCGTCGGCCAGGGTGGCGCCGAGCACGGGCGGCGCGTCGGCGAAGGCGCCGGCGGAGGCCTCGCCGAAGCCCGGCCCGTGCAGCGCGCGGTTCACGCCCGCCAGCTCGGTGAGGGCGCGCACCAGGTCGCTCTGCCGCTGCACCCCCAGCTTGGCGAACACCGATTGGAGCTGGTTGCGCACGGTGCGGGCGGAGACGTCGAGCCGCTCGGCGATCTGCTGCATCGACAGGCCGTCGCGCAGGAGCCGCGCGACGCGCACCTCCGCCTCGGTCAGGCCGAAGCTGTCGCGGACCACGCCCCACAGCCGCGATCCCTCGTCCACCGCCGGGAAGACGAGCCCGGCCAGCGCGCCCCCCGCGTCGGCGCCCGGCGGCAGGGGAACGCTTCCGACCGCGCTGGCGAAGGCGAAGCGCGGGGCGCCGTCGCCGGTCTCGAGGCGCACGATCAACTGGCGCTCGCCGGCCCGGACCCGGCGCAGGGCGGCGCCGGCGATGACGGCGTTGGCTTCGCGCGCCCAGTCCAGCGGCCGGTCCAGCGCGAGCCGGCCCAGCGGCTCGAACGCCGCCGCCGCCTGGGGGTTGAACGAGACGACCCGGTCGCGCTCGGACAGCACGATCCAGCCCGCTTCCGTCGCCGCCGCCTGGGGATCGCCGTCGCCGCGGCGATGCTGCGCCAGGGCGGCGGATTGCGCCCACGCGACGGCGGCCTCGCCCCCTGCGCCGGAGACGGGCGCGCCGTCGTCCTCGGGCAGCAGGTCGAGCAGCGCGTCCCAACTGGCCGGGTCGGCCGCGATCCGGCCGAGCGTCTCGATGACGAGTTCGGAGTCTGAAGCCATGGCCACCCGCGCAGGTCCGCCACTGCGCAGCTTTCCGGGTGCGTCGTCAACGCCGCTGAGATCACGGCCCGCTCGCGCCTCCCCGGGCGGACGGGCCCGGCGGCAGGGCGAGGGTCACGGGACCCGTCCGGCCAGCCGCCAGGCCTGGGCCTTCCGCCCGGCCGCCATCGCCAGGAAGACGGCGGGTATGACGACGATCGCGCCCTGGATGAACGGGGCGTCGATGGTGAGCGGGAAGGTGAGGCCGGCGCAGAACGGTCCGATCACCCGGGCGAGCGCGCCCATGGCGTTGTTGACGCCCAGGATCTGGCCCTGGCGGTGCGGATCGGCGGTCTCGGAGATCAGCGCCGAGACGTTGGGCCAGGCCACCGACTGGCCGATGGCCGAGAGGCTCATCAGCGCGATGGTCATGGGGCCGCCGGTCGAGAAGGGCTGCAGCCCGATGCAGACGACCGTGATCGCCATGCCGATGGCCAGCATGGTCGCCTGCCCGAACCGCTCCGACAGCGGGCCGGTGAGGAAGAGCTGCGTGACGGCCGAGGCCACGCCCACGAACATGAAGGCGTAGGCGATCTCGCGCGGCCCCCAGCCGTAGCGCGCCTCGGTCCAGAGGCCGAAGATCGATTCGATGCCGGTGAAGGCGAAGCCCACCAGGAAGGTCACCAGCATCAGCCGGCCGATCACCGGATGGCGCGCGGCCTCGCCGGTGGCGGCCCAGCGGCTGGGCCGGAAGGTGTTGGTCTCGTCGCGCTGGCGGCTCTCGCGGATGAAGAGCGCGATGGCCAGCGACGAGGCCGCGAACAGGCTCGCCGAGATGAAGAGCGGCAACTGGAAGCCCACGTGGCCCAGCGACGGCTTGGCGAAGACGCCGCCCAGGAACGGCCCGACGATCAGGCCCACGTTCCACGCCGCGCTCATCCAGCTCATCGAGCGCGTGCGGCGCTCGGGCGGGGTGACGTCGGCGATGTAGCCCTGGATGATCGAGCCGTTGCCGCTGAAGAGCCCGCCGGCCAGGCGGATGAAGAAGGCCGCCCAGGCGTTGGGCGCGAACGCCAGCGCCAGGTAGCAGAGGCCGTTGGAGAGGATGGTGAACACCAGCAGCGGCTTGCGGCCGTACTTGTCCGACAGCCGGCCCCAGTAGGGCTCGCCGAAGAAGGTCCCCACCGAGAAGGCCGAGAAGATCAGCGCGATCTGCCAGGGCGGCGCGTCGAACGACTTGGCGTAGAAGGGCAGCAACGGGACGATGATCCCGAAGCCCAGCATGTTCAGGAAGATGATGCCGATCAGCGACAGCGCCGCCCACGGAGGCGGCGTCGCCTCCTTCGGCGGCGTGTCTGACATGTGAACGGTGTTAAGCGCCGTATGTGACGCGGGCAAGGCTGGGCGAGCGGCGGGGGTGTGTTCAGCGGCGCACAGTCACATGGCGGGCACAGGTTCCTGCAGGTGGGACAGCGGGCCGTCTTCGCGGAAGAAGCCGGGGAAGAGGTCCTGCCAATGCGGGTTGTCCCGCTCGATCAGGTTGATCTTCCACTGGCGCGGATATTCCTTGAGCCGCTTCTCGCGATGGATCGCCGGCTCGATCTGCTCATACCACTCGAACCAGACGAGGCGCTTCACGCCGTAGCGCTGGGTGAAGCCGTCGTGGACGCCTTCGCGATGTTGCGAGACCCGAAGGAGCAGGTCGCTCGTGACGCCGATGTAGATCGTGCCGTGCTTGCGGCTCGCCATCATGTAGACCGCACTCACCTTCGCTCCCTCCGCTCGTCATCCCGCGACTTGTTCGCGGGACCCAGGAACACAGGAGAACGAGGTGGGGCGCGTCGTCGCCGCTCCTGCTCTCCACCGGAAGCGCGGAGTTCATGGGTCCCGCGAACAAGTCGCGGGATGACGTTCATTATGGAACAAATATAGAACCGGCGTCGAGCGGAAGTTACGGGTTCTGCTTCTTCAGTTCGGTGCGGAAGAGGGCTTCCTGCTGGGCGTAGAAGGCCTTGCAGCCGGCGGGGTCGACGAAGGCGTCGGCCTTGCCGGCGTCCAGGGCGGCGCGCTTGGCGGCCAGGCCGAAGAAGCGGCCGTGGGAGCCCAGGAAGACCTCGCAGGGCAGGGCCTTCCAGGTGGCGAAGCTCTTCTCGTAGGCCGCGGTGATGCCCGGGTAGGTCTCGGTCCTGCCGAGCCTGTAGCCCGGCAGCACGCTGGACGAGCAGTGGACCAGGCCCTGGCGCACCCGGCCGGCCACGGTCACCGGGAAGGTCCAGGTGGTGCAGCCGGCGGTGTGGCCGCCGGTGACGTGGGCGGTGAGCGTCCAGCCGCCCAGGGTGACCTTCTCGCCGTCCTTCAGCGTGTGCGCCACCGGGACCGGTTCGTACTCATAGGCGGCGCCCTTGAGGAAGGGGTCGCCCTTGCCGCCCGCGGCGATGATCGGCCCGTCGGCGGCGCTGGCGTAGAGCCTGGCGCCCGGCGCCGCCCTCCTGATCTCGGCCAGGCCCGCGGCATGGTCGTAGTGCTGGTGGGTGTTCAGCAGGATCTTCACCTGCGCCGGGTCGAAACCCAGGGCGCGGATGTTGGCGACCACCTGGCGGCCGGTCCTGGCCTCGCCGCCGTCCAGCACGATCAGCCCGGCCTTGGTGACGAAGAGGTAGGCCGTCAGGTCGGTGGAGCCGACGTAGTAGAGCCCCTCGCCGATCCTGAACGGCTTGACCGGGTCGGCCCAGTTCGACGGATCCTGGCCCAGGGCCGGCGATGCGAAAACGGCCGCTGCGAGAGCGGCCGTTCCGAAGAGCGTGGCGGTCGTCCGGCCCACTCAGCGCGGCGCCAGGATCATGATCATCTGGCGGCCCTCCATGCGGGGCTCGTACTCGACCTTGGCGACGGGCTCGAAGTCGGCCTTGACCTTCTGGAGGAGCTTCATCCCCAGTTCCGGGTGAGCCAGCTCGCGGCCGCGGAAGCGCAGGGTGATCTTCACCTTGTCGCCTTCCTCGAAGAAGCGATGCATCGACTTCTGCTTCACTTCGTAGTCGTGAATGTCGATGTTCGGACGGAGCTTGATCTCCTTGAGCTCCACCACCTTCTGCTTCTTCCGCGCCTCGTTCTTCTTCTTCTGCTCCTGGAACTTGAACTTGCCGTAGTCCAGGATCTTGCAGACGGGCGGGTCCGCGTTGGGCACGATCTCGACGAGGTCGAGCCCGGCCTCCTCGGCCGCCTCGATGGCGGCGGAGGTGGGCATGACGCCCTGCTTCTCACCGTGCTGGTCGATGAGGAGGACTCGGGGAACGCGGATATCTTCGTTCATGCGCGGCCCTTCCTTGACGGGCGGCGCTTGCATGGGGCGGCGAATAGGCAGTGCTCCGGAGCTGTGAATACGCAAAAAACGCCGGGACGCGCGAAGCGCTCCGGCCGTCTCGGCAAGTATATGCCGTCAGGACACCTTCCGTTCAAGGAATCCCTTCGTTCGCGGCCCCCGCGGGGCCGGCGTCGGGCCGGCGCCTCAGCCGGAAGGGGCCGGCGCGAGCGCGTTCGCCGCCTGCGCCACCTGCGCCACGGGCAGCTCGGCGAGGTTTTCCGCGCGCAGGATCGCCACCCGGCCGCGCGGAGCCGACAGCCCGGGGTCCGACGCCCTGGAGAAGAGCACGATGGTGGGCGCCCCGCCCGCGGCCGCGAGGTGCAGCGGGCCCGTGTCGTTGCCGACCGCCAGCGCCGCCTTCGCGCCCAGCAGCGCGACCGAGGCGAAGTCGGTGCGGCCGGTGAGGTCGCGGGCGCGCGGCACGGCGCGCTGGATCTCGTGCGCCAGGCCGGTCTCCTGCGGGCCGCCCACGATCACGATGTCGAAGCCCCGGCCATAGAGGATGCGGGCGAGTTCCGAGTACTTCTCCACCGGCCAGCGCTTGTCCATGCGGTGCGCCGAGCCGCCGGGGACGAAGATCACATAGGGCCGGGGCCTGTTGGCGCCCGCCACCGGACGTTCGGGCGGCCGCGCCCTGGCGATCCAGGAGAGGTCGGGCGGCGGCGCGCTGCCCGGCTCGGTCGGCGCATCCTCCCAGATGCCGGCGTACATGAGCTGGTCGGCCTGGCGTTCCAGGGTGTGCATGCCGTTCCGGAGCGGGTTCCTGTGCGGCAGCGAGCAGCCGAAGGCGACGCCCGACCACGGCGGCGGCGCGGGCCGCAGAAGCTGGAAGATGCGGTTCGACTGGGCCGAGGTCTGCAGGTCGTAGACCTTGTCGTAGCCCGCGTCCTTGATCCGCTTGCGGAGCGCCATCCACTCGGGGAAGCCCTCGGGGCGGCCGCCCGTGTCGACGGCGTTGAAGTAGGGGCAGATCCTGGCCAGCGCCTCGAAGGGCGGCGTGGTCAGGAGCGTGATGTGCGCCTTCGGGTGCGCCTGCCGGATCCTCTTCATGGCGGCCATCGCCAGCACGAAGTCGCCCAGCGCCGAGAGCTTGATCACCAGGATGCGTTCGACGTTACGGGGCATCCTACTTCGCGCCTCTCGGGCGCTTCGAAGGATCGCAAGCCCCGCGAGGCCCTGGCGTGGCGGGGGGCGTCACGCGCGGGCCTCCAGCACCTGCTCGTAGGCCGCCAGCGTCTGGGCGCACATGGCGTCGACCGAATAGAGCTGGCGCGCGCGCCGGCGGCCCGCCTCGCCCATCTCCGTCCGCCTGGCGGGGCCGAGGTCGACGGCGCGGATGAGCGCCGCGGCCCAGGCGTCGGGATCGTCCACCGGCGCGAGCCAGCCGGTGACGCCGTCGACCACGGTCTCGGTGACGCCGCCGTGGGCCGAGGCGATGACCGGGCGGCCCATCGCCTGCGGCTCGACCGCCGCGCGGCCGAAGCTCTCGGGCACGCTGGTCGGCAGGATCGCGACGTCGGCGAGCAGGTAGGCGGCGGGCATGTCGTCGCAATGGCCGACGAGCCGGATGGTGTCGGCGAGGCCCGCGGCGTCGATCGCGCCCTGCAGCTCGGCCGAGTAGCCGGTGCGGCCCTGGTCGTCGCCCGCGAAGAGGATCAGGACGTCGCGGCGGCCCTCCGCGGCCATCCTGCGCGCCGCTTCGACGATCGGCAGGTGGCCCTTGATGCGGGTGAGCCGGCCCGCGAGCAGGATGCGCGTGCGGTGGTCGTCGTCGGCGACGCCCCAGGCCCGGCGCAGCGCCTCGACGCGGTTGGGGGTGACGAAGGCGGGGTCGAAGCGGTCCAGGTCCACCCCGCGCGGGATGGTGACCAGCTTCGCCGGGTCGATCCGGTGCTCGGCCAGCACGTGGTCGCGCGTGTAGTCCGAGTTGGCGATCACGAGGTCGCCGCGGGTCATCACGGCGTTGTACCAGCGCTTGAGCGCCGAGCGGGCCTTGTAGACCCCGTGGTAGGTGGCGACGAACGGCGTGTCGGTGGCCTGGGCCGCCCAGAGCGCCGAGAACGCGGGCGCCCGGCTGCGGGCATGGACGACCGAGACCTTCTCCTGGCGGATCAGCGCCACCAGCCGCGCGGCGTTGCCCAGGATCACCAGCGGGTTCTTGGTCTGCACCGGCATCTGGGCCATGCGGCCGCCGTCGGCCTCGAGGCGCGAGACCATGCGGCCGCCGCGCGTGGCGACGAGGGCCGTGCCGCCCGCGCGGACGACGGCCTGGGCCACGTCGATGGTGCTCTGCTCCGCGCCGCCGGTCTCCAGTTCGGGGATGACCTGCAGCAGCGTGAAATCGGGGGGTAAAGGCACGCGCCTTCTCTAAACTGAGTTGGCCCCCGCTGCTAAGAGGCGCGCATGAGCGAACTGAGCGGATTTCTGGACCGGCCGCCCATGACCCACGAAGGCGGGGCGCGGCTGGCATGGCGGATGGTGGAGGGCGCGGGCCCCACGGTCGTGTGGCTGGGCGGCTTCAAGTCGGACATGACGGGCACGAAGGCGCAGGCGCTGGCGGACTGGGCGGCGGCCAATGGCCGGGGCTACGTGCGGTTCGACTACTTCGGGCACGGCGCGTCCTCCGGCGATTTCGCGGACGGCACGATCACCCGCTGGCGCGACGACGCCATCGCGGTGTTGAACGAGCTGACGGCCGGGCCGCTGGTGCTGGTGGGCTCGTCCATGGGCGGCTGGATCGCCTGCCTGGCGGCGCTGGCGCTGAAGCCCCGGGTGCAGGCCATGGTGCTGATCGCCCCGGCGCCCGACTTCACCGAGACGCTGATGAAGCCGGAGATTCCGCCCGAGGGCCTGGCGCAGCTCGAACGCGACGGGGTGTGGCTGCGGCCCAGCGAATACGGCGAGCCCTACCCGATCACCCGCGCCCTGCTGGAGGACGGCGCCCGCTGGTCGATCCTGGGCGAGGCGCCGATCCCGATCGAGGCGCCCGTCCGCATCCTGCAGGGCGGCGCCGACCCGGATGTGCCGTGGCGCCACGCCCTGGAGCTGGCCCATGCCCTGAAGGGCGACGACGTGGTCTTCACGCTGATCAAGGACGGCGACCATCGCCTCTCGCGGCCGCAGGACATCGCCCGCATCATCGCGGCGGTCGAGGAGGTGAGCTGAAGTCGGGACACACACCATTCTCCGTCCCCGCGGGACGACCCGCGCTCGGCGCCGCCGGAAAATGGTGTGTGTCCCTACTCGCCCGCGCGCTCGGCCTCCAGGATCGCCGCCAGGCCCTCGCGGTAGGTCGGGTATCGTGGCCGCCAACCGAGTTCGGCCTTGGCGCGGGCGTTCGAGACACGCTTGCTCTCGGCGTAGAAGCGTTGGGCGGCGGGGGACAGGGCGGCGTCGGACAGCGGAACCTCAGGCGGCGGCGCCACGCCCAGCAGGCCGGCGGCGCAGGCGATGACGTCGCTGTTCGGCGTCGGCTCGTCGTCGCAGAGGTTGTAGGCGGCGCCGGCGCGGGGGCGGGCGATCGAGGCGGCGAGCCCGGCGGCCAGGTCGTCCACATGGATGCGGGAGAACACCTGGCCCGGCGCGGCGATGCGCCGGGCGGTCCCCGCGCGCAGCCGGTCCAGGGCCGAGCGTCCCGGGCCGTAGATGCCGGGCAGGCGGAAGAGCGCCACCGTCAGGCCCATGCCGCGGCCCACCTCCAGCCAGTCGCGCTCGGCCCCGACGCGGCGGGCGGCCTCCACGGACTGGGCGGCCAGCCGGCTGTCCTCGGTCACCCAGCCCCCGCCCCGATCGCCGTAAACGCCGGTGGTGGAGAGGTAGCCGGTCCAGTCCGGGAAGGCGCCGGCTTCGGCCAGGGGGCCGACGAGGCTGTTCAGGCCGGGGCAGCCCTGCGGTCCGGGCGGGGCGGTGACCAGCAGCGCCGTGGTCTCACCCAGGACCTCGGTGATCGCGTCGCGGTCGGCGAGGTCCAGCGGGATCGCGCCGTCGGCGGCGATGGCGTCGCGGGTCGCGGGATCGCGCCAGGTGGCGGCCGTGCTCCAGCCCTCGGCCCCCAGCCGCCGCGCCAGCGCCCGCCCGGTGAAGCCGTAGCCGAAGAGGAAGAGGCGCACCGCGCTAGAGCAGTTCGCCGATCGCCTTGCGGGCCGCGTCGGCGAGGTCGGGGCGGGCGAGCGCGAAGGCGACGTTGGCGCGGAGCAGGCCGATCTTGTCGCCGCAGTCGTAGGTGGTCCCCTCGTACTCCAGGGCGTGGAAGTCCTGCGACTTCATCAGGTTGAACATCCCGTCGGTGAGCTGGATCTCGCCGCCCGCGCCGCGCTCCTGGGTCTCCAGGATCCCGAAGATCTCCGGCTGCAGGATGTAGCGGCCCGAGATGAAGAGGTTCGAGGGCTCGGTCCCCGGCGGCGGCTTCTCGACCATGCCGGTCATGCGGTTGAGCCGGCCGTCCTGGCCGTCCAGCGCCACGATGCCGTACTTGTGCGCCTCGCCGGGCGGGGCGGGCTCGACGACGACGATGTTGCCGCCGGCCTTCTCGTAGGCGGCGACGGCCTGGCTGAGCGCGGGCGGGTCGGCCTTCATCAGCATGTCGGGCAGGATCACCGCGAAGGGCTCGTCGCCGACCACATGGCGGGCGCACCAGACCGCGTGGCCCAGGCCCAGCGGCGCCATCTGGCGGATGAAGCTCATCTGGCCGGGCTGGGGCAGGTCGCGGCGGACGTCGGCCAGGATGTCGAGCTTGCCCTTGGCCTCGAGCGTCTGCTCGATCTCGGGAATGCTGTCGAAGTAGTCCTCGATCGCCGCCTGGCCGCGGCCGACGATGAAGACGAAGTGCTCGATCCCCGCCGCGCGGGCCTCCTCGACGATGTAGCTGAGGATGGGTCGGTCCACGACGTTCAGCAGGTTCTTGGGCGTGGTCTTGGCGCCGGGCAGCACCCGGGTCCCGAGCCCCGCCACCGGCAGCACCGCCTTGGTCACCCGCCTGCTCATACGCTCACGCCCTCCGGACTGTCGCGACGTCCCTAATGCGTTCCGCGAGGCAGGCCGAGGAATTTTCGCGCCGGAACAACGATCACGATTTTGAGATCGCACGAAGTTGTGTAGGCTTTGCCCGCTCGGGGATTCACCCCCAAGGGGAGCCTACTCAATGAAGCTTCGCATTCTGACCGTTGCCGCCGCGGGTGTCATGGCGCTGAGCCTGGCTGCCTGCCAGAAGAAGGAAGAGGCCCCGGCCGCTCCGGCCGCCGACGCCGCCACGGCTCCGGCCGCCGACGCCATGCCGGCCGCCCCGCCCGCCGACGCCGCGGCTCCGGCTGCTGACGCCGCCGCCGCTCCGGCCGCCGAAGGCTCGATGGCCGCCACGCCGCCGGCCGAGCCGGAAAAGAAGTAGCCTTCTCCTTCAGCGAGATTGCTGGGAAAGCGGCCGCCCCTGGGGCGGCCGTTTTTCTTTATGCGCTATTCCACCGTCACCGACTTCGCCAGGTTCCGCGGCTGGTCGACGTCGGCGCCCTTCAGCACGGCCACGTGGTAGGCGAGGAGCTGGATCGGGGGCGCGTAGACCAGCGGCGCGATCAGCGGGTCGCAGCGGGGCGCGGTGACCACGACGCGGGCGCCCTCCGGCGCGTGTTCCTGGCCCTCCGGATCGGTGACGAACACCACCTGGCCGCCGCGGGCCATGACCTCGTTCATGTTGGACGCCGACTTCTCGAAGTAGCTGTCCGAGGGCGCCAGGATCACGATGGGCGTCCTGTCGTCCACCAGCGCGATGGGGCCGTGCTTCAGCTCGCCGGCCGCATAGCCCTCGGCGTGGATGTAGCTGATCTCCTTCAGCTTCAGCGCGCCTTCGAGCGACAGCGGATACATCGGGCCGCGGCCCAGGAAGAGCACGTCGCGGGCCTGGGCGATCTGCTGGGCGACGGCGCGGACGGCCTCTTCCAGCTCGATGGACTCGGCGATCAGGCGCGGCGCTTCCAGCAGGACGCGGACGCTGCGGCCCTCCTCCGCCGCGTCGATGCGGCCACGGGCGCGGGCGGCGGCCACGGCCAGCGCGGTCAGCACCGCGACCTGGGCGGTGAAGGCCTTGGTGGAGGCGACGCCGATCTCGGGGCCGCAGTGGATCGGCCAGACCACGTCGACCTCGCGGGCCATGGTCGACTCGGTCGCGTTGACGATGGCGGCGCTCGTCATGCCCCTGGCCTGGCAGTAGCGCAGCGCGGCCAGCGTGTCGGCCGTCTCGCCCGACTGCGACATGGCGACCACCAGCGAGCCCGCCCGCAGCGCCGGCTGCCGGTAGCGGAACTCCGAGGCGATCTCGACGTCCACGGGCAGGTCGGCGAGTTGCTCGATCAGGTACTTGCCCAGCAGGCCGGCGATGTAGGAGGTGCCGCAGGCCACGATCTGGATGCGGTCGAGCCCCGCGAAGTCGATCCCGCCGGGGATGGCGGTCGCCGAGGTCAGGGCGTCCACATAGGCCGCGATGGTGCGCTGGCACCCCTCGGGCTGGTCGTGGATCTCCTTCTCCATGAAGTGGCGGTAGTTCCCCTTCTCGACCAGGGCGGCCGAGGCGGCGACGGTCTTGACCGCGCGGCGGGCGGGCTTGCCGGCGGCGTCGAAGATCGCCGCGCCGTCGTGGCGGATGGCGACATAGTCGCCTTCGTCCAGGTAGCAGACCCGGTTCGTGAAGGGGCCGACGGCCAGCGCGTCCGAGCCCAGGAACATCTCGCCTTCGCCGTAGCCGACCACCAGCGGGCTGCCGCGCCGGGCGCCCAGGATCGTCGCGTCCTCGCCTTCGATCAGCACGGCGAGCGCATAGGCGCCGGTGAGCTGGTCCAGGGTGGCCTTCAGGGCCTCCAGGGGCGGCCGGCCGGTGGCGAGCTCGCTGTCGAGCAGGGCGGCGATCACCTCGGTGTCGGTGTCGCTCCCGAAGCTGTGGCCGGCGTGCTGCAGGCGCTCGCGCAGCTCCGCGAAGTTCTCGATGATGCCGTTGTGGACCAGGGTCACGCGGCCCTGGGCGTGCGGGTGGGCGTTGCGGACGCTGGGCGCGCCGTGGGTGGCCCAGCGGGTGTGGCCGATGCCGACGGAGGCCACGAGCGGATCGGCCGCCAGCACCTCCTCCAGCGCCTTGATCTTCCCCTCCGCCCGGCGGCGCACGACCCTGCCGTCCGTCACGCCGGCGATCCCCGCGGAGTCGTAGCCGCGGTACTCCAGCCGCTTCAGGCTCTCGATCAGCCGATCCTGGACGGGCTGCGTCCCGACGATGCCGATGATGCCGCACATGTGGCTGGAGCGTCCTTTGTGATAGAGGCGAATCCGGTGGGTCGCCGGATCACGCGGCGCTTTAGCATCAGCTAAGGTCCCACCCACTAAAAGTCTGTTTCGGAACGTTTCCGGTCTTCGACGAGCCCTCCACATGAGCAAACGCGCCTACTTCGGCACCGACGGCATCCGCGGCGAGGCCAACCGCCACCCCATGACCGCCGAGGTGGCGCTCCGGGTCGGCATGGCCGCCGGCAAGCTCTTCATGTCGAAGGACGAGCGCCGCCACCTGGTGGTGATCGGCAAGGACACGCGGCTCTCGGGCTACATGATCGAGCCGGCGCTGGTGGCGGGTTTCACGTCGGTCGGCATGGACGTGCGCCTGTTCGGCCCGCTGCCGACGCCGGGCGTGGCGATGATGACGCGCAGCTTGCGCGCCGACCTGGGCGTGATGATCTCGGCCTCGCACAACGCCTACACCGACAACGGGATCAAGCTGTTCGGGCCCGACGGCTACAAGCTGTCCGACGAGCAGGAACTGGCCATCGAGGCGCGGATGGACGAGGGGCTGCAGCAGAACCTCTGCGCCGCCGACGCGCTGGGCCGCGTGCAGCGGATCGACGACAGCCAGGCGCGCTACATCGAGATCGCCAAGGCCACCTTCCCGCGCCGGTTGAACCTGTCGGGCATGCGGATCGTGATCGATTGCGCCAACGGCGCCGCCTACAAGGTGGCCCCCGCCGCCCTCTATGAGCTGGGCGCCGAGGTCATCACGGTGGGCGTGGCCCCGAACGGGACCAACATCAACGAGGAGTGCGGCTCCACCCACCCCGCCGCCATGCAGAAGGCGGTGAAGGAGTACCGGGCCGACATCGGCATCGCGCTGGACGGCGACGCCGACCGCCTGGTGATCTGCGACGAGAAGGGCCAGATCGTCGACGGCGACCAGATCATGGCGCTGATCGCCGCCGAATGGGCGCGGCGCGAGCGGCTTCGGGGCGGCGGCGTCGTGGCCACCGTCTACTCCAACCTCGGCCTGGAGCGGTTCCTGGCCGAGCGCCAGCTCAAGCTGGAGCGGACCGCGGTGGGCGACCGCGCGGTGATGATGCGGATGCGCGAGGCCGGCTACAACGTCGGCGGCGAACAGTCGGGCCACATCATCCTCTCCGACTTCTCCACCACCGGCGACGGCCTGCTCTGCGCGCTGCAGGTGCTGGCGGTGCTGAAGGAGGGGGACAAGCCGATGAGCGCGCTGGCCCGCCAGTTCGAGCCGGTGCCGCAGCTTCTGGAGAACGTGCGCTTCGCCGGCGGCAAGCCGCTGGAGAGCGACCAGGTCAAGGCCGTGCTCGCGGCGGCCGAACAGCGGCTGAACGGCACGGGCCGCCTCGTGGTCCGCGCCTCCGGCACCGAACCGCTGATCCGCATCATGGCCGAAGGCGACGACGAGAAGCTGGTCGACCAGCTGGTCAAGGAGATCGCCGGGGCCGTGAAGAAGGCCGCAGCCTAGAGACTGCCAGGAACCGGGAGTCCGTCAGACGGCGCCCATGCGCCTCAATCAGGCGGCGAAACCATGGACATCTCTCACCGCGTCCCCTGCCCCTTGCGGGGAGGGGTCAGGGGTGGGGGTGCTCGCCTTCGATCGCTGCGCCGACACCCCCACTCCCAAACCCTCTCCCCGCAAGGGGGAGAGGGCTTCGCCGCTCTCACCGACCCGCCGCAGCCACGAACAGCCCCCAGGCGCAACGCGCCCCCCGGATACTCGTGAAACCGCCGTCTGGAGGCGCCGCGGAACCGCAGACCCGCCCTGCAAACCCGCGGATTGTGGAGCTTTGCCGGGATCCTTAATTCCGCCGCCTCCGAACGGGTGACGGCGCGTGAGACGCCGCGCCCCCTGCAAGAGGGTGTGTGTGGATGAAGCGGGTTCTGAAGTGGGCGGGCTACGGCCTGGCCGGTCTCGCGGGCGTGGCCGCGGTGGCGGTCGGGGGCGGGATGGCCGCCAGCGAGGCGATGTACCGATGGCCTCAGGCCAAGCCGGCGACGCGCGTGGTCGCGGCGACCGACCCCGGCGCGGTGGCGCGGGGTCAGCGGCTCGCCCGCGCCATGGGCTGCAACGACTGCCATGGGGCGAACCTGGAGGGGCGGATGTTCGACGACATCCCGAACCTCGCCACGCTCTACGCGCCGAACCTGACCCGCGCCGTGGCCCGCCAGTCGGACGCCGACCTCGACCGCGCGATCCGCCACGGCGTGGGCTCCGACGGCCGGCCGCTGTGGATCATGCCTTCGGCCGCCTTCGCCGACCTGAAGGACGCCGAGATGGCCGACCTGATCGCCTATCTGCGCAGCCGGCCCGGGAGCGGGCCCGAGCAGCCGCACATGAAGTTGGGGCCCATCGCTCGCGTGGGCATCGTGCTGGGCCAGTTCCACTCGGAGGCCGCCGCGATCCAGGCGCACGAGAACCGGCAGCTTCCCGACCTCGGCCCGCAGTACGCCGCCGGCCGCGCTCTCGCCCGCGCCTGCGTCGAATGCCACGGCTTCGCGCTGGAGGGGTCGCAGTCGGTGCTGAAGACGCCGGATCTCGGCATCGCGGCGTCCTATGACCGGGAGGACTTCGTCCGCCTGCTGCACACCGGCGTCGCGGCCGGGGACCGCAAGGCGGGCCTGATGAGCGACATCGCGCCCCGCCGCTTCAAGGGCTGGTCCGACGCCGAGATCGGCCGGCTTCACGACTATCTGAAGGCCCGGGCGACGCGGCAGGTCGCGGCGGCGGCGACCGAAGGGGTCGCCAAACGATGATTACTGTGTCACGCTCGACACAATCCGCCGGCTCGACCCGGCGGGCTCGTAGAGAGAAGACTGGTTTGGGAGGTTACATGCGGCGCGAATTCGCCCTTTCGGGCGTCGCGCGGCAGGCGGAGCGGCCCGTGCGCTGTATCGCCTGTCTCGCGTTCGTAGGTCTGATGGGCGCGGCCTTCTGGGCGGGCGCCGTCTACATCGGCGAAACCTTCCTGCGGCTGGCCGGCAGCGGGTTCTAGGCCCGCATCGACCAGGGCGCCCAGCGCATCGTCGACGACGCGGACGCCCAGCGGTCGGACCTCGTCGCGCGAAATCCAGTAGCCGGCCTCGGCGTCGGCCTCGAAGAACGTCTGCGGCGGCATCTCTTAGAGCGCCAGGCGCGCGCGCCGCACCGCCTCCAGCCACGTCGCCGGGAAGGCGACCACGTGCTCCGCGCCGCCCAGGAACCGCCTGGCGTCCGCCTCGGTGGTCTGCGGGCCGCGGCGGAAACAGACCCGCGGGCAGTCGCGCGGGAGCAGGTCGTTCGGCAGGTGCGCCTCGCAGATCGACCACACGCACGTGCCCAGCGTCGTATTGGACGACGGCGAGGGCCGCGGCGCGAAGCGGGCGATGTCCCGTTCTTCGCTGACGTGGAAGAGCCGCGGCGCCATGGCGTTCAGGGCTTGTAGGCGCGCAGGAAGGTGTCGACGGCGCGCTCGACCTGCTCCTCGACCTCGCGCGGGGTGAGGTCGGCGGCCACGCCCCACATGCGCGGCCAGTAGACCCCCGAGATCGCCAGGTCCTTGAAGTGCTGGGCGGCCACCAGCGGGTCGGTGCGCCGGAGCACGCCGGCCGTCATCCGCTCGCTCAGGTAGTCGCCGATCCGGCCCAGCACGACCTGGGGCCCGCTCTCGTAGAAGACGCGGCCCAGTTCGGGGAAACGCTCGCTCTCCGAGACGACCAGCCGCTGGATCGCCCGCGTCTCGGCGGTCATCAGGTGGGCCAGGAACCCGCGGGCGAGGTGGGTCAGCCGGGCCCGGGTGTCGCCGGCGTCCGGGCCGATGTCGAACAGGGTCTCCTGCAACTCGCCGCAGGTGCGCTGCATCACGGCGGCGAACAGGTCTTCCTTGCTCCTGAAGTAGTTGTAGAGCGTGCCCTTGGACCCGCCCAGCCGCGCGGCGATGGTCGACATCGAGGTGGCGGCGAAGCCCTCGGCCAGGAAACAGTCGCGGGCGACGTCGAGGATGACCTCCCGCCGATCCGCGCGCTTGGTTGTGGTGGCCGCCGCCGACATCCGAATTTCCCAGGGCCACGCCTTGACGGCGTCCAGTCGCGGAAAATATATGACCGTACAGTACGGTCAGATCAATAGGCCCGACCGTCGCAGCCGAGACCATCCCCGTAGCCAACCTCCCCCGAGGCGCGGACATGACCCGCAAGATCATCACCCTTCTGGCCGGCGCGGTGGCGCTGGCCGGATGCGCCACCGTCCCCGGGCTTCCCGCCGCGCCCAGGGCCGCCGGCGCCGAGGGCTTCGCCACCGCGCAGAGCTTCGCCGCCCCGGCCGCGGCCTGGCCCGCCGACCGCTGGTGGAGCGCCTATGGCGACCCGCAGCTCGACGCCCTGATGGACGAGGCGCTGGCCGGCTCGCCCACCCTGGCCGAGGCCGCCGCCCGCCTGCGCGCCGCCGAGGCGCGGGCCCAGCAGTCGCGCGCCCCGACCCTGCCCGGCCTGTCCGCCGCCGCCCAGGCCAGCGAGACCAAGCAGTCCTACAACAACGGCATCCCCGCCCCGTTCGTCCCGCGCGGCTACAACGACGCCGGCCGCGCCACGCTGGACCTCGGCTACGACCTCGACCTGTGGGGCCGGAACCGCGCGGCGCTGAAGGCGGCGACCTCCGAGGCCGAAGCGGCCCGCATGGACGCCGCCGAGGCGCGGCTGGCGCTGACCACCGCCATCGCCGCGGCCTACGCCGACTACGCCCGCCTGATCGCCGAGCGCGACGCCGCCGATGCGGCGCTGAAGAACCGCGAGGCCTCGGCCGACCTGGTCGCCCACCGCGTCGCCGGCGGCGCGGCCAACCCGGGCGAGGCCGACCAGGCCCGCGCGGCGGCGGCGGCGGCGCGGCAGGACCTCGCCGGCCTCGACGAACAGCTCGTGGTGGCGCGCCACGAACTGGCGGCCCTGGCTGGCAAGGGACCCGATCGCGGCCTGTCCCTGGGACGGGCCAAGGCGGCGCCGGCCGGCGGCTTCGGCCTGCCGGCGAACCTCGCCGCGGACCTGCTGGGCCGGCGGCCCGACCTGCAGGCGGCGCGGCTGCGCGCCGAGGCGGCGGGCAGGCGGATCGACGTGGCGAAGGCCGGCTTCTACCCGAACATCAACCTCGCCGCCTTCATCGGCGTGCAGGCGCTGGGCCTCGACAACCTGACGAAGTCGGGCTCCGACATCGGCCAGGCGGGCGCGGCGATCAGCCTGCCGATCTTCGACGGCGGGCGACTGGCCGGCGCCTACCGCGGCGCGCGCGCCGACTACGACGCCGCCGTGGCCGCCTACGACCAGACGCTGGTGACGGCGCTGCGGCAGGTGGCCGACGCCGCCGGCGGCCAGCGCGCGCTCCAGGCCCGGCTCGCCGCCGCGCGCGACGCCCTGGACGCCGGCGAACGGGCCTACCGCGTGGCGCGCCTGCGCTACGAAGGCGGCCTCACCTCCTACCTCACGCTGCTGACCGCCGAGGACGCGGTCATCGCCCAACGCCGCGCGGTCGCCCAGCTCGAGGCCCGCGCGCTCACCCTCGACGCCAGCCTCGTCCGCGCCCTCGGCGGCGGCTTCCGCGCCTGACCTTCAGAAAGCTACGACCATGGCCCGAGACCAGGCGGACGCCCCGCCCTCAACCGCCACCGCCTCTGCCGACACGCCCCCCAACCCGCCGCAGGGCCGGCGCAAGCGGCTGCTGACGATCCTGGCCCTCGTGGTCGCGGCGGCGGCGCTGATCTGGTTCGCCTACTGGCTGCTGCTCGGGCGCACGCACGTCGAGACCGACGACGCCTATGTCCAGGCCTCCAGCGCCCAGATCACCGCCCTGGTGAGCGGCCCGCTGACCGAGGTCCCGATCCACGAGACGCTGATGGTGAAGAAGGGCCAGGTGCTGGCGGTGATCGATCCCGCGGACTACCGCCTGGCCGTCGCCCGCGCCCGCGCCGACCGCGACCAGGCCGAACGCAAGGTGCGCCAGTACTTCGCCAACGACCGGGCGCTGGCCGCCCAGACCACGGCGCGCGCCGCCGACATCGCCCGCGCCGCCGCCGAACTGCGCCGCGCGGAGGTGGAGTACGGCCGCCGCAAGGGCCTGGCGGGCCAGGGCGCCGTCTCCGGCGACGAGCTGACCGCCGCCGAGACCCAGCTCAGCACCGCCCGCGCCGGGCTCGCGCAGGCCCGCGCCAACGCCGCCGCCGCCGGCGAACAGCAGCGCGCCGCCAGCGTGCTGGTGGAAGGCAGCGACGTGGCCGGCAACCCCGAGGTCGCCGCCGCCCGCGCCAGGCTGGCCCAGGCCGAGCTGGACCTCGCGCGCACCGTGATCCGCGCGCCGATCGACGGCGTCGTCACCCGCAACACCATCGAGGTGGGCCAGCGCGTGCAGCCGGGCGCGGCGCTGATGAGCGTGGTGCCGATCCAGCGCGCCTACGTCGACGCCAACTTCAAGGAAGGCCAGCTACGCAAGGTGCGCGTCGGCCAGCCGGTGACCCTGACCAGCGACCTCTACGGCTCGGGCGTGAAGTTCCACGGCCGGGTCGTGGGCTTCTCCGGCGGCACGGGCTCGGCGTTCGCGGTGATCCCGGCGCAGAACGCCACGGGCAACTGGATCAAGGTGGTGCAGCGGGTGCCGGTGCGCATCGCGCTCGACCCGAAGGAGCTGGCCGAGCATCCGCTGCGGGTCGGCCTCTCCATGACGGCCGACGTCGACGTCGGGGGCTGAGCCCATGTCCGCCGCGGCCGCTGAAGGCCCCGCGCCGCTGACCGGCGCGCGGCTGATGACGGCGGCGCTCCTCCTGGGGCTCGCCAACTTCATGGTGGTGCTGGACACCACCATCGCCAACGTCTCGGTGCCGCACATCGCCGGCGCGCTGGCCGTCTCGCCCAGCCAGGGCACGTGGGTCATCACGTCCTACTCGGTGGCCGAGGCGATCACCGTGCCGCTGACCGGGTGGCTGGCCCAGCGGTTCGGGCCGGTGAAGGTGTTCGCCGCCGGGATGGCGGGGTTCGGGCTCTTCTCCCTGCTCTGCGGGCTCGCGCCCAGCTTCGGGATGCTGGTGGCGTTCCGCATCTGCCAGGGCCTCTGCGGCGGGCCGATCATGCCGATGTCGCAGACGCTGCTGCTCGGCATCTTCCCGAAGGACAAGGGCCCCCAGGCGCTGGGCCTCTGGAGCATGACGACCGTCGTGGCCCCCATCGCCGGGCCGATCCTGGGCGGCCTGATCTCGGACAACGCCCACTGGAGCTGGATCTTCCTGATCAACATCCCCGTGGCCGCGATCGTCGGCTTCGGCGCCTACCGCATGCTGATCGGCCAGGAGGCGGCGACGCGGCGCGCGCCGGTGGACTACGTGGGCCTGGGCCTGCTCGTGCTCTGGGTCGGGTCGATGCAGATCATGCTCGACAAGGGCAAGGAGCTGGACTGGTTCGGCTCGCCCTTCATCGTGGGCCTGGCGATCGTGGCGGTCGTCGGTTTCGCGGCCTTCCTGATCTGGGAGCTCACGTCGCAGAACCCGATCGTGAACCTGCGCGTCTTCCGCCACCGGGGCTTCGTCATCGGGGTCACGACGCTCAGCCTGACGTTCGGGGCCTTCTTCGCCAGCGTGGTGCTGATCCCGCTCTGGCTGCAGACCACCATGGGCTACACGGCCACCTGGGCCGGCTATGCGGGCTGCCTGAACGGCGTCCTGGCGGTGATCATGTCGCCGATCGTGGCGCGGCTGGTCGGGCGCTACGACACGCGCCTGCTGGTCTCGTTCGGTGTCTTCTGGATGGCGGGCGTGGCGCTCTGGCGGGCCTTCTACACCACCGACGCGACGTTCTGGGACATCGCCATCCCGCAGTTCGTGCTGGGCTTCGCGATGCCGTTCTTCTTCATCCCGACCACCAGCTTGTCGCTCTCCTCGGTGCTGCCCGAGGAGACGGCGGCCGCGGCCGGCCTCCAGAACTTCCTGCGCACCACCTCGGCGGCCTTCGCCACCTCGATCATGACCACGGCCTGGGACAACACCTCGTCGGCCCAGCGCAGCATCCTGGCCGGCGCCCTGCCCGACCCGCAGCGGGCGCTGGACGCCATGACCGCGCGTGGCCTCTCGCCCGACCAGGCCCTGCACCAGCTCGAGTCGCTGGTGCAGGTACAGGGGGTGATGATCTCCACGAACCGCATGTTCCTGGCCACGGCGGTCGTGTTCGCCGTCGCCGCCAGCGTCATCTGGATCGCGCCGAAGCCCACGCGCGCCGCCCCGCCCGGGGGCGGCCACTGACGGCCCTCAGCGACCGACGCTGGAGTAGTCGAAGCCGCGGGCGGTCATGTCGGCGGGCTTGTAGATGTTGCGCAGGTCGACCAGCACCGGCTTCTTCATCAGGAGCTTGATGCGGTCGAGGTCGAGCGCGCGGAACTGGTCCCACTCGGTGATGATGACGAGCACGTCGGCGCCCTCGGCCACGGCGTAGGGGTCGTCCTTGAAGTCGACGCCCGGCAGCATCTTCACCGCCTCGTGGCCCTCGGGGTCGAAGGCCTGCACCCTGGCGCCCTTGTCCTGCAGGGCCGGGATGATGGCCAGCGACGGCGCGTCGCGCATGTCGTCGGTGTTGGGCTTGAAGGTGAGGCCCAGCACGCCGACGGTCTTGCCGTCGAGGTCGCCGTCGACCGCCTTCAGCACCTTGCGGGCCATGGCGCGCTTGCGCTCGTCGTTCACCTTCACCGTGGTCTCGACCAGCTCGACCGGCGCGCCGGCGTCGCGGGCGGTGCGGACCAGGGCCAGCGTATCCTTCGGGAAGCACGAGCCGCCGTAGCCGGGGCCGGCGTTCAGGAACTTGCCGCCGATGCGCCCGTCCAGGCCGATGCCGCGCGCCACCTGCTGCACGTCGGCGCCGACCGCCTCGCACAGGTCGGCCATCTCGTTGATGTAGGTGATCTTCAGCGCCAGGAAGGCGTTGGCGGCGTACTTGATCAGCTCGCTGGTGCGCCGGCTGGTGAAGAGGATCGGCGTCTCGTTGAGGTAGAGCGGGCGGTAGAGCTCGCGCATCACCGCCTGGGCGCGCTCGTCCTGCGTGCCGACCACCACGCGGTCCGGACGCTTGAAGTCCTCGATGGCGGCGCCTTCGCGCAGGAACTCGGGGTTGGAGACCACGGCCACGTCGGCGTCGGGCCGCACGCGCTTGAAGATCTTCTCGATCTCGTCGCCGGTGCCGACCGGGACGGTCGACTTGGTGACGACGACGGTGAAGCCGTCCACCAGCGTCGCGATCTCCTCGGCGGCCGCGTAGACGTAGCTGAGATCGGCGTAGCCGTCGCCGCGGCGCGAGGGCGTGCCCACGCCGATGAACACCGCGTCGGCCTCGGCGATCGCCTGGCGCGCGTCGGTGTCGAAGAACAGTCGGCCGGCCTTCACGTTCGAGGCGACGAGCTGGTCGAGGCCCGGCTCGTAGATCGGGATGCCGCCGGCCTCGAGCTGCTCGATCTTGGACGCGTCCTTGTCGATGCAGGTCACGGTGTGCCCGAAATCGGCGAAACAGGCCCCGCTCACCAGGCCCACATAGCCCGTCCCGATCATCGCCACGCGCATGCAAGAACTCCCTGGAAGCCGCGCCTTTCACCACGGAAGGCGGGCGCGCCGCAACGGCACAGACGATGCGCGGGTCAGCAATTTGCAAGCCATCGAAGGATCATGATAAGCACTTCCCATCATGATGCGACCCATCCAAATTCGTCGGAAAGACGCGGTTCGCGATCTCCGCGAACTTGCAGCCCGTCGCGGTCGGCCTATCACCGACATTGTCGCGGAGATGGCGCGAAGGGAGCTTGAGCTGGAACAGCGATGCGAGCGCCTTCGGGATCGCTCGGGAGACGTTGATGCGACGATAGCGCGGTTTCAAGCCGCCGTTCGCGCTCATGGCGGCCGTATGCTGACAGACGATGACTTCTATGACGAGGACGGGATGCCGCGGTGATTGCGGTGGATGCGTCGGCCGTTCTCGCCATCCTGTTGCTTGAGGCCGAAGCCGCAGAGTTCAAGGCGCTGCTCGAGCGCACCGGCGGACGAATTTCTCCCGTCAACCTTTGGGAAGTCACGGCGCGGGCCCACGCGCTCGGCGGTGCAGACGGCGTCGCAGAAGCGCGCCGTCTACTCTCCGACCTATCGATAGAGGTAACTGAGATCGGCGAACCGGCTGCCCGCTTGGCGCTCGCGGCGTTCGCCCGCTTTGGCAAGGGGACCGGTCGGGGCCCGCTGAATCTCGGCGACTGTTTTGCCTATGCCCTGGCCCAGGTCGAGGGCGACGGCCTGCTGTTCAAGGGCGACGACTTTACGAAGACGGACGTGAAGCCCGCGATCTGAGCGGGCCCGCAGCCGAGACTGACAAGGTTCGGTGAAGGGGTGGAACGCGGCCCTTCGCCTCCTCACTCCCGGCTGTCATCCCGGTTTGGGCGAAGCCCAAGACCGGGACCCAACCCTCCGGTGCTCCGCGTTTCCAGCACGGCCCCGCCATCCGGGCCACCTACCTTCTCAGAGCACCGGACGGTTGGGTCCCGGTCTTCGCCTGCGGCGAAACCGGGATGACAACAGTGGGTGTCCGGACCCGCCCAGGGTCGACTTCAGCGCCTTCAACGAGACGCGCGAGCCTGACAGCCTGAGGCCTGCCGCGCCAGCGACCGCTCAGATCTCCTGGTTGTATTTGCCGACCTGCGGGCGCCTGGCGAGGCGCGGCTTCACCTCCTCGCGGAAGAGGGCGCGCATGTCGTCCTCGGAGCGCGTGCTCTCCACGACGACCACGATCTCGGGCTTGTTGGACGAGGCGCGGACCAGCACCCACGAGCCGTCCTCCAGCGCCACGCGCACGCCGTTGACGGTGATCACGTCGACGATCCTGCGGCCCAGGATCGTTCCCCCGGCCTCGGCCAGCGCGACATACTCGGCGACCACGTCGTCGACCACGCCGTACTTCTCCTCGTCGGCGCAGTGCGGGCTCATGGTCAGCGAGGTGTACGCGACCGGCAGCGCCTTCTTCAGGTCGCTGAGCTTCTTGCCAGGGTTGCGGTCGAGCATCGCCAGGATCGCCGCGGCGGCCACCAGGCCGTCGTCGTAGCCACGCCCGATCGGCGGATTGAAGAAGAAGTGGCCGCTCTTCTCGAAGCCGGCGAGCGCGCCCAGCTCGGCGGTCTTGCGCTTGATGTAGCTGTGGCCGGTCTTCCAGTAGACGGTCCTGGCGCCGTTGGCCGCCAGCACCGGGTCGGTGGCGAAGAGGCCCGTGGACTTCACGTCGACCACGAAGGTCGCGTCCTTGTGCAGGGCCGAAAGGTCGCGGGCCAGCATCAGGCCGATCTTGTCGGCGAAGATCTCCTCGCCCTCGTCGTCCACCACGCCGCAACGGTCGCCGTCGCCGTCGAAGCCCAGGCAGAGGTCGGCGCCATGCTCGCGGACGGCCTTGGCCATCTCGGAGAGCATGTGGTGGTCCTCGGGGTTCGGGTTGTATTTCGGGAAGGTCCAGTCGAGGCCGCAGTCCATCTCGATGACCTCGGCCACGCCCATGCGGCGCAGGCCTTCGGGCGCAAACGCGCCGGCGGTGCCGTTGCCGCAGGCGGCGATCACCTTGAGCGGGCGGGTCAGCTTCACCCGCGCCGCCGCGTCGGCGATGTAGCGCTCGGCGACGCCGTCGATGTGCGCCAGCGAACCGCCGGGGCGCTGCGTCCACTTGCCGCCCAGCACGATCTCCTTCAGCCGGCCCATCTCGTCGGGGCCGAAGGTCAGGGGCCGTTGCGCGCCCATCTTCACCCCCGTCCAGCCGTTCTCGTTGTGGCTGGCGGTGACCATGGCGACGCACGGCGCGTCGAGGTCGAACTGGGCGAAGTAGGCCATCGGCGAGACGGCCAGGCCGATGTCCACCACCTCGCAGCCGGCCGCCACGAGGCCGATGGTCAGCGCCTGCTTGATGGAGAGCGAGTAGCTGCGGAAGTCGTGGCCGACGACGATCCGCGTCTGGCCCATCTCGTGGATCAGCGTGCCCAGGCCCAGGCCCAGCGCCTGGACGCCCAGCAGGTTGATCTCGGGCCCGAACAGCCAGCGCGCATCGTATTCGCGGAAGCCCGTGGCCTTCACCAGCGGGGCGTTCTCGTACTCGAAGGTGTTGGCGACGAGGTCGGCGCGGGGGGCGGGCAGCATCGGAACTCCGGGGGTACGCGTGTCGGGCTGTCTTTAGCGGGCCAATATGTCGCAGGCCACTTCGTAAGGCTTAACGGGCGAACGCGTTCGCCCGCCGGCGCTACATCACCCCGGCGCGCAACAGGTCGTGGACGTGGAGGATGCCGACGGGCTTGCCGGCCTCGACGACGAAGAGGACCGTGACGGCGGGCGCGGGATCGCTCATCAGGGCCAGGGCCTCGCCGGCCAGCATGCCGGGCGGCGCGGTCTTCCTGGGGCCGGGCGTCATCACCTCGCCGGCGGTGTGGTCGAGCAGGCCCACGATGTGGCGGCGCAGGTCGCCGTCGGTGATCGCCCCCAGCAGCACGCCCTTGGGATCGACCACGCCGACGATCCCCCAGCGCTTCTCGCTCATCACCAGCAGCGCCTCGCGCATCGGCGTCTCCGGCGCGACCAGCGGCAGCTCCTCGCGGCCGTGCATCAGGTCGGCGGCGGTGCGCAGCAAGGCGCCCAGCTTGCCGCCGGGGTGGAAGACCCTGAAGTCCTTGGGCTGGAACCCGCGCCGCTCCAGCAGCGCCACGGCCAGCGCGTCGCCCAGCGCCATCTGCAGCGTGGTCGAGGTGGTGGGCGCGTTCACCGCGTCGGCGGCCTCGGGCGCGTCGGGCAGTTGCAGGACGATGTCGGCGGCCAGGCCCAGCGCGCTCTCCGGCCCCGCGGTCATGCCGATCAGCGGGATATGGAAGCGCGCCGCATAGGCGATGACGTCGGCCAGCTCCCGGGTCTCGCCGGTCTTCGAGAGCGCCAGGATCACGTCGTCCTGGCCGATCATGCCGAGGTCGCCGTGGCTGGCTTCGCTGGGGTGGACGAACATGGCCGCCGAGCCGGTGGAGGCGAGCGTCGCGGCGATCTTGCGCGCGACGTGGCCCGACTTGCCGATGCCCGTGCAGACGATCCGGCCTTTCGCCGTGAACAGCGCCTCGACGGCCTGCGCGAAGCTCTCGCCCAGCTCCGCGGCCAGCCGGCCCAGCGCCTCGGCTTCCGTCTCCAGCACGCGGCGGCCGACGGCGATGGTGTCCCTGGTCGTCATTGGGACGGCGCGATCGCCTGGTTCTGGATCGAGCGGACGGCCTGCCGCGCCTGGTCGACGCGCTTCTGCGCCGCCTCGGTCTCGGCGCGCATCCTGGCCTGCATCTCAGCGGTGCGCTGGACCGGCTCGTGCCCGAACGGCGCCGGCGAGCGGTCGCCCAGCCCCTGCGGCCAGACGAGCGCCAGCGCCACCGCGGCGATCGCGCCGACGACGAGCAGGCCCAGGTAGAAGCGGTCGAACATCGCCCCGCTATAGCCCGCGCCGGGTTGACGGGGTAGGCCCCGGCGCCCTAGCCCGACGCTCCCGACCAGAGGAGCCGCCGCCTTGCCGACCCTGATCCTGCTGCGCCATGGCCAGAGCCAGTGGAACCTGGAGGACCGCTTCACCGGCTGGGTGGACGTCGACCTGACCGCCCAGGGCGAGGCCGAGGCGAAGAAGGGCGGCGAGCTGATCAAGGCCGCCGGAATCGCCATCGACCGGGTGTTCACCTCGGTGCTGACGCGCGCGATCCGCACCTCGTGGCTGGCGCTGCACGCCGCCGGCCAGGCCTATGTGCCCGAGGTGAAGGACTGGCGGCTGAACGAGCGCCACTACGGCGGCCTGACCGGCCTCAACAAGACCGAGACGGCCGCCCGGCACGGCGCCGACCAGGTGAAGGTCTGGCGGCGCAGCTACGACATCCCGCCGCCCGAGATGGCGCCCGGCGGCGCGTTCGATTTCTCGAAGGACCGCCGCTATGCGGGCCTGGACCTGCCCTCGACCGAGAGCTTGGCCACGACGCTGGTGCGGGTCGAGCCCTACTGGAACGCCGACATCGCGCCGCGCCTGAAGGCGGGCGAGACGCTGCTGGTGGCCGCGCACGGCAACTCGCTGCGCGCCATCGTGAAGCTGCTGTTCGGCGTGTCGGACGACGACATCGTGGGCGTCGAGATCCCCACCGGCAATCCGCTGGTCATCGAGCTGGACGCGAACCTGAAGCCGACGGCCGCGCGCTACCTCGACGCCGAAAGGGCCACCGCGGTCCCGCCCCTCTGAACGCCGACCGGGGGCGTGTCCTCCGCTGGCGGGCTTCTTTCCGCTCTTGCAGTCGCCGACACGTCTTGAACGGCCGACGCCTTCCGCGCGATGTCGCGGCGGACTTCACCTCCCGCGCCGCAGGCCTCATGTTGCGGCGCATGACCGATGAAGACGCCATGCGCCGCGCCATCGCGCTCGCCGCCACCCACGTCGGCCTGACAGCCGAGAACCCGTCCGTCGGCTGCGTGATCGTGAACGGCGGCGAGGTGGTGGGCGAGGGCGTCACCGGCGAGGGCGGACGCCCCCACGCCGAGGAGGTGGCGCTGGCCCGGGCCGGCGGGCGGGCGCGCGGCGGCGTCGCCTACGTGACCCTGGAACCCTGCGCCCGGCGGTCGGCCGGCGGCGTCCCGTGCAGCACGCGGCTGGCCGACGCCGGCGTGGCCCGCGTGGTCTTCGCATGCGCCGACCCGTCGGTCTTCGCCGGCGGTCACGGCGCGCAGCGGTTGAGCGATGCCGGCGTCACCGTAGACCAGGGGTTGATGGCCCGGGAGGCCGCCGCGCTCCTGGGCGGGTACGCGCCGGCCAGGCCCTTGGAAAGCCTCCGTTAATCGACCGGCCCTAACATGGTTCACAGGTTCTTTTCCCAAAACCTGCCGGACGATGTCGACCCAAGCCGCCGCCAGCACCCGTTCCCTCGTCCAGGCCCGCCTGACCCAGGCCGAGGTCGACGTCATCTGCGCCAAGCATGACCGCCTGTGGAGCTCGAAGCCCGGCGGCGCGCGCGCGGTCTTCGCGTTCAAGGACCTGAGCGGGACCGACCTGCACGGCCGCAACCTCTGCGACGCCGACTTCACCGGCGCGCTGCTGAGCGACTGCGACTTCAAGGGCGCGCGCCTCGACAACGCCACCCTCTTCTGCGCCGACCTGACCAGCGCCGACATGCGCGAGGCCTCGCTGCGGCGCGCCGACTTGCGCGGCGCCAGCATGCGCAACGTCAACCTGACCGGCGCCGACCTCTTCGAGGCCGACCTGCGCGAAGGCACGCTGGCCGCCGCCGACCGCCAGTTCGGCTTCCGCAAGCTGGAGGCGGGCGCGCCCAACCTCGGCGAACTGCAGGGCGCGACCCTGGCCGGCGCCAACCTCGAACGCTCGCGCCTGTCCGGGGCCATCGCGGTGCGGGCCGACTTCACCGACGCGATCCTGAAGGACGCGAAGCTGATCCGCGCCAACCTGAAGCAGGCGTCGCTGGCCGGTGCGAACCTCTCGGGCGCCGACCTGTCGGGCGCGGACCTCGCCGGGGCCGACCTGCGCGACGCGATCCTGGTGGGCGCGCGGACCGTGGCCTGGAACGTCTCGGACGCGAACCTGACGGGCGCGCTGACGGACGAGCCGGCCGGCCGCGCGCTCTCGGACCTGCCCTACGACCAGATGATCAGGGACCACGCGCGCTGGTGCGAGACCGGCGGCGGCGAGGGCAAGCCCTCGTCCTTCGACAACGCCGACCTGCGGGCCCTGGGCTCGATCCGCGGCTACAACCTGACCGCCCTTTCGGCCAAGGGCGCGACCTTCTACGGCCTCGACATGGAGGGCGTGCAGCTCCAGGGCGCGCATCTGGAAGGCGCGGACCTGCGCAACTGCGTCCTGCGCCGGGCCGACCTGCGCGGCGCGCGCCTGGTGGGCGCGAAGCTCTCGGGCGCCGACCTGCGCGAGGCCCAGATGGGTCCGCTGCTGCTGGGCGCCGACCGCGTCCTGCCGTGCAACCTGACCGGCGCGCAGGTGAAGGGCGCCGACCTCAGCAACGCCGACCTGCGCCACGCCGTCTTCGCCGACGCCGACGTCAGCCGCTCGAACTTCACGGGCGCGATGCTGAAGCAGGCCGACTTCAGCCGGGTCTCCCACCGCCAAGGGGCCCGCGGCCTCGACGACGTGATCTGACGCGGATGGTCCGGCTCCAGGCGTCGTCGAAGGCGCCGTTCCTCCCGGGCCGCCGAAAGCTCTCCGAGGGCGAACTCGCCATCCTGCTCGACGGCCATGCGCGCCATCTCGCGGGCAGGGGCGGCAAGCGCGCCTCGCTGCCGTTCGTGGACTTCTCGGGCCTGAACCTGGCGGGCCGCCAGTTGGCGGGCGCAGACTTCACCGGCTCGGTGTTCGACGGCGCCGAGCTGGCCGGCGCGGACCTCGCGGGCGCGATCCTGGCGGGCTGCGACCTGCGCGGCGCGAACCTCCGCGGCGCCGACCTGCGCAAGGCCGACCTGCGCGGCGCCTGCCTGCAGGCCGCCAATCTTGCCGGCGCCGACCTCACCGAGGCCGATTTCCGCCCGGGCGTCATCGGCCGCCCGCACCCGACCAAGGGGTTCCCGTCCATGGTCGAGGAACGCCGCAGCGGCGAGATCGACGGGGCGAACCTCTCCGGCGCGACGCTCGACCGCGCGCAGCTCGACGGACTCTATGCTGCGGCCGCCGACTTCTCCGACGCCTCGCTGAAGGGCGCGCGGATGCGGGACGCCAACCTGAAGGGCGCGAACTTCACGGGCGCGCTGATGGCCGGCGCGGCGATGTCGGGCGCATTGCTGGAGGACGCCGGGTTCGACGGCGCCGACCTCGCCGACGGCGCGCTCGCCGGCGCCCGGACCCACGGCGCCAGGCTGGCCGGCGCGGCCGAGCCGCCGACCCGCGACGCCATCGCCCGCTCGGTCAGGCTGGTCGAACAGGCCCGCGCCCACTCGGCCTGGGTGACGTCCGGCGGCGCCGAGGGCGGGCCGGCGCGCCTGGACGAGGCCGACCTGCGCCCCGCCGGCGACGCCCTGAAGGGCCTGCGCCTCACGGCCGTCAGCGCCCGGGGCGCGAACCTCGCCGGCCTCGACCTCACCGGCGTCCAGTTCCAGGGCGCCAACCTGGAAGGCTGCGATCTGCGGGGCGCGATCCTGCGCGGCGCCGATCTGCGCGGTGTCCGCCTGATGCGCGCGGACCTGACCCGCGCCGACCTGACCGACGCCGTCCTCTCGCCCCTGGCCTTCGGGGCGGACCGTTCGACGCCCGCCGACCTGACGGGCGCGCGGCTGCGCTACGCGAAGTTCGACCGGGCCGAGATCGCCGGCGCCATCCTGCGGGACGCCGACACCCGCGGCGCCAGCTTCCCCAAATGAAGAAGGCGGCGCCCCCGCGAAGGGGCGCCGCCTCGGTTCACTGCCTCCCTGCGGAGCGGGGGAGGGGGCGAAAGCACGCACCGAGCATGATCACGCCCCTTCCACCACGCCCTCTGCGGGGCGCGGTCCCCCTTCCCCGCGAACGGGGAAGGTAGGGCTCTACGCGGCCTTTTCGCCTTCGATCAGGGTGCTCTGCGCACCGGTGGTGATCGCGACCGTGCGGGGCTTCAGGGCCTCGGGGAGCTCGCGCTTCAGCGAGATCGACAGGAGGCCGTCGGAGAGGTTCGCGTCGGTGACGATCACATAGTCGGCGAGCTGGAACCGGCGCTCGAAGTTGCGCTCGGCCAGGCCGCGGTGGAGGTACTTCCGGGCTTCGTCGTTGGCGGCCTTGCGGCCGGTCACGGTGAGGAGGTTCTCCTTCACCTCGACGTTCAGCTCGTCCGGACGGAAGCCGGCCACCGCGATGTCGATGCGGTAGGCGTTCTCGTCGGTGCGTTCGATGTTGTAGGGCGGATAGCCCGCGGCGCCATCGGCGGCGGCGGTTTCCAGCAGGTTCGCCAGGCGGTCGAAGCCGACGACGGAGCGATAGAGGGGAGCGAAATCGATCGTACGCATGGGTTCACATCCTTCTTGCAAAGCAAGGTTGCGTTGTTTGCGTTGGACCTGTGACGACCCGAGATCGGCGTCGCCGGCAGCCCAAGGAGGCCCGGACATCCGGCGCCTCCGCCCGATCAGTTAGTGGCGGGATCCGGGCGTTCAAGGGCTATCCCGCGACGTTTGCGCAGCCTAGCGTTCCCGGCCCACCCAGGAGGAAAGCCCATGATCCGCCTCGCCTCGGCCGGCCTCGCCGCCCTCGCGATCGTCGCCGTCGGTCTCCCGGCCCATGCCTTCGACGCGCAGTTGCAGTCGGTGGTGGCGGGCGCCCAGCGCGCGCCCGAGAACAAGGCCCGCGACGCAGCCCGCAGGCCGGTGGAGACACTCACCTTCTGGGGCCTGAAGCCCCGGCAGACGGTGATCGAGATTTCGCCCGGCGGCGGCTACTGGACCGAGATCCTGGCGCCCTACGCCAAGGCCACGGGCGGGACCTATGTCGCCACCGCCGCCGACCTCGCCAACCCGAGCCTGTCGGACGGCGCAAGGCGCGGCCGCGCGGCGTTCGAGGCGAAGTACGCCGACGAAGGCCGGTACGGGCCGATCCGGTACGTGGACTTCGGCGCCCGGTCCGGCCCCCTGGGCGACCCGAACTCCGCCGACCTCGTGATCACCGCCCGCAACATCCACAACTTCCTGATGCAGAACATGCTCGACAAGGTGCTGAAGGACGCCCACGCCGTGCTGAAGCCCGGCGGCGTCCTGGCCGTCGAGGAGCACCGCTCGGACCCGAAGCCCGAACTGCCGGGCGTGAGCAACGGCTACGTCGCGACGGCGACGGTGATCGCGGCGGCCGAGAAGGCGGGCTTCCGGCTGGCCTCCACGTCCGAGATCAACGCCAACCCGAAGGACACCAAGGACCATCCGTTCGGCGTGTGGACCCTGCCGCCGTCGCGCCAGAGCGCGCCCGGCGGCCAGCCCGCCGATCCCAACTTCGACCGCGCCAGGTACGACGCCATCGGCGAGTCCGACCGCATGACGCTGACCTTCGTGAAGGCCGGCTGAGGCGCGCGATCTCCGCGGTTCAAACGGACGACGCCTGCGGCGTTCCGGGCTTTGACGCGGGTGGCCTCAGCGGTTAGCCCTGCCGCGGGGGGTGTTCGCGAGAGGGGTTCGCGCGCCCATGATCACCGTCTCCCGCCGCACGCTCATCACGGGCGCCGTCGCCGTGGCCGGCTGCCAGGACAGGCCCGCGAAGCCCGCGCCGCCGAACACGATCGCCGCCGCGGTCGCAGGGCCCTGGCGCCCGCCCGCCGACCGGGCGCGCGACCGCTTCCGTCACCCTGCCGAGAGCTTGGCGTTCTGGGGCCTGAAGCCCGGTGCGACCGTGGTCGAGTTCTGGCCGGGCGCCGGCTGGTACACCGAGATCCTGGCGCCGTTCCTGGCCGCGACGAACGGCCGGCTCTATGCCGCGCACATGCAACTGGGCGACGCCGCCGACGCCTCCGCGCGCGACGTGGTGCAGGCGTTCCGGACCCACTTCGCCGACGAGAAGCTCTACGGCAAGATCGAACTCACCGCCTTCGGCCCGACCAGCGGGCCGGTCGCGCCGGCGGGCGGCGCCGACCTCGTCCTCTTCCTGCGCAACCTGCACAACTGGATGGCGGCGGGGATCGCGGAGAAGGCGTTCCGCGACGCCTTCCTGGCGCTGAAGCCCGGCGGCGTGCTGGGTGTCGAGGAACATCGCGCCGCGCCGGGCGGCGTGCCCGACCTGCTGGCCGAGGACGGCTATGTCGACCAGGCCTACGCCATCCGGCTGGCGCAGGAGGCGGGTTTCCGGCTGGCCGCGACCAGCGAGATCAACGCCAACCCGAAGGACACCCGCGACCACCCGTTCGGCGTATGGACCCTGCCGCCGGTGCGCCGTTCGTCGCCGCGCGGCGCGGCGTTCGACCCGGGCTTCGACCACACGAAGTACGACGCCATCGGCGAGAGCGACCGAATGACGCTGAAGTTCGTCAAACCGGACTGACGGCGGTCACGACGTGTTTACACGCGGGACGCGTGCGGCGAAGCTCGCCTGATTCACGAGAGCCGATGGGGACATGGCCACTCTTGAGGAGCTGACCGACAGGATCCGCCGCGCCGCGGAGTCCGGGGACGGGCTCTCCCGCTCCGTCACGCTCGACCTGAAGGGCGAGGGCTACATCCACGTGGCCGGCGCAACCGTGACCAACGCGGCCGCGCCCGCGGACCTGACCGTCCGCATCAGCCGCGCCGACCTCGTGAAGCTGGGCAAGGGCGAGCTCAACCCCATGAGCGCGGTGATGACGGGGCGCATGAAGCTCTCGGACATGGGGCTCGCCATGAGCCTGACGTCCGAGATCCAGGCCCTCTTCGAGCGGGCGGTCTAGAGCCTCCCGATGTTCGAACCCGCCCCCCTCCTCGACATTCCCGAAGCCCCCGTCCCGCCCGGCGGCGAGGCGGGCTGGTTCGTGGGCCAGGGCGGCGCGAAGCTGCGCGCCGCGGTGTTCCGCCCGCCGGGCCGGGCTCGCGGGTCGGTCGTACTGTCCGGGGGGCGAACCGAGCCGATCGAGAAATACTACGAGACCATCCGCGACGTCCTGGATCGCGGCTTCGTCGTCCTGGCGCACGACTGGCGCGGGCAGGGGCTGTCGCAGCGGGAGCTCGCCGACCGGCTGAAGGGCCACGCCCGGGGCTACAGGCCGTTCCTCGAGGATTACCGCCGCCTGCTCGACAGCCACGAGGACCGGCTGCCGAAGCCGTGGATCGCGGTGGGCCATTCCATGGGCGGTTGCCTGACCCTGCTGGCGCTGGCCAACGGCGAGCGGCGGTTCTCGGGCGCGTGCCTGTCGGCGCCGATGCTGGGCCTGCAGTTCGGCAAGCACTCGATCGCGACGGCGGCGATGCTGACCCGGCTGTCGCTGATGTTCGGCCGCGCCGGGCGCTACATGCTGGGCCAGGCGGGCGCGCCGTTCGATGACACCTTCGAGGGCAACCCCCTCACCCACGATCCGCGGCGCTTCGCCCGCTACCACGCGCAGTTGAAGGCCAACAACGACCTGGCCCTGGGCGGGCCGACGTGGGGCTGGCTCGACTTCGCGCTGTCGGCCACCGCCTTCCTCGCCCGGCCCGAGCGGCTGCGCGGCGTGACCATCCCGGTCGAGATCGTCTCGGCCGCCGAGGACAAGCTGGTCGACAACGCCGCCCAGGCGGCGGCGGCCCGCAACCTGCCCCAGGGGCGCCTGATCACCGTGCCCGGCGCCTACCACGAGATCCTGATGGAGACCGACGACATGCGTAACATCTTCCTGCGGGTGTTCGACGCGCTCACCGGCAAGACCGCGCCGAAG
>NZ_JAHBYD010000034.1 GCF_019636135.1 Phenylobacterium sp.
CAGGCCGGGGGCGACCGCCGCGACTGGACCGGCGCCCGCGCGGGCGGCCAGCCCCGCGTGCAGGACCGCAACGGCGGCGGCCGTCCGGACGCCCGCCGCGACTGGAACGACCGTCGCGACAACGACCGTCGCGACTGGGACCGTCGGGGCGGAGATCGCCGCGACTGGGATCGCCGCGACGATCGGCAGCGCTGGGAATACGGCCGCTATCCGCGCGCCTACGTCAGCGCGCAGCGCTATCGCTACATCCACACCTGGCGTCCGCCCTCGGGCTTCTACGTCCGCGTCTGGAACTACGGCGACTTCCTGCCGCGCGGCTGGTTCGGCCCGGGTTACTGGCTGATCGACCCGTGGGAATACGACCTGCCGCTGCCGCCGCCCGGCTTCGACTGGGTGCGGGTCGGCGACGACGCCCTGCTGGTCGACCAGTACACCGGCCGCATCGTCCAGGTGGTCCGCAACGTCTTCTGGTAGGGCGCTAGGGCTGGCGACAGCCGGCGCAGAGGCCGCGCGCTTCCAGCGTGACCGCGCGGACCTCGTAGCCGGCGCCGGCCGATGCGGCGGCGAGCTGCGGCGAGAGGTCGGGCTGGAACTCGGCCGCCTCGCCGCAGCAGTCGCAGATCAGGAACGCCGCCACGTGCGCCCCTTCGATGCGGCAGGGGACGTAGGCGTTCAGGCTCTCGATCCGGTGCGCGAAGCCCAGGCGCTCCAGGAACTCCAGCGCACGGTAGACCGTGGGGGGCTTGGCCGGCTCGCCGTGCGCCCCGAAGGCCGCGATCAGGTCGTAGGCCTTCTGCGGCGCGTCCGAGGCCAGCAGCAGTTGCAGCACGCGCCGCCTGGGCGCGGTCAGCCGTTCCTGCGTGACCTCGCAGCGCGCCTCCGCCGCCGACAGGGCCCTGTCCAGCGCCGCGCCCGAAAGGCCGTGGTGCTGATGCTCGTCGTGATGCTCGCAGGCGTGCGCCATGCCTCAGGAATAACCCGCTTCCCGCCCGTGCGCCAACGATCGGCGGAAGGCGCTTGACGACTCGTTATGTTATTTCATAACGCTTCACTCGTTCTTCAAGTCCTTCCAGGCCGTCGCCAATGTCCCGTGTTTCCCTCTTCGCCGCTGTCGGCGCGCTCGCGCTCCTCTCCTCCACCGCCTGCGCGGCCGATGGCGGCGATACCGAGACCAAGGACCTCTCCGAGGTCGTGGTCACCGCCGCGCCCTATGTGGTCTCGCTCGACTCCACGACCACCAGCGTCAACGTGGTGAAGCGCGAGGCGCTCGACCTCGCGCCCTCGGCCGGCCTCGGCGACGTGCTCGCCAACCTGCCGGGCGTCCGCTCATCGTTCTTCGGCCCCGGCGCCAGCCGGCCGGTGATCCGCGGCCTTTCGGGCCCGCGGGTGCAGGTGCTGACCAACGGCATCGGCATGATCGACGCCTCGGGCCTGTCGCCCGACCACCAGGTGGCCAGCGACCCGCAGGAGGCCGAGCGCATCGAGGTGCTGCGCGGCCCCTCGGCGCTGGCCTACGGCGGCTCGGCCATCGGCGGCATCGTCAACATCATCGACGAGCGCATCCCATCGACCTACCGGGACGGCGCCCACGGCCGCGCGCAGGCGGCCTATTCCACGGTGGACCAGGGCCGGCAGGGCTCGGCGGCGCTGACCGCGGGCCTCGGCGGCGGCTGGTCGCTGACGGCCGATGCGCTGCGCCGCGAGACCGACGACTACCACGTGCCGGTCGATCCGCTGTCGCGCCGCCTGGCCGACTCCCTTGGGCTTCCCGCGCCGTCTCGCGACGGCCAGGACGTGCCCAACACCTATTCCAGCCTGAAGGCCTTCGGCCTCGGCGGCTCCTACGTCGGCGACGGCGGCTGGGGCGGCCTGGCCATCAAGCGCACCGAGAGCGACTACGGCAGCGCCGCCGAGGAGGACGTCCACATCGAGCTGAAGCAGACCCGGCTCGATGCGCGCGGCTCGCTCGACATCGACCTGGGGCCGTTCGACAAGGTCCGCTTCTCCGCCGGCTACGCCGACTACAAGCACACCGAGTTCGAGGGGCCCGATCCGGGCACCACCTTCCTCTCCAAGGGCGAGGAGGGGCGTGTCGAGCTGGTCCAGCGCGAGATCGGCGGCTGGCAGGGCGCGCTGGGCTTCCAGGGGCTGCACCGCACCTTCGACGCCATCGGCGACGAGGCGCTGATCCCGGCCACCAAGATCGACGAGTTCGGCGTCTTCACCCTCCAGCGCCTGGACAAGGACGCCTGGGGCCTGGAGGGCGGCCTGCGCCTCGACGGCAAGTCGGTGAAGAACGTCCGCGCCGACCGCGACTTCACCAACGTCTCGGCCTCCGTCGGCGCCTTCGTGCGGCCGGCGGACGGCTGGTTCCTGGGCCTGTCGCTGTCGCGCACCAGCCGCGGCCTGACCGAGGAGGAACTGTCGTCCCTCGGCGCCCACCCGGCCACGGGGGCCTACGAGGTGGGCGATCCCACGCTCTCCAAGGAGGTCTCGTACTCGGCCGACGCCAGCGTCCACTACGGCAAGGACCCGTGGACGATCGACCTCCACGGCTTCTACGTGGACTACGACAACTTCATCGACCTGATCCCGACCGGCGCCGTCGACGCCGACTCCGGCTTCCCGGAGTTCGCCTTCGTGGAGAGCGGGGCGAAGTTCTACGGCTTCGAGAGCGAGGTGGCGTTCAAGGTCTGGCAGGACGGCGAGCGCACGTTCCGCCTGGAGGGCGCCGCGGACTACGTCCATGGGAGCACGGACTTCGGCCCCGCCGCCCGCATTCCGCCGTGGTCGGTCACCGGCCGCGCCGCGTACGCCGCCGCCCGCTGGACGGCGACGGTCGAGGTCCACAAGGTGGGCGGTCAGGACCGTACGGCGAACTTCGAGCTCCCCACCGACGGCTACACGATGCTGAACGCCTCGCTGGTGGTGCGGCCCGTCGCGAGCCAGCCCGACCTGAAGGTCTTCCTCGACGGCCACAACCTGACCAACGTCGAGGCCCGCGAGCACGCCTCGTTCCTCAAGGATGTCGCCCCGCTGCCGGGCCGCAGCTTCCGCCTGGGGGTAGGCTACCGGTTCTGACCGCAGTCCCCCTGAGGGAACGCGTCGCGCACCCGGGATTCGCTCACCGATCCCCGGAGATCACCGCCCGACGCCCGGGCGGCGCGAGCCTCACGCCTCTTCGTTCTCGCTGGGGGGCGCGCCTTCGCCGGCTTCGAAGCTGCGCGGGGCGCGGCGGCGGCGTGTGCGGGGTTTCTCCTCGGCCTCGGCGGCCGCCGCCTTGGGGGCCGGCGCCGGGCGGGCGGCCTGCAGGAAGGCCGGCGCGTGGCTCGCGCCGCCCTCGGCGTCGCGCAGCATCGGACCTTCCGGACGGCTCTCGCCCTGCGGCTCGACGACCGGCAGAGGGTCGCGCTCGGGCCGGTCGCGGTCCCGTTCGAAGCGCGCGGGACGGTCGTCGTCGCTGCGGGGGCGGTCGTCGCGGCGGTCACGGTCGCGGTTGCGGTCCCGGCCGCCGTCGCGGTCGCGCGGCCGGTCGTCGTCGTTCCGCGGGCGTTCGTCCCTCGGGCGTTCGTCTCTCGGGCGGTCGTCGCGGGGGCGGTCGTCGCGGGGACGATCCCGGTCGCGATCCCGATCGCGCGGCTGCCAGTCGCCCCGGTCGCGATCCCGGTCGCGGTTGCGGTCGCGATCCCGGTCGCGGGACTGCCACTCGCCGCGGTCGCGCCCGTCGCGGTCGCGGTTCCGATCCCGGTTCTGGTCGCCGCGGTCGCGGTTCTCGCCGTTGTCCTCGCGGACCTCGGGGGCTTCGGCGGCGGCCTCGTCGGCGGCGGCCGCGGCGGCCTGGCCGCTCTCGTCCTCGAAGTCGATGTCGTAGCCGCTGGCGAACTGGTCGCGGCCGATGATCTCGCTGGCCGGCCGGTTCGGCTGGATGGCGCGGATCAGGCGGAAATAGTGCTCGGCGTGCTGGAGGTAGTTCTCGGCCAGCACCCGGTCGCCCGATGACGTCGCGTCGCGCGCGAGCTGCTGGTACTTCTCGAAGACGTGCTGGGCGTTGCCCCGCACCTTCACCCCGTCGGGACCGTTCGAATCGAACGCCCGGTTGGCGTTCTGCTGGGGCTTGCCGCCACCGCCGCCGCCACCGCCCCGGTTGCGCCCACGCTGGCGCTTCATACCCTTGAAATCTCTCATAATCCTAAGAAACCGTTCGTTCCTTGAGCGCCCCTGCGGCGTCTTGGCCCTCAGCTTGGTCCGACCTCGGCCTGATCAGCGATGTTGAAGGCGTGTGTGTTCCCCGTCTTCCGCCCGGAAGCTCGTCAGCGAGAGGCCTTTCCTTGGAGAGAAGCGTCGCGCCTGTCGGGTCGGGCGGGCGTCCTGCTTGGGGACGCATCTACCGGCAACACCGACGAATTTGGGTGGAGACGTGACCTGATGTAGCGAGTCAGCCGACCGTTTCCAAGGTCTTTTTCTCACCGGCGACCACGCGGTCGCGATCGGCCAGGTCCCTGATCGTCTGCACGAAGACGGCGCCGGCCTCGCGGAACAGGGCTTCGACCGCGTCCTTCTGGTCGTAGCCGATCTCGACGGCGAAGCGGCCGCCGGGCTTCAGCACGCGCAGGATCTCGGGCGCGAGGACGCGGTAGTGGTCCAGGCCGTCGGCCCCGCCTTCCAGCGCGATCCGCGGTTCGTGGTCGCGCACTTCGGGCTCCAGGGTCGCGATGACCTCGGTGGCGATGTAGGGCGGGTTGGCGACGACGAGGTCGAACGCGTCGCCTTCCAGGCCCGCGGTCCAGTCGCCGCGCAGCAGCGCCAGGCGGCCCGCGAGCCCGAGCGAAGCGGCGTTGTCGCGCGCCACGGCGAGCGCCTCCTCGGAGATCTCGATCCCGAGGCCGTTGGCCGCCGGCCGCTCGGCCAGGAGCGCCAGCAGGATCGCGCCCGAGCCCACGCCCAGGTCGAGGATCCGCCAGGGCGCATTCTCGGGGAAGTCGCGCAATGCATATTCGACCACCGTCTCGGTGTCGGGCCTGGGCGTCAGCACGTCGGGCGTGACGTGCAGCATGATCTTCCAGAAGCCTTTGCGCCCCAGGATGTGGCTGACCGGCTCGCGGGCGACGCGGCGGGCCAGGAAGCCGTCGAGCCTGGCCTCCTGGTCGGGCGTCAGCTCGCGATGCGGATCGGTGACGATGTCGGCGCGGGTGGCGTCGGCCGCCGCCTCGACCAGCAGGCGCGCGTCGATCACCGGCCCGGCCAGCCCCGCCGCCTCCAGCCGGGACTTCGCCCGGGTCCAGGCCTGCACCAGCGTCAAGGTCATCCTCCCTCGCTCCCTTCGGGGCTGCGCAGCACTTCGCGCCGGCCGGCGTCCGGGCGAAGCAGGGGTGCGGTGATCGCGTCGCCCAGGGACACGCGGCCCGCCGTCGTCATCCGGATGTAGATTCCGCAGTCCATGTGCCCGTAGTGGTCGAATAGCGCCTTCGGCACTTCGAGGTCGCGCACGGCCGTCGTCGGGTCGACCTCGGTCGCGGCGCAGCGGCGGATGCGGGAGAAGACGCTCGCCTTGGCCCAGCCCAGCATCAGCTCGCGGTCCAGCCAGTCGTTCTCGGCCCAGGGCTCCCAGCCCTCGACGTAGAGGTTGCCGCGGAAGCGCAGCGGATCGAGCTCGACACCCATCTTCCGGGAGAGGTCGCGGACGCTGGCGAGGTTGATCACCGAGACCTGGCCCAGCGGATGGTCGGTGAAGCGGAAGCCGCCGCGGGCGTCCACGACCTTCAGCGGCCCGCGGATGTCGTCGGGATCGAGGAAGTCGGTGAGCCAGGCGGCGAAGCCGTCGCGGGCCTCGGGCTCGGCGAGGCGCCCGGCGAAGGCGGGCCGGCCCTCGGCCGTCGCGGTGAGGAGGCCCGAGGCGTCGTCGTAGCGGGTCCGGGCCGCGGCCACCTTCGGGATGGCGGCCAGCACGGTGAACATCTTCTTCGGCGTCCACTGCGGCGCCTCGGGATCGAAGCCCGACGGGCCGTTCTCCACCGCCCACAGGCGGTCGCCCGGGAAGCCCTCGCCCGGCGCGAGATCGACGTGGCCCAGCGGCTCGGGCGTGAAGCCCTTCACCGGGTGCCGGAAGATCGCTGCGACGTGGCCGCTCATGCCGCCTTCTCGCGCAAGCGCCGCGCGGGCTCAACCCGGAACGCCGCGCCCCCGGCCGAGTTTGATCATGCGCGAAGGGAGGCATCGGCTTGGCGGACGTCGCGGGCAATCCGATCGGCGGGAACCCGGAGAAGCCGGGGATGAGCCGTCGCACGGTGGCCGCGCCGTCGACCTTCGAGGACCAGGAGCCCGGCCGCGGCCGCATCGCCGTGTCACCGCGGCAGATCCCGTGGACGGGTTGGCGCGACATCGTCTGGCGCACCCTCCGGGAGACCAGCGAGGATCGCCTGACCGTCGTGGCCGGCAGCGTCACCTATTACACGCTGCTGGCGATCTTCCCGGGCGTCGGCGTCTTCGTCTCGCTCTACGGCCTCTTCGCCGACGTGGCCGAAGTGGAAAAGCAGCTCGTCGCGCTGTCCTCGGTCTTCCCGCCCGACGTGACGCGCCTGGTCGGCGAACAGATGCTGCGGCTGGCCGGCGCGGGCGGCGGCGGGCTCTCGCTCGCCTTCATCGCCAGCCTCCTGCTGTCGGTCTGGAGCGCCAGCGCGGGCATGCGCTCGCTCTTCGACGGCCTCAACATCGCCTACGACGAGGCCGAGCGGCGGAACTACGTGCTGCGCGCGGCGCTCACCTACGGCTTCACCCTGGCGCTGGTGGTGTTCCTGATCCTCGTCAGCCTGATCCTGGTGGCCGCCCCGATCGCGCTTGCACGGATGGGCCTCGCCGAGGACTGGCTGATCGCCATCCGCTGGCCGCTGATGTTCCTGGTGGCCACGGCGGCCTTCACCATCGCCTATCGCTATGGGCCCAGCCGGGCGCGGGCGCGCTGGCCGTGGCTGACCCCGGGCGCGGCCTTCGCCGCGGCGTTCTGGATCGGCGGCTCGGCCGGCTTCTCCTGGTACCTGAACAACGTCGCGGGACTCGACCGCATCTACGGGTCGCTGGGGGCGATGATCGGCTTCATGCTGTGGATCTGGTTCTCGGTGATGATCGTGCTGATCGGCGCCGAGCTGAACGCCGAGATCGAGCACCAGACCGCCGAGGACTCCACCACCGGTCCGCCGCAGCCGATGGGCGAGCGCGGCGCGGCGATGGCCGACACCGTGGGCGTGCGCTTCGACGGCGTGAAGAACCTCGTGAAGGGCGGCAAGGACAGGGTCCGCAAGGTCCTGAAGCGCCCCTGAGGGCCGCCGCGCGGCGGCGTATTCCGCGGTTCCAAAAGTCTCCGCTGCCGCGGAGGCTCATGAGGATCAGCCGAACTCGTCTTCCAGGGCGGCGAGGCGGGCGGCCTGGTCTTCGGCGATCAGGGGGTCGATGACGTCGTCGAGGGCTTCGCCTTCGATGACCTTGGGCAGGTTGTAGAGCGTCAGGTTGATGCGGTGGTCGGTGACCCGGCCTTGCGGGAAGTTGTAGGTGCGGATGCGTTCCGAGCGGTCGCCGGAGCCGACCTGGCTCTTGCGGGCCTCGGAGCGGGCGTCGTCGAGGGCCTGGCGCTGCTGGTCGTAGAGCTTGACCTTGAGCGCCTTCATGGCGCGGGCGCGGTTCTGGTGCTGCGACTTCTCGGAGCTGGTCACCACGATGCCGCTGGGCAGGTGGGTGATGCGGACGGCGGAGTCGGTCTTGTTCACGTGCTGGCCGCCGGCGCCGCTCGAGCGGTAGGTGTCGATGCGGATGTCCTGGTCGCGGATCTCGATCTCGACGTCCTCGGCCTCGGGCAGCACGGCGACGGTCGCGGCCGAGGTGTGGATGCGCCCCTGCGCCTCGGTGGCCGGCACGCGCTGCACGCGGTGGACGCCGCTCTCGAACTTCAGCCGCCCGAACACGCCGTCGCCGGTGATGGAGGCCACGATCTCCTTGAAGCCGCCGGCGTCGCCCTCGGAGATGGAGTCGACCTCGACGCGCCAGCCGCGGCCCTGGGCGTAGCGCTGGTACATGCGGAAGAGGTCGCCGGCGAAGAGGGCCGCTTCGTCGCCTCCCGTGCCGGCGCGCACTTCGAGGATCGCCGAGGCGTTCTCGTCCTTGTCCTTGGGCGCGAGCAGCAGGGCGACCTCGCGCTCCAGCTCGGGCAGGCGCTCCTTCAGCGCCTCCAGCTCGCCGCGGGCCAGCTCGGCCATCTCGGCGTCGCCGCTGTCGGCCATCTCGCGCAGCTCGGGCTCTTCGGCGCGCGCCTTCTCCAGCGTGGTGACCGCGTCGGCCACCGGCTTCAGCTCGGCGTGCTCCTTGGAGAGCCGGACGATCTCGGCCCCGTCCGTGGCCGCGCCCATGCGCGCCTCGATCTCGCGGAAGCGGTCGAGCACCTGGTCGAGCCTGGCCTGGGGAAGTCTCATGAGGGCGGTGTCTGTAGCGGAGACCGCCGCAGGCGACAATTCCGAGCTATGATCGCGGGCGGGAGGAGCGATCCATGGCGATGTTCCACGACGGCAACCGGGCCTTGCAGGACGCGTTCGGCAGCCGGGCGCTGGCCGACCGGCTGGAAGAGCGGTTGGCGCACGACCGGTTCACCGAGGGCGACGCGGCCTTCATCCAGGCGCAGAGCTTCTTCTTCCTCGCGACGGCCGATGCGGACGGGCGGCCGGACTGCTCGTTCAAGGGCGGGCCGCCGGGGTTCGCGCATGTGGCCGCGCCGGACCTGCTGGTGTTCCCCGACTACGACGGCAACGGCATGTTCAAGAGCCTGGGGAACATCCGCGCCAACCCGCACGTGGGCCTGCTGTTCATCGCCATGGGCGAGAAGGCGGGGCGGCTGCGGGTGAACGGGCGCGCCGAGGTGGTGGGCGACGACCCGCTGATGGCCGGGATCGCGGGCGCGCAGCTCCTGGTGAAGGTGACGCCCACCGACATCTTCCCGAACTGCCCGCGCTACATCCCGCGCATGAGCATCGAGGCGTATTCGGAATACGCGCCGGCGGCCGGCGAGCCGCCGGTCGAGCCCAAGTGGAAGACCTTCCCCGACTTCGCCGACGTGGTGCCGCCGCGGCGGGCGTGAACCATCCCCTTCAAGCTCGTCATCCCGCGGCTTGTCCGCGGGACCCATGCACGCGACCGGCGCCGGAAGAGGCGCGGCGGTGGCCGACAGCGCCGCGGAAGCCGTGACGCCGAAGTAGCGTTCATCCCTCCCCTTCAGGGGAGGGATGCGTCGCGAAAAGGCCCGCCCCATCGCTGGGGCGGGCCTTCGCTTGTCTTGGGGGCCGGTCGGCCTAGGCGCGTTCGCCCGTGAGCGAGGCGTTGCCGAACATGCCGAGCTTCACGTTGCCGCTCATCTTGTCGCCCTCGACCTTGGCCGAGAACTCGAGCTTCATCGGCATCGGGTTCGTGATGTCGGTGTTCCAGGTCAGGGTGTCGCCGTCGACCTTGCCGGTCACTTCCTGCGCGCCCATCTCCGAGTCCACCTTGCCGGTGAAGGTGTCGCCCGACGTGGCGATGGCCACGTCCATGGTGCGCGCGCCCATCGGCGTGTTGATGGTGATCTTCCAGTTGCCGTCCGCAGACATGCATTCCTCCCGAGAATTGGAGCGCCACCTAACCGTAGGCGGAGGGCGGAAGCAAGAGTGACGCTGGCGTCACTTTTGCCTTTTCCCGCCGGTCGTTCAGCCCGCGAGGGCCTGGACGCGCCGCATGCGCCGCGCCGAGACGCCGAGCGCGCCGAATCCGATGAGCATCATCGCCCAGGTCGCGGGCTCCGGAACGCTGGCCTGGACGGCGGAGCCGGTCACGACCACGCTGTTGAGGCCCCAGCCCTCGTCGCCGAGACCCTGGGAGCCGCCGGAGTAGGCGAAACGGAGCGTGTTGGAGCCGTTCACGAAAGTCAGGGGCGCGGTGATCGTCACGGTTCCGCCGACGCCGTTCACCACGTTGACCGTCGATCCCGCGGGCGAGAAGTAGAGCGCGTCGCCGCCGCCCCCGCCCAGGCCCCACGAGCCGCTCAGCAGAGCCACGCTGTTGAGGCTGAGCGTGAAGGTGTCGGTGCAGCAGTTCTCGCCGTCGAGCGTCGCGTAGCCCTGGATCTGGAAGCTGACCGAGCCGGCGCCGGGGCCGGCCAGGAAGACCGCGTCGATGAACCCGGGCGTCGCGAGCGCCCCGGTGGGCGCGGCGAGCGTGTAGAGCGTGTCGGCCTGCGCCGCGCCGCCTGCGAGAACGACGCCGAACGCCAGCGCGGCGCCGGCGGTCATGGCTGAGAACTTCATGATTTACCCCAATTTTCCAACGTCGACGCCGGCCTCGCGGGCCGCGCCAGAAACCGCGCAACGGCGAGTCTATCGGCCGGGGTCAGCCGGCGGCAAACCCACTCTCCCGTTGGGCGAGTCCGGCTCTCCGGCGCGGCGGTCCCGCTATTCCGCGGCCTGCAACGCGGCTTGCGTGGCCGCCTCGATTTCGCGCGCGCGCGCCTCGACCAGTTCGACGATGTGGTCGATCATGCCTTCGTTGTCCTGCTTGTGGTCGGGCTTGCCGGCCACATAGACCATGCCCGCGCCCTTGCCGCCGCCGGTGAAGCCGAGGTCCGTCATCAGGGCCTCGCCGGGGCCGTTCACGACGCAGCCGATGATCGACAGGCTCATGGGCGTGGCGATGTGGGCCAGGCGCTGCTCCAGCGCCTCGACGGTCTGGATCACGTTGAAGCCCTGCCGAGCGCAGGACGGGCAGGCGATGATGTTCACGCCCCGGTGGCGCAGGCCCAGCGACTTCAGGATGTCGAAGCCGACCTTCACCTCCTCGACCGGGTCGGCGGCGAGGGAGACGCGGATGGTGTCGCCGATGCCGGCCCAGAGCAGCGAGCCGATGCCGATGGCGGATTTCACGGTGCCGGTGCGCGTGGCGCCGGCCTCGGTGACGCCCAGGTGCAACGGGCAGTCGATCGCCTCGGCGAGCTGCTGGTAGGCGGCGACGGTCATGAAGGGGTCGGACGCCTTCACGCTGATCTTGAACTCGTGGAAGTCGTGGTCCTGCAGGATGCGGGCGTGGCGCAGCGCGCTGTCGACCATGGCCGCCGGGCACGGCTCGCCGTACTGCTCCAAGAGGTCGCGCTCCAGCGAGCCGGCGTTGACGCCGATGCGCATCGAGCAGCCGTGGTCGCGGGCCGCCTGGATGACCTCCTTCACGCGCGCGGCGTTGCCGATGTTGCCGGGGTTGATGCGCAGGCAGGCGGCGCCCGCCTCGGCCGCCTCGACGCCGCGGCGGTAGTGGAAGTGGATGTCGGCGACGAGCGGGACCTTCGCCGCCCTGGCGATCTGCCGGAAGGCCGCGGTGGAGTCCTCGTCGGGGCAGGAGACGCGGACGATGTCGGCGCCGGCCTCTTCGAGCTGGCGGATCTGCTCGATGGTGGCGGCCGCGTCGGCGGTGACCGTGTTGGTCATCGACTGGACGGTGATGGGCGCGTCGCCGCCCACCTCGACGGCGCCCACGCGGATCTTGCGGCTCTTGCGGCGGTCGATGGCGCGCCAGGGGCGGACGGACGTGTGGGCTTCGGTGCTCATCGCGCGCGGAAAATAGGCCGTCCGGCTTGGAAACCCAAGCCGGGGCTCAGTTCGCCTTGGGCGGCGGGATCTTCAGGACCGGAGCGGCCGGGGCGGGGGCAGGGGCGGCCGGCGCGCTCGGGATCGGCTTGGCGGGCGGGGCGGCGGCGGTCGCGGGCGGGGCGGCGAGCTTGGAGGCCAGCACCTGCTGCGAGGGCAGCACGCCCTTCGACTGGCCCGAGGCGAAGACCTGGAAGTCCTCGGCCTTGGAGACCTCCAGGCTCAGGCCCGGCGTCTGCGGCACCTTGAAGGCCTCGCCCTTGGAGAGCTGGCGGGCGAAATAGACCGAGCCGTCGGCGCCGCGCATGATCAGCGAGCCGGGCTTCAGCGCCTGCAGCACCACCGTCGAGTCCGCGCCCGGCATGCCGGGGTCGTAGATCCGGCCCTGCGGCACGAAGTAGGGCGGCAGCGACGCCAGGTCGACGTGCGGGCCCTCGCTGGCCGGCTTCGGCGCGGTCGAGCCCGGCGCGACCTCGAGGCCCAGCGCCTTGGCGAGGCCGGGCGTCTCGTAGGGCGGCGGGGTGGTCGATTCGACGGGCGCGGGCAGGGGCGCGCCCAGCTCCATCGGCCCGGCCTTCAGTTGCGCCAGCGCCTTCTCGCTCACCGCCTCGGGGGCGAGCGGCGGCGGGGGCGCGTTGGCGGTCATGGCCCGCTGGGCGATGTTCCACAGGACGATGGCGGCGATGATGACCAGCGCGCCCACCAGGAAGGCGGCGACGCGCGGGTCCCTGTCGTCCAGCACGCCGACCGGCGCGCGCAGCGGCTCGTCCAGCACCGGCTCGTCGGCCTTGAAGCGCTCGGTCGCGAGCTCGGGATCGAGGCCCAGCGCCGTGGCGTAGGCGCGGATGTAGCCGATGGTGAAGGGGCGCGAGGGGAGCGCGTCGAGCTGCATCTCCTCGATCGCTTCGAGGTAGGCGCGGCGGACGCGGGTCCTTTCGGCGAGCTCGGGCAGGGTCAGGCCCTGGTCGAGGCGGGCGGCCTTCAGCGCCTCGCCGATGGTCGCCTGCTGGTGGATCGGGTCGACGGGCGGCGGCGGGACGGCCTCGGCCGGTTCGTGCGCGGCGGCGGGCGGGCGGTCGACCTCGGCCACGGCGGCGGCCAGGGCGGCGCGCGCGCGCTCCCGGTCGGTCGGCTTCTTCGTGGCTCGTCTGCGTAGCACGCGGGGTCGGTGGCTCCTGCCGTCCGCCTCACAGTGTCGACGGATTCGGGCGAGGATCAGACGGCGAGGTAGAGTTTGCGCGCGAGGGTTTCAATCTCGTTCCGCACCGAGCCCGCCGACGACTTCAGCAGCGCCGAGACGCCGCGCCGCGCCGCCTCGCGGTCGCAGCTCAGCACCATCTGCTTCACGGGGCCGACGCCGGTGGCCGGCATCGACAGCCGCTCGAAGCCCAGCGCCACCAGGGCGAACGCCTCCAGCGGCCGCCCCGCCATCTCGCCGCACACGGAGACGGGCGTGCCGGTTTCGGCGCAGGCCCGCTGGATCGCCTCCATGGCCCTGAGCGCCGGGGGCGAGAGGAAGTCGTAGCGGTCGGCCACCAGCGGGTTCCCGCGGTCGGCGGCGAACAGGTACTGCATCAGGTCGTTGGTCCCGACGCTGACGAAGTCGGTCATCGGCAGGAGCGCGTCCAGGTGCCAGACCAGCGACGGCGCCTCGATCATGGCGCCCACGTCCAGGCGCGACGGCGCCGGGCGGCCGCGCCGCTGGGCCCAGGCCACCTCGGTCTCGACGAAGGCGCGGGCCGAGCGGAACTCGTCCACGCTGGCCACGAGCGGGAACATGACCCTGAGCGGCCGGCCCTTGGCCGCGGCGATCAGGGCGCGGAGCTGCATGCGCAGCAGGGCCGGGCGGTCGAGGCCCATGCGCACCGCGCGCCAGCCCAGCGCCGGGTTCTCCTCGCGCTCGGCCTCCATGTAGGGCAGCACCTTGTCGCCGCCGAGGTCGAGGGTGCGGAAGGTCACCGGCCGGTCGCCGGCGGCGTCCATGACCCGCGAATAGAGCTGGGTCTGGCCGCCGAGCCTGGGCAGTTCCTCCGAGACCATGAACTGGAACTCGGTGCGGAAGAGGCCGATGCCCTCGGCGCCCGTGTCGGCCAGGCTCTCCAGGTCGACGTCCAGGCCGGCGTTCATCAGCAGCGAGATCTTCACGCCGTCGCGGGTGAAGGCCGGGGTGTCGCGCAGCTTGGCGAACTCGGCCCGCCGCTGGCGGCGCACCTCGATGCGCGCCTGGATCGCCTTGATGACGTCGGCGCGGGGCCGCAGGAACGCCTCGCCGGTCTCGCCGTCGACGATGACCGGGTCGCCTTCGGACACCCGGTCGCGCAGGCCGGTCAGGCGGCCGACGCAGGGGATGTCCAGCGCGCGGGCCACGATGGCGGCGTGGCTGGCCGACGAGCCTTCCTCCAGCAGCAGGCCGCGCAGCTTGGTGCGGTCGTATTCCAGCAGGTCGGCGGGGCCGAGGTTGCGGGCGATCAGGATCGCGTTGTCGGGCAGGTCGCGCGCCACGCTGCCGTCGCCCGCAAGATGGCGCAGCAGGCGGTCGTTGAGGTCTTCGAGGTCGTGCAGCCGCTCGCGCAGGTAGGGGTCGCGGGCCTGGCCCAGGCGGGCGCGGTGCTCGGAGCGCACGCGCTCGACCGCGGCCTCGGCGGTCAGGCCGTTCTTCACCGCGTCCTCGAGGCTGCGGTTCCAGCCCCGGTCGTGGGCGAACATGCGGTAGGTCTCGAGCACGTCGTACGAGGCGTCGACCAGGCCGTGCTGGCCCTCCAGCATCCGGTCGATCTGGTCCTTCAGGCCCGAGAGCGCCGCGGCCAGGCGTTCCTGCTCGGCGGTCACGTCCTCGGACAGGAGCTGCGAGGAGGCGACCGGCGGCTCGTGCAACACGGCCGCGCCATAGGCCAGGCCCTCCGCGAACTTCGAGCCCTTGATCCGCTCGGGCCGGCGCGGCGCCAGCTCGACGCCCTCCAGCTCGCCCACCGTCATCAGCTCGCCGGACGCGACCATCTCGGCCAGGACCATGGCGATGATCTGCAGGTCCTCGACCTCGTCCTCGGAATAGGTCCGCTCGGTGCGGTTCTGGACGACCAGCACGCCGATGGTCCGCCCGCCGCGCAGCAGCGGCACGCCCAGGAACGCGTGGTAGGGGTCCTCGCCCGTCTCCGGGCGGTACGAGAAGGCGGGGTGCTCGGGCGCGTCGGCCAGGTTCAGCGGCCGCCCCAGGCGCATGATCTCGCCCACCAGGCCCTCGCCGGGCTTCATGCGCGTGACGTGGACCGCCTTGGTGTCGAGGCCCTCGGTGGCGAACAGCTCCATCTCGCCGTTGGCGCGCCGCAGGTAGATCGAGCACACCTCGGCGACCATGGAGAGCGCGATGATGCGCACCACCATGTCGAGGCGCTGCTGCGCGGGGCCGCCCCCGGCGAGCGCCTCGCGGATCTGCCGCAGCAGGCTCCGCTGTCCGCGTATGGCGACCGGTGCGGCCATCCCTCGCGCAAACGCCTCCCTGTCCTTGCCCGCGCTTCCTTGCCCGCGCTAGCTAGCAGTTTTGTCTTTCAAATCCGAGAACCAAAGCCGCCCCGCGCCCGTCCCGGCCCCGGCGCCCGATCCGCGGGCGCCATGTTCTCCACGACACGAAACCCGCCGGGGCGGGCGGCCTCGAAGGCAACGGCCGACCGCCCGGCGCGCCTGAAGGTTCGCGCCGACACCGGCCCTTCCCCAAACCGCTCATCCCCGCGCATGCGGGGACCCAGGCTTGCTTCGGGCCACTACCAGCGCGCCGGGCGGTTCCAAAGGAAGTCTGGGTCCCCGCATGCGCGGGGATGAGCGGAGGGGGGGATGGCGTCCCCGAAAGTGCGCCGGCACCGAGGGCGACGGCCGACCGCCCGGCGCGCCGCGGGCGTCCTGCTTTTCGAACCACGAACGAACACGAACCACACGAACGCCTCCGGGATGGACCCGCCGCCGGACGCACCCACGACCCGTTCGTGTGGTTCGTGGTTGAATCCATGCGGCGCCGACGCCCCCGCGCGAGCCTGAAGGTTCGCCCTGACACCGACCCTTCCCCCCCCCCCTCCGCTCATCCCCGCGCATGCGGGGACCCAGGCTTGCTTCTGGCCAGCGCGCCGGGCGGTTCCAAGGGAAGTCTGGGTCCCCGCGTGCGCGGGGATGAGCGGGGGGGGGGCGTCAGGCCCTGGCGGGGCGGCGGCGGAGCATCGCGCCGGCGGCGCCGAAGCCCAGGATCATCAGCGCCCAGGTCGAGGGCTCGGGGACGCCCTGGTTGGGGAGGAATGCGCCGTCGAAGCTGATGCTCGTGATCGAGCCGCGGAAATCAACGTAGCCGCCGCTCGGGCCGCTCAGAGAGCTCGATGAGACCCTCGCTCCGGCGTCCTGCGTCCGTGCGGCGAAGTAGTCGGCGGGATCTGTAGAGGGCGAGCGCGGCCCACCCGTCGGGAGCCGCAGGAAATTTGTGGACAGGTACAAGAGCTCATCGCCCGGGAGCGAAGGCGCGAAGTCCCCCCGCAGGGCTATAAAGTAGCTCGTCTGGATGGAGATGTTGTAGACATTGGCGGAGGAGGCCGTGGTGGTGGTGCTGTCGAACGACAGGTCGCCCAGGGTGAAGGCCCAGGCCGAGGCGTCCCAAATGCCCTGCTGGCCGGGGTCCTCGAAGGTCATGCTCAGCGTCCACGCCATCGGCACGTCGTGAGCGAAGTCGGCGTCCACTTGGGACCCGAGCGCGCCGTCGACGACCTTGGTGTCCAAGGTGCCGCTCATCTGCACGGTGACCGCCGCTGCGGCCGGCCCGGTCATCGTGAGCGCGGCCGCCGCGGCCGCCGCCATCGTGAACCTGCGCATCGAAGCCTCCCCGTGAAGACGATCCGCTAACGAACGCTCCGTTCGCATGCGGGTCAAGTGGGTACACGCGACGGGCGAGTCCGTGCGCCTATAACTGTCGCGTAGGTAGAGATGTGGATCAGGCCTCGTGTCCCCGAATCCTGGACTCCGAGGCCTGGATCCGGATATCTGCCGCGCTGGCGGATGTGCGGGGTCTGGACTTGTATTTGACCTGGAACCCGCCCATTTCGGGCGCGCCGGGACACGCCAGCGCCGCATGGATTCAACCACGAGCCACACGAAAGACGCGAACGGGCCAGGCGGTCGGCCGTTGTTCTCGATGTCGCGCATCGCGGGGGATGGGCCGTGGAGAGGAAGGAAGTCTGGGTCCCCGCATGCGCGGGGATGAGCGGAAGCTGCGGGTCATTGCCGACGTCTGGGTTCACGCTCCGCGCTGCCCCACCCTGGCCGCTTCGCGGCCTGTCCCTCCCGGGGAGGGAAGGGCGTGGCGTGTGTCGCGGGTTTTCCCTACCTTCGGGGGGTGGCGCTGGACGACATCCCCAGGACCCGGCCGACACCGCCCGGCGTGACGCCGCCGGCGCAGCCGCTGCCGTATTTCCACGCGCTGTGGAAGCTGATCGACAACCCCATCGAGGCCTGGCCGAAGGCCGTCTACGAGGAGCCGTTCTTCGAGCGGGGCCGGTTCCTGTATGCGGCCGACCCGGCCATGCTGAAGGACATCCTGCTCGACCGGATGGGCGCCTTCCCGAAGGACTGGATGTTCGACCGGGTGACCAAGCCCGCGCTGGGCGAGGGGCTGCTGACGGCGCAGGGCGAGCACTGGCGCTGGCAGCGGCGGGCCGCCGCGCCCGGCTTCCGGCCCGACAACGTCGCGGCGATGACGCCCGCGATGGTCGCGGCCGCCGAGGCGGCGCTGGGGCGCTGGCGCGAGATGGGCGAGGGCGCGCGGCTCGATATCGCCACGGAGATGACCGCCATCACCTTCGAGGTGATCCTCGACACCATGCTGTCGGGCGGCGAGGGCATCGACGTGCCGCAGGCGGCGCGGAAGATCACCGACTACCTGGAGACGCTGGGCGGCATCAACGTCGCCGACCTGCTGCAATGGCCGACCTGGACCCGCGTGGCGATGGCGCCCCGCGGCCACCGGGCGATGGTCTACCTGAAGGCGATGGTCGACCGGATGGTGGCGCGCCGCCGCAACCAGCCGCCGCGCGGCGACCTCGTGGACCTCCTGATGCAGGCGCAGGACCCGGAGACCGGCCAGCGGATGGATGACGCCCTGCTGCGCGACAACCTGCTGACCTTCATCGGGGCCGGGCACGAGACGACGGCGCTCGCGCTCACCTGGGCGCTCTACCTGCTGTCGGTCGACCCGGGGACGGCGGAGCGGGTGCGCGCCGAGATCGCGGCCGTCGCCGGCGACGAGACGATCGGGAACGGCCACGTCGAGCGCCTGGCCTTCACCCGCCAGGTGGTGCAGGAGGCGATGCGGCTCTACCCCTCGCTGCCGCTGATGAGCCGGATGTGCGCGGAGGACACCGAGGCCGGCGGTCATCCGGTGAAGGCGGGGACCTTCGTCTTCATCCCGATCTACGCGCTGCACCGGCACCGCCGCCTGTGGCGCGACCCGGACGTGTTCGACCCGGACCGCTGGGGGCCGGAGGAGAGCGCCGGCCGCCACCGCTTCGCCTACCTGCCGTTCGGCGGGGGCCCGCGCGTGTGCATCGGCCAGACCTTCGCGATGATCGAGGCGGTGGCGGTCCTGGCGACCCTGGTCCGCGGCGCCCGCCTCGACCACGACCCCGGCCACAGGATCCGGCCGGTGATGCGCGTCTCCATGCGGCCCCAGGGCGGCATGCCGATGACGCTGCGGCTGCGCGAGTGATCCGTTGAGGCCTATTCGAGCCCGATGGTCTCGATCTTGGCGCGATGGCCGTGCGAGCGGGCGAGTCGCGCGTCTGTCGTCAGAAGCGTGGCGTCAAGCGCTTCGGCCAGGGCCACGTAGGCGGCGTCATACGCGGTGATGGAGTCGCGAAGTTCCCAGATGCGCGGCAGCAAGAGGTCATGCACATGGCGCGCAACGGGAAACACGACCCAAGCTTCGAGCGATTGCCGAGCTCTTTCCGAGCTCATCTGGCCTGCCTTCACATGTCTCCGCAGCGCCTGGACGACTTCCAGATCGATCAGGTGCGGGGCATGCAGTTCTTCGCCGACGGCGAATACGCGGAGTTCCAGCGCCTTCGCCGTCGGCTTCTGAAGCAGCAGGTCGAGCGCCGCCGACGCGTCGACGACGATCAACGCGAGTCGCGCTCGGCCCGCACCGCTTCAGCGGACGTTTCGGATATGACGACAGGGGGCAACGCAGCCAATCGCGCCCGCATCTCCTCAAGCGTCGGCCGGTCGGCCACGGCTTTCATTTCTCTGAGCAGCATGTCCGAGAGCGAAAGGCCCACCATGGCTGCCCGCGCCTTCAGGCGTCGATGCAACTCTTCGGGCACGTTGCGAACTTGGATCATCGTCATGTGCTGCACATTATCACATGTGCGGCACATGCGCCACTAAGCCGCCGCCACGCTCTCGCGGATCAGGAGGTCTTCGTAGAAGGCGCCGATGGGGCGGGTGGGGTGCGCGATCTGGATCTCCAGGATCCAGAGGCCTGTGGTGGGCGGGGCGTCGAAGTCGCCCAGGGCGCCGGCCTTGTAGATGGCGTGCGGGAAGTCCGAGACCCGGTGGCCCTTGACCTCCCAGTTGAGCCGCCAGCCCATCGCCTCGGCGCGCTTCACGGCGAAGTCGTAGAGCGCCGCGCCCGACAGGCCCTCGTCGCGCCAGCGGGCCGCGACCTCATGCCAGAGCGTGCGGGCGGCTTCCGCGCAGGCGGCCATCTCCGCGTCGTTCCCGACCGTGAAGGTGTCGCCGGCGTCGCCCTCGTGGCCGTCCCAGACCGCGCCCAGGTCGACGTAGAAGATGTCGTCCGCCTGCAGCACGTAGTCGGGCTGGAACGCGCCGAAGAAGGTCTCCAGCGTGCCGGGGCCGAAGCGCACGACGTTCCTGTGCCACAGGCGCTCCATGCCCATGGCCTCCAGCACCTCCTGGGCGATCTCGCCGCCGCGGCCCTCGGTCATGCCGGGGCGGATGGCGGCGCCGATCCGCCGCACCGCCTCGAACGTCAGGTCGCGCGCCTTCAGCATCTTCTCCACGGAGAAGGCCTCGCCCACGGCTTCGTCCTGGGCGTTCGGATCGGACATGGCGGGGCCTTCTGCGGACGCGGTTCGGATCATACGGTGTCGCGCCGGCCCGCTCAGGCCGCCTCGGGGAAGATGCGCAGGAAGTTCCCGGCGTAGAACTTGTCGCGCACCGCCGCCGGCCGCTCGCCCAGCGCCGCCTCGAACCGTCCGATCGGGTTCCGGCCGCCCTCGATGTGCGGATAGTCCGACGAGAAGAGGTAGAGGTCCGGGTTCGACTGGTCGATGAAGGCGCCCACCTCCTCGAAGACGAAGGGCGTGAAGGCCATCTGCTGGGTGAGCTGTTCGCTGGGCGTGCGGCGCAGCGCCTGCAGGTTGGCGTCGTTGCGGCTCCAGTGCTTCACCACCCAGTCGAGGCGGCGCAGCAGCTCGGGCACCCAGCCGGCGCCCAGCTCGACCGAGGCCCCGCGGAGCGTCGGGTGCCGCTCCAGCACCCCGTCCAGCACCATCATGGTCAGGAACTGCTCGGGGCCTTCGTGCAGCAGGGCGACGTCCTTGGTGCGCAGGTTCTCGCCGCCGCCCAGCCAGTCCTTGGTCGGCGGGCGGCCGTTGTTCATCCAGGCCTTGGCGAGCTGCAGCGGCGCGCCGCCGACGTGCAGCAGGAAGGGCGTGCCGGTCTCGGCCAGCCGCGCCCAGAAGGGGTCGAGGTCCACGTGGCCCGGCGAGCGCTCGCCGCAGGGCCGGTGCGGCACCCAGGCGGCCTTCAGCCCGGCCGAGAGCGCGAACTCCAGCTCGGCCATGGCGAGTTCGGGATCGTCCAGCGGGACGACGGCGACGCCCATCAGCCGCGGGTCGGCCTTGCAGAACTCGGCCATGTGGCGGTTGTGCGCGCGGGCCGCGCCGTAGCGCAGGCGGTGCTCCAGCTTCGACGAGGGCGAGAACGGCATCGCCACGCTGTGGGTGGCGAACACGAGCTGCTTCCTGAAGCCCAGCAGGTCCATGGCCGTCGAGCGGTCGGCGGCGTCGAACGCGCCCAGCGCCTGGATCTCCTTCGACTTCTCGATCAGCCGGTCGCCCAGCGCGATCTGCTCGGCCACGTGCTCGGGGCTGTGCCGGTTGCCCTGGCCCACGATCACCGCCACCTCCTCGTCGGTGACGATGGAGGCCGAGTAGCTGACCTCCGGGATCTCGTCGCGCAGGCCGGGGTCGGCATAGGCCTTCAGGAAGTCGGGCAACTCCATGATGTGGCTGTCGGCATCGTAGAACGCGCGGTCCGCGGGCGCATAAGGCATCGGTATCCTCCCCTCGTCGTTTTCCCGACTATGCGCCCGAGGCGCCGCGGAGTCACACACGCAGCGCGGCTTGAGCTTCACCGCGCAGGCGCGCATCGTCCGCGTCGACGGGAAGAGACGGACGGGGGACGGGCATGCGGAAGTGGCTGGCGTTTGCGCTCGCCTGGCTGGTCGTGCTGGGCGGGGCGTTCCTGGCGGGCCGGGTGCAGACCGACGGCGGGCGGGTCGCGGTGAGCGAGGTGCGCATCCCCGCCGAGGACGGCGTCACGGTCTCGGGCCTGCTCTACCGGCCGCGGGGGGCGACGGCGGCGACGCCGGCGCCGGGCGTGCTGGTCAGCCACGGCTACATCAACACCCGCGAGATGCAGTCGCCGTTCGCCATCGAGCTGTCGCGGCGCGGCTACGTCGTGCTGGCCATGGACATGACCGGCCACGGCTATTCCGGCGGCATCGTGGGCACGGCCGGCTTCGGCGGGCCGGCGGCGCTGCGCTACCTGAAGGGCCTGCCGTTCGTGGACAGGGCCGCCATCGGGCTCGAGGGCCACTCCATGGGCGGCGGGCCGGTGATGGCCGCGGCGCTCTCCGATCCCGACGGCTACCGCGCCATCGTGCTGGAGGGCTCGACGCCGGGCCTGCTGGGCGCGCCGGCGCCCGAGACGCCGAGGAACCTCGCCGTCGTCTTCGGCCAGTACGACGAGTTCGCGGGCCTGATGTGGGGCGTGCCGAAGGGCAGCGACGTCGCCAGGAGCCCCAAGCTCGCCAAGGTGTTCGGCGTGGCCGGGCCGGTCGAGGAGGGGAAGCTCTACGGCTCGATCGCCGACGGCACGGCGCGCATCCTGGCCAACCCGCCGATCACCCACCCGTGGGAGCACTTCTCCAACGCCGGCGTGGGCGACGCGGTCGACTGGTTCCAGCGCACCATCCCGCCGCCGAACGCGATGAGCCCCGCCGATCAGGTGTGGCTGCTGAAGGAGGTTGGGACGCTGATCGCCTTCGTCGGGCTCGTGGGGCTGATCGTGACCACCTTCGACGTGCTGCTGGGCCTGCCGGTCTTCGCGGCGCTGAACCAGCCCGCCCGGCCGGCGACCGGGCGGCGGAACGGGCGGTGGTGGCTGTCGCTCGTGATCACCGCGGCGCTGCCGGCGCTCACCTACTTCCCGCTGATGAAGGTGGGCCAGCTCTTCTTCCCGATGGCTCCGTTCCCGCAGTGGGTGCAGAACCAGCTCCTGGTCTGGGCGCTGGGGACGGCGCTGATCTCGCTCCTGATCGGGCTCGTCCTGCGCAGCCGGCCGGCCTTCACGAACCGCTGGGGGCTGTCGATGCTGGCGGCGCTGGCGACCATGGCGGTCGCCTACGCCTCGATCCTGGTGATCGATGCGGCGTTCAAGGTGGACTACCGCTTCTGGGTGCTGGGCCTGAAGCCGCTCGACGCGGCGCGGTCGCTGCAACTGCCGGGCTACCTGATCCTCTGGAGCCTGTTCTTCCTGGTGGCGATCCGCGGGCTGGCCGCCAACATCGCCGTCGAGGGCGAGGGGATGCTCGCCGCCATCTCCTGGGGCAAGGTCGCCATGGCGGCGGGCTTCGGCGTGCTGGTGATCTGGGAGTACGCGACCCTCTTCTCGACCGGCCTGCTGGGCACGCCGACCGAGCCGCTGAACACGGTGATCGCGATCCAGTTCGTCCCGCTGCTGGGCGTCATCGGGATCATCGGGGCGTGGACCTACCGGCGCACCAACTCCTACGTGCCGGGCGCCCTGATCTGCGCGCTGCTGATAAGCTGGTACGTCACCTCCGGCACCGCCAACCACTGGCAGCCGGGCTTCGAGCCGGCGCTGCCCGGCGCGCCGGCCGCGAAACGCTGATTGCGAACCATTCGCAACTATGATCCCCTCCGCGCGGAGGGGATGCATGGACGCGTCATCGCCGGAAGCCATCGACTTCGCCGCCGCCGTGCTGGCGCTGCGGCGTGACGGCGGCATCGCGGCCCTGCCGAAGGGCGCGCGGCTGCCGCGGCTGGACGGCTTCACCATCGGCGTCTGGGAGACCGACGTCGGCGCGCCGCACGGCGGCGAGCTGCACCCTGACGGCGACGAGTTCCTGTTCCTGATCGAGGGCCGCCTGGATGTCCGCCTGGGCGAGGGCGAGGAGGCCACGCACCTCTCGGTCGAGGCCGGCCAGGGCTGCGTCGTGCCCCGCGGGGTCTGGCACAAGGTCACGCCCGTCGGCCGGTGCCGCATCCTCTTCATGACGCCAGGCCCGGCGATCGAGTTCAGGCCGCCCGCCTGATCCGGTAGGTGCAGCGCCGCGCGCCGGCGCAGGATATGATCCCCGCGCTCGATCGTGACGTCGGGGCCGGGGACGGTGCGGAAGACCTCCAGCCCGGCGCGGCGGAATCCCTGGCAGGCGGCGGCGGAGGTCTGGTCGATTTTGACGTGGTCGAGGTTGTCGGAATGAAGGACGCCCCTGAAGGCGAGATGGGGGAGAACACCTGGGCCGACCTGCTGGCCGAGGGCCGGCTGCCGCGGTTCGCGCTGATCATGCTGGGCGTGTGGCTGAACGCGGCCGACAGCCTCGTGACCTCGACGATCCTGCCCAGCGTGGGCGCCAGCCTCGGCGGCTACGAATACTTCTCCTGGGCCACCGCCGGCTTCTTCGTGGGCGCGATCCTCGCGGGCGCCAGCGCGGGGCGGCTGTCCGAGATCTTCGGCCTGCGCTCGGCCACCGCCATCGTGGGCGTGGTCATGGCTCTGGGCTGCGTGATGAGCGCCATGGCGCCGAACATCGAGACGTTCCTGCTGGGCCGGCTGGTGCAGGGGCTGGGCTCGGGCTGGATCTCGGGCTTCGCGATGGTGGCCATCGCCTTCCTGTTCCCCGAGCGGCACCTGGCGCGGGTCTTCGCCGCCGTCACCTTCGTCTGGGGAATCGCCACGCTGCTGGGGCCGCTGTTCGGCGGCGTCGTGGTGGAGACCGGCGACTGGCGCGACGTCTTCTGGCTCTTCGCCCTGCAGTCGGCCGTGTTCAGCGCCGCCGCGCCCTTCCTGCTGGGCGCGTCCACGAAGGGGCGGGGCGGTCCCGGCATTCCCTGGACCCAGCTCGGCGTGCTGGGCGTCGGCGTCTCGGCCATCGGGTTCGCAGACCTTGCGCCCACGGCTGCCGCCTCCATCGGCCTCGTCCTGGCCGGCCTCGCGATCCTGGGCCTCGTGGTCTGGATCGACAGCCGGGCCCGGGTGCGCCTCCTGCCGCACCGCGCCGGTGACCTCGCGACGGTGGTGGGCTCGGGCTACTTCGCCATGTTCGCCCTGACCGCCGCCTCGATGGGCTTCTCGATCTACGGCCCCCCGATCCTGCAGCAGCTCAGGGGCTTCACGCCGCTCTGGGCGGGCTACGCCATCGCCGCGGAGTCGGCGGCGTGGACGGTCGCGGCCATGGCCGTGGCGCACGCGGGCGCCGTCTGGGACGCGCGCTGGACCCGTTTCGGCGCGCTGCTCCTGGTGGCCAGCCTGGTGATCCTGGCCTGGGTCATGGCCGATGGGCCGCTGGCCTGGGTGCTGGTCGGCGGCGGGCTGATGGGGGCGGCGTTCGGCTTCTCCTGGGCCTTCATGAGCCGCCGCGTGCTGGCCGCCCTCAGCGACGAGGATCGCGCCATAGGCTCGTCCGGCATCACCGCGGTGCGGCAGAGCGGGGCCGCGGCCGGGGCCGCCATCGCCGGCGTCGCCGCCAACCTGGCGGGCTTCTCCGCCGGCCTCACCGACGCCTCGGCGCGCGCGGCGTCGCTCTGGGTCTTCGTCTCGGTGATCCCGCTGGCGGTGGTCGGGACCTGGGCCGCGTTCCGCCTGACCGGAAGCGCCAGGGCCGCCCAGGCCGGATAGGGCGCCAACCTTTGCCGCATTGCCAAGCCGGCAAGCCGCGGGTTTGATCTCCGGCCATGGGTTTGGCGGACCATGGCGTTCCCGAGGGCGCGACGCGCGATGTCGCCCTCGCGCGGCTGTCGTTCGCCTTCCTGCTGGACGAGATGGCCAACGGCGTGGCGGGCCTCGAGCCGTTCGAGGCGCTGCTGGTGCTGGCGGTCAACCAGGCCAACATCGCCCCGCTGACCCGCGATCCGGCCGCCCGCGCGCGCTACGGCCAGCTCGACGCGCCAGCCCCCGACGACGAGCGCCGCCCGGTCAGCATCAACGCCGTCGCCGCTTCGCTGGGCCTGCCGTTCGAGACCGTGCGCCGCCGCATCCGCCGCCTGGCCGCCGCCGGGGTCTGCACGATGGGCGCCGAGGGCGTCGTCGTGCCCGCCGCCTTCCTGGCCTCGCCGACCTATCTGCGTTCGGTGATGACGGGGCATCTGCGCCTGCGGGCGTTCTACTTCGATCTCGCGGCCCGCCGCCTCGTCGACGACCTGCCGGGCTCGGCCTACCCGCCGGAACGGGACGTCCCGATCCGCGCCGCCGCGCGTCTGCTGTCCGACTATGTGCTGCGCACCTGCGAGGGGCTGATGCGCGAGGCGGGCAACGTCATCTCGACGCTGATCCTGACCGCGCTGCTCGTGGCCGCCCTGGGTGACGACCCTGCGCCGGTTCCGGTGAAGGCCATCGCCGCGCAGCTCAGGCTGCCGGCCGAGACGGTCCGCCGCCATGTCCTGCAGATGGCGGAGGACGGCCTCTGCGAGCGGAGCGTCCTGGGCGTCGCCATCACGCCCCGGATCCTCGCCCGGCCGGGCCTGCAGTTGCTTTTCGCCGACAACGGCAAGCACGTGCAGCGCCTCCTCGCCGGCCTCGCCGAGCGCGGCGTCATCCTGAGCTGGGAAGGCGGGGCCGGCCAGGCCGGCCGCGGCGCCGCCTAGAGCTGATCCAGCCCGTAGGCCGCGTGCAGGGCGCGCACGGCGAGTTCGGTGTAGGCGGCGTCGATCAGGACGCTGATCTTGATCTCCGACGTCGAGATCACCTGGATGTTCACGCCCTTGGCCGCCAGCGCCTCGAACATCGCCTTGGCGACGCCGGTGTGGCTGCGCATGCCGACGCCGATGACCGAGACCTTGGCCACGTCGTCGTTCAGGCGCACATCCTCGAAGCCCACCTCGCCCTTCATGCTCTGCACGATGTCGACCGCCCGCTGCGCGTCGCGCTTGCCGACGGTGAACTCCATGTTGGCCGTGTCGGCGACGCGGGCGTGGCTCTGCACGATCATGTCGACGTTGACGTTGGCGTCGGCCAGCGCCCCGAAGATGGTGGACGACACGCCCGGATGGTCGGGCAGGCCGAAGAGGCTGATCTTCGCCTCGTCGCGGCTGTAGGCCACGCCGCTCACGATCCGCTTCTCCACGATCTCCTCCTCGTCGCACACGATGGTTCCCTGGCCCGGCGCTTCGCCGGGCTCCACAAAACTCGACAGCACGCGCACGGGCACGCCGTAGGCCATGGCCAGCTCGACCGAGCGCGTCTGCAGGACCTTGGCGCCCAGGGACGCCATCTCCAGCATCTCCTCGTAGGAGATCTTGGGCAGCTTCCTCGCCCTGGACTCGATGCGCGGGTCGGTCGTGTAGACGCCGTCCACGTCGGTGTAGATGTCGCAGGCCCCGCCCACCGCCGCGGCGATCGCCACGGCCGAGGTGTCGGAGCCGCCACGGCCCAGGGTGGCGATGCGGCCGTCGCGGGTCACCCCCTGGAAGCCGGCGATCACGGCGATCTCGCCCGAGTCCATCGCGGCGCCGAGCTTCTCGGGCGGGATGTCGTCGATGCGCGCCTTGCCGTGGGCGTCGTCGGCGACGATCGGAATCTGCCAGCCCATCCAGGAGCGCGCAGGGAGGCCCATGTTGCGCAGCGTCATGGCCAGGAGGCCGGCGGTCACCTGCTCGCCCGAGGCGACCACCACGTCGTACTCGTCGTCCGAGGCGGGAAGGCCCTGCGCCGCGGGACCCGCGCCGTCGGTCCAGGCGACCAGCTCGTTGGTCTTGCCGGCCATGGCGGAGACCACGACCGCCACCTTGTGGCCCGCCGCCTGCTCGGCCGCCACCAGCCGCGCCACGCGCCGGATCCGCTCCAGGTCGGCCACCGACGTGCCGCCGAATTTCATCACCAGGCGAGACACCGCGCGCCGATCCCTCCGAACGAAAGCGCGCCGTCATAGCGGCGGGGTGGGCGGCGCACAACCGACTTGACGGCGAGTGTCGGAGTGTCTAACTACCTACATACATATCTTCTCTAGATAGGTGTTGCCATGAATTCGGAAACGGCGCGGATAGTAGCGTCCGACATGACCTGGGCGGACAAGATCCGCGCGCTGGACGCCGCCGGCCATTCCAGGGCCGAAATCCAGAAGCTGCTCGGCAAGCGCTACCAGCATGTCCGGAATGTCCTGGAAGGCGACAAGTTCGGACGGCGATCCCGGACGCCGGCCGCGATCCCGGAATATGAGGCGCCCCCAGAACATGGGGGCGTCGCCGAGCCGATGCAGACGTTCGGCGGCGTCCACCGGCTGACGGTCGAAGCCGACGGTTCCATTCGTCTTCCGGCGGCGGCCCAGGCCGTACTCGGCCTGCGGCCGGGCAGCGTGCTGATCGCGGAATTGGGCGAGGATCGCCTGGTGATCCTGAATGCCGGGGCGGCCATGGCGCGTGTGGACGCGCTGATGGCGCCGTTCCGCTGGCAGGGTGGCCCGCTCGCCTCTGACGAGCTCATCGCCGAGCGGCGGGCCGAGGCGGCGCGCGAGTCCGATGCCTGACGCCGTCCTCGATTCGTCCGCGGTCCTGGCGCGCATCTGGCGCGAGCCGGGATTCGAGCGGGTGGACGCGGTGATCGCGGGCGCGCTGATATCCTCCGTGAACGTAGCGGAGGTTATCCAGAAGCTTGTCGAGCGCGGCGCCGACGACGCGACGGCGCGGGATATTCTCGACAGCATGCCCCTGCGGCCCGAGCCGCTGGATGTGGAAGCCGGTATCCGGACGGGCCTGTTGCGCAGGGCGACGCGTCGCGCCGGGCTGTCTCTGGGCGACCGGGCCTGTCTGGAACTCGCCCTGCGAAAGGCGATGCCCGTCTACACCGCCGACCGCGCCTGGGCCGAACTGGACCTCGGCGTGGAAGTCGTGCTCATACGCTGACCGCATGACCGCCGCCCGATCCAGCATCGATCCCGCCGAAGTCGAGACGTTCTCGAAGATCGCGGCCGAGTGGTGGGACCCGCGCGGAAAGTTCGCGCCGCTGCATCGCTTCAACCCCGTCAGGCTGGCCTTCATCCGGGACCAGGCGCTCTACCGCTTCGGCCGCGACGCCAGGGCGCGCCGGCCGTTCGAGGGGCTGCGCCTGCTCGACATCGGCTGCGGCGGCGGGCTGCTGTCCGAGCCTATGACGCGGCTGGGCTTCCAGGTCACCGGCGTCGACGCCTCGGAGAGGAACATCGCGACCGCCTCGGCCCACGCGGCCGAGCAGGGCCTTGCGATCGACTACCGCGCCTCCACGGCCGAGGCGCTGCTGGCGGCCGGCGAGCCGCCGTTCGACGTGATCCTCAACATGGAGGTGATCGAGCACGTGGCCGACCCGGGCGCGTACCTGCGCGACTGCGCCAGGCTCCTGAAACCCGGCGGCCTGATGATCGTCGCCACGCTGAACCGCACCCTGAAGGCGCTGGCGCTGGCCAAGATCGGCGCGGAATACGTGCTGCGCTGGCTGCCCGTGGGCGCGCACGACTGGTCGAGGTTCCTGAAGCCCGGCGAGATCCGCGGCTTCCTGTCCGGAGAGCCGGTCGTTGTGGACGGCCCCTTCGGCGTCGTATTCAACCCGCTCACCGGCCGGTGGACGGAATCGGCCGACACCGACGTGAACTACATGATGACGGTGGTCCGCGACGCAGCCTGAGGGAGGCCGCGCGGGCCGTTGGGGGCGGACAAGGGAGTACCGATGCCATCGCTCCGTGTGCTGGGGCACGCCTTCCGCGCCTGGCGCCGCAACAGGACGTGGGCCAAGCATGAGCCCGAGACGCCGTACCTGGCCGACCTGCTGTCGGGCTCGCCGGTCTGCCTGCACGTGGGCGCCAGCGACGGGCGCCACTCGTACGTGATGACCCAGGTGGCGCCGAAGGCCCGCATCTACGCCTTCGAGCCCTCGGCCTTCGCCTTCCAGGTGCTGAAGACCTGCGTCGCCTGGCACCGCATCGGCAAGCAGGTGACGCCGGTCCACGCGGCGGTGGCCGACAAGCCGGGCGAGCTCCTGCTGGTGACGCCGAAGAAGAGCTCGGGCCGCATGGGCCGCGCCTACGCCTACGTCGCCGAGGCGAAGCCGGAGGGGGCCGCGCGCCCCGACCTCGACGACACCGGCATGGACGTGCAGCCGACGCCCGTGGTGGTGCTGGACGCGTTCTGCGCCGAACATGGCGTGGGCAGGGTCGACTTCATCCGCATGGACATCGAGGGCGCCGAGCTGCGGGCGCTGATGGGCGCGGTGGGCATCCTCGACCGCGACCGCCCGCACGTGCTGCTGGAGATCCACCCGGCCATGCTCGCCGAGCGCTTCGGGGCGTCCGGCGAAGCGGTGCTCGATATCTTCCGCGACCGCGGCTACCGCATGTTCGCCCTGAACGGCGACCGCCTGGAGGAACGCACGACCCTGGTCGAGGGCCTGCCCTGGAAGGACTACTTCTTCATCCACCCGTCGAAGTCCGCCCGCCTCCCCGACGGCGTCTTCAAGGCGCGGATGGCGGCTTAGGGCGTCTTTCCATGCGAAAGGGCTTGCCGTCCGGCGCGGCGCTTCCCTAGCTAGCCGCAGGTGCGCGACCGGGGGGACTGCTGTGCCGAACTACTACGCCTCGACGGATTTCTCGGTCGCTCTGCGGGCCGGCTTCACGGGTGCAGCCGCGACTGAGTTCGTCATCGGCGACTTCAACGGTGACGGCCGGGCCGACGTCATGGTCGGCTACTTCCTGTTCCCGCTGGAGAACCGGGCCGTGCCGATCCGGGTGCTGGGCGGCGACGGGACCGGCGGGTTCACGGACATCACCGCGGCCCTGTTCCCTGGCGGCGCGCCCACCACCATCTTCGCCAGCGAGGCCGTGGCCGGCGACTTCAACCGCGACGGCAAGCTGGACGTCTTCTTCGCCGACATCGGACTGGATGCCGCGCCGTTCCCCGGCGCGCCGAACACACTGGTGCTGTCGTCGGGCAATGGGCTGATCAACGCCTCGAACCGGCTGCCGGCGATCGGCAACAACTTCAGCCACTCGGCCGAAGCCGCCGACATCGACGGGGACGGCGACCTCGACATCTTCATCGGCAACGGCGACCCGCGGCCGTACTTCCTGATCAACGACGGGGCCGGGAACTTCACCCTGAGCCGCGCGGGCCTGCCGGCCATCGCCGGCGCGCCGTTCAACGCAGCGTCCGAGACCTGGAACTCCGAGGCTTTCCTCGATGTCGACAGGGACGGCGACCTCGACATGTTCCTGGGCACTTCCGGCGCCACCGCCACGCCCAACCGGCTGTTCATCAACGACGGCCACGGCAACTTCTCCGTCGCGCCGGTGAACCCGCCGATGCCGGCCATCCCCGACATCCGCAACACCAACAACGTCGACGCCAAGACGTTCGACGTGAACGGCGACGGCCTGCCCGACGTGGTCTCCACCTTCTCGCGTGACGACGGGACCGGCGCCTTCCGGCCCTACGTCCAGGTCCTGATCAACAACGGCGACCTGACCTTCCGCGACGAGACGCTGAGCCGGCTGCCCGCCAGCACGCGCACCGTGGACGGCCAGTTCATCGAGCGCATCGAGGTCGTCGACATCAACGGCGACGGCTACCTCGACATCTTCGCCACCAACCATGTGCGCACGCCGATTTACCTGAACGACGGCACGGGCCGGTTCCTGGAGATGCCCGAGGGCACGCTCGTCACTGACGAGTTCATGCAGCGCACGACCGGCGACCTGAACGGCGACGGCCGCATCGACGTGATCGCCTGGCGGGGCGACTTCGGCGACGTCGAGAACTATCGCGTCTACCTGGCCGTCGACCGGGGACTGACACAGGTCGGAACGTCCGGCGCCGACGGCTTCATGGGCGACGGCGACGGTGAAACCATGAACGGCGGCGCCGGCGACGACGTGATCTTCGGCGGAGGTGGAACGAACTATCTGCGCGGCGACGAGGGGAACGACACGATCATCGGTGGCGCCGGCTTCGACGACATCAACGGCAACATGGGCGACGACAGCTGCGTCTCCGGCGGCGGCAACGACTGGGTGGTGGGCGGCAAGGATAACGACACCCTGGTCGGCTCAGCTGGAGAGAACCTCGTCTACGGCAATCTTGGCAACGACAGCTGCGACGGCGGCGCGGGGAACGACACCGTCCGCGGCGGGCAGGACAACGATGTCTGCTTCGGCGGAGCGGGCGACGATTTCGTCTCGGGCGACAAGGGCGACGACACCATGACCGGCGGCGAGGGGGCCGACCTCTTCCATACGTTCGGCGATGCGGGGATCGACCGGGTGACCGACTTCAGCCTGGCCCAGGGTGACCGCGTGATCCTCGATCCCGGGACGCAATACACGGTGAGCCAGGTGGGCTCCGACACGGTCATCGACATGACGGGCGGCGGGAAGATGATCCTGGTCGGGATCCAGATGAGCACGCTGACGCCGGGCTGGATCTTCGGCGCCTAGCTTGCCGGGCCGACGCGTCGTTCCGGAGCCGACGTCGCCAATCGCGGCAGACCCTGGGAGGTCGCGGTGGACGTAACGTCACTCGGGCGGCCATGCTATCGGAGTCGCCATGACGCAGACCTACGACGACGTTGTGATGGGCCGCCGCAGCATCCGCGGCTACAAGCCCGACCCGGTTCCGCGGGAACTGATCGAGGAGATCATCGCGCTCGCGATGCGCTCGCCGTCGTCGATGAACGTGCAGCCCTGGAACTTCTACGTGATCACCGGCGAGCCGCTGGACCGGATCCGCGCCGGCAACACCGAGCGCAACGTCTCGGGCGTGCCGCAGTCGCGCGAATTCCGCATCGGGACCAAGGGCTTCGAGGGCAAGCACCGCGAGCGGCAGGTCGGCGTGGCCAAGCAACTGTTCGGCGCCATGGGCATCGCGCGCGACGACAAGGCGGCGCGGCAGGACTGGGTGTTGCGCGGCTTCCGCCAGTTCGACGCCCCGGTCTGCATCATCGTGACCTTCGACAGGGAGCTGGAGGGCATGGACGACGCGCCCTTCGACTGCGGCGCGGTGGCGACCGCGCTCGTCAACGCCGCCTGGTCACGCGGCCTGGGCGCGGTGATCAACAGCCAGGGCATAATGCAGTCGCCCGTGGTGCGCGAGCACGCCGGCGTCGCGGACGACCAGGTGATCATGAAGAGCATCGCGCTGGGCTGGCCGGACGACACCTTCCCGGCCAACGCGGTGGTGTCGGAGCGCAAGTCCGTGAAGGACGCGACGGTGTTCGTCGGCTTCGACGAGTAGTTCCCCAACACCTGTCATCCCGGTTTCGCCGCAGGCGAAGACCGGGACCCAACCGTCAGGCGTATCGATGGCGGGAGCGCGGCCCTGACGGTCGGGGCCAGATCACCAGCTCAGAGCACCGGACGGTTGGGTCCCGGTCTTTGGCCTGCGGCCAAAACCGGGATGACAACCGTTGATCCGCGCCTACCGCAGCTCCAGGCCCTTCAGCTCGCCTTCGTCGCGCCATTTCCGGGCCAGGGCGAAGAAGGCGTCGGAGCCGGGGCCGTAGAGGTTGTCGAACAGGCCCTTGCCCTCCCCCGCGTGGCCCTCGCCGTTGTAGTAGCCGGGCGTGCAGTCCTGGCGGAACGCCAGGTTATTGAGCGCGGTGTCGCGGATGGTCTGCAGCCAGCCCGCCTCGCCCTCGGCCGTCACTTCCACGACCTGCGCCTGCCGCAGGTCCGTCTCGCGGACCACGTGGGCCACGTGCGTCGCCTGCTCGTCCAGCATGTGCGGGAAGTTCGGGGTCAGGGTGTTCTGCGTGATGCCCAGGTGGAAGCAGTTCGGGAACCCGGCGGCCGACAGCCCGTGCAGGGTGCGCATCCCGTCGCGCCAGTGGTCGGACAGCTTCCGACCGCCCTTGCCCACGATCTCGAAGCCGGCGCGCCGCGTGTAGGCGGTGCCCACCTCGAAGCCGGTCGCGAAGATGATGCAGTCGACCTCGTACTCGACGCCGTCGAACACCAGGCCCTTCTCGGTGACGCGATCCACGCCGCGGCCCAGCGTGTCCACGAGGGTCACGTTCGGGCGGTTGAAGGTGGGCAGGTAGTCGTCGTTGAAGGTCGGCCGCTTGCAGAACTGGCGGTACCAGGGCTTCAGCGCCTCGGCGGTCGCCGCGTCGGTCACCGTCTCGTCCACCCGCGCCCGGATCTGGTTCATCTTCCTGAAGTCCGACAGCTCCATCTGCCTGGCCAGCTCGTGCGGGTCGAGCGCGCTGGCGTCGCCGGCGGCCAGGCGCGCGGCGACGCCGGCGCCCAGGTTGCGGATGATGTCGGTCCAGCCGTCCTGCACCAGGTCCTCGTCCTGCGGCAGGCCGCTGACGAGGGTGTTGAAGTTGCGCATCCGGCGCTTCTGCCAGCCCGGCGTCAGCGTCTTCACCCACTCGGGATCGGTCGGCCGGTTGCCGCGCAGGTCGACCGAGCTGGGCGTCCTTTGGAAGACGTAGAGGTGCTTCGCGTGCTGGCCGAGGTGCGGCACGCACTGGATGGCCGTGGCTCCGGTGCCGATGATCGCCACGCGCTTGTCGGCGAGGTTCGTGAGGCCGCCTTCGGACGAGCCGCCCGTGTAGGCGTAGTCCCAGCGGCTGGTGTGGAAGCTGTGGCCCTTGAACTCGGCGATGCCCGGGAGGCCCGGCAGCTTCGGCCGGTTGAGCGGGCCGCTCGACATCACCACGTAGCGGGCCTTCATGGCGTCGTCGCGGTTGGTGGTGATCAGCCAGCGGTTCTCGTCCTCCAGCCAGCGGATCTCGCGGATCTCGGTCTGGAAGCAGGCCTTGGAATAGAGGTCGTAGTGCTCGCCGATCCGGGCGGCGTGCTCGCGGATCTCCTTGGCGTAGCTGTACTTCTCCTTCGGGACGAAGTTCGTCTCCTCGAGGAGCGGCAGGTAGATGTAGGCCTCGATGTCGCACTGGGCGCCCGGATAGCGGTTCCAGTACCAGGTGCCGCCGAAGTCGCCGCCCTTCTCGATGATGCGGATGTCCTGCACCCCGGCCTCGCGCAGGCGCGCCGCCGCGATCAGGCCGCCGAACCCGCCGCCCACCACGACCACGTCCACGCTGTCGGTCAGGGGGCTGCGCGTGAAGCCCGGGTCCACGTAGGGATCGTCGATGTAGCGGGCGAAGTCGGCGGCCACCTCGACGTACTGGTCGTTGCCGTCGGCCCGCAGGCGCCGGTCGCGTTCGGCGCGGTACCTGGCGCGCAGGGCGTCGGGGTCGAAGTCGAGGCTGTCCAGGACCGCGTTCATGGTGGCTCCTCCCGATGGTCTTTCCCGGAACCAGACACCCGGGCGGGCCGGAACTCAAGGCATTCGCTGATCGGCGTTCACCTGAGCTCACACTCATCATCGTCATCCCGCGACTTGTTCGCGGGACCCATGAACACGGAGGGTGGGTGGTGATGTGCGGCCTCACCGCTGCGGGCCGACTTCAGGCGCCAGAGATCATGGGTCCCGCGGACAAGCCGCGGGATGACGTAAGGGGAAGATGGGCGCTGGCTTTCCCGAACGTGCAGCGGCGTCGTAGCCTCACCGCGAAACGCCCCGGAGGACCGATGCTTGCGCTCATGATGGACCGGCCGCTGACGCTGCCCTCGATCCTGGAGCACGCCGCGCTCTACCACGGCGGCCGCGAGGTGGTGACGCGCACGGTCGAAGGGCCGATCCACCGCTACGGCTACGCCGACGCGCTCGCCCGCGCCAAGCAGATGGCCAAGGCGCTCAAGGCGCTGGGCGTGCAGCCGGGCGACCGGGTGGCGACCCTGGCCTGGAGCACGCACCGCCACTTCGAGCTCTATTTCGCGGTCACCGGGATCGGGGCGATCCTGCACACGATCAACCCGCGCCTGCACGACGACCAGATCGTCTGGGTGGCCGACCACGCGGAGGACTCGGTCCTCCTCTTCGACATCACCTTCTCGGAGCAGGTCGCCAGGCTCGCGCCGCAGATGAAGACGGTGAAGACGGTCGTCGCCATGACCGACGCGGCGCACGCGCCGCCGGGCGTGCTCGCCTACGAGGACCTGCTGGCCGCCCAGACGCCGGACTTCACCTGGCCCGACCTCGACGAGAAGAGCGCGTCGGGCCTCTGCTATACCTCGGGCACCACGGGCAATCCGAAGGGCGTGCTCTACGGCCATCGCTCGACGGTGCTGCACGCGCTGGCGCTGGCGCTGCCCGACGCCTTCGACCTGTCGGCCCGCGACGTGGTGATGCCGTGCGCCCAGATGTACCACGCCAACGCCTGGTGTACGCCCTACGCCGCGCCGCTGGTGGGCGCGAAGCTGGTGCTGCCGGGCCGCGCGCTGGACGGGCCCAGCATCGCCGAGCTGATCGCCGGCGAGGAAGTCACCTTCCTGCTGGGCGTGCCGACCATCTGGGTGGGCGTGGCCGACCACCTGGACCAGACCGGCGGCCAGCTCACCAGCGTGCGCACCATCGCCATCGGCGGCTCGGCGCCCACCGCGGCGCTGATCGGCCGCGTCGAGCAGCGGCTGGGCGGCAAGGTGCGCCAGATCTGGGGCATGACCGAGACCTCGCCGCTGGGCGTGATCAACACCGCGCTCCCGACCCACGCCGGCGAGAGCGCCGAGGCCACGATGCAGCGCAAGCTGAAGCAGGGGCGCGGCCTGTGGGGCGTCGAACTCCGCATCGTGGGCGAGGACGGCGCCGAGCTGCCGCGCGACGGCAGGTCGACCGGGGCGCTGCAGGTGCGCGGGCCGTGGGTCTCGTCGGCCTACTTCAAGCAGGACGGCGCGGCGGCCTTCACCGCCGACGGCTGGTTCGACACCGGCGACATCGCCACCCTCGATCCCGAGGGCTACCTGCGCCTCACCGACCGCGCCAAGGACGTGATCAAGTCGGGCGGCGAGTGGATCTCGACCCTCGATCTCGAGGACGCCGCCTGCTCGCACCCGGCCGTCGCCATGGCCGCCGCCGTCGGCGTGCCGCACCCCAAGTGGGACGAGCGCCCGCTGCTCCTGATCACGCTGCGGCCCGGCCAGTCCGTCGACCCGGAGGAGGTGAAGGCCCACGTCGGCGCGCGGGTCGCCAAGTGGTGGACGCCGGACGAGGTCCGCATCGTCGACGCGCTGCCGCTGGGGCCGACGGGCAAGGTGCTGAAGCGCGAGCTGCGTGACCGGTGGAACACGCCGGCCGGGGCATCCGGCGCCTGACATGAACCTGACCGAACCACCTTATGAACCGTGCGTTCAGCCTCCACAGGTCATGGTGGACGCCAGGAGGTGAGTGTGTTGCGCAAACGGCCCAAGGGACTGCTGCAGATGGGATGGGCGGTGATCGACGCCGCCGCCAAGGGCCGGACCGAGCACGCGCCGACGTCTGCCGACTATCCCGAGGACGTCGTGCGCCGCACCAGCTTCATGTCGGGCGGCGGCCACGGCTGGCGCATCTCGGCCCTCGAGACGCCGCGCGACCACGCCCCGCCGTGGAAGATCGTGGTGATCACCGGCGCGCCCTCGTGGGCGGAATACTGGTCCGAGACCCTGGCCGACCTGCCGCAGGACCGCGAGATGATCGTGGTCGACCGGCCGGGCTATGCGAACTCCGAGCCGCTGACCCCCGTCACCGACATCCGCGTCCAGGCCGAGGCGCTGGCGCCCGTGCTGCGCGCGGCGCGGGGGCAGAAGGTGCTACTGGTGGGCCAGAGCTACGGCGCCGCCATCGCCTCGATCATGGCCGACCAGAACCCCGGCAAGGTCGCGGGCCTGGTCCTGCTCTCGGGCTTCTTCGGCGAAGCGGGGCCGACCGCGCGCTGGCTGCTCGACCTGGGCGGCAAGGCGCTGAAGATGATCCCGCGCGACCTGCGCAACGCCGTCATCGAGGTGACCGGCCAGAAGCCGCAGTTGCGCCACGCCCGGCGGGCGCTCAGCCGCGTGAACGTGCCGATCCACGTCATCCACGGCGACAAGGACGACTTCGCCCCCGTCGAGGTCGCCGAGAAGCTCGCGGCCGAGACCGTGACGCGCCGGCCGATCCGCGTGGTGCGCACCGAGGGCGCCAACCACTTCCTGAACGACGGGCCGTCCGAGATCCTGCTGGCCGCCATCGAGGCCTGCATCCCGACGCGGCCCAGCCTCTGGACCTTCCGCTGGCCGAAGCTGCCGCAACTCTTCCCCGCCAAGCTCCCGAAGACGGCCCCGATCGCCTGATCCCTCAAGTACGTCATGGCCCGGCTTGTCCGGGCCACCCATTGGGCTGTGACGCAGCGGGTTCGCACTGAGCTCACAGCCCAGTGGGTCCCCCGGACAAGCCGGGGGATGACGAGTTGGGAGGACGTTAGAGCAAGACCCCCGTCGCCACCGCGAAGCCGATGACCACCAGCCAGGGCGGCAGCTTCGCCACCTGCAGGAAGACGAACGCGGCGCCCACCAGCGCCCAGTCGGCGGGCACGCGGACGGTGGTGACGATCACCGGGTCCCATAGCGCCGCGGCCAGCAGGCCGACCACGGTCGCGCAGACCCCGGCCATCATCCCGCGCGCCCAGCCCTCGCGCTTCAGCCGGTCCCAGAACGGCAGCACGCCGGTGATCAGGAGCAGGCTCGGCAGGTAGATGGCGAACAGCGCGATCAGGCCGCCCGTCAGGCCGGTGGGGCCGTAGTTCTGCCGCGCGCCGACGTAGGCGGCGAAGCTGAAGAGCGGGCCGGGCAGGGCCTGGGCGGCGCCATAGCCGGCCAGGAACGTCTCCTGGTCGAGCCAGCGCCGGTCGACGATCTCGCGCTCCAGCAGCGGCAGCACCACATGCCCGCCGCCGAACACGAGCGATCCGGTGCGGTAGAACACGCTGGCCAGCCCCAGGCCCGTGTTCGACAGCAGGCCCGCCAGCAGCGGCAGGCCCACGAGGAGCAGCGCGAAGAGGCCGAGTGCGACCAGGGCGCTCTGCGGGTCGACGGCCTCGCCGGCCGCGTCGGGCGCCGCCTCGCCGGCCTCGCCGCGCAGCAGGGCCATGCCGAAGAGGCCGCCGCCCACCAGCGTGGCGATCTGCGCCGCCGGGCCGTGGACGAGGACGAGGCCGACCGCCGCGCCGATCGCCATGCCCGCGCGGACCGGCCCGATCGCCAGCGTGCGGGCCATCTGCGCCACGGCCTGCAGCACCACGGCCGCGGCGGCGACCTTCAGCCCGTGGATCCAGGCGTCGCCGAACCGCGCCGAGATCTCCGGCGCGTAGGCCGCGAAGGCCAGCATCAGCGCCGCCGAGGGCAGGGCGAAGCCCGCGAAGGCCGCCAGCGCGCCCGCGAGGCCGGCTTGCCTGAGGCCGATGGCCATCCCCATCTGGCTCGACGCCGGGCCGGGCAGGAAGTGGCAGAGCGCCAGCAGGTCGGCGTAGGCGGCCTCGGACAGCCAGCCCCGCTTCTCCACGAACTCGCGGCGGAAATAGCCCAGGTGCGCCACTGGCCCGCCGAACGCGGTGAGGCCCTGGCGCAGGAACGCCAGGAACACGTCGAGCGCGTTTACGGCCCTCATCGGCGGCGCGGCGTCCATCGCCTTCTAGATGGAAGGGTCCTGTGGCGTTGTCGAGGCGCAGTTGTTACCGCGATAGGGGCTTCCCACCGCCATCTGAACGGCGATAAGGCTGTGCCCAACAACTGTTCGAGAGGAAGGGAACGCCATGAAGGCCGCCGTGCTGCGCGAAGTGGGCAAGCCGCTTCAGATCGAGGACGTGCAGATCTCCAAGCCCGGCCCGCGCGAGGTGCTGATCCGCACCGCCGCCGCCGGCGTCTGCCACTCGGACCTCCACTTCATCGAGGGCAAGTATCCGCACCCGATGCCGGCCGTGCTGGGCCACGAGAGCTCGGGCGTCGTCGAGGCGGTGGGCTCGGAGGTCCGCAGCGTGAAGCCGGGCGACCACGTCATCACCTGCCTCTCGGCCTTCTGCGGCCACTGCGACCATTGCGTCACCGGCCATATGAGCCGCTGCGTGTCGCCCGAGACCAAGCGCCGCGAGGAAGATGAGCCGCGCCTGTCTTCCGCCAACGGCCCGATGCTGCAGTACCTGAACCTGTCGTCGTTCGCCGAGCAGATGCTGATCCACGAGAACGCCTGCGTCGCGATCCGCAAGGACATGCCGCTGGACCGCGCCGCCCTGATCGGCTGTGGCGTGATGACCGGCGTGGGCGCGGTGATCCACACCTCGAACGTCCGCCCGGGCGACACCGTGGCCGTCATCGGCTGCGGCGGCGTGGGCCTGGCGGCGGTCAACGGCGCGGCCCTGGCCGGCGCGGGCCGGATCATCGCCATCGACATGGCGCCGGGCAAGGAGAACCTGGCCAAGTCGATGGGCGCCACCGACTTCGTGCAGGGCGGCCCCGACGCGGTGAAGACGGTCATCGAGATGACCCGCGGCGGCGTGCAGCACAGCTTCGAGGCCATCGGCCTGGCGGCCACCGCCGAGCAGGCGTTCAACATGCTGGCCCGCGGCGGCACCGCCAATGTGATCGGCATGATCCCGGTCGGCCAGAGCATCAGCCTGATGGGCGCGGCCTTCCTGGCCGAGAAGCGCATCCAGGGCTCGCTGATGGGCTCCAACCGCTTCCCGGTCGACATGCCCCGCCTGGTCGACGCCTACATGGCCGGCAAGCTGCACCTGGACGACATGATCAGCCGCCGCATCCGCCTCGACCAGGTCAACGAGGCCTTCGAGGAGATGAAGACCGGCGCGGTCGCCCGTTCGGTCATCACCTTCGACGCCTGATCGCCGGCCGCCCGGCGGCGGACGCCGGCCCACGCCTCGGCGCGGGCCGGCTCGCCTTCAGACCTGCGGCGCGGGCCGCGACCGCCGGCGCATCGCGGCGCCCGCGGTCCCGAAGCCCAGGATCATCAGCGCCCAGGCCGAGGGCTCGGGAACACCGCCCGTCACGGCCTCGCCCACCACGATGTTGTCGAGCTGGGCTGGGCGTCCATGGAAGGCGCCGTCGGGTATCCAGTACCAGGCCACCGACAGGACATTCGCGAAGCTGGAGTCGAAGACGAAGGTCGTCAGGCCGGGCACGGGATCGACCGTGAAGCTCTGGGTGGTGACGCCACCGCCGGCCTTCGTCGCCGTAAAATATGTCGTCGTCGGCAGGCCACCGGTCCGACCGTTGTAGATGTCGGCGATGTCGATGGAGACCAGCGCGAAGGCGCCGCCGCCGACGGGCGCGAATGAAGGATCGAGACCCCCATTGTCGAAGAGCGTCGCCCCGTCCGGATCGGCGTTATACGGTGCGAACTCACCCTCGACGCCCCAGCTTCGGAAGCCCACGCCGTTATCGATGGCGTAGGAAAACAGAAAGCCGCCGCTCTCGAAATTGCCGGTGGCGACGCCGCCGGCCGACGTGCGCTCGTCAAAGGTGATGGTCGTGCCGGCCGCGGCCGGGAGAGCCGCGACTGCAAGCATCGCACCGGCGACAAGTCCAATTCCAATCTTCATCTGAACCCCCCACGGATCGCTTGGCGAAGACCCGCGTCGGGCCTTCCATTGCTGGATTACACGCAGTCTCATCGGATAATTCAATATCGACTTTTTCGTTATTGGATCATCCGTTCCCACGATGCACGCGGATTCTCGCCTCAAGGGAAAATCGCGGCGTGTGGATTGGGCCCGACGACCACAAGATCGTGGGCCGGCAACTTCGCCGTTACCGGTTGCTGAGGGGCGTCACCCAGGACGAGCTGGCCCTGCGCCTGCGGAAGCCGCAGTCGTTCGTGTCGAGCTATGAGCGCGGGCAGCGCCGGGTGGATTTCGTCGAGTTCGTCACCATCATGCGCGCGCTTCGGATGGACCCCGTCGAGGTCGGGACCATGCTGCTCGATCACATCGACAAGGAACTCGACCCCCCGAAGCCGCAGAGCCGCGGCCGCAAGCCGGCAGGCTAGAGGCTGTCAGGGGTCCTTCAGACGGCGCTCGCCGCCGGCGGCTTCGCCGAGGAACGCGCCGCGTCCCGCCGGGCCGCCGAGCCCGACGAAGAAGAGCGCGACGAGCGGCCGGAGCGTCCCGAGCGCGCCGACTGGAACGAATACGAACGTCCAGACTGGGACACGCCCGTCCGCCTGCACGCCGACCTTCACCTTCTCCCTTCCGAACGTCATGGCCGGCCTTGTGCCGGCCACCCATGAACACCGGCCCCGAAAAGCTCGCAGCGGCCCCCGCCGCGGGCCGCTTCGGCGCGCCGGCGTGTAGGGGTGGCCGGCACAAGGCCGGCCATGGCGTTCGGAAGGGGGAGGCCCGGCGCGACCTCGCCGGCGTTCCGCGGCCCGCGCCGCCCTCGGAATGCGGATCAGGCCGGCCCCTTCGCCTTCGGCCGCATCACCAGCCAGGGCGTCGGCTGCTGGCGCCATTCCCAGACCGCCAGCAACTGGTCGAGGTGGGTCATGGGCTTCAGGAACGGCGGCATCTCGAAGATCTTCGGCTGCTGGTCCAGGCGCACGATGTCGTGGGTGGCGGCGAACCGCTGCATCATCGTGGCCAGCGCGCCGGGCTTGTAGACGTCGTGCGTCTCGACGATCAGGCTCATGCCCGCCAGCGCCGGGCTGAGGTGCGGCTGCAGGATGTCGACCTCGGCGCCCTCGGTGTCGACCAGCACCAGCGTCCGCTTGCCGGCGAAGGCCTCGAAGCCGTCGGGCCTGAACTCGCCGCCGACGATCACGCGGTCCGAGACGCCGTTGCGCACCGCCAGCTCGGCGCAGGCCGCCCGCGCCTTCGCGTCGATGTCGTAGGCGTGGACGGTGACGCCCGGCATCATCCGCGCCAGGCCGACCGCGTAGTAGCCCTCGGCGCAGCCCACGTCGATCACGCAGTCCAGCCCCTCGGCGGCGAGGGCGGCGAGGTGCGGGTGCAACTCGGACTCGTAGGTGCCGATCAGCCGCGGGGCCAGCGCGCCCTCGGTGGCGTGGTCGACATAGTCCATGCCCGCGAACGGCCCGCTCCAGATCCGGCGGCCCTGGAGCTGGATGTAGGTGTTGGCCAGCATCTGCGACCGCCAGCGGCCGAGCAGGCGCAACAACTCGTAGACGGCCGCCTGGTTCGGGTTGGCAGGCCACCTGGCGACCATGCCGCGCACCATCCCGACGACCACGGTCGTGACGCTCATCCCAACTCTCTTCGATGCCCCGATGGAGACGGGTTAGGCGCGATGCGGCCCCGCCGCAAGCTCAACGGGCCGACGCACCGGTCTCGGCCTGCGCCAGGGTGCGGGGCGCGGGCGCCGCCGCGCCGGCCAGCAGCCGCTCGATGCGCGCCTTCTCGGCCTTGAACCGGGCGAGCTCGGCGCCGGCCAGCACCGTGCCCTGCGGGACCTTCGCGCCCACGGGGTTCACGCGATGGCCCTTCTGCCAGACCTCGTAGTGCAGGTGCGGGCCGGTCGCGAGCCCGGTGGAGCCGACGTAGGCCACCACCTGGCCCTGCCGCACCCGCGTCCCCGGCCGCATGCCCTTGGCGTAGCGCGAGATGTGGGCGTAGCCGGTGTCCCAGCCGCCCGCGTGGCGGATCTGCAGCCAGTTGCCATAGCCGCCCCAGCGCCCGGCCTTCACGATCACGCCGTCGCCCGCCGCCAGGATCGGCGTGCCGGGGCCTGCGCCGAAGTCGACGCCCTGGTGGGCGCGGGCGTAGCCCAGGATCGGGTGCTTGCGGCGGCCGAAGCCCGACGTCAGCCGCGCCCCGTCGACCGGCGTGCGCAGCAGGAAGCCGCGCACGTTCTTGCCGTGCTCGTCGAAGTACTCGGCCTCGCCGTGGTCGCGCTCGAAGCGGAAGAACTTCACGCCGTGCAGTTCGGCGTAGTCCAGCTCGCCGGTCTCGACGGTGCGGCCGCTCTCGGTGACCTTGCGGGTGAAGACGAGGCGGAAGTCGTCGCCGGGCTGGATGTCGCGCTGGAAGTCGAGCTTGTGGGCGAACAGCTTGGCCGTCTGGGCGATGAGGGCGGGCGTGGCGCCCAGCCGCGCGGCGCTCTCGTAGAGCGAGCCCGAGATCTCGCCGTCGGCGACGCGGACCTCGTCGGTGACCTTCTCCTCCAGCGACCGCAGGCGCAGCGCGCCGTCGAAGGTGCGCGAGACGGTGACGGACGTCGCGGGGCCGGTGCGCAGCGACAGCCCGATCAGCCGCGCCGGGCGGTCCTCGGCCTGCGGCTTCGCCACGGCGGCGTCGAACGACAGGCCGGCCTTGATGCGCACGGTGTCCATGGCGCCGCCCAGCGCCGCGACCGCCTGGCGGGCCTCGGCCTCGGGGACGCCGGCGCGCAGCACGGCCGCCTCCAGCGTCTCGCCCGGGCGGACCTTCAGCTCCACGTTCTGCGGCCGGGCGTAGCCGGGCTGGGCCTCGGCCTGGGTGAAGGCGGCGTGCTGCAGGGCGGCCATGGCGCCGGCCGTCAGCCGCGGCGCCTCGGGCCCGTCCAGCCGTGAAGCGACCTGCCAGCCGACCAGGCCCGCGGCCACGGCGACGGCGCCGGCGACAAGGCCGGCCTTCAGGCGAAAGGAGAATTTGCGCGGATCGGGATCCTGCATGGCGCCCCCGGTGCTCGACTGTGCGGGTCCGGACGCCGCCGGAGCCTGCTGAAGCGCCCCCGCGCCCGCAGTTGAGTGGAAGATGGCCGCGAACGGCGCTCGGCGCGCCCCGGCCGATTGTCTCAGGTCGTCAGAGGAGGCCGAGCGCCAGCTCGGCGGGCCGGCACAGCGCCGCGCCCTTCGGGGTTACCACGATAGGGCGATTCACCAGGATCGGCTCGATGATCATGGCCGCGATGATCGCTTCGTCCGACACGTTCGGGTCGGTCAGGCCCAGCGCCTCGGCGTTGGTGCCGCGCACGCGCAGGATGTCGTGGGCGCCCACCTGCATGCGCTTCAGGAGGTCCTGGAGCTGCTCCCGGGTCCAGCCGGCCTTCACGTACTCGACCACCGCGGGCTCGACGCCCTTCTCGCGCAGGAGCGCGAGCGTGTTCCGCGAGGTCCCGCACGCGGGGTTGTGATAGATCGTGACGTCGCTCATGCTCCCGAGATAGCGCCAGCCGGCTACCAAGTGAAGGCGCGCGTGCCGGTCAGGAAGGTCGAGTCGGAATCGTCCCACGGCATCAGGTCGGCCGGGCGGGCCGGCAGCGGCGTGGCCGTGCCGGGCCAGCCGTCGATTCCGGCGACGTAGGCGATGTCGAGGCGTCCGGGCCCGGTGGGCTTCACGCTGAGCTCCAGCGGCGGGCCGGAGGTCGTCCAGCTCACGCGCACCCACTTGCCGGCCGCCATCTCCTGGCCGACAGGGCCGCCGCCCAGGGTCATCACCCGGGCCGGGACGGTGGAGCGCAGGCGCAGCTCCAGCGTCCGCGCCTCGGGCGGCAGGGTCACCGAGAGCTTCAGGCGCTTGTCCGGCTCGCGGACCATCGCGAACGTGGGCGCGGTCGAGGCGATGGGTGTCGCGGGCGCCATGTCGTGCGGCCGCCACCACCACCATTGCTTGAGCCGTTGCGGCTCGGCCTGGCTGTCGGCCTTCAGCACCTGGTCGGTCCAGGCGCGGCCCGCGCCGGGCAGGGCGAAGCGCCAGGCGCGGCCGGTGTCCTGGTCCTGCTGGAAGCCGACGTAGGTGATCTGCGGGCGCCGCGGACTCCACGGGTCGGCCGAGCGGACGATGAGCGTGAGGCCGAGGCCGCCCAGCAGCAGCGCCGCCCCGATGATCCGCGCCGGCGAGCGGCCCCAGTCGGGCTGCGCCAGGGGCCAGAGCACCATGGCCGCGGTGATCATCTGGATCGCGAACAGCGGCACGAAGTCCATGCTCTCGAAGGCGGTGTGCGAGACCCCGCCTTCCCAGCCCAGCGCCGCGGCGGCGAGCACCGCCAGCAGCAGCAGGTCCAGCGCGTTGCGCTTGGCGCCGAACGAGGTGGCCGCCGCGGCGACCGCGGCCGCCAGCAGCGGCCAGGCCAGGACGAAGGCGGCGGCCGGGGCGAGGGCCTGGAGGGCGATGGTGAGCAGCAGGCAGAAGACGAGCCCGCCCGCCCAGGCGCCCTTGCGGCTGACCGGGCGGCCGAAGGTGAACCAGCCGATGAGCGCGGCGAGCGCGCCGGTGACGCCGCCGATCCAGTCGACCTCCATCGCCAGCGCCGAGCAGGCGAGGCCCGCGGCCAGGGGCAGGAACGCCACCCAGCGGCGGCTGCGCGACAGCTCGGCGGCGGCCAGCATCATGAAGCCCAGGGAGACCAGCATGATCGCCCACTCCCAGCGCTGCGCCTGGGCCAGCAGGAACCGCTGCTCCAGATAGCCGAACTCGGCGCCCGTGAGCCGCCGCGCGAACTGGAGGATCGCCGCGGCGCCGACGCCCGCGAAGGCGAAGGCGCCCGCGCCGCGCAGCAGGTCGGCGGCCGGGAACTCGCCCGACTGCCGCGCCCAGCGGACCGAGACGGCGATCAGGCCGCCGATGACCAGGATCAGCACCCATCCCACCCAGGCGGGGTAGGCGACCAGCACGTCGCCGAACAGGTTCGCGTAGACCGGCGAGGGCGCGTGGCCGGGCAGGGCGTCGGCGAACGCCAGCTCGCGCGAGACCGCCAGCACCTGGTCGCCCATGTCCTGCAGCGAGCCGCGCTCGAGGTTCTGCGCGGTCGAGGTGGGGCTGTGGTAGTCGAACTGGCGGCCGATGATGGCGAAGTTCATCCCGTCCACGCCGGCCCGCAGGCTCTCGGTGAGGTCGGTGTCGTTCGGCATCACCTCGTAGAGCATCACCGCCAGCGACGAGGACGCCGGCCGCCGGGCGTTGGCCTGGAAGAGCCCGATCAGTTCGCCGTTCCGCGGATGGGTCTGGAACATCTGCGCCCGGCCGGCCGAGCCGCGCGCCTCCAGGTTGACGACGAAGCCCACCCGCCTGGCCATCGGGTCGCGGTGGAAGAAGTGGTTGGCGCCGAGGAGGCCCGCCTCCTCGCCGTCGGTGATGACCACGATGACGTCGCGGGCCGGGACGCCGTGGGCCGCGATGGCGCGGACGGTCTCCAGCGCCGCGGCCACGCCCATCAGGTCGTCGGCGGCGCCGGGCGAGCCGGGCACGCTGTCGTAGTGGGCCAGCAGGGCCAGCGCCGGGGCGTTGCGGTCGCGGCCCGGCAGCACGCCCACGATGTTCTCGACGTAGGCGCCGCCGAAGAAGCCCGGCCGGTCGGCGCGGCTGAAGACGCCCACGCCCGGGCGCACCTCGGGCGAGAGCCCGTACTTCAGCATCTTGCCCACGATGGCGTCGCGCACGTTGGCGTTGGCGACCGAGCCGACGGGATGCGGCACGGCCGCCAGGAACCGCACGTCCTGGAACGCCCGCTCGCCCGAGAACTCCAGCGGCGACGTCGAGAGCGGCGCCGATTCGGGCAGCACCTGGTCGAGGTAGGCGAGGTACGAGCCGGCGATCAGCGCGAGCAGCAGCGCAAGCAGGCGGCCCATGGTCCCTAGTCCTCCCCCGGGGCTGGTCGGCGCAAGGCTAGACCGACCCGATGCAAACGAAAACGCCCGGACATGCGTCCGGGCGTCTCACTATCGTTGGATATGGTCGCGCCCGGCGTTCAGGCGGCGATCACGCCTTCCTGCGGGTCGCGCAGCACGTAGCCGCGGCCCCAGACGGTCTCGATGTGGTGCTTGCCGTCGGCGGCCGCCGCGAGCTTCTTCCGGAGCTTGCAGATGAAGACGTCGATGATCTTCAGCTCGGGCTCGTCCATGCCGCCGTAGAGGTGGTTCAGGAACATTTCCTTGGTGAGGGTCGTGCCCTTCCGGAGCGAGAGCAGCTCCAGCATCTGGTATTCCTTGCCGGTCAGGTGGACGCGGATGCCGCCCACTTCGACCGTCTTGGCGTCCAGGTTCACGATGATGTCGCCGGTCTTGATGACAGATTGCGCGTGGCCCTTCGAACGGCGGACCACGGCGTGGATGCGGGCGACCAGCTCGTCCTTGTGGAACGGCTTGGTCATGTAGTCGTCGGCGCCGCCCGAGAAGGTCTTCACCTTCGTCTCGATCTCGGCGGTGCCCGACAGGATCATGATCGGGGTGTTGATCTTGCCGACGCGCAGCGTGCGCAGGACGTCCATGCCGCTCATGTCGGGCAGGTTGAGGTCCAGCAGGATGAGGTCGTAGTCGTAGATCTTGCCGAGATCGACGCCTTCCTCGCCCAGGTCGGTCGTATAGACGTTGAAACCTTCGGACTTCAGCATCAGCTCGATGCTCTGCGCGGTCGCGCTGTCGTCCTCGATCAACAAAACCCGCATCGGCCTCTCCTGCCCGCGTCCCCGCATTCCCCCACGGACCCAGCGGACCCGCGCATGCCTCGCCGTTAACCTGCCCTACCGTTCTTTAAGACCGGTTAATGGTCTGGCCCCTCGGCGAGAATCGTTAATCTGATTTCGGAATCCGACTCAAGCTGGGCCGCCGGGCCGGTGAGTCGCACCTCCGTTGAATCTTTTGTGATTGGACGCCGGTTCCGAAGCGGGGAGCGGGAACGGCTTGGCCGCAAAGGGGTTTCTGTCCGCAAGCCAAGCCCGGAGACCCGTGATGACCGACATGCCCGACGTTCTTGAGAAGTATCGCCTGCCGCTCGACCGCGATCGGATGAAGCAGGCCGCGAAACTGGCCGGACCGGCGCTGGCGTTCGCCCGCAGGAATCCGTTCATCCTTATCGGCGCGGCCGTCCTGGGCGCGGCCGGCGTGGTGGCCTGGAAGAACCGGGAGCGCATCGCCGAGCGCGCCCAGCCGCTGATCGACGACGCCAAGCTGAAGGGCGAGGCGCTCATCGAGGACGCCAAGGCCAGGGGCGAGGACCTGATCGAACAGGCGAAGACCGCCGGCGAAGCGGTGGCCGCCAAGGTCGGCCGCACCCGCAAGGCCCCCGCCACCCCCGAGGCGACCGAGCTGCA
>NZ_JAHBYD010000035.1 GCF_019636135.1 Phenylobacterium sp.
GCCTTGTCCCGGCCATGACGTTCAGGCGGAGGGATCGGGGCGGCCTCAGCGTTCCGTCGCGCGGCGGCCGGCGGGGCGGATGTCGCCCTGTTGGATCTGACGCAGGCGGGCCACGTAGATCGGGCCGGCGGCCATCAGCACGCCCAGGACGTCGGCGCAGACGTTCTCGGGCGAGATGAGGTGGCCGGCGAAGCAGGGCGCGAGTTCGGAGAGCAGCACCACCCAGGCCGCCACCAGCGGGATGTCGCCGCGGCGGACGTAGGGCATGAGCGCATAGGCCAGGTTCACGCCCGCCCAGAAGATCAGGACGCGGGCGAGGAACGGCTCGGCGACGGGCGTGAGCGAGACCGCCAGGACGACGAGGCCCATGACGGCGGCCACCGGCACATAGAGCGGCCGGGGGATCGCGGCGAGCGCCGGGAGCTTGATCTGATGCCCGATCATCATCGGGCGCAGGATAGGCGGGAGCCCCTTCGCACAGGCTTAATTTTCAGGGTTGATCAAAGGTTCACCGGTTCGCGCTCCGCGCGCGGACCCTCGCGGCGCGCGGGGGCGGTGCGAAGGCCTTGCGCCGAGGCCCGCGACGGGCTTTGAGGGCGGGCGATGAGCAAGCTCTTCTTCGACCTCCAGGCGACCCACAATCCGCACCGCTGGTACCTGCCGATCACGCCCGAGATCTGCGTCGGGCCGCAGGGGAGCGAGTTCATGTTCGGCGGCGTCGGCATGGCCTCGGCGGTGGCGGCGCTGGAGCGCACGACCGGGCGGCCGGTGATCTGCGCGACGGCGCAGTACCTGGGCTATGCGCGACCGGGCAGCGTGGTCGACATCGACGTCTGGACGCCGGTACAGGGCAAGTACAACACCCAGGCCCGATCGATCAGCCACGTCGACGACAAGGAGATCATCACCGTCAGCGCCGCGCTGGGGGCCCGCGAGAGCCCGTTCGACGACCAGTGGGTCGAGGCGCCCAAGGTCCCGCCGCCGCAGGACTGCCCGGCGCGCCAGCACTGGCGCGGCGCGGGGGAAGGCGTGCATTCGCGCATGGACGTGCGGTTCGCGAAGGGGAAGTCGGGTTTCGACCGGGACGGCGCCGCCGAGCCGGACGGGCGGACGATCCTGTGGGCGCGGCCCAAGGACGACCTGGCGATCGACGCCACCATCCTGGCGGTGATGGCCGACTTCGTGCCGCAGGGCGTGGGCAACGCGCTGGGCCGCAACGCGGGCGGCAACAGCCTGGACAACACCCTGCGCATCCGCCGGATCACGCCCACCGAGTGGGTGCTCTGCGACATCAGCATCTCGGGCGTGGCGGGCGGCTTCGCGCACGGGTCGATGTCGCTGTTCGCGCAGAGCGGGGAGCTGATGGCGACGGCCAGCCAGTCGCTGATCGTGCGCGTGCGGGAGACCGCCGAGGACCGCTGACGCGCAATCGTGCGTCGCAACGCTCGCCTTGTGCCGCGCAGGGTGTAAGAAAACGGGCAAGATCATGCGCCGGCCTCGGGCCGGCCCGTGGAGCGCGGCGAATGGTTCATGACGCCCCAGACGGTGAACGCCCTGTTCGCGCCGAGCGGGTGAAGATCTGGTAGCGGTCCCGATCGAAGACCCTGCGGACCCCCGGCTCGAGCCGTACCGGGCGGTCCGCGAACGCGACCTCGCCGGCCGCGACGGGCTCTACGTCGCCGAGGGGCGGGTGGTGCTGGAGAAGGCGGTCGCGGCCGATCCCGCGGCCGTGGTCTCGGTGCTGGTCGCCGCGCACAGGCTGGAGGGCCTGGGCGAGGTGCTGGCCGGCCTGCCGGCGGCGACGCCGGTCTATGCGGCGGGGCAGGCGGCGATGGACGCGGTCGTGGGCTTCCCGATCCACCGGGGCATCCTGGCGCTGGTGAAGCGGCCCCGGCGGGATGCGGCGGCGCTGGTCGCGGGCCTGCCGGCGAAGGCGCTGGTGGTCGGGCTGGTCGGCATCGCCAACCACGACAACATGGGCGGCGTCTTCCGGAACGCTGCGGCCTTCGGGGCCGACGCGGTGCTGCTGGACGACACCTGCTGCGACCCGCTCTACCGCAAGGCCATCCGGGTCAGCGTGGGGGCCGCGCTGACCGTGCCGTTCGCCCGCGCCGGGGACGCCGCGGCGATGGGCGACCTGCTGGCCCGCGCGGGCTTCGACCTCGTGGCGCTGTCGCCGCGCGGCGAGGCCGAACTGGAGGACCATGCGCCAGGGCTGAGGACGGCGATCCTGTTCGGCGCCGAGGGGCCGGGGCTGCCGGACGCCGTGATGGCGCGTGCGCGCACCGTGCGGATCGCCATGGCCGGCGGCTTCGATTCCCTCAACGTGGCGACCACGAGCGGAATCGTCCTGCACAATCTGAGCGCGAAACGTCGCCGGCTTTAGCCCGCGCTTAACGCGTTCGGGCCGACAACGTTCGGCAACGCACGTTCCGGGGGGAGTGTATGCCGCGCGAGCGCTCGCGAGAGCCGATGGTCATGCCGCCGGGGCTGGAGGAGTCCCAGGCGGTGTTCGACCGCGCGACACGCCTGGCCCGCGCCCTGTTCGGGTCCGTCGAGGCCCAGATCACGCTCAAGATCGGCGACGGCTACTGGCGCAGCCGCACGGGCGAGACCGTGCGCGCCGCGCGCGGCGTCGAGGAGGTGATGGGCCGCGGCGAGATGGTCTGGATCGAGGACACCACGCAGGACGCCCGCGTCCGCGACGAGGCCGTGGTCACCGGGCCGCCCTACCTGCGCTTCTTCGCCGGCGCGCCGATCCGGCTGGAGGACGGCTCGACGCCGGGCGCGCTCTCGGTGGTGGGGCTGGAGCCGCGCGCCTACGACCGCGCCCTGGGGCGGCGGCTGGAGGACCTGGCCGACGTCGTCGCCGACGAGTGGGTGCGCGTGAACGCCACCCGCGCGCAGGCGGGCGCCGAGCGGACCATGTCGGCGATCGTCAACGCGATGCCGGTCTCGATGGTGCTGACCGACCGCGAGATGCGGCTGCTGTACGCCAGCCCGCCCTGGATCAAGGCGCGCGGCCTGGAGGGCCGGCCGGTGGTCGGGCGCACGCTCTACGACCTGCGCCCCGACATGTTCGAGCAGTGGCGCGAGGGCCTGGACTTCTGCCTCCTGGGCCACGCGCGGGCGATCGAGCGCCTGCAGATCCCGACGCCCGACGGCGGGACCGCCTGGGTGCGGGTGCAGCTCGCGCCCTGGTACGGCCACGACGGCGAGGTGGGCGGCCTGATCATCAGCTCCTACGAGATCACCCACATGGTCGAGGCGCTGGAGCGCACCGCGCGGTCGGAGGAGCGGCTGAAGCTGGCGGTCGAACTGGCCGAGTTGCACGTCTACGAGATGGACTACGTCCGCGGCGAACTGCTGAAGGTGGGCGCGGAGGACTCGTTCTACGAGGAGCCCAGCACCTACAAGGGCCTGCTGGAGAACATCTGGCGCGGGATCGACGCGCGCGACGTTGCCGACGTGCAGGCGGCCTGGGAGCGCCACGAGCGCGAGGGCGCGCCGTTCCAGCCCGAGCATCGGGTCACCCGGACCGACGGCCGCGAGGTCTGGGCGGCCGGGCGGGCGAAGCTGTTCGTCGACGAGGCCGGGCGGCCCCTGCGCCTGGTGGGGGCGCTGCGCAACATCACCGCCAAGAAGGCGGCCGAGCAGGCGCTGGTGCAGGCCAAGGAGGACGCCGAGGGCGCGAACCGGGCCAAGAGCGCCTTCCTCGCCACCATGAGCCACGAGATCCGCACGCCGCTGAACGGGGTGCTGGGCATGGCCCAGGCGCTGGCGGCGGACGCCGATCTGTCGAAGCGCCAGCGCGACAGGATCGAGGTCATCCGCCAGTCGGGCGAGAGCCTGCTCGCGATCCTGAACGACGTGCTGGACCTGTCGAAGATCGAGGCGGGCAAGCTGGCGCTGGAGACCGCGCAGTTCGACGTGCGCGAGGTCGCCCAGACGGTGCAGGCCACGTTCCAGGCCATCGCCGACATGAAGGGCCTCGACTTCGAGCTCAGCGTCGATCGCGTGGCCCGGGGCGTCTACGAGGGCGATCAGGTCAGGGTGCGCCAGATCCTCTGGAACCTGGTCTCCAACGCGCTGAAATTCACCGACAAGGGCGGCGTGAAGGTGCGCATCGGCCACGAGAAGGGCGCGCTGTCGCTCACCGTGTTCGACAGCGGCATCGGCATGACCGCGTCCGAACTCTCCGGCCTCTTCCGCAAGTTCGCGCAGGCCGACGCCTCGACCACGCGCAAGTTCGGCGGCACGGGCCTGGGCCTCGCCATCTGCCGCGAGCTGGCCGAGCTGATGGGCGGCGGCATCACCGCCACCAGCGCGCCCGGCATGGGGTCGACCTTCACCGCGCTGCTGCCGCTGAAGAAGGTGGCCAGGGCGCTGCCGAAGCCGAAGCCGGCGAAGAAGCCCAAGGCGGCGCCGGTCGCCGAGGCGCGGCCGGTCCGCGTGCTGGCCGCCGAGGACAACGCCATGAACCAGCTCGTCCTCAAGACCCTGCTGGAACAGGTGGGGATCGAGCCCGTGATGGTCGCCGACGGCCGCGCGGCGGTCGAGGCCTGGGAGCGCGAGCCCTGGGACGTGATCCTCATGGATGTGCAGATGCCGGTGATGGACGGCCCGACCGCCACCGCCGTGATCCGCACCCGCGAGCGCCATGAGGCCCGCGCGCGAACGCCGATCGTGGCCCTGACCGCCAACGCCATGAGCCACCAGATCGCCGAATACCTGCAGTCCGGCATGGACGCCTTCGTCGCCAAGCCCATCGAGGCCGGACGCCTCTACGAAGCGCTCCAGGCGGCCGTGGACGGCGGGGACGCTGCGCGGAGCGCGGTGGCGTAGGGGGTTGGCTCGCAGCGTGCCGGACGAGGGGTCGTGCCAGCCTTCCGGCGTCGATGGCGGGTCAGCGTCGTTTTGATTCAACCACGAACACGCACGAAGGCGCACGAACGCGTCGGGGATGATCTCGGCGCTGTGATCGCCCGTGGCCCGTTCGTGTATTTCGTGTGGGTTCGTGGTTCCGAATGACGGCGCCTGCGGCGCGCAGGAAGGTCGCGGAGATCGCAGAGGGCCGTGCCTTCCGCGCCCTCTGCGAAATCCTCTGCGTCCTCCGCGGTTCGATAGGGCGCCTGCGGCGCACACGCCCCTCGTAAGTCTGAGGGTGGATCATGGCTGGGCCGCCGTGCAGGCGGCAAGGCCTGCGTCGCCCCTCTCCCTGCCCTCTCCCCTCTCGCTTCGCGTGGGGGAGAGGAGATGGACAACGTCCGCTGGCGGCGCGTCAGCCGAATTCGACGGCGGAGAGGACCACGTCCATGACCGTGTCGCGGAACGCGACGCGGCCTGGGTCGCCCTGGGCGGCGCCGGCGGCCACCATGAGCGGCAGCAGGTGTTCCTCGCGCGGGTGGGCCTCGCGGGCGTGCGGGGCCTCGTCCCAGCGGGCGAGGGCGGCGTCGCGGGCGGCGGGGTCGGCGACCGCGGTCTCCAGCCAGGCGTCGAACGCCGCGGAGCGCGCGGTGAAGGCTGGCGTGAAGCCGCGCATGTTGTGCCAGCTCATGCCCGAGCCGACGATCAGCACGCCCTCGTCGCGCAGGGGCGCGAGGGCGCGGCCGGCGGCGAGGTGGGCGGCCGCGTCGAGGTCGGCCTTCAGCGAGAGCTGCACGACCGGGATGTCCGCGTCGGGCGTCACCAGCTTCAGCGGCACGAAGACGCCGTGGTCCCAGCCGTGGCCGGCGTCCTCGGCCGAGGCGATCCCGGCGGCGTCGAGCAGGCGTCGGACGCGCCGCGCGAGGCCGGGGGACCCGGGCGCCTCGAAGGTGAGCCGGTAGGTGTGCTCGGGGAAGCCGGAGTAGTCGTAGACCAGTTGCGGCCACTGGCCCGAGCCCACCGTGAACTCAGGCGCTTCCCAGTGGCCGGAGATGACGAGGATCGCCTTCGGCCGCTCGGGCAGGCGGGCGACCAGGCCGCGCAGGTAGGCGGCGGTGCGGTCCCAGGCGTCGGCCGGACCCCTCTGCCACTCCATGAAGAAGCAGGGGCCCGCGCCGTGGGGGAGGAAGACGGTGGGCAGGGTCATGGGCCTGGCCTGGGACCTTTCGCGGGACGGGATGTCAGGCGGCCTTCGCGGCGGGCTGGGCCGGGGCGATGGTTTCGATCCAGGCCGCGAAGGCCTGGCCGTAGGCGCGGAGGAACTCGGTCGTGGCCTCGTTCACCAGCTCGCCGCGGTCGTCGAAGAGCGAGAACGAATTGCCGATGTAGGCCTCCTGGCTGAGCAGCGGCACGTTCAGGAACACCAGCGACTGGCGCAGGTGGTGGTTCGAGCCGAAGCCGCCGATGGCGCCGGGCGACTGGCTGATGACCGCGCCGGGCTTGCCGTTCCAGACGCTCGCGCCGTAGGGACGCGAGCCCACGTCGATGGCGTTCTTCAGCGCGCCGGGGACCGAGCGGTTGAACTCGGGCGTGACGAACAGGACCGCGTCGGCCGCCGCGATCTGCTCGCGGAAGCGGACCCACTGGGCCGGCGGATCGGATTCGAGGTCCTGGTCGAAGTGCGGCAGGTCGCCGATCTCGACGATCTCGAACCTGAGGTCGGGCGTCAGCGCGGCGAAGGCCTTGGCGAGCTTCCTCGACACGCTGTCCTTGCGGAGCGAGCCGACCACGACGGCGACGGTGCGGGCTTGGGTCATGGGATGGGTCCCCTGCGAGAGATTGGGCGCCGATCGCTCGGCCTGGCGGGAAGATGGCCGCGCGCCAGGCTGTTGATAATCACCGCTGTCGGGACAACAGTGTCGCCGAACAGGAAACAATCGCATGGACCGCCTGGACGAGATCCGCGCCTTCGCCGCGGTGGCCGAAGCGCGCAGCTTCACGCAAGGCGCGCGCAAGCTGGACGTGTCGGGGGCGCAGGTCTCGAAGCTGGTCGCGCGGCTGGAGAACCGGCTGGGCCAGCGGCTGCTGAACCGCACCACGCGCGACGTGTCGCTCACCGACACCGGCCAGGCCTACCTGGAGCGGGCGCGGGACCTGCTGGAGCGGTTCGACGCCCTGGAGACGTCGGTGAAGGACCAGACGGGCCCGAGCGGCAACCTGAAGGTCTCGGCGCCGGTGTCGTTCGGCAAGAACCAGCTCACGCCGGCGCTCCTGGACTTCGCCTCGCAGTGCCTGGCGGTGTCGCTGGACGTCAGCTTCTCGGACCGGATGGTGAACCTGGTCGAGGAGGGCTTCGACGTGGCCGTGCGGATCGGCCAGCTCTCGGACTCGTCGCTGGTGGCCAGGCGGCTGGCGGCGGTGCGGATGGTGACCTGCGCGGCGCCGGCCTACCTCGCCGGGGCGGGCATGCCGGTGACGCTTGAGGACCTGGCGGGGCACGAGGCGATCCTGGACACCAACATGCGCGAGGCCACGCTGTGGCGGTTCGGGGCGCAGAGCGACGTCCGGGAGGTGCGGGTGCATGGGCGGCTGCGGTTCAACGGCGCCGAGCCCTGCGTGGCGGCGGCGGTGGCCGGGTTCGGCGTCGTGCGGACACCGGCGTTCGCGGCGGCCGAGGCCCTGCGGGACGGGCGGCTGACGCCCATCCTCTGCAACTTCGAACCCGAGCTGATCCACGTCTACGCCGTCTATCCGCACGCGCGGCACCTGGCGGCGAAGGTGCGCGCCTTCGTCGACTTCCTGGCGGCCCGCTATGCCGGCGAGCCCGAGTGGCACCAGGGCTGGGGGCGCGAGCACCCCCGGCCGTGAGCGCCTAGGCGAACGCCAGCCAGCGGCCGGCGGCGGCGGTCATGATCCAGACGAGGATGGCGGCGAAGGCCATGCCCTTCACGAACGGCCCGCTCTCCGGGCTGCGGCCCGAGGCGACCGACTGGATGACGGCGGTGAGCAGGATGACCCCCGCGAACGCCCAGGCGAAGCCCTTGTTGACCGGGTCGAGGTGGGCGAAGTCGTCGGCCTTGTAGACGAGGTGGGTGAGCACCTGCTGGGCCGCGACCATCGCCAGCATGACGCCGAGGTAGACGATCCGCGTCAGGCCGCGGGCGGCGAAGAGCACGATGAGGCCGCCCGCCATGATCACGTGCCAGAGGCCCGGGTTGGCGAGCTTCGCCTGCAGGAAGACCCAGACGGCGAACATGAAGACCGCCAAGCCGATGACGCCCATGATCCGCGAGACAGGACCCAGACGGCCGTCGTTCTTCGACGCCGGCAGCGTGATCGCGAACGTCATGATGATCCCGGCCAGCAGGCCGATCATCTTCGCGGTGAAGGCTTCCGAGGTGTAGAGCCGTTCTCCGTTCGCCGCGCCCATCAGGAGGCCGGTGATCAGGATCACGACAAGGCCCGCCCAGGTCCATCCGGCGAGGTTTCGATGCAGCACGCGCGGCGGCTCGTCGGTGAGGCCGACGCCGATCAGGCGCAGGTTCATGAGCACCGAGGTCCCCCCCAGCACGGCGAGCGCGAGCAGGTGGCCCACCTCGATCTGGGCGAAGGCGTAGACCGAATCCTTGATCGGCTTGCCCGGCAAGGTGTCGTCGAGGTTGGCCACCCAGCCCGCGAGCTGGGGGAACAGGTCCTGAGGCGCGAAGACGGTCATTGCTGCGGCGCTCCGAGGTCGAGGGCGCCGCTCTCCGAGGCCTTGCAGTCCTGGGCGACGTTGATCCAGTGGGGCAGGGGCTTGCCGCAGTTCGTCCAGTCGTAGGCGATGTAGCGGCCGAAGCAGATCACCAGCAGCCAGCTCGCCAGCGACAGGAAGGCCGAGATGCGGGCCTTGGCCGGAGGCTTCTCCAGGGTGTCCCACGCGGCGATGTCGCGTTGCACGCGATAGTGGAAGACGATGATGTTCACGAAGGCCAGCGCCAGGAACACCAGCTTCAGGCGGAACCAGATATTGTGGTAATAAAGCAAGGGTTTGGCGAAGAAGAGCGCCGTGCCCGTGGCCAGCATCATGACGATGCCGAAGATCGTCAGCGGCAGGATCCGGTCGCTGACCACCGAGACCGGCGTCTTCCTGAAGATGACGCCCAGAAGCCGCAGGTCGACCACGAAGATCGTGCCCGCGAACAGGATCAGCGTCATCACGTGGGTGCCTTCGAGCAGACCCCAGAAATTGAGCGAGCTCGCGAGCGCGTCGCTCCACGAGATGTCGATCTCGCCCGGGCCCTTGCCCAGCTCGGTGGCGAGCCACACCAGGAAATCACGGATCAAGTCGATGCGTCCCCCGCAAACATACCGGCCCTTCTATCGCGCCGGCCCGTCGTGTCCATGTCCGGTTTGCATCGCCGGCGAAACACTGTTGCGGGGAGGCTAGGTCGCGCCTCGGGGCGCGGCAAGCCGGCCGCGCTCGGCCCTTGATTTTCGGAGGCGCAGCGGGTGGTTAGGGGCATGAACCGCGGCCCCAGAGTCACCGTCGCCGGCGCGGGCGTGCTGGGCTGGACCACCGCGCTGTCGCTCGCCGACGCGGGCTGCGCGGTGACCATCTGCGATCCCGGCGGGCCGAACGCCTCCAGCGTGGCGGCGGGCATGATCGCGCCGGTGTTCGAGGCGGTGCTCGATGAGATGGCGCGGGGGCAGTTGGACCTGCTGATGGCCGCGCGCGACCTGTGGCCGGGGCTGGCCGGGCGGGCGGGCGTGGCGCTGGACCGGACGGGCGCGATGGCGGTCGGCGGGGACGACTGGCTGGAGGCGGTGGCGGCCGGGTTCGGCGGCTTGCAGATGCGGCCGACGGAGATCGGCGCCGCGACGGCGCAGGGGCTCGCGCCGGGCCTCGCGGAGGGTTTCGAGCGTGCGCTGCTGACGCGCGAGGACTGGCGCGTGGATGCGCCTGCCGCACTCTCGGCGCTGGCCCAGGCCGCGAAGGCGGCGGGCGTGACCTACGAGGCGCGTTCGGTGAAGGGACGCGGCGACGAAGACGTGCTGGTGGTCGCGACGGGCGCCTTTCAGGGGCTGGTCGACGCGGCGCCCGAGCTTTCGAAGCTGTCGCCGATCAAGGGGCACATCGTGCGCGTGGCGGCGGAAGGCCGCGGCGCGGTGATGCGGGGCGAGGGCGTCTATGCGGTCCCGGGTTCGGACACGGCCTTCGGGGCGACGATGGAGGCCGGCGTTTCCGATCCTGCCGTCGAGGGCGAGAAGGCGGCGCCGCTGCTGGCGGGCGGCCTTCGGCTCTTTCCCGGCCTGCGGGACGCGCCCGTGCAGATCGCGGCCGGCGTCCGGGCGGCCACGCCGGACGGGCTGCCGCTGGTGGGCTGGAGCGAGGCCGAGCCGGGGGCGGTCCTGGCGGCCGGCGCGCGCCGCAACGGCTGGCTGCTGGCGCCGCTGGTGGCCGGGATCGTGACGGCTTGCGTGACGGGGCGCGAACCCGGTCCCTATGCCGGGCGGATGGATCCGGCGCGGTTCCGGGCGTCTCTGTGGGACTGAGGGTTGGGGGTGACGATGAGCGGCTTCTGGTTCACCGACGAGCAGCAGGCGATCCGCGACTCGGTCGAGCGGCTGTGCGCGCGGTTCGACGCGGCCTACTGGCGCCAGACCGACGAGAGCGGGGTGTTCCCCGAGGCGTTCGTGGCGGCGATGGCCGAGGCGGGCTGGCTGGGCGTGGCCATGCCGGCCGAGCTGGGCGGCGCGGGGCTGGGGCTCACCGAGGCGGCGATCGTCATGCAGACGGTGGCCGAGAGCGGGGCGGGCTTCTCGGGCGCGAGCGCCATGCACCTGAACATCTTCGGCCTGATGCCGGTGGTGAAGTTCGGGACCCCGGCGCTGCGCGAGAAGGCGATCCCGCGGATCATCGCCGGTGAGGACAAGACGTGCTTCGCCGTGACCGAGCCCGACGCCGGTCTCGACACCACCAGCCTGACCACCCGCGCCGAGCGGACCAACGACGGCTACGTCATCCGCGGCCGGAAGATGTGGACGACCAACGCCCAGCGCGCGACCAAGATGCTGATCATCGCGCGGACCACGCCGAAGGACCAGGTGAGGAAGGCGACCGAGGGGCTCAGCCTCTTCTACACCGACTTCGACCGCAGCCGGATCACGGCCACGCCGATCCCGAAGATGGGCCGGAAAGCCGTTGAATCGAATGCGGTCTTCATCGACGACCTGCACGTGCCCGCCGAGGACCTGGTGGGCGAGGAGGGGCGCGGCTTCTACTACCTGCTGGAGGGGCTGAACCCGGAGCGGGTGCTGATCGGGGCCGAGGCGGTGGGGCTGGGCCGGGCGGCGCTGAGGCGGGCGGCGGGCTATGCGAAGGAGCGCGTCGTGTTCGGCCGGCCGATCGGCCAGAACCAGGGCGTCGCGCATCCGCTGGCCAGGGCCTGGGCCGAGCTGGAGGCGGCGAACCTGATGGCCTTCAAGGCCGCCGCGCTGCACGACGCCGGCCGCGACTGCGGGGCCGAGGCCAACGCGGCCAAGTACCTGGGCGGCGAGGCGGGTTTCCGCGCCTGCGAGGCGGCGGTGCTCAGCCACGGCGGCATGGGCTACGCCAGGGAATTCGACGTCGAGCGCTACTTCCGCGAGTCGATGATCGCCCGCATCGCGCCGGTGAGCCGCGAGATGATCCTGAACTACATCGCCGAACGCGTCCTGGGTCTGCCGAAGAGCTACTGAACGGGCGCAGGTCCTGCATCGTATGTTCTCTTTTTGTTCCTGACTTTCGAGCTGGGCCGTGAGAGGGTGGCGCCTCCCCGAAACACGTCCAGCCGGAGTCGCCATGCCCAGCCCGCCCCGTAGCGTTCCCGACGGTCCCGAAGATGTGTGGGACGCCGCCGCCCGATGGCGCGGCCGTTGAGTCGGTCGCTGGCGCTCCTGCGTTTCGTCCACATGCTGACGCAGATCGCAGCCCTCGCGGTTGTCGGCGCCGCGGCGACGTTCGCGTTGGTCGTGGCAGGCCTCTGGTGGCTCTTGTCCCAGGCCCCGACAAGCTACGTCTACGAGATCGAGCCCAGCCCCGACCGGACGATCAGTCTCGTGACGGAGGCCAGCGTTGAGGTGGCGCCCACGGCCGACACCGCGTACGACGTCTATCTTGTCGGCGGCGCGTTCACGCCGCGCGTCCAGCTCGGCAGGTACTTCCATGGAGGCCCTGAGGCCGGGGACGGGTGGCGGGAGGACAGGCGTGTGAACGTCTGCATGCTGCGCTATCCCTTCACCGGGCCTGGGGACGCTGCGGAGCTGGTCGCGAACGTGAAAGGCGCCCGCGGCGACGTCGCAAGCGTGCGGGTCACCAAGGACTGCCCACCGCCCGTCCTGAAGTCATGGAAATGGCGATGGGGCTGAAGGGCGCGGTCATGTTCGTGGCGGTCGCGGCGACGTCGGGATGTATCGAGCCCGCGCCGCGTGACACCCATCAGTATCGCTACCCGTCGCCCGATCGGCGCGTCGCCGTGGTCGTTACGCCGGACGGACGCCAGCGCGCCGCGCCCGGACGGCGCAACGATGTCTATCTGGAGGGCGAACGACTTGCGACCGAAGGCCCGGGCTACGCCCCCAACGACCGCATCCGCCTGGGCAGCTTCGAGGGGCTCTGGTCTCCCGGCGCCATCGCCTGGATCGACGAGACGACGGTGAACGTCTGCCCGTTGGAGGGGCGCCCGGCGGTCCCGAAGAGGATAAACGTCCTCGGCCAGGGCGAGCGCCGAACGTACCTCGTCACAACCGACTGTCCGGACCTCCTGCGCAGGGCGGGATCCTGACCGAGCTTGTGGGGGTCCCGGAAGCCGCCTAGAGGCCGTTAGGGCCTGCGGCTGGTCGGCGAGAGGCGGCAAAGCCCTCTCCCCCTTGCGGGGAGAGGGTTTGGGAGTGGGGGTGTCGGCGCAGCGGTCGAAGGCGAGCACCCCCACCCCCGACCCCTCCCCGCAAGGGGGAGGGGAGGCCGTGAGATATGTTTCTCCACAACTTCAATTCCTGACCCCGGCTCGCGCGGTGTCCGAAAGACCCTCAGTCCCTGACAGCCTCTAGTTCCTGGGGATGTAGCCGTCGTGCACGACACCGGCCGCGACTGCGGGGCCGAGGCGAACCCGTGCTGGGCCTGCTGAAAAGTTGCTGAAGCGGCGCTCGTTCCGCACTGGAAGTTCTTATTTTGTTCTTGAACTAGAGCTGTGCCGTGAGTAAGGTGGACGTCTCCCCGAAACGCGTCCAGCTAGAGTCGCCCATGCCTCGCCCGCCCCGCGGTGTTCCCGACGATCTCAGGAGGTGGGGGGACATCGCCGTCCCCCTCTTCAGGCTGGTCCGTTTTGCGGCTCTTGTGGTTGCGGGTCTCTTTGCGACCTATGTCGTCGCTGCGGTGGCGTTCGCCTACCTGCTCACAGGCGGCTTCGCTTCGATCTACAAGTACTATATCGAGCCCAACCCTGATCGCACGGCCAGCTTGATCACCAGGGTGGACCTGGGCGGAGGCGTGACGATCAGCGCGACGAGCGAAGTCTGGATCGCGGGAGACCGCTTGGATCGCATTGCCGAAGTCGGTTCATACGACCATGGGGGCTTCGAGACCGGCGACGGCTGGCTCGACACGCGAACGGTCAACGTATGCATGCTGCGTTATGCCCTCGGCGATCCGGGCGAGGTTCCGCGGTCTGTTCGCGTGGCCACGTCCGGCGGCGAGGTGCTGACGATCGGTATCCGCCGCGATTGCCCGCCCGAAGTTATCCGCGAGAGGGAGGGCGGCGCGCCATGACGCGACGGTTCCTGCTTGGCGGCGTCCTGGCCCTCGCCGCCTGCATGCCGACGACCCATTCGTACCGATATGTTGCGCGCGACCATCCCGTGAGCGTGGTGGTGGAGCCGACAGGCCAGCGGGTCGCCAGGCCTGGCCGCCGCAACGACGTTTTCCTGCTGGGGGAATTCAATGTCGACACGCCGACTGGCGGCCGCCTGGTTGAGGATCGTGTCCGGCTTGGCAGCTTCGCCGGGCTCTGGAACCCTGCCGCGATCGCCTGGATCGACGATACGACGGTGAACATATGTCCGCTGGCAGGTTCGCCGACCGTGCCGGCGACGGCGACCGTTCGGGTGAGCGAGACCGAGCGGAAGACCTACAGGATCACGACCGACTGTCCGGCCGCGCTCCGGAACGCTGCGCGTCGGAGAAGCGAGGCGTCAGGCCCGTCGGGGCGCTCCTGAGAACGGCGCCTCGGCAGGCCCGCCGGGCCGGTCCTACTTCAGGCTGAACCGGATCGGGATGACGACCTGGCCGCCCTCGACGGGCTGTCCGTCGACCGTCTGCGGCCGCATCCTGAAGAACTTGGCGAGCTTGAGGGCGGCGGCGCCGAAATCGGCGTCGGCGGTCTCGGAGGCGACGCGGCAGCCCGTGAGCGAGCCCGACGCGGTGACCGTGCAGGCGAGGGTGGCCACGCCTTCGGTCCCCAGCCGCACGGCGCGGTCGGGATAGTAGCGGGCGAACTCCTCGGGGCCAGGGCGCTTCAGCCAGTCGGGGCGGCCGATGACCGGCGGGCGTGGCGGCGTCGGTGTCGCGTCCGCCACTTCGAACGTGGGGGGCGACAGGACCGGGGCGAGCGGGAGGTCCTTCGGCGGCGGGTCCTGGGGCAGGGGCGGGACGGAGATGTCGTCGGGCACGGGCACGGGATCGTGCAGCCGGATCGGCGGCTTCTCGACCGGCGTCGGCGGCGGCTTGTCGCGCAGCGTGACGACATCGACCCTGATCGGCGGCGCCTCTTCGACGACGGGCGGCTTCGGCGGGGCGAACTGCATCATCGCCAGGTAGGCGGCGACGCAGGCGTGGGCGCCGAGCGAGACGGCGACGATGAGGGTGGTCTTCCTCGACAGCGGCCGGTGGGCGGGCTCGAAGTCGAAGGGGGTGGCCTGGCGGATGACCATGGGAACAGCTCCAAGCGGTTTACGCGTGTAAGCTGATACGGAATTACAGCCGTAATGTGGCGAGATCGGGCGGGCTTCGCGACGCCCAGTTCAGCAGGGTTAACGGCGGATTCACCATGATCGGCGACTCCTGCCGCCATGGCCGTCCAGGGCATCCGGGGCATCGTCGAAGCCGCCATCCAACGCGCCTCCCAGGCGACGGGGGTTGATTTCGGATTCCTGATGAAGACCGCGGGCCGCGAGAGCAGCTTCAACCCGCGCGCCCAGGCCTCGACCTCGTCGGCCGCCGGCCTCTTCCAGTTCGTCGAACAGACCTGGCTCTCCACGCTGAAGCAGCACGGGACCAAGCACGGCTACGCCCGCTACGCCGACCTGATCACCCGGGGCTCGGACGGGCGCTATCACGTGAACGGCCCGGAGGCGCGCCGGGCGGTGATGGACCTGCGCCTCGATCCGCACGCCGCCTCGCTGATGGCGGGCGAACTGGCCTCGGACCACGCGGCTTATCTGAAGGGGCGGACCGGACGGGATCCCACGGCGGGCGAGCTCTACGCCGCGCACTTCCTGGGCCCGCAGGGCTCGGCCAGGCTGATCAACGCCGTCCAGAGCCAGCCGGGCGCCTCGGCGGCGTCGCTGTTTCCGGACGCGGCGCGCTCGAACCGCTCGATCTTCTATCGCGACGGCCGCGCGGCGACGGTGGGCGAGGTCTACGCGAACCTGACGAGGACGGGGGGCGGCCAGGCGATTTCCCCGTCGTCGGCCGAGGACGCGGATGCGGCGGACGGGGGCTTCATCCAGTACGCCTCGGCGCGCCGGCTCTCGCGGCAGCGCGAGCAGGAAGCGCTGATCGCCATGATCCTGCGCGGCTCGCAGCCCTCGGACCAGGTGGGCGTCGGCAGCCGCCTCACCGGCTCGCTGTTCACCAGCGAAATGCTGAAGATGCTGAGCGACGGCCGCGATAGCTGAGGCCTTCGCCTGCGCGAGGCGCGCCTCACCTCCACACGTGTCATCCCGGTTTCGCCCCCGCTGTCATCCCGGTTTCGCCGCAAGGCGAAGACCGGGACCCAACCTTCCGGTGCTCTGGCCCTGGTCGCCAGGGCCACCCGCCAACCATCGATACGCCCGACGGTTGGGTCCCGGTCTTGGGCTCCGCCCAAACCGGGATGACAATCGGGGGCGAAACCGGGATGACGATCGGCGGCGGGGCCCGGTCGGGGGTCAGCCCGCCGCGGCGCCGGTCTCGTACATGGCGTCGATGTCGGCGTCGGCGTAGCCGAGCTCCTTCAGGACATCGCGGGTGTGTTCGCCGAGCTTCGGCGAGCGCGGCCGCACGGCGACGTCGGCGCCCGGGAAGCGCGCGGGGGCCGCGACCGAGCGGAACGTGCCGCCCTGGCCGTCCTCGATCTCGATGAAGGCGCCGGCGGCGGCGATCTGCGGATCGGCGGCGACCTCGGCCGGGACCTGGAGCGGCGCCCAGACGAGGTCGGCGTCGTTCAGGCGCCGGGCGATCTCGGCCATCGGCAGGGCCGCGAAGGCCGCCTCCAGCTCGACGGCCAGGTCGCGGGCGTTGGCGCGGCGGGCCTTGCCGCTGGCGAAGCGCTCGTCGGTGACCAGGTCCTCGCGGCCGGCCGCATGCAGGAACTTCTCCCAGCCTCCATGGCCGCCGCGCGGATTGTGGACGAACCAGTGGCCGTCCGAGCTCTTGAAGTGGTTGGCGAGCGCGTTCATCGGGTTGTCGCGCGAACGCACCGAGGCGACGCGGCCGAACTTGAGCTGCACGGCGAGGTCCGATCCCCACAGGTAGACGCCGGTGGCCAGCAGCGAGGTCTGCACCAGGCGGCCCACGCCGGTCTTCTCGCGCTCGTAGAGGGCCGCCAGGATCGCCGAGACGGTGGCGAGCGAGGTCGAGTGGTCGCCCATGCCCGAGGTGCGCATGAAGGGCTCGGCGCCCTTCGGCGCGGTCATGTAGGCGATACCGGAACGGGCCCAGAAGGCGGTGACGTCGAAGCCGGGCAGGTGGGCGTCGGGGCCTTCCAGGCCGTAGCCGGTGATCACCGCGTAGACGAGGCGAGGGTTGGCCTTGCGCAGGGTGGCCTCGTCGAGGCCGTACTTCCTGAGCGAGGCGGGGCGGGTGTTGGTCAGGAAGACGTCGGCGGTCTCGGCCAGCTTCGCCAGGGCGTCGCGGCCGGCCGGCTTGGTGATGTCGAGGACCACGCCGCGCTTGCCGCGGTTGTCGACCTCGAAGGTGGGATTGGCGCCCAGGTCGTTCTTCAGGTCGGCGAATACGTGGCGCATGTTGTCGCCCTCGGGCCGCTCGACCTTGATCACCTCGGCGCCCCAGTCGCCCAGGATGGCGGCCGTCCCCGGACCGGCGATGTAGGCGGTGAAATCGACGACCTTCAGACCTTGCAGCAACACGCTTGACCTCCCCCGAGCCTTTCCTGAAAGGCCCCTCAAAACTCCAGGATCGAGCGCGCTCACGCCTGAAGGTGGCCCAGCCTTCGACGAATGCGCCCGCGCCGCGACCCTAGCCGAGATGACGGGGCGGCGCCCAGAGTGCGAATGTCAGGCGACGGCGGCGCGATCGTTCGCGGGCGGGTTGGTGGCCAGCGCCTCGGCGAGGGCGCGCGCGGCGGCCGGAATCGCGATGGGGCGGCGCAGGAGGCTGTCGGCGCCGGCGGTCAGCGCCGCCTCGGCGTCGGCGACGTCCTGGCCGACCAGGGCCACGACGGGGGTTGCGCCCGCGCCGCCGGGCAGGGCGCGGAGCGTCGGGATGGCGCCGAGGTCGCCGCAGACCACCAGGTCCAGGTCGCAGATCCGGGCGAGCTCGACGGCGCGGGCGGCCTGGGCGGTCTGGACGACCTGGTGGCCGAGCTGCTCGAGGCTGGCCCGCAGCGCGGCGGCGGCCAGCGGGTCGGGCTCGAGGGTCAGGATCCGCAGGCGGCGGGACGGCGCCTCGGCCTCGGGCGCGGCGGGGGCGCCGCCGACGATGGCGAGGAGCTCGTTCACCGCATCCAGCGCCACGCCGATCTGGCCGCGGGAGGGTGCGGCCCGGCCGCGGGCGGCGGCGGCGAGCACATGGGCGACTCCGGTCAGGCCGTCTCGGAGCTCTTCGGACAGGGTGTCGGCGAGCTCGGCCTTCACGCGGGCGAACCGGCGGGCGGCCTCCGCCTGTTCGGCGCGCTCGGCCAGCAGGTGTTCGCGCTCGGCGGCCAGCGCGTACTGGGCGCGCAGGATGCGGTTGACCAGGAGCGCGACGGCCAATGCGAGCGCCGCGGCGGCGAGGCCGAGGCGCGCGGTGTTCGCATCCTCGGGATGCGCGAAGAGGGCGGCGAGCGGGCCGGCCAGGGCGGCGGGCGCCACGATCAGCAGGCTGGGCAGCCAGGGCGTCGTGAACGCGGTGCAGATCATCGCCGCGCCCAGCGCCAGGAGCAGGAGCGTCTCGCGCGCCGGGCCCGCGAAGTGGGCGAAGGCGGCGACCGAGGCGACCGCCGCCGCCCAGACCAGGCCGCCTGCGACCTGCATCCGCGCGCGCCGGCGCAGATCCGCCGCAGCCGGCGTCTTCAGCCAGTTCACGAGGCCGTAGAAGGCGGCCCAGCCGATCGCGAAGACGCCCAGGCAGGCGCTCATCCAGGCGGCGTTCGGGGCGTGGCTGCCGGCCCAGACGAAGATCGGCGCCGAGACGCCAAATCCCAGCAATGCATAGGGAAGCAGGGCCGCCTGGGCCTGCATGCCCTGCTCGCGGGCAGTGAACGCGAACGCGGGGTCGGCGGGCTTGGCGAGCGTCACGGGCGGCCTCTTCGCATGCGGGGCCGGCAGCGTAGGGATCCGCCCCTTGGCGGCGCTTTAAGCGAAATCCTTAATCCACAGATTCGCGCGGCAACCTCTCGTTAAGGCGCGAGTCGGCAATCTCGAATCGCGGGACTCCGGACGCGGTCCGGAACGGGTCTGACCTGGGGCGATTTTGGGAACGATGGCGACAACGCGATCAGCGCTGACGGACGAGGACATCCGTACGCTGGTGAAGGGCGCCACCCCGGACGAGCGCGCGCTCGCGGCCCGCAAGCTGTGCGGCGCCATGGACCACGCCCCCCTGTCGGACGGCGACCGCGCGCTGGCGGCCGACATCCTGCGCGTGATGGCGGCCGACGCGGCCGAACTGGTGCGCAAGGCGATCGCCGAGACGCTGCAGGCCTCGGCCGTCGTGCCGCGCGACGTGGCGCTGAAGCTGTCGCGCGACGTGGAAAGCGTCTGCCTGCCGCTGCTCACCCATTCGCCGGCCTTCTCCGACGAGGACCTGGCCGAGATCGTACGGCTGGGCGGGCCGGTCCGCCAGGTGGCCATCGCCAAGCGGCCCGAGATCTCGCGCACGGTCACCGACACCCTGGCCGAGCATGGCGGCGAGCGGGCGATCGCCACCGCCTGCGCCAACCCCGGCGCGGACTTCACCGAGACCGCGCTGCAGCGCGTGGTCGACCGGTTCGAGCAGTCCGAGCGGGTGCTGGCCGCCGTCGCCTATCGCCAGGTGCTGCCGCTCTCGATCACCGAACGGCTGATCGGCCTGGTGACCGATCAGGTGCGCGAACACCTGGTGAGCCATCACGCGGTGACCGCCGAGGCGGCCCTCGCCCTCGCCACGGGCGTCGCCGAGCGCGCGACGGTCGACATGGTGGACCAGGCGGGCAAGACGGCCGACGTGCGCGGCTTCGTGGCCCACCTGAACAGCGAGCGGAAGCTGACGCCGTCGCTCCTGCTGCGGGGGCTGGCGCATGGGCACATGGCCTTCTTCGAGCATGGCGTCGCCGAACTGGCCGGCGTGCCGCATCACCGGACCTGGCTGATGATCCACGACGCGGGCTCGCTGGGCCTGCGGGCGATCTATGAGCGGGCGGGACTGCCGGCGCGGCTGTTCCCGGCGTTCCGCGCGGCGGTCGACACCTTCCATTCGGTGGAGTTCGACGGCGGCCCGCGCGACCGCGAGCGGTTCCAGGAGCGGATGCTGCAACGCTTCCTGACCCAGCCGGACACCGCCGCCCGGGAGGACGTGGACTACCTGCTGGAACGCATGGACCGCGCCGCCGTCATCGCGAAGGCCACCGCGAAGATCGCCTGAGCTTGCCTTCCGCGCGGTCAGGGTCCCAAGCTGACGGGATGAGTGAAGCGCCCCGCCAGCCGGCCGAGATCAAACCCGCCGCCACCATCCTGCTGCTGCGCGACGAGCCGCAGTTCGAGGTGCTGATGGTCAAGCGGCATCACCAGGTCGACTTCGCGTCGGGCGCCCTCGTGTTCCCGGGCGGCAAGACGCATGCGGGCGACACCGATCCGGCATGGGCCGACCACTGCGTGGGCTGGGCCGCGTTCGACGACGAGCAGCGGACGCTGCGGATCGGCGCCATCCGCGAGGCCTTCGAGGAGGCGGGCATCCTGCTGGCGGAGCACTCCGACGGCCGGCACTTCGCCGACGCCTGCGAGCTCTCGGTGCGCGAGCAGGTGGACCGGGGCGAGGTGGCGTTCCTGAACGTGGTGAAGGGCCTGGGCGTGCGGCTGCGGCTGGACGCGCTCACGGTGTTCGCGCGCTGGATCACGCCCACCATGATGCCGAAACGGTTCGACACCTGGTTCTACGCGGTGCGCGCGCCGGCCGACCAACTGGCGGTGTGCGACGGGCGCGAGGCGGTGGACGCCGAATGGATCGCCCCCGACGAGGTGCTGCGGCTGGCCGACGCCGGCGAGCGGACGGTGATCTTCCCGACCCGGATGAACGTGCAACTGCTGGCCGAGGCGTCGAGCGCCGAGGACTGCGTGGGCCGCGCCGAGGCGCGGGAGCTGGTGACGGTGCTGCCGGTGGTCGAACTGCGCGACGGCGCGCGCTTCCTCGTGATCCCGCCGAACGCCGGCTACGGCGCCGTCGCGGAGGCGATGGACCGGGCGCAACTGGCGATGAAGGTGTAGCTGCCGCCAGGCAGGCGCGGCGCGCCGCTCACCCAGGAACGTCATCCCCGGCCCTGTGCCGGGGATGACGTTCTGGGAGGGGGAGCTGGAAGCGCGGAAGGTGCTCGCGCGCCCCTCGCGAACCCGGCTTCCGACCGGCGCCTAGGCGCCGAATTCCTTGATGCGGCCTTCCAGCTCCTGGACGAGGACCTTCCCGACCGGGTGGTCCTCGGTCTTGATGTCGTCGCGGGCGCAGGCCTTGATGGCGTCGATGTGGGCGTCGATCAGGCCGATGGGCGCCTGGAGGCGCTTGGCCTTGTCGTCGATCAGGCGGCAGAGCAGGCCGGCGATGCGGGTGATCAGCGGGAAGCCGTAGGTGGCGCCGAGGCCCTTCAGGTCGTGGGCGCGCAGGTAGAGGCTTTCCATGTTGTCGGCGGTCGGGCCCTGGACATGCACCGTCTGGCGCGCGCCCTCGAGCTTGGTGATCTCGTCGTTCAGCCACTGGGTGAAGTTGCCGGACAGGCTCTTCAGCGCGGCTTCGGCCTTGGCGATGGCGGCCGGGTCGATGGCGCCCAGTCGACCGCCGCCGACCTTCAGGCGCAGGGCGTTCGGGGCCTGGATCATCTGGCCGGGCTTGGCTTCGCTCACGTGACTCTCCCCACCGACAGGCGCCCGAAGCCTAGGATGGACGGGTTAACGGGCGGTGTCGGGTTCCTTTCCCGCTGGCGGGAAGGGCGGGCTCAGACCGAGAACTGCTCGGCCAGCACCCGTTCGCCCAGGCTGCGGCCGGCGTCGAACAGCATGCAGACCTGCACGTTGCGGTCCTCGGCGATGTAGACCTCGAGCACGTTGGGCGCCTCGAAGTTGTCGGCCACGGCGCTGACCGGGCGCTTGGCGCCCTCCAGCACCTCCAGCCGGATGCGGGCCTGGTGCGACAGCAGGGCGCCGCGCCAGCGGCGGGGCCGGAACGCGCTGATCGGGGTCAGCGCCAGGATCTGGCTGTCCATCGGGATGATGGGGCCGTGGGCCGAGAGGTTGTAGGCGGTGGAGCCCATCGGCGTGGAGAGCAGCGCGCCGTCGCAGATGAGCTCGGGCATGCGCACCTTGCCGTCGATGGAGATGCGCAGCTTGGCGGCCTGGCGGGTGGTGCGCAGCAGGCTGACCTCGTTGAAGGCGATGGCCTCGTGGCTCTGGCCGCCGACGTCGACGGCGTTCATCCGCAGCGGGTGGATGACGGCCTGCTCGGCGGCGTTGATGCGGCCCAGGAGGTCGTCGTCGGCGAACTCGTTCATCAGGAAGCCGACCGAGCCGCGGTTCATGCCGTAGATCGGCTTGCCCTGGCCCATCAGCGCGTGGACCGTCTCCAGCATGAAGCCGTCGCCGCCGAGCGCCACGATCACCTGTGCGTCGTCGACGCCGGCGTCCCCGTAGCGGGCCGCCAGGCGTTCCCGCGACTCCTGCGCTTCAGGGCGGGTGGACGCGACGAAGGTGACGCGGGTGACGAAGGCGGATCGGTTCATCGGGGGGCATAACCGCCGAACCGTGGCCGCGTGTCAAACGACGGTTTGACGTCGGTCAGGCGGCCGAGAGCGAGCGTGCGGCCTGGCGGAACGCGGCGCCGGCGACTTCGGGCGTGACGGGCGCGAAGGCGACCGAGGCCTTGCGGGCGCCGTCCGAGCCGCCGCCGGGGCGGCCGTCGTTGAGCTTGCGCGTCATCTCCAGGATGTCGGGGAAGACGCTGCGGTCGATGCCGACGGCGGCGCAGGCCAGCGCCAGCAGCTCGGGACGGTCCGAATCGATGGTGGCCTGGACGTGGACCTGGTCGAAACGGCCCAGCATGGCCAGCGCGGCCGAGAACAGGCCGAGGCGGCCTTCGCGGAGCGCGCGGATGAGGTAGCCCGGCCGGAGCTGGCCGGCGGCGTGCAGCTTGTCGATCAGCCGCCGCTCCATCGCCTCGCGTTCGCCGTCCCGCGTCGTTCGCGGCTGGGCCTCGGAGGCGGGGACGGCGACGATGTCGTGGTGGCCCTCGTTGATCGAGGCGGCGAGCGCCTGGTCGAGGATGCTGACGTCGAGGCGGAAGCGGTCGGCGAGGCCCTGGCGCAGCGCCAGGCCCACCCAGAGGTAGAGGCGCTTGGCGAGCTGGCCGGTGAGCTTCGGATGCTGCGACAGCGGCGTGCGCAGCGCCGCGATCTGGCGGGCGGCCTCGACCAGTTCCTCCATGTCGGAGGGCGAGAGGTCGGCGGTGGGGTTGCCGGCGAGCGCGGTCAGCACCGCGGGCTCGGCCTGCTCGAGGATGGCGCCGACGACGGCCTGCGAAAGGTTCGGGCGGCGCGCGACCTCGATCTGGTGCTCGATGGTGGCCTCGACCAGCAGGCGGACGAGGTCGAGGTCCTTCAGCACCGGGCTGCCGGCGATGATCGGCCGGGCGATCTCGATGTCGTCGAGGGCGAGCACGTTGACCAGCGCGTTCGGCGCCCAGTCGGCTTCGGCGAGCTTCTCGGAGAGACGGCGGCGGATGTCGCGCTCGGCCTCGACCACCAGGCTCATGAAGATGGACGACAGCAGCGCCTGGATCGCGCCCGACTTCATGACGTCGCCGGCATGCGGCGCTTCGCACAGGTCCGCGATCGCCAGGAGCAGGCGTTCACGATCCGCCGGCTGGCGGCTCTTGGCGAGATCGAGCAGACTTCCGCTGCTCATCGCGAGGCTCAAGCCAAATCCCCCTAGATCCGACACCCTGAATTCGGCGGTTCGACTCTGGGGCTCGCGAGTGAAGACATGCTTAAGGACAAGGTTGAAGGGGAGGTAACCATACCATGGCCGAGCCGCTGATCCTGGCCCTGGACCAGGGCACCACGTCGACGCGCGCGATCCTGTTCGCCGCCGACGGCGCGGCGCTCGGCGAGGCGGGCCGGCCGCTGGAGCAGCACTATCCGCACGACGGCTGGGTCGAGCACGACGCCGAGGAGATCCCCGCCGCCTCGGTGGCGGTGCTGCGGGAGGCCGTCGAGAAGGCCGGCCGGTCGATGGCGGAGGTGGCGGCCATCGGCGTCACCAACCAGCGCGAGACGGTGGTGGTGTGGGAGCGGGCCACGGGCCGGCCGATCCACAGGGCCATCGTCTGGCAGGACCGGCGCACCGAGCCCGTCTGCGCCCGGCTGCGCGACGCGGGGCGGGAAGGGCGGGTCACGGAGATCACCGGCCTGCTGCTCGACCCCTACTTCTCGGGCACGAAGCTGGCGTGGCTGCTGGACCACGTTCCGGGCGCGCGGGCGGCTGCGGAGGCGGGCGAGCTGCTGGCCGGCACCATCGACGCCTGGGTGATCTGGAAGCTGACCGGCGGCAGGGTCCACGCGACCGACGCCACCAACGCCTCGCGGACGCTGCTCTACGACATTCGCCGGCACGCGTGGTCGGCGGAGATGGGCGCGATGCTGGGGGTTCCGCTCGGGATGCTGCCGCAGGTGCGCGACTGCGCCGGCGACTTCGGCGAGACCGAGGCGGGGCTGCTGGGCCGCGCGATCCCGATCCGTGGCGTGGCCGGCGACCAGCAGGCGGCGCTGATGGGGCAGGGCTGCATCAACCCCGGCGAGATGAAGGCCACCTACGGGACCGGCTGCTTCATGCTGCTGAACACGGGCGAGGCGGCGCCGGTGAGCCAGGCGCGGCTGCTGACGACCGTGGCGGCGCAGGTGGGCGGGCGCACGACCTATGCGCTGGAGGGCGCGATCTTCATCGCGGGGGCGGCCATCCAGTGGCTGGGCGAGGGCCTGGGCGTCCAGGGCGGGCCGCAGGCCGCCGAGGCGCTGGCGGCCAGGGCCAACGACGACCTGGGCGTGGTCCTGGTCCCGGCGTTCACCGGCCTGGGCGCGCCGTGGTGGGACGCCAACGCCCGCGGCGCGCTGTTCGGCCTGACGCGCGACGCGGGGCTGGCCGAGATCTCCCGCGCCGCATTCGACGCCTGCGCGTTGCAGACCCGCGACCTGATCGAGGCGATGCGGGCCGACGCGCCGCAGGCGTTCAAGGGCGACGTGGAACTGCGCATCGACGGCGGCATGTCGCGGAGCGGCTGGTTCAGCCAGCGGCTGGCCGACCTCACCGGCGTGGGCGTGAGCCGCGCGACCTACCAGGAGACGACGGCCCTGGGCGCGGCGCTGTTCGCGGGCGTGGGCGCCGGCGTCTACCGCGACGTGGCCGAGGCGGCGGGCGCGCGGCCGCGGACCGAGGGCTACCGCCCAGCGATGGCGTCCGACCCCCGCGAACGCGCCTACGCCCGCTGGCTGGACGCCGTGAACCGGGTGCGGACGACCTAGAGCAGGCGGACCCGCGGCTTGATGCCCATCGAGCGGCCGGCGAGGCGGCCGACGGCGGCGGCGTGGGCGAAGCCGCGGGCGCGCGCGGCGGCCAGCACGGCCTCGGCGGCGGCAGGCGCGCAGGCGATCAGCAGGCCGCCGCTGGTCTGCGGGTCGGTGAGCAGGTCGCGCCTCCAGTGCGGAACGGGCGAGAGCTCCTGCACCAGGTCCTGGTAGCTGTCCCAGTTCCGCGTCGAGGCGCCCGTGCGCACCCCCGAGCGGACCAGCCGCTCGACGCCCGGCAGCAGGGGCGTGCGGTTCACCTCGATGTCGGCCAGCAGGTTCGCTCCCTGGGCCATCTCCAGCGCATGACCGATGAGGCCGAAGCCGGTGACGTCGGTGACCGCGTGGACGCCGTCCATGCCGGCGAGGTCGCCGCCCAGGACGTTGAGCTGCGTCGTCGTGGAGATCAGGGCCTCGTAGCCGCCCGGCTCCAGCCGCTCCTGCCGGAAGGCGGCCGACAGCACGCCGACGCCCAGCGGCTTGGTCAGGATCAGCGCATCGCCCTCGCGGCCGCCCTTGTTCGTCAGGATGCGGTCGGGGTGGACGAGGCCCAGCGCCACGAGGCCGTAGATCGGCTCGGCGCTGTCGATGGTGTGGCCGCCCGCGACGGGCACGCCGGCCGCGGCGCAGACCGAGGCGCCGCCGGCCAGGATCCTGCCGATCGCATCGGGCGACAGCTTGCCGACCGGCATGCCCACCACCGCCAGCGCCAGGATCGGCCGGCCGCCCATGGCGTAGACGTCGGACAGGGCGTTGGTGGCGGCGATGCGGCCGAAGTCGAACGGGTCGTCGACGACGGGCATGAAGAAATCGGTGGTGGCGACCAGCGCCTGCTCGTCGTTCAGCCGCCAGACGGCCGCGTCGTCCGAGGTCTCGGTGCCGACCAGCAGGTCCGGGAAGGCCGCGGCCTGCGGCATCCGGCTCATGATGTCGCGCAGGACGCCCGGCGCGATCTTGCATCCGCAGCCCCCGCCATGGGCCAACGACGTCAGGCGTACAGTCTCGAGCATACCGGCTCTCCCCCAGAGCAAAGCGCGCTATAGCACCACTATGGGCCTCTCGCTCACACACGATGTCTCGGCCGAAGCCCTGGCGCGCTTCGACATGCTGATCGACGTGCGCAGTCCGGGCGAGTTCGCCGAGGACCATGCGCCGGGCGCGGTTAATCTTCCGGTGCTGTCCGACGCCGAGCGGGCGGAGGTGGGCACGATCTACGTGCAGGACAGCCGCTTCCGGGCGCGCCGGATCGGCGCGGCGTATGTGGCGCGCAACATCGCCCGGCACCTGGAGACGGCGCTGAAGGACCGGCCGGGCGGGTTCAGGCCGCTGGTCTACTGCTGGCGCGGCGGCATGCGCTCGAACGCCATGGCCACGATCCTGTCGCAGGTGGGCTGGCCCACGGCGGTGCTCTCCGGCGGCTATCGGACGTATCGGCGGCATGTGACGGCGCGGCTGTACGACGGCGCGCTGTCCCTGCGGTTCATCCTGCTGGACGGGCATACGGGCTCGGGCAAGACCGAGATGCTGGGGAAGCTGGCGGCGCGCGGCTTCCAGGCGTTGGATCTCGAAGGCCTGGCCGCGCACCGGGGCTCGCTGTTCGGCGCGCTCGCCGGCCGGGCGCAGCCGAGCCAGAAGCTGTTCGAGAGCCGGCTGCTGGCGGCGCTGGACGGGTTCGATGCGGCGCAGCCGGTTGTGGCCGAGGCCGAGAGCAGCAAGATCGGCGAGCGGATGATCCCGCCGGCGCTGTGGGCGCAACTGGCCCATGCGCCGCGCATCGAACTGATCGCCGCGCCGGCGGCGCGGGCGCGCTATCTCGTCGGCGCCTACCGCGACATCGTCGAGGATCGGGCCGCGCTGGACGCGGCGCTGGCGCGGCTGCCGGTGCGGGTCGGCGGCGAGCGGTTGGCGACGTGGCGCAGGCTGGCCGATGCGGGCGACTTCGCCGGGTTGGCGGAGGCGGTCATGGCGCTGCACTACGACCCCGCCTACGACCGATCCCGCAAGAAGCACGACCGGCCGCTCCTGGGCGCCGTCGGCCTCGATCCCACCGATCCGGCGAGCTTCGAGGCCGCCGCCGACGCGGTGGCGGCCCTCGCCCGCGCTTGACGCCCGCGCGCCGGGGGACGACCCTGTCCTGAACGATGATAAGGAGAGCGCCATGGCGGACGGTTCGGTCGCAGGCGTCACCTCGCTCAAGGGCAAGGTGAGCGCGGAAGAGTGGCAGGCGCGCGTGGACCTGGCGGCGCTGTACCGCCTGGTGGCGCTCCATGGGTGGGACGACCTGATCTACACCCACATCTCGGCCCGGATCCCGGGGCCGGATCACCACTTCCTCATCAATCCGTACGGGCTGCTGTTCGAGGAGATCACCGCCTCGTCGCTGGTGAAGATCGACCTGGACGGCGCCATCCTCCAGGACACGCCCTACTTCATCAATCCGGCGGGCTTCACGATCCACTCGGCCGTCCACGCGGCGCGCGAGGACGCGAAGTACGTGATGCACCTGCATACCGACCAGGGCGTGGCCGTGGCGGCGCAGAAGGAAGGCCTGCTGCCGATCAGCCAGCACGCGCTGATCGTGATCCCGCGGCTGGCCTATCACGACTACGAGGGCATCGCCCTGAACCACGACGAGCGCGAGCGGCTGGTGGCGGACATCGGCGACAAGCCGCTGATGCTGCTCCGGAACCACGGCACGCTGTCGACCGGCGAGACGGCCGCCGACTGCTGGCTGGGGATGTTCTACCTGGAGCGCGCCTGCACCATGCAGATCCAGGCGCTTTCGGGCGGCCGCGAGCAGATCCTGCTGGCGCCGGAGGCCTCGCAGAACGAGGTGAAGGCCCAGACCGGCCGCGGCCTCGGCGGCGGGCTGGCGTGGCCCGCCTGCCTGCGCAAACTCGATCGTGAGCTGCCGGGCTACGACGCCTGAGGCGTCGGATGATTTCGGGCTAGGCGGGCCGGCGCCTTCGAGGCGCCTGCCTGTTTTTGCGGGACAAGGTTTCAGTTCCGCAACCTACAGCCATCCTCGTGTCACTGGACCGCGTGTATGGAGCGGGCTTAAGGACGCGTTCGATTTACAGTCATACGTTTGATTGCAGTCATTGCGCCCGCGGATAGGCGGGCTCCGGAGCCCCGCTTGTTGAGACGCCACTTCTTCCTTGTCGCGGCCCTGGTGATCCTGGCGGTGATGATCGTCTTCGGGGCGTTCAAGGTGCTGGCCAAGAAGGGCGGCGAGGGCGGCGGCCAGGCCGCCATGGCCCAGGGCGCCGGCGGCGGCGCGCCGCAGGGCAAGGGCGGCGGCGCGGCGGGCGGGCGGCGCGGCGCCGGCATGTTCGGCGGGCCGACGCAGGTTTCCGCCGTCGCGGTGCAGCCGCGGGTGTTCGAGGACACCATCGAGGTGCTGGGCGTGGCCAAGGGCCGCCAGTCGGTGACGCTGACGGCGGCGGCGACGCAACTGGTCGAGCGGGTGCGCTTCACCGACGGCCAGCGCGTGGCGCGCGGCGCCGTGCTGGTCGAACTGAAGGACACCGAGCAGGACGCCGGCACCGCCCAGGCCGAGGCGCGGCTGGTGCAGGCCCGGCGCGCCTACGACCGCTACAAGACGCTGGGCGAGAAGGGCTTCGCCTCGAAGGCGGCCATCGACCAGTACGAGGCGGCCTGGCGCTCGGCGCTGGCCGACGTGAACGCCGCCAAGGCCCGCCAGAACGACCGGATCATCCGCGCGCCCTTCGCCGGCGTGGTGGGGCTGTCCGACGTGGCGCCCGGCGCGCTGGTGAACCCGGGCGCGCCGATCGTGACCCTGGACGACATCTCGGTCGTGCGCGTCGATTTCCCGGTGCCCGAGCGCTACCTCGCGCAACTGCGTCAGGGCCAGCCGCTGCTGGCCACGGCCGAGGCCTTCCCGGGCGAAACCATCCAGGGCCGCATCGCCCAGCTCGACACGCGGGTCGACCAGCGCACGCGCGCCATCACGGCCCGGGCCGAGTTCCCCAACGTGGGCGGCCGGCTGAAGCCCGGCATGCTGATGCGGGTGGGCATCTCGCGCGGCCAGCGCACCAGCCCCAGCGCGCCGGAGTCGGCGATCTCGGTGCAGGCCGACAACGCCTTCGTCTACGTCATCCATTCGCGTCCGGCGCAGGGCGACCGGCCCGCCGGGGCGATGGTCGAGCAGCGGCCGGTGGTGACGGGTCTGCGCCAGCAGGGCTTCGTCGAGATCGTGGACGGCGTGAAGCCGGGCGAACGCCTCGTGGCCGACGGCCTCAACAAGGTGCAGCCCGGCCAGCCGGTCCGCGTCGCCGGCGGCGGCGCGGGCGGTCCTCCCGGCGCGCCGGGCGCGCGTCCGGCGACGCCGGCCGGCGAGGCCCCGACGGGAGCGCGGACCGAGCGTCCGCGGCCCGCCGCATGATGCTCTCCGACATCTCCGTCCGCCGGCCCGTGTTCGCGGCGGTGGCCGCGATCATCCTCTGCGTCGTGGGCTTCGCGGCGTTCAGCTCGCTCACGGTGCGCGAGCTGCCCAGCGTCGACCCGCCCGTGGTCGGCATCTCGACCACCTACCGCGGCGCCTCCGCCGAGGTGATCGAGGAGCGGATCACCGAGCTGATCGAACGGCAGGTGGCCGGCATCGAGGGCATCGACCGGGTGAACTCGTCGTCCCGCGACGGGTCCTCGCGCATCTCGATCTCGTTCAAGCTGGACCGCGACCTCGACGCGGCGGCCAACGACGTGCGCGACGCGGTGAGCCGCGTCTCGGCGCAACTGCCCGACCAGGCCGACCCGCCGCAGATCCAGAAGGCGACCGCCGACTCGTCGCCGATCATGTTCCTGAACTTCACGTCGCAGACGATGAACCGTCTGCAGCTTTCGGACTACGCCCAGCGCTACCTGGTCGAGCGGCTGTCGACCGTGCCCGGCGTGGCGACCGTCGGCGTCGGCGGCTCCCAGATCTATGCGATGCGCGTCTGGCTCGACCCGGACGCGATGGCCTCGCGCGGCATCACCGTCGAGGACGTGGAGGCCGCGCTGACCAGCCAGAACGCCGAACTGCCGGCGGGCTCGCTCGAGGCGCCGACGAAGGACTTCACGATCCGCGTGCGCCGGGGCTATGCGACGCCCGCCCAGTTCGCGCAGATGCCGATCACCGCGGCGCGGACGGCCAGCGCCGTCCAGCCCTCGGCCGCGCTCGGCGGCACGGCGGCCGGCGCCGGCGCGGCGGCCGGGACGACGCGCGCCGTCGCGCCCGTCGCGGCGGGCGGCCAGGACTACATCACCCGCCTGGGCGACATCGCCCGCGTGGAGGAGGGGCCCGACGAGCGTCGCCGCGTGTTCCGGTCGAACGGCCGCGACATGGTCGGCATCGCCATCACCCGGCAGAGCCAGGCCAACGACCTGGAGATCTCGGACGGCGTCCGCGCCGCGCTCAAGGAGATCAACGCCGGCCTGCCGAAGGGCACTCAGCTCGGCATCTCGGTGGACTACACCGAGTTCACCCGCCACGCGATCCAGGAGGTCTGGATCACCATGGCCATCTCGCTCGGCATGGTGGCGCTGGTGAACTTCCTGTTCCTGGGCACGGCCAGGGCCGCGATCATCCCGACCGTCGTCGCGCCGATCTGCATCCTGTCGACCTTCATCGTGCTGGCCCCGCTGGGCTTCTCGATCAACCTGCTGACCCTGCTGGCCCTGGTGCTCGCCATCGGCCTCGTGGTCGACGACGCCATCGTGGTCGTGGAGAACATCCAGAGACGGATCGACGAGGGCGAGCCGCCGGTGGTGGCGGCGCAGCGCGGGGCGCGGCAGGTGTTCTTCGCCGTCGTGGCGACCACGATCGTGCTGATCGCGGTGTTCGCGCCGCTGATGTTCCTGCCCGGCTTCATCGGCCGGCTGTTCGTCGAGCTGGCGGTGTCGGTGGCGGCCGCGGTGGGCTTCTCGGCGCTGCTGGCGCTCTCGCTCTCGCCGATGCTGGCGTCGAAGCTGCTGCGCCCGGCGCAGGGCGAGGGGCTGGTCGCGCGGACCGTCGACAACCTCATGCACAAGCTGAGGAGCTCGTACCACGCCTCGCTGGAGGCGATGCTGGGCAAGCGCGTCGTCTCGATCGGCGCGCTCGGCCTCGTCACCTTCCTGGCGCTGGGCGCCTACGTGACCTTCTCGGTCCTGCCGCGCGAGCTGACGCCGGAGGAGGACCGCCGGCGCGCCTCGGTCAGCTTCTCGGGGCCGGAAGGCGCGGGCTTCGACTACACGCTCGCCGCCAGCCAGCAGATTGAGAAGGTGCTGATGCGGTACGTGAACGAGGGCGTCCTGGACCGCTACGTCTTCTCGATGCCGCGGTTCGGCAACAGCTCGTTCAACAGCGGCGGCGGCAACGCGATCCTCTCCGACAAGACCAAGGTGACCGCGCCCGAGCTGTCGGCCCGGCTCAACCGGGAACTCGCCGGCGTGACCTCGGTGCGGGTGATCGTGTCGCCCGAAGGCGGCCTCCAGCGCGGCGGGTCGAGCAGCGGCGGCAGCGGCAGCTCGTACATCCAGATGATCGCCACCGGCACGGACTATCCGGAGATCGCGCGCTGGATCCAGCCGATCCTGGCGGCGGCCAACGAGAACCCGGGCCTGGCGCGGCCGCGCCTGGACTACGAGCCCACCAGCCCGCGGGTGGTGGTCAACATCGACCGCGACAAGGCCGCCTCGCTCGGCATCTCGGCGCAGACGATCGGCCGCGCGCTGGAGACGCAGTTCGGCTCGCGGCGCGTCACCACCTACATCAAGAACGGCCAGGAGTACGACGTCCTCCTGCAGGCCGACCGCGCCCGACGACAGACCGAACAGGACCTGAACCGGCTCTACGTGCGCACGGCCGGCGGCGACACGGTGCCGCTCTCGACCGTCGTGACCACCCAGGTGCGCGGCGACACGCCCGACCGCTCGCGGGTGGACCGCCTGCGCTCGATCAACCTGAACGCCCAGTTGAACCCCGGCTACTCGATGGGCGAGGCCATCGCCTTCCTGCGCGCCGAGGCGGCCAAGCAGCAGGGCGCGGTGACGGTGAAGTGGGGCGGCGGGGCGCGCGACTACCTGGAGGCGTCGGGCTCGATCGGGCTGGCGTTCGGCATGGCGCTGCTGCTCGTCTTCCTGGTGCTGGCGGCGCAGTTCGAGAGCTGGATCCACCCGGCGGTGATCATGCTGACCGTGCCGGTGGCGGCCGTCGGCGGCCTGTTCGGCCTGCTGATCGCGGATTCCTCGATCAACACCTACAGCCAGATCGGGCTGATCATCCTGATCGGCATCGCCGCCAAGAACGGCATCCTGATCGTGGAGTTCGCGAACCAGCTCCGCGACGAGGGGCTCAGTGTGCGCGAGGCGGTGATCGAGAGCGCGTCGCTGCGCCTGCGACCCATCATCATGACGTCGATCTCGGCGGCGGCGGGCGCGATCCCGCTGATCGTCTGGGGCGGCGCGGGCGGCGAGGCGCGCAAGACCATCGGGGTGACCATCTTCTCGGGCGCGATCTTCGCCACCCTGGTCACGCTGTTCATCGTGCCGGTGTTCTACAACATGCTGGCGCGCTTCACGAAGTCGCCCATGGCCACCGCCCGGCGGATCGAAGCCTTCGAGGAGGCCGAGAAGACCCGCGTCGCGAACGCGGCGGAGTGAAGCTCCGGACTCCGCAAGACACGAGCCTCCGCGCGAGCGGAGAGTCAGTCATTCGAACCGCGGAATACGCGGAATAGCGCGGAAGAAGAGGGCCGGCGCTTCCGCGTCCTTCCGCGGTTCCTTGATTTTGGGAAGACGCCGCTTCGCGGCCCTCGGGATTCGCAGTTCAGGACATGGGGGGCGCAACCATCCGGGCCGGCGCCAGGGAGCCTGGAAAAGGGGGGTGTCAGGTCCCTGGGCCCGGCCGGCGGCGGGGGGCGCCACCCTTCGGATTGGGGTGTCGATCCAGACAGATGCTCCATATCGACATGGGCACCATGAGCCGCGTGGAGTTGCGCGTCAAGGTTGAAACGCCGTCAGGCTGCAACGCTTTTCGGGCGAGAGCCGCCAAGGCGTGGCGCCTACTTGGGCGTGTGGCCTGTCTCGACCATCAGGTAGGCGATCAGGTCGGTGCGGTCCTTGGCGTCCTTGAGGCCCGCGAACGTCATCTTCGTGCCGGGCAGGAAGGTCTGCGGCTGGGCCAGCCACTGGTCGAGGTGGGCGGCGTCCCACTCGAAGCCGGCGGCCTTCAGCGCGTCGGAATACTTGAAGTCGGGGTTGCTGGCCGAGGTCTTCCCGAACACGCCGTGCAGGTTCGGGCCGGTCATGTTGGCGCCGCCCGGCGTGATCGTGTGGCACGACTGGCAGAGGCCGAACTTCGCCTGGCCGTTGGCGAGGTCGGCGGTGTTGTAGGGCGCCGGGAACGAGGCCAGCAGCTTCTGCTTCTCCTCGGCGCTCAGCGCGGGCGCCGCGGGCGCCGAGGCGGTGTCGCCGGACGTCTGCGAGGGCTGGGACGGGCTGCAGGCGGCCGCCAGCGTGGCGAAAGCGGCGGCGGCGAGGATCGGTCCCAGGCGCATCAGGTCATCTCCGGCTGAAGTCGCGCGCAAGCTAGCGCCGCGCCCCGGGGATGCAAGGCTGCGCTAGCGCTTGCGGCGGCGCTCGCGGTTCACCGCCTCGTCCAGCGCCTGCAGGAAGCGCGAGCGGTCGGCGGCGGCGAAGGGCGGTGGGCCGCCGGTGACCTCTCCGGTCGAGCGGATGTGCTCCATGATCGAGCGCTGGGCGAGCGACGAGCCGATGGAATCGACGGTGAACGCCCGGCCGTTCGGCGCGATGGCCGCGGCGCCGGCCTTCAGCACCCGGTCGGCCAGGGGGATGTCGTTGGTGACCACGATGTCGCCGGGCAGCACCTCGGCGGCGATCCAGTCGTCGGCCACGTCCGGCCCGGCCTCGACGACGCGCAGCTCGATGGCGGGCGTCATGGGCACGCGGATGAAGCTGTTGCAGACCACGAAGGTCTTCAGCGCGTAGCGGGCGGCGACCTTGTAGGTCTCGTCCTTCACCGGACAGGCGTCGGCGTCGATGAAGATGCGCATGCGACGCCCCGCATAGCCCACGGGAACCTGCGACGCCATCTACGGGTTGGGACCAGGGCGAGGGGGCGCCTCGAAATGTGGGGTCGACCCCATGCTGGACGACTGGCTGCGCGCCCTGAACAACGTGGAACTCGCCGAACTGCGCGCCCGCAGGCTGCGCGAACGCTACGGCGCCTCGGCCGAGGACGAATGCGCCTCGGAAATCCGAAGCTTCGCACCCGACGATCCGCGCCGCCGCCGGCTGGAGCAGGTGAAGAAGGCGCTGCGCTGGACGTGAGGCCTGCGCGAAGGCTGGTGCCGGATGCAGGACTCGAACCCGCGACCTTCGGTTTACAAAACCGCTGCTCTACCAACTGAGCTAATCCGGCCTCGCTGAGGTGGGCCGCTTATGCGGTGAAACGCTGCGCGGCGCCAAGGGGCTCGCGCGCCGCGGTGGCGGGCGTATGCTCTCCGAAAACGAGGGGAGAGCCATGCGTTTCGAGGAATACCGCAAGCATGACGCGGTCGGGCTGGCCGCGCTGGTCGCCAAGGGCGAGGTGACGGCGGGCGAGCTGCTGGAGACGGCGCTGGCGCGGGCGGCCGAGGTCAATCCGAAGATCAACGCGATCACGCGGGACATGAGCGGCCTGGCGCGGGGCGCCAACCTGGCGGACGGGCCGCTGGCGGGCGTGCCCTACCTGCTGAAGGACCTGGGCGCGTCCTATGCCGGCGTGCCGACGACGGGCGGGTCGCGGCTGACGGCGGAATCCACGCCGGCCGCCGACAGCGCCATGACGCGGCTCTACAAGGCGGCGGGGCTCAACATCTTCGGCAAGACGAACACGCCGGAGTTCGGCATCTGGCCGGTGACCGAGTCGCACCTGCTGGGGCCGTGCCGCAATCCGTGGGACCTGGGCCGCAGCCCCGGCGGCTCGTCGGGCGGGGCGGCCGCGGCGGTGGCGGCGGGCGTCGTGCCGGCGGCGCATGCCAGCGACGGCGGCGGCTCGATCCGCATCCCGGCGGCGGCTTGCGGCCTCTTCGGCATGAAGCCGTCGCGGGGCCGCGTCTCGTTCGCACCGGGCGGCGAGGGCTGGGCCGGCGCCTCGATCCAGCACGCGGTGACCCGCTCGGTGCGGGACTCGGCGGTGCTGCTCGACGCCACCTGCGCGCCGCAGCCGGGCGATCCCTACTTCCTGGCGCCGCCGGAGCGGCCCTACGCGCAGGAGGTCGGGCGCGATCCGGGCAAGCTGCGGATCGGCTTCTTCGACGGCGCGCTGACCGAGGGCCAGGAGGTGCAGCCCGAGGTGGCCGCGGCGGTGCGCGACGCCGCCAGGTTCTGCGAGAGCCTGGGCCATCATGTGGAGCCCGCGACCCTGCCCGGCGACCACGCGGCGATGCAGGCGGCGGCCCGCACCGTGCTCTGGGCGTCGATCGCCACGGTGGCGGACGGCGAGTGCGAACGCCGCGGCCGGCCGCTGGAGGACGGCGAGCTGGAGCCGATCACCCGCAGCATCTACGAACTGGGCAAGCGCACCTCGGGGCCGGACTACGTGCGCGCGGTGCAGACGATCCACGCCTGGGGCCGCGACTGCGCCTCGCTGTTCGAGACGTACGACGTGTTCCTGCTGGCGACCCTGGGCCGGCCGGCGATCCCGATCGGCTGGCTGTTCGAGGACCCGCGCGAGACCAACGCGCGGCTGTTCAGCTACATGCCCAACACCCAGGCGTTCAACAATTCGGGCCAGCCGGCGATGACCGTGCCGCTGGCCTGGAGTTCGGACGGCCTGCCCATCGGCGTCCAGTTCGCCGCGAAGATCGGCGACGAGGGCCTGCTGTTCCGGCTGGCGGGCCAGTTGGAGCAGGCGCGGCCCTGGTTCGACCGCGTGGCGCCGCTCTGAATAGAGCCCTGCTCCTCGATAGAGGGCAATCGCATATGGATTTGGGCGGCCGAAAGGCCGTCGGTCGAACCGCAGAGATCGCGGAGATACGCAGAGAGGGGCGCGGATCCACCGGAATCCTCTGCGTATCTCTGCGGTCTCTGCGGTTCATGAATTGGGCGGATGAGCCGCCCACAAGCCATATGCGATCGCCCTGCGCCTTGATGGAGGAAGGGCGGCACGGGCCTTGCGACCTCGCGCCGGCAAGTCGGGGGCGCGTGCCGAGACGGGACGCACAGCCTTCGAGGTCCGGTTCGCGGGGGTGGCCGGACCAGCCGACGTCGGGGGCGACGTTGGCCGCAGGCGATCCGGCAGACGGCCAGTCAGGGTCAGTCGCGCCGGGTCCGGGTCGCCTGCGGCGCTCCCGTCAGGCGGACGGGCGCCGGCGCTGCTGGATCAGGTAGGCGGCGATCACGCCGGTGGCCACGAGGCCGATCAGCAGCGTCGAGACCGCATTGATCTCCGGGTTCACGCCGAGGCGCACCTGGCTGTAGAGCCGCATCGGCAGCGTCGTGGCGCCGGGGCCGGACGTGAAGCTGGCGATGACCAGGTCATCGAGGCTGAGCGTGAAGGCCAGCATCCAGGCCGCCGCGACGGCCGGCGCGATGCCGGGCAGGGTCACCAGCGCGAACGCCTTCCAGGGCGGGCAGCCGAGGTCCTGGGCGGCCTCCTCGAGGCTGCGGTCGAAGCTCTGCAGGCGGGCCTGCACGACCACGGTGGCGTAGGCCAGCGTGAGCGTCGCGTGGCTGAGGGTCACGGTCCAGAACCCGCGCGGCAGGCCGGCGGCCACGAACAGCAGCAGCAGCGACAGGCCCAGGATCACCTCGGGTATCACCAGCGTCGCATAGACGCCGCCGGCCAGCACGACCCGGCTCCTGGCGCGGCTGCGGGTGAGCGCGACGGCCGCCAGGACGCCGAGGACCGTCGCGATCGTGGCCGAGATCACGCCGACGCGCAGGGTGACCCAGATCGCGTCCAGCATCTGCTGGTCCCGGAACAGCGCCGCGTACCAGCGCGTCGAGAAACCCGCCCAGACGGTGACCAGGCGGCTCGCGTTGAACGAATAGAGGACCAGGATGACGATGGGCGCGTAGAGGAACGCCAGGCCCAGGACCACCGAGGCGATGTTGAAGGCGGAGGGGCCTCTCTTCACCGCGTCACCTTCGCCTGCTGGCGCTCGAACAGCAGGATCGGGATGACGAGGGTGGCCAGGAGGACGATGGCCACGGCCGAGGCGGCGGGCCAGTCGCGGTTGGCGAAGAACTCGGTCCAGATGACGCGGCCCAGCATCAGGGTCTCGGAGCCGCCCAGGAGGTCGGGGATCACGAACTCGCCGGCCATGGGGATGAAGCAGAGGAGGGCGCCCGCCGCCGCGCCGGGCAGCGAGAGCGGGAAGGTCACGCGCCAGAAGGCCTGGAGCGGCGTGCAGCCGAGGTCCTGGGCGGCTTCGATCAGGCTCTCGTCCTGGCGCTCCAGCACCGCGTAGAGCGGCAGCACCATGAAGGGCAGGTAGGCGTAGACGAGGCCCAGCAGGACCGCGGCCTCGGTGTTCAGGATGTCGACCGGCGGCAGGCCGACGGCCGCGAGCAGCCCATTGAGCACGCCGGCGGGCTTCAGGATCGCGATCCACGCGTAGATGCGGATCAGGAAGCTGGTCCAGAACGGCAGGATCACCGCCATCACCAGCGCCTGGCGCAGGCGCGGCGGGCAGCGGGCGACGCCGTAGGCGATGGGATAGCCGACCAGCAGCAGCAGGCCCGCGGCGATGGCCGCGATCCGCAGGCTGGAGAGCCAGGCGTCGACGTAGAGGCTGTCGCGGGTGAGCCGCACGTAGGTCTCGCCGTCGAGGGCGGCGAAGAAGGCCCGGACGCCCGCGAGGCCCTGGCTCCAGTCGATCCGCGGGGTGTAGGGCGGGATCGCAAGCGCGCTGTCGGAGGCCGACAGCTTGGCCACCAGCAGGAACGGGAAGGCGAAGAAGATCGCGAGCCAGAGCCCCGGCAGGATCGCGGCCAGGCCCGAGCGCGCGCGCCTCACCGGGTCAGCACCACGGCGCTGGCGGGCTCGAAGCTGAGCCAGACCGCGTCGCCGCACCCCAGGGGCCGGACGACGGTGCGGGTGGCGTTGGCGCGGGCGGCGCGGATCGTGCGGCCGGGCGCGACCTCGACGAGGTAGGTCGTCCAGTCGCCGAGGTAGCCGTAGTCGAGGATGGTCCCGGCGAGCACGTTGTCGCCGGGCTGCGGCTCGGAATGGACGGCCACCTTCTCGGGGCGCACGGCGATCCAGGCGGTCTCGCCGACCGGCCCCGCGCCTTCGGCCTCGATGGGGCCGTCCTGGCTCAACAGGCGAACGCGGCCGCCCTCGGACGTCGCCACGCGGCCCTCGAACAGGTTCACGTCGCCGATGAAGCCCGCCACGTAGCGGTCGGCCGGCGCCTCGTAGACCTCGGCCGGGCGGCCGACCTGGACGATCTCGCCCGCGCGCATCACCGCGATCCGGTCGGCGACGACCATCGCCTCGTCCTGGTCGTGGGTGACGATCATGAAGGTCAGCCCCAGCGTCTGCTGGAGGTTCATCAGCTCGAACTGGGTCTCCTCGCGCAGCTTCTTGTCGAGCGCCGCCATCGGCTCGTCCAGCAACAGGATCCTGGGCCGCGGCGCGAGCGCGCGGGCCAGCGCCACGCGCTGGCGCTGGCCGCCGGAGAGCTGGTCGGGGCGGCGCCGGCCCAGGCCCTCCAGCCGCACGAGGGCCAGCATCTCCTCGACCCGGGCCGCGGCCTCGGCCCTGGCCACGCCCTGGCGCTTGAGGCCGAAGGCGATGTTCTGGGCGACGCTGAGGTGCGGGAAGAGCGCGTAGCTCTGGAACATCATGTGGACCGGCCGCCGGTGCGGCGGGTCGGCGGCGATGTCGCGGCCGGCGAGCATGACCTGCCCCGCGTCCGGCTGCTCGAACCCGGCCAGCATCCGCATCAGCGTGGTCTTGCCGCAGCCGGACGGCCCCAGCAGGGCGAAGAACTCGCGTTCGTAGATCGACAGGCTGACGTCGTTCACCGCCTGGGTGTCGCCGAACGCCTTGGAGACCCCCTCGAAGCGCACGAGCGGCCTGGCCGTGGGGTCTTCCCAGGGCGCGAAGGTCTCGCGGATGCCGCCGATGTTGGGCCGGCCGCTCAACGCCCCGTCAGCACCTTGGTCCACTGGCGGTTCACGTCGCGCAGCAGGCCCTGGTCCTTGGTGGTGGTCACGAACAGCCGCTTCGACAGCTCGGCGTTGGGGTAGACGTTCGGGTCGTCGCGGACCGCGGCGTCCACCAGCGGCGTCGCGGCGCTGTTCGCGTTGGCGTACTGGGTGAAGTTCGACGCCCTGGCGATGATCTCGGGCCGCAGCATGAAGGCGATGAACCTGTGCGCGGCGTCCGCGTGCGGCGCGCCCTTGGGGATGGTGAAGACGTCGAACCAGACCTGGCTGCCTTCCTTCGGCACGACGTAGGCGAGCTTGATGCCGTTCTTCGCCTCCTCGGCCCGCGTCCTGGCCTGCAGCACGTCGCCGGAGTAGCCGATGGCCACGCAGATATCGCCGTTGGCGAGCGCGTCGATGTACTCCGACGAATGGAACTTCTTCACGTAGGGCCGGGCCTTCAGGAGCAGGGCCGTGGCCGCCTCGTAGTCGGCCGGGACCTTCGAGTTCGGGTCCTTGCCCAGGTAGTTCAGGGCGACGGCGTACATGTCCTCGGAGGCGTCGAGGAAGTAGACGCCGCAGTCCTTCAGCCTGGCGAGGTTGGCCGGGTCGAAGACGACGGCCCAACTGTCGATCCTCACGCCCGGCAGGCGCTTGGCCACGGCGTCGACGTTGTAGCCGATCCCGATGGTGCCCTGCATGTAGGGCACGCTGTATTTCTGGCCCGGGTCGAAGGGCTCCATGTGCTTCACGACGTCCGGCGAGAGCTTGTCGAGGCCCGGCAGTTGCCCCTTGTCCAGCGGCTCGATCGCGCCGGCGGTGATGTAGCGCGGGACGTTGTGGTTCGACGGGACCACGATGTCGTAGCCGGTGTCGCCCTGCAGCACCTTGGTCTCGAGCACCTCGTTGGAATCGAAGGTGTCGTAGGTGACCTTGATCCCGGTCTCCTTGGTGAACTGCGTCAGCAGCGCCGGGTCGATGTAGTCGGACCAGTTGTAGATGCGCAGCTCGGTCGAGCCGGGGCCTGCGGCCGTCTTCCCGGCCGGCTTGGAGCAGGCGGTCATCGCAAGCGCCGCCGCGACCCCGACCGCCGCCGTCATCCATCCACGCATGGGCTCTCCCCCCTTGGTCCGCGGCTCAGGTTATAGGTCGCTCTCTCCCCTCGTTAAGCGCGAAATGGCCGATGACCCCGAACTGGACCGCGATCGCCCCCGTCCTGCTGCTGGTCGCCTCGAACGTGTTCATGACCTTCGCCTGGTACGGCCACCTCAAGGTCGAGCACAGGCCGCTCTGGATCATCGTGATGGTGAGCTGGGGGATCGCCTTCTTCGAATACTGGCTGGCGGTGCCGGCCAACCGCATCGGCCGCGCCGTCTACAACCCCGCCGAGCTGAAGACGATACAGGAGGTCATCAGCATCGCCGTCTTCGGCGTCTTCTCCGTGCTCTACCTGGGCGAAAAGCTGACGCTGAACCACGCGGTGGGATTCGGCTTCATAGTCCTGGGGGCATGGTTCGTATTCAGAGGCCCGCTCTGACCGGGAGGCAAGGGACGCCATGAGCCCGTCCCGGCCGGGACGGGCTCGTGCGCGCGCCTGCTCGGCGGTGGGGCTAGCCGCCCACCATGGCGACGACCTCGTTGGTCTTGGAGATGAACTTCACCCCCTTGACCCGGCCGTCCCTGTAGCGGTCCCAGGCGCTCTTCACGTCGACGGGCGTCGGGCCGGGCTTGCCGGCCGCGGCGGGCTTCTGGGCGACGACGTCGATCTCGTAGATGCCGTCGGGCGGGGTGGCCGCATAGACGCGCGGCAGGAAGCCCACCTGGGTCCAGCCGCCGCCGTCGGTCGAGGCCTTGGCCTCGAGGTCGAGGCCGCCGCCCGAGGCCGCCTTCGCCGTCCCGGACTGGATCGAGAGCACCTGCTCCTGTCCGGCGTACATGGGCGCCTGTCGGGCCAGGGACTTCCTGGGCGCCTCGGCCGCCGGGGCCGCTGCGGTGTCGGCCGCCGGCTTTTCGCTGCAGGCGGCCAGAGAGAGACCGGCGAGGACGCCGGCCGCAAGGATGAGCTTGCGCAACGTATCACTCCCTTCTCGGGCGGGTTTCTTCTGGCGACTCGGACCGTCGCATGCTCGCCCCTCAGGGGAGTTTGCGCCGATAGGTCGAGTTGGCGAGCATTTCTTGCGCCGACGGCTTTGGCGAACGATCTCCAACGCCTATAAGCCCCGCTCCCTCATCGAAGACGTCCTCCGGCCATGTCGCGCATCCTCATCACCTCGGCCCTGCCGTACGCCGCCGGCGCAAAGCACCTGGGGAACCTGGCGGGCTCGATGCTGCCGGCCGACGTCTACGCGCGGTTCCAGCGGTCGCGGGGCCGCGAGACGCTCTATATCTGCGCCACCGACGAGCACGGCACGCCGGCCGAGCTGGCCGCCGCGGCCGCCGGCCTGCCGGTCGCCGACTTCTGCGCCCAGGCGCATACGAAGCTCTACGAGATCGGCCGGGGCTTCGGCCTGTCATTCGACCACTTCGGACGTTCGTCGTCGCCGCAGAACCATCGCCTGACCCAGCGCTTCGCCCAGTCGCTGTGGGAGGCCGGCTTCATCGAGGAGCGGGTGACCCAGCAGGTCTATTCGCTGGCCGACAGGCGCTTCCTACCCGACCGCTACGTCATCGGGACCTGCCCGCACTGCGGCTACGACGCGGCGCGCGGCGACCAGTGCGAGAACTGCACGCGGGTGCTGGACCCCGCCGACCTCATCCACCCGCGCTCGGCGATCTCGGGGTCCACCGAGATCGAGATCCGGGACTCCAAGCACCTGTTCCTGCGCCAGAGCCTGTTCGCGGGGAAGCTGCGCGCCTGGATCGAAGGCAAGCGGTCGGAGTGGCCCAACCTCGTCACCTCGATCGCGCTCAAGTGGCTGGACGAGGGGCTGCAGGACCGCGGGATCACGCGCGACCTCTCGTGGGGCGTGCCGGTCAACGCCATCGACTGGGGGCCGGACCCCGAAGGGCGGCGCCCCGACGCCGCGGGCCTGGCGTCGAAGGTGTTCTACGTCTGGTTCGACGCCCCCATCGAGTACATCGGCGCGACGTGGGAGTGGGCCGACGCCCAGGCCCGGGAGGCCGGCCGCGAGCCCGACGACGCCGACTGGGAGCGCTGGTGGCGCGCGCCGGGCGCGGCGGACGTGACCTACGTGGAGTTCATGGGCAAGGACAACGTGCCCTTCCACACCGTGGGCTTCCCCTGCACCCTGTTCGGCGTGAACGAGAAGGTCGACGCCGGGGGCCGGTTCACGCCGCGCGAGAACGCGCCCTGGAAGCTTGTCGACGAGCTGAAGGGCTTCAACTGGTTGAACTACTACGGCGGCAAGTTCTCGACCTCGCAGAAGCGCGGCGTCTTCATGGACCAGGCGCTGGACCTGCTGCCCGCCGACTACTGGCGCTGGTGGCTGACGGCCAACGCGCCCGAGAGCGCCGACAGCTCGTTCACCTGGGAGCAGTTCCAGGACCAGATCAACGCCGACCTGGCCGACGTGCTGGGCAACTTCGTCAACCGCATCTGCAAGTTCGCGGAGAGCCGGTTCGAGGGCGTCGTGCCCGAAGGCGGCCAGCCGGGCGCCCTGGACGAGAAGCTGGAGGCCGACGTGCTGGCCAAGCTGCGCGAGTACACCGGCCACATGGAGGAGCGCGAGTTCCGGAAGGCCACGGCGGCGCTGCGCCAGCTCTGGGTGCTGGGCAACCAGTACCTGACCGAGGCCGCGCCCTGGACGGCGATCAAGACCGACCGCGACCGCGCGGCGGTGGCGGTGCGCTACGGCCTGAACCTGGCGGCGTTGTTCGGCAAGGTGAGCGAGCCCTTCATCCCGTTCGCGGCGGAGAAGATCGCCGACGCCCTGGGCGAGCCCTATCCCGGCCGCTGGCCGTCGCTGGAGGGCGGCGTGCTCGGGACGCTGGAGCCCGGACGGCCGGTCCGCGCGCCCGAGGTCCTGTTCCGCAAGGTGGAGGCCGACCAGGTCGCGGAATGGCGCGAACGCTTCGGCGGGCCGGAGGCGGCGGCCGAGCCCGCCTGACCTCGGTCAGGGCGTCGGGGCCGGCATCTTCGGGTGGATGTCCATGAAGTCGGGGACGGCGGCGTTGTACTGGGCTGCGTAGCCGAGGTCGTCGATCACGTCGCGGCCGCCCTGCCAGACCATGTGCAGCGCCACGTAGAGCACGATGAGCAGGCCGATGTAGCCGATCCAGCGGTAGCGATGCAGCAGGCGGGCGATCGCGTGGGCGGCGACGCCCATCAGGGCGATCGACAGCAGCAGGCCGATCACCAGGACCCCCTTGTGGTCGCGCGCGGCGCCGGCCACGGCCAGCACGTTGTCGAGCGACATCGAGACGTCCGCGACCAGGATCTGGATCAGCGCGTCCTTGAAGGTCTTCGGCTTGACCTTGGGTTCCGTGGCGGGGTCGGAGTCCATGGCCGCCTCGGCCGCGACTTCCTCGTGGACGGCCTGGTCGCGCAGCTCGCGCCACATCTTCCAGCAGACCCAGAGCAGGAGCACGCCGCCGGCGAAGAGCAGGCCGATGATGCCGAGCAGCTCCGTGGTGATGAGCGCGAAGCCGATGCGGGTCACGACGGCCGCGGCCAGGCCCCAGAAGATCGCCTTGCGCCGCAGGGCCGGCGGCAGCCCGCCGGCCGCGAGGCCCACCGCAACGGCGTTGTCTCCGGCCAGGACCAGGTCGATCATCAGCACCTGGAACAGGGCGGTGAGCGCGGACGCGCTGAACAGGCTCTCGAACATCGGCGTCTCAATGCGTCACGCCGCGGCCCGCCGCAACTGTTCAGCGGGGGCGGGCGGCCTCGTAGAGGGCGATGGCGGCGGCCGCCGAGACGTTGAGGCTCTCGAACCCGCCCGGCATGGGGATCTTCGCGAGCTCGTCGCAATGCTCGGCGACCAGGCGGCGCAGGCCTTCGCCCTCCGAGCCCAGGACCAGCACGGTCGGCGCCCCGTCGAGGACGTCGTGCAGCCCGCGCTCGGCCTCGCCGGCCAGCCCCACGGCGCGCCAGCCGGCGGTGGTGAGTTCGTCCAGGGCGCGCGAAAGGTTCACCACCCGCGCGATCGGCGTCTTCTCGACGGCGCCGGCGGCGGCCTTGGCGAGCGCGCCGGCCAGCCTGGGCGCATGGCGCTCCTGCAGGATCACGCCCGCGACGCCGAACGCGGCGGCCGAGCGCAGGATCGCGCCGACGTTCTGCGGGTCGGTGACCTGGTCGAGCACCAGCAGCACCGCGCCGGGCGTGGGCTCGAAGTCGGCGATGTCGGCCTCGTCCAGCGGGGCAGGGCGCAGGGCGACCCCCTGGTGGACCGCGCTCTGCGGCAGGGCGTTGCCGATATGATGGGCGTCGGCGATCTCCAGCCCCTTCTGGCGGCCGAACCTCGCCTCGATCTGCCGGGCCTTCTCGGGCGTGGCGAGGAGGCGGATCGGGGTTCCGCGGGCGGGATTCGCCAGCGCCGCCTCGACGGCGTGCCAGCCCCAGATCCAGTCGTCGGCCGGCGCCGCGTGCGGGCGCTGCGGACGCGGGTGGCCGGCGCCTTGCGGCCGGCCTTTCGGGCCGGATTTCCGGCCCTTTCGGGCGTCGTTGCGTTCCGTAGGCGAGGCCACTATAAGACGCGCTCCGATTTGGGGCCCCCCTCGGCGGGCCGCTGCTTTTGGACTGTGAGACCGGCGCTTTAAGCCCCTCCGATCCTCGGGCGGAAGCTCTTTCTGGAAAGGGCCCCAACTAGGCTCCGAGCGCGCTGGGGGAATGTCCCGAGTGGCAAAGGGGGGGGACTGTAAATCCCCTGCTGTAATGGCTTCGTAGGTTCGAGTCCTACTTCCCCCACCACGCGCTCGAAGTTCACTGAGGAGTTGCGGCGGCCCCGCAGATGTCTGGCGGGTATAGCACAATGGTAGTGCAGCAGCCTTCCAAGCTGAGGATGCGGGTTCGATTCCCGCTACCCGCTCCAGCTCCTTGAACCGCAAGACTAGGCAACGCCGGCAGGATCCCC
>NZ_JAHBYD010000036.1 GCF_019636135.1 Phenylobacterium sp.
AGCGCCACGCCGCCGATCATCAGCGCCGCGGCGAGCGGCGTCGGCGCCGTCCAGACCGCCAGGCCCGCCAGGCCCGCGGCGGCCACGCCCGCGCCGACCAGCTCCGGCCCGAACCGCACCCGCCCGGAGAGGTCGCTCCGGAACAGGCTGGCCGGCGGCGTGGTCCGCGCCCGCGCGAGCGGGGCCAGCGCAAACGCGGCCGCCGACAGCAGGCCGAACGCGCCCGCCTTGACGAGCGGCATCGGATAGATCGCGAACAGGGCCGGGACGGGCAGGTCCCTGGCGAGGGTGGCGCCCAGCATGAGCGGCGTGGCCGCCCCGACCACCAGCCCGATGGTCACGCCGACCAGCGCCAGCAGGCCGATCTGCGCCAGGTAGACGTCGCGGATCAGGTTGCTCTCGGCGCCCAGGGCCTTCAGCGTCGCGATGGCGGGCTTGCGGCCGTCCACATAGGCGCTGACCGCCCCGAAGACGCCGAGGCCGCCCGCCACCAGCGAAGCCAGGCCGATGAAGCCCAGGAAGTATTCCAACTGGTCGATCAGCCGGCTCACGCCGGGTGCGGCGTCGTTGCGGTCGCGGATGCGGAAGAGGCCGCGCATGATGCGGCGCACCTCGGCCTTGCCGGCCTCCAGCTCCATCCCCGGCTTCAGCGCGATCCGCACCGTCTCGCCGAACGGCAGGCCCGGCTTCAGGAACCCGCCCTGCTCCAGCGCGCCCATCCGCGTCAGCACCCGCGGGCCCAGGACGAAGCCGCGGCTCAGCCGGTCCGGCTCCTCCTCCAGCACGGCGCCCACGCGCATCGGCACGTTCCCGGCCAGGAACCGGTCGCCGATCTTCAGGTGCAGCCGGTCCAGCAGCGCCTGCTCCACCGCCGCGCCCCAGGCGCCGTCGGGCGTCCGCGCCAGCGCCGCATCGAGCGACGGCGCGCCCTTGATCGCCACGGTCCCGGCCAGCGGGTAGGCCTCGTCGACGCCGCGCAGTTCGATCAGCCGGCGTTCCCCGCCGGGCGCCTCGGCCATGGCCTGCGAGGCCGCCGCGAAGGTGACCTTGCCGAGCCCCTGGAGCTGGCGCCGCTCGACGGGTGTGAAGCGCCGCTGGCTGGCCGAGACCGCCATGTCGCCGCCCAGGATCTCGCGCGCCTCGCTGGCCAGCCCGCGCCGGAACGCCTCGGCCGTCGAACTCGCCGCCGCGATCGCCGCCACGCCCAGCGCCAGGCAGGCCAGGAAGATGCGGAAGCCCTTCACCCCGCTCCGAAGCTCGCGCGCGGCGAACCGCAGCCAAAGGGGGCCCCATTGGGGCGGCATCAGGCGGCGGCCTCCGCCTCATGACCGTCCTTCAGGCTCACCGTCCGCTCAGCCCGCGCCGCGAGGCCGGCGTCGTGCGTCACCAGCAGCAGCGCCGCCTTCGTGTCCTCCGCGAGGTGGAACAGCAGGTCGGCCACGTGGCGCGCGTTGTTCGAGTCCAGGTTCCCGGTCGGCTCGTCGGCGAAGATCAGCGCCGGCTGCGGGGCCAGCGCCCGCGCCAGGGCCACCCGCTGCTGTTCGCCGCCCGAGAGCTGGTGCGGATAGTGCCGCCCCCGCGCCGAGAGGCCCACGCGGTCCAGCCACGCCCGCGCCTCGGCCATCGCGCCCGGCTTGCGCGCGATCTCCAGCGGCGCCGCCACGTTCTCCTCCGCCGTCATGTTCGGCAGCAGGTGGAACGACTGGAAGACCAGGCTGACGCGCCCGCGCCGCAGCTTCGCGCGCCCGTCCTCGTCCAGCCGCGACAGGTCGCGGCCGAACAGCATCACGCGCCCCGCGCTGGGCCGCTCCAGTCCGGCGGCCACCGCGATCAGCGACGACTTGCCCGACCCCGACGGCCCGACCAGCGCCACACGTTCGCCCTGCGCCAATGTCAGGGAGAGTCCGCGCAGGATCTCCACGGGCCCCGCGGCCGACGGCAACGTCAGGCCCACATCTTCGAGGATCAGCGGCGGCAGGTCGTTCAAGGACTTCCCCGGCAATTGAGCGACGTAATTCCTCCCTTACATAGGACGATCATGGCCGAGCCAAGACATACCCGCCGTGCGCTTTTCGCATGGCCGCTGATCGCGGCGGCCGGCCCGGCGCCGGCCCAGCCGCGCACCAAGGTCGTCACCGTGCTCGGCGACTCGATCACCGCCGGCTACGGCCTCGCGCGCGCCGCGGCCTTCCCGGCCCAGCTTCAGGCCCAGCTCGCCCGGCTCGGCGCCCCGGCTGCCGTCCGGGCCGCGGGCGTCAGCGGCGACACCACCGCCGGCGGCCTCGCCCGCGTCGACTTCAGCGTGCGCAAGGACACCGACCTCGCGGTCGTGGCCCTCGGCGCCAACGACCTGCTGCAGGGCCAGGACCCCAGGCGCACCCGCGCCAACCTCGACGGCATCATCAAGAAGCTGAAGGCCCGCAGGATCGACGTCCTGCTCGCCGGCATCGACGCGCCGGTCGAGGTGGGCGGCGGCTACGCCCGCGACTTCAACGCCATCTTCCCGGCGCTGGCCCGCGCGAACGGCGTGGCGCTCTACCCGAACCTGCTGGCCGGCGTCGCCCGCACGCCGTCGCTGAACCAGGCCGACGGCATCCACCCCAACGCCCGCGGCGCCGCCATCATCGCGGCCCGCCTCGCCCCCGCCGTCGCCAGGGCCCTCGCCGCGCGGCGGTAGCGCGAACCGCACGAAGGGCTGGGCCTTCCCTTCGAGCCTCCGCGCTGGCGGAGGCTCCGTCATGTCGGAACCGCGGAATGGCGCGGAAGGGCGCCGGCGCGACTTCCGCGTTCTTCCGCGTATTCCGCGGTTCCCTGAATCAGGACGGCGCCGCTTGCGCGGCATCCGAAAGCGGACCGCCTTTCGTGTCTTTCGTGCTTTTCGTGGTTCCTCCCTCGTGCAAGTTGCGGCGAAACGGGAGGAACGCAGATGCTCACCTGGCAGATCGGCGACGTGAAGGTCACGCGCATCGTCGAGATGGAGACCGAAGGCGGCACGCGGTTCCTCCTGCCCCAGGCGACCTACGACGAGATCCGCGAGATCCCGTGGCTTCAGCCCCACTTCGCCACCGAGCAGGGCAAGCTGAAGATGTCGATCCACGCGCTGGTCGTGGAGGCGCCCGGCCGCCGCATCATCGTCGACACCTGCATCGGCAACGACAAGGCGCGCGAGATGGGGCCGTGGAGCCACCTCCAGACCACCTTCCTGACCGACCTCGAGGCCGCCGGCTTCGCCCGCGACTCCATCGACACGGTCCTCTGCACGCACCTGCACGTGGACCACGTCGGCTGGAACACCATGCTGGTGGATGGGCAATGGATCCCGACCTTCCCGAACGCCCGCTACCTGATCGGCCGCACCGAGTACGAGCACTGGAAGGCCGAGGAGGACGGTGTCGAGGACCTCTCCACCTCCTACTTCCACGACAGCGTGAAGCCCGTGTGGGACGCCGGCCTCGTCGACCTCGTGGAGACCGACCACAGGGTCTGCGACGAAGTGAGCCTGGAGCCCACGCTCGGCCACACCCCCGGCCATGTCTCGATCCGCATCCGCTCGCAGGGCGAGGACGCCCTGATCACCGGCGACTTCACCCACCATCCCTGCCAGATGGCCCGCCCGCACTGGGCCGCCGAAGTCGATTTCGACAAAGCCGCCTCCACCGCCACCCGCCGCCGCGTCTACGCCGCCCTGGCCGGCACGAAGACCCTCGTCATCGGCACCCACTTCGCCGCCCCGTGCGCGGGCCACGTCGTGGCCGACGGCGACGCGTGGCGGCTGGAAGTCTGACACCTCTCTCCGCACCCCCGCTGTCATCCCGGCCGCAGCGCAGCGGAGAGCCGGGACCCAGGGGCGGCTCGCACGAGGTCAGATGACAGTCCACCTCGAAGTTGCCATTATGTTCCGATGGAGCGGACCTTCTACGTCTACATCCTGGCGAGCCAGCGGAACGGTACGCTCTACGTCGGCGTGAGCGGCGATCTCAGCCGTCGAATCTACGAGCACCGCGAAAGCCTGACACCGGGTTTCACCACGAAGTACGGCGTGAAGCACCTGGTCTGGTACGAGGACTTTCCGACCGCCGATGAAGCCATCTCAGCCGAGAAGCGCATCAAGCGCTGGCGTCGACGATGGAAGCTGGAACTCATCGAAAAGATGAACCCCACGTGGGCCGATCTCTACGAGACCTGGAACCAGTAGGCTCCAAGGTCCAGACTCAACTGTGAACCCAAGAAAACAATTCATATTCAGTAACATAGATCGTCATCCCGGCCGCAGCGCAGCGGAGAGCCGGGACCCAGCAGGACTGGGCGCCGAGCGTGAACCCCCGGCCCTACGGGCGGATACGGCCCTCTGGCCGGGATGACCCGGTATTCTGACCCTAAGCCTGTCCCGGCCGCAGCCCCGGGACCCAGGGGGATGGGCAGTGCGGTAGCCCTGGGTCCCGGCTCTCCGCTGCGCTGCGGCCGGGATGACGGGATTTTGTTGGCCGGGAGGGGAGATCAGCCCCCCAGCGCCAGGCCGCCGTCCACGTACAGGACCTGGCCCGTCGTGTAGCCGCCGCGCATCAGATACAGATACGCCTCGGCCGTCTCCGCCGCTTCGCCGATCCGTGGCACCAACTGGCGGGCCGTCCGCTTGGCGAGCTCCGCCTCGCGGCTCTCTTCCGGGATCGAGTCCCACACGCCGGTGCGGATCAGGCCCGGGCAGACGCAGTTCACGCGCACCGGCGCCAGCTCCACCGCGAGCGCCCGCGTCATGAACTCGATGCCGCCCGCCATCGCCGTGGAGACGACCGAGCCCTTCGCCGGCCGATGGGCGATCATCCCGTTGGTGAGCGTGATCGAGCCGCCGGGCGGCAGCGTCTTCACCCCGTGCTTGGCCAGCGCCAGCGCGCCCCAGAACCGCACCGAGAAGACCGCCGCCGCCGCCGCCAGGTCGGCGTCGGCCAGCGGCCCGCGGCGCGGCCCGCCCCAGTCGCCGGCCGTGGTGGCGATGTGGTCGAAGCTCTTGCCGTCCAGGAACCGCGCCACCGAGGCTTCGTCCGTGACGTCCAGCACGCCGGCCTCGGCGCCGATCCTGTCGGCCGCCGCGCGCACCCGTTGCTCATTGGTGGAGGCCACGGTGACGACCGCGCCCTCGCGCGCCGCGCCCTCGGCCACCGCAAAGCCGATCCCGGACCCGCCGCCCACCACCAGAACCTTCTTGCCGCTCAGGCTCATCGTCATGCCGCCCCTGTCTTCACTTTGGCCTGAACCGGACCGGCATCGCCTTCGGTCCGGAGATGAAGTTGGAAGGGAGCCATTCGACCGGCGCCGCCAGTTCGAAGGCCGTCATCCGCGTCAGGACCTCGCGCAGCATGGCGTCGATCTCGATGCGGGCGATGTGCTGGCCCAGGCACCCGTGCGGGCCCGTGCCGAAGGCGATGTGCGGGTTCTCCGCGCGGCTGAGGTCCAGCACGTCGGGCCGGTCGAACACCGCGGAGTCGCGGTTGGCCGCGCCGAAGTACATGACGACCTTGTCGCCCTCGCGGATCGTCTGCCCGCCGAGCTCGGCGTCGTGCCTGGCCGTGCGGCGCATGTAGATCACCGGGCTCGTCCAGCGCAGCAGCTCCTCGCGCGCGGTCGGCAGGCGGCCCCCCAGGTCGGCCATCAGCCAGGCGTGCTGTTCCGGATGCTCCATCAGCGCCAGCAGCCCGCCGGACAGCAGGTTGCGCGTGGTGTCCCCGCCCGCGTCCACCAGCAGCAGGAAGAACAGCAGGAACTCCATGTCCTCCAGCTTCCGGCCATCCACCTCGCAGGCCAGCAGCTTCGAGGCCAGGTCCTCGCCCGGCCGCGCCCGCTTCTCGGCGATCACCTTGGAGCCGTACTCGAACATCTTCATCACCGCCTGGCCGCCGGCGCCGGGCGGCAGCGCCTCGGGCGCGGTGTGGATGATCTCGGTCAGCTTGTAGAGCTCGCGCCCGTCGTCCAGCGGCAGGCCCATCAACTCGGCGATCACGAAGCTGGGCATCTCGCCCGCCACCTCGTTGACGAAATCGCACTCGCCCTTCTCGATCACCGCGTCGACGATCTGCTTCGCCAGGTCCTGGATGCGCGCCTGGCGCAGACGGGCCGACGGCTCGGTGAACTCGGACCGGATGAGCTTGCGGAACGCCGTGTGCTCGGGCGGGTCCATCATCAGCATCATCTTGTACGGCCCGAACCCGCCCGCGTCGGCCAAGGGGTCGGTGATCATGATGGTGGGTTCGGACGAGTAGGTCTGGAAGTCGCGGTCCACGGCCCAGACGTCGGCGTGACGGGTCACGGCCCAGAACCCCCTGCCGCCGGGCTCGTCGTGCCAGCGCACCGGCGCGTTGGCCCGCAGCCAGTCGAACTGGCCGTGCGGCTGGCCGCCCGCGAAGCTCGCCGGCGAGAGGAGGTCGATCTTCATGGCCGCGTCCTCCGTGTCCTGCGGCCGGATTGGAGGCGCTTGACCGCGCGTCACGCAAGCGTCCCCCGGCCGCCTGAACGCAAACGGCCCCGGCCCGCATGCGCGGACCAGGGCCGTCACGACGCTCCGGCGAAATACGCACGCCGGGCCGCCGGACGCCGCATGTAGGCGTCGCCGGCGGAAAACAAGCGCGGCTGTTGAGGCCTAAAGGCCCTTCGACGGGTTGATCAGGTACTTCTCGCCCGTCGTCTTCCTGTTGTAGGTCGCGATCACGTCGGGCCGCAGCGCCTCGGCCAGCGAGATTTCGGCCGTATAGTGGCTGGCGAAGGTGGTCTTGAGCTCGTCCACCACCCGCTGGCGCAGCGCGGCGCCCTTCTCGGGGCCGGCCTTCATCAGGAAGTAGGTCAGGAGCCAGCCGCCCAGGCCCCAGCTCATGCCGAAGGCGCGGTTGAGTTCGGTCGGGCCGGTGTCGAGGCCGCCGTAGATGTAGACCTGCTTGTAGGTGGTCGAGCCGTAGCGGCTGTAGGCGCCGCCGGTGCGGGCGTTGGCGGCGATCTCCATGGCCGTCAGCAACTGGCCCGCCAGCTTGCCGCCGCCGATGGCGTCGAAGGCGATGGTGGCGCCCGTCTGGGTGAGCGCGGCCACCAGGTCGTCCATGAAGGTCGCGGACGTGGAGTCGACCACGTGCTTCGCGCCGATGTCCGTCAGGATCTTCGCCTGGGCGGCGCTGCGGACCACGTTCACCAGGTCAACGCCGTCCTTCAGGCAGATCTTCTGCAGCATCTGGCCCAGGTTCGAGGCCGCCGCGGTGTGGACGAGCGCCGTGTGGCCCTCGGCCTTCATGGTCTCGACCATGCCCAGCGCCGTCAGCGGATTGACGAAGCACGAGGCGCCGTCGGCGGCGCTGGCGTCGGCTGGCAGCGGCAGTACGTCGCTCGCCTTGGCCGTGCGGTACTGGGCGTACATGGCGCCGCCCAGGAGGGCGACGCGCTTGCCGACCAGGCCCTGGGCTTCGAGCCCGGCGGCGATGACCGTGCCCGCGCCCTCGTTGCCCACGGGCATCGACTGGTCGAGGCGGGCGGCCATGGCGCGCATGAACTGGGGCGGGACCTTCGCGCTGGTCACGCCGCCGGCGCTCTTCAGCGTCGAGAGGTCGGCCGGGCCCAGCAGCAGGCCGAGGTCGGACGGGTTCAGCGGCGAGGCCTCGACCTGCACCAGCACCTCGTCGCCGGTCGGCGCCGCGACGGGCACGGTCTCCAGGCTGAGCTCCAGCTCGCCCGAGCCCTTGATGATCGACCGCAGTTGCAGTCCCGATGTCGGAATCCCGGCCACGTCCGCCCTCCCTGGCGATCTACAGTGTCAGGAAGCGCACATGGCGGCTCGCGGCCCCGCCGCCAAGCCCAAAAGCAAAGAAGGCGGCCCTCTCGGGCCGCCCCAAATCCCCCAAGCAAAGAAGGCGGCCCTCTCGGGCCGCCTCTGCCGCTTCTGGTCGAGACCGCGCGGGATCGAAATCCCGGAAGCGCCGCGGGGCCCCACGCCCCGGCGTTCGGACCTGGTCCGGACGCCGTTCGCGAGCGTCATCTCGCAAACCCCGTTCGCTCACAAGCCCCGTGCGCGCCTGCGTCGCATTTCCGCGTTCGCCTGTATCCCGTCCGCAACGCCGCGAAATGGTCTCATTTGCGACCCGCCGCGGCCACAGGCGACCCGTTCTATAGGCATTGTCGGCTGACCCGCATCCGGTCCGGATCCTGAACAGCCCCCCCAGCCCCCCTGATCGGGCGCCCCGGTCAGCCGACGACCCCTTCCCACAATCGATCCCGCTCATCCCCGCGCATGCGGGCGGGGGCGAACGCGAACTCGGCGGCCTCAGGCGGCGGCGCAGGGCCGTCCAGTCCGCGCGATCGAAATCTCCTGTGGGCGGGAACGGCAGGCTACCCGACGTGGAATCCCTCGTAGCCGTTGGCCGCAACTTCGGCGCACTTGTCGCGGTAGACGGGGAAGCCGCCGATGTAGGGCATGAACACCCGGGGCTTCCCGGGCACGTTGGCGCCCATGTACCAGCTATCGGCCTGCGGGTAGACGGTGCCGTTCGCCACCTCGTTGACGTGGTCGACCCATGCGTCCTGCGCCGGCTCGCTGGCCTCGATCGCGCCCATCTGCCGCTCGCCCATCCAGGCGATGCAGTCGCTGATCCATTCGACGTGCTGCTCGATGGCCACCGCCATGTTGCAGAGCACCGACGGGCTGCCAGGCCCCGTCACCAGGAACAGGTTGGGGAAGCCCGCCGTCATCAGGCCCAGGTAGGTGCGCGGGCCAGCCGACCAGGCCTCGGTCAGCCGCCGTCCGCCGCGCCCGCGGATGTCGATCTTCGACAGCGCGCCGGTCATGGCGTCGAAGCCGATCGCATAGACGATGGCATCGACCGCGTACTCGCCCGCGGACGTCTTCACGCCCGCCGGCGTGATGCCCTCGATGGGCTCGTCGGCGATGTCCACCAGGCTCACGTTCGGCCGGTTGAAGGTGGCGTAGTAGCCGGTGTCGACGCACAGCCGCTTGGCGCCGATCGGATAGGTCCTGGGGATCAGCTTCTCGGCCGTGGCCGGGTCGTTCACGATCCCGCGGATCTTGTCGGCCATGAAGTCGACCGCCGTCTGGTTCGCCGCCCGGTCCAGGACCAGGTCGTTGTAGGCGCCCAGGAGGGCGAAGCCGCCGTACGTCCAGCGCGCCTCGAACGCCGCCTTGCGCTGCTCGGGCGTGGCCTCCAGCGCCGGCGTGTCGTCCATCGCGACGGCGCGGATGCCGAAGCCCGCCTCGCGCGCCTGCGCCCGATAGGCCGCACGGTTCGCCGCCCAGTCGGCGGCCACGTCCGCGGCGACCGGCCCGTTGTGCGCCGGCACGCTGAAATTGGGCGTGCGCTGGAAGACGGTGACGTGCCTGGCCTGCGCCGCGATCACCGGGATCGCCTGGATGGCCGAGCTGCCCGTGCCGATCACCGCCACGGTCATGCCGGTGAAGTCGACGCCGTCCTCGGGCCAGCGGCTGGTGTGCCAGGACGGGCCCCGGAATTCGCGCTCGCCCGGGAACTCGTCGCCCTTCGGCACGGAGAGGCAGCCGGTCGCCATCACGCACCAGCGCGCCGAGATCGTCTCGCCGCCGTCGATGGTCACGGTCCAGCGCCGCGCGTCCTCGTCCCAGGCGCTCGCGGTCACCCGCGTCTCGAGCTGGATGTCGCCCCGCAGGTCGAACCGGTCGGCCACGTGGTTCAGGTAGCGCAGCAGTTCCGGCTGGGTGGCGTAGCGCTCGCTCCACACCCACTCGTCGTCGAGCTCGGGCGAGAAGGAGTACGAATACTCCTGGCTCTCGATGTCGACCCTGGCCCCCGGATAGCGGTTCCAGAACCAGGTGCCGCCGACGCTCGGGCCCGCCTCGTACACCCGCGCCGACACGCCCAGCCGCTTCAGCCGGTGCAGCATGTAGAGCCCGGAGAACCCGGCCCCCACGATGACCACGTCATAGGTCGCCTGACCCGCCATCGCCGCCTCCCAGTTCTTGTCGTTGAGACCGACGATACCCGGTTTCCATCGCGAGGGATGCCCCTGGAGCCTCTTGGTGGCTGTGGCGGGTGGGCGAGAGGCGGAAAAGCCCTCTCCCCCGTGCGGGGAGAGGGTTTGGGAGTGGGGGTGTCGGCGCAGCGATCGAAGGCGAGCACCCCCACCCCCGACCCCTCCCCGCAAGGGGGAGGGGACCGCGATGAGAGACGTTCGTCCATGATTTCAATGTCTGATTCAGGACCCTCAGCTCCTGCAGCCTCCAGGTTCTTGCCTCTCCCGTCTGCGACGGGGAAGGCAGGCTACCGCCGCGTCCTCCGTTCCAGCAGGTCCGTCCAGCGCCAGCTCCCGGCGCCCATGACGATGCGGGTGGCGCCCGGCCCATCGGCCAGCGAGATCACCACCAGGCCGCGCACCGGCTCCTCGCGGCAGGCCTCGGGGGCGAAGCCCACCTCCCACTGGATCGCCTCGCGCACCGAGGCGAGGCCCGCGCCTTCCTGCACGCCGTGGCGCACCCAGCCGCCGTTCCAGATGCGGATCGCCTTGCCGCGGCCGGCTTCGGAGAGCGCCGCCTGCACGCGGCGGTCCTTGCGCAGCTTGCCCTGCAGGTGGCGCGTCATGTTGCAGCCGCTCCCGGCGCCGGAGTCGGCGGCGGCCGCGCCCGCCAGCTCGGCGTCGCCGACCAGCGCGACGCCCACGTCCGGCGGCCCGTCGCTGGCCGGCAGCGGCGTCACGGCGGGCGGGGCGGGGGCCTTCGCCACGCGCGCCCTGATCGGCGGCGGCCTGGACTTGATCGGCGTGGGCGGTGTCTTCTTCGGGGCCGGTTCGGGCTTCGGCTTCGGCTCGGGGGCCTTGGGCTCCGGCGGCTCCGGCGGCGCGGGTTCGACCAGCACGACCGGGATCGGTTCGACTTCGGCGGCCTCAGGCGGCCCCCCAGGCGCGGCGCGCATGATCACGAGAGCCATGCCCACGTGAGCTGCGGCGCTCAGCGACGCGGTGATGATCCGGCGTCGCCTCGCCTGCCGGGGTCCAGCCTTCGGCACAAGTCGCTGCGGTCGCCCTTACGACAGGACGATCAGGACCACGCGCCGGTTCTGCTGCCGGCCGTCCCGGGTCTCGTTCGGCGCCACCGGCGCGTCGGGGCCGTAGCTGATGGTCCCGATGCGGTTCAGGGCGACGCCGTGCTGGTTCAGGTACCGGCGCACGGCCTCGGCGCGCTCCTCGCCGAGCTTGTAGTTGTAGTCCTTGGCGCCGGTTGCGTCGGTGTGGCCCTGCACCTCGACGTAGACGTTGCGGTTGTCGGTCTTCAGCTTGTCGATGAAGGCGTCCAGCCGCGCCTGGCCCTCGGGGCTCAGGTCGGCCTTGTCCACCGCGAACTTCATGCTGTCGTCCGACAGGACCTCCTGGAAGAGGAACTTGCCCTCGGCCAGCTTGCCGGCCGCGGTGGCCCGGTCGAGCGCATCCTTGGCGGTGCCTTCGACGGTGGTCACGCGGCCCGAGACCGTGTCGACACGCGTGCCGACGACAGCGACTTCCTCTCTGACGAACTTCTTCGTGGCGCAGCCTCCGAGGCTCGTCACGGCCAAGAGCGCCGCCCCCGCCAAAACAAATTTCGACGCACGCTTTTTCATGTCCCAGGTACCTCCGTCCGGTTTCTCCCCAGCCCCGGCCGTAAGCGAACTGCACTGTTTCAATCGCGGCCGATGTAGGCCGTTTTCGGGCGTAGCTTTGCCGTAGGGCGAAGGGTCGATTCCGCCTGCGGCGCCGCTCGGGCCCGACGGTCTGAAAGTCGTGAACCCGACAGAGGTTGCATGCCGGTTCCAATTTGCCGGCGACGCGGTACGACTGCGCCCATGATCCGCACCGCCGCCCTTGCCGCTGCTTTCGCCCTTTCCGGATGCGCCATGACCGCCAGGCCGCCCGCCGCCGCGCCCGTCACCTACACCGGCACGCCGCAGGAGCAGTGGGTGCAGGGCCAGAAGGCCTACGAGGCCTGGAGCGCCGCGCGCCCGGGCTGGAAGGTCACCGGGAGCGGGCTGCAGTACCGCAAGCTGAAGGGCAAGGGGTCCGGCCGGCATCCGGAGCCGACCGACACGGTGACCATCCACTACGTCGGCCGCTTCATCGACGGACGCGAGTTCGACTCGTCGCGCAGGCGCGGCGAGCCGGCCACCTTCCCGCTGCCCGCGCTGATCAAGGGCTGGCAGGAGGGCGTGCCGCTGATGCGGGTGGGCGAGACCTTCGCGTTCGTGGTCCCGTCCGCGATCGCCTACGGCGAACGCAACCGCCCGCCGATCCCGCCCGGCAGCACCCTCCTCTTCGAAATCGAACTCATCGCCATCCCGGGCGACGGGTAGAGCCCCGAACCCTCTCCCTGAGCCTCCGCTGGCGCGGCGGCCCCGAGGCTACTTCGTCTGCAGCTCGAGCAGGGAATCCCACATGTCCTGGGCGAACCGGATCACCGAGATGTTCGCCGAGAAGGCGGCCTTGGCCTGCACCATCTCGACGACCTCCTTGCCCAGGTCGACGGTGTCGTCCCCGCGCACGTTGGCGATCTGGACGGCGGAGGCCTCGAAGCGGCGTGACGCCGCCATCAGGCCGTATCGGGCTGTGGCGATCGGGTCCATGCGGCCACGTTGCGGCCACGCAGGTTAACCGCGGGCTCGCGGAGATGGTGAATCCGCGGGGCGGCCGTTTCGCCGGAATGGGCGTATCCTCCAGGCAAGGAGGAGCCTCATGCGACTTCACACCCTCGGCGCCCTCGTCGCGCTCGGCGCCCTCGGCGCCGGCGCCGCCTGCGCCCAGCCGATCGACGAGAACCCGCCCACGAAGACGATCCAGTGCATCGACGTCGGCGGCCAGTCGATCCCGGCCTCGTGCAACGTGCCCGGCAGCCGGCTCGACCCGCGCGAGTACATCTGCACCTGCCCGAACGGCGGCCAGCGGGTCGAGGTGGCGGTCTGCGCCAAGGGGCAGAAGCCGCCGGCCGAGAGCAAGGCGCTGAACGTCGCGCGCCGCGAAGGCATCCGCGACGGCAGCCTGCTGGGCGACACCGTGAAGGGCCAGGCGATCTGCGTGGCGCCGCGCAACCGCGGCTGACGCCGGGCCTCAGCCCAGGGCGCCGTAGACGATCTTCTGGAACATCGGGCCGCCGACCCGGCCTGAGGGCCGCTGGCCCTGCATGGCGGTGACGGCCTCGGGGCCCAGCGGCATGGAGTCCTGGATCAGGTAGATCAGGATCATGTCGTTGGCGGGGTCGGCCTGCCACCAGGTGCCGAAGGCGCCCGGCCAGCCGAAGCTGCCCGCCGCGCCGGCGCCCATCCACTCGTGCTTCTGGGCGTCCATGATCATCGACGTCCCCAGGCCGAAGCCCTGGCTCAGCCAGAACGGCATGCCCAGGAAGTCGTGGCCGCGCTGCTCGTCGGTGAGCCGGTTGGTGGTCATCAGGTCGATGGTCTCGGGCTTGACCAGCCGCACGCCGTCCACCTCGCCGCGGCCCAGCATCAGGCGGGCGAACGTCAGATAGTCGTCGAGCGTGGAATAGAGGCTGCCGCCGCCGCCCTCGAAGGTGGTGGGCGTGTCGGGATAGGGCCAGGACACATCCTTCAGCGGCCCGCCGTCCGGCGGCGCCTGGTAGAGCTTGGCCATGCGCCCGCGCTTCCCGGGCGGCGGCCAGAAGCCGGTGTCCTGCATGCCCAGCGGGCCGAAGATGCGCGCCTGCAGCACCTCGCCCAGCGTCTTGCCCTCGATGCGGGCCACCAGGAAGCCCAGCACCTCGGTGGCGTGGCTGTAGTGGAAGCGCTCGCCCGGCTGATAGCTCAGCGGCAGTTCGGAGAGGCGCCGCAGCCACTCGTCGGGCGAGTAGGGATTGGCCATCAGCGAGCCCAGCTTCTCCTCGTGGGCGTAGGCGATGGGGCCGCGCGAGGTGAAGCCGTAGGCCAGGCCCGAGCGGTGGGTCATCAGGTCTTCCACCGTGATGTCGCGCCGGGCCGGCACGGTGTCGTCCAGCGGGCCGGCGGCGTCCTTCAGGACGGCCATGTCCCTGAATTCGGGCAGCCATTTGGTGATCGGGTCGTCGAGCTTCAGCCTGCCTTCCTCGACCAGCATCAGGGCCGCCAGCGTCGTCACCGGCTTGGTCATCGAGGCGATGCGGAAGATGGTGTCGCGTTCCATCGGCAGGCCGCCGGCGATGTCGCGCTGGCCGATCGCGTTGAACTGGACCTCCCGGCCGTCCTTCCAGACCAGGGTGACCATGCCCGACAGCGCGCCCTGGTCGACGAGGCCCTTCAGGGCCGGGGCCACCTGGCCCAGGATCTCGCTCTTGAAGCCCGCCGGCGCCTGCGCTCCGTCCACGGCCGTCCTCCCTTATCGTTGTTCAGTTGCAGGCAGTAGCGCAGGCTCACCAAGCAGGCGTCAAGGGCGAGCCTTCCTTTCCCGTCGCAGACGGGAGAGCGACCGCTCGCCGAGCGCAGCGGAGAGCGAGTGGTGGAGAGGGAAAGCCTCAAGCTCGGCGTTCAGTTCAGGCTGAACGAGCCCCCTGCCGGCCGCTTGCCCTTTCCACCCCCCGCTCTACGGCCGGCCGGCGCCGGCCTCGGCGGGCGGTCCCCCTTTCCCGCACGCGGGAAAGGAAGGTGCGTCCCCTTTGGGCGGCGGCGCGTAGAAGCCGTCGACGGGCGTGGCGGAGAGTTGCGCCCGTCATGTCCCGCCCGTAACTGGGAAGCCGATGCCGCCTTCGCCCGTGACCAAGCGTTCCGCGTTCGCCGCCCTGGGCGGGATGCTGGCGAGCGCCTGCTCGCCGCTCTCGATGTTCGCGACGCTGTCGCCCAAGGACCCCGCGAGCCATGTGGCGCGCGGCGTGGCCTATGGCGCGGGTCCGCGCCAGCGGCTCGACGTCTACGCGCCGCGCGGCGCGGACGGCGGGGCGCCGGTCGCGGTCTTCTTCTACGGCGGCTCGTGGGATTCGGGTCGCCGGCAGGACTACAACTGGGTCGGCCGGGCGCTCGCCTCCCGTGGCTTCGTGACCGTGATCGCCGACTACCGGCTCTATCCCGAGGTGACGTATCCGGGCTTCCTGCAGGACGGCGCGCAGGCGGTGCTCTGGGCGGTCGGCCACGCGGCGCGGTACGGCGGCGACCCCAGGCGGATCGTGCTCGCGGGCCATTCGGCCGGCGCCTACAACGCCGTGATGCTGGGGCTGGACGGCCGCTACCTGGAGGCGGCCGGCGTGGATCCGGAGGCGGTGAGGGCCATCGCCGGCCTCTCGGGACCCTACGACTTCCTGCCGCTCACCGGCGACATCACCCACCGCATCTTCGGCGGCGCCGCCGACCTGCCCTCGACCCAGCCGCTGGCCTATGTGACGCCCGCCTCGCCGCCCGCCTTCCTGGCCACCGGCGACGCCGACGACATGGTCTGGCCGAAGAACACCGTGGCGCTGGCGAAGAGGCTCCGCGAGGCCGGCGTGGACGTCGAGGAGAGGCACTACGCGGGGATCGACCACATCCGCATGGTGCTGGCGCTCTCGCGGCCGCTGCGAAACCGGGCGCCGGTGCTGGACGAGATGACGGCGTTCCTGCGCCGGCACGCCGGCTGAGGCCTCGCGATCCCTTACCGCGTAAGGCGTTCCTCACCCTGCGTGAGGCTTGCCGCCATGCCGCATTGAAGCCGCGAAGGCCTATGCGTATATGCCCGTCGCTTCAGCGGAGGACCCCATGCTGCTCACCCTGATGAAGGCCAAGCTGCATCGCGCCACGGTCACCCAGGCCGACCTGGACTACGAAGGCTCCATCGCCATCGACCGCGACCTGCTCGACGCGTCGGGCATCCTGCCGCACGAGCAGGTGGACGTGCTGAACATCACCAATGGCCAGCGCTTCACCACCTATGCCATCGAGGCGCCCCGCGGCTCGCGTGTGATCGGCGTCAATGGCGCCGCCGCGCGGCTGGTGCAGAAGGGCGACAAGGTCATCGTCGTGACCTATGGGATGCTGCCTGCGGAGGAAGCGCGCAACTATGCCCCGACCGTGGTCCTGCTGGACGACGCCAACGAGATCAAGGCGGCCGCCTAGGCCGCTCGTGGCGCTGGCGGGGCTTCTCCTCGCCGCCTGTTCCCCCAACGCGCCGCCCGGCGTGGACCGCGACGAGCTCGACGCGGCGATCTCCCGGGCCGTGGGCGACCCGAACACCTGCGTGCTGATCGCCGAGGCGAAGTCGGGGCGGGTGAACTACCGCTACAACTCCGCCACCGCCTGCGCGAGGGAATGGCCCGCGTGCGATGGGGCGGGGAACCGCAAGCTCAAGGACCTGCTCGAGGCGACCGTCAGGGACCGCCAGCCGCGGACGCTGTCGTGCAACACCGCGGCCGACGGCTCGCGCGGGGTCGGCTGGTCGGCCGGCCCGATCGCCGGGACCGGCCTCGTCTACGCCGCGATGATGGAAGGCGACCGCGTGTTCCCCGGCCGGATGATGGCCGACCGGCTCGAGACCGCCTTCCGCCGCGCGAAGGTGTCGAGACCCTAGCGCGTGAGCTCGTAGAGTCCGCTGACGTCGATGCGGACCTTGAGCTCGCCGCCCGAGATCGGCGTTCCGGCGTCCTTGGCCAGGGCGGGCATGGCGAACCGCTCCATCGGCATCGGCGGCGGGGCGGAGTAGCCGCCGCCTTCGCTCAGGCTCACCAGCCGCGAGATGCGGTGGCCCGTGGCGCGCGCGTAGAGGTCGGCCTTGGCGGCCAGCGCCTTCACCGCGGCCTCGCGGGCGGCGTTCTCGGCCGCCGTCGGATCGTCGAGGCCGAAGGCGACGCCGTTGACCTGGTTCGCGCCGGCGCCCACCGAGGCGTCGACCGCCGCGCCCAGCCGCTTCAGGTCATGCACCGTGATCGTGACGTTGTTCGAGGCCTGGTAGCCGACCAGCAGCGGCGGCTGGTTCTCCTGGTACCGGTACTGCGGGTTCAGGTTCAGGTTCGACGTCTGGATGTCCTTGTCGGCGATGCCGGCCTTGCGCAGGCTCGCCATCACCGTGGCCATCCGCGCCGCGTTCGCCTGCATGGCCTCGGCGGCGGTCTTGCCCTCGGTCATGACGCCCAGCGCGATCGTCGCCATGTCGGGCGCCACGCGGGTCTCGCCATAGGCCGAGAGGTTCAGCGTCGTGGCCTTGAACAGGGTGTCGGCCACGGGTGGCGCGGCCTGGGCCAGCGCCGCGGGGGCGGAGGCGGCGGAGAACGCCAGGGCGAGGGCGCCGGCGCGCAGGAAGGTCTTCATCGATAGCTCCAGTGGGGGACGGCGGAACGCCCCAAGCCTTCGCAAAGCCGACCTGAACGCAAGCTTTAAGCGCCGTGCAGCCCATGGTAACGCCCGCGGGCTCTCGCGCAGCTACGGGCCTGTAGCTCAATGGTCAGAGCCGGCCGCTCATAACGGTCTGGTTGCAGGTTCGAGTCCTGCCGGGCCCACCAGCGCATCTTTGAGGGTCTGATTTCCCTCAAATATCTGGTCTTAAACAGCTTCTCGGAGCGGCCTGTGACACCTTACTGTGCCACAATGGACGATGACGAGTTGACGAAACTCCCGATTTTCCGACGCGGGAATGTGTGGTGGGTGCGGAAGAAGGTCCCGGTTGATCTGGCCCGCTACCCTGGCGAACAGGTGCGAAAGACCCTCGACACCGAGGATGGGCGCGAAGCTGTCAGGCGCTATCCAGAGGCGTTGGCGAAAATCGAGCGCGGGTTCGCCCAGACACGAGCGGAACTTCACAAGCGCGGAAAGGTCGCTGGCGCGCTCGCCCTTGGGAGGCTTGAACTCCTAAACCGGAGCGAGATCGAGGGGCTGGTTCGCGATTGGTGGGATGAACGGAAGGCGGCGACATTGGGTCGGCTGCCAGACCCGACCGACCGTATTGCCACCGAAGATGCGTTGCAGTTGCTGGATGAGGACGCTGGCGATTTCGACGCCTTCAATCCCGGTCATGGCGAGCCTGCACAGCACGCCGCAGACCAGCTTCTGGTGCGAGCAGGTATGGCCGCTCGGCCACGACGGGTTGGTGGCAGCCGAACGCAGGTGCGTTTTCCGAACGTCAATCGCGACAGCGCCCAGTATGCCTACCTTCGCGAACTGGTCGCGCGGGCGCTGCGAAGTGAGAACGCACTTGCCCAAGATCATCTGACCGGCAAGCAGAACGCTCATCACGATCCACTCTTCCACCCGAACGGCACGCCGTTGCCGGGTCAAGCTCAGCCCGGCGAGGGCCATCGGGTGAGCGACCTGATCGCCGTGTTCCGTGCCGAGCGCGAAGCCCTCTACGGCGTAGAGAGCACCGCTCGCAAATACGACCTCCTCTTCGACGTGATGGAGGAAGTAATCGGCCGCGACCTGCCCGTGCGCTCGATCAAGCGGCAGCATTGCGTCGAGGTTCTGACTTTCTTGAAGACCTTTCCGTCCAACAAGATGAAGAAGAAGGCGTTAAGGGACCTTTCGCTGCGGGATGCCGTGGAATACGCCCGTGTCCACAACCTTGCCTCGCTCGCCCCGAACACGGTCGGGAGCTACATGCAAAACCTGACCGCCATTCTGCGGTGGGCGGAACGGGGAGATTGGGGCGTCAGGGTTGCGCTGGCGGAAGGGTTGATTGATCGTCGAAGCGCCCAGGTGAAGCGGCGAGGGTTCGAGCCGGACGAACTGCGAAAGTTGTTCACGGCACTGAGCGTGTTCAAGACGACCTCCCCCGCAAAGTTCTGGGTGCCCGCGCTTGCCGCCTTCACAGGAGCCAGGGCGGGAGAAATCTGTCAGTTGCGCGCGGCTGACGTGATCGAGGTCAATGGTGTCGCTTGTCTCAATCTGAGCGAGTTCGATGCAGGCGGAGAGAGGGCGGCCGACAAGCGTTTGAAGACCGCCGCCAGCGAGCGCATGGTGCCCCTTCATAAGACACTGCTCGATGCCGGATTTCTGGAGTTCGTAGAAAAGCAGAAGGGAGAGACTCGTCTGTTCTCCGAACTACGAGCCGGATCGAAGGGGAGCTATTCGCATGGCTTCTCCAAATGGTTCGGGCGCTTCAAGAAAGGTGTCGGCTTTAGCGGACGCGCACTGGTGTTCCACAGCTTCCGTCATGGCTTTCGGGATGCGTGCAGGCGCGCGGAGATACCAGAAGAGACGGCGTTGGCGTTGGGCGGCTGGGCTGGGATCAATCAGGCCACCAACTACGGAGACCGATCCGCCGTGCCCGTGCTGGAGAAGGCCGTGCAGAAGATCGAATACGGTGATTTCGACCTCATGGAGTTTTAGCGCGGCGGATGTCTGCCTTCTAATGAGCGAAGCCGCTTCGGTCTGTTCCCTTCCGGTGAACCCCGGTTCATCGCCTTGTGCGCGCCGACCGGCCATCGGCAGGTCGCTTCACAGCTAGGTCAGCCCAGACGCCTCCCGAACTACGCTGGGTGGCATGTGCGCTGCCGTCGCGCTACGAATTGCGACCTGGATTAGGGGCGGGCTAGGTGATTCTGATATGGCGCAGGACGGCTCTTCGAGCGCATCCATTTACAAGCACAATCAAGATGCGGTGCAGCGCCCCGACGTTGGGGTTGAGGCGCAGTTCTCGAATAAGAAGCCTCCGAGAACCTACCGCTTCGATTCCAGCCTCGCGCCCGAATTGGCGTGGGACGAAAACGCCGAGCGCGCCTTTGCGGAATGGTTGCTGGCGCTGATCGCCGACGCCGCCGACAAGGGCGAGGCCACCGTGTTTGCTCAGCCGCAGGTGTGGCAGGGGACGGAGGAACGCTTCACATCCCTGTCGCAATGCGCGGCGCGGCTCCGCAGCCTGACCAAGCCTTTCCTGAATTGGGCGGGCAAGGCTGAGCGACAGCAGATTACGGTGCCGACGCTCCCGCTGTTCGTTCACGAACGCCATTCCACCCAGGCCATCCTTGAAACCCTGCAATCCCACAAGGCGACCGGAGCCAATCTCGACCTGTTCGGCGACATCGACTTGGACGTCGCCGACAAGCTGGATGCCTATGAGCATAAGGGGCCGTGGACCAACCGCCTTATTCTCGGGGACTCGTTGCAGGTGATGAATTCCTTGCTTGAATACGAGGGCATGGGTGGTCAGGTGGAAATGGTGTTCTTCGATCCGCCCTATGGAATCAAGTACGGGTCGAACTTCCAACCCTTCGTGCGCAAGAACACCGTCAAGCATGGCAACGACGATGAAATGATCCGTGAGCCCGAAATGGTGAAAGCCTATCGGGATACGTGGGAGTTGGGGCTTCACTCCTACCTGACCTATTTGCGGGACCGACTGACGCTGGCGAAGCAAATACTCACAACGTCGGGGTCGATCTTCGTCCAGATCTCCGATGACAATCTGCACCATATGCGCGAGTTGATGGACGAGGTTTTTGGCGCTGAAAATTTCGTGGCAATTATTTCATTCCGCACGAAAATCCCATTGAACGCGATCCATCTAGCAAAAACAGCGGACTATCTCGTGTGGTATGCGCGCGATAAGTCAAAACTGAATTTCAATCGACTGTATATTGATCGAAAGTTTGGTGGAGATACGCAGTTCACGCAGCTAAAGCTGCCGGATGGTAGTGTGCGTTCGATGACGCGCGAAGAAAAAGATGATTCCTCAATAATACCGGAAGGCGCGCGGCCGTTTAGGCTTATAGACCTTACGGCATCTGGCTATACTCAATCGTGTCATTTCGAGTTTGAATTGGATGGGAAAAAGTATTCTCCGCCCAAGGCTAGCAACAGTTGGAAAACTAGTCCGACTGGGATGGAGCGGCTGATAAATGCTGGTCGGATTATGGTGCCCGGCAAGGTTCCCGCTTACGTGTTTTATTTCGACGACTACCCGGTTGCGGAACTTACGAACCAGTGGGTTGATACGCAGGGGGCGTCAGGAAAAACATATGCCGTGCAGACAGCGACAAAGGTGGTCGAACGCTGTATCCATATGACTACAAGTCCCGGCGATTTGGTTCTGGACATTACTTGTGGTTCCGGCACCACGGCGGTAGTCGCCGAGCAATGGGGCCGACGCTGGATAACCGTCGATACATCGCGTGTGCCTATTGCTCTCGCACGGCAACGGCTCCTGACCAGCACCTTTCCTTGGTATAAGCTCAAGGAGGCTGCCAAGGGGCCAGCGGGCGGCTTCGTTTATGAGCGAAAGCAAAATCGAAAGGGCGAAGACGTAGGCGGCCTTGTGCCGCATTTGACGCTCGGCTCAATCGCCAACAACGAAGAACCTGACATGGTGACGATTGTGGATCGTCCCGAGGTTGCTAACGGCATCGTGCGCGTCAGTGGCCCCTTCACGGTCGAAGCCACCATCCAGGCCGCAATGAACATGGAGGAAGATGCCCTGGCGGCGACTCCCCAACCGGCGGCCAGCAGCAGCCCGCGCGCCTACCTTGATCGCATGATCGAGGTGCTGCGCCAGAGCAAGACACTCCGCCTGCCCGGTAACGTCACGCTCGAACTCGAAACCGTCAGCCCGCTGGCCGACCGTGAATACCTTCATGCTGAGGGTGTGGTGCGCAATGGCGCGGACAAGCGGATCGCCATTGTCTTCGGCCCCGAGGATGGCGCTATCGGCTCTGAGTATGTGTTCAACGCCCACACCGAGGCGTTGCAGCAGGGCTATCAGCAGCTTTTCCTGTTCGGCTTCGCCATCGACGCCAAGGCGCGGGAGATGCTGGCGAAGCTCAAATTGCCCGCCACCTACGTCTCCGTTACGCCCGACGTGGTGATGTCCGACCTGCTGAAGACGAGTAAATCGAGCGAGATTTTCTCGATTACCGGTTTGCCGGACGTGCAGCTTGAACCCGTCGGCAAGGAAAGGGGCGGCACGCGGCTGCATCGCGTCGTCATCAAGGGGCTCGACATCTTCCGGCCGGACACGATGGAGACCGACGAGGTGAAGGCGGAAAACCTGCCGTGTTGGATGCTCGACACAAACTATAACGGCATGGCCTTCTTCGCCTCCCAAGTGTTCTTCCCGAAGACGAGCGCATGGGACAATCTGCAAAAGTCCCTGAAAGGCCAGTTCGCCGACAGCGTTTGGGAGCATTTGGCCGGGACGGCCAGCGAGCCGTTCGCCTTGGGCGATAAGCGCCGCGTCGCCGTGAAGGCTATCGATGAACGCGGCAATGAACTGATGGTGGTCAAGACGGCGGGGGATGAAGGCTGATGCCCGCGCCGCAACGGCAGGAGCCGCCGATCACCGTCGCGGAAGTCGAATCGCCGATCATCAATTCGCCCTTCGTCGAGCCGCAATGCCATTGGCAAATCGAGCGCGGCACGCCGCCCGTAAAGGCCGATGGGCGGCGGCGTGCGAGCTATTTCTACCGTGTGCCTGAACATGCGGGTCGAGGCCGTCGCAGTCGCGCCCAGCCCGACATGTTCGAGAGCGAGCGCGGCGAGGAAGTCGAGCTTGAAATCGTCAACCTCGTTCGAGAGCGCGTGAAAGAGTGGCGCGAAGGCGCGCGTTCGGGCGGTCTCGCCTATGACGGCGCGTCGCCGGTGACGAAGGAGTTGCTCGATCTCTGGCGCAGCGACGCGCGGATGCAGCGTCTGTTCTTCGCACAGATCGAGGCCGCCGAGACCATCATCTTTTTGGTTGAAGCCACCGACATCTACCGGAAAGGCATCCCCGAAATCCCGAGAGATGAGCCCGGCTTGGAAGCCAAGGCCGCCGGGGTGCGGGCCTTCATTCGCTACGCCTGCAAGATGGCGACCGGCTCCGGCAAAACCACCGTCATGGGGATGCTGGCGGGGTGGTCTATTCTGAACCGTGTCGCCGCTCCGCGCGACGAACGCTTTTCCGATACCGTCCTGATCGTCTGCCCCAATGTCACCATCCGGGAGCGCCTCCAGGAGCTAGACCCGGTCCTGGGCGACCTTAGCCTCTATCGCACCCGCCAGCTTGTGCCGCCGCATCGCATGGAGGAGCTACGTCGCGGCGAGGTGATGATCGCCAACTGGCATCGCCTCGCGAAGAAGGAGACGAACACCGTCAACGGCGATTCCGCCAAGGTCGTGAAGGCGGGCGAGCCGGTCGAGGTGGTCAAGAACGCGGGCAAGGCCAACGAGACGGTCGAGACCAAATATTTCGAGTCCGACGCTGCGTGGTTCAAACGCATCCGCCGCGAGCTTGGCAGCGGCAAAGGCCGCAGCCCGCACTGGCTGATTTTCAACGACGAGGCACACCACGCCTATCGGCGCGGCGACGCGGCGGAGGGTGACGAACAGACGCTCGACGACGACCAAGACCTTGCTAAGAAGAACGCGCGCGAGGCGACGATCTGGATCGAAGGTCTCGACCGCATCAATAAGCTCGCGGGCGGAAGCCGCCGACGCGGCATCAACCTTTGCCTCGATCTTTCAGCGACGCCCTTCTACATCCAAGGCTCCGGCAACGAGGTTGGGCAGCCCTTCCCTTGGATTGTGTCGGACTTCGGCTTGTTGGACGCCATCGAGTCCGGCCTTGTGAAAATACCGCAACTGCCGTCGCGCGACGTTACCGGCGCTGCGGAAGCGGCCTATTTCAACATCTGGCGGTGGGTGCAGGCCAAAGCCAAGGAAGACGGCTTCGGCGCGAACGTCACACCCCAGATCGTGATGAATTATGCCAGCGCGCCCATCAATCTTTTGGCGGCCGAATGGCACCAGCGTTTTGTCGAATGGGAGCAGTTCGCCAAAGATCAGCACAAGCATCCAGTGCCGCCGGTATTCATCGTCGTTTGCCGGGATACCGCCGTCGCGCGAGAGGTGCATACATGGCTCGCCAACGGCAACGACAGCTACGGTGCCGCCCCGGCATGGTTCCGCAATACGCCCGGCCAAGAAGTGACGGTGCGCATCGACTCCAAGGTGATCGAGGACATCGAAGAGGGCGGTACGAAGGAGGAGACCCGCCGCTTACGATTCATTCTGGACACCATCGGCAAGGCCCAATGGCCGGGCGGTAGGGTGCCGGACGAATGGGCGGAGCTTGTCCGCAAACACAACGACAAAGCGGCGAGCGAGGACAATGACGGCTCGCTCAAATGGATCGACGAGCGGATTCCGCCGGGGCGTGACGTGCGCTGTATCGTGTCTGTCGCCATGCTGGCGGAAGGCTGGGACGCCAACACCGTCACGCATATCGTCGGACTGCGCCCGTTTGGTTCCCAGCTTTTATGCGAGCAGGTCGTGGGCCGCGCGCTCCGGCGCAAGAGCTACGCTCTGAACGAGGAAACTCAGATGTTCGCCGAGGAGACCGCCAAGGTCTTCGGCGTGCCGTTCGAGCTAATCCCGTTCAAGGTCTCGCCTCCCGGCCCGACGCCCCCGCAGCCCGACCCGAACCACATTTATTCCGTGCCGGAGAAGGTGGAGTTCGAGATCACCTTCCCGATAGTCACCGGGTATCACCAGTCCGGGCAGTTCGACGTTTTCGTAGACTGGGAACAGGTGTCGAAAGTCACCATCGACCCTATGCGGATACCGCAAATTGTGGAGCTAACCCCACTGACCACGCCGGACGGATCGCTTGCTGCTTACGGTCCCGGCGAAAAGCCAGTGCTTTCGTTGAAGGACTGGCGCGCGATGTTCCGCGAGCAGCAGGTCGCCTTCCGGCTAGCAAAGGAAATTTGCACGCGTTGGGCCGCCGACAATGGTGCGGCAGCCGTTCCGATGCAGGTGTTGTTCCCCAAGGTCGCTTTCGCGGCCAAGCGCTTCCTTGCTGAGAAGCTTGACCGCAAGGGGGGGAGTCAGTCCTGCGACGTGCTGCTGGTGGGCGACTATATGCAGGCTGCTGTTGGCTCGCTTTTGGAGGCCATCAAGAAGGGCGCTGCGACATCGAACGCTGAGATCGCAGTCATTCCGCAGGGTGCGGCGGGACGCGGTAGCACCCTCCATGTGGACTTCCACAGCACCAAGCCGATCTATCCGGTTACGCGGTGCCATCTCAACGCGATGGTCGCGGACACCCAGAAATGGGAACAGAGCGCTGCTTTCCTGCTAGACGCTCATCCAGGCGTTCGGCGCTGGGTGAAGAATGATCGGCTCGGTTTCTTCATTCCTTACCGCAATCGTGGTGTTTCGGCCCGCTACATCCCTGACTTCATCGTTGTGACCAATAAGGACTTGAACGTCATCGTCGAGATCAAAGGACAGGTCACGGACAACGCGGACGCCAAAGCGAAAGCTGCGCAGCGTTGGGTGGATGCTGTGAATCGCACCGACCAACACGGCGTTTGGCGATACATGCTCGTTACTGATCCGGGTGCGTTGGGGCACATGCTCAATGATTACGCTTTGGCTTCGCGGGATGAGGGACCTTTCGCCCTAACCTAACGCCAATGTCCGGTGCAGTTCGGCCCCGCTCGGAGTTATGTACACCTTTTCGGAGGGATGGGGCGGTCCATGAAGGTGGCCATCAGAACGAACGTAGTTAGAGAGCATGTGCGATGCATCGGTGTGGGAGTTCTTCTCGACAACTTTTGAGAGCGAAGCATAGATTGCACGTGCGAGCGAGATTTTTGAGGTTTACATTTCCAACTACCTTCCATTCCACAAATGTCACGGCTGAATGACCTCGGGTTTTGTCGCCTACTACAGGGTGAGCACTGATCGGCAGGGTCGGTCTGGTTTAGGTCTCGAAGCGCAGCGGGAAGCGGTGAGGGTCTACCTCGGTCACCGGGGCGCGGCGCTCATCGAGGAGGTGACCGAGGTCGAGAGCGGCAAGCGTGCCGACCGGCCGAAACTCGCTGAGGCGCTCAGGCTGTGTCGCCTCCACGGCGCGACGCTGATCATCGCAAAGCTCGACCGTTTGGCGCGCAACGTCGCATTCGTGTCCGGTCTCATGGAAAGCGGCGTCGAGTTCGTGGCCGTCGATTTCCCGCAGGCGAACCGGCTGACTGTCCATATCCTGGCCGCCGTCGCCGAACACGAAGCCGCCATGATCAGCCAGCGGACCCGCGACGCGCTGGCGGCGGCGAAGGCGCGAGGCGTCAAGCTGGGCGGCGACCCGGCGCGCTTTGCTGCTGTTCGGCACCTCGGAAACCCCGCGAGCGCCGTAAGCCGGACAGCCTCGGCCAACCGGCGCGCCGCAGATGTCGCACCCCTTGCCCGCGATCTCTGCGACAAGGGGATGTCGCTTCGTCAGGTGGCGGCGGAGCTTGGCCGTCTGGGCATACGTACCCCGCGCGACCGTGGGATATGGTCGGCGACGCAGGTTCGTCGGATACTGCTGCGCGCGTATGGGGATGATCGCGGCCACGATGGTCGTAAGGTCGCGCCGAACATCATCGCGGCGGCTCAGGAGCAGCATCGCCCGCTCTGCGCGGCCCGTAGCGAGGCTGCATGACGGCGGGCGGGGTTCAATGCTCTGGGCCGTTGGTTATTGTGCGGTCGGGCGCACGGAGCGTCGCCCGCACCGAGACGGTCTGAAGGGCTTCGGGGTGATAGCCATCCCACCGGCCCGCCACAGGGGTGAAGTCATGTTCGGCAGGTTGGCGGCGACTTTGTTCGCGATCTCCGTCGCGTCTACGGCGGCGGCGGAGCCGGGGCTCCCTCCCGAAGTCTACGGCAGCTACGCCCCGGCGGGGGATTGCGCGAAGCTGCCCAGGATCGACGTAGGCAGCGCAGGCGTGCACCTCGACACCCCCGCCGGGAAGCGCGGCCCCCTGTCGATCATGGTCAGCTACACGTGGATTGGCGGCGCGACCTACGACGGCATCCAGACCTGGGCGCTGGTCAAGCACGGCGGCAAGGATCGCTGGGGCGACGACAACCGGCCCGTTGTCTTGACCTTCAATGCGGGGGAACGACGCGGCGCGCTGACGGCGGAGCGCGCGGGGTCGGGCAATGAGCGCCCTCCGCCTCTGGATGGCCCCCTGTCGAGCATCGTTCAAACCTCGACTTTCCGTCTTTGCCGTAGCGCGCCCCCGGCGGGAAGCGGGGTAACACCCCAGGCGCAGAGCCCGGCTGCAACGGTGATGGCGCGCACGCCCGCCGCCGGTTTCGCAGCGGCTATCGGCGCATTGATGCAGCCCGCTACAGCCCCCGAAGGGAGTTACTACGATTGGCGGCACATCGAGCGCGCGCCCAACGTGACCTGGGCGGCGCTCCCGCCTGATATGCTCGATAAGCCCCTGGCCGATGGCCACTATTTCCGGCGCAATGGCGTCCTGTCGGTCGGCGGCCAGTCGCTGAAGGTGATGGCGGCGGGCGGGCGGTCGATGATCTTCAATCACTACTTCAAGAACGAAGGCCGGGCCTTGGGCGAGGAGGCCGTGGTCGCGGCGCTGAGGGCGTCCGGCCTCACGGTGACGCCCGCGCGATGCCCGATCAGCCGGGCCATGGCCGCGCCCACTTGGTACAGGCTGGGCGGCGGCGGAAAGCGCGCCGCGCTGCTCTGGATCGCCCCACCGCGCGGACCAAGCTCGCCCTGGGAGGGTTTCAACCTTTCGCTTGACGCGACCTTGAAGCCGCTCACCCCCCAAGAGCGCGCAGTCTACACCGACCGTTGCGCTTAGCCGCTCGCCGTCTTGCCTCACTTGAACCCCGGTTCAATGCGGATCGGCACTTGGAACCTGGACCACGCGCGCCCGCAGCGTCATGACGCCGAGCGTCTGCGGCTCATGAACCAGGCCAACGCCGACATATGGGTGCTGACAGAGACGAACGACCGGCTGGCGCTGCCGGGATATGCCGCCATTCACTCTGCGCCTCGGCGTGGCGGGCAGGCCGGTGGGCGATGGGTGACCATCTGGACCCGATTGCCCGTTCGTCATCATGTCGCCGTCGAGGATGATCACCGCACGGTCGCCGCGCTGGTCGAAAGCAGCTTGGGCGACATGCTCGTCTTTGGAACCGTCCTGCCTTGGCAGATGGACTTCGGGGACGCGCCAACGGCGGAGAAGCCGAGAGCCTGGGAGGAGCAGTATCGCGTCACGCCGCTGCAAGGTCGCGAATGGGCGCGGCTCCAGGCGCAGCTTCCCGGTGCGGCGCTCTGTGTCGCGGGCGATCTCAATATGAACCTGGGCGGGCCGCACTATTACGGGACGAGCCATGGCCGTGCCCTGCTCACGGGCGCGATGGACGCCGCCGGTCTGGTCTGCACGACGGCCTATGAATGCGTGCCGCCCGGCCTCCTGAGGTATCCCGCCATCGACCACATCCTGTTGCCCGTGACGTTGGCAGAGCGCGCGAGGGTCATCGCCGCATGGGAAGGAACCACGCCGGAAGGGCATCGCCTGACCGATCACAGCGCCCTCGTGGTGCAGGTGGACTGAGCCCTGCTAAGCAGGCTCGGCGAGCCATTTTGACCGTACGATGCGCGATCAGAAGTTGGCGCCGCTTCAATCGCTTGACGCGCAAGGTCACTGGTCAGAGACCCTAGTGTATGGCGAGCGGCTAGGGGCCGATAAATCGTGACCGCAAGCATCTAACGGCTTAAAAATGCGGATGAAAAAAGCATCCGAAGCCGCTCAATGCTGACGGCGTCTTTCTTCACCCACACCGGGGTCGGCCGCGTCTCCATTGCCCGCTGGACACCGAAGAACACGCCGCCGGGCTTCAAGGTCTACCGGGCTTTGGCCCCAGGGGACTGGTTCAAGTCTGTCGATTGGGACCGATACTGCGAACTCTACGCCGAGCAGCTTTCCCGGTTGGACCCGGCCAGGGTCTGGGAGGAACTCTACGACCTCGTAGCGCCGCATGAGCCCGTGTTGCTGTGCTGGGAGCGCCTAGATCGTGATGACCAGTGCCACCGGCGTCTGGTGGCGGACTGGTTCGAGCGCAGCCTCGGCGTGGTCGTGCCGGAGATCGGCCACCAACCGTCGCTGTTCACTTCGAGCGGGCCAGGGCGGTGATCTGCGCAGCGGCGACCTCCAGGTCGCGGTCGCTGAGATCGTAGGCGTTGGCGACGATGGTGGCGATGATCGCGTCTCGCCCGTCGGGCTTGTGGGTCGCGCCCACGAAGAACGCCGTCACCGGCAAGCTGAACGCCTCGGCGAACCTTTCCAGGGTCTCAATGCTCGGAGCCATGACGCCGCGTTCGATGGCGGAGATCGCATCGACGGAACGATCCGTCATGCCGGCCAACTGTTCCTGCGTGACCCCCCGCGCGTTGCGGATGGCCCGAAGGTGCAACCCGATGCGCGCCTTGAGTGACATGCGCCGAAAGTCCCCTGGCTGGGCCTTCCCGCACACCGATCCACAATAAAAACGAAACACCTGTAGACGTAGTGAAAGTACGGATTTGATTTTGTGGCCCGAGAACCTGGGTCGAGATTGTTGGGAGAGCCAATTTGGTGCGAAGCAGAATGATTGGGGCCGCGTTCTGCGCCCTCCTGGCGGCCGGATGCCAGAAGCCGTCATTCTCGGATGCGGACATCGCGAACGTGAAGTCCGAGATCACGGCGAACGCCACCGCGCAGGGCTTCACCGTCAACGAAATCGGGTTGGTCAAGAAGGACGACCGAGAACTTAGCGGCTTCGCCAATCTCTCGAAGGACATTGAGGGTTACGGCGTCATCACCGTCACATGGTCATGCTCGGCGACGATGAGCCGTGAGGAGGCCCAATACATCTGGAAGTGTCAGCCTTGAGGTTCGCCGCGATCCTGATGATGGCGACCATGCTGGTTGCGGGCTGCGATAGCCCCGACGCCGCCCCGCCCTCCACACGCGCCGCGCCGCCGCCGTCGGTGGTCGAACCACGCTGGCGTGAGTTGCGGTCGAACGACGAGCGGGCGGTCTATTTCACCCCCACGGTCGAAACGGTCGGCCCGTATAGGCGGATGTGGATGGCCGAGGTGCTCGCGAAGGCCAAGCCGATGACCGTGGGCGGCGAGCGCATGGCAGTCGAACGGCGATCCGACCTGATCGAGGTCGATTGCGCCCAGAAGCGGGTCCGGTCGCTACAGGTGAACGTCGCGGGAGAGGGCGGACGCACAGCGAGCGATACGTTCGAGGAGCCGCAATGGTACTTCGTCAATCCCGACGCGGCGAACTACGTCACCCTGGAGCACGCCTGCGGCGGGCGGCGGATCAGCGCGGGCGCAGGCTTTCCGACGCTGAAGGCCGCGATGGATGACTACCGGAAGCGCGGTTCGACGACTGGGGTTTCCAACCCTACTTAGGCCCATATTAGGGATGATCCATTCTTCCTTCCGCGTTGGCCGGTGGTCCACATCGCGCCTCAGATGAACCGGGGTTCAGCGATTGGGGCGCGCGCCCTTCCATGGATGACCTATACGATTTGAATGACCTTCCTCCTCCCCAGCTACTCACCCTCGTCGCGCGTACAATCGGCCGAAGGGAAGCAGGATAAGGTCGTTGTCGAGCTTGGCCGATGGTATGTGCACACCACGGCTCTCGACCGTTTCACTGACGCCCTAGCGGCCGTGCCGTTCATAGAGGGCGAGGGTACTTTTCTAAACCGGCCGAGAGGCGGGCGCACGCCGGATCATCGCCGCGTGCTCCATATTCGGGCCGGTGGACGGGGCCGGGGACGCCCGGTGGGTGCGCCGCTTCTCTCCGGGCAAGTGCAGGTACGGCGATCCCGAGGAGACGACGATTTTCCCGGCCTGCACCTCGCAGTGACGGCCAGCATCGCCATCAACCCGACGCGTTTCGTTACGCACCAGCTTTCGAGACCCTTCGTCGGCAGGGCGCTCAGCGAATGGCCGCCCCTCCTCAGGCCGTCGCTCGCAGCCCGAAGGGTGCCGTACAGCACGCCTTCCGAGTTCATCCTCGACAACAGCGACAACGTACTCCTGACGTCAGCGGCGCAGTCATTCGGTCGGTCTGAGGCATGGCCCTTGCACCTCGAATGCTACTGGGCCGCCATCTTCGCGCGCCTGTCGAGTGTGGTAGAGCAGGCCGCCGACGATGCGGGTGGGGTTGTCGGGCTGTACCGTGCCGATCTGAACCTACGCGAGGCTGAGACCTACTGGGAGTTCGCGGCAGACGATCCCACGACGCTCGTTCGTGACCTCGAACGTCCCTTGTTCGAGTGGGCGCGGAAGCCGCAGGCGCGACGCTTCGCTTATCCTGTCGGCCTTCTGACCACCGCCCTTGCACACAACTCGCGACAGGTAAGCGTTCAGGTGCGATCCGGGGTTCGCTTGCGCGTCTATGCAAAGACCACGCGGCGGGTCCGGTTCGAGATCATTCACGATCTACAAGAGAACTCTCGCCCACTTGGCAGGCATACCAGCAACGATGTTCGCGATCTGCTTCGATGGCTGCCTGTCCTCCAAGAGGACGCGGGCTCAGCCCTGAACCACGTGCTCGATCACGTGGAATGCCTCTCCGTGTTTCCGCCTGGAGGGTTCACCGCAGCGGCGATGGTGCGGCAGATCAGCGAGGCTTGCGGAGCGGATGCTGATGCAATGCTCGCACTGTTGGTAGGCAATGGTTCTCTCAGGGTCGAAGCGCACGATCCCATTCGGCCCAATGTGCTCGCCCTCGTGGCCGTGGGCCTCTTGGAGAGAACCGGCGCGGCATACACGGTGCGCGCACCTTACCGGCGAGCGTTCGCGGAACTCCGAGGTGTTCGGCGGGCTCCCCGCCACTAGGATCAGTTGGCCTACAACGCGTCATATGGCGGTGCACAGGCCAGGGTTGGCGTAGCCCTACCAGGGGCCCTCCTAGCGGCACACCGGCCCACACGGGCGTCCAAGGCTCCCTCCGCTACGTTGTGCGACTGCATCTTGCGTGATGGCGCAACAAGCGACGGGGTGGCCGGACGCTCGGCGCGGTGTCAGTTCGTGCCCTTGTTTGGGACCCACATCACGGGCTTCCCAACTGTGACACTTCGCTGTACCACTTTGCCGGTGCGGGCGGCCTCTAAGTAGCTGTTTTTGTTGACCCTGGTGGCGGCTTGGACAATCTCCTGCCGGGCCCACCAGCCGTCGCCGGCTTCGCCCGCTATGGCACGGCGAGCCTCGCTCGGAGCGAGGGCGAAGCGAGTGAAGGCTGCCGCGCCGAAACCCGAAGGGTCTCGGTCATCCTCGCTGGATCTCGTCAAACGGGACGGTCTTGTCGCTGCGGGGTTCGGGGGGGAGGCCCAGGACGCGCTCGGCGATGATGTTGCGCAGGATCTCGTCGGTCCCGCCCTCGATGCGCGTGCCCGGCGCGCGCAGCAGCAGCGCGGCGAAGCGGCCGAGGTGGGGCGCGACGGCGGGGTCGGTCAGCAGGCCCGCGGGACCGCCGATCTCGACCGCGAAGGCGGCGATCTCCTGCATCATCGCGCCGGCGACCAGCTTGATCATCGAGCTCCCGGCCCCGGGCTGCTGACCGCGCGCGGCGCCCGAGACCGCCCTGAGCGTGGAGAATCGGAGGCCGGCCTCCTGCACCGCCCAGTCGGCCAGCCGCTCGCGCACCGACGGATCGTCGATCGCGGGACCGTCGCCGAGATCGACGGCGCGGCAGAAGGCCATCAGGTCGTCGAGCCCCGTGGGCATCTCCAGGCCGATGGACAGCCGCTCGTTCATCAGCGTGGTCAGCGCCACGCCCCAGCCGCCGCCGACCGGGCCCAGCCGCTGGCGGTCGGGCACGCGCACGTCCGACAGGAACACCTCGTTGAACTCGTACTGGTCGTTCATCTGCCGGACCGGCCGCACCTCGACGCCGGGCGAGGCCATGTCGAGGAAGAACATCGTCAGGCCCTGGTGCTTGGGGACGCTCCCATCCGTCCGCGCCAGCAGGAGGCCCCACTGCGCGACCTGGGCGCCGCTGGTCCACAGCTTCTGGCCGCGCACGATCCAGCCGTCGCCGTCGCGCACGGCGCGGGTGCGCACCCCGGCCAGGTCCGAGCCGGCGCCCGGCTCCGAGAAGAGCTGGCACCAGATCTCCTCGCCCGACGCGATCTTCGGCAGCAGCTCGCGCTTCTGATCCTCGGCGGCGTGGGCGATCAGCGTCGGGCCGCACATGCCCTGGCCGTTGTGGAAGACGCTGGAGAGCCGGGCGTAGGCGTCCTCCTCCTGCAGCCAGATCAGCCGTTCGACCGGCGTGGCGCCGCGTCCGCCGTAGGCGCGCGGCCAGTGCAGGCAGGCCCAGCCGGCCTCGTACTTGGTCCGCTGCCAGGCCTTCTGCGCGGGCACGGAGTCCACGCCGAGGGCCAGTGTGCCGACGCCGGTCGCCTCGACGGCGGCCAGCACCTCGGCCGGCGCGTTGGCGGCGATCCAGGCGCGCGCCTCGGCCCGGAAGGCGGCTTCCTGCGGCGTGTCTTCGAATTCCATGTCGCTCAGCCCCGGGCGCGGCCGGTGAAGGCGGCGATGCGGGTGAGCGCGTCGGGCCCGGCGCCTTCGGTGGCGTAGCTCTCCTGGGCGAGGCCCGCGCCGATCGGCAGGCCGTCGGTCTCGCGCAGCAGGCGCTTGTTGGCGCGATGGCTGAACCAGGACTGCGCGCCCACCTCGGCGACCAGGGCGGCCAGCGCGGCGTCGAACCCGGCGTCGGGCACGCAGGCGTTGGCCAGGCCGAAGGCGGCGGCCTCGCGGCCGGCGTAGGTGCGGCAGGTGAACATCATCTCGCGCGCCTTGATCAGGCCGACCCGGCGCGGCAGCCGCTGGCTCAGCCCCCAGACGGGCGTCAGCGCCCACCTGGCGTGGGTGTCGGCGAACTTCGCGGACTCCGCGGTCAGGATCAGGTCGCCGGCCAGCGCCAGTTCGAGGCCGCCCGTGTAGCAGTGGCCGTGAACGGCGGTGATGACCACCTGCGGCAGGTCGGCCAGGCGCTGGATCGTCTCGGCCTGGAAGTGCGGCGAGGGCGGCGCCTCGCCCGCGGCGATGTCGGCCAGGTCGTGGCCCGCGGAGAAGCAACGCCCGGCGCCGCGCAGCACCACCACGCTCACCCGCCCCACCGCGTCCTCCAGGTCGGCCACATGGGCGGCAAGGTCGCGGAAGAGGTCCACGGTGAGCGCGTTCAGCTTCTCCGGCCGGTTCAGGGTGAGCGTCGCGCAGCCGCCCTCGTCATGACGCAGCACAAGCCGGCCCATGCGGATCTCTTTCCCTTGCTAGCGGTGGTTCTGGCCGTCGTCGGCCTTGATGACCGTGCCGGTGACGAAGCTGGACGCGGGCGAGACCAGGTAGACCAGGGTCGAGTCCAGGTCCTCGGGCGCGCCCATCCGGCCGCGCGGGAACGGCGGCAGGGCGTCGGGGCCCATCCGCGCCAGCATCCCGTCGGTCATCTCCGAGGCGACGACCCCCGGCGCGATGGCGTTGACGTTGATGTCGAAGCGCGACCACTCGACGGCCAGCACTTCGGTCATCCGCACGACCGCGCCCTTGGTGAGCGCGTAGAGCGCCGCGCCGCCGCCCCAGTAGTCGAAGGCGGTCATCGAGGCGATGTTGACGATGCGCCCCGGCGCGCCCGCGGCGATCAGCCGGCGCGCGACCTCGCAGGACAGGGCGAACGGGCCGCGCAGGTTGGTGTCGAACACCTGATCGGTCTTTTCCCGCGTAAGCCGGGTCGCGTGCTGGGCGTCCACGACGCCGGCATTGTTCACCAGGATCGACACCCGGCCGAGCCGGTCCTCGATGGCGTCGACGACGGGGGCGATGTCGTCGACGGCGCTGACGTCGAGGGCGAAGGGCTCGGCCTCGCCGCCGGCCTCGCGGATGCGGGCGGCGAGGTCGTGCAGGCGGTCGGTGCGGCGTGCGGCGACGGCGACCCTGGCGCCGCAGGCGGCCAGCACTTCGGCGAAGCGATGGCCCAGCCCCGAGGAGGCGCCGGTGACCAACGCCACCTGGCCGGTGAGGTCGCTCGACAGGTTCGGCGGTGTGACCGGAAGACCCACGGCGCGGCCTATCGCAGGCGGTATTCCGAGAGGTCCGGCGCGCGGATCATCTCGTAGAACTCGTCCAGCGACCACGGCATGCTGACGCCGGGCCGGCCGTGGGCGTTGATGTAGTAGCCGCCGGCCGCCGCCTCCTCTTCCCAGAGCTTCTGCTTCAGCTTGGCGTCGAGGGCGGCGTTGTAGGCCTCGTAGGCCTCCCGCGTGACCTCGAACGACTGCGCGCCGGCTTCGATGGTGTCGGTGATCAGCCGGCAGAAGTAGCGGGTGTAGAGCTCGATCCACGAGTGGAAGCTGCCCGACAGGATGCCGGCGTTGGGCCCGTACATGATGATGAAGTTCGGGAAGCCCGGCAGGTACAGCGTCAGGTGCGCCCGCGCCCCATCCTTGGCCCAGAGATCGTCCAGCCGCGCGCCGTCGCGGCCGACATAGTCCACCGGCCAGAGGTATTTCGACACGTCGAAGCCGGCCGCCAGAACCACCAGGTCGAAGGCCCGGTGCGTCCCGTCCGCCGAGACGATGCCGGTCTCGTCGAAGCGCTCGATCCGGCCCGGGACCAGTTCGACGTTCTCGCGCATGACGGTGTCGTACCAGTCGTTGTCGACCACCAGCCGACGCGACAGCGGGGCATAGGGCGGGGTCAGCTCGCGCAGGAGGGTCTCGTCGGCTCCGACCTTCCTGCGGATGAAGCCCGAGAGGTTGGCGCGCAGCTTGTCGTTCTTCTCGTTGATCCGGCCGCCCTTCGCCTGCCAGTCGCGGTCGAGGTCGTGGAAGGCGTCCATCTGCAGGCCGGCCACGTGCAGGCCGAAGCAGAACCAGGCCGTGTAGTCCGGCATGTTGTCCATCAGCCACCGCTGCTCGGGCGAGACGGCGTGCCGGTAGTTGCCGACCCGCGTCAGCCACTTGGGCGAGCGCTGGTAGATCGTCAGCGACTTCGCCTTCGCCGCCACCGCGCGGGCGAGCTGGCTGCCGGTCGAGCCGGTGCCCACGACCGCCACCCGCTTGCCGGCGTAGTCGTAGCCGTGGTCCCAGGCCGTGGTGTGGAACATCGCGCTCTGGAAGGTCCCGATGCCCTCGATGTCGGGCAGCGTCGGCGTCGAGAAGAGGCCTGCGGCGCTGACGACGAAGTTGCTCTCGACCGTCCCGGAGGCGCCGTCCGCCGTCTCGATGTCCAGCGCCCAGGTCTTCGACCCGTCCTGCCAGCGCGCCGCGGTCACCTTGGTGTTCAGGAAGATGCGGCTGCGCAGGTCGTACTTGTCGACGATGTGGTCCAGGTACTCCTGCAGCTCGGCCTGGGTCGCGTAGTGGCTCTTCCAGGGATAGTCCTTCTCGAACTTGAACTGGTAGAGGAAGCTCGTCACGTCGACCCGGGCTTCCGGGTAGTCGTTGAGCCACCAGGTGCCGCCGATGCCCGACTGGCGCTCGACGATGCGCCAGGGGATTCCCAGCCGGTCGAACTGGATCGCCGCGAGGAGGCCGCTGAAGCCCGCGCCGATGATGATGACCTGCAGTTTCTCCAGCACCTCGGCCGGCGGCCGGTTCGTCCACTCGGCGGCGCGCGGGAAGCCCTCGAACGCCAGGTCCTCGTAGCCGTAGTCCAGGTGCGACCGGCTGAGCGTGTCGCCCGCGAACATCTCCATCATCCGCCCGGCCTCGTCGCGGCTCGGCGCCGGCGCTCGGGGCGCGCCGGCGAGGAGGAAGGCCACCGCCTTGTCCTTCACCGCCTGATGATGCTCGGACGGGACGACGGAGCTCTCGAAGGGGCTCCCCTCGCGCACCAGCTTCACCACCGGCATCGCCGCGAGCTCGGGGTCGCGGGTCTGCTGGTAGAGCGCGAGCCGCAGCGCATTGATGTCGGCCTGCTCGACGACGCGGCGCAGGAACGCCTGGTCGACGGCGGCGACCTCGGGGGCCTCGGCGGTCTTCGTCGCGGGCTGGCTCATCGACAGGGTCCGGCTACTGGTAGCGATAGGTCAGGGTCAGGCCGTAGGTGCGCGGCATGCCCATATAGCGATCGTAGACGTCGATGCTGCGGGCGGCCGAGGTCCAGTAGGCGGTGTCGCCCACGTTGCGGATCCAGCCCATGAGCCGCCAGTCGCCGTCATGGCTTTCGACCCCTGCGCGCAGGTCGACCAGGGTGTAGGCCTTCTTGCGCAACTCGACGAACTGGCCGAGCTCGGTGTTGGTGCCGCCCTGGTGGCTGGCGCTGGCGCCGACCACCGCGTCGAAGCGGTCGTTGACCGCCCACTGATAGCTGGCGTCGAGCTGGTACTGCCACTTCGGCGTGTTCGGGAACGGCTCGCCGCCGAAGTCCTGGTCGACGCCCAGGGGGTTCGACGAGATGAAGCTGCCGCGGATCTTCGAGTCGACGTAGGCGACACTGGCGTTGACGTTGAGCCCCGCGACCGGCGCCCAGCCGAGCTGGGCCTCGGCGCCGTCCACCTTCGACTTCGGCACGTTGATCAGGCGCAGGAGGCGGCCGAACGAGGGGTCCTGGACGATGCCCAGCACCTGCTTGTCCCGGTAGTCGTAGTGGTAGATCGCTCCGTTGAGCTGGAGCGCGCCGGGCAGGGCCACCTTCAGGCCGGCCTCGTAGGACGTCACCTTCTCCTGCAGGGTCGGATCGTACTGGGCCGTCGCGGTCGCGCCGAGCGTCGGATAGCCGCCCGCCTTGTAGCCGCGGCTGATGTTGGCGTAGGCGAGCGAGCCGTCGCCGAACTTCCAGTCGAAGCCGGCGCGCCACGAGACGTTGTCCTCGTCCAGTTCGCTGACGATGAGCTGCGGGACCGACAGCGCGTCGGCGGTCACGCAGCCGCCGCGCGCGATCGCCGGGATCGGCGGCAGGCCGCCCAGCGCGCGCTTGAAGTTGGAGAAGGTGGTGAAGATCGCCGCCGTCTGGCCGTCGCCGATGTCGCCGGTGCAGCCCTGGAAGTCGTTGACCGAGCGCGTATAGCGGGCGCCGCCGTAGAGCTTCAGCGCGTCGGTCACCTTGAACTCGAGGTTGCCGAAGGCGGCGTAGGTCTTGATGTCCTGGTTGTTGCGCATCTCGAAGGCGTTGAAGCGCAGCGGGTTGAGCGCGACGAAGGTGAAGGCCTGGGTCGAGCCCGAGATGTCGTCGAAGTTCTCCTCGCGCGTCCGGTCGCTGGCGTAGTTGGCGCCCAGCACGAAATAGACGCGGTCCGAGAGGTCCCCGGCGATGCGGACCTCCTGGTAGAACGAGTGGATCTTGCCGAAGGTGCGCTGCTCCAGCCCCTTCAGGGTCTGGCCGTCGACGTCCTGCAACTGGTCCTGGTCGTACGCGCTGTACGAGGTCATCGAGGTCAGCGTCAGCTTGTCGGTGATGTCGTAGTCCACGCGGACGTTGGCCTGGATGAAGCTGTTGTCGCGATGGTAGTCGCCCGGCGTCCAGTCGGCGTCGCGGTTGTCGGGGTTCTGCGGCAGCGGATAGCCGATCAGGCCCGGGATCAGCGCCGCCGCCGGCGAGGCGGCGTTGTGGATCGAGACGAGCTGCGGCGCCTGGCTCTCCGAGCGGTCGATGAAGCCGTTGAGGTTCAGGTCGACGCGCAGGCGGTCGGACGGGGTCCAGTCCAGGAGCAGGCGCGCGCTGGTCAGGTTCAGCGCCGCCATGTCCTCGCCGGTGCGGTAGTTCTTCTGCCAGCCGCCGTTCTGCTGCTGCTGGAAGGCGAGGCGGGCGGTCAGCGTCTCGCCGATCGGCCCGCTCAGGAAGCCGCCGACGCGGAAGGCGTCGAAGTTGCCGGCCTCGAGGTCGACGCCGGCCGCGAACGTCCTGGTGGGCCGGGCCGAGACCAGGTTGATCGCGCCGCCCGTCGAGTTCTGGCCATAGAGCGTGCCCTGCGGCCCCTTCAGCACCTCGAGGCGGGCCAGGTCCAGGGCGCCGCCGCGGGTCTCGATGGTGAACGGGATCGGGGCCTCGTCCTGATAGACGCTGACCGTCGGGCGGCCGCCCAGCGCGATGTCGGCGAAGCCCACGCCGCGCAGGGTGTAGATCGGCGTGCCGACGCGGGATTCCGTGTAGGTGAAGCCGGGCACCACGCGGGCGAGGTCGGCGGTCTGGACGACCCCCCGCTCGGCCAGCGAGTCGCCGCTGAGCGCGGTGATCGACATGGGCACGCTGTTGATCGCCTCTTCGCGCTTCTGCGCCGTCACGATCAGTTCCTCGACCTGCGCGTCGGCCGCCGCAGCCATCGTGGGCCAGATCGCCAGCAGGGACACGCCCGCCAGAAGCGCGCCGAACCTGCGCCCGTAACCCCGAGGCGTCCGCGCCTCGGCCACCGCTCTCGCCATGTCTCCCCCCTCGGGAATGAGCGCCGCCCTATTTCTTCGACGGTCACGAATGTTGGGCAAATTGCATGTCGATTTTTTCGTTGTCAAGTTTCTCGACACTGAAGTATGGATACAATCGTATTCGTCGATAAATTGCGGGCTACCGGCAGGCGGCCTGCGCGGGCGGGGAGGATCTGGCGGATGACGACGCAGACGGCCGGCGTGAGGGTGGAAGGCTTCGTGGCGCCCGGATTCGAGCGGGTGCGCGACGCGTTCGCGGCCAATTTCGAGCGGGACGACCACTATCGCGAGATGGGCGCGTCGCTGGCGGCCTACCGGCATGGCGAGCGGGTCGTCGACCTCTGGGGAGGGTGGGCCGACCAGGCGCGCACGCGGCCCTGGACCCGGGACACGCTGGCCAACGTCTGGTCGACGACCAAGGGCGTGACCGCCATCCTGGTCGCCACGCTGGTCGACCGCGGCCTCATCGACTACGGCGCGCCGGTCACCCGCTACTGGCCCGAGTACGGCGCGAACGGCAAGGACGGCACGACCGTCTCCCAGCTCATGTCGCACCAGGCGGGCCTGCCCGGCTTCGAGGAGCCGACGCCGCTTTCCGAATTCTACGACTGGGAGATCGTCACCGACCGCCTCGCGCGCCAGGCGCCGATGTGGACGCCGGGGACCAGGAACTCCTACCACGCCATGACCTACGGCTTCCTGGCCGGCGAGCTGGTGCGGCGCGCGTCGGGCAAGCGGGTCGGACGCTTCCTCGCCGAGGATGTGGCGGGGCCGCTGGGCGCCGACGTCCTCATCGGCCTGCCCGAGAGCGAGGAAGGACGCGTCGCGGCGATGATCCCCTCGCCGATCCCGCGCGTGTTCGACCCCAACGCGCCGCGCGAGGCCGTGGCGGCGGTCACGAACCCCGACATGGATCCCGACCTGCCGAACCACCGTGGCTGGCGGGCGGCCGAGATCCCGGCCGGCAACGGGCACGCGACGGGCGATGGCCTGGCGCGGCTCTACGGCGCCGTGGCCAACGGCGGCGAGCTGGACGGCGTGCGCCTGATGCGGCCGCAGGGCGTCGCGGCGATGGACACCCTGCAGACCGACAGGGTCGACATCCTGCTGGGCATGCCGGCCATGTGGCGCAACGGCGTCTGCGGGAACGTGCTGGACATGTTCGGCCCGCATCCCGGGACGTTCGGCCACTCGGGCTGGGGCGGCTCGTTCGGCTGCGCCAACACCGAGACCGGCGTCGGCATCGGCTATGTGGTCAACCAGATGGGCGACCGGGCGGTCGGCGACCCGCGCGCCGCCGGGCTGTGCGACGCGATCTACGCATGTCTGTAGCGCCCGAGCCCGTTCCGCTCTCCGCGCTGCTGCGCGGGCACGCGGCCACGGCGCCGGACGGTCCCGCGATCACCGCCGACGGCCGCACGCTGAGCTGGCGCGAGCTGGAGGCGCGGACCAACCGCGTCGCCCGCGCGCTGATCGCCCGGGGCGTGAAGCCCGACGACCTGGTGACCATCGTGCTGCCCAACGGCGCGGCGTTCCTCGAGGCCTGCTTCGCGTGCTGGAAGGCGGGCGCGACGCCGCAGCCGGCGTCCGTCCGCGCGCCGGCGGCCGAGCTGGCGGCGCTGATCGCGCTGGCCGACCCGGCGTTCGTCGTCGCCGATCCCGGCGTGGCGATCGCGGCGCGCCCCCGCGCGACCTACGACGAGCTGCTGGCCGCCGAGGCCGACGACAGTCCGCCGCCCGACCGCGTCGCCGGCGCCTGGAAGGCCCTCGGTTCGGGCGGATCGACCGGTCGGCCGAAGCTGATCGTCTCGACGTCGCGGGCGGTGGCGCAGTCGCCGCTGGGCTGGCGCCTGGCGGCCGACGACGTCGCGGTGATGCCGGGGCCGCTCTACCACAACGGCCCGTTCGCGACGGCCATCGCGGCGATGACGGCGGGCGCGCACCTGGTGATCCTGCCGCGGTTCGACGCCGAGGCGGTGCTGCGGGCGGTCGACGCCCACCACGCGACCTGGCTCTACCTGGTGCCGACCATGATGGGCCGCATCTGGCGCCTGCCCGACGACGTGAAGGCGCGCTACGCCATGGCGTCCCTGCGCACGGTCTGGCATCTGGCCGCGCCCTGCCCGCCGTGGCTGAAGGCGGCCTGGATCGAGTGGCTGGGACCGGAGGTGATCTGGGAGCTGTACGCCGCGACCGAGGGCCTGGCCGGCACGGTGATCAACGGGACCGAGTGGCTCGAGCATCGCGGCTCGGTCGGCCGCGTCTTCACCGGGGCGGTGAAGATCGTGCGCGAGGACGGCGCCGATGCGCCGGCGGGCGTCGTCGGCGAGGTCTACATGCGCCAGTCCGACGGCGCGCCTGAGACATACCGCTATGTCGGCGCCGAAGCCCGGCGGCTGGGGGGCTGGCAATCGCTGGGCGACATGGGCTGGATGGACGCCGACGGCTATCTCTACCTCGCGGACCGCCGCGCCGACATGATCCTGGTGGGCGGATCGAACGTCTATCCGGCCGAGATCGAAGCGGCGCTGGAGGAGCACCCGCAGGTGCGATCCTGCGCGGTGATCGGCCTGCCGCACGAGGACCTGGGCTCGGCCGTACACGCCATCGTGCAACCCGCGCCGGAGCTGGATATCGACGATCTGCGGGATTTCCTCAGCCGGCGACTCAGCGCGTACAAGCGGCCACGGACCTATGAGCTGGTGGACCAGCCGGTGCGCGACGACGCCGGCAAGGTGCGGCGCTCGCAACTGGTGGCCGAACGCCTGCAGCCGCAGGACGGATGAGGATGACGGCGAAGAACACCCGGGCGAAGGCGGCGACGGAGGCCGCGAACGACGCGCCGGCGCCGCGCGGCCGCGGGCGGCCGTCCAAGCGCGGGCAGAAGCGCGAGGCCCTGCTGGAAGGCGCGACGGCCCTGTTCAACGCGCGGGGCATCTCGGCGATCAGCCTCGCCGAGGTGGCCGAGGCGGTCGGGCTGACCCGGGCGACCGTCTACTACTACGTGAGCGACCGGGCCGACCTGGTCTTCCAGTGCTACATGCGCGCCTGCGAACTGGTGGCCGACGACCTGGCCGCGGCGGCCGAGGCGGCGAACGGCTTCGAGCGCACCCTGGCCTTCATCCGCCTGGCGCTGACGCCTTCGCGGCCGCCCACGGCGGTGCTGACCGAGATCGGCGCGCTGGACGCGGCCCACGCCGAGGTGATCGGCGGCGCCAGCGCGCGCAACACCGCCGCCCTGACGAGCTTCATCGAAGCGGGGATGGCCGACGGCAGCGTCCGGCCGTGCGACGCCCAGGTGGCCGCGCAGGCGATCATCGGCATGCTGGCGTGGACGCAGCTCCTGCCCCACTGGTCGCGTGGCGCCGACACCGAGACGCGGCGCGCGCGGGCCGCGCAGACCATGATCGATCTGCTGACCCATGGCCTGGCGCGCGACCGCAGCGTCGCCTTCCACTGCGGGATCGACGCCTCGCGGCTGACACCGACGCTGGTCAACGCCTTCGACCGCCGGGAATCGTCGTCGCTGAAGCTGATGCAGGTGCTTGCGGCGGCCTCGCGGCTGTTCAACCGGAACGGCATCGAAGCGACGTCTCTCGACGAGATCGCGGCCTCGATGGGCGTCACCAAGGGCGTGCTCTACCACTACTTCGACGACAAGTCGGACCTCGTGACCCGCTGCTACGAGCGCTCGTTCGAGATCTACGAGCAGTTCGTGACGCTCGCGAAGGCGCACGGGGACGACGGCTTCCGCTCGGCGCTGATCAACGCCCACCTGAACATCCAGGGCCAGGTCGGCAGCCTGTCGCCGCTGATGCCCCAGCCGGGGTTCGGCGCGGTGCCCGAGGAGCAGCGCGCGACGATGCAGCGGCGCGCGGCGCAGGAGAATCGCACGGTCTCGGCCTGGCTGCAGAGCGGCATAGACGACGGCGTGGCCAATCCGCTCGACGCACCGCTGGTGACCCACATCATCGCCGGCGCATTCGGCTGGCTGCCCAAGTGGCTGCCGCCGGACAGGCCGCAGGACCCGATCCGGATGGCCGACAAGATCATGGGCATGCTGCTCACCGGCCTGCGCGCCG
>NZ_JAHBYD010000037.1 GCF_019636135.1 Phenylobacterium sp.
GTCGAGCGCGCGCTCGCCGCCAACACCGACATCGCCATCGCCGCCGGCCGGGTGGCGGAGGCCCGGGCGCAGTTCCGGCTCGCCGAGGCGCAGCGGCTGCCCGGCTTCGCGGTTGCGGCCGGCGGCGGCCGGCAGCGCGACGTGAGCCCGTTCGGCCAGCCGCGGGAGCAGACGGCGGGCCAGGCGGTGGCGCAGGTGTCGTACGACACCGACCTCTTCGGCCGGCTGGCGGCGTCGAGCGGCGCGGCGCGGGAGGCCCTGCTGGCGACGGAGGCGGCGCGCGACAACGTCCGGCTCGCGGTCGCCGCGTCGGCGGCCGGCGGCTACATTACCTTGCGCGGGCTGGATGCGCGGCTGGTGGTGCTGCGCGAGACGGTGGCGGCGCGCGAGGCGGCGCTGAAGCTGATCCGCCGCCGCGCGGAGGCCGGCTACGGGACGCAGCTCGACCTGCGCCAGGCGGAGGCCGACTACCGCGCCACCGCCCAGCAGATCCCGGTCGTGGAACTGGCGATCCGGCGGCAGGAGGACGGGCTCAGCCTGCTGCTGGGCGACGACCCGCGGGCGATCGCGCGCGGCGCGGCGCTGGAGGCCCTGGTCCATCCGACGGTTCCGCCGGGCCTGCCCTCGGCGCTGCTGCGGCGCAGGCCCGACGTGGCGCAGGCCGAGCACGCGCTGGCCGGCGCCGACCGCTCGCTGGATGCGGCCCGGGCGGCGTTCCTGCCGAACGTCCAGCTCACCGCCAACGGCGGCTACGTCGCCTCGAGCCTGCTGAGCGACGAGATCGGCGTCTTCTCGCTGGGCGGCAGCGTGCTGGCGCCGATCTTCGACACCGGCCGGCTGCGGGCGCAGCAGGACGCCGCCGTGGCGCGGCGCGACCAGGCCGCCTTCGCCTACCGCAAGACCGCGCTCAACGCCTTCCGCGAGGTGGAGGACGCGCTGGCCGCCGTACAGCGGGTGGCCGAGCAGGAGCGGGAAGTCACGGTGCAACGGGCGGCGCTGGCGGAAGCGTACCGGCTGGCGGAGAGCCGCTATCGCGCGGGCTATTCGCCCTACCTCGACCAGCTCGAAGCACAGCGCGGCCTGCTGGCGACGGACCTCCTGCTGGTGCAGGTGCGGGCCGACCGGCTGAACGCGGCGGTGTCGCTCTACCAGGCGCTCGGCGGCGGCTGGTCGGCGCCTACGCCCGGCCGCCCTCCGCGCTGAGGAACTTCGGGTCGATCCGCAGCTTGGCGAGCGCGCGGGCCCACTTGGTCGCGTGGTCGTCGCCGAAGACGAGCTCCTCGTCGGCCTCGCAGGTCAGCCAGACGTTGTGGCGCAGCTCGTTCTCGAGCTGGCCCGCGCCCCAGCCGGCGTAGCCCAGGGCCAGGATCGAGCGGCGCGGCCGGCGGCCCCGCCCGCCCATCGCCTCCAGCACCTCGCGGGTGGCGGTGAGCGCCAGCCCGCCCTCGACGTCCAGGCTGTGCTCGGCGCGGTAGTCGTCGGTGTGGAGCACGAAGCCGCGACCGACCTCGACCGGCCCGCCCATCAGCACCGGGTCGTCCTCCATCTCCGCCGTGGCGCCGATCTCGAGGCGCTCCAGCAGGTCGGGCACGGTCAGGCCCTCGACCGGCCGGTTCACGGCGATGCCCATCGCGTGGCCGGCGTCGTGCGCGCAGATCAGGATGAGCGACCGCTCGAACCGGGGATCGCCGATCCCGGGCATGGCGATGAGCATCTGGCCGTTGAGGAAGGCGCCTTCCATCGCGCTCAGGATTCTGCGGGAACGTGGCGACTTCAAGGGCGCAGCGCCCGTATCCGAGAAATCCGGGTTACCGCCGGCGGGCTTTCCCGGTTATCTGCGCGTCGAACCCTTCCGAGGAGACCGAGAAATGACCATCAAGGTTGGCGACAAGCTGCCCAGCATCACCCTGACGCAGGCCACGGCCGAAGGCCCGAAGCCGGTCGGCGCCGACGACTTCTTCGCGGGCAAGACGGTGGCGCTGTTCGCCGTGCCGGGCGCGTTCACGCCCACCTGCTCGGCCAAGCACCTGCCGGGCTTCAAGCAGCATGCCCCCGACCTGAAGGGCAAGGGCGTCGACACCATCGCCTGCCTGTCGGTGAATGACGCCTTCGTGATGCGCGCCTGGGGCGAGGACCAGGCGGTGGGCGACGACATCGTCATGCTGGCCGACGGCAACGGCGACTTCACCAAGGCCGTGGGCCTGGAGCTGGACGGCAGCCGCTTCGGCATGGGCCCGCGCTCGCAGCGCTACTCGATGGTCGTGAAGGACGGCGTGGTGAAGGAGCTGAACGTCGAGCAGGGCGGCGAATTCAAGGTCTCCGCCGCCGACTACATGCTGGCGCAGCTCTGATGCCCCGCGCCTCCGACGGCTGAGCGGCGAGCCCCGGGCGCGTTCGTGTTCGTTCGGGGTTCCCCCTGAACGTCATGGCCGGGCCTGTCCCGGCCATCCAGGCGCGCCGACGTACGGGAGCGGCCCGCGGCGGGCGCCGCTGCGAACCTGCCAGGATCGGCGTTCATGGGTGGCCGGCACAAGGCCGGCCATGACGTACGGGGGAGAGAGGGCGTGCGCGGCGCGCGCTTGATTCGACCACGAACGGACACGAAGGCCACGAACGCGCCTGTGCGGCGGACAGGCCGAAGGGCTCGTGCAGGAAGAGGGCTGCGGACTGCGGGCCGGCAGGGCGCGTTCGTGGGCCTTCGTGTTGGGGGGCGGTTCTGCCCCCCACTCTCCTCCCTGAGCGTCATGGCCGGGCCTGTCCCGGCCATCCAGACGCGCCGACGTACGGGAGCGGCCCGCGGCGGGCGCCGCTGCGAGCCTGCCGGGATCGGTGTCTCCGGATGGCCGGCACAAGGCCGGCCATGACGTTCGGGGGAGCGGCAGGGCGCAAGTCCGGGACGTGGCCCGCGTCTGCGGCGGGCGCGGGCCCCGGCGCCGGGAAAGCAGGCGCGATTTCGCCCAACAGTTGACTGGACTCGTCTGCCCTGGTTCGGCGAACGTACTATGAGACACGTCGCCTGCTGGGGGTGAGAGTGGTGAACGTTCGCTTGGGTCGCGTGTCCGCGGTGGCGGGCCTCATGGGGGCTGCCTTGCTGGCGCTCTCGACATCGGATCGGCGCGCGGTGGCCGCCGACCACCTGGATCCCCCGACGCGGACCGATCCGGCGTTCGACACGACGCCCGATCGCTCGGCCGACATCGCCGACATCTACGCCTGGCACACCGCCGACAACCTGGTGCTGGCGCTCACGTTCGCGGGCCCCGCCCCGCGCGACCAGGCGCCGATCTACGACCGCGACGTGCTCTATACGATCAACATCTCCAACAACGGCGCGCCCACCGACGCCGAGATCCAGATCCGTTTCCGCTTCGGCCAGGACGCCGCCGGCAACACCGGGGTCGAGGTCACCGGCCTGCCCGACGGCGGCCCCGCGCTGGTGGGGCCGGTGGAGACCACGCTGACCCGCAACGGGATCCTGGCGCGGGCGGGCCTCTACGACGACCCGTTCTTCTTCGACCTGCAGGGCTTCCGCGACACGCGGTCGAGCGGGACGCTGTCGTTCGTGAACACGCGCAGCTTCTTCACCGGCCAGAACGACACGGCGATGGTGATCCAGATCCCGCGCAGCCGCATTGAGGTCCCGGGCCACCGGCTCGACATCTGGGTGACCAGCGCCCGCATCGGGGGGCAGTTGCAATGATCCGCCGCACCGCCCCGGCCCTCGCGGCCGCGCTCGCCCTTCCGCTCGTCCTCGCCGCCTGCAGCGGCGGCAGCGGCGCCGACGTGGTCGACCGGCCCTCGACCGCCCCGCCCGGCGCGTCGCTCAACGTGCAGAACTGCCTGGACCAGCCGGTCAGGCCCGGCGGGCCCAGCGTGGCCAACCTGGTGGTGCCCGACACGATCAAGATCGACCTCGCCCAGCCGGCCGGCTTCCCGAACGGGCGGCGGCTGACCGACTCGGTGATCGACATCGAGCTGGCCTGGATCTTCCTCGACCTGACCAAGCACGACGCCAACACCCTGGCGCAGCGCCAGCTCGGGCCGCAGGCCAACGACGTGGCGTTCCGCTCCGAGTTCCCGTACCTGGCCGCGCCGCACGGCGGGGCGCCGGCGGCGACGGGCGGCTCGAACTTCAACTTCCGCACCGATCCGGCCTCGGCCTACGTCCAGGTGGACCGGATGGGCATGCCGGCCATCGCGACCGCGCTGATCGGCTCGTCCGCCAAGAACGCCTACAACGACGACAGCCCGGCGATCGACGGGACGGCGAAGTACGTGAACGAGATCACCTCGACGCTGGCGGTGCTGGCCAATGCGCTGCAGGACGACTTCCAGCGCCTGGGCCTGTCGATCTGCGCCCGGCCGGGCGGCTGACGTGAAGCTCGCCGCACCGTCGCCCCGCTGGCTCTGGCTCGCCGTCCCGCCGCTGGCGGTGGCGAGCGTGCTGGCGGTCGAGCGCCTGGCCGCGCCGCCGGCCGACGTCGCGCCCCGCCTGCCGCCCGCGGCCCTGCGGACGATGAAGCTGCCCGACGATGCGCCGCGGACCTTCGACGACGCGCTGGCCCGCGCCGACGCCGGCCTCGCCGCCGCCAAGGCGCGCGTCGCCGAGCATCCGGGCGAGTGGGTGTTCCTGGAAGGGCTGTCGCGGCGCTGGTCGACGCGGGCGCGGCTGACCGGCTCGTTCGACGACTATGCGGCGGCGCAGGCGGCGCTGGACCAGGCGTTCGCGCTGGCGCCGGCGGGCTCCGGCCCGCACCTGACGCAGGCGGCGCTGCACTTCACGCTGCACCGGCTGGACGCCGCCGAGCGGACGCTGGACGCCATCGACCGCTACGCCGTGCCGCCCGACGCCATGGAGCGGGCCGAGGCGATGGCGTTGCGTGGCGACATCGCCTTCTACCGCGGCGACCTGAAGGCCGCGCAGACGCGCTACCGGGCGGCCGACGCGCTGGAGTCCGGGGCGGGCACGGCGTTCCGCTGGGCGGTCTACTTCACCAAGACCGGGCGGCTCGGCGAGGCCGAGCGGTTCTTCGACGCCGCGGTGCGGGCGAGCCGGATGCCGACGATGCAATTCCGCGCCAACGTCGAGCTGCAGAAGGGCACGCTCTACCTGGAGCGCGGGCAGTGGGACCGGGCGCTCTCCTACTTCGGCAGGGCCGACGCGCTGTTCCCCGGCTACTACGTGATCCAGGAGCACATCGCCGAGGCGCTGACGCTCAAGGGCCAGGCCGCCGAGGCCGAGGCGATGTACGCCGACATCGTGCGGCGCACGGGCAACCCGGAGTTCATGGACGCGCTGGCCGGCATCGCCGAGGGCCGCGGCGACGCGGCCGGCGCGGCGGCCTGGCGCGCGAAGGCCGCGACCGAGTGGGAGCGCCGGCTGAAGCTGCTGCCCGAGGCCGCCTACGGCCATGCGCTCGACCACTACCTCGCCGCCGGCGACCCGGAGCGGGCCCTGGAGATCGCGCGGCGCAACCATGCGGCGCGGCCCAACGGCGACTCGAACGCCCTGCTGGCCGAGGCGCTGCTGAAGGCCGGCCGCCCGTCGGAGGCGCGGCAGGCGATCGAACCGGTGCTGAAGACGGCGTGGAACACCGCCCAACTGCATGGCGTGGCCGCGCAGGTCTACGCCGCCGCAGGCGACAGGCGCCTGGCCGCGCGCGAACGCGCCAGGGCCCTGGCCATCAACCCGCACGAACTCGACGACGCGACCGCCCTGCCGAAGGTGTTCAACTAGGGCCAACCCATTCAGCGGCGCCCTGCCGAATCCGCGTCCTCCTCAGGAACGTCATGGCCGGGCCTGTCCCGGCCATCCATGAACTCAGGCGCCGCAAGCCCTCGCCGCGGCGACGTCTCCGCCAGCCCCGGCGAGATCGGTGTGCATGGATGGCCGGGACAGGCCCGGCCATGACGTTCAGGGGAATGGAAGGCGCGGGATACCGCGAACGCGGATTCGCCCCAGGGCCCGTCAGAACGCGAAGGCGTACTGGCTGGCGCTCTGCGCGTTGCGCTGGAGCGCGGCGTCGGCGGCGGCCTTTGCGCGGGCCGGATCGCCGGCGGCCCTGGCGGCGAGCGACAGCGTCCACCAAGCTTCGGCGGTGTCCCAGCCCTGCGCGAGCTGGCGGTCGAGCAGGCGCCGGGCGTCCCCGGCGCGGCCGTTCAGCAGATAGGCCTTGGCGAGCGCGACGGCGGCGTCGCCGTACGGGCGGTTCGCGAAGTTGGCCTCGGCGAGGCCGAGCGCCCTGGCCGGCTGCGGCGCGGCGCTCAGGTAGTGGTCGAGGGCGTGGCCGGCGATGGCTTCGGGGAAGCGCCTGGCCCGCGCGTCGTAGATGGCCTCGGCGCGGTCGAGCAGCGGCTTCGCCGCCTGCGGCGTCTCCAGGGCCGCGAGCGCGTCCAGATATTCCGGCGCGGGGGTCTTCTTCACGACCGCCTCGTAGAGCCGCCTGGCGGCGGCGTCGTCACCCCGCAAGTGGGTGATCTCGGCCATGTGCTCCTCGTTGAGCCAGTAGCCGGGCATCCGCTGGTCGGCCAGCGCGAAGAGGGCGCGCGCCTCGTCGAACCGCCCGCGGTCCATCTCCACGAGGCCGCGCTGCAGCGCATACCAACTGAGCTGGATGGGCGACGTGCCGTGGTAGCGCTTTTCCGCGGCCTCGAAGAACGCCAGGGCCTCGCCGGGCGCGCCGGTCTTGGCGCTGTAGAGGGCGAGCTGGGTGAAGGCCTGCGGCGTGTCGGTCCGGTTCGCGAGCGCGCGATAGATGACGCCGGCGTCCCTGTAGCGGCCCGAGTAGAAGGCGATGTCGGCGCGGAGCGCGAGGTCCTCGGGCCGGCCGGCGACGTGCGGGCAGGCGTCGAGCACCGCCTTGGCCCTGGCGAGGCGGTGGAGGGCGAAGTGCAGCCGCGCCTTGGCCAGGCAGAGCTCGTCGGAGGGCTGCAACTCGGCCTCGATGCGGGCGAGCAGGTCCTCGGCGCGGGCGTAGTCGTCGTAGTCGCCGGTCAGCCGGGCGCGCTCGGTGTAGATGCCGGCGAGCTCCAGCGGGACCAGGGCGCTGGAGAGGCGCGCCTTCGTCTGGGCCTCGCCGGACGCGACGGCGGCATTGTAGTCGGCGAGCATCCTGGCGAAGGTGGGCGGCGCGGGCGTCGGCGCGGCGACCGCGGCGGCCTTCTGCGGCGCGCAGGACGACAGCCACGGCAGCGCCGCGGCCGCCAGCGTCGCAGCGAGGGCGCGACCCATGCGTCCAACTCCCGCCCCCGATCCCGCCCCCGATCCCGCCGGGGACGGGCCGCGCGCCGCGGTCACGGATAGGCCGGCCGCAGGAAGGGGAAGGTCGCCGGCGAGAAGGTGTTGGTCTCGTCGCCGGTGAAGCGGCAGGGCGAGGCGCAGGGCTGTCCCGCCGGCCCGTTCCAGGTGTCGATGACGCCCAGCAGGCTGTCGATGTGGTGCGGCGCCGGCGTCGCGCCGTCCGGCACGAGCCGCAGGAGCGCGGCCGCCAGGATGCGGTCGGCCACCGGGTCGTCGTAGGTCCGCCCGTTCGGGAAGCCGTCGGGCCGGTTGGGGTCGAACACGATCACGTCCGGGATGATCGCCGGCGCCGCCTGGGCCACGCAGGTGTCGACGTTGACGTCGGCGTTGGTCGCCGCGCCGCCCGCCGGGATCGTCGAGCAGGGCGTGAGGCCGAGCGCCCGAAGCTCGGCGTTGAGCTTGAAGTGGATGTTCTTCAGCGAGTTCGACTGCGGCCCCGCCACGAACGTGCCGGCGAAGTCGCGGGCGTCGTTGACGGGGTCGCCGCGGTTCAACTGGTCGCGCTGGTCGTTGAAGGTGTTGGCGGCGTTGGCCGGGTTGAGGATCCCGCCGCCGACGCCGGTGATGGTCAGGGCGCCGCGCGAGAGCAGGGCCGTGGCGACGGCCGGCGCGCCGGTGCGGTCGACCCGCACGTAGAGCGCCGAATTGGCGGACGCCTCCTCGAAGGCATAGGGGCTGGACGCCGTCCGCGTCGGCGGCGGGCTGTCGTCGGATCCGCCGTTGCAGGCGGCGAGGAGGCCCGCGGCCGCGAGGGCGGCGAGCGTCGGGACGGTGCGCGCTGTGCTGTGCATGCCCGCCTCCGCCTACGAGGTCTTCCGGGCGGTGGTCGCCCAGACCTGGATCTTCGGTCTTACGCCGTTCACGGCCGGCGCGACGGTGTCGAGGTCGATCTCGAAGACGATCACCGAGACGTTGCGGTTGGCGAACGAATCGCGCCGCGCGCGCTGCCCCAGGCCGAACGCGTTGACGAGATAGCCGCCCGCGGGCGGCGGCCCGTCGAACGCGGCGATCATGCCGTTGTAACCCTCGCCATCGAAGAAGAACGGATCGTTGCGCAGGCCGGCGAAAGCCTTCAGTCCGGTCGAGGAGGTGAAGACGGTCTCGATCGGCCCGTCGAAGGTCCCGCCCGCGCCGGGCACGTTCTCGAGCCGCAGCGCGCCGCAGCGGCCCGTGGCCACCACGGTCCCGAACCGGCCGGCGACCTGGAAGGTGGGCTGGTTCGCGAAGGTCCCGGCGGCGTTCGCCCGCTCGATGTTCAGGACGTAGACCACCCGCGTGTCGCAGACGAAGCTCTGGTCGATGCGCGACCGCGGCCCGGATCGGCCGCCGAAGGTGATCGCCGCGACGAGGCGGCGCGGATTCTCGGGCGACGTGAAGAGGAAGACGTCGGCCAGGTCGGCGGCCTGGTCGGCGTCCGCCCCCGGCGATTCCGCATGGTCCGCCGCGGTCGCGCCGGAACCCAGAAGGATGAACGGCGCCAGCACAGAGGCGAGCAAAAGCCTTCGCAACATCGAACGATGTCCCCCAAACTGCACGTCCCCCGTGCAGTGATTGCCTATTTCCCGTGCAGACCGACTAGAAGCCAAATCGGATGACCTGAAAAGTGCGTTCTGCGAACCGTGGTCGTTTTTCGGATCCGAGGCCGCCGCGGCGGCCGGGGCGTGCCGGCTAGGAGACGCGGAACGGGCGGCTGGCGAAACGGGAGCCGGCCTCTCCGAAGCGCCAGGGCACGTCCACCGCCTTGGTGATGCCGATGCGGGGGCCGACGACGACCCCCGCCGCCGGACCGGGCGTGAGCGCGAAGGGCGCGCGGTCGAGGGCTGCGCCGTTGTGGTCGCGGGTGACGGCCAGCGCCTGGCAGAGCTTGCCGGGGCCGGAGCAGAGGGCGCGCGGATCGGAGGCCAGCCGGCGCTCGGACATGACGTCCAGGCCGCGGGTGGGTTCAAGGGCGCGGACGAGGACGGCGCCGCCGGGCGCGCCCGACCAGCAGACGAAGTTCATGCACCAGTGGATGCCGTAGGAGCGGTAGACGTAGAGGTGGGCGGGCGGGCCGAACATCACCGCGTTGCGCGGCGTAGGCCCCGAGTGGCTGTGCGAGGCGGGGTCCTCGTGGTGGTAGGCCTCGGTCTCGACGATCCGGCCGCCGACGCCGTTCACCAGCACCGTCCAGCCGATGAGGTCCGCGGCGACCTCGGCGGGGTGGCGGTCCCAGAATCCGGCGGGCCAGCCTTGACGGGCGGAATTTGAAAGTCCGGAATGCTCGGAACGACCAGAAGACATCGCGGGAGGTATGCCATGCCGTACGTCGAAGGCCAGACGGTACACGACGCCGACAGCCACGTGATGGAACTGCCGGGCACGGTCAACCGCTACCTCGACCCGAAATTCCGCGACGCCTTCGTGGAGAAGACGGGCCGCAAGGACGTGCTGCCCGAGTGGTTCGCCAAGGCCGCCGAGAAGGCCCGGGACCCCGAGTTCCGCGCCGGGGCCGAGGCCAACATCCTCTTGCGCAAGAACTACGAGGCGCTGGGCGCCTTCGAGGCGAGCGACCGGCCGAAGACGCTGGACTACCTGGGCTTCACCAGCCAGCTCGTGTTCACGACGGCGTGCCTGTCGAACTTCGGCCTGGAGCAGATGGGCGAGGTGGAGCTGGCCGTCGAGGCGGCCCGCGCCCACAACCGGATGATGGCCGAGTTCTGCTCGGTGGACCGCCGCCTGCTGGCCACCGGCTACGTGCCGCTGATCGACCGGGCGCGGGCGCCGCAGATCGCGCGCGAGGCCATCGCGCTGGGCGCCAAGGGGCTGGTGGTCCCGTCGCGGCATCCGCCGGGCTTCTCGCCCAGCCACCGCGAGCTCGACCCGCTGTGGGCGGTGGCTGAGGAGGCGGGCCTGCCGATCCTCTTCCACGTCGGCGGCGAGGAGAAGATGGCCCGCGACTACCTGGAGAACGGGCTGCCCTTCGTGAAGGACTTCCACGGCGGCGACGAGAACTTCACCTCGCTCACCTTCATGGCGATCCCGCTTTCGGTCTGGCAGACGCTGTCGGCCCTGGTGATCGACGGGGTGTTCGACCGCTTCCCGCGGCTGAAGTTCGGCGCGATCGAGCTGGGGGCGTCGTGGCTGCCCAGCCTGATGAAGTTCCTGGACTCGGGCGTCGCGGCCTTCGGGCGCGAGGCGCGGCTGCAGGCGCTCTCCGGCACGCCCAGCGAGATCCTGCGCCGCCAGCTTCGCGTCACGCCCTATCCGCACGAGGACGTGGCCTGGATCATGGCCAATTCGGGCGAGGAGATGGTGCTGTTCTCGTCCGACTTCCCGCACGTGGAGGGCGGGCGCAACCCGCTGAAGCGGTTCAACGAGAACCTCGACGGCGTATCCGACGCGGCCAGACGCAGGTTCTACCGCGACAACTTCATCGACTTGATGGGCGCGGGCCTGGACCGCTCGCTCCACGACCTGCCGTCGCTCGCGGCGGCGTAGGCGCGATCGCGCTTCGCGGGCGCGTCAGCGCCGTTTCGATTCAACCACGAAGAGCACCAAGATCACGAAGGCGTCGCGGGTGAGCTGGGCGTAGCGCCTCTCGATCCCTTGGTGATCTTCGTGCTCTTGGTGGTGGAAGAATAGCGCCTGCGGCGCACGCGACGCCGGCTGATCCTCAGCCCGCCAGGGCGTGGGCCGGGGTGGCGGCGAGGTCGTCGCCGCTCTCGGCGAGGCCGTCGGCGAGGCCGGGGGCGGCGGTGAGCACCTGGCTGGCGTAGAGGCGGGCGAGCGCGCCCTTGGTCTTCAGCCAGGGATCGTCCGAGCCGGCGGCGGCGAGAGCCTGGCGGCCGAGGATCCAGCCGCCCACGACGTCGCCGGCCAGCTTCAGGAACGGCGTGGCCATGGCCAGCGCGGCGATGTTGTCGGCCGCCAGCGCCTGGTCGGCGGCGCGTTCCAGGGCGGCGATCCCGGCGGCGAGGCGGCGGCCGACGGGGGCTAGCTCGGCGGTCCCGGTCAGGAGATCGGCGGTCAGCGCCATCTCGGCGCAGAGGGCGCGCAGCGTCTCGCCGCCGTTGGCGCGCAGCTTGCGGCCGATCAGGTCCATGGCCTGGATGCCGTTGGTGCCCTCGTAGATCGGGGCGATGCGCGCGTCGCGGTAGTGCTGGGCCGCGCCGGTCTCCTCGATGAAGCCCATGCCGCCATGCACCTGCACGCCGGCCGAGGCCACCTCGACGCCGACGTCGGTGGACCAGGCCTTGGCGATGGGGGTGAGCAGTTCCTGCCGCGCCTTGGCCGCCGCGCGCTCGTCCTCGGTCCCGGCGCGGTCGGCGAGGTCGCTGAGCACGCCGGTGAGCAGGCAGACGCCGCGGGCCGCCTCGATCCGGGCCTTCATCAGCATCAGGGTGCGGCGCACGTCCGGGTGGCCGTAGATCATGCCGCCGGCGTCCTCGAAGGCCGCGCGGCCCTGCCGGCGCTCCTGGCTGAAGCTGAGCGCCTGCTGGAAGGCCCGCTCGGCGATGGCGACGCCCTGGACGCCCACCTGCAGGCGCGCGGCGTTCATCATGACGAACATGTGGGCCAGGCCCTGGCCCAGCTCGCCGACCAGTTCGGCCCGGGCGTCCTCGTAGAGCATGACGCAGGTGGGCGAGCCGTGGATGCCGAGCTTGTGCTCGATGGAGGCGGGCCGGAAGTCGTTGCGCCCGCCGATGGAGCCGTCGTCCTTCACTTCGAACTTGGTGGCGAGGAACAGGCTGATGCCCTTGATCCCGGGCGGGGCGTCGGGCGTGCGGGCGATGACCAGGTGGGCGATATTGTCGGCCGCGTCGTGGTCGCCCCAGGTGATGAAGATCTTCTGGCCCGAGAGGCGCCAGCCGCCGTTCCCGTCCGGCCGCGCGATGGCGGTCAGGGCGGCGAGGTCCGAGCCGGCCTGCGGCTCGGTCAGGCACATGGCGCCGGTCCACTCGCCGCTGACGAGCTTCGGCAGGACGAGGCGCTTCTGGCGCTCCGTGCCGTGCTGGGCCAGGGCCTCGATGGCCGCTTGGGTCAGCATCGGGCAGAGGCCGAAGGCCATGTTGGCCGCGTGGACCATCTCGAAGACGGCGAGCTCCATGGCCTTGGTCAGCCCCTGGCCGCCGTGCTCCGGGTCGGCGGAGAGCGAGTTCCAGCCCTGCTCCACGAAGCGGCGGTAGGCGTCGGCGAAGCCGGGCGCGGCGGTGACCACGCCGTTCTCGTAGCGCGCGCCCTCCAGGTCGCCCCGGCGGTTCAGCGGCGCGAGTTCGTGGTCGGCGAAGGCGCCGGCGGCCTCCAGCACCGCCTGGACGGTGTCGTCGTCCAGGTCGGGCCAGGCGCGGGCGATCAGCTCCGGATGGCCGACGGTCTTGAGCGCGAAGGCGAGGTCGCGGATGGGGGCGCGGAAGGTCATGGAACCTCTCTGGTCGAGCGGGTTCTAACGGGGACGGAGCGCCCGCGGAAGCGGCGCCGGCGAAACAAACCGCCGTCGTTCGGCCACGCTTGCGCATATCATCCGACCGGGCTCGGCGACGTGGCCGACGGCAAGGGCCGGCTCACGGGCGACCTCAACTTCCACGGGGTGACCAGGCCGGTGACGCTGGACGTGGCGTTCAACGGCTACGGGCCGGGCTTCCCGGTCAGCGGCCCGCGGATGGGATTCTCCGGCGCGGGGCGGTTCAAGCGCTCGGACTTCGGCGTGAACGGCGGGCGGCCTTTCGCAGGGGACGACGTCGACCTGATCTTCGAGGTGGAGTTCGTGAAGAAGTGAGCGGGGCCGCGCGCGGGGGCGCCCGTTACGCGGCGGTGGCGCTGCGCGGGGTGTCGAGGCCGCTGTCGCTGCCGTTCCGGCTCACGATCGACGGCGACAGGGCGACGGTGAGCGGTGTAACGAGCCTCGACCGGACCGCGTTCGGTGTTGGACAGGGCGAGTGGCAGAACACCGACCAGATCCCGGCCAGGGTGACCGTAAGGATCGACCCGAAGGCCCGGCGGGCGTCGCCCTAGCCGCCGAGGCGATCCGCGCCGGCGGGCTCGTGCTGATGCCGACCGAGACGGTGTACGGCCTGGCGGCCGACGCGGCGAACCCGCGCGCAGTGGCGGCGGTCTATGCGGCCAAGGGCCGGCCCAGCTTCAACCCGCTGATCGCGCATGTGGCCGACGTGGCGACGGCGCGTCGGATCGCGGTGTTCGACGCGCGGGCCGAGGCGCTGGCGGCGGCGTTCTGGCCGGGTCCGCTGACGCTGGTGCTCCCGGTGGCGGACGGCGAGGCGGTGTGTGATCTCGCGCGGGCGGGGCTGGACACGGTGGCGGTGCGCGCGCCGGGGCACCCGCTGGCGCACGCGCTGCTGGCGGCGGTGGGGCGGCCGGTCGTGGCGCCCTCGGCCAACCGCTCGGGCCGGCCCAGCCCCACGACGTTTGCAGATGCGGTCGAGGAGACCGGCGACGCCGCGGCGGCGGCGCTGGACGGCGGGCCGTGCGCGGTGGGGCTGGAGTCGACCGTGGTGGCGCTGCTGGATAAGGCGCGGCTGCTGCGGCCGGGCGCCGTGACGCGGGCCGAGATCGAGGCGGTGGTCGGGCCGCTGGCCGACGCCGAGGCCGACGCGAAGCGCTCGCCGGGCCGGTTGGCGCGCCACTACGCGCCGAACGCGCCGGTGCGGTTGGGGGTCGCCGAGCCCGCGCCGGGCGAGGCCTGGCTGTCGTTCGGCCCGGGCGGGCGCGGCCCCTGGAACCTCAGCCCGACAGGCGACCTCGCCGAAGCCGCCGCCAACCTCTTCGCCTACCTCCGCGCCGCCGACCGCACGAACCCCGCCGGCATCGCGGTCGCCCCGATCCCGGACGACGGGTTGGGCGAGGCGATCAACGACCGCCTGAAGCGAGCGGCGGGGTTCGTGGGGTAGGGTTCAGCGTTGAAGCCAATGTCCGTTTGCGGCCCGTTGCGGGTCCGGACACCCACTGTTGTCATCCCGGTTTCGCCGTAGGCGAAGACCGGGGCCCAACCGTCCGGTGCTCTGGGGTGGTGCCCTGGCCTCGACTGTCGGGGCCGGCCTCCACCGTCGACACGCCCGATGGTTGGGTCCCGGTCTTGGGCTACGCCCAAACCGGGATGACACTTGTTGGGGAAGGTGAAGTCCACGCCCCACCCATCTCCGAAATCCAGTGAGTCCGCTTGCAGCCTTCGTCCGTCTTCGCCGAATTCAGAGCGCCGAGCGGATGTCGGTCTGGGCGAAGTCGTCGCCCTTGTAGAGCAGGGGGGCGTCGAGACGTTTGGCCAGGGCGTAGGCGAAGCAGTCGCCGAGGTTGAGGCGGGCTGGATGGTTGCCTTTTCCGAACCTCAAAAACGCGTCCAAGGCCAAGCTTGAAAGCGGCAGGTCATCGCTTACCGTCACGCCGGCCTCCGACAGCCAGAGGTCGAGGCGATCGCGGTTCGGCACGACCTTGCGGCTGAGCAACACCATCGCGGTCTCGACGTAGTTGATGGGCGACAGCCGGATCGCGTCAGCCGTTCCCAGGACAGCCGCGAAGACCTCAGCCTCGGCCTCATCGCCAGCGATGGCGACCAACGCCGACGAGTCGACGACGATCAATCCTCGCCCTCCGCGAAGCCGGGAACCTCATTGATCTCGTCCCACTCCGCCTTGGTGACGGGAGGCAGGGGGCGATGAATGCCCGCTTCGGCTCGCATGCGGGCTGTCGCAGCGAGGATGTCCGCCGCGGTCGGCCGCGGCTTTGGCTGGGCCTCCGCCAGCGCTCGGTCCAGCGCACCGTCGATGACCGCGGTGATGCTGAGGCCGTGACGGCTCGCCAGCTCGCGCGCCTTGCGTTCGACCTCGGGGTTCTTGATCAGGATGGCCATGGCGGGCTCCGGTATATATCGGAGTATATACTGGTGAACGGCGGGCCGGAAGTTTAGGTTTCGGCCATGACTGCCCCCGTCCCCGCCGACGTGATCTCCCGCCTGAAGGCCGTGCTCGGCCCCGCCGGGTGGAGCGAGGACGCCGGGCGGATCGCGCCGAAGCTGGTGGAGTGGCGCGACCGGTGGGTGGGGGCGACGCCGTTCCTGGCGCTGCCGAAGACGACCCATGAGGTGGCCGCGGTGGTGGGCGTCTGCTTCGAGGCGGGGCAGGCGATCACGGTGCAGGGCGGGAACACGGGCCTGGTGGGCGGGCAAATCCCGCGGGGCGAAGTCCTGCTCTCCACCGAGCGGATGCGGGCGATCCGGGAGGTCGATGCGTTCGACGACGCGCTGACGGCCGAGGCCGGCGTGACGCTCGCCGAGGTGCATGCGGCGGCGGCCGAAGTGCGCCGGCGGTTCCCGCTGGGGCTGGCGTCGGAAGGGACGGCGACGGTCGGCGGCGTGGTCTCGACCAACGCCGGGGGCACGCAGGTGCTGCGCTACGGCATGGCGCGGAGCCTGGTGCTGGGGCTGGAGGCGGTGCTGCCGAACGGCGAGGTCTGGAACGGGCTGAAGCGCCTGCGCAAGGACAACACCGGCTACGACCTGAAGCAGCTCCTGATCGGGGCCGAGGGGACGCTGGGCGTGGTGACGGCGGCGGCGCTGAAGCTCTATCCGGTGATGGCCTCGCGGGCGGTGGCGATGATCGGGCTGGCGACGCCGGAGGATGCGATCAAGCTGCTGGCGCGGGCCAAGGACGAGACGGGCGGGGCGGTCGAGGCGTTCGAGCTGATGGGCCGCCTGGGCGTCGACTTCGCGCTGAAGAACATCGCCGGGACGCGCGATCCGCTGGGCGAGCCGCATCCTTGGTACGTGCTGGCCGAGTTCTCGTCGGGCGAGCCGGGCTCGGCCGAGGCGGCGATGGCGCGGTTCCTGGAGGCGGGGCTGGAGGCCGGGCTGGTGCGCGACGCCGTCGTGGCGCAGACCGACACGCAGGCGAAGGCGCTGTGGGCGATCCGCGAGAACCAGTCGCCGGCGCAGAAGCCCGAGGGCGCGACCTGGAAGCACGACGTGGCGGTGCCGGTCAGCCGGGTGGCGGCGTTCCTCGGCGAGGCGACGGCGGCGATGCAGGCCTTCGCGCCGGGCGCGCGGATCGCCGCCTTCGGCCACGTCGGCGACGGCAACATCCACTACGACGTGCTGCGGCCCGACGGCGGCTCGGACGCCGAGCACGCCGCGCGGCGCGACGAGGGCAGCCGGATCGTCCACGACATCGTGGCGAAGCTGGGCGGCTCGATCAGCGCCGAGCACGGCCTGGGCGCGATGAAGACGGCGGAAGGCGCGCGCTACAAGTCGGCCGTGGAGCTGGAGGCCCAGCGCGCGATCCGCCGCGCGCTGGATCCGAAACGCATCCTGAATCCGCGGGTCCTCTTCTAGGTCGTTGCCGCCGGCCCCAAGTCGCGGCAAAGCATCGGCGATGCTGATCGTCCTCTCCCCGGCCAAGGCGCTGAACTTCACCGCCGGGCCGGACTCCGCGCCGCTGACCGCGCCGCAGCTCCCCGAGCACACGGCCGAGCTCTCGAAGACCGCGAAGAAGCTCCGGGCCGTCGACCTGAAGCGGATGATGGACCTGTCGGACAACCTGGCGAAGCTGAACCGCGAGCGGTTCCAGGCCTTCGACCCGGAGAGCGAGGACGGGGTGCAGGCGGCCTTCGCGTTCAACGGCGACGTCTACCTGGGGCTGAGGGCGCGGGAGCTGGACAGGAAGGCGCTCGCCTTCGCCCAGGACCATGTGCGGATCCTCTCGGGGCTCTATGGCGTGCTCCGGCCGATGGACGCGATCCAGCCCTACCGGCTGGAGATGGGGGTGCGGATCAAGACGAAGCGGGGCCAGAGCCTCTACGACTTCTGGGGCCCGCGGATCGCCGAGAAGCTGGACGAGGACCTCGCCGGCCACAAGGACCGCACCCTCGTGAACTGCGCCTCGACGGAATACTTCGGCGCGGTGGACCGCAAGGCGCTGAAGGCCCCGGTCGTCTCGTGCCGGTTCCTGGAGGAAAAGGACGGCGAGGCCCGGGTGATCTCGTTCTTCGCCAAGCGGGCGCGCGGGGCCATGGCCCGCTTCGCCATCGACAACCGGCTGAAGAAGGCCGCGGACCTGAAGGCGTTCGCCGCCGACGGCTACCGCTTCCAGCCGCACCTCTCCTCGGACGAGGAATTCACCTTCGCCCGGCCGCAGCCGCCGCCGGCGGCCAAGGCGCGCGCCGGGGCTTAGGGGAAGCCGGCGCGCTGACCTCGCGTCACGGTTTCCAAGGCTTTGCGGCGGCGCCATGGTTCGCGGCAGAGATCCCGGGAGGACGGCCGATGACCCTGCGCACCAAGCTCTGCGACCTGCTGGAGGTGCAGCATCCGATCATGCTGGCGGGCATGGGCGGCGTCTCCTACGCCGAGCTCGCGGCGGCGGTCTCGAACGCCGGCGGCTACGGCGTCCTGGGCATGGCGGGCCGCTCGCCCGACTTCATCCGCGACGAGATGCGCAAGGTGAAGGCGCTGACCGACAAGCCGTTCGGCGTCGACCTGCTGGCCGCCAGCCCCGAGAGCCTGACGGCGTCGGTGGAGATCATCATCGAGGAGGGCGCCTCGTCGTTCGTGGCCGGCCTGGGCGTGCCGATGCCGATCATGGAGCGGCTGAAGAAGGCGGGCCTGAAGGTCATGGTGGTCTGCGGGGCCGTGAAGCACGCGGTGAAGGCCGAGCAGGCCGGCTGCGACGCGGTGATCTGCCAGGGCGGCGAGGGCGGCGGGCACACGGGCCTCGTGGGCACCATGCCGCTGGTGGCCCAGGCCGTGGAGCGGGTGAAGATCCCGGTGGTGGCGGCAGGCGGCCTCTACGACGGGCGCGGCCTGGCGGCGGCGCTCAGCCTGGGCGCGGTGGGCGTCTGGATGGGCACGCGCTTCATCGCCTCGACCGAGGCGCACTCGGGGCAGATGTACCGGGACACCATCGTCGAGGCGAGCGACGAGGATTCGATCCGCACCCGCTGCTATTCCGGCAAGCCGATGCGGGTGAAGAAGAACGACTACGTCGCCGACTGGGAAAGCCGCCCGCAGGACATCCAGCCCTTCCCGCAGCAGGCGATGCTGTCGAGCCGCGCCGGCGTGATGGGCGGCATCGGCGGCCAGATCGAGGGCCTGGACGCCGACCGTTCGTGCTTCGCCATGGGCCAGTCGGCGGGCGGCGTGACCGACGTGCTGCCGGCCGGCGAGATCGTCGCGCGCATCCTGCGCGAGGCCGAAGACGCCATCGACCGCGTCGCGGCGATCCGCAAGGGCGCGCCGGTCCCGGCCTAGGCGGCGTTGGCGAGGTAGGCCACGGGGTCCTTCAGGAAGTCGCGGGCGTCGGCGAGGCAGCCCTGCCAGGCCTGGAGGTGCGTGGTGGCGTCGTCGCGGGTCATGCTGCGGAACAGGATGGCCGAGTAGAGCACGTGCGGGACGCCCGCCTTGTCCTGGTAGATGCGGCACATCACCGAGGTCTGGTTGAAGGCGTTGTACTGCGCGATCGTGGCGGCCGCGCGGTCCAGGCCGCTGTCGAGCAGTACGGCCTTGCAGGCGCGGCCCTGTGCGTCGCAGCCGGCGAACTGCATCGAGAAGTCGGCGACCGGCGAGGTGACCGCGACGAAGACGGCGTCGCCGTCGCGGCGGCTGGTCCGCACCTTGGCCCCGGCGGCGTCGAGGAGGCCCATGAAGGCCTGCGGCGTCTGGGCGTCGAAGGGGCCGGCGGGGCTGGCCGGCGTCGCGGGCCTGGCGGCCGGTTTCGCGGGCGCGGCCTTGGCCGGCGGGGCCTTGGCGGGCGCGGTCTTCGGCGCCGGCGCGGCGGCGAGGCAGAACAGCGCAGCCGGGATCAGGGCGAGGGCGGTGCGGGTCATTCCGGTCAGCTAACAGACCGCCGGGCGTGGCGCGAGCACGGCGGCGGCGTTTCGGCCGCAACGCGCCGCATGTCCGGTTTCCGTGGCGGACGGCTCCCGGCCTAGCTAGAGTTGCCCCGAAACCACGGGAGGAATGTCCAATGGGCCTGGGTATGGTCGTCGCCCTGGTGTTCCTGGTGCTGGCGCTGGTCGTCGCGCTGGGCGCCATCAAGATCGTGCCGCAGGGGCGCGAGTTCACCGTCGAGCGGTTCGGCCGCTACACGCGCACCCTGAAGCCGGGGATCAGCTTCCTGACGCCGTTCGTCGAGGGCGTCGGCCGCCGCGTGAACATGATGGAGCAGGTGCTGGACGTGCCGCGCCAGGAGGTGATCACGCGCGACAACGTCGGCGTCCAGGTCGACGCCATCGTGTTCATCCAGGTGATGGACGCCGCGGCCGCCGCCTACCGGGTCGACAACCTGAACTACGCCATCCAGCAACTGGCGATGACCAACCTGCGCACCGTCGTGGGCTCGCTGGAGCTGGACGAGGTGCTGAGCCAGCGCGACCAGATCAACACCCGCCTCCTCAACGTGATCGACGAGGCGACCGGGCCGTGGGGCGTGAAGGCCGCGCGGATCGAGATCAAGGACCTGACGCCGCCGCCGGACATCACCAACGCCATGGCGCGCCAGATGAAGGCCGAGCGCGAGCGGCGCGCGGTGATCACCGAGGCCGACGGCGAGAAGTCGGCCGCCATCGCCCGGGCGGAAGGCCAGAAGCAGTCGGCGATCCTGGAGGCCGAGGGCCGCAAGGAAGCGGCCTTCCGCGACGCCGAGGCCCGCGAGCGCTCGGCGCAGGCGGAAGCGAAGGCCACCGAGCTGGTCTCGGACGCCATCGCGCAGGGGGACGTGAACGCCATCAACTACTTCGTGGCGCTGAAGTACGTGGAGGCCTTCGCCGAACTGGCGAAGAGCCCGCAGCAGAAGACCGTCATCGTACCCGCCGAGATGGGCGCCCTGGTCGGCAGCGTGGGCGGCATCGGCGAACTGGTGAAGGCGATCGGCGCCGACGGCCCGCCGCCCCCCCGCCCGCCGGCGCGCGGCCGCGGCGGAGCGGTCCCGACCTCGGGCGCGTGAGGCGGTGATGGACACCATCGCGGGGCTCTACGCGGCCCAGCCCTTCTGGTTCTGGGCCGCGCTCGCCGCGGCGCTGCTCACCGTCGAGGTGATCAGCGGCTCGGGCTGGCTGCTGTGGGCGTCGGCGTCGGCCGGCGTGACGGCGGTCGTGGTGGCGATCTTCGACGTCCCGGTTCCGACCGCGCTGCTGATCTTCGCGCTGCTCACGCTGTTCTCGTCGCTGCTGGCGCGCCGCTACCTGCCCCGGCCGCTGTCGCCCGAGGGGCACGACATCAATGACAACGTGTCGCGTCTCGTCGGCCATCGCGGCAATGTCGTCCAGGCGTTCGCCGGCCGCTCGGGCCGCGTCTTCATCGACGGCAAGGAGTGGGCGGCCGAGCAGGACGGGGGCGATGCGCTCGAAGCGGGCGCCGCGGTGGAGGTCACCGGAGTCGCCGGGGCGCGCCTCAGGGTGCGGCGTGCGTAACAGCGGTCTTCCGATGTGACCGAACAATGGCCTAAGTGCTTGGTTTCGCGCCGCACTTTCGCCCGCATCGCCGGCCACCTTGACCCGCATACGATCGCGGCGCTTATGTGCCGCAAAATCGCGGACCCCAAGGTCCGAACCCCAGGACTGTGGCAGGAGAGACGAACGGTGAAGACGCCCAAATTCGGGAGGCTGGGAGCAGTCGGGCTGACCATGGCGCTGCTGGCGGCGCTGGTGATCCCGGCCGCGGCCATTTCGCAAGGCAAGAAGGGGGAAGCGATCCCCAAGGCCGCGCTTGAACAGGGGATGAAGGAAGCCCCCGCCGTGGTGCAGGCGATGAGCCTGCCCTGCCAGGTCTCCGAAGCCCGGAAGATCGGCGAGGACAAGAAGAACAAGACCAACTACTACGAAGTGGCCTGCGGCGCGGGCGCCATGGGCTACGTCCTGCAGTCCCCGGCCGAGGGCGCGCCGACCGCCTTCTCCTGCATCGAGGCCAACACCCCGCCGGCCCCGGGCCAGCCGCCGTCGGCCCCCTGCATGCTGCCGGGCAACGCCAACCCGAGCGCGCTCCTGGGCCCGATGATCAAGGCGGCCGGCGCGGACTGCACGCCGACCCAGGCCCGCGGCGTCGGCCAGACCAAGAGCAACACCTACGTCGAGGTCGCCTGCAGCGAGGGCGCGGGCTACATCGTCGTCGCCAGCGTCCCGCTCGACGTGACGAAGCCGGCGCAGGCCCAGAACTGCCTGCTCTACGACGACAGCGAGTCGAACATTAAGTGCGCCTTCGGCGACAAGGCCGCGCGTCTCGCGGTGATCGACAAGGTGGCGGCGGCGGCGAACAACGGCTGCGCCGTGAAGGACAGGCGCTTCGTCGGCATGGCCAAGGACAACTCGGCCTACTACGAGGCCTCGTGCCAGGACGGCAAGGGCTATATCTACAAGACGACCGCCGCGGGCGCCCTGGCCGAGACCTACGAGTGCGCCAAGGCCAGCAACATCCTCGGCGGCTGCACGCTCACCGACGCCCGCGAGGCCCAGAACGAGCAGGCCGGCCTCTACACGAAGCTGGCGCAGGGCGCGGGCAGCAAGTGCGACGTCGACCGCTATGCGCTGTTCCCGTCGAAGAACCCGCGCGATGAAGTCGTCGAACTGGTCTGCAAGGACGGCTCGGGCGCGATCCTGATGTCGACCGCGGGCCAGAAGAGCACCGTGCTGGACTGCGGCCGTGCGCCGGTGGCCGGCTACAAGTGCTCGCTGGGCAAGGACACGGCCGGCTACGGCTTCCTCACGGCCGACCTGAAGCGGCTGCAGCAGGGCACGACCTGCGAGGTCTCCAACAGCCGCGTCGTCGGCAAGACCGACAAGGGCACCACCTACGTCGAGGTCGCCTGCGCCGACAAGCTGAAGGGCTACATGATCGAGTACTCGGCGCCCCCGGCGGTGACCGCGGTCACGGTCACGGGCTGCGCCTTCGCCGGCAACTGCAAGCTGCCCGGCAACACCTGATCGGCCGCCATGGCCGAGATGCGGGGCCCGCGGAGCGATCCGCGGGCCCTTTTGCCTGGCCGCGTGCGCGGGGCCTTGGCGAACGCTGGGGAAGGCCGCGAGGGTGTCCCGCGATACTCCGGAGAACCGCGATGCCCGCCTACGCCATCTTCATCAAGAACAGGACCCACGACGCCGACCTGCTGAAGGCCTACAGCCAGAAGGCGGCCGGGGCGCGAGGCGACCATCCGCTGACGGCGCTGGCCGCCTACGGCCCGATCGAGGCCCTCGAAGGCGACGAGGCCGAGGGCGTGGTGCTGCTGCAGTTCCCGACGATGGAGGCCGGCAAGGCCTGGTACAACAGCCCGGCCTACCAGGACGCCAAGGCGACCCGGCTGAAGGCCGCCGACTACCGCGTGCTGTTCTTCGAGGGGCTCTGACCTTCCTCTCCCGCTCGCGGAAGGGGGACCGCCCGCCGAGGCCGCGCCCGCGGGCGTAGAGCGGGTGGTGGAGAGGGAAAGCCTCAGGCACGGCGCTCAATTCAGGTTGGACGAACCGCCCTGCCGACCGCTTGCCCTTTCCACCCCCCGCTCTACAGCCGGCTGCGCCGGCTTCGGCGTGCGGTCCCCCTTTCCCGCAAGCGGGAAAGGAACGATCCCGGGCTGCGTCCTAGATCACGGCCTCGATGAGCATCGGGCCGCGCTGTTTCATGGCGCCGGCGAAGGCCTTCTCGAAGGCCTCGCCGCTGTCGCAGGACACGGCGGGCAGGCCCATGCCCCTGGCGATGGCGACGAAGTCGATGTTCGGGCCGCCGAGGTCGAGCAGCTTCTTGGCCGACGGCCCCGCCTTGCCGGCGCCCGTCCGCTCCATCTCCACGTTCAGGATCCGGTACGTGTAGTTGGCGAAGACCACGACGGTGATGTCGAGGTTCTCGCGCGCCATCGTCCAGAGGGCCTGGATCGTGTACATCGCCGCGCCATCGCCGTTGAGGCTCAGCACCTTGCGGTCGGGCGCCGCCACCGCCGCGCCGACGGCCAGCGGCAGGCCGATGCCGATGGCCCCGCCGGTCAGCGCCAGCACCTCGTGCGGTCGCGCCGCCGCCGTGCCGGCCGCCACGCCGGCGCCGGAGGTCACCGCATCATCGCAGACGATCGCGCCCTCGGGCATGTGGCGGGCGATCGAGGCGCCGGCGGCATAGGCGGTGAGCTTGCCGGTGGGCGCCGCGTCGGGGATCGCGAGCGCCTGGACCGGGCCGGCCTTCGGGGCGCCGAGCGCGTCGGCCAGGGCGGCGAGGCCTTCGACGGAGTCCTCGTTCCGCGCGGCGAGCGTGAGGGTCGCGCAGCCTTCCGGCACGAGCACGCTGGGGCGATCCGGATAGGCGAAGAAGGCGACGGGCGTCGTCGTGCCGGCGAAGACCATCAGGTCGACGCCCTGGAGTTCGGCGAGCGCCATCTCGCCGAAGTACTGCATCTTCTTCGGCGCGAAGCCGCCGGCGCCCTTCGGCTGCCGGGCGACGAAGGTGTCGGTGTAGACGGTGACGCCCGCGGCCTGCAGGCGCGCGGCCTGGGCCAGGGCCTCGGCGCGGCAGGCCTGGCCGCCCAGCAGGACGACCGGGTTCTTCGCCGCCCTGATCGCCCTGGCGGCGGCGTCGACGGCCGGGCCGGACGGCGCAGGCCGCACCGGCTTCTGGGCGAGCACGGTCTCGCTCTTGGCGGGGAGCCAGGCGCTGTCGGCCGGCAGGATCAGGCTGACCGGGCCGCCGGGCGGGCCGTAGCTGGCGGCGACGGCCTCGGCGGTGACGGCGGCGACGCTGTCGGGCGTGTCGGCCGACTTCGTCCAGATGGAGTTCGGTTTCACCAGGGTGGCGATGTCGGAGTTCAGCGGCGCGTCGTACTGGCGGTGGTAGGTGGCGTGGTCGCCGATGACGTTGACGATCGGGGTGAAGGCGCGGCGCGCATTGTGCAGGTTGGCGACGCCGTTGCCGTAGCCGGGCCCCAGGTGCAGCAGGGTGCAGGCCGGCCTGTCGGCGATGCGGCCGTAGCCGTCGGCGGCGCCGGTCGCCACGCCCTCGAACTGGCAGAGCACCGGGCGCATGGCCGGCACGCCGTCGAGGGCGGCGACGAACTGCATCTCCGACGTGCCGGGGTTGGCGAAGCAGGCGGTGACCTCGTTGGCCACCAGGGTCGAGATCAGGGCGTCTGCCCCGTTTTTGGCGGCGCCGTTCATTCAGAACACCATCACGTCAGAGGGAGCGGGGTTGGCGAAGAGGCGGTCGGCCGCCGCGGACCGGACCGCGCGGGCGACGGGCTGGGCGATGTAGCCCTTGTCGGTGATCTCGCCGGCGTTGGGATCGGGCGGGTCGGGCAGCACCAGCGCACGCGCGACGCGGCCGCCGGCGCTCTTGGCGCGGGCGTTGAATGCCGCGAGGCCCTGGCGCACCGCCGCCTCGATGTCGGCGCGCGGCAGGGTCGGGTTCGGATAGAGCAGGAGGCCCACGCTCTCCTGGTTCTCGCCGCAGACGATGGCGTCGGTGACCACGCCGCCCCCGACGGCGTTCAGCGCCTGGATGCGCAGGTCGCCGACGACGACGAAGGTGCCGGACGCCAGCTTGAAGTTCTCGGAGATGCGGCCGTCGAAGACGAGGCCGGCCTCGGGATTGCCCGGCTCGGCGAAGCGGGCGGCGTCGCCCAGGCGGTAGTAGCCCTCGTCGTCGAAGGCGGCGGCCGACTTCTCGGGCTGGTTCAGGTAGCCCTCGGTGACCTGCGGGCCCTTCACGCGGAACTCGAGCTTGCCGGCTTCGGGCAGCAGCCGCACCGAGCAGCCGGGCAGCGGCAGGCCCATCAGGCCCATGCGGGCGTTCGTCCAGTGGACGTTGGAGGCCGTCGGGCCGGTCTCGGTCGCGCCATAGCCCGAACCGAAGCTGATGCGCTCGCCCACGGTGCGCACCGCCACCGCCTGGATGCGGTCGGCGTAGGCCTGGCCCAGCGCCGCGCCGCCGTACTGCAGGAGCCGGACGCGGGAGAAGAAGTTGCGGGCCAGCGCCTCGTCGCGCTCCAGCTCGTCGGCGAACAGCATCCAGGCCGCCGGCACCATGTTCTGGTAGGTCGGCGCGATCTCGCGGAGGTTCCGGACGGTCTCGGCGAAGCGGCCCGCGACGGGCTGGCCGGCGTCGATGTAGAGCGATCCGCCGCGGTGGGCCGAATAGTGCAGGATCGCGTTGGCGCCGAGGCTGTGGCTCCAGGGCGCGGAGTGGACCATCACCGGCGGGTCGGGATCGTCGAAGCAGGCGGTGATCTGGGCGGAATTGGTGCTCATCGCCCGATGGGTGTTGATCACCGCCTTCGGAAGCCCGGTGGAGCCCGAGGTGAGCAGGTACTTGGCATGCTGCCCGGGCCGGGCGGTCGGCGCGGCCGATCCGTGGCCGTAGAGCGCGTCCTGCGCCACGTCGCCGGGGCGGGCGTTCTTCCCGGCGATCACCGGCAGGCCGGCCAGGACGTCGGCGGCGAGGCCGTCGGCGAAGAGGGCGGCGTCCTCGGTGTAGACGGCGGCCGGGTTCAGCACCTGGCAGGCGTGGGTGAGGCGGGTGAGGTTCGCGCCCGGCAGGCCGTACTGCGGCGAGACGGGGGCCACCGGCATGCCCTGGCCCATGGCGGCGTAGGCGATCAGCGCATGGTCGATGGTGTTGCGCGCCAGGATCAGCAGCGGCCGGTCGCCGACGACGCCCAGGCTGCGCAGGCCCGCCGCGAGCGCGCCGATCCGCTGCCACGCCTCGGCGAAGGTGAGCGTGCGCCAGCCGTCTCCGGAGCGCTCGGCCAGCCACACGCGGTCGGGCGCGGCTTCGGCCCAGTGGGCCAGCGCCGAGACGGTGGTCTGGTGGCGCGCGTCGAACGGCGCGGGGTTGGTGAGGACGACCTCGCCGCCGGGCCGCTCGTCGACCACCAGGCGTCGCGGCGCATAGCGCGGGTCGCGGAACGGGGCGGTCGCGATGGAGAGCTCGGCGTCCATGGCCCCGAGTTACGGGGCCGCCGCGCGAAAGGGAAGCCTCAGGCCGCGGCGCGGACCAGCATCTTGCCGGCGTTCCTGCCCTCGAAGAGGCCGACGAGGGCCTCGGGCGCGCGGTCGAAGCCGTCGAGGATCGTCTCCTGGTACCTGATCTTCCCCGACTTCAGCCAGCCCGTCATGTCGGACTGGAACCGGGCCTGCAGGTGCGGGAAATCGGTGGCCACGAAGCCCTCCATGCGCACGCGGCTGTAGATCATGCTGGAGAGGTTCTTCACCCCGATCCGGTCACCGTTGTAGGTCGAGATCATGCCGCAGACGGCGATGCGGCCGCGGAGGTTCATGCGCGGCAGGACCGCGTCGAGGGTCTCGCCGCCGACGTTCTCGAAATAGACGTCGATCCCCTTCGGCATGGCTTCGCGCAGCGCGCTCGCCAGGGGTTGCTTGCGGTAGTTGATGACAGCGTCGAGGCCGGCCTCGTCGCGCAGCCAGGCGGCCTTGTCGTCCGAGCCGGTGGAGCCGGCGACCCAGCAGCCCTTGATCTTCGCGATCTGCGCCGCGACCGAGCCCACGGCGCCGGCCGCGGTGGAGACGAACACCTGCTCGCCGTCCTTCAGCGCGCCCGTCTCCAGGAGGCCGCCGTAGGCCGTGATGCCGGTGCCGCCGAGGGCGTGCATGTAGACGCTGAGCGGCAGGTCCGGGTCGGGCGCCAGCTTCAGCAGGCCGCGGCCGTCGGAGACGAAGCGCTCCTGCATGCCGGCGCCGTGGCGCGCGAGGTCGCCTTCCCGGAAATCGGGGTGGCGCGACTGGACGACCCGGGCGATGCCGCCGCCCAGCATCGGCGCGTCCAGCGGCTGGTCGGCGTCGAGCCGCGGCCGCATGTAGGGATCGACCGAGACCAGCAGCGCCTGGAGCTGCACCTGCCCGTCGGCGGCGTCGGGCGTCTCGACGGGCACGACGGCGAAGTCGTCGGGGCGGACCATCCCGTTCGGGCGGCGGGCAAGGCGGATCTGGCGGGACGGGGTCATCGGGGCGCTCGCGGTCTGGACGGGGCGCCGTGGTAGCACGAGCCGGGCCGCGGCTCACCCGCGGTCTTCGCCACCCTGGGAGGCGCCGTTCGCCCGTCGCTTGCGGAGCCTTCCGAAGCTTGGCCGGACGTGGCAAAGGTCTCCGGGGTCAGGGGGCGTTCCGGTCATGCCTGAGAGGAGTGCTGCAGCGCGTGCGCGGTCCGCGCTGGCTCGTGGCGCGCTGCTCGAGGCGTACGACATCCTGCAGCAGGTGGCCGAGCACGAGAGCGGCGCGCTGGACTATCTGCGGGTGCTGACGCTGGCGCGCCTGGGCGACACCGAACGCGCGCTGAAGCTGTACGACGCCTACGGCCTGGGCGCGCGGGACGACGTGGACGCGCTCTCGCTGCAGGCCCGGCTGCTGAAGGACCGCGGGTTCGCCTCCGGCGCCGGCGGCCGGGACGCGACCCTGACCGAGGCGTGCAAGCTCTACGCGCGGGTCTACCGCCGCACCCGCGACACCTATCCGGCGGTCAACGCCGCGACGCTGGCCTGGATCACCGGCCGCACCGTGCTGGCGCGGCAGCTCGCGCGGACGGTCCTGGCCAACCCGACCGTGCAGGCGGCGAGCGACTACTACGGCCTCGCCACCGTGGCCGAGGCCCGGATCGTGCTGGGCGACTTCGCCGGGGCGGAGGCGGCGCTGGCGGCGGCGCTGGCCGCGGCCGACGCCGACGCGGGCAAGCGCTCGACCACCGTCCTGCAGTTGCAGAGGCTCGAGCCGACCATCCCCGACCGCAAGGCGATCGCGCCGCTCCTGGCGATGATCCGGCCGCCCTCGGTGGCCAGCTACTGCGGCCACATCTTCCTGGAGGACGCGGCGCTGGAGGCCGATCTCGGCAAGCGGATCGACGCGGCGCTGAAGAGGGAGGACGTGGGCTACGCCTACGGCTCGCTGGCCGCGGGCAGCGACATCCTGATCGCCGAGCGGCTGCTGGCGCGCGGCGGCGAACTGCACGTGGTGCTGCCGGTCGCCGAGGAGGACTTCCTCGCGCAGTCCGTGATTCCGGCCGGCGGGCGTTGGGCGGAACGCTATCAGGCGTGCCGCGCGCAGGCGTCGTCGCTGACCTTCTCGTCCACGATGAGCCATGTGGGCGGGCAGGGGCAGTTCGCCTACGGCGCCAAGGTGGGCATGGGCATGGCGCGGCTGCGCGCGCGGCACCTGAACAGCCGCGCGGTGCAGGTGGCGGTGGCCGAGACCGCAGGCGCGACCGGCACCCTGACCCGCTCCGACATACGCGCCTGGCAGGACACCGGAGGCGTCTCGGTGATCGTGGAAGCGCAGAACATCCGCCGGCCGGTCAAGCCGCCGGGGCCCGCGGCGGTGTCGGACGTGGGGCGCGGGACGCATGGGCTGATGTTCACCGACTTCCCGGGCTTCGCGCGGCTGGACGAACGCGTGCTGCCCACCTTCCAGGTGGAGGTGATGGCGCGGGCCGGCGTGGCGCTCCAGCGCAATGCGGAGTCGATCCGCTACTCGAACACCTGGGGCGACGCGCTCTACGTGGTGTTCGACGGCGCGCTGCAGGCGGCGCAGACCTCGCTCGACCTCTGCGAGGAGTTGACGGCGATCGACACCCAGGCGCTGGGCGTCCGCGAGGGTGCGACCATGCGGATCGCGCTCCACTTCGGCCCGACCTACTGGGGCGAGGACCCGGTGACGGGGCGGACCAACTACTACGGCTCGGAGGTCTCGCGGGCGGCGCGGATCGAGCCGGTGACGCCGCCGGGCAGCGTCTACGTCACCGAACCCTTCGCGGCGGTGCTGGAGATGGAGGCCGAGCACGACTTCATGTGCAACTACGTCGGCCAGGTGGACCTGCCCAAAGGCTACGGCACCTTCCCGCTCTACCACCTGAAGCACCGCGGGTGATCGGGATCGAGGCCTTCGGTTGGCGCCGAGCGAGGGCCGCGCGGGCGGCGGATTCGACAGTCAGGCGCGGACTTTTGCTGCGTGTGTTATCGTAGGGCATGCGCATCGACCTCCCGCCAGATCTGGAAGCCATCGTCGACGACTTGGTCGGGTCCGGGCGCTATACCGATCCCATCGACGTGGCTCGAGCGGCCCTTGCATTGCTGGATGACGAGTTCGCGCATTTTCGAGCTTTGCAGCGCGAGATCGAGATCGGGGCCGGCAGCCCGGCGATCGAGCGGCCTGTTCGTGATGTCTTCGCCGACGTGAAGCGCCGGGGGCGCGAGGAACTGGCCGCCCGCCGCGCCGCGGAATGATCGTCAGGCTCACGGAGGCGGCGAAGGACGATCTCCTGGAAATCTGGCGCTACATCGTCGTCGACAGTCCTGGCGCAGCCGATCGGCAACTCGACCGTATCGAGGCGGCCATCGCACGTTTGGCTGATTTCCCGAATCTGGGCGTGGCGCGCGACGAGCTACGAGAGGGGCTTCGGATGCTGCGGGTCGATCGATACGCGGTCTTCTACAGCTATCGAAGCCGACGCGTCCGTGTCGAGCGCATCCTCCACGCAAGTCGTGACGCGACTTCGATCGGCTTCTAGTTCGCCAGCGTCTCGCGGAAGCGGACGGGATGGCCCTGGCCTTTCAGGACGATCTCGTCGTCGCGCATGACGACCTGGCCGCGGATGATGGTGGCCATGGGCCAGCCCTTGGCTTCCAGGCCATCGAATGGGGTCCAGCCCGAGCGGGTGGCCATCTGGTCGTGGGTGATGGTGCGCCGGGCCTTGAGGTCCACGAGGGTCAGGTCGGCGTCGTAGCCCACGGCCATGCGGCCCTTGTCGGCGAGGTCGAAGATACGGTTGGCGCCATGGCTGGTCAGGTCGACCAGGCGCTCCAGGCTGAGACGGCCCTCGGCCACGTGGGTCAGCATGATCGGCAGCAGCGTCTGCACCCCCGGCATGCCCGACGGCGAGGCGGGGTAGGGCCGCGCCTTCTCCTCGCGGGTGTGCGGGGCGTGGTCGGAACCCAGGACGTCGGCGACGCCGTTGGCGATCCCGGCCCAGACGCCCATGCGGTGATAATGGTCGCGGATCGGCGGGTTCATCTGGGCGAAGGCCTTCAGGCGTTCGTAGGCCTCGGGGCCCTCCAGGGTGAGGTGCTGGGGGGTCACCTCGACCGACGCCACGTCCTTGTGGGCGGCGAGGTACTCGATCTCTTCCTTCGTGGTGACGTGCAGGACGTGGATGCGCTTGCCGGTCTTGTGGGCCAGGCCCACAAGGCGGTGCGTCGACTGGATGGCCGACTGGGCGTCGCGGACCTCGGGGTGGCTGGTCCAGTCGCCGGTGCGGGCCAGCGGGCGGCGGTCGGCCAGGCGGTACTCGTCCTCGGAGTGGAAGGCGGCCCGGCGGTTGATGTGGCGCAGCACCTGCTCGACGCCCTCGTCGTCCTGCACCAGCAGCGTGCCGGTGGACGCGCCCATGAACACCTTCACGCCGCAGCAGCCCGGCAGGCGCTCCAACTCGCCCAGGAACCGGGCGTTCTCGTGCGTGCCGCCGACGTAGAAGGCGTGGTCGCAATGCATGCGGCCCTTGGCGCGGGCCAGCTTGTCGGCCAGCGCGTCGGGATCGGTGGTGGTGGGCTCGGTGTTCGGCATCTCGAACACGGCGACGACGCCGCCCAGGACGGCGCACTGCGAGCCGGTCTCCAGGTCTTCCTTCCATTCCAGCCCCGGCTCGCGGAAGTGGACCTGGGTGTCGATGACGCCGGGCATGACCGTGAGCCCCGTGGCGTCGAACACCTCGCCGGCGCTGGCCTGGCCCAGGTCGCCGATGGCGGCGAACTTGCCGTCCCTGATCCCGATGTCGGCCGGGCCGCGGCCCGCATGGTTCACGACGTCGCCGCCGCGCACGATCAGGTCGTAAGTGTCAGGCATTTTCCGTCGCCTTCAGCAGCTCTCGCGCAGCCGATACGACCTTTTCCACCGGCAGGTCCATCATGTGGCAGAGCATCTGGGTGAAGCCGGGGTCCGAGGCCTTGATCTCCTCGAAGCTGCGCGCGCCGCGCACCACGCGCGCGGCCTCGCCCCAGGGCGCGTAGAGCCGCTCGTCCGAGGGGCCGAAGAGGCCGATGGTGGGGACGCCCGCCGCGGCGGCCAGGTGCATCGCCCCGCTGTCGTTGCCGATGAACAGGCGCGCGCGCTTCAGGCAGGCGTAGGCGGTCAAGACGTCGGCCTTGCCGGCCAGGTCGATGAAGCTGCGGGCGCCCGCCACGTCGCGAAGCTGGCGGCTCAGCTTGTCGTCGCCCGGGCCGCCCAGGACCATCAGTCGGCCGCCCTGCAACGGGCTCCAGGGTTCGCGGAGCAGGCGGATGGCGACCTGGCTGAAGCGCTCGACCGGCCAGGTCTTGCCGATCCAGTTGGCGGCGGGGGCCAGCGCCAGGATCGGGCCTGAGCCTTTCGTCAGTTCGTCGGCGTAGGCTTCCACGTCGGCGTGGGTGAAGAGGTGCGGCGGGGCGGGTTCGTCCTCGATGCGCAGGACCCTGGCGGCTTCGAGCACCTTGTGGATCGGCTGAGCGCTCTTGCGGTGGATGGCGCGGCGCTTCGTCGACAGGAAGCGCGAGATGCCCGAGCCGCGCAGGTCGACGATCAGGCCCCACTTCCGCTGGCGCACCTTCCGCCAGAGCTCGAACCAGTGGCCGCCGCTCTTCGACTTCTCGAAGACGATGACGCGGTCGAGGTTGGGGACGTGGGCGAACAGCGGCGCGGCGTCCGGCCCGGCCACGATCGTGAAGCGCGCGTTCGGGATCTCGTCGGCCAGGCGCTTGATCAGGCCGGACGACAGCACCGCGTCGCCGATGCGCGTGGCGCCGATGAAGAGGATGGGAAAGGCGGACGCGGGCAGCATCGGCGTTCGTATAAGCAACCGCGCGCTGGCGCTCCACCGGCTGCGGCCCCAGATTGTCGGGATGTCGGAACGTGTCTCTTTCGCGCACTTGCAGAGCCGCAGCCTCATCGCCCTCGGCGGCGAGGACTGGCGGAGCTTCCTGCAGGGGCTGATCACCCAGGATGTGGAGACGCTCCGTGAGGGCGAGGCGCGGTTCGGCGCGCTGCTGACGCCGCAGGGGCGGCTGCTCTACGACCTGTTTGTGGTGGCCAACGGCGACGGCGCCTGGCTGGACGTGGAAGCCGAGCACCGGGCGGCGATCATCCTGCGCCTTTCGATGTACCGGCTGCGGGCCAAGGTGACGATCGCGGCGGACGAGACGCCGGTGTCGATCCTGTTCGCGGACGACGGCGTGCCTGCGAAGCCGGCGGAGGGCCATTGGGTCGCGGACCCGCGGCTGCCGGCGCTGGGCTGGCGGGGCTACGGCGTCGCGGCGCCGGCGGGCGCGGCGGTGGCCGGCGAGGCCGAGCGGGAGGCGCAGAAGCTGCGGCTGGGCGTGCCGGGGCCGGCGGACTGGGGCTCGGACAGGACCTATCCCATCGAGGCCAACTTCGACCTCCTGAACGGCATCGACTTCAAGAAGGGCTGCTTCGTCGGGCAGGAGACGACCTCGCGCATGAAGCGCCGCGGGACCATCAAGAACCGCATGCTGCCGCTCCGCTTCGAGGGGCCGCCGCCGGCGGCGGGCGCCGAGGTGCTGGCGGGCGAGCTGCGGGCAGGCGTGGTCACCTCGGCGGTCGACGGCGGCGGGATCGGCCTGATGCGGCTGGACCGGATCGAGGGCGCTGAGCTGACGGTGGATGGCCGTGCGGCGCGCGTCGAAGTCCCGGGTTGGATGGCGGAAGTCGTGACAGAGCCGGCGACCTAACCCTAACTGTCATCCCGGTTTCGCGGCACGCGAAGACCGGGACCCAACCGGCCGGCGCTCGGCGTTGGGGGCGGCCCCGTGGGCCTGCGGGCCGGCCTGGACCCAGTGTGCGGAAGGTTGGGTCCCGGTCTTTGGCTGCGCCAAAACCGGGATGACAATCGTGGGGAGACGAGCGTCGGGGTTACGAGAAGAACGCCTTCAGCAGCGCCAGCGTCTCGGCCGGCTTCTCCTCGGGGATGAAGTGGCCGCAGTCGACGGCCTGACCCTGAACGTCGTCGGCCCATTCGCGCCAGATGGCGAGCGTGTCGTACCAGGCGGCCAGCGCGCCCCTGGCGCCCCAGAGCACCTGGACCGGGCAGGCGATCTTCTTCCCCGCCTTCCTGTCGGCCATGTCGAGCTCGCGGTCGTAGGTGGCGCCGGCGCGGTAGTCCTCGCACATGGCGTGGATCACGTCGGGGCGGCGGGCGGCGCGGGCGTATTCCTTGAAGGCCTCGGGGTCGAAGGCCCTGAGGATGCCGCCGAAGCTGGTGGAGAAGAAGAAGGCCTCCGGGTCGGCCCCGATCAGGGTCTCGGGGAACGGGTGCGGCTGGGCGAGGAAGCTCCAGTGCCAGTAGCCCAGCGCGAAGCGGCGGTCGGCGCGGGCCCAGACCTCGCCGGTCGGGATGATGTCGAGGATGGAGACCTTGGTGACCGCGTCGGGGTGGTCGAGCGCGAGGCGATAGGCGACGCGGCCGCCGCGGTCGTGGCCGGCGACGGCGAAGCGGTCGAAGCCGAATTCGGCCATCAGGGCCACGGCGTCGCGGGCCATGGCGCGCTTTGACGAGGTCTCGTGGTCGGAGGTCGTGGGCGGCTTGGTCGAGCCGCCGTAGCCGCGCAGGTCGGGGCAGACGACCGTGAAGTCCTTCGCGAGGTCGCCCGCGACCGCGCCCCACATCGCGCCGGTCTCGGGGTAGCCGTGCAGCAGCAGGAGCGGCGGGCCGGAGCCGCCGTGGCGCACCCTGAGCGACGCCTCCGGAACCTCGACCTGCGACAACTCGAAGCCTTCGAACGCCATCGAAGCGTGACCCCTTGTTTCGACTCCCGGCCTGCGCTCTCTCTTCGGCGCATGAGCCAGACCCCACTGACCCGGTGCGAATGGCGCGGCATGGCCGGCGACCCGCTCTACGAGGCCTACCACGACGAAGAGTGGGGCGTGCCGGAATACGACAGCCGGGCGCTCTGGGAGAAGCTGGTGCTGGACGGCTTCCAGGCTGGGCTGGCGTGGATCACGATCCTGCGCAAGCGCGAGGCCTTCCGCGCGGCCTTCGACGGCTTCGATCCCGAGAAGGTGGCGCGCTACGGCGACGCCGACCGGGCGCGGCTGATGGCCGACGCGGGCATCGTGCGGTCCAACGCCAAGATCGACGCGGCGATCAATTCGGCGAAGATCTACCTGGACATGCGCGACAACGGCGAAGACTTCTCCGCGTTCTGCTGGGGGTTCGTGGGCGGCAAGCCGGTGCAGAACGGCTGGACCGCGTTCGGCGAGGTTCCCGCCCAGACAGAGCTGGCCGTCGAGGTGTCCAAGGCGCTGAAGGCCAGGGGCTTCAAGTTCGTCGGCCCGGTGATCGTCTATGCCTGGATGCAGGCCGTCGGCATGGTCAACGACCACTTCACTTGCTGCTTCCGCCATGAGGCGGTGAAGGGGCTGGGGCGGTGAGGATCGCGGTCGCCATCGCCTTGGCCCTGCTGCTGGCGGGCTGCGAACACATGTACGGCGCGATGGACGCCGGCCGCCTGGCGCCGCTGGGTGCGCCGACGCAGGTGCGCTGATGGCCCGGGGACCCACGCTCGTTCTGGAGAAGGCCTTCGTCGGCGGGCCCGTCTGCGGCGTGGACGAGGCCGGGCGCGGGCCGTGGGCCGGGCCGGTGTCGGCGGGGGCGGTGATCTTCGATCCGGGGCGGCGGACGCCGAAGGGGCTGGACGACTCCAAGAAGCTGACCGCGAAGGCGCGCGAGGGGCTGGAGGTGGAGATCAAGCAGAAGGCGCTGGCCTGGGGCGTCGGCTTCGCCAGCGTCGAGGAGATCGAGGAGCTCAACATCCTGCACGCGGCGGGCCTGGCCATGCGGCGCGCCATCGCCGCCATGGCCGTGCAGCCGGCCTGCGCCCTGGTGGACGGCAACTACCGCTTCGACCTGGGCTGCGAGGTGAGGACGGTGGTGGGCGGTGACGGCAAGTCGAAGTCGATCGCCGCGGCCTCGATCCTGGCCAAGGTGGCCCGCGACCGGCTGATGACCGAGATGGACGCGCGCTACCCCGGCTACGGCTTCGCCAGCCACAAGGGCTACAACGCGCCGATCCACATGGAGGCCCTGGTGACGATGGGGCCGTGCGAAATCCACCGGCGGGCGTGGCGGCCGGTGAAGCTGGTGCTGGCCGGCGTCGACCCGCGCAGGATGGAGCCCGAGCAGGGCGAACTCGGCTTTTGAGCCGAGCAGAGTCGCCGAGGAACTCCAAGGGAAGCGACCGACGCCTTTCGCGCCCGGCCGGCAAGGTCCTGCGCGCACCACCATCCCCGGCCCTTCCTCCGTCGAGGAGGAAGGGAGAACGAGCGCCTTCGAATGTGGATTCGTCCTGAAGCGGCGGCGAACGTCGCGTGATTGGCGCGCTGAATCAGGATTGACCGCGACGGGGCGGGCGCGCCCGGGAGGCCGGTTAACCTTCGATACACCATGGCCGTAAACGCGGCCTTCACCATGTCGGCCCGAGATTCTAGGGTGTTTTCCGTACCTAGAGGGTTGGGCCGATGGGGCTGCCGCTTGACGCCATCCTGAGTGGCGATTGCCTGGAGGAGCTGGCGAAGCTCCCGGACCGCTCGGTCGACCTGGTGTTCGCCGACCCGCCCTACAACCTCCAGCTCGGCGGCGACCTGCTGCGGCCGGACAACTCCAAGGTCGATGCGGTCGACGACCACTGGGACCAGTTCGAGAGCTTCGAGGCCTACGACCGCTTCACGCGCGCCTGGCTGAAGGAATGCCGCCGCGTGCTGAAGGACGACGGCGCGATCTGGGTGATCGGCAGCTACCACAACATCTTCCGCGTGGGCGTGGCGGTGCAGGACCTGGGGTTCTGGATCCTGAACGACATCGTCTGGCGCAAGTCGAACCCGATGCCGAACTTCAAGGGCACGCGCTTCACCAACGCGCACGAGACCCTGATCTGGGCGTCGAAGAGCCGGGGCGGCCGGCGCTACACCTTCAACTACGACGCCATGAAGATGGCCAACGACGAGCTGCAGATGCGCTCGGACTGGACGCTGCCGCTCTGCACCGGCGAGGAGCGGCTGAAGGACGAGACGGGCGCCAAGGCGCACCCGACCCAGAAACCCGAGGCGCTGCTGCACCGGGTGATCATGGCGTCGTCCAAGCCCGGCGACGTGATCCTGGACCCCTTCTTCGGCACCGGCACGACGGGCGCGGTGGCGCGCCGGCTGGGGCGGAAGTTCATCGGCATCGAGCGCGAGGCGTCCTACGTGAAGGTGGCCGAGGCGCGGATCGCCCGGGTCATCCCGGCGACGTCCGAGGAGATGGTGGTCACCGGCTCCAAGAAGTCCGAGCCCAGGGTGCCGTTCGGCACGCTGGTCGAGGCGGGGCTGCTGCGCGCGGGCGACGTGCTCTACTGCCCCCAGGGGCGCAACGCCGCGCGGGTGCGGGCCGACGGGAGCCTCGTGGTGGGCGAGCTTTCGGGCTCGATCCACAAGGTGGGCGCCATGGTGCAGTCGGCGCCGGCCTGCAACGGCTGGACCTACTGGCACTTCAAGACCGACGCGGGCCTCGCCCCCATCGACGTCCTGCGGGCCAAGGTGCGGGCCGCTTCCCTCCCTTGATGGGGAGGGAGGGCTGGCGCCATACCGCCTGTTCGGCCACGTTGGCCGGATGACGGACGCGACATCGGACAGCCGGGCGGGGGCGATCAGCCCACGGATCTTCGTGCTGACGATGTGCACCTTCGCCTTCGGGTCGGCGGGGTTCATCTTCGCCGGGCTGCTGGAGCCGATGGCGGCGGACCTCGGCGTCTCGACCGCGGTCGCGGGGCAGTTGCAGACCGCCTATGTGCTGACCTCGGCGGTGCTGGGGCCGGTGGCGGCGTGGATGCTGGGGCGGCTGGATCGCAAGCTGGTGATCCTGCTGGGCCTGAGCCTGGCGGTGCTGATGCACATCGCCTGCGCGATGGCGCCCGACTTCCGGAGCCTGATGGCGGTGCGCGCCATCGCGGGCGTGGCGGGGGCGCTCTCCGGATCGTCGGCGAGCGTCGCGGCGGCCTCGCTGGCGCCGCCCGAGCGCAGGGGCTCGGCGCTGGCCATGGTCACCGGCGGGATGACGCTGGCCTTCGTGGTCGGCATCCCCATCGGCAGTGTCGTGGGCTCGATCTTCGACTGGCGGGCGACGTTCGTGGTGGCCGCGGCGCTGGCGGGCCTGGCGCTGGCCGGCGTGCTGTTCTTCCTGCCGCGGGTGCCGGCGCCGCCGAGGCGCGCGGGCGGCCGGCTGGAGCTGAAGGGCATCTGGCCGCTCTATGCGACGAGCTTCCTGACCTTCGCCGCCAACATGACGCTGAACCTCTACATCGGCCCCATCGTGCGGGTGGGCGCCGGCGTGACCGGGGCGGGCGTGGCGGCCTTCCAGTCGATGATCGGGTTCGGGGCGGCGATGGGGCTGTGGCTCGGCGGGCGCGCGGCCGACCGCGGGGCGGGCAAGGCGTGGATCCTGCAGAGCATCGCGCTTCAATCGCTGGCCATGAGCATGCACTGGTCGGCGACGCACCACCTGCTGCCGCCGGGGCTGGCCAGCCAGGTGCTGGTGGCCGCGGCGATCTTCGTGGCGGCGACGGCGCTGTTCTCGATCTCGCCGGTCACCCAGTCGCGGCTGGTGCAGATGACCGGCGGGGCGCCGGTGGCGCTGGCGCTGAACGGCTCGGTGTTCTCCATGGGCCAGGCCCTGGGCTCGACCCTGGGCGGCGTGGCGCTGGCCAGCTTCGGCGTGCCGGCGATCCCCGCGGCGGCGCTCGCGATGTCGTTCGTGGCCTTCGCCGTGCTGAGCGTGGCGTTCCCGCGGACGGAGAAGGCGGCCAATCCGGCCGGCTGAGCGCGAAGCCGGCCCGCCTCCTCTCCCCCGAGCGCGCAGCGCGAAGAGAGGGAGAGGTCCGGGAGAGGGCGGCGCCGGCCTTGGCCTTTGCACGACGGTTGCGCGAGGAGCCTTGGGTGGCCGCCATGCGGGCTGAAGCCCTGAGCCGCCCTCTCCTGGACCTCTCCCTCTCCGTTGCGCTGCGCTTCACGGGGGGAGAGGAGGTTTCAGAGCAGGTTCGTCAGGCCCGCGCGGGCGGCTTTCAGGAAGACGCTCGGCAGGGCGTCGAGGTCGCGTCTCGGGCTCCAGATCACATCGTCGGCGTCGCCTTCGGCGCGCAGGAGCCGGAGCGTCAGGGTGAAGTGGGTGAAGCCGTGCTCGACTTCGCCGACGCCGCGCCAGGGCGCGTCGGCCGGGGCGGCGGCGAGGGCTTCGGCGTCGGTCCAGCGGGCGGCGCGCCACGCGCTGGTGGGGAGCGCCAGCATGCCGCCGAGCAGGCCCTGGGGCGGGCGGCGGACGAGGGCCACCTGGTCGCCGCGGGTCAGGACGTAGGCGACGCCGTGGCGGTGCGGGCGCTCGGCCTTGGCGGCCTTCCGCGGATAGGCCTCCGGCGCGCCGGTGGCGAGCCCGGCGCAGTGTTCGGCGATCGGGCAGCGGTCGCAGAGCGGCGCCTTGGGGCGGCAGACGGTGGCGCCGAGGTCCATCAGCGCCTGGGCCCAGTCGCCCGGGCGGTCGTCGCGCACGAGGGCGGCGGCGAGGCGCTTCAGCTCGGGCTTGGCGTCGGGCAGCGGCTGTTCGACCGCGTAGAGCCGCGCCATCACCCGCTCGACGTTGCCGTCGACGACGTTGGTGGGCCGGTCGAAGGCGATCGCGCCGACGGCGGCGGCGGTGTAGGGGCCGAGGCCCGGCAGGGTGCGCAGGCCTTCCTCGGTGTCGGGGAAGACGCCGCCGTGATCGTGGGCGACGGCGCGGGCGCAGGCCAGGAGGTTGCGGGCGCGGGCGTAGTAGCCGAGGCCGGCCCAGGCGGCCATGACCTCGCCGTCGTCCTCACGGGCGAGGTCGGCGACGGTGGGCCAGCGGGCGGTGAACTTCAGGAAGTAGGGTGTCGCGTGCGGCACGGTGGTCTGCTGCAGCATCACCTCGGAGAGCCAGACCCGGTAGGGATCGGCGCGGACGCCCGCCGCATGGTCGCGCGGACCCACGCGCCAGGGCAGGGCGCGGGCGTTTTCGTCGTACCAGGCGAGGAGCTGTGCGCGGAGGGATGTCACCCGACCCGCCTACCATCGGCCGGGGCGGCGCGGTAGGGTGGCGCCGTGTCCCGTCGGCAGCTCCCCACCCTCGAAGAAGCGCGCGCGATCCTGAGCGCCAAGCGCACGCGGCCGCAGCGGCGTCCGCCGCCGCCGGCGGGGCGGGCGCTGAACCGGTACGTCAAGGACCTGGACGGCAGGTTCGGGCAGGGGACCAACGCGCTCTCGGCCCGCTGGCGCGAGATCGTGGGGCCGGAGATCGCGCGGCGGACCGAGCCGGTGAAGCTGGTGAAGGGGCGCAACGGCGGCCCCTCGTCGCTGGAGATCCGGGTGGCGGGGCCGGCGGCGGCGATCATCCAGCACCAGGCCCACGCGGTGCTGGCGCGGGTGAACGTGTTCCTGGGCGCCGAGGCGGTCCAGAAGCTCAGGATCGTGCAAGGCCCGCTGCACCGGACGGAGCCCCCGCCCAAGCGCCGCCCTGCGCCGCTGGACGCGGCCAAGGAGGCGGAACTCGCGAAAAGCCTCGCCGACGCCCCCGACGGCAAGCTCAAGGACGCCCTGATGAAGCTCGGCCGCGGCGTCCTGAAGCGGTCCCGCTAGCCGCCGCAGGCGCATTCATTTTCACCACTAAGGTCACCAAGGATCACCAAGACGTCGCGACGGTCCCGGGCTCTTCGTGACCTTGGTGACCTTGGTGGTGAATGAACGGCGCGCTGGCGCGCCACCCAGGCTGGAAGGCTCGCGCGACCGGCCAATTCGCCGCAGCGGTCGGTCCCGGCGAGTTGACTTAAAAGCGCCGCGGTTCCATCGGCAGCTAGCCTTGGGGGCGCGCTCGGAACGGGGCGCCTTGGGGCGCGCGGGAATCGCGCTTTAATCCTTCGTTCAGAGGCGCCGAAAAGGTCATGATGTCGAACCTCACCCGCCGTTTCCTGATGGTCGCGGCCGCCGCGGGGGCGGCGCTCGCGCTGGCCGGCTGCAACCAGGGCGGCGGCGGCGCCGCTGCGACCGGCGACGCCATGTCGCTGGGCGACCCCAACGCCAAGGTGAAGATGGAGGAGTACGCCTCCACCACCTGCAGCCACTGCGGCCGGTTCAACAACGACGTCTTCCCGCAGTTCAAGGCGAAGTACATCGACACCGGCAAGGTGTACTACACGTTCCATGAGTTCCTGACCCCGCCCGAGGCGGTGGCGGTGGCCGGCTTCCTGACCGCGCGCTGCGCCGGCAAGGACAAGTATTTCGCCGTCATCGACGCCCTCTTCCGCAGCCAGGAGGAGATGTTCGCGACGGGCGACGCGCGCGGCACGCTGCTCAAGGTCGCCCAGTCGGCGGGCATGAACGAGGAGCAGTTCAACAAGTGCGTCTCGGACGAGGCCGCCAACAAGGCGCTCGGCGAGCGGGTCGAGAAGGCCCAGAAGGATCGCGGGGTCTCTTCCACGCCCACCTTCTTCTTCAACGGCAAGAAGGCGAAGGAAGGCGAGATGACCCTGGAAGAGCTGGACGCCGCCGTGGCGGAGGCCTCGAAGTAGCGTGGCCCGGCTCACCCGACGCGCCGCGATCCTGAGCGCCGCCGGCGGCGCGGCGGTCGCGGCTGCGCCGGCTCTGGCCGCGACGCCGCCTGCCAAGCCGTCGGCCAAGGCCGCCGTGTCGCGCTGGCCGGCCGCGCCGGGAGACATGAGCCTCGGCGACCCGCAGGCGCCGATCCACGTGGTGGAGTACCTGTCGCTGGCCTGTCCGCACTGCGCGCACTTCCACGCCGACGTCTTCCCGGCCTTCAAGGCCAAGTACATCGACACCGGCCTCGTCTATTTCACGCTCCGCGAACTGCTGACCGCGCCGGCCCAGGTGGCGGCCGCGGGCTTCCTGATGGCGCGCTGCAAGGGCGACGCGACGACCTATTTCCGGATCGTCGACCAGGTGTTCAGGAGCCAGTCGCGCTGGCAGCAGGGCAACATCAAGCCGCTGTTCGTCGAGATCGCGAAGGGTAACGGCATGACCGAGGCCCAGTTCGAGGCCTGCCTGGAGGACGAGAAGGGCAACGCCGCGCTCGAGGGCCGGCTGAAGTACGCCGTCGAGACCGACAAGGTGACGGGCACGCCGACGTTCTTCGTGAACGGGACGATGCTGAACAACCAGGAGGTCCCCTCGCTGGCCGACCTCGACGCGGCGATCGCCAAGGCCGGGAAAGGGAAGCGCTAGCACGGTGCATTTCCAGCGGCTCAGGCTCGCGGGCTTCAAGTCCTTCGTCGATCCGACCGAGTTCCGGATCGAGCCGGGACTCACGGGCATCGTCGGGCCGAACGGCTGCGGGAAGTCGAACCTGCTGGAGGCGCTCCGCTGGGTGATGGGCGCCAATTCCGCCAAGGCGATGCGCGCCGGCGGCATGGACGACGTGATCTTCGCCGGCGCCGCCAACCGGCCGGGGCGCAACCACGCCGAGGTCTCGCTCACCATCGACAACTCCGACCACCGCGCGCCGGCGGCGTTCAACGAGCACCCGGTGCTGGAGATCGTGCGCCGGATCGACAAGGGCGCGGGCTCGACCTACCGCATCAACGGGCGCGAGGTGCGGGCGCGTGACGTGCAGCTCCTGTTCGCCGACGCCTCGACGGGGGCGAGCTCGCCGGCGCTGGTGCGCCAGGGGCAGATCTCGGAGCTGATCGCCGCCAAGCCGCAGAACCGGCGGCTGATCCTGGAAGAGGCGGCCGGCGTCTCGGGGCTGCATTCGCGGCGGCACGAGGCCGAGCTGCGGCTGCGGGCGGCCGAGGCGAACCTGACGCGGCTGGAGGACGTGGCGCGCGAGCTGGAGGCCAGCCACGGGCGGCTGAAGCGCGAGGCTCGCGCGGCCGAGCGGTACAGGAAGCTGTCGGCCGAGATCCGGGCGCTGCAGGGCGCGGTGCTCTACGCGAAGTGGGCCGAGGCGAAGGCGGCGGCCGAGCGGCTGCTGGACGAGGTGCGGCTGGCGGCGCGGGCGGTCGAGGAGACGGCGCGGGCGGCGGCGCAGGCCACGACGCGGGCGGCGGACGCGGAGGCGGCGCTGAAGCCGTTGCGCGAGGCCGAGACCATCGCGGCGGCCGTGCTCCACAAGCTGGCCATCGACAAGGACCGGCTGGACCGCGAGGAGGAGGCGCACGCCGCCGAACTCGCCCGCCTGACCGGCGACGTCGAGCGCATCGACGCCGACCGCGCCCGCGAGGCGCACATCACCGAGGACGCCGATGCAGCCCTGAAGCGACTGACGGTCGACTTGGCGGCGCTGCAGGCCCAGATCGCCGCGGCGCCCGAACGTGGCCCGGAACTGGAGGCGGCGGCGAAGGCGGCCGAGGCGGCGCGGGCGGCGGCGG
>NZ_JAHBYD010000038.1 GCF_019636135.1 Phenylobacterium sp.
CGTGATGCCATCCGTCAGCCACATCGTGCCGCTGCTGGTGGGCGACCCCGTCCACTGCAAGATGATCTCGGACATGCTGCTGGAAGACCACGGCATCTACGTCCAGCCGATCAACTACCCCACCGTGCCGCGCGGCACCGAGCGGCTGCGCTTCACCCCCAGCCCCGCCCACGACGACCGCATGATGGACGAACTCGTCGAGGTGCTCGAAAAGCTCTGGACCCACTGCAACATCAAGCGCATCGGCGGCGTCGCCGCCTGACGCCCGGCCCGACCGGGGGCCTCTACGGTCGCCCGACCAGGTCGTGGTCTTCGCGGCTTCCGGGGCGGTCCAGCAACTGCTGGATCGCCGAGATGAGGGTCGCCCCCTCCAGCGGCTTCTCGAGGATCGGCGCCGCAGCCTGGGCGGCCGCTTCGCGGAAGGCCGGCTTGGGGTGGCTGGTGACGAAGACGGCCGGCAGCGTGACCTGCCGCGCGCGAAGCTGGCGAAGCGTGTCGAGGCCCGAGATGCCGGGCAGGCGCTGGTCGATCACGAGGCACCCGGGCGTGGCGGACGGCGCGCGCAGCAGCAGGGCCTCCCCCGACTCGAAGGTCTCCACCGCGAAGCCGTCGAGATCGAGGGCGAAGGCGAGCGCGCGCCGCACGGCGTCGTCGTCGTCGACGACGTAGACGGTGGGACGGGGAGGCGGGCTCACGCGCTGATCCATGCCGCCAGTCTTCCGCCGCGCGAAGCCAGCGTCGTTGATCTCGCTCAAGCGGGCGCGCCGCGGCCTCCGTAGTGCTACCTAGGGGGCGGGCCCGAATGGCGACCTCAGGGCGCCTGGCGCTATCTCATCGCCATGAGGTCGCGGCCAGCGCGGCCTGCCCGGAGTGAGAGTTCCCGATGTCCGTCCCTGCCGTCGACCTTGCCGTCACCCATCGCCCGCACGGCGCGTCCGACCGGATCGCCCATGGCTTCGTCAAGGCGCTGCGCTTCTGCGCCGACACCTTCTTCGCCAGGCGCTACGGCCATCGCGCCGTGGTGCTGGAGACCGTCGCGGCCGTGCCGGGCATGGTCGGCGCGACGCTCAACCACCTGAAATGCCTGCGCCGGATGGAAGACGACCGCGGCTGGATCAAGACCCTGATGGACGAGGCCGAGAACGAGCGGATGCACCTGATGACCTTCATCGAGGTGGCCAGGCCCACGGTGTTCGAACGCTTCGTGGTCGTCGCGGCGCAGTGGGTCTTCTACCTGTTCTTCTTCGGCCTCTACCTGATCTCGCCGAAGACGGCGCACCGGGTCGTCGGCTATTTCGAGGAGGAAGCGGTGATCAGCTACACCCACTACCTGGCCGAGATCGACGAGGGGCGCTCGCCCAACGTCCCCGCGCCGGCCCTGGCCATCCGCTACTGGAACCTGCCGGCCGACGCGACGCTCCGCGACGTGGTCGAGGTGGTTCGCGCCGACGAGGCCCACCACCGCGACGTGAACCACGGCTTCGCCAACGAACTGGCCGGGCTGGTCGAGCCCGTGAAGATCCGCGCGGTCTGGCCGCACGAGCAGCTCCAGCCCCACTGGCGTGAAGCGGCCTGATGGAGATGAAGCCCCGCATCGGTCCCGGCGCCCTCGTGGGCGTCGACGAGGCGATGATCCGGCGCCAGGTGCATACGTTCTACGGGCGTGTGCGCCTGGATCCCGTTCTCGGGCCCGTGTTCAACGACGCCGTCGAGGACTGGGACGAGCACCTGGCGAAGCTGTGCGACTTCTGGTCGTCGGTGCTGCTGATGACCGGTCGCTTCAAGGGCTCGCCCATGGCGGCGCATGCGCGGCGGCCCGACATCAGGGACGAGCACTTCCCGCGATGGCTCGACCTGTTCGAGCGCACGGCCCGCGAGGTGTGCCCGCCGCCCGCCGCCGCCCTGTTCGTCGAGAAGTCGCGGATGATCGGGCGCAGCCTCGCCCTCGGCCTGGCCGTGAGCCGCGGGGAGATTCCGCCGCTCGGCTCCTGATCTAGAATCCGGCCAGCAGGGCGATGCGGACCAGCTCGGAGAGGCCGTTCGCGTGGGTCTTGCTCATGACGTTGGCGCGGTAGACCTCGACGGTGCGCTGGCTGATGCCGAGCTCGTAGGCGATCACCTTGTTCATCTTGCCGGCGATCACGCCGCGCAGCACCTCGGTCTCGCGGCCGGAGAGCGTGCCGAGCATCTGCTCGAAGCGCTGGCGCTCCTGGGCGTGGACGTCGCTCTCGGCCTGTGCGTCCAGCGCCATGCGGATCGAGCGCAGCAGCACCTCGTCGTCGAACGGCTTCTCGATGAAGTCGATCACGCCCGCCCGCATCGCCTCCACCGCCAGGGGCACGTCGCCGTGGCCGGTGATCACCACCACCGGGAGCTTGACGCCACGCTCCTTCAGGCGGCGCACCAGCTCCAGGCCGCTCATCTCGGGCATCCGCACGTCGGTGACGATGCAGCCGCCGGTGAGGGTCTCCGCGACCTCCAGGAACTCCGGCGCCGAGGCGTAGGTGCGCGCCGGCAGGTCGTTCATCTCCAGGACGAAGCTCACCGCCGTGCGGATCGCCTCGTCGTCGTCGATCAGGTGTACGATCGGCTCACTCATGGTCCGGACTCGCCAACTCCTCGTCGCGCACGCGGGGCAGGGTGAAGCGGAAGATCGTGCCGCCCTGCGGATTGGGCTCGACCCAGATGCGCCCGCCATGCGCCTCGATGATGGTGCGCGAGATCGAGAGGCCGATCCCCATGCCATGGGCCTTGGTGGTCATGAACGGCTGGAAGAGCTGCTGGGCCGCCTCGGGGCCGATCCCATGGCCGGTGTCGGTCACGGAGACCTCCACCATCTCGTCGGCGGCCGGATGCGCCCCCACGAGGATCTCCTTGCGCGGGCTGTCCTCCATCGCCTCCATGCCGTTGCGGATCAGGTTCAGCGCGACCTGCTGGATCTGCACCTTGTCGGCCAGGACGAGGCGAACCTCGGGGTCCAGGTCGTAGCGGAGCCGGACGTCGCGCTCCCGCGCGCCGATCATGGCCAGCGCCCCGGCCTCCTCCAGGAGCTGCGGCAGGCTCTCGATGCCGCGTTCGGCCTCGCCCTTCGACACGAAGTCGCGCAGCCGGCGGATGATCTGGCCGGCGCGCAGCGCCTGCTCGGCGCCGTTCGAGATCATCTCCTCCAGCCGGCCCTCGTCCAGCGGCTTGCGCTTCAGCAGCACGAGGCAGCCCTTCATGAAGCTCGCGGCGGCCGTGAGCGGCTGGTTGAGCTCGTGGGCCATGGCCGAGGCCATCTCGCCCAGGGCGGTCAGCCGCGACACATGGACGAGTTCGCCCTGGACGTCCTGCAGCCGTCGTTCGGCCGCCTGGCGCTCTGTCAGGTCGCGGACGAAGCCGGTGAAGTAACGCGTCTCGCCGGAGACCATCTCGCCCACCGACAGCTCCATCGGGAAGGTCGAGCCGTCCTTGCGCTCGCCCACCACCACGCGGCCGATGCCGATGATGCGCCGCTCGCCCGTGCTCAGATAGCGCGCGAGATAGGCGTCGTGTGCGGTGCGGTAGGGGTCCGGCATCAGGAGGCTGACGTTCTTGCCGACCACCTCGTCAGCCATCCATCCGAACTGGCGTTCCGCCGCGCTCGAGAAGGACTGCATGACGCCGTGCTCGTCGATCACGATCATCGCGTCCGGCACGGTGTCGAGGATCGAGCGCAGGTGGGCCTCGCGGGCCCGGGCGTTGGCGGCGAGCTGGCGGATCGCGCGGTTGCTGTGCAGCAGCCGTGAGCCGATCAGGCCGATGCCGAGCGCGAGGACCACGAAGACCCCCGCGCGGACGAGCAACGGGATGTCGCCGGCCATTCCGAAGCCGATCGCCTGGAAGCTGAGGACGATGGACAGCGCGCCGGCGAGGAGCGTGGGGCCGAGGCCGCCCACGGCGGCGGCGGCCAGAAGCGCCGGCACGAAGAGCAGGAAGACCAGGTCGTCGTGGAAATAGGGGTCCAGCAGGACGCGGAATCCCAGGCACGCGGCGGCGGCGGCCACGGCGACGGCATAGCCCGCGGCCCCCCGAAGGAGGCCGCGCCCGGTCGCTGGGGGTGTCGAGGCCTGCGCCATGGCCGAAGCGGTAGGTCCGAAGACGGGCGGTGACAAGTCCGGCTCGCCTCGGCGCGGCGGGTCGGGCATGGCGCGCGTCGCGCTTCGCGCCAGCCCGACGACATCGCCGGAGAAGGCGGGGCCTTCCGAGCCCCGCGCGACCGGGCTCAGTGGCTGAGCAGCACGAAGCAGGGCGGCCGGTGCAGGAAGCTGTCGGTCACGCCTCCGAACGCCCATTCGCGCAGGCGGCCGTGGCCGTAGGCGCCGGCGACGATCAGGTCGGCGCCGTTGAGGCCGGCGATTCGCTCGATCTCCAGCTCGACCGGATCCGGGCCGATCGAGGTGACCAGCGGCCGGGCGTCGACCCCATGGCGTTTCAGGTTGGCGACCACCTCGCCCGTCTCGCGGGCGGCGACGTCGGCCATGTCCGGCTTGACGACCGCGACGACGACCACCTGGTCCGCCCGCTGCAGGAACGGCATCGCGTCGCCCAGCGCGCGGCGGCACTCGCGCGTGTTCTTCCAGGCCACCACCACGTTCAGGCCGACCAGGTGGCTGCGGCCCTCGGGGACGACCAGCACGGGACGCCCGGCGGACATCACCACGTCCGCAGGGTTCGCCGACTGCAGGTCGCCGCGCTCGTTCCTCGGGCTGACCACGATCAGGTCGGCGGCGTGCGCGGCGTTCACGAGGGCGCGGTGCGGGTAGTCCTGCGCCGTGCGCCAATCGATGTCCGCGCCGGCGGCGTCACGGCGGAAGGCGGTCTCGGCGGCGGCGATGTTCTTCGCGATCTGCTCCTGCACGAGGGCGACCCATTCGGCGCCGGCGTAGCCCAGGAAGGCGCCGGAGTAGGGACCGGGATTGAAGGTCTCGGCCCCCACGCCGATCAGGCGGGCGTCCAGGTCCCGGGCCAGGCGCGCGGCGGCCTCGACGCGGTGGGAGGCGGCGGCGAGCCGCGGCTCGGCATGCACCAGGATCGTGGCGAAGGTGTTCGGACGGACGACCACCTCGGCCGCGTTCCGCTCCATCGTCTTCATCATCTTCGGCTCCTTGGCCAGGATGCGGCCGGCGTGGGCCTGCGACCGCTCAGGCGGGGGAGGCCGCTTCAGGCGGCGAGGGCCTCCAGGGCGGTCCATTTCCGGATCTCGAAGCGACGCGAGGAGGGGAACGCCACGATGGCCTCGCCCTGCAACTGGGTGAGCATCCGAGAGACGGTCTCGATGGTGAGGCCGAGGTAGTCGGCCATGTCCTGCCGGCCCATGGCCAGGTCGGCATGGTCGTCGCCGCCGCGCTGGGCGATCGACATCAGGAAGCTGGCGACCCGCTCGCGGGCGCTCTTGCGGCCCAGCATGACCACATGGTCCTGCAACCGCTCCATCTCCAGGCGCTGGGCTTCCAGGATCGCCCGGTCGAGCTCGGCGTCGCCGGCGGCGGCGCGCACGGCGCTGCGGCGGACCACCAGGATCTCGCAGTCGTCCAGCGCCTCGGCGCCGAAGCGGTGGTCGGGGCCGGGCTCCAGGCCGAAGAGGTCGCCGGGGTAGTAGAATGCGCCGACCTGGCGTCGGCCGTCGGCCGTCACGCGGCTGGTGCGGACCACGCCGCGCACGACCCGGTACAGCAGTTCCACGGCGTCGTCCTGCGCGTAGATCTCCTCGTTTCGGGCGTAGGCCATCCGCACGCCGTGGCGGTCGAAGGCATCGCTGAGCGCCGAGGCGGGCCGGGCGGCGCGCGGATCGTCGAGGGGATAGGCGAGGGTCATCGGCGGGCTCCAGTGCGATGGCCCAGAGCTAAGCCGTCGGTGCGTCGCCCGACATTCGTGGACGCCCACTAAGTACCAGTACGGAGGCGTGGGCGCGCCCGCGTTTGATCTGCGTCACGGAGGGGGCGCTGCGTCGGGCCGAACGTGTCGCTCCGGGCACGGGAGCTGAGCCATGGATCAAGGCGGCGTCACCTGGATCGTCACCGCGGACGGGCGCGACGCCCGGATCTTCTGCGAGCGCGCCCGCACCGGGCCGCTGCAGGAACTGCCCCGGCTGCGCATGACCGCGACGGACCGGGAGCGATCCGCCGGGGCGCGCCACGGGCACGACGAACGGGCGCCGCAACACGAGCCGGAACGCCGGTTCCTGCGCCGGGTGGCCGGCCGCGTGGCGCTCGAGGCCCGGCGCGGCGAATTCGAGCGGCTGGTGCTGATGGGTCCGCCCCGTGCGCTGGGCTTCCTGAAGACGGCCCTGCCGCCGGAGGTCGCGGCCCGCGTCGACGTGGTCGACCCGCACGCCCGGCGCCACGACGACCCGGACACCCTGCGCCAGCACCTGCGCCAGGCCCGCGCCCGGACCTGGGCATGAGCCTGGAACTGAGCTTCCACGGCGCGGCCGGCTGCGTCACCGGTTTCTGCGCGCGGCTGACGACGGCGCGGGCCAGCGTGCTGGTCGACTGCGGCATGTTCCAGGGCCCGAAGACCCTGAAGGCGCTCAACTACGGGCCCTTCCCGTTCGCGGCCGGCGAGATCGACGCGGTGCTGCTGACCCACGCCCATATCGACCACTCGGGCCTGCTGCCGAAGCTGATGCGCGCCGGCTTCCGCGGCCCGATCCTGGCCACGGCGGGGACCCGCGACCTCTGCGCCGTGATGCTGCCGGACGCCGGCGACATCCAGGAGAGCGAGGTGCGCCGCCTCAACCGCCGCAACCAGCAGCGCGGCCGCGACGCGGTGGAGCCGATCTATACCGCCCGCGACGCCCGCAGGACGCTGGAGCGGTTCCGGACGGTGAAGCTCGGCCGGCAGGTCGAGGTCGCGCCGGGGATCATCGCCCGCTACTGGGAGTCCGGCCACATCCTCGGCTCGGCGTCCGTCGAGGTGACGGTCGAGACCGAAGACGGGCCGGTGACCCTGCTGTTCTCCGGCGACCTGGGCCCGGGCGGCCGTGACTTCCTGCCCGACCCCGAGGGGCCGTCGGGCGTCGACCACCTGATCGTCGAGTCCACCTACGGCGGGCGCTCGCGCCCCATGCTCGACCCGGCCGCGCGGCGGCGCCTGCTGGCCCGGGAACTGCGCGACGCCCACCGCGCCGGCGGCCCGTTGCTGATCCCGGCCTTCGCGGTCGAGCGCTCGCAGGAACTGCTCGCCGACCTGCAGATACTCACCCGCGAGGGTGAAATCCCCGAGGCCGACATCTTTCTGGACTCGCCGCTGGCCATCGAGGCGACGGAGGTGTTCCAGAGGCGCGGCTGGAGCCCGGTAATGGAGGCCAACCCGTTCGTGGACCTGCGCTCCAGCGGACGCCTCAAGTTCCTGAAGGCGCCGTCCGAGAGCGACCGGCTGGAGCGGCTGCGCGGCTGGCACGTGATCCTGGCGGCCAGCGGCATGTGCGACGCGGGCCGGGTGCGCAAGCACCTGAAGCGCCTGCTCTGGCGGCGCGAGGCCACCGTGCTGCTGCCGGGCTTCCAGGCGCAGGGCACGCTGGGGCGGATCCTCGCCGACGGGGCGAAGACGGTGAGCATCGAGGGCGAACCCATATCGGTGCGCGCCCGGGTGCGTTCGCTCGACATCTACTCCGGCCACGCCGACCGCGAGGGCCTGGTGCGCTGGGCGTCGGCCCGCGGTCCGGTCCGCGGCCACGTGTTCCTGGCGCACGGCGAACCGGACGGCCTGGCGGGGCTGCGCGAAGGGCTGGCGAAGGCGGGGTTCGATCCGGCGCGGCTGGCGATCCCGGCCCTGGACGAACGCTTCACCCTGTCGAGGGCGGCCGCCACGCCGCAGCCCGGCCCGGCGCGGATCCTGCCGGCGGCCGCGTCGCGGCCCGACTGGCACAACGCCCGCGCCCGCCTGCTGCTCGACCTCAACGCCCGCCTGGAGGCCCTTCCGGACGACGCGGCGAGGGAAGCGTTGCTGGAAGGGCTGTCGAAAGCGGTCGCGCGCGGCCCCGCCGTTGACGCCGCTCAAGGCGCGCCCGCGCGAGAGGCGGCAGTCTGACCCCTGAGCCGTCGTGGCCGCGTCCGGCGGTCGCCATCCTGAGGAGAAGATCCATGTCCAAGTCCCTGACCAAACAGATCCGCCACGACCTCGAGGACACGCTCGAGGACGTCGCCAAGGCCCTGCGGAAGGCCGCCGACAGCCTGAGCGACGACGCCGAGACCGCGCTTGCGCAGGCGTCCCAGGCGCTGCGGGACGCGGCGGAACGGGTCGCCGAGAAGGCGCCGCCCGAGGTCCGCTATCTCGCGGACAAGGCGGTCGCCGAGGCCAAGGCCCATCCCATCGCCACAGCCGCCGCGGCGCTCTCGGCCACCGCCGCCCTGATCACCCTGCTCGGCCTGGGCCGGCGCAAGGGAGCCTAGAATCCGGTCCGGCCCACGGATCAGGCTCCGCGCCGGCCGCCGGCCGCGTCCCAGGTGTCCGGGGTGACGCCGGCCTGGCGCAGGACGGCGCGCTTGGCCTTGCCGGTGGGCGTGCGGGGGATCTCGTCGACGAGCTCGATGTAGCGCGGGACCATGAAGGCCGGCATGGCCGCGGCCATGAAGGCGTGCAGCGCCGGCGGGTCGAGGACGCGTCCGGGGCGGAGCAGGGCGACCAGCTTGATGTCGTCGTCCCAGAGCTGGGAGCGGACGCCCACCGCCGAACAGGCCTCGATATCGGGATGGCGCAGGGCGACGTTCTCGATCTCCTCCGACGAGATGTTCTCGCCACGACGGCGGATACGGTCGTCCTTGCGCTCCAGGAAGACGTAGGCGCCGTCGGGCGCGCGGCGGAACAGGTCGCCGGTGTGGAACCACAGGTTCCGCCAGGCGCGCACGGTGTCTTCGGGGCGGCGCCAGTAGCCTTGGTTCAGGACGAAGGGCTCGTCGGCGCGCAGGATCAGTTCGCCCGGTTCCCCGTCGGGGACCTCGCGGTCGTGGTCGTCGACGATGCGGCAGTGATAGCCCTCGCGCAGGTGGCCGCAGCTTCCGTCCAGTTCGTCCAGCCAGCCGCGCGAGGCGATGGGCGGGCTGATCTCGGTCATGTTGAAGACGGTGGAGAACTTGAGGCCCAGCCGCCGGGCGATCGGGCGGAAGTTCTCCGGGATGCGGCCGGTGCCCACATACCTCAGCGGCGATCCCCGGAATCCCTCGGGCAGTCCGGCCTGGCCGAGGAAGGCCAGGAAGGCGGCCATCAGGCCGGCGAAGTTGCAGCCGTAGCGCTCGATGTCGGACCAGAACTGCGACCCGCTGAACCGCTCGCGGAACACGACGTGACGCCGGTGCAGGATGCTGGCGGCGATCGTGCCGCGTCCGCCGGTGTGGAACAGCGGCGCCACCGAATAGGCGACGACCGGCTCGTCGATGTCGTGGCCGCGCGCGCCGGCCGCCACCTGGCCCCACGGGATCAGCACGCCCTTCGGATTGCCGGTGGTGCCGGACGTGAACAGCATGAGGGCGAGGTCGTGGAGGCCCGGCGGCTCTGGCGCGTCGATTGCGGCCTCGACGGGCGCCGGCGCGGGCGATAGCGGCGACAGGCGGGTCGGCGGGGCGCCGTCGCCGTCGTCCAGCACCAGGATGACGGGGCCGCCGGCCAGTTCGCCCGCGACCGCGTCCACGGCCGCGACGTAGCGGCGATGCACGATGATGTGGCCGGGCTCGCAGTAGTTCAGCACCTGGGCCAGGATCGCGCCCTGGTATTCGAGGTTCAGCGGCGCCTCCAGCGCGCGCAGCCAGCCGAGGCCCATCCAGACCCCGACGGCGTCGGCGCAGGTCGGGATCAGGGTCGCGACGTGGGCGCCGGCCCGGACGCCTGAGGCCGCCAGGGCGTCGCGCCACGCCAGGGCGTGGGCGTGCATCGCGCCGAAGGTCCAGGGCTCGCCGTCCACCATCTGGAAGAACGGCCGCCCGGGTTGCTCGGCGGCGGCCTGGGCCAGGGCGGCGGGGAGGGCGGCGGGCGTCATGCCAGGCTCCGCACGACGTGGTCGTAGGCCTGGTCCAGGCCCAGCAGCAGGTCCGCCTTCTTCGCCCGGTAGGCGCCGGCGTCCAGGCGCGCGAGGGCGTGCAGGAACGCCGCCGCCGCCTCGCGGGGCGCCGCGTCGTCGTCGAACAGGCGATGCACGAAGCCGATCTCCTCGGCCTGCTCGCCGGTGATCAGGTCGCCGGTGAACGTCAGCGGCGCGACCCAGGTCTGGCCCACCAGGCGCGGCAGCTTGTAGGACCAGCCCTCGCAGCCCCAGAGGCCCAGCTTGATGCGCGGGTCGCCGATCCTGCAGCCCCGCGTCGACAGGCGGAAATCGCAACTGCTGGCGTAGTCGTAGCCCGCGCCCACCGCATAGCCGTGCATCAGGGCCACCGTGGGCTTCAGGCAGTTGCGGAAGGCCGAGGTCACGTCGTTCAGCAGGATCGGGCCGACGCCCACGTCCAGCGGCACGCGGCGGTGCTTCAGCCGATCGGGCCAGCCGTCGGCGCCGTGCGGCTTGATGTCGTCGCCCGCGCAGAAGGCGCGCCCGGCGCCCGAGAGCACGATGACCCGGACCTCATCGTCGTCCTCGCCCGCGCGGAGCGCGTCGTAGAGGCCCTCGTGCTGCTCGAAGCCCAGGGAGTTCAGGCGCTCGGGGTTGTTGAGGATCAGGTGGAGGACGGGGCCGTCGCGTTCCACCAGCGGGGAGGGCCGGTCCATGGTCAGCGGCCCGTGAAGCGCGGCGGGCGCCGCTCGTTCCAGGCGCGGATGCCCTCGTCCTTGTCCTCGATGACGTTGGTCTGGCGCACGGCCAGGCAGTGGGACATGGCGGTCTCGAAGGCCATGTCGAGCTGGGCCAGCGTCATCTCCTTCTTCACCGCCAGCGAGCGGGTCGGCAGGCGCGCCAGCGTCACGGCGAAGGCCCTGGCCTCCTCGGCGAGGGCGGCGGCGGGATGCAGGCGGTGGACGAGGCCGATCCGCAGCGCCTCGGCCGCGCTCATGGCCTCGCCGGTCAGCAGCATCCAGGTGGCGCGCGACTGGCCGATCAGGCGGGGCAGGACGTAGGTCAGGCCCGTGGCCGCGTGGCGGGCCTGCAGGATGCGCGGGTCGCCCAGCCGGGCGTCGTCGGCCGCGATCCGGAAGTCGCAGACGGCCGCCAGGTCCAGCCCCAGCCCCAGCGTCTCGCCGTCGAGGACCGCCACGACCGGCCTGTTCGCCGCCCGCACGGTGCGGAGCATGTGCTGCTCGACCACGGGCGCCAGGCCATGCGGCCCGCCGGACCGGCGGTGGCGGAAGCGGTCCGGCCAGTCGCCCATCTCGCCCGGCGTGTCGCCGCCACAGAAGTCCCCGCCGCGGCCGCTGATCAGGATCGCGCGGACGTCGGGGTCCTCGCAGCCTTCGGCCACCCGCTCGGCGAGGGCCATCATCATCGGATGGTCCAGCGCGTTGCGCCGGCCGGGGCGGTCCAACTCGATGTGGAGCACGCTGTCGGCGATGCGGGCGTGGACGGCGCCGGCGCCGGTGGTGGTCTCGGGCATGGTCAGTGTTCGCCCGGGCCCTGGGCCGGGGCGTCCTTGGCGAACTTGAGGAGGAGGGTGGCGGGCGCGACGCCCAGGAGCAGCACCGCGAAGCACCAGAAGGCCGGCCGATAGTCGCCGAACACGTCGTAGACGTAGGCCGCCACCGGCGAGGAGACGAGGATCAGGGGCAGGGTCGCGCTCCTGAGCAGCCCGCTCGCCGCGCCGTAGGAGCGCGTGCCGAAGGTGTCGGCCACCGCGACGGCCGCCAGCGGCACGAGGCCGCTCAGCCCCAGGCCGTAGATGGCGGCGCTGGGCAGGGCGACGGCGAAGCCGTGGCCGGCGGCGAAGGCCACGGTCCCCAGGAACTGGGCCGCCGTGACGGCGATGATCGCCAGGCGCACGCCCACGCCGTCGGAGATCCAGCCGATGATCGGCTTGCCGAAGGCGGCGACGGCGGCCTCGACGGAGAGGACCAGGGCGGCCTGCTCGGCGGTCAGCCCCATGCCGCGCATGTGGCCGAACAGGTGCAGGTTCAGGCCGGACCACACGCAGTTCATCAGGCCGAACACGAGGACCAGGCCCCAGAAGCCCCGGTGGGCGAGGGTGCGCCGGATCGACCACTCCGGATCGGGCCGCGGTCCGGCCGCCGCAGGCCCGGCGTCGGCGTCGCCCGCGCCGTTGTCGATCTTCAGGCCCATGTCGGCCGGCCGCGCCCGCAGCAGGAAGAGGATCACCGGCAGGGCCACGGCCAGGGTCGCCAGGCCCAGCGAGGCATAGGCGGTCCGCCAGCCCCACAGGCCGATGACGAACGTCGCCAGCGGCGCGACCACCACGCCCGCCATCGAGGCGCCGAGGGCGTCGATCGCCAGGGTGAAGCCCAGGCGGCGGCGGAACCATTCCACGAGGATGCGGCTGGTGCCGAAGTTGCTGATCGCCACCCAGCCGACGCCCGACATCGCCCCGAACAGCAGGTAGAGCAGCCATAGCTGCTGCGCGCTCGAACTCAGCACATAGCCGAGGGCGAGGAGCGCGGCGCCGGCGGCGAGCACGATGCGCGGGGAGTAGCGGTCGAGCGCGCGGCCGATCAGGGGCGCGGAGAGGGCGCCGCTGACCTGGGCGCAGGTGAACGCCAGCGAGATCTGCAACCGCCCGACGCCGAAGCCCTCGGCCATCTCCGGCAGGAAGATGCCGCGCGAATAGAAGAAGGCGCCCGAGAGGACCGACAGCACGGTGCAGCCGAACAGCACCACCCAGCCGTAGAAGACGCGGGGTGGCCTCACGCCGGCGCGGGTCTCGGGGGTGGCCAGGTCCATGCCGTACATCACCGGGCGCCTCGCGCGCCGGCAACCCGCCAAGCGATAGGCAGTTGCTATCGCCCCTGTCGCTGCAGGCATCGGTTTGGGCGTTGGATCGTCCGCGCCGCCCGTGGTTAGCTGGAGGCCGGAAGCGGCGGGAGGAGGCCATGGCGACCGCGTCGAACCACGCCCACTTCGCGCGCCGCATGGACGATTTCTCGCGGCTGCTGACCTTCGACGCCCTGAGGCGCTTCGTCGCCGTGGCCGAATACGGCGGCTTCCGGCAGGCGGCGCGGCGCCTGCACATCGCCCAGCCCAGCCTGTCGCGTTCGATCCAGGACCTGGAGCGCCGGGTCGGGTCGCGGCTGTTCGTGCGCGGAGGGCGGGGCGTGACGCTGACCCCGGTCGGCGCGGTGCTGCTGAAGCACGCGCAGGTCATCTACGCCGACATGCGCCGCGCGGCCGACGAGATCGGCTCGATGCGCGCCGAGGTGCGGGGCGAACTGATCGTGGGCATCAACGCCAGCCTCGCGCCGCTCTTCCTGCCCAAGGTGATCGCCGCCTTCACCGCCGAGCTTCCGGCCGTCCGGGTCTACATGGTCGAGACGCGCGTCGACCACCTGCTGGCGGGGGTGGCCGAAAGCGAGTTCGAGATCGCGCTGGCGCCCGCGCCCGCCCAGCCGTTGGCGCCCGACCTCGAGGCCGAGCATGTGGGCGACTTCCCCTACGTGGTCGCCGCGCGGCCGGACCACCCGCTGGCCCAGGGCCAGGACGTGGCGATCGAGGAGCTCTGGCGCCATCCGTGGATCCTGCCCGAGCCCGGGACGATGGCGGCCCGGCGGATGGACGACCTCTTCCTGGCGGCGGGCGGCGGCTACCCGCCCGACGGCCTGTTCCGCACGGCGTCCTCCACCCTGGGCAAGGCGCTGGCGCGCGAGACGGGAAGCCTGTTCGTCGCGCCGCTGCTCACCCTGCGCAGCGAGCTGGCGGCGGGCGTGTTCCGGGTGGTGCGGGCGCCGGGCCTGCAACTGACCCACGATGTGGCGATCATCCGCCGGAGCGTGGAATCCGCGGCCCCTGCGACCCGCATCTTCGCGAGCAAGGTCCGCGCCGTCGCGAAGGCGCTCGAGGCGGACTCCCAGGACTTCATGGCCGCGGTCGACCCTCCGAGACGGCCCGGACCCGCAACGACTTGATGGGCGTCAAGGCGGGCCGCGCGCCGGCGCCCGAGGATCATGGCCGAGATTCGAGGCCATCCGCATGACCGTCGCCGACGCCGCCAGGGCGCCCAAGGCCCCCGGCATCCATCCCGGCCTGCCGTTCCATCCGCTGTCGATCGCCGTGCTGACGATCTCGGACACGCGGACGGAGGAGACCGACACGTCGGGCGGCCTGCTGGCCGACCGCCTGCAGGCGTCCGGCCACCGGCTGGCGGCCAGGGCCATCGTCGCCGACGAGGTGGACGCGATCCGGGCCCGGATCCGCGCCTGGGCCGACGATCCGGGGATCGACGTGATCCTGACCACCGGCGGCACCGGGTTTGCGCCCCGCGACGTGACGCCGGAGGCGGTCCGGCCGCTGCTCGCCCGCGAGATGGACGGCTTCCCGGTCGTGTTCCACCAGGCCAGCCAGGCCACGGTCGGCGTCTCGACCCTGCAGTCGCGGGCGCTCGCGGGGCAGATCGGCGAGACCTTCATCTTCTGCGTGCCGGGCTCCACCGGCGCCTGCCGCGATGCGTGGGACCTGGTGCTGGCGCTCGAATTCGACAGCCGGTTCAAGCCCTGTTCGCTCGTCGGCCAGGTTCCCCGCTACCGGGGGGTTTGCGCGTGACGACCTTCGACGAGGCCTGCCGGCGCGTCGCCGCCATCGCCACGCCGCTGGGCGCCGAGCCCGTCGCGCTCGACCAGGCCGCGGACCGCGTGTTGGCCGTCCCCGTCGTGGCCCGCCGCTCGGCGCCGCAGGCCGCCGTCTCGGCGATGGACGGCTATGCCGTGCGCGACGCCGACCTGGCCTCGGGGCCGACCCGGCTTCGGCTGGTCGGCGAGTCCTTCGCGGGGGCGCCGCAGGGCGGGCCGCGCCTGGAGGCGGGCGCCTGTGTCCGGATCTTCACCGGCGCGCCCCTGCCTTCGGGCGCCGACCGGGTGGTGATCCAGGAGGTCGTGCGACGCGACGGCGACGCCGTCGTGATCGCCGGGCGGCCGTCGCCGGCGCGGCACGTGCGCGCGGCGGGATCCGACTTCGCGGCGGGCGAGGTGCTGCTGGACGCGGGGACCCGGCTGACGCCGCAGGCGCTGGTCGCGGCCGCGGCCGCCGATCGCGAGGCGGTCGAGGTCCACGTCCGGCCCCGCGTGGCGGTGCTGAGCACGGGCGACGAACTGGTCGCGCCCGGCCGGTCGGCCGGCGCGCCGGGCACGATACCGGAAAGCGTCTCCTTCGGCGTGGACGCGCTGGCCCGCGCCTGGGGCGGCGAGGTGGTCGGCCGCCGGCGCCTGCGCGACGACCTGCCGAGCCTCGTCCGGGCCGCGGGGCGCGCGCTGGAGGAGGCGCACGTGGTGGTCGTCACCGGCGGCGCATCGGTCGGGGAGAGGGACTTCTCCAGGGCGATGTTCGAGCCCCTCGGGCTGCGCTTCGCGTTCGAGAAGGTGGACATCAAGCCCGGAAAGCCGGTGTGGGTCGGTCGGGTCGGCGCCCGCATCGTCGTCGGCCTACCGGGGAACCCGTCGGCGGCCATGGTCACCGCGCGGCTGTTCCTGGCGCCGATCCTGGCGGGGCTGAGCGGGCGGCGGGCGCAGGAGGCCTGGGCCTGGCGGACCGCGCCTCTCGCCGCGGCCCTGGGGGCGTGCGGCGACCGGGAATGCTTCCACCGCGGCCGGAGCGACTTCGACGGCGTGCGGCCGGTCGGCCGCCAGGACTCCAGCGCCCCGAAGGACCTGGCGACCGCCGACCTCCTGATCCGGCGGCGGGCCGATGCGCGCGCCCTGGAGGCGGGCGAGATCGTCGAGGTCCTGGCGTTCTGACGGCGCCGGCGCGTCCGACGCGCTTCGGCGGCGAACCGCGAGGTCCGCCGCCGCGCGACGCCCGATCCCGTGGGCGGAGCGCCGCCCCCGGGGTGTGTGCGCCGGGGGACGAGGCTCACCGCCCTCGGGCGTCAGCCCAGGAATGCGGCGAAGAGCTGCTCGTTCTCGAGCCGCATGTGTTCCCGCAGGTCCGCGTCGAGCTTGCGGCACAGGCGCATCAGCTCGCGCCAGGCGTCGCAGGCCGCCTCGGGTTCGGCGAAGTCGTGGGTGATGGCCCGCAGGCTCGCGAGCTGGCCGTCCACGTCGACGTGTTCGGCCATCATCCGGGCGATGGGGAACCGGACCATCGGCCCGCCGCCCGCCGCCAGCATCGGGAAGAGCACCTGCTCCTCGCGGCGCTGGTGGCTCTCGAGGTCGTCGAGCATCAGCGCCAGCAGATCGGCGAGGCCTTTCGGGCATCCGGGATCGGCGGCGTGGACCGCCTCGACCTTCCGGGCCAGGCGGATGGCTTCGGGAAACTCGCGCCGGTGGGTGTCGTGATAGCGGACCTGGATCAGCTCGATGAGGCCCGCGATGTCGGGGCGGGGCCGGGCGTCCGGATCCGGCGTCATCAGCGCGCAGCGGATCGGCGCGGCGTCGCCGCGGGGCGGGGCGGGGGTGAGGCTGGCGTCGTCGGGCACGTTTGGCTCCTTCCGTCCCTTCCTACGCCCTGCCGGCTGCGCCGGCCTTGAACCGGACCGGGCCGCGGCTTGATCTTCGACAAGTCGCGGCTTGCCGAAGTGGGGGCGGGCGGGGCGATCCGCTCAAGTGCGCCCCGCCCCGAATCGACCAGCCTGCCGCCCCCTTCCGGAGGCGATGGCGATGGCGTTCGACAACCCGCTCGCGGGCGAGATCTGGTCCGGCAAGTACCGCTACAATCCGGCGACCGGGGTGGGCGACGGGAGCCTCGAGGAGACCTGGGCGCGGGTCGCCCGCGCGCTGGCCGAGGCCGAGGCGCCCGAACTCCGCGCGGTGACGCGCGACCGCTTCGAAGCGGCGCTCCGCGACCACCGCTTCCTGCCGGCGGGGCGCATCCTGGCCGGCGCGGGGACCGGGCGGAACGTCACCCTGTTCAACTGCTTCGTCATGGGCCGGATCCCCGACGACCTGGGCGGCATCTTCCGTCACGTGCAGGAGGCGGCGGTGACGCTGCAGCAGGGCGGCGGCGTCGGCATGGACTTCTCCTCCATCCGCCCCGCCGGTTCGGCGGTGAAGGGCGTCGACGCCGAGGCGTCCGGCCCCTTGAGCTTCATGGACGTCTGGGACGCCATGTGCCGCACGATCCTCTCCGCGGGCCAGCGGCGGGGCGCGATGATGGGCTGCCTGCGCATCGACCATCCCGACATCGAGGCGTTCATCGACGCCAAGCGCGACGGCGCGCGGTTGCGCAACTTCAACCTCTCGGTGCTGGTGACCGACGCCTTCATGGCCGCGCTGGAGGCGGACGCCGACTGGCCGCTGGTGTTCGGGGGCGAGGCCAGGGGCTCCGTGCGGGCGGCCGATCTCTGGGCCCGGCTGATGCGGGCGACCTACGACGCCGCCGAGCCCGGGGTGATCTTCATCGACCGGGTCAACGCCCGGAACAACCTCGGCTATTGCGAAACCATCCTGGCCAGCAACCCGTGCGGCGAGCAGATGCTGCCGCCCTATGGGGCCTGCCTGCTGGGCTCGATCAACCTGGCGCGCCTCGTGGCCACGCCCTTCCAGCCCGGCGCCCTGCTGGACGAGGCCGGACTCCGCGAACTCACCCGGACCGCCGTGCGGATGCTCGACAACGTCATCGACGTCTCGCGCTATCCGCTCGAGCCGCAGGAAACCGAGGCGAAGGCCAAGCGCCGGATCGGCCTGGGCGTCACCGGCCTGGCCGACGCCCTGGTGTTCTGCGGCGTGGCCTACGGCAGCGACCGCGCGGTGGAACTGACGGGCCGGTGGCTTGCGACGATCAAGCGCGAGGCCTATCGCGCGTCGGCCGGGCTCGCGGCCGAAAAGGGCGCGTTCCCGCTCTACGATCCCGCCATCCTGGCGCGGCCGAACCTGGCGGCCCTGGACGGCGAGACCCGCGAGCTCATCGCCCGCCACGGCCTGCGCAACGGCTGCCTCACCTCGATCGCGCCGACCGGCACCACCTCGCTGCTGGCCGGCAACGTCTCGTCCGGCATCGAGCCGGTCTTCGCCTATTCCTACGTCCGCAAGGTGCGGCAGGCCGACGGGTCGCGACGCGAGGAGCCCGTCGAGGACTATGCGCTGGCGGTCTGGAAGCGGCTGCACGGCGAGGCGCCGCCGCCGCAGGACATCTTCGTCAGCGCCCAGACCCTGACCCCCGAGGACCACGTCCGGATGCAGGCCGCCGCCCAGGCCCAGGCCGACAGCTCGATCTCCAAGACCGTGAACTGCCCGGAGGAGATGGCGTTCGACGCCTTCGGGGACATCTACCGCCTGGGGTGGCGCAGCGGCTGCAAGGGCATGACCACCTACCGGCCCAACGCGGTCACGGGCTCGGTGCTCTCGGTGGAGCCGGGCGGCCCCACGCCCGCCGGCCCCACGCCCGCCGGCCCGGTCCTGGCGCCGCGTCCCGAGGCGCTGGAAGGCGCGACCTACAAGCTGGTCTGGCCGGAGAGCGCGCACGCCGTCTACGTCACGCTCAACGACACCGAGGCGGACGGCGTCCGGCGGCCGTTCGAGATCTTCATCAACTCCAAGAACATGGACCACTACGCCTGGACCCTCGGACTCACGCGCATGATCTCGGCGGTGTTCCGGCGCGGCGGCGACGTGGGCTTCGTGGCCGAGGAGCTGAAGGCGGTGTTCGATCCCCGCGGCGGCGCCTGGCTGGGCGGGCGGTATGTCCCTTCGCTGCTGGCGGCGATCGGCGGCGTGATCGAGCGTCACCTCGTCGCGACCGGCGCGGACCCCGGCGCGGACCCCGAGGCGCCGGCGAGGGCGACGCCGGGGCCGCGCGGCCAGGCCTGCTGTCCGCGCTGCGGGGGTTTCGAGCTCATCCGCAAGGAGGGCTGCGACAGTTGCCTGTCCTGCGGCTACTCGAAGTGCGGATAGCCGCCGCTTGACGTCCGTCAAGGCGCCCCGGAGGCGCCGGGCTATCCTGGCCGCATGATCAGCACCGCAGCCGCACGACGCGCCTACGAAGGGCCGGCGCTGTTCAGCTTCGGCTTCCGGCCCTTCTTCCTCTTCGGCGCCATCTGGAGCGCCGCGGTCGTGCCGCTCTGGCTGTACAGCTACTTCCACGGCGGCTTCGAGGCCCTGACCCGCGAGTGGCACATCCACGAGATGATCTTCGGGTTCCTGGGCGCGGTGATCGCGGGCTTCCTCACCACGGCCGTACCCAACTGGACCGGCCGGATGCCCGTCGTCGGCGCGCCGCTCTGCGGGCTGGTGGCGCTCTGGATGCTGGGCCGCGTGGCGATGCTCTACCCGGGGATCCTGGGCGCCGCAGCGGCAGTGATCGACAGCCTGTTCCTCCTGGCCTTCGCCGCCGTGATCTGGCGCGAGGTCCTGACAGGCCGCAATTGGCGCAACCTGCCGGTCTGCGGCCTGGTCACCGTCTTCGCCCTGGCCAACGTTGCGTCCCACCTGCCGGCGACGGTCGCCAGCGAGGCCGGTGTCCGTCTCGCCCTGGCCGCTGCGAGCGTGCTCATCGCCCTGATCGGCGGCCGTATCGTCCCCAGCTTCACGCGTAACTGGATGAAGGCGCGGTCCCTGGCGCCGGAGCCGGCGCTCTTCGGACCCGTCGATCGGGCGGCGCTGGGCCTGACCGTCGTCGGCGCCGGCCTCTGGGTCGTCGCGCCGCAGGCCGCGGTGAGCGGCCTGGCGCTCGGGTTGGCCGGCCTCGCCCATCTCGTCCGCCTGGCCCGCTGGCGGGGCTGGCGCGCGGCCGCCGAGCCGCTCGTCTGGATCCTGCACCTCGGCTACGGCTGGCTGGGCGCCGGCCTGCTGCTGCTGGGCGGCGCATCGCTGGACCCTGCCGTCGTGCCGCGCTCGGCCGGCGTCCACGCCCTGACCGCCGGCGCGGTGGGGGTGATGACCCTGGCCGTCATGACCCGCGCGACGCGGGGCCATACGGGCCGGCCGCTCGCGGCGGGCGCCGGCACCCTGGCGATCTACGTGGCCATCAACGGCGCGGCCCTGCTGCGGGTCGCCGCGCCGTTCTCCGGCGCCGGCCAGCCCTGGCTCCTCGGCGCTTCGGGTCTGGCCTGGTCCCTGGCCTTCGGCGGCTTCGCGCTCGCCTACGGGCGGATGCTGACGACCCCGCGGCCGCGGGCGGCATGATCTTCGCCCATGCGCGCCGGACCGCCGGGCCGGCAGGCGCCGGCGAGGGAACCCGCGCCGGGGAGGGGGCCAGGGTGGACGGCCTCGTCGACGGCTTCGGCCGCCGCTTCCACTACCTGCGCCTCTCGGTCACCGAGGTCTGCAACTTCCGCTGCACCTATTGCCTGCCGGACGGGTTCAGGAAGACCGCGCCGCTGACCTTCCTGACGCCGCTCGAATGCGAGCGCGTGGTGCGGGCGTTCGCCGGCCTGGGGGTCTCCAAGGTCCGCGTGACGGGCGGCGAGCCCAGTGTGCGCCGCGACCTGCCCGAGATCATCGCGCGCGCGGCGTCGGTCCCCGGAATCCGGAAGGTCTGCATCACGACCAACGGCTGGAACCTCGGCCGCCAGGTCGCCGGCTGGCGCGACGCGGGCCTCACCAACCTCAACGTCAGCATCGACTCCCTGGATCGCGAGGGGTTCCGCCGGATCACCGGGCACGACCGGTTGCCGGCCGTGGTCGCCGGGCTGGACCGCGCCCTGGAGCTGGGCCTTCCGGTCGTCAAGGTGAACGGGGTCCTGCTGCGCGACACCGCCGAGGCGGGCTTCGAGGCCTTCGCCGACTTCGTCCGGGCGCGGCCGGTCGCCGTGCGGTTCATCGAGCTGATGCGGACCGGCGACAACGCCGACTTCTTCGCCGACCAGCATGTGCCGGGCGCGCGGCTCACCGACTGGCTCACGGCCCGCGGCTGGACGCCGCGCGCGCGGGCGTTCGACGACGGACCGGCGATCGAGATGGTCCATCCCGACCACGCCGGGCGCATCGGCCTGATCGCGCCCTACGCGCCGGGCTTCTGCGACGGTTGCAACCGGCTGCGCATCACCGCCCGCGGCCAGTTGCGCCTGTGCCTGTTCGGCGAGCTCGGCGTCGGCCTGAAGGACCTGCTGGAGGCCGACGAGCCCGAGGCGCTCCGGGCGCGGATCCTGCGCGCGCTCGCCGGCAAGCCCGCCGGGCATCGGCTGCACGAGGCCGACAGCGGCGACACGCGCCAACTGGCGCAGTTCGGGGGCTGACGGCCTCCGGGCCGGGGCGGGGCCTCAGGCGGCGTGCGTGCGGTCGTCGCCCTGGGGCCAACGCTCGCGCTGCGCCTTGCCGGTCACGCCGCCGGAAACCGGCTGGTGGTTGTCGATCAGCGGATCGGGCTTGGCGAGGCGCTCCAGCACGGCGGGGCGGGTGATCGTGACCGACGGCCCGTTCACCTCGACCCCGTAGTCGGCCAGGGCGGCCAGCGATCGCGACAGGTTCTCCGGCGTCATGCCCAGCAGCGAGGCCAGCATGCGCTTTTCGGTCGGGAGGGCGAACGTGGGCTCGCCGCCCTGGCGCAGGCGCTGGGTGATCAGGTAGTTCGCCAGGCGCTCGAGGCCGCCCCGCAGCTTCTGGTTCTTCAGCGATCGCACGAGACCGCGATAGCAGCCGGCCATCTCCTGGGCCACGGCGACGGCGAAACGCGCGTCCTCGGACATGACCCGCCGCATCGCCGCCCCGGAGAGCATCAGGATGTCCGATCGCTCCACGGTCCGCGCGCTCATCAGGCCGTCGGCGTCGAGCACCACGGCCGCCAGGATGAAGGTGGAGACCGGCCGCAGGATCGCCAGCGTGGTCTCCTTGTCGTTCCAGGTGCCTTCAAGCTCGACGACGCCGTCGAGCAGCACATAGAGGAAATCGACCGGGTCGCCTTCCAGCAGAAGCGTCGTCCCGGCGGGAAACCGTTGCAGGAACGCTCCGGCGGTCAGGGTCCGGAACGTGTCGTCGGAGCAGTCCGAAAACAGCGGCAGCGCCCTGACCCGCTCCAGATCGACGTCCCGCATCGCACCTGCCCTTGCCTACTGGGGGACAGGGGTGCGGCCGCCGGCCCGGTCGCGCCTTGATCTGGGTCAAGCGAGGCCCGGGCTTGATGTTCGTCAATCGGACAGATGATCCAAGTCTAGTGACAAGTATCGGATCGTGGGTGCTGGCGGGAGACTGTGCGGTATTCCGATCTTTTCTTTTGTACGCCAGAGATCGATTGACGTTGATCAAACGTCCTTCGCCGGTCTTGCAGCACTAAGGCGATGAAGCGGCGTCCCTCGGCGTCGCGCTCCCGTTGAGACCGCCGTGACCGACGTTTCCGCCCCGTCCCAGCCCGGCGCCAACACCGCCCTCGGCATGAGCACGTTCGCGTTCACCGCCTGCTTTGCGGTGTGGACGGTGTTCTCCATCATCGGCATCCGCATCAAGCAGGAGCTCGGCCTGACGGAAGCCGAGTTCGGCCTGCTGGCCGGCACGCCGATCCTCACCGGCTCGCTGATCCGCGTCCCGCTCGGCATCTGGGCCGACCAGATGGGCGGGCGGGTGGTGAACCTCGCGGTGATGCTGTCGGCCGCGGCGGCGACCTGGCTGCTCTCCTACGCACACACCTACCCGCAGTTCCTGCTGGCGGCGCTGGGCGTGGGCCTGGCGGGCGGCAGCTTCTCGGTCGGCGTGGCCTACGTCTCGAAATTCTTCTCCAAGGCCCGGCAGGGCACGGCGCTCGGCATCTTCGGGGCCGGCAACGTCGGCGCCGCGGTGACCAAGTTCGCCGCGCCCTTCGTGATGCTGGCCTTCGGCTGGCAGGCGGTCGCCCAGGTGTGGGCGAGCGCGCTGGCGGTGATCGCGGTGGCCTGTTTCCTCGTCACGCGCGACGACCCGGAGCTGGTCGCCCGGCGCCGCTCCGGCGCGAAGGCGACATCGGCGCTGATGCAACTCGAGCCGTTGAGGCGGCTCCAGGTCTGGCGCTTCGCGCTCTACTACTTCTTCTGCTTCGGGGCGTTCGTGGCCCTGTCGCTGTGGTTGCCCCACTACCTGGTGGCGGTCTACCGCCTGCCGCTCATCGCCGCCGGAATGCTGGCGGCGGCCTATTCGATCCCCGGTTCGCTGTTCCGGGTGTTCGGCGGCTGGCTCTCCGACCGGATCGGGGCGCGCCGCGTGATGTACATCACCTTCGGCGTCAGCGTCGCCTGCACCTTCCTGCTGTCGTACCCGGCCACGACCTACATCGTCGACGGCATCGGCGGCCCGATCACCTTCCGCCTCGCGCTCGGCCTGGTCCCGTTCGTGGCGCTGCTGTTCTGCCTGGGGTTCGCCATGAGCCTGGGCAAGGCGGCCGTCTACAAGCACATCCCGGTCTACTATCCCGACACCATCGGCTCGGTCGGCGGCCTCGTGGGCATGATCGGCGGGCTGGGCGGTTTCGTCCTGCCGATCGCCTTCGGCGCGCTGAACGACCTGACCCACGTCTGGACGAGCTGCTTCATGCTGCTGTTCGTCCTGGTGGCGGGCGCGCTGGCCTGGATGCACTTCGCGATCCGCCGCATGGAGCGCGCCCGGACGCCGCAGCTTCGGGACCTGCCCGAGCTGCCCGAGATGGTCGGCCTTTCCCCAGAACCCCGAGCGGGCGCGGCGGCCAGTCCCCTGCGCGCCGCCGGATAGCACGAGAGGACCCAACCTCATGGCCAGACCTCGCCATGTGCTGAACGACTGGCGCCCCGAGGACCCCGCGTTCTGGAACGCGACGGGCAAGCGGATCGCCACGCGCAACCTGTGGATCTCGATCCCGAACCTCACCCTGGCCTTCGCGGTCTGGATGGTGTGGTCGATGGTCGTGGCCAAGCTGAAGCTGATCGGCTTCAGGTTCACCACCGACCAGCTCTTCTGGCTGACCGCCCTGCCGGCCCTGTCGGGGGCGACCCTGCGCGTCTTCTACAGCTTCATGGTGCCGATCTTCGGCGGCCGGCTCTGGACCACGCTGTCGACCCTGTCGCTCCTGGTCCCCGCCATCGGCATCGGCCTGGCGGTCCAGAACCCCGACACGCCCTACTGGACCTTCGTGATGCTCTCGCTGCTGTGCGGCCTGGGCGGCGGCAACTTCGCGTCCTCCATGGGCAACATCTCGTTCTTCTACCCGAAGGCCGAGAAGGGCAACGCGCTCGCCATGAACGCCGGGTTCGGCAACCTCGGCGTCAGCCTCATGCAGTTCCTGGTGCCGGTGGTGACGGGCGTCGCCCTCCTGCCGATCGCCGGTCCCGCGCAGCTTTCGGTGGACGCGGGCCTGGGCGTGACCGCGCCGGTCTGGATGCAGAACGCCGGCTACGTCTGGGTCCCGTTCATCCTCGTGGCGGCGCTCGTCGCCTGGTTCGGCATGAACGACATCGGCTCGGCCAAGGCTTCGTTCTCCAGCCAGGCGGTCGTGTTCAGGCGCCGCCACAACTGGATCATGTGCTGGCTCTACCTCGGGACCTTTGGCTCGTTCCTCGGCTTCTCGGCGGCCTTCCCGCTGCTGTCGAAGACGCTCTTCCCGCACATCCTGGTGCTGAAGCTGGCCTTCCTGGGTCCCCTCGTGGGCGCCGCCTCGCGGGCGCTGACGGGCTGGGTCTCGGACAGGTTCGGCGGGGAGCGGGTGACCCACTACGTCTTCCTGGCCATGGCGCTCGGCGTGCTGGGCGTCCTGCAGGGCGTCGGCGCCTTCCACGCCGACCCGTCGTTCCCGGTGTTCTTCGCCAGCTTCCTGTGGCTGTTCTTCTGGACGGGCGTCGGCAACGCTTCGACGTTCCAGATGATCCCCGCGATCGTCCGCTCCGACATGCCCCGCCTGATGCCGGACGCCGCGGCGGACGTGCGGCTGAAGGCGGCGGAGATGGAGTCGGCGGCCATCGTCGGCTTCACCTCGGCGGTCGGCGCCTTCGGCGGCTTCTTCATCCCCAAGGCGTTCGGGGATTCGCTCAAGGCGACCGGCGGGCCCGAGACCGCCCTCTACATCTTCCTCGTCTTCTACGTGAGCTGCGTGGCCCTGAACTGGGTCGTCTACGGCCGCCGGGGCTCGCTCCTGCACGTCGCGCAAGCCACGCCTGCAAAGGTCACCGCAGAATGAGCAACACCCTCGACCGCCTCGCGTTCTTCACGCGCAGGACCGAGCTGTTCTCGGACGGCCACGGCGTGATGAACGACGAGGATCGCGCCTGGGAGGAGGCCTACCGGTCCCGCTGGCGCCACGACAAGATCGTCCGCTCCACCCACGGCGTGAACTGCACGGGCTCCTGCTCGTGGAAGATCTACGTCAAGGGCGGGATCGTCACCTGGGAGACGCAGCAGACCGACTATCCGCGCACGCGGCCGGAGCTGCCCAACCATGAGCCGCGCGGCTGCGCCCGCGGCGCCAGCTATAGCTGGTACCTCTACTCGGCCAACCGCGTGAAGTATCCGCTGGTCCGCGGCCGGCTCCTGAAGCTCTGGCGCGAAGCCCGGGCCACCCAGGCGCCGGTGGCGGCCTGGGCCTCGATCCAGGCCGACGCCGGCAAGCGCAGGTCCTACACCGCCATGCGCGGCTCGGGCGGCTTCGTGCGCGCTACCTGGGACGAGGTCACCGAGATCGTGGCCGCGGCCAACGCGCATACGGTCAGGCGGTGGGGCCCGGACCGGGTGTTCGGCTTCTCGCCGATCCCGGCGATGTCGATGGTCTCCTACGCCGCCGGCGCCCGCTACCTCCAGCTCCTCGGCGGGGTCTGCGGCTCGTTCTACGACTGGTACTGCGACCTGCCGCCCTCGTCGCCGCAGACCTGGGGCGAACAGACCGACGTCGCCGAGAGCGCCGACTGGTACAACGCCGGCTTCCTGATGCTGTGGGGCTCCAACGTCCCGCAGACCCGGACCCCCGACGCCCACTTCTACACCGAGGCCCGCTACCGCGGCGCCAAGTCGGTGGTGATCTGCCCGGACTACTCGGAGGCCTCGAAGTTCTCCGACCTGTGGCTGCCGGTGAAGCAGGGCACGGACGCGGCGCTCGCCATGGCGTTCGGCCACGTGATCCTCAAGGAGTTCCACGTCGACCGCCAGGTCCCGTACTTCCGCGACTACCTGCGCCGATATTCCGACCTGCCGATGCTGGTGCGCCTGGTCCCGCAGGACGGCGGCTACGTCTCCGAGCGCCTGCTGCGGGCCGCCGACTTCGAGGGCGGCCTGGGCGAGGCCAACAATCCCGACTGGAAGACCGTCGCGCTCGACGAGGCGACCGGGCGGATCGTCGTGCCCAACGGCTCGATCGGCTTCCGCTGGGGCGAGGACGGCAAGTGGAACCTGGAGGAGAAGGACTCCGCCGGCGCCGGGACGGTCCTGCGCCTGGGCCTGAACGGCGTCCACGACGAGGTGGTCGGCGTCCGCTTCCCCTATTTCGCCAACACCGCCTCCAACGGCTTCGCCGCCACCGACCATCCCGACGTGCTGGTGCGCAACGTGCCGGCGAAGCGGCTCAAGCTCGCCGACGGGGAGGCGCTGGTCGCCAGCGTCTACGACCTGTTCCTCGCCAACTACGGCGTCGACCAGGGGCTGGGCGGCGAGCATATGCCGGCGGGCTTCGACGATCCCGAGCCCTATTCGCCGGCCTGGGCCGAGGCGATCACCACGGTGCCGCGCGACCAGATCATCGCGGTCGCCCGCGGCTTCGCCACCAACGCCGAGAAGACCAACGGGCGTTCGATGGTGATCATCGGCGCGGCGATGAACCACTGGTTCCACATGGACATGAACTACCGCGGCGTCATCAACATGCTGGTGATGTGCGGGTGCGTGGGCCAGTCGGGCGGCGGCTGGAGCCACTACGTCGGCCAGGAGAAGCTGCGCCCGCAGACCGGCTGGGCGCCGCTGGCCTTCGCCACCGACTGGATCCGTCCGCCACGGCAGCAGAACTCGACCTCGTTCTTCTACGCCCACACCGACCAGTACCGGTACGAGACGGTCAGCGCCTCGGAGATCCTGTCGCCGACCGCCCCGGACGGGCCGTGGGACGCCTCGCTGATCGACTTCAACGTGCGCGCCGAGCGCATGGGCTGGCTGCCGTCGGCGCCGGCGCTGAAGACCAATCCGCTGGACGTCGCCCGCGCGGCGGATGCGGCCGGCGTCGACCCCAGGGTCTTCGCGGTGCGCGAGCTCGAGGCGCGCAACCTCGAGCTCTCCTGCCACGACCCCGACGATCCGGCCAACTGGCCGCGCAACATGTTCGTCTGGCGCTCGAACCTGCTGGGCTCGTCCGGCAAGGGGCACGAGTACTTCCTGAAGCACCTCCTGGGCGCCGCCCACGGCGTGCAGGGCAAGGACCTCGGGGTGATGGGGCGGCAGAAGCCCCGCGACGTGGCCTGGCATGACGAGGCGCCGGAAGGGAAGCTCGACCTCCTGGTCACCCTCGACTTCCGGATGTCCACGACGGCGGTCTACTCCGACATCGTGCTTCCGACCGCCACCTGGTACGAGAAGAACGACCTCAACACCTCCGACATGCACCCGTTCATCCACCCGCTCTCCGCGGCGGTGGACCCGGCGTGGGAGTCGAAGTCGGACTGGGAGATCTTCAAGGCGATCGCGCGGAAGTTCTCCGAGGTGGCGCCCGAGGTGCTGGGCGTCGAGAAGGACGTCGTGCTGACGCCCATCCAGCACGACAGCGCCGCGGAGCTGGCCCAGCCGTTCGACGTGAAGGACTGGTATCTCGGCGAATGCGAGCCGGTCCCCGGCAAGACCATGCCGCAGATCACGGTCGTGGAGCGCGACTACCCCAACCTCTACCGGCAGTTCACCTCGCTGGGCCCGCTGATGAGCAGGGCCGGCAACGGCGGCAAGGGCATGGCCTGGAACACCGAGCACGAGGTCGGCCTGCTGGGCGACCTGAACGGCCGGGTCCTGGAGCCGGGGCTCACCGAGGGCCTGCCGCGGATCGACACCGACATCGACGCCTGCGAGACCATCCTGACGCTCGCGCCGGAGACCAACGGCGAGGTGGCGGTCAAGGCCTGGGCGGCGCTCGAGAAGCAGACGGGGCGGGGACATACCCACCTGGCGGCGCCGAAGGAGGACGAGAAGATCCGCTACCGCGACCTGGTCGCCCAGCCGCGGAAGATCATCTCCTCGCCGATCTGGTCGGGCCTGGAGAGCGAGCACGTCTGCTACAACGCCGGCTACACCAACGTCCACGAGCTGATCCCCTGGCGGACCCTGACCGGCCGCCAGCAGCTCTACCAGGACCATCTGTGGATGCGGGCGTTCGGCGAGGCCCTCTGCGTCTACAAGCCGCCGGTCGACCTGAAGACCACCTGGGTGAAGGGCAGGACGCCGAACGGCGAGACCGAGATCGTCCTCAACTTCATCACGCCGCACCAGAAGTGGGGCATCCATTCCACCTATTCCGACAACCTCCTCATGCTGACCCTGAACCGCGGCGGCCCGGTGGTGTGGATCTCGGAGGCGGACGCCCGGGCGGCGGGGATCGAGGACAACGACTGGATCGAGGCCTTCAACGCCAACGGCGCGCTGACGGCGCGCGCGGTGGTCTCCCAGCGCATCCGTGAAGGCACGACCTTCATGTACCACGCGCAGGAGAAGATCGTGAACACGCCGGGGTCGCAGATCACCGGCCTGCGCGGCGGAATCCACAACTCATGCACCCGCACCGTGCCCAAGCCCACGCACATGATCGGCGGCTACGCCCAGCTGGCCTACGGCTTCAACTACTACGGAACCGTGGGCTCCAACCGGGATGAGTTCGTCGTCGTCCGCAAGATGAACAAGGTCGATTGGCTGGACGGGCCCGCGACTTCGAAGGATTTCGCCCAATGAAAGTCCGCACCCAGATCGGCATGGTGCTGAACCTCGACAAGTGCATCGGGTGCCACACCTGCTCCGTCACCTGCAAGAACGTGTGGACCAACCGGCAGGGCGTTGAATACGCCTGGTTCAACAACGTCGAGACCAAGCCGGGCGTCGGCTATCCCAGGGATTGGGAAAACCAGAAGCGCTGGAACGGCGGCTGGGTCCGCAGGCCCAACGGCAGGATCGAGCCGAAGATGGGGGCCAAGTGGCGGATCCTGGCGAAGATCTTCGCCAACCCCGACCTGCCCGAGATCGACGACTACTACGAGCCCTTCGACTTCGACTACGGCCACCTGCAGTCGGCGCCGGAGGCGAAGGCGTTCCCCACCGCGCGCCCGCGCTCGCAGATCACCGGCCAGCGCATGGAGAAGATCGAATGGGGCCCCAACTGGGAGGAGATCCTGGGGGGCGAGTTCGCCCGGCGGAAGGCCGACTACAATTTCGAGGGGATCGAAAGCGAGATCTACGGCCAGTTCGAAAACACCTTCATGATGTACCTGCCGAGGCTGTGCGAGCACTGCCTCAACCCCGCGTGCGTCGCCGCCTGCCCGTCGGGCGCGATCTACAAGCGCGAGGAGGACGGCATCGTCCTGATCGATCAGGAGAAGTGCCGCGGCTGGCGCATGTGCGTCTCGGCCTGCCCCTACAAGAAGATCTACTACAACTGGGAGAGCGGTAAGTCCGAGAAGTGCACCTTCTGCTTCCCGCGCATCGAGGTGGGCCAGCCCACGGTCTGCTCCGAGACCTGCGTGGGCCGCATCCGCTACCTGGGCGTCCTGCTCTATGACGCCGACCGCATCGAGGCGGCCGCCGCGGCGCCCGACGAGACGGACCTCTACCAGGCCCAGCTCGACGTCTTCCTGGACCCCTTCGACCCGGCCGTGATCGACCAGGCCCGCCGCGACGGCGTGCCCGAGGCCTGGCTGGAGGCCGCGCGCCGCAGCCCGGTCTACAAGATGGCCATCGACTGGAAGGTCGCCTTCCCGCTGCACCCGGAATACCGGACCCTGCCGATGGTCTGGTACGTGCCGCCGCTGTCGCCGATCCAGTCGGCGGCCTCGGCCGGGGCGCTGGCCATGGACGGCGAGATGCCCGACGTGAGGTCGCTGCGCATCCCGGTGAGGTACCTGGCCAACCTGCTGACCGCCGGCGCCGAGCCGCCGGTGGTCCAGGCGCTGGAGCGCATGCTGGCCATGCGCGGCTACATGCGCGCCAAGACCATCGACGGGCGCATCGACCACGCCATCGCCGAGCGGGTGGGCCTGACCGCCGCCCAGATCGACGAGATGTACCGCTACATGGCGATCGCCGACTACGAGGACCGGTTCGTCATACCCACCACCCACCGCGAGACGGTGGAGGACGCCTACGACCTCAGGGGCTCCTGCGGCTTCACCTTCGGCAACGGCTGCTCCGGCGGCCGGACGGAACTGGGCCTGTTCGGGCCCAAGACGCGCTCGCGCGCCAAGACCCCCATGGAGGTCAAGTGATGTCCCTCAGCTATCGGGCGCTGGCCCTCCTGCTCAGCTATCCCACCGAGGCGACCCGCGGGCTGCTGCCCGACGCCACGGCGGTGCTGGCCGCCGACGAAGGCCTGCCGCGCGCGGTGCGCCGGGCGCTCGGCAAGCTCGCCGAGGACATCGCCACCGACGACATCTACGAGGCCCAGGAGCGCTACGTGTGGCTCTTCGACCGGACGCGCTCGCTGTCGCTGAACCTCTATGAGCACGTCCACGGCGAGAGCCGCGACCGCGGCCAGGCGATGGTGGCGCTGCTCGAGCTCTACCGCGCCAGGGGCCTGGAGCTGTCGGCCAACGAACTGCCCGACCACCTGCCGGTCTTCCTGGAGTTCCTGTCGACCCTGCCGGACGCGGAGGCCGCGTCGCTGCTGGGCGAGGCCGCCCACGTGCTGAGCGCGCTCGGCCAGCGCCTGCACAAGCGCCAGAGCCCGTACCGCGCGGTCTTCGGCGCGCTGACGGCGCTGGCCGCCGATCCGGCCGACGCCGCGGCGCTCGCCGCCCTGATGGCCGAGCCGGACGACAATCCCGACGACCTGGAGGCCATCGACAAGCTGTGGGCCGAGACCGCCGTGAGCTTCGGCCCGTCGGACGTCGGCTGCCCGAAGGCGGACGCGCTGGTCACCGCCATGAAGCAGGGCCCCGCGCCGGTGCGTCGCCCGCCGGCCGCTATGGGAGCCGCGTGATGGACTTCGACCAGATCGCCTTCGGGGTCTATCCCTACATCGCGCTCTCCGTCCTGGCGCTGGGCTCGGTGATCCGCTTCGACCGGGAGCCCTACACCTGGCGCACCGGCTCCTCGCAACTGCTGCGCCGCAAGCAGCTCGTCGCGGGCTCGGTCCTCTTCCACGTAGGCGTGCTGATGATCTTCGCCGGCCACTTCGTCGGCCTGCTGACCCCGATCTGGCTGTTCGACGCCCTGGGCGTGCCGCACGCCGCCAAGCAGATGCTGGCGATCGTCGCCGGCGGGGCCGCCGGCCTCCTCGCGCTGGCGGGCGGCGGCCTGCTGCTGCACCGGCGCCTGACCGATCCGCGCATCCGCAGGACGTCCAGCTTCGCCGACATCGCCATCCTGGTGCTGCTGATGGCCCAGCTTCTACTCGGCCTTTCCACCATCCCGGTGTCGCTGCAGCACCGTGACGGCCACGAGATGCTCAAGTTCATGACCTGGGCCCAGGGCGTGTTCACCTTCCAGCCGGGGGTGGCGAACCACGTCGCCGACGTCTCCTGGGTGTTCAAGGCCCACCTGCTGCTTGGGATGACCATCCTGCTGGTCTTCCCCTTCACCCGCCTCGTCCACATGCTCTCGGCGCCGGTCTGGTACCTCAATCGCCGCGGCTGGCAGCTTGTGCGCACCAGGCGGACCCTGCCCAGGCGTCCCGAGGTCCGCCCGGCGTCCGGCGCCCGGCCGCTGAAGGCGGAATAGCCATGCGGACGCTCGTCGTCGACGGGGTCGAGATCCCCGAAACCCTGCTCGCGCAGGAGGCCCAGAACCACCCCGGCGCATCCGCCGCCGACGCCCGCGCGGCGGCGGGCCACGCGCTCGCCATCCGTTCCCTGCTGCTGCACCGGGCGCTCGGGCTCGGCCTGGAGGCCACGCCCCGGTTCGACGCCGCCGGCCGCGAGGAGACGCACGAGGAGGCGCTGATCCGCGAGCTGCTCGACGCGGAGGTCGACGTCGCGGTTCCGAGCGAGGAGGAATGCCGGCGGGTCTACGACGCCGCCCCGGAGCGGTTCCGCACCCCGGCGCTCAGCGAGGCCTCGCACATCCTCATCGAACCCCGGGGCGAAGGCCACGAGGCCGTGCATGCGGCGCGGGACGCGGCGTCCCGCCTGATCGCCATCCTGGCCGGGGGCGGCCGCACGTTCGCGGACCTGGCCCGCGACCACTCCGACTGCCCGTCCGGCGCGACCGGCGGGTCGCTCGGCCAGCTCGGGCCCGGCGACCTCGTCCCCGAGGTGGAACGCGTCCTGGCAGGCCTCTCGCCGGGCGGGGTGGCGGCGGAGCCCGTGCGCTCCCGCTTCGGCTGGCACGTCCTGCGCCTCGACCGGCGGATCGACGGCCGCCGGCTGCCCTTCGAGCTCGTGGAGGACAGGATCCGGCTGCACCTCGAGAGCCGGGCGTGGACGGCGGCGGCGACGCGCTATGTGTCCGACCTCGCCGCCGAGGCCCGCCGCCAGGGCGTCGCCCTGACGCTCGGCGTCGACGGCGCGGTCCGCGAGGGATCCCCGACGCTGGGCGACTTCCTGGGCGACCCGGGCGCCGCCGAGCGGCTGGCGCCCTGGCTGGCCGCCGTGGACCCCGACCTCGCCCAGCGGCTGGCCGCGGCGGCCGCGGCGGCGGGAGAGACCGTCGCGGCCTACGCCCGCGACGCCATGGCCGCGTTCGTGGCCGAGGCGGACGACGAGCGCTGGACCAACCTCATCTCCGCCGCGCGCGACGCGGCGGATCCCGCGCTGGCCTGCCTGGCGGCGGTGCTGCGCGCGAAGCTGGTCCCGGCCAGGCAGGTCTTCACGCTCATCCGGAGGGTCCCCGCGTGAGCCGCGGCGCAACCGCCTTCGCCGCGGTCGGGGTCGCCCTCGTGCTCGGCGCCCCGGGCCTGGCCGCGGCGGAGGGCCTGCCGGGCAAGGTGACCCTCGACGCCCGCCTGCGCTCCGAGACCGTCGACCAGGACGGCGCCGCCAAGGACGCCCATGCGCTGACCCTGCGCGCCCGCCTGGGCTACGAGACGCCGGCCTGGAACGGCTTCAAGGCGCTCGTCGAGGGCGAGACCGTCGTCGCGCTCGACGAGGCCTACAACAGCACCGCCAACGGCAGGCTCCGCTATCCGGTCGTCGGCGATCCCGGGGTGACCGAGCTGAACCGCGCCCAGGTGACCTGGTCGGGCCGGGACGGCGACGTGGCCATCGGCCGCCTGCGGCTGATCCTGGGCGCCGCCCGTTTCGTCGGCAATGCCGGGTTCCGGCAGAACGAACAGACCTTCGACGCGGTGAAGGCGGCCTGGCGGCCGACGAAGGACCTGGGCCTCACCTACGCCTACGTCGACAAGGTCCACCGCGTGTTCGGGCGGCGCAGCGCCCAGGGCGAATGGGACAGCGACAGCCATCTGGCGCAGGCGGACCTGAAGACCCCCGCGGGGCAGCTCACCGCCTACGGCTACCTGCTCGACTTCCGTAATGCCCCGACCCAGTCCAACGCCACCTGGGGCGCGCGGTTCGCGGGCGCCCGAAAGCTGCAGCCCGACCTCAGCCTGACCTACGAGGTCGAGTACGCGCGCCAGTCCGACTACCGCCATAGCCCGACCGGCTTCGACCTGGGCTACCTGGACCTGGGCGTCGGGCTGAAGCGGCCGGCCCGGTGGGTCACCGTCGGATACGAGCGCCTCGACGGCGACGGACGGCGAGGCTTCCAGACCCCGCTGGCGAGCCTCTTCGCCTACCAGGGCTGGGCCGATGTCTTCCTCACGACCCCGCCCGGGGGGGTGCGCGACCTGAACCTGCGGGCCGGCGCCACCGTCGGGCTGGGGCCGAAGGCCGTGCCGCTGAAGCTGCAGGTCGCGGCGCACGAGTTCGCCGACGACGACGGCTCGCGCCGCTATGGGCGTGAACTCGACCTGCTGGCCGCCGTCCCGATGAACAGGATCCTGAGCGCAGAGGTGCGGGCGGCGATCTTCGACGGCGCCCGGCCAGGGTTCGCGGACCGCCACAAGCTGTGGCTGACCCTCGAAGCCAAGTACTAGCCCCGGAGGGCTCGCCATGGCGCTGAACCGAGACCACGTCGCCGCCACCCCGGACACCCTGCTGTCCGATCCGATCACGTGGTTCTTCGCCGAGCACCAGCGGCACCGCCAGTTCTGCGACCTGATGCAGCGCGCCTCGATGGCCACCACCTACGACGAGGCGCTCGTCCGCTGGCTGTTGGACTTCATCGTCCACGACCTGGCCCTGCACGTCCTGGACGAGGAGGAGGACCTCTTCCCCCTGATGCGGGCGCGCGCGCAGCCCGAGGACGAGGTCGACAAGGTTCTGGGCCGCCTCCAGGGCGAACACGCCAAGGACCTCACCGCCGCGGCGGCGGTCCGCAACCACCTGGAGACCTGCCTGCGCCAGCAGGCGCCGATCAGCCGCAACAACGTGCGCCGCCGCGCGCTGGAGGCCTTCGCGGCGCAGGAGCGGGGACACCTGGCGCTGGAGAACGCGGTGATCCTGCCGCTGGCCCGCCTGCGCCTCACCGAGCGCGACCTGCTGGATCTCTCGAACCGGCTCGCCAGGCGCAGGGGCGTGGCGTGGCGGCCGGCCTCGCAGCGTCGATCGGCCAGGGCCAGCAGCCCGTGACCAACGCCCGCACGCCCGAGACCTCGCGGCGCTGCGGCCAACCCCGCGGCGCCTTCGCCGCATGATGGAGGAACCCCGCCATGGACTTCGGCCTCTCCGATCGTGAAACCCACTGGCGTGACCGCGTGCGCGCCTTCATGGCGGCCCACGTCTACCCGGCCATCCCGACCTACCAGCAGCAGATGGCGGTGGAGGGGGCCGCGCGCTGGCAGGTCATCCCGATCGTCGAGGAGCTGAAGGCGCGGGCCTATTCGGAGGGCCTGTGGAACCTGTTCCTGACGCCCGCGGAGGCCGGTGGCGGCGCCGAGGAGGACGCCGGGCCCGGCCTCAGCAACCTCGAATACGCGCTCTGCGCCGAGGAGATGGGCCGCGTGGGCTTCGCCTCCGAGGTGTTCAACTGCTCGGCGCCCGACACCGGCAACATGGAGGTGCTGCGCAACTACGGATCGGCGGCCCAGAAGGCCCGATGGCTCCGCCCGCTGATGGCCGGCGAGATCCGCTCGGCCTTCCTGATGACCGAGCCGGACGTGGCCTCGTCGGACGCCACCAATATCCAGACGTCGATCCGGCGCGAGGGCGACGAATACGTCATCAACGGCCGCAAGTGGTGGTCGTCGGGCCTGGGCGATCCGAGATGCAGGATCGCCATCCTGATGGGCAAGACGAACCCCGAGGGCCAGCGCCACGCCCAGCAGTCGCAGATTCTGGTGCCCACCGATGCGCCGGGGCTGGAGGTGCTGCGCATGCTGCCGGTGTTCGGCTACGACGACGCGCCCCACGGACATGCGGAGGTGGTGCTGCGCGACGTCCGCGTGCCGGTCGAGAACCTGATCCTGGGCGAGGGGCGGGGATTCGAGATCGCCCAGGGCCGGCTGGGCCCGGGCCGCATCCACCACTGCATGCGCACCCTGGGCGCCGCGGAGGTGGCGCTGGAGAAGATGGTCGACCGGCTGTTGTCGCGGGTGGCGTTCGGCAAGCGGCTGGCCGATCAGTCGGTCTGGGAGCAGCGGATCGGCGAGGCGCGGCTGGACATCGAGATGACGCGGCTGCTCTGCCTGAAGGCCGCCGACATGATGGACAAGGTCGGCAACAAGGCCGCCCAGCTCGAGATCGCCATGATCAAGGTCGCCGCGCCGCGCACCGCGCTGAAGGTGCTGGACGACGCCATCCAGGCGCACGGCGGGGCCGGGGTGTCGGAGGACTTCGGCCTGGCGCGGGCCTACGCCGGCATGCGCGCCCTTCGCCTGGCCGACGGCCCGGACGAGGTCCACCTGCGGGCCATCTCGCGGCTGGAGGTCGGACGGCACGGCGCCCGCCTGCGCGCCTGGCGGGAGGGTGAGGCGGTCGCGCCCGCGGCTTGACCGAACCTGGCCGTCGACTTGATCCCCTTCAAGGCGGATCGCCCTGCCAGGGCCTAGGTTGAGGGCATGCCGTCCGACCTCTGCGGGGGACGGCGCAGCTCGAAGGAGGTGACCGCCCGAAAGGCATGAACCAATCGCTTCCCCTTTTCCTCGCGCCCCGCGGATCCGTCCGCGGGGCCGTTCTTTATCCGCGGCGTCGGCGGCGGGCCACGCGGTTGAAGGACCAGGAAAGGCCGCGAAAGACGTCGCGCTTTGGGGTAGAGACGAGCGCGCGCGCCGCGACCCGACGGATTGAGACCACAAGCAAAGTGCCGGAACCTCGAGCTCACAGCCTGTCCGTCGCCCCCATGATGGACTGGACGGACCGGCATTGCCGGGTGCTGCATCGGACGCTGTCGGCGCGGGCGTTGCTCTATACCGAGATGCTGACGACCGGGGCGGTGCGGCATGGGGATCGGGCGCGGCTGCTGGCGTTCTCGCCGCGGGAGCATCCGGTGGCGCTGCAACTGGGCGGGTCGGAGCCGGGCGACCTGGCCGAGGCGGCGCGGATCGGCGAGGCCGAGGGGTACGACGAGATCAACCTCAACGTCGGCTGTCCGTCCGACCGGGTGCAGTCGGGGCGGTTCGGCGCGTGCCTGATGCGGGAGCCCGAGCTGGTGGCCGAGTGCATGGCGGCCATGGGCGCGGCGGTGAAGGTCCCGGTGACGGTGAAGTGCCGCATCGGCGTCGACGACCAGGACCCGGAGGAGAGCCTGTTCCGGCTGGTGGAGCTGTGCGCGCAGGCGGGCGTGAAGCTGTTCGTGGTCCATGCGCGCAAGGCGCTGCTGAAGGGGCTGTCGCCGAAGGAGAACCGCGACATCCCGCCGCTGGACTACCCGCTGGTGTGGCGGCTGAAGCGCGAGCGGCCGGACCTGACCATCGTGATCAATGGCGGGATCGGGTCGCTGGACGAGGCGGAAGAACACCTGCGGCGCGTCGACGGCGTGATGCTGGGCCGCGCCGCCTATCACACCCCGGCGATCCTGGGCGACGTCGACCGCCGCATCTTCGGCGCGGGCGGGAGCGTGGACCCGTTCGCGGCGGTGGCGGCCTATCGGGACTATGTGGCGTCCGAACTGGCGCGGGGCGCGCACCTGGCGGCGATGACCCGGCACATGCTGGGGCTGTTCCACGGCCGGCCGGGCGCGCGGGCCTGGCGGCGCATCCTCACGGTCGAGGGCGTGAAGGCGGGCGCCGGCCTGGAGGTGATCGACCAGGCCCTGGCGGTGGTCTCAGGGCTCGAAGCGCAGCGTGTCGCGCGTGGCCTCGAAGCGGGTGAGGCGGCCTAGGTAGCTCATCCCCAGCAGCGAGACGTCGAGGCCGTCGTTGACCACCAGCGCCTGCACGTTCTCCAGGCGGGCGCCGTTCACCGACACCGACGCCAGGGTCACGGCCGAGGCGCGCATCGAGCCGCCCGCGGTCGTCACGTCGTAGCCGGGCTTCAGGTCGGCCGTCCTGATGCCGAGGCGCCTGGCGTCGTCCGGCGTCAGCGCCACGGCCGTCGCGCCGGTGTCGACGAGGAAGCGCACCGGCTTGCCGTTGACCTCGGCGTCGGCCCAGAAGTGGCCGTCGGAGCCCTTGGCCACCGCGCCGGAACCGGGCTTCGGCGCGCCGGCGGCGGCGAAGCCCGCGGCGTCGAGCCGCGCCATGCGCAGCGGTTGCGGATCGACGGCGGCCATCGCCGCGGCGCTGGCGGCGGCGGACAGGGCCGCGACAAGCGTAAGCCTGCCAAAGGAAGACACCACGACATCACCCGGTAAGCGGCCGTTCCGGCCTGTCTTGTGCGGCGATGGTTACCCACTCAGCGTTGGAATCCCGTGAATCGACAGGGTTTCCGGGGGCTTAACCGTGCGGGTTCAGAAGAGGCCGAGCTTCTCGGGCCGGATCAGGCTGCGGCGGCCGGGGAGGTCTTCGAGGATCGCCTCGCGCTCGGCGTCGGTGAAGCGGGTCCACTGCGCCACCTCGGCGAGCTTGCGGTAGCAGCCCAGGCAGAGGCCGCTCTCGCCGTCGACGACGCACACCTTGATGCAGGGCGTCCTGATGGGGGCCGGCGGCCCGCTCATCCGGGGATCGCGTAGGTGACGTTGGCCTGGGCGGCCAGGCGGTCGGGGTTCTCGCTCCACATGCGCACGTCGCAGACCGCGAGGCGGCGGCCGAGCCGCAGCAGCTCGCACTCGGCGTGGACGTCGCCCGGCTGGGCGCCGCGCAGGAAGCTCATCGTCAGGTGCGAGGTCACGGCCATGAGCTGCGGGCCGATGTGCGCCAGCGTGATCGCATAGGCGGCGTTGTCGGCCACCCCCATCAGCGTCGGGCCGGAGATCACGCCGCCCGGCCGCAGGATCCCCTCGCGATAGGGCGAGACCATGTGCAGCCGCCCGGGCCCGATCTCGGTCACCTTCGGCATCAGGGCGTGGTCGGCGTCCGGGAAGGCCCGGTGCAGGAGGGCGTTCACGCCGTCCACGTCGAGTTTCGGTTCCAGCTTCAGCATAGCAACCATCTGACACGATGTGACCGCATCATTACAAGTCGTTTATGTCTCGACGTAACAACTATGTATCATGACTTAATATTAATGCTCGAATACTGATCATTGCGGCTTGTTAATTTGAGATGAAGCGGGGCGGCGCGCAGTCTTCGTTCAGATTTCCAGGGAGAACGCTTATGAAGTTCGCAGCCTTCGCACTTGTCGCCGCCGCGCTCACGGCCGGCTCGGCTGTCGCCGCCGAGCGCGTCACCGACGTCGACTTCCTCAAGGCCAACCGTTGCAAGGGCCTGGCCACCTCGATCACCGGCGTCGTCGACCCGGCCAGCCTCGACAGCTTCATCAAGGCCGAGCGCGGGGCGCGCGCCGCCTACATCGCCGAGCGCGCCTCCGAGGAGTTCGCCAAGGCGAAGAAGGAAGGCCGCAGCGCCGACCGCAAGGAGCGCCTGACCGCCGAACTGGCCGGGCCGTGCCAGGCCTACATGGGCGGCGCCTCCTCGATGGCCAAGCAATAGGCCCGGCGCTCCGCCCGGGGTTCTTCCGGTCCCAAGCCCAACTGGACGGCTCTCGTCTGCCGGCGCGCCGCAACCCCACGCGGCGCGCTTCTTTTTGCCCGGAACCAAGCTGCACAATAGGCTTTCATGCGGAGCGGGTGCGTCACGACCCGCGGGCGAGGGTGCTGTGCGATGTCGCTGCTGATCCCCGGCGAGACCTGCTGGCGGACCGAGCGGGCCGACCGCGCCGCGTTCCTGATCGACACCGAGGCCTATTTCACCGCGCTGGCGGATGCGTTCCAGAAGGCGCGCCGCTCGATCCTGATCCTGGGCTGGGGCTTCGACCCGCGCACGCGGCTGACGCCCGACGGCTACGACGGCCCCGCCGACCCGGACGAGGTGGGGCGCGTGCTGCTGCGGATCGCCTGCGGCAAGCCCGAGGTGGACGTGCGCCTGCTGATCTGGAAGTCGGCGCTGCCGATCAGCGCGACGCAGGAGTTCTTCCCGCACAAGGCCCGCAAGTGGTTCCGGAACACGCCGGTGAAGTTCCGGCTGGACGACCAGGTCCCCATGGGCGCCTGCCACCACCAGAAGGCGGTGATCATCGACGACCGGCTGGCCTTCGTCGGCGGCGGCGACATCGCCGTCGACCGCTGGGACACGCCCGGCCACCTGGAACAGGACATGCGGCGCATCATGCCCGACCAGGAGTGTCACGCGCCGCGGCACGAGGTGATGATGATGGTCGACGGCGCCGCGGCCCGCGCCGTGGCCGACCACTTCCGCGAACGCTGGCGGACCGGGACGAAGGGCGAGGTGCTGGCGCCGCCCGAGGACGCCGGCGGCGATCCCTGGCCCGACCATGTGCCGCCGCACCTGCTGCATCCCCGGGTCTCGATCGCGCGCACCCATCCGGCCTGGCGCGGCGCGGCGCGCATCGAGGAGATCGGCCGGCTGGCCCTGCGCTGCATCGCCGAGGCCAGGGACACGATCTACCTGGAGAACCAGTACTTCACCTCGCCGGTGATCACCGAGGCGCTGGCGCGGCGGCTGGGCGAGCCCGACGGGCCGGACGTGGTGCTGATCGCCACCGGCCGGTCGCCGAGCTGGTTCGACCAGCTCACCATGGACCACGCCCGCGGCGCGATGGTGTGGCGGCTGCGCGCCGCCGACGTGTTCGGCCGCTTCCGGGCGCTCTATCCGACGACGCCGGCCGGCTCGACGATCATCGTCCATTCGAAGACCAGCATCTTCGACGACCGGGTCGTGCGGATCGGCTCGGCCAACCTCAACAACCGCTCCATCGGCTACGACACCGAGCTGGAACTCGCCGTCGAGGCCGACCATGACGAGGCGCGCATCGTCGTCAGCGCCTTCCGCGACCGGCTCGTGGGCCATTTCATGGGGGTCACGGGCGACACGGTCTCCAGGACCCGCGCAGAGCGGGGCGGGCTGGCGGCCGCCATCGACCACCTGAACCGCGACGGCCGCCTGAAGCCGATCGACCCGAAGCGCGGCAGCCCGATGCAGGCGTTCTTCGCCAACCTGCACCTGGGCGACCCCTCCGACCCCAGCGACGCCTGGCGGCCCTTGCGCCGGCGCGACCGGCTGTTCCGCCAGGCCCGCGAACTCGCCGCGCCGCCGCGCCCGGATCCTTCGGGCGGCGCGTGAGCGTCGGACTCCGACCCCCGACCACACGGACGTGCGGGACCGTCCGCGGGCTGCGGCTCCCGGGTCGTTCGCATGGTCCGTGGTCGATCGCGTGCGGCGCGTGAGCGGGACGGTCAGGGCGGGCCGGTGGATCGGCGCGCGGCCAGCCCGGGCAAGCCGGAGGGCCGCGGCGGGGCCAGGATGGCG
>NZ_JAHBYD010000039.1 GCF_019636135.1 Phenylobacterium sp.
GGCCGTCTCCGCCACGGGCTTCGAGCCCTGCGAGCAGCCGGCCAGCGCCAGGGCCGCCATCACCGTCAGTCCGACCCCGCGCGGCATCGCTCACTCACTCCCGCCAGCCTCGCGCCGATAGCGGCCCTCGGCGACGCACGTGTCAAGTTGCGCTCCGATGGAGGGGCCGGAAACGAAGGCGGCCCCGGCGGCCATCGAAGGCGCCAGGGCCGCACACCCGTCGCAGGAGGCCGGTAGGGGGAAGCCGGGGCCTGCGCGATCGAGGCCCATATGGGGACCCCCGGCCCGCACGCAAGAGGCGCGCCCGCCGTCACGTCGGCCTTGCCCCGGACCGCGCCCGGCCGTCAGATGGCGGCGACCAGAGAACGGGCAGGAAACCCCATGATGAAGCTCTATTCCGGCGATCTCAGCCCCTACTCCGCCCGCGTGCGGATGCAGATCTACGCCAAGGGGCTGGAGGACCGGATCACGCTGGAGCGCCCCGCCACCTTCGGCACCCCGCAGTTCCGCGAGCAGAACCCCATCGGCCGCATCCCCGTCCTCGACATCGATGGCGACCTGATGCCCGAGTCCGAGGTCATCGCGGAGTACCTGGAGGAGGTCTTCCCCGAACCGTCGATGCTGGGCAAGGCGCCGCGCGAGACCGCCCACATCCGCACCCTCGCCCGCATCGGCGACGTCTACCTGATGAACAACCTCTTCATGCTGGCGGGCCAGGTCTACGCGCCCGAGAAGGACAAGGGCGTCGTCGAGCTGCTGGCCGGCCAGGTGCTCCGCAACCTGAAGGCCCTCGACCGCATGGTGGGGCCAGAGGCCGGCGAAGACGGCTTCGCCTGCTGCGGCCGCCTCACCATGGCCGACTGCGCCCTGGTCCCCGCGCTCTTCCTGGTGGAGAACACCCTGACGGCGGCCACCGGCGAGCCCAGCCCGATCCCGAAGCTGCCGAACGTCGCCGCCTGGTGGGCCGCCATCCAGCGGAACGAGCACGCCGCCCGCACCCTCGTCGAGCTCAACCGCGGCCTCGAGGAGCGCAAGGAGCTCATCCGCACCGGCGCCTTCGCCAAGATGATGGCCGCCATGCGCGCCGCCCAGGCCAAGGCCGACGCCGAGGCCTGATCCATCGTGCGCCGCCCCGGCCGCCCGGACGACGTGGCCAACATGGTCCAGTTCCTGGCCTCCGACGCCTCGCCCTGGATCACCGGCCAGGTCTACCCGGTGAACGGCGGCTTCACCTTCGCGCTCTGATCCCACCCACTGTCATCTCACTACCCGCTGTCATCCCGGTTTGGGCGAAGCCGAAGCCCGGGATGGGGGGCGCCGGTTCCTATTCCAGCAGCTCCCCCAGCCGGCGGGTCCCGTCCCAGAGGAGGCCGCGCCAGCCGGCGGCGCGGGCGGCCTCGACGTTGTCGGGGCGGTCGTCGAGGAGGGCGAGGTCGGCGGGGGCGAAGCCGGTGCGGGCCTCGACGGCCGCGAAGAAGGCGGGGTCGGGCTTGCCGCAGCCGTAGGCGGCCGAGTGGTGGATCGCGTCGAAGCGGTCGCGCAGGCGCAGCGTGTCCCAGAGGTAGGCGGCGCGCTCGTGCTCCTGCACCGTGGCGAGATGGAGGGCGACGCCGGCGGCGCGCAGCTCCGCGAGTTCGCCGAGCAGGGCCTCGTCGAGCCGGGCGTCCATGGCGAACCAGTAGTCGGCGACGGCCCGGCTGGTGAGGTGGGGCGCATGCTCGGCCAGGACGGGGCCGAGCCGCTCGTGCAGGCCGGCGCGGCCCATCACGACGTCGGACCAGTGCGGCTGGAAGAAGTGCGCCTGCAGGGTCGCGGACGAAAGGCCGAGGTCGGCCTCCATGTTCGCCGCCCAGCCGCCCGGGCGCGGGACCACCACCACGCCGTCGACGTCGACCATCAGGGCTTTCGGCCGCATCACGCCCCGCCCAGCAGCCCCTTCAGGCGGTACAGCGCGTCCATCGCCTCGCGGGGGCTCATGCCGTCGGGGTCGAGGGCGCGGAGCGCTTCCTCGGCGGGGCTGGGGCCGTAGCTGGTCGCGGGCTCGGCGACGGCGGCGAAGAGCGGCAGGTCGTCGAGGTTCGCCGGGCCGGCGGCTTCCTTCTCCAGGCGTTCGAGCACCTGCTTCGCGCGGGCCACCACCGGGCCGGGGACGCCGGCCAGCTTGGCGACCTGAACGCCGTAGCTGCGGTCGGCGGGGCCGGGGCCGGCCTCGTGCAGGAAGATCAGCTCGCCGTTCCACTCCTTGGCCTTGAGGCTGAGGTTGGAGACGTAGGGCAGCCGGCCCTCCAGCACGGCCAGCTCGTGGTAGTGGGTGGCGAAGAGGGCGCGGCAGCGGTTGGTCTCGTGGAGGGCCTCGGCGCAGGCCCAGGCGATGGCGAGGCCGTCGTAGGTGGCGGTGCCGCGGCCGATCTCGTCGAGGATCACCAGGCTGCGGGGCGTGGCCTGGCTGAGGATCGCGGCGGTCTCCACCATCTCCATCATGAAGGTGGAACGGCCGCGGGCCAGGTCGTCGCCGGCGCCCACGCGGCTGAACAGGCGGTCGACCGCGCCGATGCGGAGGCGTTTGGCGGGCACGAAGCAGCCGGACTGGGCCAGCACCGCCAGCAGCGCGTTCTGGCGCAGGAAGGTCGACTTGCCGGCCATGTTCGGGCCGGTGACGAGGCTGAGGCGGGCGCCGCCGACGCCCTGGCCGTCGAGGCGGCAGTCGTTGGGCGTGAACGCCTCGCCCGCGCGGCGCACGGCGGCCTCCACGACGGGATGACGCGCGGCCTCGGCCTCGAAGGCGGTGGAGCGGTCGACGACGGGGCGGGTCGCGCCGACGTCGTCGGCCCATTCGGCCAGGGCGGCGGCGACGTCGAGGGTCGCGGCGGCGAGCGCGGCGGCCTGGATGGCGGCCGCGACGCCGGTGGCCGCGTCGCGCCAGGCCTCGAAGGTGTCGAGCTCGATGGCCAGCGCGCGCTCGGCGGCCTGGGCGATCTTCGCGTCCAGCTCGGCCAGCTCCACGGTGGTGAAGCGCACCTGGTTGGCCATGGTCTGGCGGTGGATGAAGGTCGCGTTCAGCGGCGCCTTCAGCAGCGGCTCGGCGGCCTTGGCGGTGGCCTCGACGAAGTAGCCCAGGACGGCGTTGTGGCGGACCTTGAGCGCGACGCCGCTCTCGGCGGCGAGGCGGGCTTCGAGGGCGAGGATCACGCGGCGGCTGTCGTCGCGCAGCGCGCGGGCCTGGTCGAGCTCGGGGCGGACGCCGGGGGCGACGAAGCCGCCGTCGCGGGCCAGGGCCGGGAGGTCGGGGCCGAGGCCGGCCGTGAGCAGGTCCAGGAACTGGGCGAGGTCGGGGCTGTTGGCGAGATGCAGCGCGGCGAGCGCGGCGGCGATCTCGGCCGGCAGCGTCAGCAGCGGGTCCCGGGTCTCGCTGAACAGGCGGCAGACCGCCTCGCCGGTGACGAGCCCGTCGCGGAGCGCGCCGAGGTCGCGGGGGCCGCCGCGGCCGAGGGCGAGGCGCGAGAGCGCGCGGGCCATGTCGGGCAGGCCCTTCAGCGTCTCGCGCAGCTTCTGGCGCTGGGGCCGGCGCTCGACGAACCAGGCCACGGCGTCCAGGCGCGCGTCGATGGCGGCGGGGTCCAGCAGCGGGCGGGCGAGGCGGGCGGCCAGCGCGCGGGCGCCCGGCGCGGTGACGGTGCGGTCGATGGCGGCCAGCAGCGACCCGTCGCGCGAACCGGACTGGGTGCGGTCGATCTCCAGGCTGGCGCGGGTGGCCGGGTCGATGACCATCACGTCGCTCTCGCCCGCGCGGCGGGGCGCGGAGAGCGCGGGAAGCCGCCCGGCCTGGGTGGTCTCCAGGTGGGCGGCGATCAGGCCCAGGGCCGACACCTCGGCGCCGGCGAGCGGGCCGAAGCCGTCCAGGGTCTCCACGCCGTAGAGCCGCTTCAGGCGGGTCTCGGACGCGCCCGGTTCCGCGAGCGCGGACGGCATCGGCTGGACGAAGCCGCCGGCCGCCTTCAGCGCCGCGCTCACCGCCTCGTCGGCGAACAGGCGGTCGGGGACCAGGATCTCGGAGGGGCCGAGCGCCGCCAGGGTCGAGGCGAGGCCCGAGACGGTGACCGCCAGGCACTCGACCTCGCCGGTGGAAAGCTCGACGCTGGCCACCGCGGCGGAGCCGGCGCGGACGGCCACGGCGGCCAGGCGGTTGGCGCCGCGGGCGTCGAGCAGGCCGTCCTCGGTGAGCGTGCCCGGCGTGACGACGCGGGTGACCTCGCGGCGGACCATGGCCTTGGCGCCGCCGCGCTTCTTGGCCTCGGACGCCTCCTCCAACTGGTCGCAGACGGCCACCTTGAAGCCGGCGCGGATCAGCTTGGCGAGGTAGGCCTCCATGGCGTGGGCGGGGACGCCGGCCATGGGGATCGGCTGGCCGCCGTGGGCGCCGCGGGCCGTCAGGGTGATGCCGAGGACGGCGTGGGCTTTCTGCGCGTCCTCGAAGAACAGCTCGAAGAAGTCGCCCATGCGGAAGAAGACCAGGGCGTCGGGCTGGCGCGCCTTGGCCTCGAAGTACTGCGCCATCACCGGCGTGGCGCCGGCGGCATGGTCGGTGACGGTGGACACTTGAGCGTTCATGGAAGGATCGACGCTAAAGGACGCGGGTGAGTCCCTGAACCCCTTGAACACCGCCGTCCGCGCGCCAAGCTGTGGATGGATGGCCTACGGCAGCGTTGATTCGACGTTCGTGATCTTCCCCGCCGGCCCGGCGGACGCCGAGGCCCTGGGCCGTGTCCATGTCCAGTCGTGGCGCGAGACGTACCGGGGCCTACTGCCCGACGCCTACCTGGCCCGGATGAGCGAGGCGGCGCACGCGCGGCGCTTCGCCCACGCGCTGACCCGGCCGGGCGACGACGACGTCACGCTGGCCGCGGCCGACCGCAGGGGCCTCGTGGGCTACGCCCAGGGCGGGCCGTCGCGGCGGCGGGCGCCCGGCGAGGCGGAGGTGGCGACGCTCTACCTCGTGCGCCCGGCGCAGAACCGCGGGCTGGGCCGAAGGCTGCTGAGCGGCACGGCGCGGGCGCTGGCCGTGCGCGGCGCGAGGAGCCTGGTGGTCTCGGTGCTGCGCGACAACCTCGCGGCGCGGGCCTTCTACGAGCACCTGGGCGGCGACGCCGAACCGGCCCGCGAGGAGCCGGGACCCGGCGGTGGCCGCTTCTGGGAGGTGGCGTATGTGTGGCGCGACATCGGGGCGCTGATCGGATGAACCTCCCCCGCTTCGCGGGCACGGCAATCGCATATGGATGCGGGTGGCCGAAAGGCCGTCAGTCAAAACCGCAGAGATCGCGGAGATACGCAGAGGATTCGCGTGGATCCGCGAGCTTCTCTGCGCATCTCCGCGATCTCTGCGGTTCATGAATCGGGCGGACAAGCCGCCCACAAGCCATATGCGATTGCCCTGACTTCGCGGGGGAGGTTCGTCAGGCGCTCTCCGCCGCGTAGGTGAGGCTCACGAACACGTCCTCGAGGTCAGGGTCTTCGGTGGAGATGTCCTTGATGTGCAGGCCGGCGGCGCGGATGGCGGCGAGCACCTGCTCCACACTGGACTGGCCCGTGCGGTAGCTGACCGAGAAGCCGCCGGCCTTGGTGAGCTTCGTCTCGAAGCCGGGGAGCGCGGGCGCGGCCGTCACCGGCTCCTCGGGCGTCACGATCACGTGGCGCGTGTCCATGCGGCGCAGCAGCGTCGTGGTGGGCTCGCAGGCGACGACCAGGCCGCGGTTGACGATGGCGATCTGGTCGCAGAGCTCCTGGGCCTCTTCCAGGTAGTGGGTCGTGAGCACGATGGTCACGCCCTTGCGGTTCAGCTCCAGCACGTAGTTCCAGAGCTGGCGGCGCAGCTCCACGTCGACGCCGGCGGTGGGCTCGTCGAGGATCAGGACCGGCGGGTTGTGGACCATGGCCTTGGCGACCATCAGCCGCCGCTTCATGCCGCCCGAGAGCTGGCGGACGTAGGCCCTGGACTTGTCGGCGAGGCCCAGCGCGGCCAGCAGCTCGTCGGAGCGGCGCTCGGCCTTCGGCACCGCGTACATGCCGGCGGCGACCTCCAGGGCCTCCTTCGGCGTGAAGAAGGGGTCGGCGGCGATCTCCTGCGGCACCACGCCGATGGCGGCCCGCGCGTCGCGGGGCTGCCGGTCGATGTCGCGGCCCCAGATCGTGACCTGCCCGCTCGTCTTGCGGCAGAGGCCGGCCAGGATGTTGATGAAGGTCGACTTGCCGGCGCCGTTCGGCCCCAGGAGGCCGAAGATCGAGCCGCGCGGGATGGCGAGGTCGATGCCGCGCAGCGCATGCATCTCGGGCGTGGTCTTGGTGGCGGCGTAGGTCTTGGTCAGGCCCCTGGCCTCGATGGCGTATTCGGGAAGGTCCATGGGGGTCCGTCGTTGACGCGCAAAGCTGTGGTCGCATACCTAGGCCCGCGTTCGCCCCCCGCCAAGGCGGGCCGCAAGAGGTATCCGATACATGGCCCGTAAAGCCGCCGTTGCGCCCAAGAGACCCAAGGCCGAGCCCGCGCTGACGCCCGACCTGCCCGCGCCGGAAGTGATCGTCGTGCGCACCGGCCGCGTGGCCTGCGACGGCGTCGGCGGCGCGCTGGGCCACCCGCGCGTCTGGCTGGAGATGGGCGAGGCCACCTTCGTCGAATGCCCCTATTGCGATCGCCGCTTCGTGCTGGCCGCGAGCGCCGGCGAGGGCCCCGAGAACGAGCTCCTGGCCCCCGGCGTCTACGAAGGCCCGCACGGGCACTGATGGGAGCTAACCCGCCTCGACGACGACCGCGCCACGTACGACGAGCAGGACACGAAGGTCCTCGACGCCATCCGCCAGCATGGGGGGTTCGACACGCACGTGATGGCCGATGAAGAGGGGGCGGGGTTCTCGTACACCACCGGCTTTCACGTATCGGCGGGCTTCGAACTAGCTGCCCCCACGACTGTCATCCCGGTTTCGCCGTAAGGCGAAGACCGGGACCCAACCCAGCGGGTGCTCTGAGGTGGTGCTCTGGCTTCGACTGTCGGGGCCAGTCCCCAACCATCGACGCACCGGACGGTTGGGTCTTTGGCTGCGCCAAAACCGGGATGACAGCCGTGGGTGATGACGGCCGCTGCTGGGGCTCACACCCTGAGCGGCATCAGGATGTACTGCACATCCGCGTCGGCCGGGTCGAGGACGAGGGCCGGGTCGTTGGGGCCGCCGAAGCGGAGCTCCATGGCGCCGCCCGAGATCTGGTCGGTGATGTCCAGCAGGTAGCGCGCGTTGAACGACAGCTCGAAGGGCTCGCCGTCGTAATCGATCTCCAGCTCCTCCACCGCCTGCCCGGCTTCCATGTTGCGCACGGTCAGGACCACGCGGCCGCTCTCGATGGCCATGCGCACCGAGCGGGACTTCTCGGCCGAGATGGTGGCGACGCGGTCGACGGCCTGGGCGAAGAGCTTGGCGTCGACCATGACGGTGCGGTTGTTGTCCTTCGGGATCACGCGGCCGTAGTCGGGGAAGTTGCCGTCGATGACCTTCGAGGTGAGCGCCGCGCCGCCCAGTTCCAGGCGCACCTTCTGCGGGCTGATCTGCAGGTCGACGTTCTCGCCGGCGTCTTCCAGCAGGCGGCGGACCTCGTTGATGGTCTTGCGCGGCACGATCACGCCGGGCGCGCCGGCGGCGCCTTCGGGCGCCGGCATGTCGGCGAGCGCCAGCCGCGAGCCGTCGGTGGCCACCGCGCGCAGGCGCGGCGCGCCGTCGACCACGATCGTGTGGACGTAGAGGCCGTTCAGGTAGTAGCGCGTCTCCTCGGCCGAGATCGCGAAGCGCGTCTTGTCGATCAGCCGGATCAGGTCGTTCACGTCGACCGCCATGGTCCCCGCGAAACCCTCGGCGCTCATCACCGGGAAGTCGCCGGCGGGCAGGACGGGCAGGTTGAAGCGGCTGCGGCCGGCGGCGACGGTGAGGCGCGGGTCCTCGCCCGTGAAGCCGAGCGACACGTCCGCGCCTTCCGGCAGCTTGCGGACGATCTCGTACAGGGTGTGGGCGGGCGCGGTGATCTGGCCCGGCTGGTCCACCTGGGCCAGCGCCTCGTCGATGATCTCCATGTCGAGGTCCGTGGCCGAGAACGTCAGCCGGTCGCGATCAGCCGACAGCAGCACGTTCGACAGGATCGGGATGGTGTTGCGGCGCTCGACCGCGCTCTGGACGTGGCCCAAGGCGCGGAGCAGTGCGGCGCGTTCGATCGTCAGCTTCATGTCAGTCCCGGCTCACCAATCGCGCACGGACATATCAGGCAGAGGCGAATCAACCCCGACCGTGCGCTCCCCGAAGGGAGGGGACTTCGGACATTAGCCAAATTCCGCACGCGGAAAAGTGCGTCGCGGTCTCATGCACAGGCAAAACGCCCCGCGGGCGGGCCGCGAGGCGCGCCTGGACTTGTGGAGCGGCGCTACGCCGTCAGGGCGCGACGCCTCCGCAGCGCCGATCCCGCGGCGCCGAAGCCGAGGATCATCAGCGCCCATGCGCCCGGCTCGGGGACGCCGCCCGTGACCCGGACGTTGTCGATGCCGTAGTGCTCGTCGTCGTTCGCCTGCCCGCTGAGGCTGGTGAAGAGCAGGGTGGTCGAATTGCCGGTCGTCGCGAAGGTGTAGGCCAGGTGGTAGGTGCGGTCGCGGCCGTCCTCGCCGTAGCCCAGCCAGTGGTAGCCGAGGCGCCCGTAGAGCGCGTTGTCCGAGCCGGTTCCGCCGATGTTCAGCGGGTCAGGGCCATAGGTCTGGTTCTGGAACAGGAAGTTGCTGAAGGTCTCGTTGAGCAGGGTGGAGCCGCCCACGACCTCGAGCTTGAAGACGTCCGGCCCGGTGCCGGGGTTGCTGCCGTCGAGGCTGAGGATCGTATAGAGGTCGAAATAGACGGTGGCCGTCGTCAGGCCGGTCGTGTCGAGCGTGAGCGAGGCGCTGGCGCCCCGCGTCAGGCCGCCGATGTAGCGATCGACGCCGGCCGCCAGCGAATCCTCATGCACCGCGCCATCGGCGAGGACGAAGCCCGACGTGTCGGTGGTGAAGTCGTTGGAATAGAGCGTCGCCGCCTGGGCGGAACCGCCGATGAGAGCCGCCGTGGCAAGCGCCGCGGCCGCGATGGTCTTGTACATGGCCTTTTCCCTCCGTCGCCCCGACGCGACCAGACAACGCAGGTCGGCGAACAAGATCAACGCAGCTCGCCCCCGGAGCGAATTGAGGCTTCGGAAAGGCAGGACGCCCCGCGGCGGACGGGCCGCGGGGCGTCGCGCGGTCGTGACCTCAACCCGTCGGTCGGGATCAGGCGGTCACGGCCTTGCGCCGGCGAAGCGCCGAACCGGCCGCGCCGAAGCCCAGGATCATCAGCGCCCACGTCGCGGGTTCGGGCACGCCCCCGGTCTCCTGCGCGGGGCCGTACTCGACGACATAGGCAAGGCTGTAGCCGAAGCCGGAGTCGTTCCAGTTGATGCCGCTCCAGTTGGCCCAGAGGGCGTCCTCGTCCCCGACGTTGTTCGGCTCGCCGGGGTTCCAGGCGCTGTACTCGGCCGTGGGGCCGTTGTTCCAGAACACCAACCCCAGCTCGGGCCCGGCCACCCACTTCCAGACGCCTTCCTGATCCCGGTCGGACCCGGCCGCCCAGTAGCTGCCCGTGGTGAGGTTGTTGTAGATGAACGTCGACTCGGCGGCGCTCGTCAGGGTGACGAGATAGCCGTCCATGCCCATGAAGCTGTACGTTTCCGCCGCAGCCAGCGCCGCGTCCCAGGTGACGCCCGTGGCGACCAGTTCGTAGTAGTGGCCGTTGCCGCCGTCGGAGGTGTCCCAGAGGACGGGTGCGGCCGAAGCGCCGCCCGCCAGCGCCGCGGCGGCGATCCCGGCCGCGAGCGCAGCTCGAATCCTGCTCATTCTCAACCCCTTCGCATCTGCGGCCCAGGCCGCGAGAGGTCTCGACCCTAGGGAAGGCGAGGCCCGGTCGTCGCCATGCGAATTGATTATGCCTGAAAGGCGAGGGCCTCGCCTGGAAGGCGACCCGCGACGGCCTTCCGGCGGTCAGGCCCGCGTGTCGACCGCCCCGCCCGCGTCACCGGGGCCTTCGCCGTAGCCGCCTTCTGGCCTGGGCGCGGCCGCGCCCGCGGAGGCCTTCGGGGAGACCACCACCATGGCCGGGCGGACCAGGCGGCCCAGCAACTCGTAGCCGGGTTGCAGTGTCTGGATCACGGTCCCGGGCGGGACGTCGTCGGCCGGCTGCTCCATCATCGCCTGGTGCAGGTGCGGGTCGAACTTCTCGCCCTTGGCCGGGTCGACCTTCTTCAGGCCGTTGTTCTCGAAGGCGGTCTGCAGCGCCTTGGACGTCATCTCGACGCCGACCACGAAGTTCCTCGCCGGGCCGTCGGCGTCGGCGGGCGCGGCGGCCAGGGCGCGGTCGAAGTTGTCGGCGACGCCCAGCAGGTCGCGGGCGAACTTGGTGATCGCATAGGCGCGCGCGTCGTTCGCCTCGCGCTCGGCGCGGCGCTTGGTGTTCTCCGCATCGGCGGCGTAGCGGAGCACCTGCTCCTTCAGCGCCTGGACCTCGGCCTGCAGCGCTTCCACTTCGGCGTCGACCGGGGGCGTGTCGGCTTCCCAGTTCGCGGGCGTATCGTCTTCGGACATTCTCTAGCTCGTACCCTTCATCACCTGGCCAAGCACGCGGGCGGTGTAGTCCACCAACGGAATGACCCGGGCATAGTTCAAACGCGTGGGGCCGATGACGCCGATGGCGCCGACGACCTTCTGCGCGCCCGTCATATAGGGCGCCGCGATCACAGCGGAACCCGAAAGGGAAAAGAGCCGCGTCTCGGCGCCGATGAAGATGCGCACGCCCTCGCCGTCGCGCACCCCGTCGAGGAGCTGGATGAGCTGCTCCTTCTGCTCCAGGTCCTCGAAGAGCGAGCGCACGCGTTCGAGATCCTCCAGCGCCTCGCGGTCCTCCAGCAGGTTGGCGCGGCCGCGGACGATGAGGGCGCGGTCCTGCGCCTCGCCGCCGCCCCAGGCGGCCAGGCCGTCCTCGACCAGGCGCGCCGCCGTGGCGTCGAGTTCCCGGCGGGCGAGGTCGAGTTCGTTGCGCAGCTCGCCCTTGGTCTCGGTCAGCGTCTTGCCGCGCAGGCGCGCGTTCAGGAAGTTCGACGCCTCCTGCAGCGCCGAGGGCGTGACGCCGACCGGCAGGCGGATCAGCCGGTTCTCCACGGCGCCGTCGTCGAACACCATGATCGCCAGCGTGCGGTCGCCCGACAGCGGCACGAACTCGACGTGGGTGACGCCGGCGTCCTTCATCGGCGTGACGACCACGCCCGCGCCGCCCGCCAGGCCCGACAGGATCGCGGAGGCCTCGTTCAGCGCGTCCTCGTAGTTGCGCCCGTGCGCGCGCAGGCGCGCCTCGATGGAGCGGCGCTCGTCCTCCCCGATGTCGCCCACCTCCAGCAGGCCGTCGACGAAGAGCCTGAGGCCCGCATGTGTCGGCAGCCGGCCGGCGCTGACGTGCGCCGCGCCCAGCAGGCCCAGTTGCGTCAGGTCCTGCATGGTGTTGCGGATCGAGGCGGGCGAGAGCGACACGCCGCCCTTCGACAGCGTGCGCGAGCCGACGGGCTCGCCGGTCTCCAGATAACTCTCGACGATGCGCCGGAAGATGTCGCGGGCGCGCCCGTCCATGTCGGCGAGGCTGGGGCCGCCGGTGAAGAAGGGCGAGGTCATGGAGTGCGGCGGGCCATGGTGCGCATTGGCGTAGTAGGATAAGCGCGGACCCTCCCGGCGCAAGTTCGCGCCCCCAACGACCTCATCGACCGAGACGCCATGCGACCTTCCGAACGCGCCCCCGACATCCTGCGCCCGCTGACCCTCGAGACGGGCGTGACCCGCTACGCCGAGGGCTCGTGCCTGATCAGCGCGGGGCACACCAAGGTGCTGGTGACGGCCAGCCTGGAGGAAGGCGTCCCCGGCTTCCTGCGCGGCAAGGGCCAGGGCTGGGTGACGGCGGAGTACGGCATGCTGCCGCGCGCGACCCACACGCGGGGCCGACGCGAGGCGGCGGCGGGCAAGCAGAGCGGGCGCACCCAGGAGATCCAGCGGCTGATCGGCCGGTCGCTCCGGGCCGTGACCGACCTGAAGGCGCTGGGCGAGCGGCAGATCACCGTCGACTGCGACGTCATCCAGGCCGACGGCGGCACACGCACGGCCTCGATCACCGGCGCCTGGATCGCGCTCAGGCTGGCGACCAGGTACCTGCTGGACGAGGGCGTGATCGCCACCGACCCGATCCTGGACCAGGTGGCGGCGGTGAGCTGCGGGATCTTCGCCGGCACGCCGGTGCTGGACCTCGACTACGACGAGGACAGCAACGCCGAGGCCGACGCCAACTTCGTCCTGACCGGCTCGGGCGACATCGTGGAGGTGCAGGCCACGGGCGAGAAGCGCGGCTTCAGCCAGGCCGAGTTCTACGCCCTGTTCTCGCTGGCGAGGAAGGGCATCGGCGAACTCTGCGAACGGCAGCGGGAGGCCACTTCCCTCCCTTGATGGGGAGGGAAGCGCCACATACGCAAACGGCGCCGCCCTCCCGGGTCGGCGCCGCCGGCGCTCGCGGTCCGGCCGAGGCCGAACGGTGCGCGTATCAGAAGAACACGTTGAAACGCATGGCCTGCGGCGGCAGGCGCTCGAGCTCGCGGGCGAGCGGGGCGAACAGCGCGTCCAGGAAGTTTTCGATCTTGCGGGCCATCGGACGGCTCCTTGTTGCAGTGCAGCGTGGCTCGGCAGATAGGGATTCTCCTCGCGGGAATCAAGTATTTCTCCGCGTGATGAATTGATTTGCGCCGCAATGCCGCATCTCGGCGGTTGCAATGCAGCATGCGAATAGGCGCCTGGCGGGGCCGTCGCGTAAGAGCGTGGTTCCGCTTGGGTGGGGCGCCGCCCGGGCGGCCCTCGCCCCTGCCCGCCCTCCATCGCTCCGCTCGGAGGCGAGGAGGCTATTCCACCCCGTCGTCCGCCATCGGGTCGTCGGGGCCGGGTTCGTAGACCAGGAGGTCGCCGGGCTGGCAGTCGAGTTCGCGGCAGAGGGCGGCGAGCGTCGAGAAGCGCACCGCGCGCGCCTTGCCGGTCTTCAGGATCGACAGGTTGGCGATGGTGACGCCGACGCGGTCGGCCAGCTCGGTCAGCGACATGCGCTTTTCGAGGAGCACGCGGTCGAGGCTCACGCGGATGGGCATCGGGATCCTCGCCTCAGATCGTCAGCTCGGCCTCGCGCCGCAGCCGCGCGCCCTCGCGGAACACCTCCGCCAGCACGAAGACCACGAGCACCGAGAACCAGGCGGTGAGGCTCATGTCGGGTTCGACCTTGTTCACGCCCGAGAACAGCCAGGCCGAGACGGCCCAGAAGGCGTAGCGGCCGAGCTCCAGCCCCGCGAGCATCAGGCCGATGAGGCGCAGGCGCGCCACGTTGTCGGGGTGGAAGGGGTCGCCGGCGGTCAGGGTGGTGAAGATGCGGCGCAGCGCCGCCACGATCACCAGGACGCCCGCGAGGTAGAGGGCGGCGCCGAGCAGGCCGCCGGCCATCGACGGCCCGTTGCGGATCAGCTCGGAGAGCGCGCCGGGGTTCGTATCGCGAAGCCCCGGCATGATGTCGGGATTGTAGCTCAGCAGCAGCGCCGCGAGCGTCAGGACGGAGAGGACGACGACGCCGATCCAGAGGGCGGCGAACACCACGTCGAGGATGATCTTCAGAAAGCTCGAAACCGAGCCCGGACCCAAGGCGCGCATCATGTCGTACCTGCCCCCAAGCACTTCGTCTGGATCCGCCCCGCCGGAAGCTGCTTCAGCCTCGGGCCGGGGCGGATCGGACGATCCTCAAGTCTTGCCCTCCAGTCTTAGAGGAAGGCGGCGCGGGCGGCGATGCTGAGGATCGGCGCGGCGGCCAGGACGACGATGAAGCTCATCGCGGTGCGGTCGAGAAGGTTCATGGCGTTGGCGAACATCTGGTGTCTCCGTATCGATGCTGCGTTGCAGCGGGTTGTCCCTCGAAGCCCCGTGCTTCGATGTGATTATCGATACGGCCATATCGTTTCCCGATCACGTGAATATCGAGTAACGATATGAAACTTTGGTAATGCAGCGCGGGATCGCGGGCGCGTCAGCGCCATTCGTTTTCAACCACCAAGGTCACCAAGGGCACGAAGGCGCTGAACGGCTACGACGCCTTGGTGTGCTTGGTGATCTTGGTGGTGAATGAAGGCGCCTGCGGCGCAGGCTCAGCGGGGCTTGCGCAGGCGCATGAGGCCTTCCTGGGCGCAGGAGGCGACGAGGACGCCGTCCGAGGCGCGGTAGATGTAGCCGAGGTTGAAGCCGCGGCCGCCCGACGCGCTGGGGCTCTCCTGCACGTAGAGGTGCCATTGGTTGAAGTCGGTCGGCCGGTGGAACCACATGGCGTGGTCCAGGCTGGCCGACTGGAAGCCGGGCGTGCGCCAGCTCACCCCGTGCGGCCGGATCGCCGTGCCGAGCAGGCTCATGTCCGACGCATAGGCCAGGATCACCTGGTGCATGTGCGCGTCGTCGCCGATGGGGTGGCGGGCGCGGAACCAGACCTGCTGGCGCGGGTCGAGCGGCTGCGGCGCGGCCACGTCGAAACGGCCGCCGACGGTGTGCATCTCGATCGGCTGCTCGCGGTCGATCCAGTCGAGGTCCTCCGGCGGGGCCTCGGCGCGCAGGCGGCGGCGGACCTCGGCGTCGTCCTCGACGTCGTCCCATGCGGGCGCGTCGGGCGGGTCGGACTGGTGCTCGTAGCCCTGCTCGTCCACCTGGAACGAGGCGGCGAGGTTGAAGATCTGCTGGCCGTGCTGGACGGCGATGACCCGCCGGGTGGTGAAGCTGCCGCCGTCGCGGCTGCGGTCCACCTCGAAGATGATCGGGATGGTCGGGTCGCCGGGCCGGATGAAGTAGCAGTGCAGCGAGTGGCAGACGCGGTCCTCGACCGTCTCGTAGGCGGCCAGCAGCGACTGGGCGATCACCTGGCCGCCATAGATGCGCTGCCGCGACTCGCCCTCCGGCGTCGTGCCGCGGAAGAGGTTCACCTCCAGGCGCTCGAGCGCCAGGGTCTCGGTCAGGGTGGGCTTGGTCATCGGGCTTGGGCCTTCCTCATCCGCATCAGCCCTTCCTGGGCCACCGAGGCCACGAGGGTCCCGTCCTCGGTGTAGATCTCGCCGCGGATCAGGCCGCGGCCGTCCGAGGCCGAGGGGCTGTCGTGGACGTAGAGGTGCCACTGCGTGAAGTCGGTGGGCCGATGGAACCACATGGCGTGGTCCAGGCTGGCCGACTGGAAGCCCGGGGTCTGCCAGTGGACCGCATAGGGGCGCATCGCCGTCGACAGCAGGTTCATGTCGGACGCATAGGCCAGGATCACCTGGTGCATGTGCGGGTCGTCGCCGATGGGCGTGGCGCAGCGGAACCAGTTCTGCGAGACTGGCTCCTTGGGCTGGCCGTCGCGCCAGTAGGTGCGAGCGTCGGCCGAGCGCATCTCGATGGGCTGCGGCCGCGACATCCAGCGCTTCATCTCCTCGGGGGCGTCCTTCATCGCCTCGCGCATGACCGTGATCTGGTCGGGCAGCTCCGACCAGTGCGGCCCGGCCGGCATCTGCGACTGGTGGCTGAAGCCCGCCTCAGGGTCCTTGAACGAGGCGGCTAGGTTGAAGATCTGCTTGCCCCGCTGCACGGCGATGACGCGCCGGGTGGTGAAGCTGCCGCCGTCGCGGCTGCGGTCCACCTCGAAGACGATCGGCGTGGTCGGGTCGCCCGGGCGGATGAAGTAGCAGTGCATGGAGTGGCAGACGCGGCTCTCCACCGTCTCGTAGGCGGCCAGCAGCGACTGGGCGATCACCTGGCCGCCGAAGATCCGGCCCGGCCGGTTGTCGGGCGAGGTCCCGCGGAACAGGTTCTCCTCGATCCGCTCCAGTTGCAGCGTCTCGATCAGGGTCTCGTCTTGCGCGGCTTCGTCGGGCAGAGGGGGCGTTTCGCTCATGCGGCGCCGGATACGCGCGCAACCGTTCGCGGGCAAGGTGTTGCCTCGCAACCGCAACCATCGTCATCCTCCGCGCGGATGGACGACACCCGGGACAGCTTCGCCTCGGACAGCTTCACGCCCGTGTGGCGCTCGCCGCTGGCGCTGATGCTGCTCGCCTGGATGGGGCTGGCCGTCGCCGGGATCCTGGGCGCGTGGCGGATCATGGAGGCGGCGCCGCCGACGATCGCGCTGGGCGTCGGCGTGGGCCTCCTGCTGGTAGCGCCGGCGATGCTGCTGGTCTGGTCGTTCTGGGCGATGCTGCGCGACCCCGTCACCGGCTGGATCGCGCCGTCGGCGTTGCTGGCCTTCCTGGGCGGGATGATCCCCGCGTGGGAGCCGTTGCTGGACGCCGGCATCCGGCTGAACTTCGAGAGCCACCACGCGGCCTACGACGCCATCGTCGCCGACAGCCGCGCCGGGCGGCTGGTGAAGGCCGCGTCCTCGCCCGGCGGCTGGGTCGAGGAGGATCGCGACGGCCTGCGCTTCCGCTACCGCGGCGGCCGGCCCGAACGCATCGACTTCATCTGGGCCCGCAACGCGTTCATGGAGGCCGGCGTCCGCTACAACGCCCGCCCCTGCCGCCCGACCCCGCACCTGAAGTGCCTGGCGGCGGGCCTGCCGCTCAGCGACGGCTACAGCCACTACGTCCTGCTGCGGCCTTGACGGCGCGGCCCCGCCAGGGGCTTTGAGCGCCGATGCCCTTCGACTGCACAGTCCTGACCATGTTCCCGGAGGCGTTTCCGGGGCCGCTGGGCGTTTCGCTCATCGGGACGGCGTGGCGGGATGCGGCGCTGTGGACGCTGGAAACGGTGGACATCCGGGGGTTTTCCAAAGATAAGCGCGGCTTCCTCGACGACACCCCTGCGGGTGGCGGCCCTGGACAGGTGATGCGGGCGGACGTGATCGCCTCTGCGCTGGACAGCGTGGAGCGGCGCGGACGGCCGCTTTTGTACATGAGCGCGAGGGGCCGCCCTCTCACCCAGGCGCTCGTGAAGGAATGGGCTTCCGGGCCGGGACTGATCGTCCTGGCCGGGCGGTTCGAGGGGGTGGACCAGCGGGTGCTCGACGCCCGGGGGTTCGAGGAGGTCTCCGTCGGAGACGCGGTCCTGGCCGGTGGCGAGGCGGCGGCGATGGTGGCGATCGAGGCGTGCGTACGGCTCGTGCCCGGTGTGTTGGGCCAGGCCGAGAGCTTGAGCGAAGAGAGCTTCGAGGACGGTCTCCTCGAACATCCGCAGTACACCAGGCCGCGGACGTTCGAAGGGCTCGACATCCCCGAGGTCCTGCTCTCCGGGCACCATGCGGAAATCCGCAAGTGGCGCCAGGCGATGCGGGAAGAGACGACGCGGGAGCGGCGCCCGGACCTGTGGGCCGCCAGGACCGCCAATCAACAGGCAAAGGGCGAATGAAGCCCGGTAAGGAATGAACCGATGAACGTGATCGAACAACTGCGCAAGGAAGAGGCCGACCGCCTCCTGGCGACCCGCAAGGTCCCCGAGTTCCGCCCCGGCGACACGGTGCGCGTGAACGTCCGCATCAAGGAAGGCGAGCGCGAGCGCGTCCAGGCCTACGAGGGCGTCTGCATCGCCCGCGGCGGCCAGGGGATCGACGAGAGCTTCACCGTCCGCAAGATTTCCTTCGGCGAAGGCGTGGAGCGCGTGTTCCCGATCCTGTCGCCGATGATCGAGAGCATCGAAGTGAAGCGCCGCGGCGTCGTCCGCCGCGCCAAGCTCTACTACCTGCGCGACCGCCGCGGGAAGTCGGCCCGCATCGCCGAGCGCCAGGTGAGCGCCCGCACCACCGAAGCGGCGACGACCGAGGAGTCGGAGGCCTAGGCGCTTCCAGGATCTGCGGATTCGAGGCGGCGGCCGGAGCGATCCGGCCGCCGTTTTCGTTCCCTCCCCGTCTTAGGCCGGGCCATCGCCTATGGGTCCAGGCGGCCGGAAGGCCCTGGGTCAAACCGCGGAGATCGCGGAGATGCTGGCCACCGCGCTGCGGCGCGGGCGGTCAAAAAGTATGAGGCCACTGGTGTGAAGACCCGGCCGATCTTCTACGATCCAAAGCCGTTCATATGACCCGCCTGTCCTACACCAAGGCGATCGATCGCGCGCTCGAGCCGCTCGGATTCGAACGCAGCGGGAAGGATTGGATTCGTACGCGCGGGGACATCTGGGACTGCGTCAATCTGCAGAAGAGTTGGGTGGATGGGTCCGTGACGGTGAACCTGTATGCGAAGGACCTCGAAACCGAGAGGATCCTGAAGTCCATCGCGTGCGAGACGGTGCTCGGCATCCGCTTGTTCGGTGAGCGAATAGGCACGCTGATCGACGGCCACGATCGATGGTGGAAGAACGATCCGAACGGCCCGGCAGAACTCGCCAAGGCGGTGCGTGAACACGGCATCCCATGGTTCGACCGGGTTCGCACGCTCGAGGATCAAGCCACCCACTGGTACTATCGCACCGCCACTGCGCAGCCTTGGCGCAAGCCCAACCTGCCGGCGCTCGCAGTGACGCTCTACAGATTGGGGCAAGCTGAAGAGGCCCTGGCGCTGTTCGAAGCGCCCGTGCCGAAGACCGCGATCGCCACCTTGGTGACCGAGGGGCGGTGCGTGCAGCGTTGGCTGAAGGAGCGGGTCGGCGAAGCCTAGAGCCTTCGGCGGTTCGCTTGAACCGTCGAAGGCTCAAGATCTTTGCTTAAGAGTAGACCATTCGGCTTCCCGACCTCGGACCAACCTCAGCGCCGAATGGTCTAGAGCACGATCAGGTCGCCGTAGACTTCGCGTTCCCGGGCCGCCCACTGGGGGTTGGCGGCGTAGAGGCCGGCGAGCTCGGCGGGCGTGAAGTGGAAGGAGAGCTCCTTCACGTAGTCGAGCGTCGTCGGGTTCACGATCTTCTTCAGCTTGTGCGCGGCGGTGCGCACGCGGGGGCCCAGCAGGCCTTCGAAGCGGTCGACGAAGTCCTCGGCCAGGTGCTCCAGGCGGACCCAGCCGTCGATGCGGTGGGTGTCGAGCCGGCCCACCACCGCGTCGGCGCGGCCGACCGAGCCGTCGCGCTCGTAGAACTCGCCGCGGCAGATCATGTCGCGGGTGGCGACCCGGTGCGGCGGGCGGGAGGCTTCGTAATGCACGCGGCTGAGGATCCACCAGGGCAGGCGCCGGAAGCCGGAGAACACGACCTTGCCGGCGGGATCGAAGCTGCGCTCGGCTTCGGCGCGCTCGGTCACCGACTGGTGCCAGCGGTGGTCGTCGGCGCCGCGGCGGTCGAAGACGACGTCCTCGCGGCCGCGGGCCGCGTCACGGATCGCGGCCTCGACGGCGTGGCCGCCGGTCTTGGGGAAATGCGTCCAGACGAACTCCCGCCCGACGATCACGCCACGCCACCCACTACTCGTTCATCCTGGCGGGACGCTAGAGTCGGACGGCCGACACGGGTACCGGGCGCCGTTCGCGCGGGGCGTTCGATGGCGTCGAACGATCGGGCTGGCCCGCGATGAGCGCCAGGACGTCCGGCCGGCGCACGAACTCGGCGAACGCGCGCAACGGGCCGGTCATGTTGCGCCGGCTCGGATAATACAGGTGCCAGCCTTCGAACGGCAGCGCGTAGGATTCGAGCACCAGCTTGAGCCGCCCGGCCTCGATGTGCGGGCGGGCGTGGGCCTCGTTGGTGTAGGCGACGCCCACCCCGTCCAGGGCGGCGCGCAGGACGACGTCCATGGAGTCGGTGGCGATGGCGGCGGGCACCATGACGTCGCTGCGGCGGCCGTCGATCCGGAATTCCCACCGGTAGGCCGCGCCCGAGGAGAAGCGGAACTGTATGCACTTGTGGCGGGCGAGGTCGGCGGGCGTGCGCGGGGCGCCATGGCGGCGCAGGTACTCGGGCGAAGCGACCGCGACCTGGCGGCCGGGCGGGCTCAGCCGCACCGTGATCATGTCCTGCGGGATGAGCGCGAGGCCGCGGACGCCCGCGTCCTCGCCCAGGGCGAGGTCGCCGGTCTCGTTGTCGACCACGGCCTCCAGGGACACCTCCGGATAGGCGGCGGCGAAGGGGGCCAGGATGCGGGCGACCACCATCTCGAGCCCCATGCTGGAGACGGAGAGGCGCAGGCGCCCGCGCGGCTCGTCGCGGAAGTCGTCGAGGGACGAGAGCGCCTCGGTGAGCTCGCCCAGGATCGGCCGCACGCGGGTCAGCAGCCGCTCGCCGGCCTCGGTCAGGGTGACGCTGCGGGTCGTGCGGTTGAGGAGCCGCAGTTGCAGTTCGTCCTCCAGCGCCTTCACGGCGTGGCTGACGGTGGAGGTGGTGCGCCCCAGGGCGGCGGCGGCGCGCGCGAAGCTGCCCCGCTCGGCGACGGCGATGAAGGTCGACAGACGGGAAAGGTCGGCGGTGCGCATGGCCTTGTCCGGCGATCCCGCGGCAGCAGCGTCCCCACGAGCGCGCTCAACCTTTAGACGCGATGTGTGCCAGGCGTGTTGCAGACCGCCGTTCTCAGCCCCCCTCTGCGGCGTATTCGGCCAATTCCTTCGCGAGATGATCGAACATCAGGCGCATGCGCGGGCTGCCGCGCAGGGTCTCGTGCATGCAGATCCAGATATCGAGCTTGAACGAGAAGAGGTCGGCCATCACCGGCGTCAGGCCGAAGCGCCGGCCGATCTGCTTCTGGCAGGCCCCGATGCCGAAGCCGGCCTTGAGCGCGGCGAGCTGGGCCACGTCGTTGTCGGTGCGGAGCGCGAAGATGTCCCGGGTGATCGGCCGGCCGACCGAGAGGTCGCCCACCATCGCCGGGAAGTCGCGGTCGAAGCCGATGAGGCTGTGCCCCTCCAGCTCGTCGAAGTCGGTCGGCGTCCCCTTGCGTTCCAGGTACTCGGGCGTGGCGTAGAAGCCGATGGTGAGGTCGCCCACCTTCTTCGCCACCAGGCTGTTCTGGGTCGGGCGGCTCATGCGCACGGCGACGTCGGCGTCGCGCCGCGTCAGGTCCTCGTTCTTGTTGGAGAGCACCAGCTCGACGTCGATGCCCGGATGGGCCGCGCGGAAGCGGGTGAGCATCGCCGGCAGCACCTCGATGCCGATGACGTCGCTGGCGGCCACGCGCACCACGCCGCCCTCGCCGCTGGCCACGCCGGTGGCGTCGCGCGCCGCGGCCTCGGCGGCGGCCGACATGTCGGCCAGGTGCGGGCGGAAGGCCAGCGCCAGGTCTGTGGCCACGAGGCCCCGCGGGCTGCGCAGGAACAGCGGCGCGCCGAGCTGGCGTTCGAGCTGGTCGATATGGCGGCCCAGCGTGGGCTGGGTGAGGCGGCGGATGCGGGCGGCGGCGGAGAAGCTCCCGGCCTCCAGCACCGCGTGCAGGCTCTGCAGGAGATCCCAGTCGAGGCTTCCAGGCATGCGCATATGAATATCCGTTCTGCCGCAAACGGCAATTCCGTTCATCGGGCCGCCGCCCCAGCCTTGCGCGCAGCAAAGGGGGAGGCTCCCATGGCCCAGAGACAGGCTCTCGTGATCGGCGCGACCGGCGGCGTCGGCGGCGCGGTCGCCGACCGGCTGCTGGCGGACGGCTGGCGGGTCCGCGCGCTGAACCGCGATCCTGAGAGCGCCGGGCGACGCTCGGGCCGCACCGGCCTCGAGTGGGTCAAGGGCGACGCCATGGTCGCGGGCGAGGTGGTCGCGGCGGCCGAGGGCTGCGGGATCGTCGTCCATGGGGCCAACCCGCCGGGCTACAGGAACTGGGCCGGCCTGCAGTTGCCGATGCTGTCGAGCACGATCGCGGCGGCGAAGGCGAGCGGGGCGCGGATCCTGTTTCCCGGGACCGTCTACAACTACGGCGAGGACGCCTTCCCGCGGATCGACGAACGGTCGGAGCAGAACCCGGCGACGCGGAAGGGCCGCATCCGCGTGGCGATGGAGGCGCTGCTGCGCCAGTCGGGCGCGCCGGTGCTGATCGTGCGCACCGGTGACTTCTTCGGTCCGAAGCCGGGCGCCAACTGGCTGTCGCAGGGGCTGGTGAAGCCCGGCAGGCCGCTGGCGTCGGTGATGTACCCGGGTCCGCTCGACGTGGCGCACGCCTGGGCCTATCTGCCCGACGTGGCCGAGACCTTCGTGCGCCTGCTGGCCGCCGACCTCGCGGACTTCGAGGTCTTCCAGATGCAGGGCCAGGAGGTGGACGGCCACCAACTGGTCGCGGGGCTGGAGGCGGCGGCCGGCCGCAAGCTCGCCGTCAGCCGCCTGCCGTGGCTGGGCCTGCACATGGCCGCGCCGTTCAACGAGAGCTTCCGGGAGATGCTGGAGATGCGCTACCTCTGGGAGCGCCCGGTGCTGCTGGACAACGCCAGGCTCGTGGCGCGCCTCGGCGCCGAGCCCCGCACGCCTCTGGTCGAGGCCCTGCGCGCCACGCTCGCGGGGCAAGGCTCGCTGCCGGCGGCGGTCGCGGCGGCCGCGTAACACCCTCCCCCTGAACGTCATGGCCCGGCTTGTCCGGGCCACCCATTGGGCTGTGAGGTCGTGATGATCCGCGGCTGCGACGCTGCGCCCGTCCTGCAACGCACAGCCCAACCCCTCGGGCTACGACGGAGCCGGCAACCTGACCTCGGACGGGACGCGGAGCTTCACCTACGACGTGCTGAACCGGCTCAGGTCGGTGTCGGGCGGGCCGGCGTCGATCGCGCTGGACTACGACCCCTTCGGTCGGCTGGCGAGCTACGCGACGGGCGGGACGACCACCCACCTGCGCTACGCTGGCCCCAACCTGGCGGCGGAGTACGAGGGTTCCAGCAGCAACCACCTGCGCAGCTACCTGAGCGGCGGCGTGGACCAGTGGTGGCTGTGGCTGGAGGGGTCGGGCGCGGGCGTGGGCCAGCCAAGGTGGTTCCAGCAGGACCGGCTGGGCTCGGTGACCGGGGTGTCGGACGCCGGCGGAAACGTCACACCCATGACCTACGGCCCTTATGGCGAGCCCCAGTCCTGGGCCGGATCACGCTTCCGGTATACCGGCCAGATGGCGATCCCGGAGGCCCAGATCTACCACTACAGGGCGCGGGCGTATGATCCTGTCATGGGACGGTTCCTCCAGACCGACCCCATCGGATACGACGACGGGCCGAACATCTATGCGTATGTGAAGGGTGATCCCATCAACGGAGTCGACCCCAGCGGCCTGAGCGGCGGCTCGCGCGGAAGTTGCCAAGATCAGATGCAGGAGGATCCACACTGTCGGACGGACAGTGGATACACTGAGGTCCGCGAACTGGTTGTCACCGCTGAACGACGAGGAGGGGATCCGCCCCCCATGGATCCCCGGGATTTTCCGGACTTCGATCGTGGCGAGAACCCATTCCTCGAGCTTCAGGGGTCCGAACAAACACAGGTAGCGGTGGTGCCAGCCATTGTTGCAGGGGGGGCGATAGGCCTGCGAGCGTGTCTCCAGCTACCTCCCTGCGCTCGGGCAATCGCAGCAGGAACGGCGGTTGTGGTCGGAGGCGTTGTCAAATGGTGGGTTGAGAATCGTGCCAACGATTTGCCTGTCCGGGGACCGCCTAATACTGAAGGCAGCAGAGATGATGGAAACGGTAGAGGCCAGATACGGGTCTACGGTCCAGATGGCAGGGCGGTGAAAGACTTTGACTTTGGTCATGATCATACAGATGTCGGAGACCCTCATGCACATGATTGGGATTGGAGCAAAGAACGTCCCAGGGGTGAGCCCCGCCCCCTGAAAACGGATGAGTGACCGATGAGATTCGTGGATTCCATATACTATGGTAGAGTTGATGGTACGGTTCTCGATGTGATTGCGAGTGGATCTTTGGATCTCTTTGGAATTAGTCATGTTCAGATTACGAGCTTGGACAGTGTATCGAATGTCGCGCAGAGTGTCCCCGCGAAGAGGCTCTCGGCAACCAGCTCGAACATTATCCCGCTCAGTGGATCTTTAGTTATCCCATTGCGGGATTTGCAAAATTGTAAAATTTTAGACGATATATTTGTGGGGTTTGATGAGATTTGGTGCTACTCGGTTGTTCCAACAGAAAGACCAAATGAATCCGCAAATTTGGTCGGGCCGCTAGATTTGGCTTTCGATGAATTGAGCGGCCAGAGAATAGATTGTTTTAAGCGCCTAGGTTGTATTTCAGCATTTGGAGATGGGTTTGGACTCAATTATATTACATTGAATGATGATCTAGCAAAGATCATAGAATCTCAAAGGTGATGTTCACTCTGAAAAAGATACGAGCGGTTCGAGCGGTCAGTGAATTTCGGGGACACGATACCTATCTCCCGTAGTCGGCAACCGGTGAAGTCGTGCAATTGGCGGATAGCGGCTTTGGCCGTTGTACGCCGAGCGGGATGATCATTATCGAGACGACGCCTGCGGCCTGGGCTCCGTGGAAAACCGGGGCTCCGTGGAAAACCGGCGTGGAAAACCGGGACACGCACGCTTTCCTGTACCAACCGCATCACCCGCATCACCCGCGTCAGCTACGACGCAGCGGGGCGGGTGACGCATGTGGAAAAACGGGACACGCACGCTTTCCTGTACCAACCGGATCAGCCGGCTGCACTACGACGCGGCGGGGCGGGTGACGCATGTGGAGGCGGGTGTGGGCTCGGGCCTGCAGCAGGTGACCGAGCGGCGGGGCTGGTCGCCGGGCGGGCAGCGGACCAGCCTCACCGACGCCAACGGCAACCCTCGGCCTTCGAGTACGACGGCTTCGGGTGGCTGAAGAAGGTCCGCTTCCCGGCCGCGCCGCGGGGGTCTGGAACAGCTCACGGCGCCAAATACCCAGACGTCGCGACTGGGCTTCGCCTATGACGCCCTGAGCCGGCTGGCGAGCGTCTCGCGGGGCAACGGGGTGGTGACGACCTATGCCTACGACCCCGCGGGCCGCCTGGCGGGGCTGAGCCACACGCCGCCCGATGCGGCCCAGGGGTCGTACCAGATCTTCGGCTACAACGCGGCGGGCCAGCTCGTGCGCAACGATCAGGTGTCGGAGCAGTATGTCTGGAGCGGCCATCCGACGACGACCACGAACTTCACGCACGACGCGTTGAACCGCGACGCCGCCATCGCGGCGGCCCGGACGAGCCGGGGGATGACGAGCGGGAGGAGATGTTCAGGGCTCGTCGTAGATGATGAGCGCGCAGCCCCACGTGAGCGCGGTCCCGTAGGCGGCGCGGAAGTCCTCCGGCAGGGCGGGCGCGTCGATCACCTCGGCGGTGCGGAGGGGCCGGATGCCGGTCCAGCCCTCGTCGGCGAGGTCGGCCGTCGCGACCGCCTCGGCCTCGGCTTCCGTGTCGGCGCGGGCGAAGGCGAGGATGGTCAGCGGCGCGGCGGCGCCCGCCTCGACAGCCTCCAGCGTCACCACGAACACGGCGGGCGGATCCATGGCCCTGCGTATCCCGCGATCCGCGCCGATCCGGAAGGCGGGGCAGGAATTTGCTGCGATCGCAAACATTCTGCGGCGTTGCAGCACTAGACGTGCGCGGGGCCTGCGCCCTACATGCCGCCCATGCCCGGCAAGACCCTCTACGACAAGATCTGGGACGCCCACGTCGTTGCTGAACAGGACGGCGAGGCGATCCTCTACATCGACCTGCACCTCATCCACGAGGTGACGACCCCGCAGGCGTTCGCCGGGCTTCGCGCCAACCGCCGCGCCGTGCGCCGCCCCGACCGCACGCTGGCGGTGGCCGACCACAACATCCCGACCGAGGGCCAGGGCCTGGGCGTCGACGCCGTCGCCGACGATGAGGCGCGCCTGCAGCTCCAGACGCTGGGCAGGAACGTCGAGGACTACGGGATCGAGTACTTCCAGATGGGCGATATCCGGAACGGGATCGTCCATGTGGTCGGGCCCGAGCAGGGGCGCACGCAGCCGGGCATGACCATCGTCTGCGGCGACAGCCACACCTCGACCCACGGCGCGTTCGGCGCTCTGGCGCACGGGATCGGGACGTCCGAGGTGGAGCATGTGCTGGCCACGCAGACGCTGCGCCAGAAGAAGGCGAAGAACTTCCGCATCCGCATCGAGGGCGAGCCGGCGCCGGGCGTGGGCGCCAAGGACTATGCACTGGCGATCATCGGGGAGATCGGCACCGCGGGCGGCACCGGCTACGTCATCGAGTATGCCGGCTCGGCGGTGCGCGCGCTCTCCATGGAAGGCCGCATGACGCTCTGCAACCTGACCATCGAGGGCGGGGCGCGGGCCGGGCTGGTCGCGCCGGACGAGACGACGTTCGAGTACCTCAAGGGCCGGCCTTCCACGCCCAAGGGCGGCGCGTGGGAGATGGCGCTCGGCTACTGGAAGAGCTTCTTCAGCGACGACGACGCGGTGTTCGACCGCGAGATCGTGCTGGACGCCGCGAAGATCGCGCCCACCGTCACCTGGGGCACCAGCCCCGAGGACGTGGTGGCGGTGACGGGCGCCGTGCCCGCGCCGGAGAGCTTCGCCACGCCCGACAAGCGCGCCTCGGCCGAACGCGCGCTGGGCTACATGGGGCTGACGGCGGGGCAGCCGATCACCGAAGCGAAGATCGACGTGGTCTTCATCGGCTCCTGCACCAACAGCCGCATCGAGGACCTGCGCGCCGCCGCGAAGGTCGCGGCCAAGGCTCTTGAGGGGGGCCGGAAGGTCGCGGACGGCGTCCGCGCCATGGTCGTACCAGGCTCGGGCCTGGTGCGGGCCCAGGCCGAGGAGGAGGGCCTGGACGCGGTGTTCCGGACCGCCGGCTTCGAGTGGCGCGAGCCGGGCTGCTCCATGTGCCTGGCCATGAACCCCGACAAGCTGGAGCCGGGCCAGCGCTGCGCGTCGACCTCGAACCGCAACTTCGAGGGCCGCCAGGGCCGCGGCGGGCGCACCCACCTGATGAGCCCCGCCATGGCCGCCGCCGCCGCCATCGCCGGCCACATCGCCGACGTCCGGGACTTCCTGTGATCACCGGCCTGCATCACGTCGCGATCGTGGTGCGCGATCTCGACGCCGCTGCGCAAGGCTATGCGCGGCTGCTGGACGTGGCGCCGACAGCGCAGGACGGCCGTGGCGCGCGCCGCGCCTGGTTCTGGCTCGACAACATCGGCCTGGAGCTGATCGCGCCCGACGGCGACGGCCCTTCGGGCGACCGGGTCCGTGCGCGGCTGGATGACGCCGGCGAGGGCCAGTGGCTGGTCGCGTTCACCGCGTCGGACCTCGAGGCCGGCACCAGGCTGCTGGAGCGGCGTGGCCTCGCCGTCAGCGAGCGCACCGAGCGCGCCACGATGTTCGACCCGGCTTCGACCGGCGGCGTGCAGATAGCGCTGATGGGCTTCCCGCCGCTGCCGTCGCAGGCGAAGGGGCCGCTCACCGGCCTGGACCACGTGGTGGTCGGCACGGCCAACGCCGACCGCGCCCTGGCGATCTACGGCGCCAAGCTCGGGCTGGACCTGAGGCTGGACCGCGAGAATGCGAAGTGGGGCGCGCGGCAGATGTTCTTCCGGGCCGGTGATGACCTCGTCGAGATCGGCGCCAGCTTGAAGGCGCCCGTCTCGGACGCGCCCGACCGCTTCGGGGGTTTGGCCTGGCAGGTGACCGACCCGGACGCGGAGCACGCCCGCCTGAGCGCCGCCGGCTTCAACGTCTCGGAGCTGCGTCCCGGCCGCAAGCCCGGCACCAAGGTCTTCACCGTTCGCGACGCGCCCGCCGGCACCCCCACCATCCTCATCCAGCAGAACGCGACGGAGTCCGCCTGATGGAAGCCTTCACCCGCCTCGACGCCGCTGCGGCCCCGCTGCCGCTGGCGAACATCGACACCGACCAGATCATCCCGAAGCAGTTCCTGAAGATCGTGGATCGCAAGGGGCTGGCGAAGGGTCTGTTCTACGACCTGCGCTTCGACGACGACGGGCGCGAGCGGCCCGACTTCGTGCTGAACCAGCCGACCTACAAGGGCGCGGGCGTGCTGATCGCGGGCGACAACTTCGGCTGCGGGTCGAGCCGCGAGCATGCGCCGTGGGCGCTGATGGACTTCGGCATCAAGGCGGTGGTCAGCACCAGCTTCGCGGACATCTTCTACAACAACTGCTTCCAGAACGGCCTGCTGCCGGTGGTGCTGAAGGCGGACGAGGTGCGGCAACTGATGGACGAGGCGCGCGGCGGCAACCACGTGGTCTCCATCGACCTGGAGGCCCAGACGGTGACCTCGCCGTCGGGCGCGGTGTTCGGCTTCCAGATCGACCCGCAGCGCAAGGCCAAGATGCTGAAGGGCCTCGACGCCATCGGCGAGACGCTGGAGGCCGCCAAGGACATCGACACCTACGAGATGAAGCGCGCGCTGGCCCAGCCCTGGCTGGAAGGCGCGTGACGATCCTGATCGCCGGGACCGTGCGCGTGCCGCCCGAGAACCTGGCGCGGTTTCAGCCGCACATGGAGGCGATGCTGGCGGCCAGCCGGGCCGAGGACGGGTGCCTGACGTATTCCTACGCGGTCGACGTGGCCGAGCCGGGGTTGGTGCGGGTGTTCGAGGCGTGGCGCGACCAGGCCGCCATCGACGCGCACTTCCAGACCGCCCACATGGCCGAATGGCGGGCCGCCTGGCCGCAGTTCGGGGTTTCGGACCGGAACCTCAGCCTGTACGAGGTCGCCTCCGAACGGCCGCTATAACTGGTCGTCATCCCGCGGCTTGTCCGCGGGACCCATGCACACCGCGTTCGCCAGCGAAGCAGGGCGTCGCCGCCGCGCCTCGATCCAGAAGCGCCTGAGTTCATGGGTCCCGCGAACAAGTCGCGGGATGACGTTCTATCTTGAGGGATGACGATGACCGACCTGCTGCTCCTGCCCGGCGACGGGATCGGGCCGGAAGTGACCGCGCAGGTGCGCCGGGTGGCCGAGGCGCTGACACCGGCGCTCACGCTGGAGGAGCGGCCGTTCGGTGGGATCAGCTACGACCAGTTGGGGACGCCGCTGGCGGACGAGACGCTGGCGGCGGCGAAGGCGGCGAAGGCGGTGCTGATGGGCGCCGTGGGCGGCCCGCAGTGGGCCGGCGTCCCGCGCGACAAGCGGCCCGAGGCGGGGCTGCTGGCGCTGCGGGCCGGGATGAACGTGTTCGCGAACCTGCGCCCGGCGCTCTGCTTCCAGCCGCTGGCCGACGCCTCGACGCTGAAGCGCGAGGTGGTCGAAGGCCTCGACCTGATGATCGTGCGCGAGCTGACCGGCGGGGTGTACTTCGGCAGCCCGCGGTTCATCGAGGACCTGCCGGGCGGCGGCAAGCGCGCCGTCGACACCCAGGTCTACACCACCGCCGAGATCGAGCGCGTGAGCCGCGTGGCCTTCGAGCTGGCGCGGGGCCGGCGCAACAAGGTGGCCTCGGCCGAGAAGTCGAACGTGATGGACTCGGGCCTGCTGTGGCGCGAGGTCGTCACCGACCTGCACAAGCGCGACTACGCCGACGTCGAGCTGACCCACATCCTGGCCGACAACGCCGCCATGCAGATCGTGAAGGACCCGAAGCAGTTCGACGTCCTGCTCACCGACAACCTGTTCGGCGACATCCTGTCGGACGCCGCGGCGCAGCTCACCGGCTCGCTGGGCATGCTGCCGTCGGCGGCGCTGGGCGTGGCGGGGACGCCGGGTCTCTACGAGCCCATCCACGGCTCGGCGCCCGATATCGCAGGCAAAGGCGTGGCCAACCCGCTGGCGGCGATCCTGTCGTTCGAGATGGCGCTGCGCTGGTCGCTGGGCCGCGCCGCCGAAGCCGACAAGCTTTACGCCGCCGTGAACGCCGCGCTGGAGAAGGGCGCCCGGACACGGGACCTGGGCGGATCGCTCAGCACAGTCCAGATGGGCGACGCGGTGCTGGCGGAGCTTTAGACCCTTCCATCCCGCTCATCCCGGCATTCGCCGGGATGAGCGGGAGTGGTCGAACCCCGTGACAAGCCCGTGATCCGTCGCTATATGTCCTGGCAACATCGCTGGTAGCGCCGGATGGTGCTTTCAGGCGGCGGGCTCCGGCCCGACCGCTTTTTTCTTTAACTGGGCCCTGGTTTGGCATGCGCGGGAAGACCGCAGAAGACCTGAAGCTGCTGGAGCTCCTCGACCCTGTCGCGGAGGCCAAGGGCTACGCCATCGTTCGCCTGCGCCTGATGGGCGGGGCCGAGCGGCGCAAGCTGCAGATCATGGCCGAGCGTCCGCCAAAGAACGGGGGCGACGGCGACATGAACGTCGAGGATTGCGCCAGGCTGAGCCGCGGCTTCTCCGAGGTGCTGGACCCCGCCGACCCGATCAGCGGCGAATATGTGCTGGAGGTGAGCTCGCCCGGCATCGACCGGCCGCTGACCCGCCTCGCCGACTTCGAGTCGCACGAAGGCTTCGAGGTGAAGCTGGAGCTGGACCGCCTGGCCGAGGGCCGCAAGCGCTTCCGCGGCGTGCTGGCCGGCGTGGAAGGCGACCAGGTCGGCATCGACCTGGAGGGGGAAGAGGCGACGGCCATGATCCCCTTCGCCTGGATCATCGAGGCCAAGCTGGTCCTGAACGACGAGCTGATGAAGCGGGGCGCCGAACAGCGCGCCGCCCGCATCGCGGCCGAACAACAACACGAACAGACGTCCGAGTAGAGGAAAGACGCCATGAGCCTGACCGGCATCTCCGCCAACCGGCTTGAACTGCTGCAGATCGCCGAGGCGGTCGCCCGCGAGAAGTCGATCGACAAGGAGATCGTCATCGAGGCGATCGAGGAGGCGATCCAGAAGGGCGCCCGCGCCCGCTACGGCGCCGAGCACGACATCCGCGTCCACATCGACCCGAAGACCGGCGAGACCACCATCAAGCGCGTGGTGACCGTCGTGTCCGACGACGCCGTGTTCGGCGGCGGGATCGACGAGGAGACCGGCGAGGAGCTGCCGTTCGAGGAGCCGCCGGGCATCCTGCGCCTGGCCGACGCCAAGCGCCGCGACAAGAACGCCGAGATCGGCACCGTCTACGAGGAGCTGCTGCCGCCCTTCGAGTTCGGCCGCGTGCAGACCCAGATGGCCCGCCAGGTGGTGATGGGCAAGGTCCGCGACGCCGAGCGCGAGCGCCAGTACGAAGAGTACAAGGACCGCGTCGGCGAGATCGTGAACGGCACGGTCAAGCGGGTCGAGTACGGCAACGTCGTCGTCGACCTGGGCCGCGGCGAAGGCATCATGCGCCGCGACCAGTCGATCCCGCGCGAGAACTTCAACATCGGCGACCGGATCCGCTGCTACATCTACGACGTCCGCCGCGAGACCAAGGGCCCGCAGATCCTGCTCTCCCGCGCCCACGGCGGCTTCATGGCCAAGCTGTTCGCGCAGGAAGTGCCGGAAGTGTACGACGGCGTCATCGAGATCCGCGCCGTGGCCCGCGACCCGGGCAGCCGCGCCAAGATGGCGGTCATCTCCAACGACAGCTCCATCGACCCCGTGGGCGCCTGCGTCGGCATGCGCGGCAGCCGCGTGCAGGCGGTCGTGGCCGAGTTGCAGGGCGAGAAGATCGACATCATCCAGTGGAGCCAGGACGAGGCGACCTTCATCGTGAACGGCCTCGCCCCCGCGGAAGTCTCCAAGGTGGTGATGGACGAGGAGGACGAGCGCGTCGAAGTCGTGGTCCCGGACGAGCAACTTTCCCTGGCGATCGGCCGCCGCGGCCAGAACGTCCGCCTCGCCTCGCAGCTCACCGGCTGGCAGATCGACATCATGACCGAGAGCCAGGAGAGCGAGCGCCGCCAGCGCGAGTTCACCGAGCGCACGGCCCTGTTCCAGGAAGCCCTGGACGTGGACGAGGTCATCGCCCAGCTCCTGGTCACCGAGGGCTTCGCCTCGGTCGAGGACGTGGCCTACGTCGACGTCTCGGAGATCGCCTCGATCGAGGGCTTCGACGAGGACACCGGCGCCGAGATCCAGGCCCGCGCCGTCGACTACCTGGAGAAGGAAGCGGCCGAGTACGACGCCAAGCGCCGCGAACTGGGCGTCGAGGACGGCGTGCTGGAGATCGAGGGCATCACGCTGCCGATGGCGGTGGCGCTGGGCGAGGGCGACGTGAAGACCGTCGAGGACTTCGCCGGCCTGGTGCCCGACGACCTGCGCGGCTGGTTCGAGACGAAGAACGGCGAGCGCGTGCGCGAGCCGGGCATCCTCGAAGCCTTCGGCCTGGAGCCGCAGGACGCCGAACTGCTCATCATGCGCGCCCGCGTGGCGATGGGCTGGGTCGAGGCGCCCGAGGAGCCGGAAGCCGAATACGAAGACCCCAGCGACGAAGCCTTCGCCGAGGCGGAAGCCGCCGGCGAAGCCCAAGACGCCTAAGGCGACGGGGGTGTCCTCCTCGTGCTCCACCGCTTCGATCGACCAAATGATCGGTTAGGTTCTCCTCCCTTCCTCCTCGACGGAGGAAGGGCCGGGGATGGTGGTGTGCGCAGGAAGCCGGAGGCGGAGACGTCGTTGGGCGTCGGCGCCGACATGCGCCGTCTGTTCCGCCACGGCAACCACACCACCACCCAACCCTCCTCCGTCGAGGAGGAGGGCTCGTGAGATTCGAACGCGACGGCGCAGCGTCATCGACTGGCAGAGCTCGCAGTCTGCGGCGGCGGATGACGTGGAGCGAGAAACGGCTCTGGCCGGAGCTTCGGAAGCTCAATGCGAATTTCCGGCGGCAGGCGCCGATCGGCCCCTATTTCGCGGACTTTGCTGCGCATGGCTGGAAGCTGGTGATCGAGGTCGACGGCGGGGTCCATGAGCGGCTGGATGACGTCGCGTTGCGGGATGGCGAACGACAACTCTGGCTGCAGTCGCGGGGCTATCACGTTGTCCGGTTCACGGACCGCCAGGTCGAGGATGATGCGGAAGCTTGTGCTGAACAGGTGAAGACCCTGCTCGTCGCAAAGGGCTGGGCGCCGCCGGAAGACACTTTCGACCTCATGCGCACACCTCCGTCCCCGGCCCTTCCTCCATCGAGGGGGGCGGGCGGATGAATCTGGCGAAGACCCACGCCGAGGCGTCGCGCGAGCGGCGTGACATCGTCTCGGGCGAGGTGATGGCGGAGGCGCGGCTGATCCGCTTCGTGGCCGGGCCCGGCGGCGCCGTGGTCCCGGACCTGGCGCGCAAGCTGCCGGGCCGGGGCATGTGGGTCGCCGCCGACCGGGCGTCGGTCGAGACGGCGGCGAAGAAGGGCCTGTTCGCGCGCTCGGCCAAGGCGCCGCTGAAGGCCTCGCCCGAGCTGGCCGAGCAGACGGCGTTACTGCTGCGGGCGCGGATTCTGAGCGCCCTGGGCCTTGCGCGGAAGGCCGGAGACCTTACCTCCGGGTTCGAAAAGGTCTCCTCCGCGATCTCGTCGGGCAAGGCCGCGTGGCTGGTCGAGGCGTCGGACGGCGCCGCGGACGGCCGCGGCAAGCTCCTGCGCCTGGCCCGTCATCAGTCCCCGCCCCCCGGCGTCATCGGCCTCTTTTCGGCGGCGGAATTGGGTTTGGCCTTAGGGGGCGAGAATGTGATACACACCGCCTTCCTTGCGGGGCGAGCCGCCGAGCGTTGGGCCGAAGATGTCCGGCGCCTGGCAGGTTTCAGTCCGCTCCTTCCTGAGGATTGGCGCGAGGAGCCTGTCGAGGCGAAGCGGGAGCCCTAGGGCTTTCCGCCTTTCCTCATTGAGAGACGGGCGACGTTGAGACTGTGACGTTGGCCGGGGATCCGCCCTGGCGCGAGTAAAAGCGAGCGAATGAGCGAGAACGACAACAACGGCCGTAAGCCCCTGACCCTGAAGCCGCGCCCTGGTGGCTCGGTCAGCTCGGGCACGGTGAAGCAGAGCTTCAGCCACGGCCGGACGAAGACGGTGGTCGTCGAGACCAAGCGGTCCCGGCCGCACGCGCCGGGCGGCGGCAATCTGGCCGCGCCGTCCAACGCCGAACGCCGCGTCTTCGAACCGCAACGCCCCTCCGGCCCGCCGCAGGGCCAGCGCCCGGCCGCGCCCGGCGACGGCCTGTCCGCCGAGGAACGCGCCGCCCGCGAGCGCGTGA
>NZ_JAHBYD010000004.1 GCF_019636135.1 Phenylobacterium sp.
ACCGCGCCGATCATCGAGCGGTTCACGTAGGCGTTGCCCGCCGGGACGGTCTCGCGGACCTCCTCGGCAAACGCCTCGATGCGCGAATGCACGCCCAGCGTCAGGCCGTAGCGGGCCTGCACCAGCGGGGCCGCGGCCTTCTCCAGCTTCGCCGGGTCGTAGCGGACGACGTGCAGCACCGGGCCGAACACCTCCTTCTGCAGGAAGGACGCGTCGGGGATCTCGGCCAGGGTCGGCGCGAAGAAGTGGCCCCCCTTCGGGACACCCAGGCGCTCCAGCACCTTGGCGTCCGCCTCCAGCCTGCGGACGTGCGCCTCCAGCGCGGCCTGCGCCTCGGCGTCGATCACGGGGCCGATGTCGGTGCGCGGATCGGCGGGGTCGCCGACGACCAGGGTCTTCATCGCGCCCTGGAGGCCGTCGATCAGCAGGTCGGCCGTATCATGCGGCAGGAAGAGGATGCGCAGCGCCGAGCAGCGCTGGCCGGCCGAGCCGAAGCCGGACGTCAGCACGTCGTCGATCACTTGCTCGCGCAGCGCGGTCGTATCGACGAACATGGCGTTGAGGCCGCCCGTCTCGGCGATGAACGGCACGATCGGCCCCTGCCGCGCGGCCAGCGTGCGGTTGATCGCCCAGGCCGTGTCCGTGCCGCCGGTGAAGGCGACGCCGTCGCAGCCGGGGTGCGCGGTGAGCTGCGCGCCCACCGTCGCCCCGTCGCCGGGCAGCAGGTGCAGCAGGTCGGCCGGGACGCCCGCGGCGTGGAACAGCTTCACCGCCTCGGCGGCGATGATCGGGGTCTGTTCGGCGGGCTTGGCCAGCACGCCGTTGCCGGCGGCGAGCGCGGCGGCGATCTGGCCGGTGAAGATGGCCAACGGGAAGTTCCACGGGCTGATGCAGACGAAGACGCCGCGCCCGTGCAGGCTCAAGCTGTTCGTCTCGCCGACCGGCCCGCGCATCGTCTCGGGCTGGGCGAACTGCCGCTCGGCCAGGTGGGCGTAGTAGCGGCAGAAGTCGGCGGCCTCGCGCACCTCGGCGACGGCGTCGGCGAGCGTCTTGCCGGCCTCGCGCACGCAGACAGCGATCAAGCGGTCGCGGTGGGCCTCCAGCGCGTCGCCCATGGCGCGCAGCACGGTCGCCCGGCCTTCGCCGCCGCGGCGGTCCCAGGCGGGTTGCGCGGCCTTCGCCGCCGTGAACGCGGCGCCCACGTGCAGCGGCGTAGCGGCCCAGGTGCGGCCGATCTCGCGGCCGAGGTCCTGCGGCGAGAGCGCGGCCTGCCCGGCGCCCTCGGTCACCAGCTTGCCGGAGACGATCGGGGCGCCCTGCAGCGCCGGCAGCGCGTCGACGGCCGCGGTCAGCCGGTCGCGCACCCCGGCGATGGAGAGGTCGAGGCCCATCGAGTTCTTCCGCGACGGGCCGTAGATGTCGCGCGGCAGGGGGATGCGCGGGTGCGGCCCGGCGCCGGCCGCCTCCACCGCGCCGACGGGATCGACCACGACCTTGCCGACCGGCGTCTTCTCGTCGAGCAGCGCATGCACGAACGAGGTGTTGGCGCCGTTCTCCAGCAGCCGGCGCACCAGGTAGGGCAGCAGGTCCTCGTGGCTGCCCACCGGCGCGTAGACCCTGAGCGGGAAGTCGCCGTAGCGCTCGTGGGCGGCGGCGTAGAGCGCCTCGCCCATGCCGTGCAGCCGCTGGAACTCGACGGCCAGGCCCATCTGGCTGGCCATCAGGCGCACGGCCGCCAGCGTGTGGGCGTTGTGGGTCGCGAACTGGCCGTAGAGGTGCGGCGCGGCGGAGAGCAGCGCCCGTGCGCAGGCGAGGTAGGAGACGTCGGTCGCCGCCTTGGTCGTGTAGACGGGATAGCCTTCGAGCCCCGCCACCTGGGCGCGCTTGATCTCCGAGTCCCAGTAGGCGCCCTTCACCAGCCGCACCATCAGGCGGCGGCCCGACGACCGCGCGATGCCGGCCACCGCCTCGATCGTCCGCGGCCCGCGCTTCTGGTAGGCCTGCACCGCGAGGCCCAGGCCCTTCCACGTCCCCAGCGCCGGTTCACGCGCCAGCCGGTCCAGGATCTCCAGGGAGATGACGAGCCGGTCGGCCTCCTCGGCGTCGAGGGTGAAGTTGATGTTGGCCTCCGCGGCCGTCTGCGCCAGGCGCAGCACGCGCGGGTAGAGGTCGGCGAACACCCGCTCGGCCTGGCGCGCCTCGTAGCGCGGCGAGAGCGCCGAGAGCTTCACGGATATGCCGTGGCCGCGCTCCGGGCCCTGGCCTGTCGCCGCCCTGCCGACCACGGTGATCGCCCGCGCATAGGCCGCCTCGTAGCGGTCGGCGTCGGCGTCGGTGCGCGCGCCCTCGCCCAGCATGTCGTAGCTGCAGACGAAGCCGTCGTCGGCGGCGCGCTTCAGCGCCTTCTCGATGGTGGCGCCCAGCACGAACTGCTCGCCCATGATGCGCACCGCGGCGCCCACGGCGCGGCGGATCACCGGCTCGCCCAGCCGCCCGGCCAGCCGCCTGACGAAGCCCGGCAGGTCGTTGCGGGCCTCCTCGTCCGGGTCGATCAGCTTGCCGGTCAGCATGAGGCTCCAGGTCGAGGCGTTGACCAGGATCGAGTCCGACTTGCCCGCGTGGCTGGCCCAGTCGGCCGAGGCGATCTTCTCGGCGATCAGGCGGTCTCGGGTCTCCTCGTCGGGCGTGCGCAGCAGGGCCTCGGCCAGGCACATCAGCGCCAGCCCCTCGCGCGTCGACAGGCTGAATTCCTGCAGGAAGCTCTCGACCACGCCCTGGCGGTCGGCGGTCCTGCGCGCCGCGCGCACCAGCGCCTCGGCCTCGCCCACCACCGCCTCGCGGTCCTGCGGGCTCAATGGCCGGCCGGCCAGCAGGCCGGCGAGCGCCGTGCGTTCGTCGGCGAACTTGCCGTCGTCCAGGTGATCGAACGCCATGAATGCCCTCCGCGGCTGACGATGTGCGGAATAATCCAGACTTCTCCGAATGTGCTACGTTAGATATCCATGATCGCCGGACATTTCCGGCCGGAGCGCGCACATGGCGAATAACCTGCGGCTGGACGACACGGATCGCCGGCTTCTCCGCGCCTTGCAGGCCGACGGCCGGATCTCGAACGCCGAACTGGCCGAGCGCTGCAACCTCTCGCCCAGCGCCTGCTCGGACCGCGTGCGGCGCCTGCGCGACAGCGGCTACATCACGGGCTTCGCGGCGCTCATCGACCCGCAGATGGTCGAGCGGGGCGTGCTGATCTTCGTGGAGGTGGTGCTGGACCGCACGACCCCCGAGGTGTTCGAGACCTTCGCCGCCGCCGCCCGCCGCGCGCCCGACGTGCTGGAGTGCCACATGGTCGCCGGCGGCTTCGACTACCTCATCAAGAGCCGCGTCCGCGACCTGGCCGCCTGGCGCAAGTTCCTCGAGGACGTCCTGGTCCGCATCCCCGGCGTCCGCGAGACCCGCACCTACGCCGTGCTGGAGGAGGTGAAGTCGACCACGGTGCTCCCGATCTGAGCACCCTTCCCTCCCTTGATGGGCAGGGCGATCGCATATGGATGTGGGCGGCCGAAAGGCCGTCAGTCGAACCGCAGAGATCGCAGAGATACGCAGAGGATTCCGGTGGATCCGCGACCCTCTCTGCGCATCTCCGCGATCTCTGCGGTTCAAGAATCGGGCGGACGAGCCGCCCACAAACCATATGCGATCGCCCTGCCTTGATGGGGAGGGACAGACCGTAGCGCGGTCAGGGTGGTCCAGGCGCGGCGTTTCGTGATTGGCCGTCGAGCGGGCGACTTCCTCCTCTCCCGGGACGCGCCGCTGCGCGGCCCGCCGAGGGCAGGCTAGGAGGGTTGGGTGGTGGTGTGGCCGCGGCGTTGCGGCAGATGGCGCATGTGGCGTCGACGCCTCTCGCGCCCGGCCGGTAAGGTCCTGCGCACACCACCATCCCCGACCCTTCCTCCATCGAGGAGGAAGGGAGACCCTTTTCGCCCTATCTGTCGGGCGGGCACGCAATTTTGCGAAGGGGCGAAGGGGGCGCCGCGCTCCGGGCCATGCTCCCTCACCCTGGCCGCTGCGCGGCCTGTCCCTCCCCATCAAGGGCGGGAAAGAAAAGGGCCCGGCGTCGCCGCCGGGCCCTCGTCTCGTTCGCAGTCAGCGATCGACTTAGAAGTTGATGTCGATCGTCGAGCGGCGGTTCAGCGGTTCCTTCACGCCGTCGCCGGTGGCGACCGCGAGCTGGGTCTCGCCCTTCCAGTCGACCGAGAGGGTCGTCTGGTTCACGCCCGAGCCCACCAGGGCGTCAGCGACGGCCTTGGCGCGGCGCTCGGACAGGCGGACGTTGTACGCCTGCGAACCGGAGCTGTCGGTGTGGCCCACGACCACGACGCGGGTGGCGTTGCCGCCCATGGCGTAGTTGGCCGCATCGGTGATCACCGCCTGCGCTTCCGGCGTGATCACGTACTGATCGAACGGGAAGTAGACGATGAACTGCTTGGCCTCGTAGGCCGCCGGCGGAGGCGGCGGGGGCGGAGGCGGCGGCGGGGGAGGCGGCGGCGGAGGCGGCGGGGGCGGGGGCGGAGGCGGCGGCTCGGCCACGGCGAAGATGTAGCGCAGACCCAGCGTCACCGCCTGGTCCTTGTACTGGCCCGAGAACACGCCCGGCTGCAGGCCGGTCGCCACGCTGCCCGTCGACGTGAAGTCGAGGTCCGAGCCCGCGAGGTAGCGGTAGGTCAGGTCGACGCGCAGTTGGTCGGTGGCCCGCCAGGCGAGGCCCGCGATGAACTGATAGGCGAACGCGGTGTCGCTGTCGTCGATCGTCAGGTTCTGGATGGCGTTGGCCGCGGCGGTGCCGACCGGCACGTTCGAGAACTGGCCCGTGACGTCCATCGAGACGTGGTTCGCGCCGATGCCGGCGCCGATGAACGGGTTGATCACGCTGTTCGGCGCGATGTCGTAGATGATGTTGCCCATCACCGTCCACGCCGACACGTCGCCGTCGGGCTTGCCGCAGGCGGGCGCGGCCGGGGTGCGCGTCACGCCGGGGGTGCAGAGGCCGACGATCGCCTGGTTGGCGCCGCCACGGATCGACTCGATGTCGCCCGAGCGGTAGCCGACTTCCAGTTCGACGCGCCAGTGGTCGGTCAACTGGTAGCCGAGGCGGGCGAAACCGGCCCAGTCGTCTTCCTGGTTGAAGTCCCAGTCATACGCCGCGCCGTTCGGCGCGTTGTTCGAGGACGCCATCTCGAACTCTTGGGGCCAGTGGTACCCGAGGTCCACGGCGCCATACCAACCTTCTTGGGCAGCGGCTCCGGATGCGGCGAACGCCGCAGCCATCGCGGCCCCAGCCAGGAGTTTCAACTTCATAATCAGAGCCCTCTCGTTGCCCTCAGGTGGTGCGGCCGTTCGACCCAGCCGCCGTTATAACAAGGCCGGATGGTTGCGAAAGTGTCGCCAGGGCCACACTCGGAGCGCAATTTCGCCAGCCTTTACCAAGCTCTACCAAGACGTCATAGCCCCGTTCCTGCACAAATGGTCGGATTTGCACGGAACCGCGAACAGAACGCCCCTGGCCGACCCGTCCGACAGCCGCCGTCCGGGTCCCGATCTCATCGCCAGCACCTCGGCAAGTCTCGCCCGACGCGGGATGTTCGGACGCCGACCCCTGACCCAAGTCCTTGGCTTTCCTTGTAAACATACGTCGGTGACGCAGCCGGGGCCCGCGAATGCCGGTCCGCCGCGCTCCCAGTCGTCCGTGAGCCGATGATGGTCATGCGCTTTCCCCGACCGCCAGGCCCTCGCCTTCGCGTCAGCCGGTCAACGAGCAAGGCTCCGCTTGGTTCCGCCCCGTCGGACGGCGGATGAATTTTTTCGGACGGCCGTGATTCCGGCGCCATTCCGCCGTCACGGCTTGGCCTGCCGCTCCCGGAAGCGCCGGGAGCGGCCGCCGAGCGATTCGGGGCGGTTGAGCGCCTTGCGGAATTCGTCGCGCCGTTCGTGGATCGAGGCGATCACCAGGCCCATGGGCACGCCGATCTCCACCAGCACCGCCTCCGAGAGCTGCAGGCTGGCCTCGACGGTCTCGGGCACCGCGTCTGTGGCGCCCAGGTCGTAGAGCCGTTGCGCGTGGCGCGCGTCGCGGGCGCGGGCCACGATGGTCAGGTCCGGCCGCAGCTCGCGGGCCACCGCGACGATCGTCTCCACGCCCTCGGGGTCGTCCATGGTCACCACCAGCGCCGGGGCGTCGGCGAGGCCGCAGCGGAGCAGGAAGTCGGCGCGCGCCGCGTCGCCGAAATAGATGGTCTCGCCCGCGCGGCGGCCCTGGTCCACCAGCCGCGGGTCGAGCTCGGCGCCCACCCACGGCAGCGCGTGGCGCTTCAGCATGTCGCCCACCAGCCGCCCGACGCGCCCGTAGCCGACCACCAGCACCTTGGGCGCCTCGTCGCCGGACGGGGCTTCAGGCTTCTCGGCGGGCTGCTCGGCGGGCGTCACGCGGCGGCCGCCCAGCCGCAGGCCGAGCTGCGCCAGGAACGGGATGGAGAACATCGAGAGCGTGGCGGCCACCAGCGCCGTCTGGCCCACGTCGCGCGGCACGAGCCCCTCCGTCATCGCCTGCCCCAGGATGACGAAGGCGAACTCGCCGGCGCCCGCCAGCAGCAGCGCCGCCTCGATGGCGCTCTTGGTCTTCAGGCCGAACGCCTTCCCGAGCCCGAAGATGATCGCCGTGTTCATGGCCAGCAGTCCGACCGCCGCGCCCAGGATCACCAGCGGACGATCCAGCAGCAGCGGCACGTTCAGGCCGATCCCCACCGACAGGAAGAAGAGCCCGAGCAGCAGCCCCTTGAACGGCTCGACCCGCACCTCGACCTCGTGGCGGAACTCGGTCTCGGCCAGCAGCAGGCCGGCGATGAAGGCGCCCAGCGCCATGGAAAGGCCGGTGATCGCGCTCACCAGGCCCGCGCCCACCACCACCAGCAGGCAGGCGGCGACGAACAGCTCCTCGCTCTTGGCGCGGGCCACCGAGCGCAGCATCGGGCGCATCAGGAAGCGGCCGAACAGGAACAGGAACGCCACGCCCAGCACCGCCGGCAGGACCGAGAGCAGCAGGGCAGGCGACAGCGGCTGGTCGGTCCGGTCGCCCATGAGCGTCAGCGTCACCAGGATCGGCGCCACCGCCAGGTCCTGGAACAGCAGCACCGAGAAGGTCGCGCGGCCGGCCACCGCATGCTGGCGCTTCTGCTCGGTCAGGATCGGCATGACGATGGCGGTGGACGACAGCGCCAGCGCGGCGCCCAGCGCGATCGCCGCGGCCGGCGGCTGGCCGGCGAAATAGGCCACCACCGCCGTCGCGCTCAGGCAGAGCGCCACCTGCAGCGCGCCGAGGCCGAACACATACCGGCGCAGCGACCGCAGGCGCTCCCACGAGAGCTCCAGGCCGATGGCGAACAGCAGGAACACCACCCCGAACTCCGCGAGCTGCGCGAGCTCGTCCGGGTTGGCGATGGTGAAGGCGTCCAGCCAGGAGACTTCGCGCGCGAGCTGGCCCAGGCCGTAGGGCCCCAGCAGCACGCCCGCGCCCAGGAACCCCAGGATCGGGCTGATACGCCATTGCCGGAAAAGCGGGACGACGACCCCGGCCGTGGCCAGGAACAGCACCACATCCTTGTACGCGCCGGGCTGAACCTCGCCTGCCATCCGGTCTCCCAATTGTCTGGACCGGAACACTATGGCCTACCCGGGCCGCTTGCGGAATCCCGCGAGCGCTCTAGAAGCGCAATACCGTGGAAAGGCCGAAGACCGCTCAGATCACGCCGCAGGCCGAGCGCCGCGCCCTGATCGCGCTCGTCGCGGTCTTCGCGCTGCTGGTCCAGGCGCTGTTCCCGGCCGTCGCCGCCGCCTCGCCGCTGTCCGGCCCGGGCATGACGATCTGCACCGGGATGGGCCTCTCGGCCGACCTGCCGGGCGGCCCGCAGCCCGCGACGCCCGCCCACGGCTGCGACCACTGCCTCTGCCCGGCGCCCACAGCCCTGCCGCCCGCGATCGCCGGCGCGCCGGTCGAGATGGTGCGCTACGCGGAGACGGCGCCTTCGCTGACGCCGCGCGCCGTCACGGTCAGCCCGGGCCGCGGCCTGGCCGCGCCGCCACCGCCGTCCCGGGGGCCACCCGCGCCGAACGCCTGAAACGACGCCGCCGGCGCGCGAACCCGCGCGCCCGTCCTTCACGTTCGGAATCCATCTCCATGTCCCGCACACGCGCCCTCGCGCGCGCCCTCCGCCTTGGCGCCTGCGCCTGGCCCGCCCTCGCTTGCCCGACGCCCGCCTGGAGCGCGGACGAGGCCCCGCCCACCGTCGACAGCGTCATCGTCACCGGCGCGCGCAACCCGGAAGACCCGCCGGTGGTCCAGGCGGCCCGCAAGCGCCTGTCCGAGACGCCCGGCGCCGTCTCCGTGATCTCGCAGGAGAGCTACGCCGGCCGCTTCGCCGTGGCCCTCGACGACGTCCTGCGCGACGCGCCCGGCGTCTACGCGCAGAAGAAGTGGGGCGGCGACATCCGCATCTCGATCCGCGGCTCGGGCATCGGCAACGCCAACCACAACCGCGGCCTGCTGATCGCGCAGGACGGCGTGCCGCTGAACGAGGCCGACGGCTACGGCGACAGCCAGATCGCCGATCCGCTCAACACCCGCTTCACCGAGGTCTACCGCGGCGGCAATGCGCTGCGCTTCGGCGGCGCGCTGCTGGGCGGGGCGATCAACATGGTGACGCCGACCGGCAGGACGGCCGGCTACGACACCCTGCTGCGCGTGGACGGCGGCAGCTTCGGCCTGCACCGCGAGCATGTCGCCGTGGCCCGGCAGGCCGGCGACTGGGACGTCTACGCCGCGGCCACCAACCAGCGCGGGCAGGGCTGGCGCCCGCAGAGCCAGCAGAACATCCAGTTCGGCTCGCTGAACGTGGGCCGGAGCTTCGGCGAGGACCGCGAGGTCCGCCTGATCATCAATGGGTCCAACATCAACCAGGAGATCCCCGGCGCGCTCACCCGCGCGCAGTTCGACGCCAACCCGCGCCAGCCCGCGCCCGGCAACTACGCCAACGACCAGGGCCGCAACCAGCGCGGCGTGCGCACGTCGCTGCGCACCACGTGGCGGCTCGGCGACTCCACCGTGTTCGAGGGCGCGGTCTACGGCGTCTGGAAGGACCTCGACCATCCGATCTTCCAGGTCATCGACCAGGAGAGCCGCAACTACGGCGCCTTCGGCCGCCTCGACTGGCAGGGGGAACTGGGCGGCCGCCGCGCCGACGCCTATCTCGGCGCCTGGCTGCGCACCGGCGACCTCGACTCCAACTTCTACGTCAACGTGAAGGGCGCCCGCGGCGCGCCGACCTCGCGCACCCGCCAGAACGCCGACGCCACCGACGTCTTCGGCGAGGGCCGCCTCTTCGTCAGCGACCGGCTGGCCCTGGTGGCCGGCGCGACCTGGGGCACGGCCGACCGCGACTACCAGCAGTATGCGATCCCCGGCCAGCCCGCGACCTTCAACCTGAAGGCCTCGAAGGCCTACGCGTGGCTCGCCCCGCGCATCGGCCTTCTCTGGGAGGACGAGGGCGGCGTGCAGTTGTTCGCCAACCTCACGAAATCGGTGGAGCCGCCGAACCACGGCTCGCTGTCGCCCACCGGGACCGGCTTCGCGCCCGTGAAAGCCCAGGCCGCCTGGACCGCCGAGATCGGGACCCGGGGCCGCCGCGGCCCGCTCACCTGGGACCTCACCGCCTACCGCGCCGAACTCGACCGCGAACTGCTGCAGTTCACGGTGGCGCCGAATATCCCGGCCTCCACCTTCAACGCCGGCGACACCGTCCACCAGGGCGTCGAGGCGGCGCTGGACTGGGAGGTCGCGAAGGGCCTTCGCCTGCGCCAGACCTACACCTTCTCCGACTTCCGCTTCCGGGGGGACAGCCAGTACGGCGACAACCGCCTGCCGATCGCGCCGAAGCACTTCTACCGCGCCGAGCTGCGCTGGCGGCATCCATCGGGCTGGTTCGTCGCGCCGTCGCTCGAGGCCTCGTCCGCCGTCTGGGTCGACTACCGCAACACGACGAAGGCGCCGGCCTACACGGTGTTCAACCTGGGCGCCGGATACGCCGTGAACGACCGCGTCAGCGTCTTCCTCGACATCCGCAACCTCGCGGGCAAGGACTACATCTCCAACGTCCAGGCGCAGATCGCGGCTACCGTGGCCAGCGCCGCCTACTGGCCCGGCGACGGGCGTTCCGTGTTCGGAGGCCTCACATGGTCGTTCTGAGACTGGCCGCGGCGGGGGCGGCGCCGCGCGGGCCGTCAGCCTCGTCCCCGCGACACCAGCGCCTGATGCCGGCCACGTTCATCACGACTAAGGTGTCCGCATGAAGCTCGCCCTCGCCGCCGCCGCGGCGCTCACCCTCGCCGCCACCGCCGCGCACGCCGCGCCGAAGGTCTCCGCCGCCTGGAGCCGGCCCGCCGCCCAGGGCTCGACCGGCGCGGGCTACATGACACTCAGCAACGCGGGCCCCGCCGACGCGCTGGTCGCCGTCGAGAGCCCGCTCTCGGGCCATGTGATGATCCACCAGTCGGCGGTCGCGAACGGCATGGCCTCGATGAAGATGGTCGACCGCGTGCCCGTGGCGACCGGCCGGAGCGTCACATTCGCCCCCGGCGGATACCACCTGATGTTCATGGGCCTGACCAGGGCGCTCGGCGTCGGCGACACGCTGCCCGCCACCCTGGTCTTCGCCAGCGGCGCGAGGGTGAAGGCGTCGTTCGTCGTGGGTTTGGCCCCGCCGGTCGCCGCGCCCGCCCGCAAGTGACCGCCTGACAAAAATGTAACGCGCGTAACGGGGCGGCCCGGAGGCATGATCGCGCCGATTTCGCCCTATCGCCCCTCGCGGCGCATCGAGAGAGCACGACCCCACCCATGAAGACCCCCTGGCTCGCCGTCGCGTCCGCGGCCGCCCTGCTCGTGGCGGCCCCCGTCCTGTCCGGGCCCGCCTTCGCCGCCGACGGCGCCACCGCCCCCGAAACCCCCGTGCGCGACCTGACGAAGGCGCCGCGCATGGGGCCGTGGGGCTTCGACGCCACGGGCATGGACCGCTCGGTGAGGCCCGGCGACGACTTCTTCCGCTACGCCAACGGCGCCTACATGGAGAAGCTGGAGATCCCGGCCGACCGCTCCAGCTACGGCGCCTTCAACACCCTCGACGAACTGTCCAGCGACCGCCTGAGGGCCGTCATCGAAAAGGCCTCGGCCGCCGCCGCCGCGCACGGCCCCGAGGCCCAGGTGGGCGCGCTCTACAGGAGCTACATGGACGAGGCCAGGGTCGAGGCCCTGGGCGCCACGCCGCTGGCTCCCGATCTCGCCAGGATCCGCGCCGCGAGGAGCCGCGACGAGATCGCCCGCCTGATGGGGGCGACCGCCAAGGGCTTCGGCCGCAGTTTCTTCGACCCGCAGGTCTACGACGACTCCAAGGACCCGCTGAGGTACGCGGTCTACCTGAGCCAGGGCGGCGTCACGCTGCCCGACCGCGACTACTACCTCGACGACAGGTTCAAGCCGCAGCGCGAGGCCTACGAGGCCTACATCGCGAAGATGCTGAAGCTGGGCGGCTGGGCGAACCCGGAGGCGAACGCCAGGGCGATCGTCGCCATGGAGACCGAGATCGCCAAGGTCTCGTGGACCCGCGCCGAGCGCCGCGACGACGACAAGACCTACAACCCCGTCGAGACCGCCGAACTGGCGCGCTTCGCGCCGGGCTTCCCCTGGGCCGCCTTCCTGGCCGGCGCCGACCTGTCGGCGGCCCGGCGCGTGATCGTGGCGGAGAACACCGCCTTCCCGAAGATCGCCCAGGTGTTCGCCCGGACCGACGTCGAGACGCTGAAGGCCTGGCTCGCCTTCACGACCACCGACCAGGCTTCGCCGTACCTGTCGAAGGCCTTCGACCAGGCCCGCTTCGACTTCCGCTCGAAGACGCTGTCGGGCGTCCAGCAGCAGCGGCCGCGCTGGAAGCGGGCGGTCGATACGGTGGACGGCAGCCTGGGCGGGGCGGTCGGCAAGCTCTACGTCGAGGCCTACTTCCCGCCCGAGAACAAGGCGCGGATGGAGGCCCTGGTCGGCGATATCCGCACCGCGCTCGCCGCCCGTATCCGCAGGCTCGACTGGATGGGCCCCGAGACCAAGGCCAAGGCGCTGGAGAAGCTCGGCAAGTTCAACGTGAAGATCGGCTATCCCGACAAATGGCGCGACTACGCCGCGCTCACGATCAGGGCCGACGACCTCTATGGCGACATCGAGCGCGCCTCGGCCTTCGACTGGGACTACCGGATCAGGCGGATCAACGACCCGGTCGACCGCGGCGAGTGGGAGATGACCCCCGGCACGATCAACGCCTACTATTCCCCGACCCGGAACGAGATCGTCTTCCCGGCCGCCATCCTGCAGCCGCCGTTCTTCGACCCTGAGGGCGACCCGGCCGTCAACTACGGCGGCATCGGCGGGGTGATCGGCCACGAGATCACCCACGGCTTCGACGACCAGGGCCGCAAGTCGGACGGCGACGGCCGCCTGGCCGAATGGTGGACCGCCGAGGATGCCGCCAAGTTCAACGCCCGGGCCAAGGTCCTGGGCGACCAGTACTCGGCCACCGAGATCCTGCCGGGCGCGAAGATCAACGGCGAGTTGACCATGGGCGAGAACATCGCCGACCTGGGCGGCCTGCTGCTGGCGCTCGATGCCTACCACCTGTCGCTGAAGGGCCGCCCCGCGCCGGTGATCGACGGGCTGACCGGCGACCAGCGCGTGTTCCTGGGCTGGGCGCAGGTGTGGCGGGGCAAGTACCGCGACGACCTGATGAAGCAGATCCTGGTCAGCGACCCGCATTCGCCCCCGGTCGCCCGCGTCGACATCCCCGTGCGCAACATCGACGCCTTCTACGAGGCCTTCGACGTGAAGCCTGGCGACCCGATGTACATCCCGCCCGAGAAGCGCGCGCGGATCTGGTGACCCCTCCCTCCCTTAATGGGGAGGGACAGGCCGCGTAGCGGCCAGGGTGGGGCAGTGTGGGTCGGAACCCAGCGCGTGGGGATTTGCCAATCCCGAAGCGCCAGCGCTTTGGATCAGGCTTCCCCACCCTGCGCGCCTGACGGCGCGCTGTCCCTCCCCATTAAGGGAGGGAAGATTTTTGACTCTTTCGTCGAAACTTGGGGTCGCCAGACAAAGAATCGGCCCGCAGCGGGGGATAGTCGCTGCGGGCCGCCTTGAGCAGTCGCTCTGATAGAGCGGGCGTTTCCTCCCCGAAACGCCGGAGACCTCAGGACTAGCGCCTTCATGTCTCTCGCGATGTGACAGGACGGCAATTTTCTACCCGAGTCAACGGGGCCTCACTCGGAATTGAGCACGGATGACGATAAAACTGCACTTCGCGGGAAGCTTTGCGTCGTTTTTTGACGGGCTAGTCAAAATACGCGTTCTTCCAATCGCCGGAACGGCAGGCACCTGACGTCGAAGACGAAGTCCGGCTTCGACACCGTGACCGGGCCCAGCCCCGCCGCGCTGAGCGCCAGCGCCGAATCCGCCACCTGGGTCGAATCGACGAGAAGGCCGTTCGGCCGCCGCGATGCGCCCGCCGCCACCAGCCCCTCGACCACCGCCGCCTCGGCCGCGTCGCCGCGCGCCGGCCAGGCCAGCGTCGCGCTCTTGAGCGCCGCCGCGCGGGCCTCGACGATCCGCAGCAGCCGTTCCGCCGCCGTCAGGGCGTCCGCATCCCACGCCGCGCGCAGGCTGGCCGCCAGTTGCGCCTGGCTCTTCAGCATCACGCCGTCGCCCAGCACCTTCAGCCCGTTGGCCTGCAGCGTCGCGCCCGTGGTGGTGATGTCGACCACCAGCTCGGCCGCGCCCGTCGCCGGCGCCCCTTCGGTCGCCCCGCCCGACTCCACGATCCGGTAGTCGGCCACGCCGTGGCGCGCGAAGAAGGCGCGGGTCTGCGCCAGGTACTTGGTCGCCACCCGCATCCGCCGGCCGGTCCGCGACAGGTGCTCGTGGGCCACCTCCTCCAGGTCGGCCATGTTCTCCACGTCGAGCCAGCTCTTGGGCGCGGCCACCACCAGGTCGGCCCGGCCGAAGCCCAGCGCGCGCAGCAGCAGCACGCGGCTGTCCAGGTCCTCGCCGCGCTCGCGCAGCAGGTCCTCGCCGGTGACGCCCAGGTGGACCTCCCCCGCATCCAGCGCGTCGGCGATGTCGGCCGCCGACAGCAGCCGCACCTGCGCGCCGGGTACGCCCTTCAGGCTGGCGACGTAGCCGCGCGCGCCGCCGGTGACCTCGAGCTTCAGCCCGCTGTCGGCCAGCCAGCCCTCGACCTGTTCCTTCAGCCGCCCCTTGGACGGAATGGCGATGATCAGGCTCATGCTTCGCCTCCCGGCCCCTCGCCGTCGCGCCACGCCCGCCAGGGCCGGACCATGCAGCCCACCGCCCGCGCGTCGCCCGCGCCGCCCAACCGCGTCAGCAGGCCGTCGTAACGACCCCCCACGGCCACCGGCCGCTCGGGCCCGAGGCCGGCCGACCGCACCTCGAAGGTGATGCCGTCGTAGTAGTCGAACGCGTGGCCCAGCGCCGGGGTGAACCGCGTCGCCTCGGGGGGGGCGATCCGCGACAGCTCCTGCAACCGCGCCTCCCAGCCGCCGAGCGCCGCCTTCAGCGCCGCGTCCTTCCGGCCCGCCAGCTCGCGGACCTTGGCGAAGGCGTAGGCCGGCGCGTCGTCGATCGCCATGAAGGCGCGGATCGCGTCGGCCTGGCCCTCGGTCAGCGCCGGCGCCTGGGCCGCCTCGGCCTTGCGCACCAGCCGCGCGGCGATCTCCGCCGGCCCGCGGCCGCCCACGGGCTCCACGCCCGCCAGCGCCCAGACTTCCTCCAGCAAGGCCGCCGCCTGCGCTTCCGAGAGCCCCGCCAGCAGCCCGGCCAGCGTGCCGCCGCCGGACCCGTTCGCCTCGCCGACGCGCGACAGCTCGTTCCACAGCAGCCGCGGCCGTCCGGCCACGCGCTTCAGCCGGCCGCTGAGCCCCTCCGGCAGGTCCAGGCTTTCCACGAACGCCGAGAACAGCGCCACGTCGCCCAGCCACAGCGACAGGTCCTTGCGCCCGCCCGCCGCCGCCGCGCGCCACGCCAAGCCCGCGATCTCGGCGTCCGCCGCCTCGACCGCGCCGCCGCCCGGCGAGAACATCTCCAGCCCGACCTGCACGAACTCCTCGGGCCTGTCGGCCCCTGACGACGCCCGGAACGCCGCGCCCTCGTACCAGTAGGCGCCGGCCGCGCGGCCGCTCTCGATGTGCCGGCGGGCGATGGCCACGGTGAAGTCGGGCCGCAGGCAGCTCTCGGCCCCGCCCTCGGACTGCACGACGAACAGCCGCGCCCGCATCGCCTCGCCGGCGAGGTCGAGCAGCAGGTTCAGCGGCTGCAGCAGCGGCGCGTCGGCGCGCTCGGCCCCGGAGGCCTCCAGGGGCGCGCGGACGGCGGCCGCGATCTCGGCCGGGACGGCGGGCTCGACGCGCATCACTGCGCGTCCAGGATGCGCCGCAGCGCCGCGACCAGCTCGCCGCGCGGGATCGTCTGCTGGCCCGGCCGCTCGGCCCGCCACTCGGCGTTGTCGCTGACCTTCGAGGCCAGCTCGCGGCCGAGGTCGAGGTCCTTCACGGTGACCGTCCCGGCCGCCAGCTCGTCGTCGCCGACGATGATGGCGGCGGGCGACAGCCGCCGGTCCGCATACTTCATCTGCGCCTTCATGCCCGACGAGCCCAGGTAGACCTCGGCCGGGATCCCCGCCGCGCGCACCTCGCGGGCGACGGCGAAGTAGTCGGCCATCCGGTCGGGCGAGAAGGCGATCACCACCACCGGCCCCCGCGCGGCCCTGGCCATGTCGCGGCCCGCGGCCCGGAGCGCCGAGGCCAGCCGCGAGACGCCGAACGAGAAGCCGGTGGCCGGCGTCCGCTCGCCGGTGAACCGCGCCACCAGGTCGTCGTAGCGCCCGCCGCCGCCGATGGAGCCGAACCGCATCGGCTGGCCCTTCTCGTCCAGCGTGGAGAGCAGCAGCTCCGCCTCGAACACCGGGCCGGTGTAGTATTCGAGCCCCCGCACCACCGAGGGGTCGACGATGGCGCGCTCGGCGCCCACGCCCAGGCCCTTCAGCGCCGCGTCGATGGCGGCCAGCTCCGCCAGCCCCTCGTCGCCCTCGGCCGAGCCGCCGACCACGTCGGCCAGCTTCGCCAGCGTCTCCGCCCGCCCGCCGACCCCGGCCGCGGTGAACGCCAGCACCCGCTCGGCCGCCGAGGCGTTCAGCCCCGCGCCCCTGGTGAAGGCGCCGGACTCGTCCTTGCGCCCCTCGCCCAGCAGGAGGCGCACGCCGTCCGGCCCCAGCCGGTCCAGCTTGTCCACGGCCCGCAGCACCGCCAGCTTCTGGCCCTCGTCGGTCACGCCCGCCGCGGCCATCAGGCCGTTCAGCAGCTTGCGGTTGTTGATCTTGATCACCGCCGCGCCGGCCGGCAGGCCCGCGGCCTCCAGGCCCTCGGCCACCATGGCGATGATCTCGGCGTCGGCTTCCGGGCGCGCCGAGCCCACCGTGTCGGCGTCGCACTGCACGAACTCGCGGAACCGGCCCGGTCCCGGCTTCTCGTTGCGCCATACCGGACCGTAGGCGTAGCGGCGGAACGGCTTGGGCAGCGTCTCCCAGTTCTGCGCCGCGAACCGCGCCAGCGGCGCCGTCAGGTCGTAGCGCAGCGCCACCCACTGCTCGTCGTCGTCGGTCAGCGCGAAGACGCCCTCGTTCGGGCGGTCGGTGTCGGGCAGGAACTTGCCGAGCGCGTCGACGTACTCGAACGCCCCGGTCTCCAGCGGCTCGAAGCCCCAGCGCTCGTAGACGCCGCTGACGGCGGCCAGGATCGCGCGCTCGCCGACCACGTCGCGGGCGCGCCGGTCGATGAATCCGCGGGGCGTTCGGGCTTCGGGGCGCTCGCTCATGGCGGGGCGCTTAGCGTCTGGGGCGGTCTCACTCAAGGAAAGGCTCATCGGTCGTCTCGGTTTGGCGGAGAAGACGGACGAAGCGGGAAGCCCCAGGCCCCGTCCGCGTCCGGCGGGGCTTCGGGAGGGGTTCGCGTCAGGCCACGCGCACGCCGTCCGAACCCGCCGGGGTCGGATGGTGAAGGCCGTGATGGTGCGCGAGCCGCGTCATGACGGCTGCGCTTCTAGCGGAACTTCGTGAACGAGTCACGACGGGCGCCGGGGCCGCCTGTGCTAGCCTCCCGGAAAAGAGGAGGAACCGCGATGCCGGACGACCTGAGCGCGCCCACCGCCGCCCATGAGGTGATCGACCTCTGGCCCGGCGCCCCGCCGCGGATCATCGAGGACGTCCCGCCCGAGAGCGCGTTCAGCCCGCCCGCAGGCCTCGCCGCCCACACGACGATGCTGCGCAACGTCTCGCACCCGACGCTGACGGTCTATCGCCCGACGGGCGAGGCCAACGGCTCCAGCGTCATCGTCTGCCCCGGCGGCGGCTGGTCCATCCTGGCCTGGGAGCACGAGGGCGTCGACGTCGCCGAGTGGTTCGCGGCGCGCGGCTACACCGCCTTCCTGCTGAAGTACCGCGTCTCGGCCACGCCGGCCGACCCGGCCGCCTTCGCCGCGCGCATGGCGCAGAACGACAGCCTGCTGTCCGAGCCCCTGACGGCCGCCAGGGCGCCGAAGGCGATGGGCGACATCGTCCGCGACGAGCGCCTGCTCCACGCCCGCGAGATCGCCGCCGACGATGGCCGCCGCGCCCTGGCCCTCGTGCGCGAACGCGCCGCCGATTTCGGCCTGGACCCCGCCAGGGTCGGCATGATCGGCTTCTCGGCCGGCGCCTTCCTGGTCGTCGACGTGGCCATGGACCCGCGGGGGCCGCCGCCCGCCTTCCTCGCGCCGATCTACGGCGGCGAGACCCGCGGCCGGCCGGTCCCCGCCGACGCCCCGCCGCTCTTCACCTGCATCGCCCACGACGACCGGCTGCTGTTCCACATGGTCGAGGGGCTCTACCTCGACTGGTCGGCGGCCGACCGCTCGTCGGAGCTGCACATCTTCGCCCGCGGGACGCACGGCTTCGGCATGGTGCGCCAGGGCGCCCCGTCGGACCGCTGGATCGACCTCCTCGGCGCCTGGCTCGCAGACAAGGGCTTCGGCTAAGCAAAGTTGCGATGCCCCTCCGACAGATAGGGCATGAACGGGCCGCCGCTTCCGTTCGACTCCTCGGCGACCCTGCTCGGGCGCTCGCGGCGGCAAATCTCGTTTGCGGGCCGCTGAACTTTATTCGGTAGGTCCGGCGCGAGGCCCGCCCCTACGGTCCAGGCGTCATGACCGCCTCAAAGACCGCCGGGACCGGCGAACGCCCCCACTTCGGCTGGCTCTCGATCGGCCTCTATGGCCTGGGATCGATCTCGAACTCGGTGAAGTCGAGCGGCCTCGCGACCTTCCTGATGATCTTCTACAACCAGGTGATGGGCCTGCCGGCCAGCCTGGTGGGCTTCGGCATCGGCTTCGCCCTGATCGTCGACGCCTTCATCGACCCCGCGGTGGGCCAGCTCTCGGACAACACCCGCTCGCGCTGGGGCCGGCGGCATCCGTTCATGTACGCGGCCGCCGCGCCGGTCGCGATCTGCTTCTTCCTGATCTGGAACCCGCCGACCGGCCTCGAGCACATGCAGCTCTTCGCCTACATGATGGCCTGCCTGCTGACGATCCGGCTCTTCGACACCTTCTTCGAGCTGCCGTCCTCGGCCCTGATGCCCGAGCTGGTCGAGGGCTACGACCGGCGCACGGTCGTGGTCGCGGTGCGCGTCCTGATGAGCACCCTGGGCAGCATGGGCATGACCGTCTTCGCCTATCAGGTGGCGATGAGGGAACAGCCCGGCGGCGGGGGCGGCGTCCTGGCGAAGGACGGTTATCTCTCCTACTCGATCGCCGGCGCGCTGGTGATCCTGACCACCATCCTGGTCTCGTCCGTCGCCACCCACCGGTTCATCCCGTGGCTGCGCCAGGCCGGCGCGAAGTCGGCGGCCCGCACCGACCACCTGAAGCAGGTCCTCGAGGTGCTGAGGAACCGCGCCTTCCTGACCATCATGGGCTCGGGCGCGCTGGTGTACCTGGTCGCCGGGATCACCCAGGGCCTGGCGATCTACATCTCGCTCTTCTTCTGGGAGCTGACCCAGGCGCAACTCGCGGGGCTCGCTGCGACGACGGCGGCCGCCAGCCTCACCGGCGTGATCATCGCGCCGCAGCTCACCAAGCGGATCGGCAAGAAGGAGGCCGCCCTCATCGGCTATTTCGTGGGCGCGATGGGCGAGCTCACCCCGTTCATCCTGCGCCTGCTCGGCCTGGCGCCGGACAACGGCGACCCGGCGCTCTTCTCCCTGCTGGCCGCCGGCCGCTTCGTGAACTTCGTCTCCTGGAGCGTCACCGGCATCTGCATCTCCGCCATGATCGCCGACGTGGTGGAGGACAACGCCGTCAGGACCGGCCGCCGGTCCGAGGGCTTCCTGTTCGCCGCCGACAGCCTGTTCAAGAAGATCGCCTCGGCGGGCGGGCCGGCGCTGGCGGGCCTGGTGCTCTCGGCCGCCCACTTCCCGATCGGCGCCAGGAAGGGCGAGGTCTCGCCCGAGGTGCTGCAGACCCTGATCACCCTGTACCTGCCGATGCTGGTGGCGATCTACACGGTCTCGATGAGCATCATGGCCTTCTACAACATCAACCGCCACTCCCACGCCGCCAACCTGGAGGCGCTGAGGGAGGCGTAGGGGCGCCGGCGTCCCATTGAACCGCAGGGATCGCAAAGGAGTCCGCGAAGACCTCTGCGATCCCTGCGGTCAAGGACGGCGCTGACGGCGGAGCGCGGCCGGCGCAGGCTCAGGCCGCGTCGGCCGTCTTGCGCAGGAGCACCGGCGTGTAGTCCACGCGATCGCCCTTCGCGTTCTTGACGCCGGGAGCCAGGTCTTCCTTCGTGCCCAGTTCGCGCAGCAGGCTGGCGAACTCGAAGGCGATCCCGTCCGGGTCGCGGAAGTACATCGAGCGGATCCAGGTGTCGGCGTCGGGCGTCTCGCCGAACGGGTCCGGGCTGCCGTGGTTGATCGTCCGCACCGTGATCCCGCGCGAGCGCATGGCGGCCAGGATCTCGTCGAAGCGCTCGGCCGGGACGTCCAGCGCCACGTGGTTCATCGAGGCGATGGCGGTCTTCGCGCCGTCCTTGCGGACGTCCAGCGGCTGCGAGGCGATGCCGGGCGCATAGGCCGGCGCGCCGTCGAACGTCATGTACGAGAGCATCGCCCCGTTGCCCATGTCGTGGAAGCTGTGCTGGCCGCCGCCGGGCAGCTCTTCCATCTTCACGAGCGGGATGCCGATCTCCTCCCAGAACTTCACCGTCTCGTACATGTCGGAACAGACGAGGGCGACGTGGCTCAGGCCGCGGGTCGGGACATCGGACATTCGGAACCTCCCTCCGCCGGTCGTCCGGCGGGCTTCGGGCCGAAGGCTACACCCAAGGCGAAAGCCGCCTCCACGGAGGAAAAATTTGCGCCCCGTCAACTGTCGTTTGCGTCCCCGCGCGAGCGCGCCGTCCTGGCCCTACCTCTACATCCTGCGCGCCACGACTTGTCGAAGTCCCGAAGCCGGCGGCGTGATCCGCGCCAGGGCTGGGCCTGGCCGCCGGCCTGGCGCTTTCAGGCGTCCGGCGGCGCCTGCTGGGCGTCGAGGCGCAGGCGCATCTCGGCCTGCAGCCCGTCCTCGCGCCAGTCGAAGCGGATGTCGCCCTGCATCAGCCGACCCAACTGGCGGATGAGCCGCGAGCCGAAGCCCTCGTGGCTCGGCGGCGTCACGGGCGGGCCGCCCTGCTCGCGCCAGGTCAGCGTCAGCTCGCCGCCGCGCCGCGTCCAGCCGACGCTCACGCAGCCGCCCTCCCGCGAGAGCCCGCCGTACTTGGCCGCATTGGTGGCCAGCTCGTGCAGCGCCATGCTCATGTTCTGCACGTGGCCGGCCCTCAGCAGCACGTGCGGCCCCTCGACCGTGAAGCGCCCGGGCTCGGCCAGCGCGGCCAGTTCGCTCTCCACCACCTCGGCCAGCGCCGCGCCTTCCCAGCGGCGGGCGACCAGCGAGGTCTGCGCCCGCGCCAGCGCTTCCACGCGCCCGGTCAGGATCCGGCGATAGGTGTCGATGTCCGGCGCCGACGTCAGCCGCAGGATCGACTGCACCACCGTCAGCGAGTTGCGGGCGCGGTGGTCCACCTCGCGCATCAGAAGCTGCCGGGCCTCCTCGCTTCGACGTTCCATCACCTCGCCGGTCACGTCCTGCACGGTGCTCAGGATGAACCCGAGCCGCCCGTCGGGCATGAACACCGGCGCGTTCACGGCCGACCAGAACCGCTCGTCGCTCACCCCGTCGGCCCGCTGGATCGGGAAGGCGCGGACGCCCATGGGGATCGCCTGGCGCTGGGCCAGCACCGCCTCGAAGGACTGGCGGATCGCCTCCACGAACGCGTCCACCTCGCGGCTGAGCCCCTTCGGGAACACCTCCAGCACGCCGCGGCCCAGCAGCGCCGCCGCCTGGGTGCGGAAGGCCCGGGCGTGGGCGGCGTTCACCGCCACCATGGTGAACTTCGGAGGGTCGGCGGCGACCAGCAGCAGCGGACGCGGCGAGGCCTCGAACGCGGCCCGGAAGGCGGCGTCGTCCACGTGCGGTCCAAGACCTTTGGCCAGATCGCGGATCACCGGCCCTCCCAGATCGGGTTGGCAATGGGCGGTAAGCCGGGTCGGCCGTCAATGGCTCCGGGACGCGGCCGAGCGCTCTTCGGAGAAAGTTTACCGGCCTCGTCAAGGATAACGCATTACGCGAAGCCGGGGGGTAGGTGGCGTGCAGGATCGGACGTTCCGCAGTCTGCGGGGCCTGGAGAAGACGGCGTCGACGTCGCGCGTGCTGAATCTGGCCGCGCTGCTGGTCCGCAACGCCGACAATCCCGCCCATGCCGCCAACCCGTTCTTCATGGCCGATCCGCTGAACGGCGCGGTCATCGTCCGCCACCGCCTGCGCGCCGCCGAGCGCGAGGGCTTCACCGACCACCGCTACAGCGCCACCAAGCTGATCATCCCGTTCGCCCGCGAGGACCTGGGCCTGGGCGGCCGCTCGGTGTTCGTCGCCGAGAAGGGCTGGCGCGAGGCCTTCGAGGCGCTCCGCGGCGATGCGGGCGACATCGAGCGCGACGCCGCCGTGCTGGAGGCGATCGACGAGCTGCCGTCGCTGGACCCGTTCCTGCTGCGCGAGCACCTGAAGCGCCGCGGCTTCACCATCAGCCCCAGCCACTTCGACATCTCCGGCCCGGACCTGACGCGCATGCAGCGCTTCGTGGGCGGCGAGATCGCCAAGCTGATCGAGCTGGCCTACCGCGACGCCGAGGGGCTGGAAGGCAACATCAACCGCCTGGTCGAGGCGCTGCTGGTCTCGAAGTCGGACGAGCGGCTGGAGCCGCTGCGCCTGACGCTGCGCCTGGAGAAGGAGAACTACCAGGAGGGGATCTTCGCCTGGAAGGGCTTCCTCTACTACAAGTGGGTGCTCAACACGCTCTGGAGCCAGGTGAAGGACGTGTTCGCCGAGCTGATGCGCGCCAAGGTCATGGGCATCATCGACAGCGCCACCCGCGCCGAGATCGAGGACACCAAGATCCGCCTGCGCACCAAGCTGGAGCGCCAGGTCCGCACCGTGCGCAACCAGCTCAAGATCTACGACGACGTGTTCGCCGAGCTGACCGCCAGCGGCAACGCCTCGGGCTTCCGCGACTTCCTGCTGAAGTCGCCCGACATGTTCCTGACGCTGGGCGAAGGCTGCGGCCTGATCAGCCATATCGCCACCTACTGGCGCTACCAGTTCCCGCACGGCCGCACCCTCGTGGCCGACGCCGGGACGCTGCTCGACATCCTGCAGGACTTCGACGCGGGCCTGGGCCAGGAAGAGGCGGCCCCGCCCGCGACCGCGGCGGCGGCGGCGGCCTGAGGGCCTCTTCGTGAAGGGTTAACCACGTTCGCCGACCCTCCGGGGCCGGACGGGCGAGGATTCCCATGATCGAGATCACCCGTGAGATCGACGGCGCGCCCGACTATGAGATCGGCCTGCCGCGCACGGCCCCCCTGGTCTACGACGTCGCCTGGCCGCAGGAGGGCGAGGCGCCCGGCGTCGTCCTGGTGATCGCGGGCTTCGGCGGCGACACCGACGGCGCGTACAGCAGGGGCCTGCGCCGCCACATCGTCGAGACGACCGGCATGGGCGCGGTCGGCGTCCGCTACCACGCCTTCCACGCGCGCCACACCAACGGCGCGGCCGTGCGGATCGACCCGGCCGACCATGCCGCCCTGCTGGGCGCCGCGTGGCTCGCCAAGGCCCCGGTCGGGAATCCCGCCGACTTCGGCGAGGTCTGCCGGGCGCTGGGCGCGGCGAAGGTCGGCATCGCGCCGAGGGTCTGGATCGATCCGCCCCATGGCGAGGCGCAGAACTTCGGGGTGATCCAGGCGCTCGACCATCTGGCCGTCATCGGCGACCTGCTGGAGAACGCGCCGCCCTTCGACACGCGGCGGATCGTGGTGCTGGGGTCGTCGCACGGCGGCTATATCGCCCACATGATCGCCAAGTTCGCGCCGTCCACGCTGGCCGCCGTCATCGACAATTCGTCCTATGCGCAGCCGCCGATGAACTACCTGGCGATCGGGGACGCCCCCGAATACACGGTCGGCTTCGAAGGCCTCAGCGTGCATGCCCGGGTCAGGAGCGCCTGGACCGTCTCGGACCGCCATGCGCCCAACTTCTACGACCGCGACCGCGACCTGATCCGCGACCTGCGCTACCCGCCGCACCTGGCCGCCATGCGCGCGAGCGCCGCCGACGCGGGCACGCAGTATTTCATGGTCAACGCCGCCGTCGACCCCATCTCGCCGCCCGTCGCGAAGAGGCGCCAGCAGGCGGCCCTGGCCCGCGCCGGGTTCCGCAGCGAGCTTTCGCTCGTCGGGCCGGAGCAGATCGACGGCAAGGTGTTCAAGGCGGTGACCCACGGCCTCGACGCCTCGCTGAAGGGCCTCTTCGACCGCTACATCGGCCGGGTCGTCCCGCGCGAGGTCCCGGTCGACGCGAACCGGGGCGCCGTCGTCGAATACGCCTGCGTCGACCGCGGCTACCGCTTCCGTCACAGCGCCGCCGCGCCCTACGTGACCTGCGAGGTCTATGACCTCTTCGAAGACGACGAGGCGCCCGCCCTCGCTCACCCGGCGGCAGCCGCGTGACGGGCGCCCTCTAGGCTAGCGGCGCGCGCCGCCGTAAAACGCGGCCCATGCGAGACATCCCCCACTTCATCGACGGCGCCGCGTACGCGGGCGCTTCGGGCCGCTTCGGCGACGTCATGAACCCCAACACGGGCGAGGTGCAGGCGCGCGTCCCGTTCGCCACCGAGGCCGAGGTGGACCGGGCCGTCCAGTCGGCGCTGCGCGCGCAGCAGACCTGGGCGCTGGTCAACCCGCAGCGGCGGGCGCGCGTGATGTTCGAGTTCAAGCGGCTGGTCGAGGCCCGCATGGACGAGCTGGCCGAGATCCTGTCCAGCGAGCACGGCAAGGTCATCGCCGACTCCAAGGGCGACATCCAGCGCGGCCTGGAGGTCATCGAGTTCGCCTGCGGCATCCCGCATGCGCTGAAGGGCGAGTACACCGAAGGCGCCGGCCCCGGCATCGACGTCTATTCCATGCGCCAGCCCCTGGGCGTGGGCGCGGGCATCACGCCGTTCAACTTCCCCGGCATGATCCCGATGTGGATGTTTGGGGTCTCCATCGCGGTCGGCAACACCTTCATCCTGAAGCCTTCGGAGAAGGACCCGACGGTCCCGCTCCGCCTGGCCGAGCTGATGATGGAGGCCGGCGCGCCCTCGGGCGTGCTGAACGTGATCCACGGCGACAAGACCGCCGTCGACGCCATCCTCGACCATCCGGACATCAAGGCGGTGAGCTTCGTCGGCAGCTCCGACATCGCCCACTATGTCTACAGCCGCGGCACGGCGGCCGGTAAGCGCGTCCAGGCCATGGGCGGCGCCAAGAACCACGGCCTGATCCTGCCCGACGCCGACCTCGGCCAGGCGGTGAAGGACATCATGGGCGCGGCCTACGGCTCGGCGGGCGAGCGCTGCATGGCGCTGCCGGTGGTGGTGCCCGTGGGCAGGAAGACCGCCGACGAGGTGCGCGAGCGCGTGCTGGCCGAGCTCGACACGCTCAAGGTCGGCATCTCCACCGATGCGGCCGCCCAGTACGGCCCGGTGGTCTCGGCCGCCCACAAGGCCAAGATCGAGGGCTACATCCAGCAGGGCGTCGACGAGGGCGCCGAACTGGTGGTCGACGGCCGCGGCTTCAAGCTGCAGGGCTACGAGAACGGCTACTTCCTGGGCCCGAGCCTGTTCGACAACGTCAAGCCCACCATGAAGACCTACCAGGAGGAGATCTTCGGCCCCGTCCTGCAGATCGTCCGCGCCGAGAGCTTCGAGGAAGCCCTCGCCCTGCCCTCCAGCCACCAGTACGGCAACGGCGTCGCCATCTTCACCCGCAACGGCCGCGCCGCGCGCGAGTTCGCGTCCCGCGTCAACGTCGGCATGGTGGGCATCAACGTGCCGATCCCGGTGCCGGTGGCCTACCACACCTTCGGCGGCTGGAAGCGCAGCGCCTTCGGCGACGCCAACCAGCACGGCATGGAGGGCGTCCGCTTCTGGACCAAGGTGAAGACCATCACCGCCCGCTGGCCCGAAGGCGCCGTCGAGGACTCCGCCTTCGTCATCCCGACGATGCAATAGCCGCGGGGCGCACCGCACCACACGCGAGTCCCTACGACTTTCGTCCTAGGACCTTCGCCCGATACCGCGGCCGGCGGCCCGGCCGTAGCCTCATCCTCGCAAAGGGGTGCTGGGGCTGAAGGGCCGCCGCGCTTACCCGACCGGCCAGCCCATCCTGGCCCGACGCGGCGGTCCGGGGCCGCCGTCGCCCCCGCGGCGGCGGCCTCTCCTCAGCCTTGGGCCGGAGCCTCCGGCATCGCGGCGGTCTTCCGGATCGGCCATGGGGGCTCCTTTCGCCTCGACAACCTCGCGCCGCGGCCTGGCGTTCCTTGCGCTCCCGGGCGACGGCGGCTAGGCGGGGGCGATGGCGTCCGCCCTGCAAGCCGCCTATGAGGCGAAGATCCGCGATGGGTCGATCCGGCCCGACCCGGCCCAGGCGGCGGCGCTTTCGCCCCTCGTCCGCCTCGAGACCGATCTCGCCGACGACGAGCCCGAGGGCGGCATCCTGGCCATGCTGCGCAAGCGCCACTACGAGCCGCCGCGGGGCGTCTACCTGATCGGCCCCGTCGGCCGCGGCAAGACGCTGCTGATGGACCTGTTCTACGAGACGGCCGCCGGCTTCAAGAAGCGGCGCACCCACTTCCACGTCTTCATGGGCGAGGTCCACCGGCTGATCGACGCCTGGCGCAAGGGCGACAAGGACGCGCGGCGCAGGCGGTTCGGCCAGCACAGGGGGGACGACCCGATCCCGCCTGTCGCCGACCTGATCGCCAGCCAGGCGCGCCTGCTCTGCTTCGACGAGTTCCAGGTCACCGACATCGCCGACGCGATGATCCTGGGCCGGCTGTTCGACGCCCTCTTCGCCCACGGCGTCGTGCTGGTCGCCACCTCCAACCGCCTGCCGGACGACCTCTACCTGAACGGCATCAACCGCCAGCTCTTCCTGCCCTTCATCGAGCTCCTGAAGTCCAAGGCCGAGGTGGTCGTCATCGCCGGGCCGCACGACTACCGACTCGACCGCCTGCGCGCCGCCGGCGCCTGGTTCTCGTCGCAGGACCCGGCCCAGGTCGCGGCCTTCGACGCGCTGTGGACCGAGATGCTCGGCCCCGAGGACGAGGACGGCGAGACCGTCGAGGTGCTGGGCCGCAAGCTCCGCTTCCCGCGCGCCGCCGGCGGCCTGTTGCGCGCCACCTTCGACAGCCTGTGCAAGACGGCGCTCGGGCCGAACGACTATGTGGCCGTCGCCGCGCGGTTCCATACGATCTTCCTGGAGGGCCTGCCGAAGATGGGGCCGGCCAACCGCGAGGAGGCCCGGCGCCTGGTGATCCTGATCGACGAGCTCTACGAGGCGAAGACGCGGCTGGTGGTCCTGGCCGAGGCCGAACCCGTCGACCTCTACCCCGCCGGCGACGGCAGCTTCGAATTCGAACGCACCGCCTCCCGCCTCCAGGAGATGCGCTCCGAAAGCTGGCTGGAGGACCGGTAGCGACAGTTCCTCCCCATCGGGGCAGGGCCATCGCCTGCGAAAACCTCTGCGATCTCTGCGGTCAGACAGGGCGCCTGCGGCGCGCTCGCGCCTTCGTCACGCGCGCTCGTGCGCCGCTTCCTCGGCCTGCAACGGGTGGTCGATGCGGCTGATCATCTCCTTCGGGCAGACCTGCCAGAACCGGCCGACGGCGAGGTCCCAGTTGCGCAGGAGGTCGGCGGCCAGCGCCGAGCCGGTCTCGCGCTCGTGCTCCTCGACGAGGCCCTTCAGCACGCCCTGCCAGTGGGCGCCGGCGACGCGGCAGGGCACCACGCTGTCGGCGTTGAGCTGGCGCCGGAAGGTCCCCTCGGCGTCCAGCACGAAAGCCATGCCGCCCGTCATGCCGGCGGCGAAGTTGAAGCCGACCGGCCCCAGGATCACGGCCGTCCCGCCGGTCATGTATTCGAGCCCGTTCGCGCCGCAGCCCTCGATGACGGTGACGGCGCCCGAGTTGCGCACGCCGAACCGCTCGCCCGCCAGGCCCGCCGCGAACAGCCGCCCGGACGTGGCGCCATAGAGCACGGTGTTGCCGAGGATCGCCTGCCGGTGCGGATGCGCGAGCCCCGGCGTCGGGCGGATCACGATGGTCGCGCCCGAGAGGCCCTTGCCGACGTAGTCGTTGGCCTCGCCGGTCACCTCCAGGCGCAGCCCCTGGACCGCGAAGGCGCCCAGGCTCTGCCCGGCCGAGCCCTTGAGCTGCACGGTCAGGTGGCCGGGCGGCAGACCCTCCATCCCGAACCTGCGCACGATGTGGGAGCTGGTCCGCGTGCCGATGGCGCGGGCCGTGTTCTGCACCGTGTAGGTGAGCTGCATCTTCTCGCCGCGTTCCAGCATGGGCGCGGCGTCGCGCACGATCTGGGCGTCGAGCGTATCGGGCACCTCGTTGCGGCCCGCGACGGTGCAGTAGGGCTTGTTCAGCCCGGGGTCCGCCTTCACCAGCAGGGGGTTGAGGTCGAGGTCGTCCAGGTGCTCGCCGCCGCGGCTCACCTGCATCAGGAGGTCGGTGCGGCCCACCGCGTCCTCGAGCGAGCGCAGGCCCAGGCGCGCCAGGATCTCGCGCACCTCCTCGGCGATGAAGGTGAAGAGGTTCACCACCTTGTCCGGCGTCCCGGTGAACTTCGCCCGCAGCGCCTCGTCCTGGGTGCAGACGCCCACCGGGCAGGTGTTGGAGTGGCACTGGCGCACCATGATGCAGCCCATGGCGATCAGGCTGGCCGTGCCGATGCCGTACTCCTCGGCGCCCAGCATGGCGGCGATCACCACGTCGCGGCCGGTGCGGATGCCGCCGTCGGTCCGCAGGCGCACAGAGTGGCGCAGGTTGTTCAGCGTCAGCACCTGGTGGGCTTCCGAGAGGCCCATCTCCCACGGGCCGCCGGCGTACTTGATCGAGGTCTGCGGGCTGGCGCCCGTGCCGCCGACGTTGCCTGAGATCAGGATGGTGTCGGCCTTGGCCTTGGCCACACCGGCGGCGATCGCGCCGATGCCGGTCATGGCCACCAGCTTCACGGTGACCCGGGCGTCCGGGTTGATCTGCTTCAGGTCGTAGATGAGCTGGGCGAGGTCCTCGATCGAATAGATGTCGTGGTGCGGCGGCGGGCTGATCAGCATCACGCCGGGGGTGGCGTGGCGCAGCCTGGCGATCAGCTCGGTCACCTTGAAGCCGGGGAGCTGGCCGCCCTCGCCGGGCTTGGCGCCCTGGCTGACCTTGATCTCGATCTCGCGGCACTGGTTCAGGTATTCGGCGGTGACCCCGAACCGGCCCGAGGCGATCTGCTTCACCGCCGAGTTTGGGTTGTCGCCGTTGGGCAGGGGCTTGTAGCGCGCGCGGTCCTCGCCGCCCTCGCCGGAGACGCTCTTGGCGCCGATCCGGTTCATGGCGATGTTGAGCGCGCCGTGCGCCTCGGGGCTGAGGGCGCCCAGGCTCATGCCCGGGGTCAGGAAGCGCTTGCGGATCTCGTTGACGCTCTCGACCTCGTCGATCGCCACGGGCCTGGCCCCATCCCGGGTGTCCGGGCGGATGTCCAGCAGGTCGCGCAACTGGATCATCGGCATCTTCGCCATGCCTTCGGAGAAGCGCTTGTAGAGGCCGTAGTCGCCCCGGTCGCAGGCCTGTTGCAGGACGTGGATCATCCGCGCCTCGAAGGCGTGCGCCTCGCCCGAGCGGCGGGCCTTGTAGAAGCCGCCCACCGGCAGGCTGATCGCCGCCGGGTCCCAGGCCTTGCGGTGCAGCTCGACCGCCTTGGCCTCCAGGCCCGCCAGGCCGATGCCGGAGATGCGCGAGGGCATGCCGGGGAAGAACTCGGCCACGAGGCTCCGCGACAGCCCGACGGCCTCGAAGTTGTAGCCGCCGCGGTACGAGGAGATCACGCTGATCCCCATCTTGGAGATGATCTTCAGCAGCCCGCCCTCGATCGCGGTCTTGTGGTTCACGCAGAGGTCGCGCAGCGACAGGTCGCCGGTGAGGCCGCGCGCCTGGCGGTCGAGGAAGCTCTCCTGCGCCAGGTAGGCGTTCACCGCCGTCGCGCCGACGCCGACCAGCACCGCGAAGGCGTGGGTGTCCAGGCACTCGGCCGAGCGGACGATGATCGAGACGTAGGAGCGCAGCCCCTTGGCCACGAGCCAGGAATGTACGCCGCCGGTCGCCAGGATCATCGGCAGGGCGACGCGGTCCGGCCCCGAGCCCTCGTCGGTGAGCACGATGGTCGAGCGGCCGCTGAGCGCGGCCTCCTCGGCCTCGGCGCGGATGCGGTCGAGGTTGGCCCTGAGCGCGTCGCCGGGCCGCGCGTCCGCCGCCGGGATCGGCAGGGTGCAGTCGATGCGCGCGACGCTCTTCTCGCCGATCTCGCCCACGACGCGCTCGTACATGCCGGTGGTCAGCACCGGGCTGTCCATGACGAAGACGTCGGTCTGCGCCTCGCTTTCGGCCAGGATGTTGCCGAGGTTCTTGAACCGGGTCTTCAGGCTCATCACCGCCGTCTCGCGCAGCGAGTCGATCGGCGGGTTGGTCACCTGGCTGAAGTTCTGCCGGAAGAAGTGGCTGAGCGGACGATAGCCCTCGGACAGGACGGCCAGCGGCGCGTCGTCGCCCATCGAGCCCACCGCCTCCTTCGCGTCCTCGACCATGGGGGCCAGGATCAGTTCCAGGTCCTCCAGCGTCAGGCCCGCGGCGGCTTGCCGGCGCACCAGTTCCTCGCGGCCGTAGACGCGGGGCTCGGCGCCGGGGCCGATGCGGGTCTCCAGGTCGACGATGTTGCCGAGCCAGCGGTCGTAGGGGTGCAGCGCGGCCAGCCGGTCGAGCGTCTCCTCCTCGTCGTAGAGGCGCCCCTCGGCGAGATCGACGGCCAGCATGCGGCCGGGCTCGATGTGGGCCTTGCGCACGATGCGGCTCTCGTCGACGCGGCACATGCCGGCCTCCGAGCCCACGATCAGCAGGCCGTCCGAGGTCTCGGCGACGCGCAGGGGCCGCAGCCCGTTGCGGTCCTTGCCGGCGATCACCCAGCGGCCGTCGCTGGCGCACACCGCGGCCGGGCCGTCCCACGGCTCCATCACCGAATTGCAGTAGGCGTAGAGCGCTTTGTGGCTCTCCTTGATCTGCCCGTCGGCGCGGGCCGCCCACGCCTCGGGGATCAGCAGCGCCTTGGCCATGGGCGCGTCGCGGCCAGCGCGGACCAGCACCTCGAAGGTGTTGTCGAGCGCCGATGAGTCCGAGCCGCCGGGCTGGATCACCGGCTTGATGTCGTCCTGGTAGTCGCCGAAGGCCCCGGCCGCCATGCGGATCTCGTGGCTCTTCATCCAGTTCACGTTGCCCTTCAGCGTGTTGATCTCGCCGTTGTGGGCCAGCATCCGGAACGGCTGGGCCAGCCGCCATTCCGGGAAGGTGTTGGTCGAGTAGCGCTGGTGGAACACGGCCACCGCCGACTGGAAGCGCGGGTCGGTGAGGTCCGGGTAGAAGGCGTCGATGTGCTGGGCGAGGAACATGCCCTTGTAGATCAGCGCCCGGGCCGACAGGGAGCAGACGTAGAAGTGCTGGATGCTGGCCGCCGCGATCCGGCGCTCGATCCGCTTGCGGCAGAGGAACAGCGCGCGCTCCAGGTCCTCGCCCTCCATGCCGGGCGGGGGCGAGAGCATGATCTGCTCGATCTCGGGGCGCGTGGCGTTGGCCTTCTCGCCGATCACCGAGGTGTCGGTCGGCACCTGCCGCCAGCCGTAGATGTAGAAGCCGAAGCGCAGCGCCTCGCTCTCCACGATGGTCCGTGCCGCCTCCTGGGCGGCGAGGTCGGTGCGCGGCAGGAAGACCTGGCCCACCGCGATCGGGCCCGGCCGCACGACGTGGCCGATCCGCTCCACGTGGGCGGCGAAGAAGTCCTGCGGGACCGAGACGAGCACGCCCGCGCCGTCGCCGGTCTTGCCATCGGCGTCGACGGCGCCGCGGTGCCAGACGGCCTTCAGCGCCCGGATCGCCAGCTCTACCACTTCGCGCCGCGGCTTGCCGTCGATGGCGCAGACCAGGCCCACGCCGCACGCGTCGTGCTGGGCGGTGATGTCGTAGCCGTTCGCCGCGATGAGCCGCTCGCGGTCGCGTTCGTAACGCGCCGCCCACCCCTCCTCTTGAACGTCATGGCCCGGCTTGTCCGGGCCACCCATTGGGCTGTGAGTGTGCGAGAGCGCGAGGCCGCGCCGCTGCGGCAAACCTTCGTCGCCGAGCCCAATGGGTCCCCCGGACAAGCCGGGGGATGACGAGTTCTGGGGGTGAGCGGGGCTTTGCATGGTCACTCCGCGGCGATCTGCGCCCCGGCCGCGTGGGCGGCCAGGTAGCGGTGGATGGCTTCGGCGGCGTCGCGGCCGTCGCGGATGGCCCAGACGACCAGGCTCGCGCCGCGCACCACGTCGCCGCCGGCGAAGACGCCGGGGATTGAGGTCATCTGGGTGCGCAGATCGGCTTTCAGCGTGCCCCAGCGGGTGACCGCGAGGTCCGGCGCGGCGAAGGCGGCGGGCAGGTCCTCAGGGTCGAAGCCCAGCGCCTTGATGACGAGATCGGCCTGCAAGTCGAAGTCGGCGCCCTCGATCTCCTCCGGCGACTGCCGGCCCGAGGCGTCGGGCGGGCCCAGGCGCATGCGCGCGGCCACGACGCCGGCGGCCCTCAGCGCCTCGCCGGTGACGGCCTTCGGCGCCGCCAGCCACTCGAACACCACGCCCTCCTCGATCGCGTGGCCCACCTCGCGGTCCGAGCCCGGCATGTTCGCCCGGTCGCGGCGGTAGAGGCAGGTGACCGAGGCCGCGCCCTGGCGGATGGCGGTGCGCACGCAGTCCATCGCGGTGTCGCCGCCCCCCACGACGACGACCGCCTTGCCGGCGGCGTCCAGCCGGCCGGAGTCGAAATCGGGCGCGGCCTCGCCCAGGCCCCTGCGGTTGGACGCGATCAGGTAGTCGAGCGCCGGCACGACCCCTTCGGAGCCTGCCCCCGGCGCGGCAATGTCGCGCGCCCGGTAGACGCCGGTGGCGACGAAGACGGCGGCGTGCTTCCCGCGCAGGCCGGCCAGCGTCGCGTCGCGGCCGACCTCGAAGTTCAGCACATAGTCGACGCCGCCCTCGGCCAGCCGCCGCGTCCGCCGCTCGACCACGTCCTTCTCCAGCTTGAAGCTGGGGATGCCGTAGACCAGCAGGCCGCCCGGCCGGTCGTGGCGGTCGTAGACGGTGACGCCGTAGCCCAGTTCGCGCAGCCGCTCGGCCGCGGCGAGGCCCGCCGGGCCCGCGCCCACGATGCCCACCGACTGGCCGCGGTCCGCGCCCACCGCGACCGGCCTCACCCAGCCCTCGGCCCACGCCTTGTCGGTCAGGTAGCGCTCGACCGCGCCGATGGTGACCGTGCCGTGGCCGGACTGCTCGATGACGCAGTTGCCTTCGCACAGCCGGTCCTGCGGGCAGATGCGGCCGCAGACCTCCGGCATCGGGTTGGTGGCCTGGCTGAGCTGGTAGGCCTCTTCCAGCCGTCCCTCGGCCGTCATCCGCAGCCAGTCGGGGATGTTGTTGTGCAGCGGGCAATGGGTCTGACAGAACGGCACGCCGCACTGGCTGCACCGCGAGGCCTGTTCGCGGGCCTTCTGGTCGATGAAGTCGCGGTAGATCTCGTGGAAATCCTGCGCGCGCGTCTCCACCCCGCGCTTCTCGGGCGGGGTGCGCGGCGTGACGGTGAACTTCAGCATGCGCTCGGCCATGCCGCGCCCTCTAGACGCGGGACGGGCGGCCGCAAAGCCTATGGGAAAATTATAGGACTATCTGAGAGTCCAGTCGGACGGTCGGCGCTCTCTACGCGCTCCGGAACTGTCATTATAGTCCAATTTTGAGATCATCAGATTCGGGCCCTATGGTCGCCCCTCTTCAAATCGGAGTTGAACCTCGTGCTGCCGGACTGGGTCTATGCGGTCATCCTCGGCGTCATCGAGGGCCTGACGGAGTTCATCCCGGTCTCGTCCACCGGCATGATGCTGCTGGCCAAGAAGGCCATGGGCCTGCCCGACGGCTTCTGGGACACCTTCGCCGTCATGATCCAGTTGGGCGCGATCCTGGCGGTCGTCGTCCTCTACTTCGGCAAGCTCTGGAAGCAGGTGATCTCGCTGCCCAGCGACCCGGCGGCGCGCAAGTTCGCGCTCACGGTGATCGTCGCCTTCATTCCCTCGGTCGTGCTGGGCCTGCTGCTGCACGACTTCATCAAGTCGGTGCTGTTCGAGACGCCGCAGGTGCAGTGCATCTCGCTGATCCTGGGCGGGATCGTGCTGCTGTTCATCGACCGCATGGCGCCGCGGCCCACCGCGCACGACCCGTTCAAGCTGCCGCTCACCAAGGCGCTCGCCATCGGCCTCTTCCAGGTGCTGGCGATGATGCCCGGCGTCTCGCGTTCGGGCGCCACGATCGTCGGAGGCATGCTGTTCGGGGTGGAGAAGCGGGCCGCCGCGGAGTTCACCTTCTTCCTGGCGATCCCGACGATGCTGGGCGCCTTCGTGCTCGACGCCTGGTCCAGCCGCGACCAGCTCACGGGCGACACCCTGCCGCTGATCGCCATCGGCTTCGTCGTGGCCTTCCTGGTGGCGATCGTGGTGATCCGCACCATGCTGGCGGTGGTCACCAGCCGCGGGCTCGCGCCCTTCGGCTGGCTGCGCATCGCCATCGGCGGGATCGGCCTGGCGCTGCTGACCTTCGCCTAGGGGCCTTCGTTCGCGCCCCGATCCGGCGTCAGAGTCCAGCCAGCGCCCGTTGCTCCTGGTCCGCGTACTGCCCGCCCTTGCGGTAGCGGTAGAGGTAGGTGGGCAGGACCGCCTCGAGCGTCGACGGCGTGACGCCGAGGTCGGCGAGGCCGGGATACCGGCCGCTGGCCACGTTGTCGGTGCGCAGCGCCTCCACCTGGTCGGCGGTGACGGGCGGCGGGACCAGGGCCGCGCCCAGGTCGAAGAGGCCGCCCAGGACGCGCGCCGCGGGCCAAGGCACGGGGACCAGCAGGCGGCGCTGCTGCGTCTCGGCCAGCATCAGCTCCATCAGCTCGCGGAAACTGTAGGTCGCCGGGCCGGCCAGCTCGAAGGTCTGGCCGGCCGAGGCCGGATCCACGACGATCTGCGCCAGCGCCCGGCCCACGTCGCCCACGAACACGGGCTGGAAGCGGGTGTGGCCGCCGCCGATCAGCGGCAGCGCCGGCGCGAACTGGGCCAGCGAGGCGAACTTGTTGAAGAACCGGTCGCCGACGCCGAACACCACGCCCGGCCGCACGATCGCCGCGTCGGGGCAGACCGCGCGCACGGCGGCCTCACCCTCGGCCTTGGTGCGGGCGTACTTCGAGGCCGACCGCTCGTCCGCCCCGAGCGCCGAGACGTGGACCACGCGCGCCACGCCCTGGGCCCTGGCGGCGACCGCGACGTTCTGGGCGCCCTTCACGTGGACCGCCTGGAAGCCCTGGCGGCCGGTCTCGCGCAGCACGCCCACGAGGTTCAGCGCCGCCGTCGCCCCGGCCAGCGCCCGCTCCAGCGACGGCAGGTCGCGGACGTTGGCCTGGACCACGTCCACCTGCCCCACGTCGCCCAGCAGGCGCATCTTGTGGGCGAGGCTGGGGTTGCGGACCGCGACCCGCACGCGCCAGCCGGCCTTGGCGAGGTAGCGGACGGCCTGGGAGCCGACGAATCCGGAGCCGCCGAACACGGTGACGAGGTTCTGCATGGCCGCCGATTAGACGATGCGGCGATCTCCCGCAAATCCTGGGCGCAATCTCGCGCGCGAACCGGGCCGTTGACCCGGTCCCACCCTTGCCATATGTAGCCGCCTCCCGATCCGACGGACGGGGCCCAGGTGGCGGAATTGGTAGACGCGCTGGCTTCAGGTGCCAGTGGCTTAACGGCCGTGAAGGTTCGAGTCCTTTCCTGGGCACCATCGGTGATCTCCGGCGCCTTTCCTGGGCGCCACCCCTAAGATAAACCGGGGCAGATACGTCGGAGTCGAGGCGAAGTGGCGACCTCTGGTCATCGGACATTCGTGCATCAGGGCGACCTGCCGGACGGCGTGCTTGCGGGCGCGACGGCGGTGGCGATCGACTCCGAGACCATGGGCCTGCGGCTCGGGCGGGACCCCCTCTGCGTCGTGCAGCTCTCGGACGGGAACGGCGACGCCCACGTGGTGCAGCTCGACCGCGACACCTACGACTGCCCGAACCTGAAGCGGCTGCTGGCCGATCCCGCGGTGACGAAGATCTTCCACTTCGGCCGCTTCGATATCGCCATGTTCTGGCTGCATCTGGGGGTCGTGACCGCGCCCGTCTACTGCACCAAGATCGCCTCCAAGCTCGCCCGGACCTACACCGACCGGCACGGGCTGAAGGACGTCTCGCGCGAGCTGCTCGGCGTCGAGATGTCGAAGGCCCAGCAGTCCAGCGACTGGGGCCAGGCCAGGCTCAGTGAGGACCAGGTGGCCTACGCCGCCTCCGACGTGCTCCATCTCCATGCGCTCCGGGCCAGGCTCGACGAGATGCTGGTGCGCGAGCGGCGCGACCACCTCGCCAGGGCCTGCTTCGAGTTCCTCCCGCATCGCGCCATGCTCGACGTGGCCGGGTGGGAAGACGCCGACATCTTCGCCCACGCCTAGGTATCCCTCCCGATGACCGCGGCCACCGACAGCTCGCTTCCTGAACCGCCCTTTCCCGAGCAGAGGCGCGCCGACTTCGAGCGCTGGCGCCGGCGCTCGCGCCTGATCCGCACGCTCAGGATCGCGCTCCCGGCGCTCATCGCGCTGATCTTCGCGGGCCTGGTGGGCAGCGTCGCCTGGTCCACCTTCAACGCCCAGCCCAAGACCGCCCGCGGCGGCGACGAGCCGATCCGCCTGGTGAACCCACGCTTCGTCGGCCGCGACGACAAGGGCCGGGCCTTCGTGCTCACCGCCGACAGCGCCATCCGCGACCGCCTCGACTACAGCCGCGTCATCCTGAAGAAGCCCGCCCTCGTCCTCGACGAGAACGGCCCCGAGCAGATGCGCATCAACGGCGCCGACGGCGTCTTCCACGAGCAGAGCGGCAAGCTGGAGCTGTCCAACGGGGTGCGGATGGAGGACGCCAAGAACGCCTTCAACACCGCCTCGTCGCTGTTCGACACCAAGACCGGCGAGGTCATCGGTTCAGGCCCCATTCAGGGGGCCGGGGGCCTTGGAGAAATCCGCGCAGAGTCCTATGGCGTGTACGGCAAAGGCGAGACCATGGTCTTCAAGGGCGGCGTGAAGACGCGCCTGGAAGGCAAGAAGTAAGGGCCATCATGAAGGCGTCCACCTCCGCACTGTTCCTCGGCCTCGCCGTGCTCGGCGCGCCCCTGGCCGCCCCGGCCCTGGCGCACGCCCAGGGCCTGGGCCCCGACAGCGACGGCAAGCCGATCGACATCACCGCCGACGAGCTGGAGGTGCAGAACAAGGCCTGCGTCTCCACCTGGCGCGGCAAGGCCGAGGCGCTGCAGGGCTCCTCGCGTCTGCGGGCCGACACGATCCGCGCCACCATGGCCCCCAAGGCCGGCGGCGGCGCCACGGGCACGGGCGCCTGCGGCGACCTGATCAAGATCGACGCCCAGGGCAACGTCTACTACGTCACCACCAAGGACCAGCGGGTGCGCGGCGACGCCGGCGTCTACGACGCCCAGAACGAGACCGTCACGCTCACCGGCGACGTGGTGGCCGTGCAGGGCCAGAACGTGATGCGCGGCTCGCGCATGGTGTTCAACACCAAGACCGGCGAGGGCCACATGGTCGGCGCCGCCTCCGGTCCCAACGCCAAGGGCCGCCCGCGCGGCGTCTTCTATCCGTCGAAGAAGCAGGAGACCGCGTCCAAGTGAACGCGCCGACGACGACCAGGGCGGACAAGGCCGCGCGCGGGTCCGCGGCCGGCGCCCGCGGCGGCGCCATCCCCACCGAGGGGCTGGTGGTCGACAACGTGGGCAAGTCGTTCCGCGGGCGTGCGGTGGTGAAGGGGGTCTCCCTGCGCCTCGCCCGCGGCGAGGTGGCGGGGCTCCTCGGCCCCAACGGCGCCGGCAAGACCACCACCTTCTACATGATCACCGGCCTGATCCCGGCCGACTACGGCGCCATCTACCTCGACGGCGAGAACATCACCGCCCAGCCGATGTACCAGCGCGCCCGCATGGGCGTGGGCTACCTGCCGCAGGAGACCTCGATCTTCCGCGGCATGAGCGTGTGGGAAAACGTGATGGCCGTGGTCGAGCTGCGCCAGCGCGACGCCCGGAAGGCCCGCGAGACGGTGACCGCGCTGCTCAACGAACTGCACATCGAGCACCTGCGCAACTCGCCCGCCGTCAGCCTCTCGGGCGGCGAGCGCCGCCGCGTCGAGATCGCCCGCGCGCTGGCGTCCGAGCCGTCGTTCATGCTGCTGGACGAACCCTTCGCCGGCATCGATCCCCTGGCCATCGCCGACATCCGCGAGGTGATCAGCTACCTCAAGCAGCGCGGCATCGGCATCCTGATCACCGACCACAACGTCCGCGAGACCCTGGACATCATCGACCGCGCCTCGATCATCCACGCGGGCGAGGTGCTGTTCGAAGGCTCCCCCGACGAGATCGTCGACGATCCGGAAGTGCGGCGGGTGTATCTGGGCGACCGGTTCAGCTAGCGGGCGGGCTGGGTGCATCTGCCCCGTCCCTTTCGCGACAGAAGGGACTGATCAGCGCTGCTCCATCTGCCGGAGCAGGCGCTCCAGGGCGTCGATCCCGTCGGCCTCGCCTGGGGGCTTGTCCCAGCGGATGCGGCTGATGCGGGGGAAGCGCATGGCGACGCCGGACTTGTGGCGCGTGGAGCGCTGAAGGCCCTCGAAGGCGACCTCGAAGACCAGGCCGTGGTGCGGCTCGGCGCGGACGCTGCGCACCGGGCCGAAGCGTTCGACGGTGTTGTCGCGCACGAACCTGTCGATCCGCAGCAGCTCCTCGTCGGTGAAGCCGAAGTAGGCCTTGCCGACGGGCGTCAGGATGCGATGGCCGGCGTCGTCCTGCGCCCACACCCCGAAGGTGTAGTCGGAGTAGTAGCTGGACCGCTTGCCGTGCCCGCGCTGGGCGTACATCAGCACCGCGTCGACCAGGAACGGGTCGCGCTTCCACTTGAACCATGGCCCCTTCGGGCGGCCGGCGACGTAATCCGAGTCCCACCGCTTCAGCATCAGCCCTTCGGCGATCTGCGGGTCGCCCGGCGGCGGCGCGGCGCGCAGGCCGGTGAGTTCGGCCCAGGTCGCAAACGGCTGCACGGGCGACAGGTCGATGCGGGGGCTCGCCTGCCGCGCCACGAACGCCTCCAGCCGCTTGCGCCGTTCGGCGAACGGCAGGGGCCGCGTGTCCTCCGCGCCGACCTGGAGGATGTCGTAGGCGCGGATCGCGGCGGGGAACTGCGCCATCAGCCTGGCGTCGACGGTCTTGCGGTTCAGCCGCTGCTGCAGGTCGGCGAAGGGGGCGACCCTGCCGTCGCGGATCACCAGCAGCTCGCCGTCGATGACGCCCTCGTCGTCCAGGGCGTCGAGGATGTCGGGGAAGGTGCGGCTGATGTCGTCGCCGGTGCGGGTGTAAAGCCGTCGCTCGCGGCCCTCGTGGGCGGCCTGCACGCGGATGCCGTCCCACTTCCACTCGGCGGCATAGTCGGCGGGGTCGAGCCTGGCGAAATCCACGGCCTCGTCGATCGCCTGGGCCAGCATCACCGGCCGGAACCGCGCCGGATGCTCGGACGTGGGCTTCCCGGACCGCCCTTCCAGCCAGGCGAACAGGTCCTCGTAGGGCGGCTTCAGCGCATGCCACAGCTCCTCGATCTCGGCTGGGTCGACGCCGCCCATCTCAGCGGCCGCGCGCTTGGCCAGGCGGGCGGTGAGGCCGACGCGCAGCGCGCCGGTCATCAGCTTCAGCAAAGCCCACCGCTCGCGCGGCTCGGGCAGGGCGTCGAGCCAGGCCTCGATGCGCCGCTGCGCCTCGGCGCGCGAAGCGCTGCGCAGGCCGTCGATCACTTCGGACAGTTGCGGCTCGCGGTTGGCGCCTGGCCGTGCGGGCCAGACCAGCGACACCGCCTCGGCCAGGTCGCCCACGTAGTCGTACGACCACCAGAAGAGCTGCGGGTCCATCCGCGCCTCGACGGCCTTGCGGATGAAGGCCGGCTTGGCCGCATCGAACGCCAGGTCGCCGGTGAGCGCCGCCAGCGCCCAGCCGCGGTCCGGGTCGGGGGTGTCGCGCAGGTAGTCGCGCACCAGGGTCAGCTTGGCGTTGCGCGACGGCGTCAGAGACAGCCGGTCGAGGAGTTCGGCGAAGGCCCGCATGGTCCCGGCAAAGCTAGGATCACGCGGGCCGGGTTCCAAATGGACGCTACTTGACTGCGGGAGCCTCGGCCTTGCCCGGGGTCGCCGCGACGGCCGGCTCGGCCGGCGCCGGGGCCTCGGCGACCGTCGGCTCGGTGGCCGTCGCGGTGGAGTCCGGCGGCGGGTCCTTCTGCCAGAACGGCTTGCAGGCGGCGAGCGAACCGGCGGTCAGGACCGCGGCGACGAGGATCAGGGTCTTGCGCATGGATCACCTCCTTGATGGCGCGAGGTGACGATGACGCCCGATGATCACGCGTTCGTGATCGACCTGTGCAGACGCCGGGGAGGATCGGCCCGGCTTCCGTTCAGCCGTCGTCGTCCTCGTAGCCCACAAGGGCGAGCGCTCGGGCGGGGATGTCGTGCAGGGTCGCCCAGCGGGCGAGCGCCTCCTCGCGGCCGTGGGTGATCCAGAGCTCGCCGGGGCGCAGTTCGTCCACGGTGGCGGTGAGCTCGTCCCAGTCGGCGTGGTCGGAAATGACCAGCGGCAGCTCGACGCCGCGCTGGCGGGCGCGAGCGCGGATCTGCATCCAGCCCGAGGCGAAGGCGGCGACCGGCTCGGGGAAGCGGCGGCTCCAGCGGTCCTGCAGGGCCGACGGCGGGGCGATGATGATCTGGCCGGCGAACTCCGCCTTCTTCGCCGTGGTGGCCGGCGCCAGCGGGCCGAGGTCGACGCCGTGCTTCCGGTAGAGGGCGTTCAGCCGCTCGAGCGCGCCGTGGACGTAGATCGTCCGGTCCCAGCCCGCCTCGCGCAGCAGGCGGATGATCCGCTGGGCCTTGCCCAGAGCATAGGCGCCTATGATGTGGCTGCGCTCCGGGAACTGGGCCACCGAGCGCAGCAGCCGCGCGATCTCGGCCTTGTCGTCGGGATGGCGGAAGACCGGCAGGCCGAACGTCGCCTCGCTGATGAAAACGTCGCACGGCACGGGCTCGAACGGCGGGCAGGTGGGATCGCGCCTTCGCTTGTAGTCGCCCGAGACCACCATGGTCAGGCCTTTCCACCGCACCACCGCCTGCGCCGAGCCCAGCACGTGGCCGGCCGGGACCAGCGTCACCTCCACCCCATTGCGGCTGACCGTCTCGCCGTAGGGCGCGGCCTGCGGCGTATGGGCGAAATCGCGGCCGTAGCGCTCGCCCATGATGTCGAGCGTCTGCGGCGTCGCCACCACGTTGTAGTGGCCGGCGCGGGCGTGGTCGGCGTGGCCGTGGGTGATCACCGCCCGGTCCACCGGACGGACAGGGTCGATGTAGAAGTCGCCGGGGGCGCAGTAGAGGCCCTCGGGCTTCGGACAGAGCAGGTCCTGCGGGCGGATCATCAGGATGGAATGTAGGCGCCGAGGGAAGGCTCCGCCCAGATCGCGGCTTTGGATTGACTCCGACGATCGGACGCTGCCAACCCGAAGCATGTCCGACTTCCATTCGACACCCCTGCCCGAGAGGTCGCTGATGGCGCCGCACGCCGACGCGCTGGGCCTCACCCTGGTCTCGATCGAGAAGGGGCGCGGGACGATGTCGGCCCCGTGGCGCGAGGAATTCGTGGGCGACCCGGAAACGGAGGTCATCGCCTCGGGCGTCGTCACCGCGCTCATCGACCACACCTGCGGCCTGGCGATCAATTCGGCCATGGGCGAGATGGTCCCGATCGCGACGCTGGACCTGCGCATCGACTACCTGCGCCCGGCCGCGCCCAGGAGCGGCGTGACCGCCGAGGCCCACGCCTACCGCCTGACCCGCACCGTGGGCTTCGTCCGCGCCGAGGCCTGGGACGCCGACCGCAACGACCTGGTGGCCACGGCCCAGGCGGCGTTCATGCTCAACACCCGCGCCCAGCCGTTGAAGGGCTGACCGATGGACGAGGCCGCGACCCAGAGCCTGGACGCCTTCCTGCAGCGGGCGCCCTACGTCCGCTTCCTCGGCATGCGCGTCGAACTGGCGGGCGACGAGATGACGGCGATCCTGCCGTTCAGCCGGCATCTGATCGGCAACCCGATGCTGCCGGCGCTGCACGGCGGCGCCATCGGGGCCTTCCTGGAGCTCACGGCGCTGGCCCAGCTCGCAGTGGCCGACCCCGGCCGCCGCATGCCCAAGACAATCGACATCACCGTCGAATACCTGCGCTCGGGCCGCGCCCAGGACACCTACGCCCGCGCCATCCTGCGCAAGGTCGGCCGCCGCGTCGCCAACGTGCAGGTCGAAGCCTGGCAGGACAGCCGCGCCCAGCCCATCGCCGGCCTGACCGGCCACTTCCTGATGCGCAACGAGGGCTGACGCCCAAACCTGATCGTCATGGCCCGGCTTGTCCGGGCCACCCATTGGGCTGTGACTTTGGGTCGATGTGGAGCAGCACCGCCGCGAACGCGCACTCGCCTCACAGCCCAATGGGTCCCCCGGACAAGCCGGGGGATGACGAGCGGGGGTGCGGAGTGAAGGTTAGCTGGCGGGCGCCGCCGCGCGCTCCTTGGCGATCTCGGCCAGGGCGGCTTCCGCCTTCTGCTCAGCGGCGGCGTCCTTGCGATTGCGGGCTTCGATGAGCTGGGCGGTGGCTTCCATCTCGCGCACGGGCAGGAGGTGGCTGTCGTCGGCGGCCTTGAACGGGAGCGTCTGGATCTTCTCCAGCACCGCGCGCTGGCGGGCGGCCTCGGGCGTGTCGCCGACGCCGTAGCCGAACATGAAGTCGGCGATCTGGCGGGCCAGCTCGGGGTCGAGGTCCTTGCGCCAGACGATCGGGTCCTCGGGGATGCGCGGCGAGCGCCAGACGATCTCGACGTTCTGCATCGTCTTCCGGGCGATGTCGGTGTCCAGCAGGCCCAGCCGCTCCATCGAGGCGGTGTTGTTGGTGGCCGCGTCCAGCAGCCCGCCCGCCACCGAGAACAGGTTCGTCTCGTGGTTGGACGAGCGCACGGTCTTGAAGCACGACGCCGGGTCGATCTTCTTCGGCGCGAACAGGTAGGTCATCGGCGCCAGCGTGCCCGACGTCGACTTGGGGTCGCCCATGCCGAAGTTCAGGGTCCTGTCGCACGCCAGGATCCTGTCGAGGGTCAGCCCCGAGCCCTTCCGGACGATGATCACCGCCTCGTAGCCGTCGACGCCCGAGGGGTTCACGGAGCGCGCGAAGACCACCCCGTTCGCACGCCGCACGGCCTCCAGGCCCGACTGGTTGGTGAACCAGCCGAGGTCGGTCTGCCGGAAGCGCATCGCCTCGATCAGGGCGGTGTAGTTCGAGCCGTAGAAGGCCTTCACCGGCCGCCCCAGGGCCTTCGACATGTCCGCCAGGAACGGCGTCCAGTCCTTCTCGGCGCTGGCCTGGCTCTCGGCCGACAGGATCGAGAAGACGATCTCCTTGCGCACGGGCTCCTTGGCCGGCTGCGAGCAGGCGGCGAGCGAGGCCGCGGCGGCGAGCGCCAGGATCAGTCTGCGGTTCATTTCCCCTCCACCGGCGGCAGCCGGAACCCCACGATCTCACGGCTGGCCCGATTCACCCCGAACATCACGCCCGCATCGCTGCGGTCGAAGGCGACGGCCTGGCCGTTGACGGGGATCGCAATGGTCGCGACGCGCTTCATGACGCCGCCGCCCTTCGGGACCTCGAGCACGTAGAGCTCGGGATGGTCGTGGCCGGTGACGTAGAGCCGCCCGTCCGCGCCGAACGACCCGCCCGAATTGCTCCGGGGCGCGAACCGCGCCAGCACGTCGGCCGGGAAGGTCCAGGTCTCGTGCGCCCGCCACTGGTCGTCGAAGCGGACGACCTTGGTGGTGCGGTGGTCGCGGCCCGGCTCGCCGCCCTTGCCGTCGTAGTTGGCGAAGCCCGCGAACCACGAGCCCTCCCGGCGGTCGACCCAGGTGATCGAGCCGCGTTGCTGGCCCAGCGGCACGGTGCGCAGGTGCGCCAGCGTCTGGGGGTCGAACACCTCCACCTGGCTGACCATCGGCGTGGCCGGATAGTTCGACGCCGCACACACCAGTTCGCGGCCGATCGCGGCGCACGAGTTCATGTGCGGGAACTTGCCCGGATCGCCCTCGAACGCGCCCACCCGCTTGCCGGTCCTGCGGTCGTACTTGGCGATGGTAGAGTTATCGACCGCATAGATGGCGTGGGCGTCGACGGCGACGCCCTGGTTGGCTTCCCGCGCGGGCAGGCGGGCCAGCGTCACGGCGGCGGCGAAGAGGATCTCAAGCACGCTTCAATCCGGGCTGGCCGGCCTCCACGACGAACCTGGCCAGGTCATTGACCGGCGACTTGGGCGTGAATGCGTTCTCCACGCCGCGGAAGGTGACCTCGCAGGCCTTGGCCGTGAGTTCGACGCGGCCGTAGCCGCGCCTCTGGCCCTCGGCATACTTCAGGTGCGGGTTGCGCGCGAGGCCGGCGGCCAGCGCCTCGTTGCCCGCGCCCAGCGAACTGATCGAGCCGCCGACGAATTCGCTGGCGATCGGCTGGCCGGGCGCGAGGCCGAGGTCGCCCGCGAAGAAGCAGTGGATGTCGCCGCCCAGCGCGATCGGGTTCGGCGTCCTCGCGTCGCGCCAGGTTTCGAGGATGCGGCGCCGCGTCTGGGCGTAGCCGTCCCAGCCGTCGTTGGACACGCGGCCGTCCTCCAGCTTCAGCTCGCCCATCAGGTACTGCTGGGCCAGCACGTTCCAGCGCGCGGGGCTCTGCTTCAGCCGGCCCTGCAGCCACCGCTCCTGCGGCCTGCCCAGCAGCGAGCGGCGCGGGTTCGTCCGGTCGGGGCAGTCGTAGGGGATGCGCTTGCCGTCGGAGACGGCGTCGCAGGTGCGGTGGTCGCGCTCCTGTCGGGTGTCGAGGAAGCTGAAGCGGGCCAGGTTCCCCCAGTCCAGCGCGCGGTAGAGCTGCATGTCGGGCCCGACCGGGATCTGGCGGCGGCGCAGCGGCATGTTCTCGAAGTAGGCCTGGTAGGCGGCGGTGCGGCGGCGCAGGAACGTCTTCGGGTCGGGGTTCGAGCGGTCCTGGTCGTCGCCGTAGTCGTTGACCACCTCGTGGTCGTCCCAGATCGTCATCCAGGGCGCGGCGGCGTGGGCGGCCTGGAGGTCGGCGTCGGCGCGGTACCAGGCGTAGCGCTGGCGGTAGCCGGCGAGGTCGACGGGCTCGGTCGGCGGATGGGCCCGGAGCGCCCCCTTCGTGGCGGCGCCCTCGTAGATGTAGTCGCCCAGGAACAGCACCAGGTCGGGCCGCTCCTGGGCGATCGCGGCGTGGGCGGAATAGAAGCCGGCCTCGTACTTCTGGCAGGACCCGTAGGCGAGCGTCAGCTTCTCCACCGCCGCTCCGGCCAACGGCGCCGTCCGCGTGCGCCCGACCGGGCTCGCGTGGCCGCCGGCCTGGAAGCGGTAGAAGTACTCGCGGTCGGGCTTCAGGCCGGCGACCTCGACATGCACCGAGTGGCCGCCCTCGGGCACGGCCAGCGCCTCGCCCTTGCGGACCACGCGGTCCATGGCGTCGTCCTCGGCGACTTCCCAGGCCACCACCACCGGCGCGCGGCCCATGCCGTAGTCCGGCTCGCGCGGCTTCGGCGCGATGCGCGTCCAGAGGACCACGCCGTCGGCGGTCGGCTCGCCCGAGGCGATCCCGACGCCGAAGGGATCGTCGGCCATCCGCGCCTGGGCGGCGGCCGAGGTCCAGGCCGCCGGCGTCAGCGCCAGGCCGGCCAGCCATGCGGCCTGGGTCAATAGGTGGCGGCGCGACGTCATGGGCCTCTCCTTCGGAACGCGGCCGAGCTTAGACCTCACGGGATGACGGTTGCACCCGTCCCGCGCGCGCTGTAGGCCGCGCGGCTATGTTGACCGGCCCAGACCTGCGAGGACTCTCGCACCAGGCGCGCGAGGCCAGGAGCTGGCCGTTCGAACAGGCGCGCCTGCTGCTCGACCGCATCACCCGCCTGCGCCTCACCGACGCCGAGCGCGACCTCGCCGCGGCCCTCTTCGCCCAGGGCAAGTTCGCCGAGGCCGTCCAGGCCCTGCCGGCGCTCCAGAAGCCCGTCGTCTTCCAGTGCGGCTATGGCGCCAGCGGCCTGCCGCACCTGGGCACCTTCGGCGAGGCGACCCGGCCGACCATCGTGCGCAACGCCTTCCGCGCGCTGACCGAGGACGCGATCCCGACCCAGCTCATCGTCTTCTCCGACGACATGGACGGGCTGCGGAAGATCCCGGACAACGTGCCCAACCGCGAGATGCTGGAGGAGGATCGCGACAAGCCCGTCACGTCCGTCCGTGACCCGTTCGGCGAGCACGAGAGCTTCGGCGCGCACAACAACGCCCGCCTGCGCGCGTTCCTCGACGGCTTCGGCTTCGAGTACACCTTCATGAGCTCGACCGAGACCTACAAGTCGGGCCGGTTCGACGAGGTGCTGCTGCGCATCCTGGACCGTTTCGACGCCGTCCAGGCGATCATGCTGCCGACGCTGGGCGAGGAGCGGCGCGCCACCTACTCGCCCTTCCTGCCGATCAGCCCGAAGACCGGCCGGGTGCTGCAGGCGCCGACCGTGGCCCGAGACGTCGAGAAGGGCACGATCACCTTCCCCGACGAGGACGGGACGCTGACCGAGGTCCCCGTCACCGGCGGCCACGTCAAGCTGCAATGGCGGCCCGACTGGGCGGCGCGCTGGACGGCGCTGGAGGTCGACTTCGAGGCCTCGGGCAAGGACCTGGTGGATTCGGTGCGCGTCTCGAACCGCATCGTGAAGGCGCTGGGCGCCGAGCCGCCGGAGGCCTTCCACTACGAGCTCTTCATGGACGAGAACAACCAGAAGATCTCGAAGTCCAAGGGCAACGGCCTGACCATCGAGGAGTGGCTGCGCTACGGCGCGCCCGAGAGTCTGACCTATTACATGTATCAGTCGCCGAAGTCGGCGAAGCGGCTCTTCTTCGACGTGATCCCGAAGGCGACCGACGAGTACCTGCAGCAGCTCGACGCGCTGATCCGCAAGAAGGCGGAAGGGGACAACGCCGCCCAGCTCGACAACCCGGCCTGGCACGTCCACCGGGGCGACCCGCCGGCGAAGGGCTCGCCGGTCAGCTTCTCGCTGCTGCTGAACCTGGTCTCGGCCGCCGACGCCTCGACCAAGGACCTGCTGTGGGCCTTCATCGCGCGCTACCTGCCGGGCGCGACGCCCGAGAGCGAGCCGCTGCTCGACAGGCTCGCCGGCTACGCGATCAACTACTACGAGGACTTCGTGAAGCCCGCGAAGCGCTTCCGCGCGCCCACCGATCAGGAGCGCGCGGCGATGGAGGCGCTGGTCGCGAAGCTCAGGGACCTGCCCGCCGGCGCCGACGCCGAGGCGATCCAGAACGAGGTGTTCGAGGTCGGCAAGGCCGCCGGCTTCGAGCCGCTGCGCGCCTGGTTCAGCGCCCTCTACGAGGTGCTGCTGGGCCAGAGCCAGGGGCCGCGGTTCGGCAGCTTCGTCGCCATCTTCGGCGTCGACCGCACCATCGACCTCATCGAGCGCGCCCTGGCCGGCGAGCTGGTCGCCGCCTGAGGAAGAACCGCGGAAGAACGCGGAAGTGCGCTGGCGCGCTTCAGAGCACGCCGGCGGCGCGCAGGTCCTTGAGCCTGGCCGACGACAGGCCGGCGCGCTCGGCCAGCACCGCGTCGGTGTGCTCGCCCAGGGCCGGCCCCGGCCAGCGCACGCGCCCCGGCGTCGCCGACAGCTTCGGGAAGGCGTTCTGCATGCGGATCGGGCCGAAGACGCCGTGGTCGACCGTCACGATCGAGTCCCGCGCCGCGAACTGCGGATCCTCCAGCATGTCGGGCGCGCGGTAGACCCGGCTGCACGGCACGCCCTTCGCCTCCAGCAGCGCCAGCAGGTCGCCCAGGTCGTGGGTCGACGTCCAGGCCGCGATGATCCCGTCCAGCTCGGTCTGGTTCACGCCGCGGCTCGCGTGGTCCACGAACTTCGGGTCGGTCTTCAGGTCGGGTCGCCCCATCGCCTCGGTGAGGCGCGCGTAGACGTTGTCGCCGTTGCCCCCGATCAGGATCATCTGGCCGTTCCTGCAGGGGTAGGCGTTCGACGGCGCGATGCCCGGCAGCACCGAACCCGACCGCTCGCGGGTGTAGCCGGTGATGTCGTACTCGGTGATCAGGTTCTCCATCACGCCCAGCACGCTCTCGTACAGCGCCGCGTCGATCACCTGGCCCTGGCCGGTCCGCTCGCGGTGGTGCAGCGCCATGGTGATCCCCATGACCGCGTGCATGGCCGCCAGGCTGTCGCCGATCGAGATGCCCGCCCGCGCCGGCGGCCGGTCGGGCTCGCCGGTCACGTGGCGCAGGCCGCCCATCGCCTCGCCGATCAGGCCGTAGCCGGCGCGCTGCGCATAGGGGCCCGTCTGCCCGAAGCCCGAGACGCGGGCCATGATCAGCCGTGGGTTGATGGCGGAGAGCGCCTCGTAGCTCATCCCCCACTTCTCCATGGCGCCCGGCCGGAAGTTCTCGATCAGGACGTCGGCCTTGCTGATCAACGCCCTCGCCAGCGCCTGGCCCTCGGGCTTGCGCAGGTCGATGCCCACCGACTTCTTGTTGCGGCCGATCACCGGCCACCAGGGCGACAGGCCCTTGGGCAGGCTGCGGCCCCACTGGCGCATCGGGTCGCCGGTCCTGGGGTCCTCGATCTTGATCACCTCGGCGCCGAAGTCGCCCAGGATCTGGCCGCAGAAGGGGCCGGCGATGAGCGTGCCCATCTCGATCACGACGAGGTCGGAGAGCGGGCCTGCGGGTGCGGTCTCGGTCATGCCCACGCCTTAGCGGCCCGGACGCGCCGTCGTGAAGCCCGTTTAGGTTTGCGGCGCGTCAAATCATGGATGTGGGCGGACGCCCCCTAGTCCACCGATGCAACGCCGGCCGGCCTCCAATTCCCCAACGGCGCGCATGCGGTAGCCTGCATCGGCGCCGTGATGCACAATCCCCTTGCGAACCGTCAGGCCGTCGGCGAGTGGGGCGTTCCGAGCGCATGATGAAGATCATGATCGTCGATGACCACGCGCTGGTCCGACAGGGCGTTTCGGCCCTGCTGGAGCGGGAGGCCGGCGGCGCGACGGTGCTCCAGGCCCGCCACAGCGCCGAGGCGCTCGATCTCTCGGCCGCCAACGACGACCTCGACGTCGTCCTGCTCGACCTTTCGATGCCCGGCATGGACGGCATCGCCGCCCTGCGCGAGTTCGGCCGCCAGCGCCCGACGCTGCCCGTGATCGTGTTGAGCGCGTCCGAGGACCCGGCCCTGGCGCGGCGCGCCTTCGCGGCCGGCGCGCTGGGCTATGTGCCGAAGTCGGCGACCGCTGAGACCCTGCTGGCCGCGGTCAGCCTGGTGCTGCGGGGCGAGACCTTCGTCCCGTCGCTGGTGCTGCGCGCGCCCGACGCCGACGCACCCGCGCCGCCGCCGGGCGGTTCGAACCTCACCCACCGCCAGGCCGAGGTGCTGCGGCACCTGGGCGAGGGACTGTCGAACAAGGTGATCGCGTACCGCATGGGCGTCTCGGAGAAGACCATCAAGGCGCATGTGACCGGCGTGCTGCGCGCCATGGCGGCGGACGACCGCGTCGGCGCGGTCCGGTCGGCCCGGGCGGCGGGGCTGATCTAGCCTGCCGCGGCCGCGGTCTCCGCGACGGCGCGCTCGCGGATGAGGTTGCCGACCGCGGCGCGCAGCCGGGCGGGGGCGACGGGCTTGTGCAGCAGGCTGAAGCCCGTGGCGTGGATGGCGCGAAGCTGGTCCGCGCCGATGTCGCCGGTGATGATCAGGACAGGCGCCTCGCCGTCGCCGGCCGCGCGGATCCGGGCGATCGCGTCGGGCGCCGTCTCCCCGTTGCGCAGCCGCCAGTCGCAGACGATCAGGTCGGGCGTGCGGCGCCGGGCGGCGGCCAGCGCCGCCTCGGCCGATCCGCCGGTCACCACGTCGTAGCCCCAGGCGGTGAGCAGCCGCGCGGTGCTCTCGCGCACCAGCGCGTCGTCGTCGACCACGAACACCACCCCGCCCGCGATCAGGGCGGGCGCCGCGTCGGCGACCGGCGGAACGGCGGCCGCCGACGCCAGGGGGACCGAGACCGCGAACATCGAGCCGCGCCCGGGCTCCGAGCTGAGCGTGACCGGGCAGTCCAGCAGGTCGCCCAGCCGCCGCGTGATCGCGAGACCCAGGCCCAGGCCGTTGGCGCGGTCGCGCTCGGGGTTGGCCAACTGGACGAACTCCTCGAACACGCGCGCCTGCTGGTCGGGCGCGATGCCGGGACCGGTGTCCCACACCTCGACGGTGAGCCGCGCGCCGCGCCGGCGGCATCCGACCAGGACGCGGCCGGACCCGGTATGGCGCACGGCGTTCGAGACGAGGTTGCGCAGCATCCGCTCCAGCAGGACCGGATCGGTCGCGACCGTCGCACCGCACGCCACGGTCCGCAGGCGGATCGGGCGGTCGCGGATCTCGGCCGCCTGCTCGGCGCAGATGCGGGCCAGCAGGGGCTGGATCGGGACGGCGCGGACCTGCGGCTGCGTGGCGCCCGCGTCGAGCTGGGAGATGTCGAGCAGGCTCTCGAAGAGGCCGTCCATCGCCTCGACGGTCTCCTGGATGCGGTCGACGAGACCGGCGTCCTCCGCCCGCAGCCGCCCGCGCCCCAGGGCGGCGGCGAACATGCCGAGCGCGTGCATCGGCTGGCGCAGGTCGTGGCTGGCGGCGGCCAGGAAGCGGGCCTTGGCGAGGTTGGCCTGCTCGGCCAGGTCGCGCTGGCGGCGCAGGTCCTCGGCCAGGTCCAGGTTCTCGAAACGCAGGCGCAGCGCCCCGGCCAGCGTGCGGCTCTGCAACCGCCCCAGCCACGCCATGCCGATCAGGACCACCCCGCCCAGCAGCGCCACGCCCCAGTAGCGCGGGTCGTTCAGGGTCATGGCGCGCAGCATGTAGGGCACGATCGCCGGGAACAGCAGCGCGTAGTAGGCCGGGTAGTAGCTGCCCAGCGCCGCCACCGACGCGCAGGCGGCGCCCCCCGCCACCATGCACACCCACATCATCTGGTCCGCCGCGCCGCCCGCCGCGAGCCAGAGGGTCGCGAAGCCCCAGCGCACGCCGTCGGCGAACGACGCCAGGATCAGCCGGCGCGCCCAGACCCGCCAGTCCGCGTCGGCGATGCCCGCCTTCCCGCGCCAGGCCCACAGGCCGAGCTGCCAGGCGGCCACCGCCACGCTGATCGCGAACCAGGCCTCGATCTGCGGGCGGCGGTCCGGCGCGAGGTAGACCATGCCCACGCAGGTCGCGAAGGCGCCGAAGAACATGCAGAGCACGACGACCGGGATGTGCCGGTAGAGGCCGCGGATCAGCTCGCCGCGTTCCCGGTCGCTCGGGCTTGTCTGAACCGAAGCAACTCCGAGCGTCGCCACCTAAGCCTCACCCTGACGTTTCCTTGGCGATCATTCAGAGGGGCGCGCCTCCGTCAATATATCGGACGAACGAATCAAGAGATCGAGGTCTTAGGACGGGTCCCGAGACCTCGGTCCAATTCTGGATCGACTTCAGGATTGCTAACATCGCCATCCAGTCTGTTTGTCGATGGAGACAGGTTATGAGTTTCGCGTCCGTCAGAGACCGTGCGGCGATCGCCGCGGTCGCGCTCCTCCTCGCGGCCCCCGCCACGGCGGCGACCTATACCGACACGACCTTCGACACGTCGGACTACGTGCTGACGTCGTACGCCGGCGCCGGCGTCGCCACGACCCTGACCCAGACCTCGTCCGGGAACCCCGGCACGGCCCTGCAGGGGACCTACGCGGCGAGCGGCGCGAACGCGGCCGGGGCCCTCTTCACCGCGCTGAACACCACGTTCGTCTACGACCCGACCGTGAGCGGCGCGATCACGTCGCTGTCGGCCTCGCTCGACCGCTACTTCGACCCCTCGGTGGATGGTCTGCCGAGCAACGTCGGCAGCTATTCGCTCCGCATCCTCGCCGAGCAGGACGGCGCGCTCTACCAGAGCATCTTCGTCTTCGGGCCGTTCAACATGCCGGGCGGCGGCTGGTACACGCTGAGCCAGGCCGGCATCCTGGCCAGCGACTTCAAGCTGTTCGACCCGAACGACTTCGGGGCCGCGGGCACGCAGACGGGCCTCGACTACGCCGGCAGCGCCATCACCTTCGGGTTCGCCATGCGCGCGTCGGGGGCGGTGGACGGCAACGGCGCTCCGGTGGAGCTTGCGTCGGCCGGCGACCTGCGCGCGGACAACTTCTCGATCGGGATCGTCAGCGCCGGCGTGCCCGAGCCGTCGACCTGGGCGCTCGTGATCGGCGGCTTCGCCCTGGCGGGCGGCGCGCTGCGCCGCCGCCGCATGCAGCCGATCCTCCGCCACGGGTCGTAGGCGGGGGCGCCGGTCCATCAGGGCGGCAGGTTGTCGAGGACGGCGCGGGTCAGCCTGCCGTAGTGGCCATCGAAGTGGTGGCCGCCGGCCAGGGCGACGCGACGGATCAGGTCGGGCGGCAGGTCCGGGCAGGCCGAGGCCCGCTCGCCGGTCCCGTAGACGCACAGCAGCGGCCAGCCCCTCAGCGCCGCCACCGCGGGCTCGGTCGCGAACGCCTCCGGCGAAAGCCGGCCCAGCCAGCTCGTCGGACGGAACGACAGGTCGCCGCGCGGCCCCAGGCCGACCAGCGCCACCAGCCGCACCCGCTCGCGCAGGTCGGGCGGCAGGTGCGGAACGATGGCGGGCAGGGCGTCGGCGCCGAACGAATAGCCGATCAGCACCACGCGGTCGCGGTTCCAGGCCCCCATCTGCCGCCGCAGGGTCTCCGCCAGGTCCGAGGCGGCGCGCTCGGGCGTCCGCGCGGTCCAGAAGTAGAGCGGCGAGTTGTAGCCGACGACCGGCACGCCGCGCCGCGCCAAGCCCTGCGCCAGCCGCGCGTCCAGCGGCCCCCAGCCGCCGTCGCCGGAGTAGATCACCGCCAGCGTGTCGCCGGGCGCGACCACGGCCTCCCGCGCGTCACCGACGCGCGCCCGCCACGACGGGCCGGCGACCGCGCACGTCGTGGCGGTCAGGGCCAGGGCGAGGGCGGTGAGGAGGGCTTTGCGCATCCCTCCCCATACCGGCGGCGTCCGTCACCCGCCTAGAGACTGTTAGGAACTGAGGTCTTTCAGACGGCACTCACGAGCCGGAATAAGAGATTGAAACTCTGGATAAACATCTCCCACAGCTTCCCCTCCCCCTTGCGGGGAGGGGCCAGGGGTGGGGGTGCTCGCCTTGGAGCGCTGCGCCGACACCCCCACTCCCAAACCCTCTCCCCGCAAGGGGGAGAGGGCTTTGCTGCCTCTCGCCGACCAGCCTCAGTCCCTAACAGCTTCTTGAGCCTTCGACGGTTCACTTGAACCGTCGAAGGCTCAAGACCTTTGCTTGAGAACAGACCATTCGGCTTCCCGACCTCGGACCTACCTAAGCGCCGAATGGTCTAGCCGGCATCCGACAGATTTTTGAGACGCGACGGGAGCGCGCCCGACGCCGCGCTGGCCGAGCGCACCGAGACCTTCCCCCGCGGAGGTTTCCGTAGGGTGGGGTTCACTTCGCGGGGCCATGGGCCTAAACGGCGCGCCATGGCCGAGTTCGCGATTGCGCCGCCGCCCGTCCCCGTCGTGCCCGTCGAGGGCGAAGCGGGAGGATTTCCGGTCCGCCGGATCCTCTGCGTGGGGCGCAACTATGCCGCCCACGCCCGCGAGATGGGGGCCGACAGCCGCGAGCCGCCCTTCTTCTTCACCAAGCCTGCCGACGCGATCGTGACGCCGGGGCGCGACCCGGCCTATCCGCCGCGGACGAAGAACCTGCACCACGAGATCGAGCTCGTGGTGGCCATCGGCGCCGCCGGCCGCGACGTGAGCCCCGGCGACGCGCTCGCCCTCGTCTTCGGCTACGCCGTCGGCGTCGACCTTACCCGCCGCGACCTGCAGAACGCAGCCAAGGACAAGGGCCATCCCTGGGACGCCGGCAAGGCGTTCGACGATTCCGCGCCGATCTCCGCGATCCGCCGCGGGAACCAACCGCCCGCCGGCCGCATCTGGATCTCGGTGAACGGGACCGTGAGACAGGAGGGCCAGGTCGCCGACATGATCTGGAACGTCGCCGAGATCGTCGCGGAGGCCTCGAAGCTGTGGACCCTCGCGCCCGGCGACCTGATCTACACCGGCACGCCTGAGGGCGTTGGCCCGCTCGTCCCCGGCGATGTGGTCGAGGGCGAGGTCGAGGGCGTCGGCCGGATCGGCTTCACGGTGGCCCCATGACCTGGACCCTCTACTCCGGCTGGCGCGCCGGCGCGGCCTACCGTGTGCGCATCGGCCTCAAGCTCAAGGGCTGCGCCTACGACTACGCCGCGCTCGACCTGGTCGCCGGCGACCAGCGCCAGGCCGCCTATCGCGCGGTCAATCCGCAGGGTCTCGTCCCGGCGCTCGACCTCGGCGACGGCACGATCCTGGCCCAGAGCCTCGCCATCCTGGAGTGGCTGGAAGAGACGGTCCCCGAGCCGCCCCTGCTGCCGAGGACGCCGCTTGAGCGCGCCATGGTCCGTCGCATCGCCGGTATCATCGCCTGCGACATCCATCCCGCGAACAACACCCGGATCGGCGCGAAGCTGCGGAAGCTCGGCGTGCCCGACGACGTGATCGCGACCGATTGGATCCAGGGCTGGATCCGCGACGGCTTCGATGCGCTGGAGCCGCTGATCGCCCGGTACGCCGGCCGCTTCGCCTTCGGCGACCAGCCCACCATCGCCGACTGCTGCCTGATCCCGCAGGTCTATTCGGCGCACCGCTTCGGTCTGGACGTCACGCCCTATCCGGCCATCGTCGGCGTCGCCGAGCGCGCCAACCAGCACCCGGCCTTCATCGCCGCCCATCCGAACCAGCAACCCGACGCGGTCCCCGCCTGATGCCGAAGACGCTCGAAGACCTGAAGGTCCGCAACAAGGCCTGGGCGGCCGGCAAGGTCGCCGCCGACCCCGGCTTCTTCAAGCGCCTGGAGGGCCAGCAGGCGCCGGAGTACCTGTGGATCGGCTGCTCCGACAGCCGCGTGCCGGCCAACGAGATCGTGGGCCTCGATCCGGGCGAGCTCTTCGTCCACCGCAATGTCGCCAACCTCGCCCCGCCGCAGGACGCCAACTACCTGTCGGTGCTCCAGTTCGCGGTCGAGGTGCTGAAGGTGAAGCACATCCTGGTGGTGGGCCACTACGGCTGCGGCGGCGTGGCCGCGGCGGTCGACGGCCAGCGGCGCGGCATGGTCGACCACTGGCTGCACCCGATCCGCGAGGTGCATCACGAGCACCGCCACGAGATCGAGGCGCTGCCCGGCGAGCGCGAGAAGTGGGACCGCCTGGTCGAGCTGAACGTCATCCGCCAGGTGAGGAACGTCGCCTCCGACGTCTTCGTCATGGAGGCCTGGAAGCGTGGCCAGCCGCTCTGCGTCCACGGCTGGGTCTACACCCTGGGCACCGGCATCGTCACCGACCTCGGCGTCACCGTCGCCGGCCCCGAAGACCTCGACGAGTACATCGGCTAGGCGGGTTGGTTGGTGGTGTGACTGCGGCGCTACGGCAGACGGCGCCTCTCACGGCCGGCCGGTAAAGTCCTGCGCACACCACCATCCCCGGCCCTTCCTCCGTCGAGGAGGAAGGGAGATCCTCTGAGCTGGAGGCGGGTTGGTCCTGGATCGTCCAAAGCGGAATCCAGACTCCGCTTCACAGGGGCGGGGGCGGCGCGTACGGTGCCGCCGAACACCAAACGGAGGGGACGATGTCTGACCTGGTGCAAGTGACGGACGCCGGCCATGTGCGGACGATCCGGCTGAACAGCCCGCGCAACAAGAACGCGCTGTCGACCGAGCTGGCCTGGGGCGTGATCGGCGCCATCGACGCGGCGGCGACGGACGACAACGTCTGGGTGGTGGCGCTGACCGGCACGGGCGACGCCTTCTCGGCCGGGCTGGACCTGACCAATCCGCCGCAGTTCTCGCCGAAGTCGGCGATGGACCGGCAGCTCGACGACATCGGCTGGGTCGGCAACTTCCTGCTGGCCATGCGCAAGCGTTGCGACAAGCCGGTGGTGGGCGGGATCAACGGCGTGGCGGTGGGCGCAGGCCTGGGCCTGGCCATGTCGACCGACGTGCGGCTGATCGCGTCCAGCGCGCGGCTGATGGCGGGCTACACGCGGATCGGCGGGTCGCCCGACGCGGGGCTGACCATCACGCTGCCGCAGACCATGGGCTACGAGAAGGCGCTGCGGTTCATGATGGAGAACCGCACCGTCACCGGCGCCGAGGCGCTGGACTGGGGCATGGCCGGCGAGGTCGTGGACGACGACAGGTTCGAGGCGCGGCTGGCGGAATATTGCGAGAGCCTGTGCGCCTGGTCGCCGATCACGCTGCGGCTGCTGAAGCGCGGGCTGCTGAAGGCGATGGAGAGCCACGACATGGAGGCCCAGCTCCGCTACGAGGTCGGCAACATCCGCATCGCCTTCTCGAGCGAGGACGCCAAGGAGGCCCGCCAGGCCTTCTTCGAGAAGCGCAAGCCGGTGTTCGTGGGGAAGTAGGCGGCGCGCCGGCGCCGCTGCGAGCGGGGGCAGGATGCGAGCGATGATGGACGATCCGCCCATCGACTACATCGCGCGGACCCACGCCTGGTACGGCGCGCTGGGGTATCCGCCGTATCGGTATGCGCAGTTCGAGGAGGTTCCGTTCGCCCCGCTGGGGCGGCCGCTGGCGCGGGCGACGGTGGCGCTGCTGACGACGGCGGCGCCTTATCGGCCGGAACTGGGGCCGCAGGGGGCGGACGCGCCCTACAACGCCGCGGCGAAGTTCTACGCGGTCTATTCCGGTGACGCGGCGGGCGAGCACGACCTGCGGGTCAGCCATGTGGCGGTGGACCGGGCGCACCTGTCCGACGACCAGAACTGCTGGTTCCCGTTGCCGGCGTTGCGGCGCGCCGCGGCGGCCGGGCGGATCGGGGCGGTGGCGGCGCGGTTCCACGGCGCGCCCACCAACCGCAGCCAGCGGACGACGATCGAGGTCGACGCGCCCGAAGCGGTGCGGCGGGTGCGCGAGGACGGGGCGGACGCGGCGGTGCTGGTGGCCAACTGCCCCGTCTGCCACCAGTCCATGAGCCTGATCGCGCGGGCGCTGGAGGCGGCGGGGATCGCCACCGTGGTGATGGGCGCGGCGAAGGACATCGTCGAGCGCTGCGGCGCGCCGCGGTTCCTGTTCAGCGACGTGCCGTTGGGCAATGCGGCCGGGCTGCCGGGCGACGTGGCCTCGCAGGACGCGACGCTGGCGGCGGCGCTCTCGCTGCTGGAGACGGCGACGGGCCCGCGGACGACGGCGGTGAACGCGATCGGCTGGCCCACGCCCGGCTGGAAGCGGGACTACCTGGGCCTGGAGGGCCTGACGGCGGACGACCTCGCCCGCGCCCGCGAGGCGCACAAGGCCGGGCTGGCGGTGGCGGCGAAGCTGCGCTGAGCGGCGCTCTCTCGCGAATGCGAGTCAGTTGCAACTGCCTGCGAAGGTTGCTAGCCAGCCCGGACGAACGCGCCGCGCGGCCGCGGCCGGCTGGAACGGGTGGATCATGGTCGACAGGGCAGGGATCGCGTGGCTCCTCGCGGCGGCGACGCTGGCCGGTGCGGGCGGTGCGGCGGCGCACACATCGTACCTCCTGCCCTCGACCTTCGCGCCGGGCCGCGACGAGGTGGTGACCCTGGAGGCCTCGTTCGCCGAGCGGCAGTTCTTCCGGCCCGAGGTGGCGGTGACGTCGGACGACTTCCACCTGCTGCGGCCCGACGGGCGGCGCGACGCCTACGACAGGATCGCGCCCTTCCGGCAGGTCACCATCCTGGAGAGCGACGTGGCCGAGGCCGGCACCTACCGGTTCACGACGGGCGAGCGCGTCGGCCGCGTGGGCAAGCAGGTGCTGGAGAAGGGCGAATGGCGGCCGCTGGAGCCCGGCGAAGCGCCCCCCGCCGGCGCCCAGACGCGCAGCAGCCAGACCGTGACGGTCGCCGAGGTCTACGTGACCAAGGGCGCGCCGACACGCGCCGCCGTCGACGCGCCGTCCGGGCGCCTCACGATCCGCACCGGCGTCCACCCGAACGAGATCTACCTCGACAAGCCGCTGACGGTGACGGTGGCCTTCGACGGCGCGCCGGCGGCCGGGCAGGAGATCGAGCTGGACCGCGAGGGCGGCGCGTTCGAGGACCCGAAGTTCCACAAGGTCGCCAGGACCGGCGCGGACGGGACGCTGAAGCTCACTTTCGACCGGCCGGGGACCTACCTGATCATGGCCCGCCACGCGGCGCCCGCGCCGCCCGGGTCGGCCACCGAGATGCGCAGCTACACCACCTCGCTCACCTTCGAAGTGCTGCGATAGGAGCTCTGTCCGTGAACGCCCGCCTCTTCGCCCTCGCCGCCCTGATCGCCGCCGCGCCCGGCCTCGCGCTCGCTCAGGAGGAGCCCGCCCGCGGCCACAGCAAGGTCGAATTCATGAAGGCCTACGACACCGACCTCGACGGGAAGGTCAGCCGCGCCGAGTACGAGGCCAAGCGCCACGCCGACTTCGTGCGCACCGACACCGACCGGAACGGCGTCGTCGACGAGGCGGAGTATGTGGCGGAGTACGCAGCCCGGCTCGACGCCGAGCTCGCGGCGATGCGCAAGCGCCAGATCGACCAGGCGCGGGTGCGGTTCGGGGTCATCGACGCCGACAAGGACGGCAGGATGCGGGAGCCCGAGTACGACGCCGTGGCGGCCCGCACCTTCGGCCGCCTGGACACCAACGGCGACGGCGTGGTCGACAGCGCCGACACCGCCCAGAGCCACTAGGTCCACCCCTGTGCTCGTCATCCCCCGGCTTGTCCGGGGGATCCATTGGGCTCGGAGCCTCCGATCTGGCGCTGTGGACGAAGACGTCCGGCTCACAGCCCAATAGGTGGCCCGGACAAGCCGGGCCATGACGTCCTGGATGAAATCCGGACTCAGGCCGCGGTCAGCCCTTCCGCATCGAGGAGTCGCCGCGCCGGGACTGGGTGTTGAGGACGCCGGCCATGTGCTTCGCGTCGTCCTCGGAGAGGCCCGTCTGGGGCACGCCGCCGACGATCGCCGGCTCGCCGGTGAAGATCACGAAGGTGGTGAAGCCCTTGGCGTCACGGCGCACCGCGTACCGGTCGTTCTTGCGTTCGTCAGGCATGTCGACGCGACATTGCCCGATCCGTCGCGCGGATGTCCAATCGGATCGCAGCGGCGCCTCAGCGGACGCCGTGGATCTGGGCGGACTCCTCGGCCAGGCTCTTGATCTCGCGGATAGCCTCGTCGGTCGGACCTTCGAGGGCCGCGAGGTCGACCTCGGCGAGCGGGCCCGTGGTGAACTCGAGCCGGGTGGTCCGGTCGTTGCCGTTGGCCGCGATCTCGAAGATGTCCGAGAACGGGCCGCGCGGATCGTCCGGGTAGTCCAGCCTGAGGAGCCGTTCCGGCTTGAACGCCGCGACGGTGCCGCAAGAGCGGGTGACGCCGTCGGGGGCCTTCCAGGTGATCTTGTCGCCCTCGCGCCAGGAGGTGCGGATGGAGATGCCGTCCAGGTAGGCCGAGGCCCACTCGCGGACCAGCTCCGGGTTGGTGAGGACGCGCCAGACTTCCCCCGGGGGCGCATCGATCTCGAGACTGCGTTTCAGGACCGGCATGGGCTTGCTCATGCTCTTTCTCGTTTGGGGCCGGCACACCCCGTGGAAACCATTGTCGCCCGACGTTTGGATGCGCCCCTTCCAATCGCGGAGGTTGCGTCGATTCGCTGAAATTCCAGAACTTTCCCCCAGAACGTGCGACCCGGTTCAACCGTAGGGGAGGGTCTGTCCCGAACGCGGCGACTTTTGGGTGCAGCTTGACCGTAGCCCCGCGGCGGATTGTCGCCAAGCCGGCATGACGTCACGCCGCGACGGTTCTTTTTCCATTGCGATTGATTCTGCGAATCATTCGCAATAATAGGCGGTCACATTCGAGTTGGGAGATCGCCACTGATGCGTCCGGGTCTGTTCGCCGCCGGTTCATTGCTCGTGCTCGCCGCAGGCGTCGCGCGCGCCGCGGGGGCCGACGATGCGGCCGTCACCGTCGATCCGCTGACCGTGATCGCCGAGCGCACGGAGAAGCCCGCGAGCGAGGTCCCCGCCACCGTCAGCGTGATCGACGCGGGCGAGCTCGAGGACCGGCTGAGCGCCGACATCAAGGACGTCATCAAGTTCGAGCCGAACGTCAGCGTGCGCTCGGGCCCGGCCCGGTTCGGCGCGGCGCTGGGCACGACGGGGCGCGACGGCAACTCCGGCTTCAACATCCGCGGCCTCGAAGGCAACCGCGTGCTGATCCAGATGGACGGCGTGCGCCTGCCCGACGGCTTCACCTTCGGCGCCCAGGCCGTGGGCCGCGGCGACTACCAGGACCTCGACCTGATCAAGCGGGTGGAGATCCTGCGCGGGCCGGCGTCGGCCCTCTACGGCTCGGACGGCGTGGCGGGCGCGGTCAGTTTCACCACCAAGGATCCGGTCGATTTCCTCCCCACAGACAGCGACCGGACCTTCGGCGGTCGCGTGCGCGGCTTCGCGGCTTCGGCCGACGACAGCGCGGGCGCGACCGCCGTCTTCGCCGGACGGCAGGGGCAGCTCTCGGCCATGGTCGCCTACACCTACCGCGAGGGGGACGCACAGGAGACGAAAGGGAAGAACGAGTCGGCCAACAGCGACCGGACGACCGCCAACCCGCAGGACTTCCTGACCCGCTCGGTGCTGGGCAAGCTGGTCTATGCGATCTCGGAGGACAACCGCCTCCGGCTGACCGCCGAACACTTCGACCGCAACGTGAAGGCCGACGTGCTGAGCGGGATCGCCAAGCCGCCGCTGGCGACCACCAGCGTGCTGCGCCTGAAGGCCGCCGACGAGACCGAGCGCAGCCGGGTTGGCCTGGACCAGCGCTGGACGATCGGCGAAGGCCCCGTCGATCGCATCGCCTGGACCGCCTACTGGCAGAAGAGCACCACGGTCCAGTTCACCGCCGAGGACCGCAACACCGCCGCCGACCGCACGCGGCTCACCACCTTCGACAACCGGGTCTACGGCCTCGCGGCCGAGCTGGAGAGCCGCTTCGAGACCGGCGCGGCCAGGCACCAGTTGATCTACGGCGTCGACGTCTCGAAGACACGGCAGACGGGGGTGCGCGACGGCACGGTCCCGCCGGCGGGCGAGGCCTTCCCCACGCGCGCCTTCCCGACCACGGACTACACGCTGCTGGGCGTGTTCGTGCAGGACGAGATCGCGTTCATGGACGGGCGGCTGACGCTCTATCCGGCGCTGCGCTGGGACCGCTACAAGCTGAACCCCAAGGCCGACGCGCTGCTGGGCGGCCTGGTCCCGGCGGGCTCGGACGGCGACCGGCTGTCGCCCAAGCTGGCTCTGGTCTTCAAGCCGACGGAGGAGACGCGGCTCTTCGCCAACTACAGCCGCGGCTTCCGCGCGCCGTCGCCCAGCCAGGTGAACAACGCCTTCTCGAACCCGATCCAGAACTACCGCTCGATCCCGAACCCCGACCTGAAGCCCGAGACCAGCGAGGCGTTCGAGGCCGGCGCGCGCTGGGTGACGCCGACGTGGTCGGTGGAGATCGTGGGCTTCACGGCCGAGTACAGGAACTTCATCGAGCAGTTGCAGGTGTCGGGGACCTTCGCGCCCACCGACCCCGGCGTCTTCCAGTTCGTGAACCTGACGAAGGTGAAGATCCACGGGGTCGAGGCCCGGGCCCGGGCGCAGTTCGGCGCCGGGTTCGGCGGCTTCGCCGGCATCGGCTACGCCAAGGGCGACAGCTACACCCCGGCCAAGGCGCCGCTGGATTCGGTCGATCCGGTGAAGGTGAGCGCGGGCGTGAGCTGGCGTGCGCCCGACGGCCGGTTCGGCGGCGAACTGGCGGCCGTGCATTCCGAGCGCAAAGCGGCGAGCCGGATCGCGGTCGCCTGCGCCCCCTCGTGCTATCGGCCGGGCGCCTTCACGGTCTTCGACGTCACCGCCTTCTGGAAGGTGACCGACGACGTCACCGTCCGCGGCGGCCTCTTCAACCTGACCGACGAGAAATACGCCTACTGGAGCGACGTTCGAGGGCTATCCTCCACCGCCGTCAGCCGCGACGCCTACACCCAGCCCGGGCGGAACGTCTCCGTCTCGCTGACCTACGACTTCTGATGGACATGGCCATGACCGCTTCCCGCCGCACCTGCCTCGCCCTCACCGCCGCATTCGCGGTGACCTACGCCCTGCCGGCCGCCGCCGCGGGCAAGCCGCCCGAGCAGGACCGCGCCTCGATCCTGGCGATGGCGGGGGACTACAAGGTCCGCTTCGACATGCGCGAGACCGTGCCGTTCGTCAGCGACTACAAGCCGCTCGAGCCGAAGCGCAGCGGCGGCTACGAGTCGGTCCGCGTGATCGAGGACCGCGGCGACTTCATCAGCCTGCAGCACATGCTGGTGGTCGAGGGCGAGGACAAGAAGCCGGTCGTGGTGAAGCACTGGCGCCAGGACTGGACGTTCCAGCCGGCCAGGGTGGTGGTCTATGAGAGCGCCGGCCGCTGGGTGCTGAAGGCCGTGCCGGCTGCGCAGCGCAATGGCGCCTGGTCGCAGACGGTCTGGCAGACCGACGATTCCCCGCGCTACGGCGGCGTCGGCAAGTGGGCCTACGACCACGGCGTGGCCCGCTGGCAGAGCGACGAGACGCTGCGGCCGCTGGCCCGGCGCGACGCGGTGCGACACCCGATCTACACTTGGTACGTGGGCGTCAACCGCCACGCGCTGACGCCGACCGGCTGGGTGCATGAGCAGGACAACGCCAAGGTGGGCGAGCGCGACGGCAAGCCCGTCACCTACGTCCACGAGGTGGTGGTCAACACCTACGAGAAGTTCAACGGCTACCCGGTGGCGGCGGCCGACGACTACTGGGCCAGGACCAAGGGCTACTGGGCCGACGTGCGGACGGCCTGGGACGCGGCGATCGCCAAGGACGGCGGCGTGCGCGTGACCGAGGAGGCGCAGAACGGGTCGGTGACGGGCCCGAAGCTGATGGGCCTGGCCGACGAGATCGCCGAGGGCAAGATGGACGTCGCCAAGGCCTCGGCCGAGGCGAAGGCCCTGATCGCCGGCGCGGAAAAGGCCCGCCCCCTGGCGTCGCGGTAGACTCCTCTCCCCCGAGCGCCGCAGGCGCGAAGAGAGGGAGAGGGCAGGGAGAGGGCGGCTCGGCTTGCCAGATGCCGGGCGGTTCCTCGATGATCCTCGGGCAGCCGCCCGGGAAGCTCCCAGGGCGGCGCCGCCCTCTCCCTACCCTCTCCCTCTCCGTTCGCTCCGCTCTCGGGGGGCGAGGCGATCGGCCAGCGCCAACGGCGCCAGGGCGGCGGCGACGCCGGCGATGTTGGCGGCGACGTCCTTCCACTGGAACGTGCCCGAGACGAGGCCAAGGGCCTGCATGAGTTCGAAGCCCATGGCGACGCCCAGGAAGCCGGCGCCGATCAGCCATGGGCTGGCGCGGGGCAGCGAGGCGATGGTCAGGACCGTCAGCAGGTAGCCGTAGGCCACGTGCTCGACCACGTCGGCGGGCGGGGCGTTGCGCCGGGCGTCGTGGTGCGGGTCGATCGCGCCGGCGAAGGCGACGGCCAGAACGCCCAGGAGGGCGGCCCGGCCCGCCCAGGTGATCAGGGCCTGCAACCTACGACCAGGGGCCGATGCGGCGGGCCTCGGCCGTGACCGGGACGGCCGTCTCGCGCCGGCCGCCCAGGCGGCGCGCGTGGCCCATCAGGGCCGCGACGCGGTTCTCCGTCGACGGGTGGGTCGAGAAGAGGCTGTCGGCGCCGCCGCCCGCCAGCGGGTTGATGATGAACATGTGCGCCGTGGCCGGATTGCGCTCCGCGTCGGGGTTGACGTAGCCGCCGCGGGCGTAGGCGTCGATCTTCTGCAGCGCCGAGGCCAGCGCCTGCGGATCGCCCGACATCTCGGCGCCCTCGCGGTCGGCCTCGTACTCGCGGCCGCGGCTGATGGCCATCTGCACCAGGGCGGCGGCCATGGGGGCGACGATCATCATCACGATCATGCCGACGATGCCGGTGGGCCGGCCTTCGCCGTCGCGGCCGCCGAACAGGAAGGCGAAGTTGGCGAGCGCGCCGATGGCGCCGGCGATGGTGGCCGTGATGGTCATGGTCAGCGTGTCGCGATGCTTCACGTGGGCGAGCTCGTGGGCCATCACGCCGCGGATCTCGCGGCGGTCCAGCATCCGCAGCAGGCCGCGGGTGGCGGCGACGGCGGCGTGGTCCGGGTCGCGGCCTGTGGCGAAGGCGTTGGGCTGGTCCTGGTCGATCACGTAGACGCGGGGCGCGGGCATGTTCGCGCAGGCGGCCAGTTCGTGGACGTCCTGCACATAGGCGCGGATCAGCGGCTCGGGATGGCCGGCGTCGACCTCGGTCGCGCGGTACATCGAGAGCACGATCCTGTCGGCGTTCCAGTAGCTGACGAGGTTCATGCCGCCCGCGAAGACCAGCGCAACGGCCATGCCGACCGCCCCGCCGACCACGTAGCCGACGCCCGCGAACAGGGCCGTCATCACGGCCAGCAACATGAAGGTGCGAAGGTGGTTGCGCATGGCCGGGAATATGGTCCCGCGCATACGCGTATACAAGCGCGTATGGAACGGTGAAATGTGCGAGAGGTGGGCCATCCTGATAGGCCGCGAAGCGGCGCCGTCCGATTCAGGGAACCGCGGAATACGCGGAATTGCGCGGAAGGAAGAAGGGCCTGCGCTTTCCGCGTCCTTCCGCGTATTCCGCGGTTCTCAAATGACTGAGCCTCCGCTTTGCGGAGGCCCGAAGGATGGGCGCGGCGCCCTTATTTCGGGGTCCTAGCCCGCGACGGCCAGCCGGGGCGTGGGCGCGTTCTCCTCTCGCAGGAGCGTTTCCATGGCCTCGCCCGGCATGGGCTTGGCGAAGAAGTAGCCCTGCATGCGGTCGCAGCCGGCCGAGCGCAGGAAGAGCGCCTGGCCCTCGTCCTCGACGCCCTCGGCGGTGATCCGCACGCCCAGCGAGCGGGCGGCGTGGAGCATGGAGGCGATCAGCTTGGAGACCCGCGGGTCGCGGCCGATGCCGTCGATCAGCGAACGGTCCAGCTTCACCGTCTGGATCGGCAGGTGCATCAGCGCGCGCAGGTTGGAATAGCCGGTGCCGAAGTCGTCGAGCGCCACGCGCACGCCCTTGGCGGCCAGGCGCTCGATGTGCCGGCGCGCGAGGCCCAGGTCCGAGAGCAGGAAGGTCTCGGTGATCTCGACGCACAGCGCCGTGGCGGGCAGGTCGGTCTGCGCGAGGCGGCCGATCAGCTTGCGTGAGAAGCCGGGGTCGAGCAGGTCGCGCGGGCTGACGTTGCAGGCCACCAGCTCGATCCAGCCCTCGGCGACCCACGGCGCGGTCCGGGCGCAGGCGGCTTCGAAGACCGTCTCGTCGATCGCGCGGATCAGGCCCAGCTCCTCGGCCATCGGCACGAAGGCGGCGGGCGCGAGCAGGCCCTTTTCGGGGTGGTTCCAGCGGGCCAGGACCTCCACCCCGACCATGCGGCCGGTCATGGCGTCGACGATGGGCTGGAACCAGGGGACGATCTCGCCCGCCGGGATGGCCCGGCGAAGCTCGGCTTCGAGGGTCCGGCGATGCTCGCTCTCGGCGCGCAGCTCGGCGTCGAACGCCGACCAGGCGCGGCCGCCGCGGGCCTTGGCGCGGTAGAGGGCCATGTCGGCGAAACGTTGCAGGTCGGCCGCGTCGTGGGCGTCGCGCGGGAAGACCGCCACGCCGATCGAACCGCCGGGCGCGACCTGCCGGCCGTAGATCTCGGCGGGCTGGCTCAGGGCGGCGGCAAGGCGCTCGGCGCGGGCGGCCACGTCGGGGTTGTCGGAGATGACGGCGAACTCGTCGCCGCCGAGGCGGGCGATCAGCTCGCCGGGACCGGCGTCCTCGCGCAGCCGCCGGCCCAGGTCCGCCAGCAGCAGGTCGCCCGCATGGTGGCCCAGGCTGTCGTTCAGGCTCTTGAAGCGGTCGAGGTCGATGACGAAGAGGGCCACGCCGGCGCCGGTGTCGCGGGCGGCCTCCAGGCGCTCGCAGAGGCCCGAGGTGAAGGCGCCGCGGTTGACCAGGCCGGTGAGCGAGTCCGTCTGGGCCAGGCGCAACGTCATCGCGCGCTCCGCTTCCAGCTCGGCCACGCGCGCGGCAAGCTCGGCGAGACTGTTCGACGGGTGCGTCAAGGGCGGAGCTGCGAAGGTCCAACTACAGCCTCGACCCTTGCCCCGACGAGCCTAACGCCGCATTGAGCGACACGGTTTACGGCCGTTAAGCCGCGCCCGGCCGCCCCAAAATGGGTACCTGTCCTTACCGCCCCCTCCCGCCATCGCTGCCGCGATGGGGAGGCAAGGCTACGCCCGCGCCGTCTCCGGCTCGGGCTCCTGGATCTCGTTCTCCCACTTGGCCACGACCGCGCTGGCGACCGAGTTGCCGACGACGTTGGTGGCCGAGCGGCCCATGTCGAGCAGGTGGTCGACGGCCAGGATCAGCGCGATGCCGGCTTCGGGCAGGTCGAAGTAGGTGAGGGTGGCGGCGATCACCACCAGCGACGCCCGCGGCACGCCGGCCATGCCCTTCGACGTCACCATCAGCAGGCCCAGCATGGTGATCTGCTGGGCGATGGTCATCTCGATCCCGTAGACCTGCGCGATGAACAGGGTCGCGAAGGTGCAGTACATCATCGAGCCGTCGAGGTTGAACGAGTAGCCCAGCGGCAGGACGAAGCTGGCGACCTTGCGGCTGATGCCCCACTTCTGCAGCTCCTCCAGGGTGCGCGGGTAGGCGGCCTCCGACGACGCGGTGGAGAAGGCGAGCAGGGTCGGCGCGCGGATCTGGCCGATCAGCTTCAGCACCCGCGGGCCCGCGATGATCACCCCGGCGAGGATCAGGAGGCCCCACAGGATGGTCAGCGACAGGTAGAAGCCGCCGACGAACCGGGCATAGGTGAAGATCACCTCGATCCCGCGCGTCGCGATGGAGGCGGCCAGCGCGGCGAAGATGGCCAGCGGGGCCGTCTTCATGACGTAGCCGGTGACCTTCAACATGATCGCCGCGCCCTGCTCGACGGCGGTCAGCACGGCGGGCGCGCGGTCGTCGATCGCCGAGACCGCGGTGCCGACGAACACCGAGAAGACGACGATCTGCAGGATCTCGTTCCGGGCCATGGCGTCGAAGATCGACGACGGCACCAGGTGGGTCACGAACTCGCGCAGGGTGAACTTCGACATGTCGACGGCCGTGGACGCCGCACCGGCGTCGGCGGTCTGGTGCAGCCCCACGCCGGGCTGCAGCAGGTGGACCATGACGAGGCCCAGGAGCAGCGAGACGATCGAGGCGCAGATGAACCAGAAGATGGTCTTCACGCCGACCCGGCCCACCTCCGAGGCGTCGCCCATGTGCGCGATGCCGGCCACCAGGGTGGTGAACACCAGTGGCGCGATGATCATCTTGATCAGCCGCAGGAAGATGTCGGTGACGATCGAGAGGTTGCCCGCCACCTCCTTCGCCTGCTCGGCGGAGAAGTTCACGTTGATCAGCCAGCCGGCCAGGACGCCGAGCACCATGGCGCCCACGACAAGCCACGTGAAGAGACGGTTCATGCACACCTCAGGAGATTTCGGGGGCAGTTGTCGCCGGGAACCCGGGCTTCGTAAAGCGAACTGGATTCGCAAGCGTCACAAGCCGGCGCTATATAGCCCCCGATGAAGAACCAGGAAGCGGCCGGCATCGTCGATCGGCTGGAGACCGAATACCGCAAGAGCGTCGAGAGTCTCCGAACCGCCCTCAAGTCATTCCTCGCCGGCGGCGCGCCGCCAGACCCCGCCACGCGGCAGGGCGGGGCCTACGTCTATCCGGAGCTGCGGCTGACCTGGCCGCCCGGCCTGCCCTACCCGCGGACCAGCCGCGCCTATGCGCGCATCCCCGCGCCCGGCCGCTATTCGGTGACGGTGACGCGGCCCGAGCTCTACCGCGACTACCTGGTCGAGCAGCTCAGCCTGCTGCGGGAGGACTTCGACATCGCGCTCGAGGTCGGCCGCTCCAACCAGGAGATCCCGTTCCCCTACGTGCTCGACCCGGCCGACCTCGCCATGGCCGACGTCACCTCGCTGGAGATCGCCCGCCATTTCCCGACCACCGAGCTCGCCTACATCGGCGACGAGATCGCCGACGGCGCCTGGGTGGGGCTGGACGACGAGCCCCGGCCCCTGGCCCTGTTCGACGGCCTGCGCACCGACTTCTCGCTGGCGCGGCTCAGCCACTATTCGGGCACGCCGGCCGAACACACACAGCAGTACATCCTCTTCACGAACTACCACCGCTACGTGGACGAGTTCGTCGCCTGGGGGTGCGAACAGATCAAGGCGGGCGGGCCCTACACCGCGCTGTCGGCGGCGGGCGGCGTCTACGTCACCGCCGAGACCCCCGATCCGGTGGCCGCCGTGGCCGCGGGCACGTGGCGCAAGCACCAGATGCCGGCCTACCACCTGATGGCCCCGGGCCGGGCGGGCATCACCCTGGTGAACATCGGCGTCGGCCCCTCGAACGCCAAGACGGTCTGCGATCACCTGGCGGTGCTGCGGCCCCAGGGCTGGCTGATGATCGGCCACTGCGGCGGCCTGCGCGGCAGCCAGAAGATCGGCGACTACGTGCTCGCGCACGCCTACCTGCGCGACGACCATGTGCTGGACAAGGTGCTGCCGCCCGAGATCCCGATCCCGCCGCTGGCCGAGGTGCAGCTCGCGCTGAACGGGGCCGCCGAGCAGGTCACCGGCGAGACGGGCGACGTGCTGAAGCGCCGCCTGCGCACCGGCACCGTGGTCTCGACCGACGACCGCAACTGGGAGCTCAAGTATTCGTCGAGCGCGCTCAGGTTCAACCAGAGCCGCGCCGTCGCCATCGACATGGAGAGCGCCACCATCGCGGCCCAGGGCTACCGGTTCCGGGTGCCCTACGGGACGCTGCTCTGCATCTCGGACAAGCCGCTGCACGGCGAGATCAAGCTGCCGGGGCAGGCCAACGCCTTCTACGACCGCGCCATCGCCCAGCACCTGCAGATCGGCATCGCCGCGGTCGACCTGCTGCGCCAGGAAGGCAGCCGCCTCCACTCGCGCAAGCTCCGCAGCTTCGACGAGCCGCCGTTCCGCTGATCCCTCCCCCTAGAGCCTTCGGCGGTTCGCTTGAACCGTCGAAGGCTCAAGACCTTTGCTTAAGAATAGACCATTCGGCTTCCCGACCTCGGACCTACCTAAGCGCCGAATGGTCTAGGCCAGCAGCCTGTCGTGGATGCGCGCGCGGGTGTCGGCGCCGAGGCCCAGCGCCTGGCCCAGGTAGCCGTCGAGCGAGCCGTAGGTCTCGCGCATCACCCGGAACGATTCCTCCAGGTATTCCGGTTCGACCCGCATCGCGACCATGAGCGCGTCGTCCGTGGCGACGCGGCCGGTGCTTTCGCGGATGACTTCCCGGATCGTCGGCAGGCGCTTCTCGAGCCGCTCGGCGTCGTTGGTCAGCAGGTAGTCCTCGACGATGTCGTCGTCGTGGACGCCGGCGAGGTGGTGGGTCAGGGCGCAGGCGATGCCGGTGCGGTCCTTGCCCGCCGCGCAATGCACCAGGATCGCGCCCTCGGTGTCGGCCAGCGCCCGGAAGTAGCGGGTGTAGAGGTCGAGGTGGCGCTGCTGCAGCGGCGCCTTGCGGTAGTATTCCATCATGTAGTCGTGGAACGACTTCGCGGCCAGGTCCGAGCCCTGGATGAAGGTCAGCCACTCGTCGGCGGCTTCCTGGCCGATGTCGTTGTCGATCACCTGGGCGGCGAAGCCGCTCCAGCGCCGGCTGGGCTGGCGCTCGCGCTCATTGGCCCGGCGCAGGTCGACGATCACCGCCAAGTTCATCGCCGCGAGCTTCTCGAGATCGGCGTCGGTCGCCCCGCCATGCCCCGCCGAGCGGTAGAGCAGCCCCGACTTCAGCCGCCGCGGCCCGGCCGCGTAGTCCCCGAAGTCCCGGAAGTTGTCGATGCCTTCGAAGGCGATGCGTCGGCTCATGCGCAAGTGCTCTAGCGCGGATCGATGACGAGTTCGAGGCGCCTTCCTTCCCTTCATGAGGGGAGGACGGGTCCGACGAACAGATGCCGGCTCGGGCAGAGGTCCGCGACGAGGCAGGCCTCGCACTTCGGCCTGCGCGCCACGCAGGTGTAGCGGCCGTGCAGGATCAGCCAGTGGTGCGCGCGGGTCAGGTACGGCTCGGGCACGACGGCCATCAGGTCGGCCTCGACCTTGTCGGGCGTCTTGCCGTTCGAGAGGCCGAGGCGGTGGCTGACGCGGAAGACGTGGGTGTCGACGGCGATGGCGGGCTCGATGCGCAGCTCGTTCAGCACCACCGAGGCGGTCTTGCGCCCGACGCCGGGCAGGGCCTGGAGCTGCTCGCGCACGAGCGGCACCTCGCCGCCGTGGCTCCCGATCAGGATCTCGGCCATCCGGATCACGTTCCTGGCCTTCATGTTGTAGAGGCCGATGGAGCTGATGAAGGGCTTCAGGCCGGCCTCGCCGAGCGCCAGCATCTTCTGCGGCGTGCCGGCCACCGGGAAGAGCCTGGCGGTGGCCTTGTTGACCGAGACGTCGGTGGCCTGGGCCGAGAGCGCCACGGCCACCACCAGCTCATAGGGGCTGGCGTAGTCCAGCTCGGTGCGCGGGTCGCTCTCCTGGGCCTCGAACCGCGCGAACAGCTCCGCGATCCGCGCCTGCTCGGCGGGTTTGAGCGTCTTCCGGACAGGTCGCTTGGCGGGCTTGGCCATGAGGGCAGTGGTAGCGACCTCCCACCGATTGTCATCCCCCACCGTTCGCCATCCTGGTCTTCGCCTGATGGCGAAGCCGGGATGACACGGGGTGGGATGGATCGGGCGCCGGCTCCGCCCAGACGGCGCGACGTGGCGGTTGGCGTCTCGGCTGCGGTACGAATCTCTGCCCATCGTCCCCACAATGCGGGAACTCTCTGCACGCCCGCTCAAACCGTCTTATATGCGGGCACGACCATGCCCACGCGCCTCAAGCCCACCCGCCTCGAATACGTCGTCGACGGCGTCAAGCTGCGTTCGCAGCTCTCGACCGCGGCGCTGGAGCATCTCGGCGACCTGGCGGCGCAGCGCAAGGCCGCGCTGGAGATCCTGAAGGCCGCCCTGTTCCGCGGCCGGATGATCGCCAAGGAGCGGCTGGAGAACGGGGCCGGCGGCATCGAGACCGCGCGCCTGCTCTCCGGCGTCACCGACGAGGTGGTCTCCGCGCTCTACGACTTCACCACCGTCCACGTGTTCCGCGCCCGCAACCCCACCGAGGGCGAGCGGCTGGCGCTGATGGCGGTGGGCGGCTACGGCCGCGGCACGCTGGCGCCCTACAGCGACCTCGACCTGCTGTTCGTGCGGCCCTACAAGCAGACCGCCCATACCGAGAGCGTGATCGAGTTCATGCTCTATGCCCTGTGGGACCTCGGCTTCAAGGTCGGCCACGCGTCGCGCACGATCGAGGAGTGCATCAAGCTCTCGCGCGAGGACTACACCATCCGCACTTCCATCCTGGAGGCGCGGCGCCTGACCGGCGACGGGAAGCTGGCCGAGGAACTGGTCCGCCGATTCCGCGCCGAGGTGGTGAAGGGCACGGGCGCCGAGTTCGTGGCCGCGAAGCTGAAGGAGCGCGACGAGCGCCACGCCCGCGCCGGCGCCAGCCGCTACATGGTCGAGCCCAACGTGAAGGAGGGGAAGGGCGGCCTCAGGGACCTCAACACCCTCTTCTGGATCGCCCAGTACCTGCATCCCGGCGAGACGCTGGAGCGCGTCATGCAGCTCGAGATGTTCGACCGGCGCGAGGTGCGCGGCTTCATCGTCGCCTTCGACTTCCTCTGGGCCGTGCGCTGCCACCTGCACTTCGCCACCGGCCGGCCGGAGGAGCGCCTCTCCTTCGACCTGCAGCCCGAGCTGGCCCGGCGCATGGGCTACGGCGACCGCGGCGACGCGCCGGCCGTCGAACGCTTCATGCGGCGCTATTTCCTGATCGCCAAGGACGTGGGCGCGCTGACCCGCGTGTTCGCCGCCAAGCTGGAGGCCGACCAGGTGAAGATGGCGCCCAAGGGCATCAGCCGCTTCATCCCGGGCCGCAAGGTGACGCGCAAGCCCCTGGCCGAACCCGGCTTCCACGAGGTGGGCGGCCGCCTCGACGTCGACCCCGACATCTTCGAGCAGGACCCGGTGAACCTGCTGCGGCTCTTCCGCATCGCCGACCAGCGCAACCTCGACCTGCACCCCGACGCCTTCACGGCCGCCTCGCGCTCGACCAACCTGATCACCTCGGCGGTCCGCCGCGACCGTCACGCCGCCAAGGTGTTCCTCGACATCCTGGCCCGCGGCCGCGATCCGCGCACCACGCTGACGCTGATGAACGAGGCGGGCGTGCTCGGCCGCTACCTGCCGGAGTTCGGGCGCATCGTCGCCCAGATGCAGTTCAACATGTACCACTCCTACACGGTCGACGAGCACACGCTCAGGGCCGTCGGCGTCATCGCCGAGATCGCCGCCGGGAGCCTCGCCGAGGACCACCCGCTCTCGAACCAGGTCATGCCGCTGATCGTCGACCGCGAAGCGCTGTTCCTGGCCATGCTGCTGCACGACACCGGCAAGGGCGGGGCCGGCGGCCAGGAGGTGGCGGGGGCGCGCGCGGCGCGCCAGGCCTGCGAGCGGCTGGGCCTGGAGCGCTCCAAGATCGAGCTCGTCGCCTGGCTGGTCGAGCACCACCTGGTCATGAGCGACTACGCCCAGAAGCGCGACGTCTCCGACCCGCGCACTGTGGGCGACTTCGCCCGCATCGTGCAGACGCCCGAGCGCCTGCGCCTGCTGCTGGTGCTGACCGTCGCCGACATCCGCGCCGTGGGCCCGGGAGTCTGGAACGGCTGGAAGGGCCAGCTCATGCGCGAGCTCTACGCCGCGACCGAGGCCGTCTTCCGCGGCGGCCGCGGCTCCGACGCCACCGCGGCGCTCAAGCGCTACCAGGAGAACGCCGCGTACGACGCCCGCGTGCGCCTGGCCAAGGCCGACCCCAAGGCCGAGGCCTGGGGCGACGCCATGGAGGACGCCTACTTCACCGCCTTCGAGGACGCCGAGGTGTTGACCCACGCCCGCCTCTCGCAGACCGCCCGCGAGGGCCTGGGCGCGGCGGCGATCTGCGCCGTGCGGCCCGACCTGAACGCGTCCGAGCTGATGGTCGCCGCCGCCGACCGTCCGCGCCTCTTCATGGACGTCGCCGACGCCATCACCGCGGCCGGCGCCAATGTCGTCGGCGCGCGGGTCTTCACCTCGCGCACCGGCCAGGCGCTGGACGTCTTCTACGTGCAGGACGTGGGCGGCCAGCCGTTCGGCGTCGCCGACGAGCGTGTGCTGATCCGCCTCGCCGACGACCTGGCCGCCGCCGCGCGGGGCGAGCCGCCGGCCCGCGAGGTGCGCCGCAAGGACATGGGCCGCGCGGCCGCCTTCGCGATCACGCCGAACGTCATGCTGGACAACGAGGCCTCCGAGACCGCGACGGTCGTGGAGACGGCGGGCCGCGACCGGCCGGGCCTGCTGGCGGCGCTGGCCCGCACGCTGGCCGAGGCCGGCCTGACCATCACCTCGGCGCACATCGATGGCTACGGCGAACGCGCCGTCGACGCCTTCTACGTGGTCGACGCGACGGGCGCGAAGGTCACCGACGCCAAGAAGCGCAACGCGCTGAAGGCCGCCTTGCTGGCGGCCCTGTCGGACGAGGCCGAGCCGGCCAACGCCCGGCGCGCCGCCCTGCCCAAGGCCCGCGCCAGCGTCGCCCGCTAGAACCACTCGGCGGTTCCGACGGTCCTTCTTCCCTTGCTGGAGAAGAGCCTGCCCCGGACCTGATCCGGGGTGTCGGCCGTAGGCTGGCGGATGAAGGCTCGCGCCGAGCGGGCGAGCATCCTGCGCGCCGCAGGCGCCCTTGAGATGGACCACAGAAAACACGGAAGGACACAGAAGGAGGCTCTGCGGGATCCGCCGCCTTCCGTGTTTTCTGTGTTTTCCGTGGTTGAATCAAAGCGGCGCTGACGCGCCAACGCGGCTGGAAAGCGCGCGACCTTCCCCCGCAAGGGGAGAAGGCCCGTCGGTGCCCCGGACGCGGACGCTAGATCGGCTCGGCGCGCATCTTCGACGGGTCGATCGGGCCCTGGCCCGCCGCCGCGCGCGACTGGAACTGTTCGGTGGAGTTCTCGCGCGGATAGGGCGCGTCGGGCGTGGGCACGCCCAGGAACGTGCAGAGCGGCTCCCAGCCCTCGGCCACGTTGAAGACCAGCAGCCGGTCCTTCGGCACGGTCGCCACCACGCGCTCGGTATGGCGGCGGAAGAAGTCGGTCATGAAGGCGCGGTCGTTCATGTCGCCGCCCTCGTAGAACGACCGGATGTGGCCGAAGAAGGCCGCCGCCGGACCCTCGGCGAAGCGCCCGAGGCTGTCCGGCGAGAAGATCGTCGCCTGGGTCGAGTCGAACCATTTGTCGGGGTCGCGCACCGTGTGCAGCACCTTGGCGTCCGGATAATAGTCCATCAGCTCGCGCCAGTAGGCGCAGCCCGGATGGTCCACCATGGCCTGGCAGCCGTCGAAGATCGCGTCCCAGTCGGGATTGCCGTTCCCGGCCTCGATCCACAGCGGGACCTGCTTCTCGGCCGCCATGAACACCTCGGCCATGTGGTGGCAGCGGGTGAAGCCCAACTGCTCCAGCGCCAGCTTGGTCGACAGCGTTCCCGTCCGGCCCAGACCCGAGCCGATCACCTTCAATGCCATGGCGTTTCCCCGACTTGTCCGAAGCGGCAGAGTAGCCGGCTACCGTGACGTCAACACAGCGATCGTCTCCTCGCGCAGGCGGCGGCGCTCGGTCTTGCCCATGGCGTTGCGCGGGATGGCCTCGATCCAGGCGAAGCGGGCCTCGGGCAGGTTGGGGCCGCTGGTCGCGATGTGGCGGGCGAGGCCCTGCCGGTCGAGGTCGGGCGCGGCCACGACGGCCAGCCAGCAGACGTCGGTCCCGGTGGCGTCCGGCGCGGCGTAGGCGGCGGCGTCCTTCACGCCCGGATAGCCGAGCGCCGCCTCTTCCATGAGCTCGGGCAGGAACTTCATGCCGCCCAGGTCCATCCGGTCGTCGACCCGGCCCTCGACGATCAGCATCCCGTCGGGCCGCAGCCGCCCCAGGTCGCCGGGGTAGAAGCCGCCGTCGCGGAACGCCCGCGCAGTGGCCTCGGGATTGCCCAGGTAGCCCTCGGACCGCCGGTCGCTGAAGATGCGGATCTCGCCCTGTTCGCCGGGCGGCAGTGGCGCGCCGTCGTCGCCCACCACCTCGACGCGGACGTTCGGCACGGGATAGCCCGCCGCGCCGGGGTGCGTCTCCAGCCAGGCTCCGTCGGCCATCGTCGTGCTGCCGGTTTCCGCCGCGCCGTAGCTGATCAGGATCTCGGGCGCGAGCCTGAGCCGCGCCTCCCGCGCCACCGCCGGCGACAGCACCCCGCCGGTCGAGACGATCCGCATCCCGCCCTGCACCGGAAACCCCGGCGGCAGCTCGCCCAGGAGCTGGCGCAGGAAGCTCGGGGTCGCGCCCACGATCGAGGGCTTGAGCGCCTCCAGGCTCTCGGCGAGCTGGCCGGCCGTGTAATCGGCGACGAGCGTCTCGCCCTGGCTCCACGCCGCCAGCGTCATGGCCTGGCCGAGGCCCGTGTCCATGCCCGTCAGGCACACCCAGCGGCCGGGCCGGCCGGCGCAGTAGGTGAGCGCGCAGGTCCGCGTGTTGTCCTCGAGCATCCGCCAGGTCCGCGGCACGCGCCGCGCCGTCCGCGTCGTGCCCGACGACAGCATCACCCGGATCAGATCGTCCGGCCCCACCCGCACCGGCGCGACCGGCCGCGGCTCGGCCGCAAGCGTCGCCGCCAGCCACGCCTCGGTGAGCGCCAGCTCGCCCGGCCCCGCCCGCTCGGCCGCGACGATCGCCAGGTCCGGCGCCGGATCGTTGAAGGGCGAGGACACCACCCCCAGCCGCGCCAGCGCCAGGAACACCACGTGGGTCAGGTAGTCGTTGGCGATGCGGATCGCGACGACGCCCCGCTCGCGGGTCACGCCGAGGTCGCGCAGGCCGGCGGCGATCCGGTTCACGTCGGCGTCCATCTCGGCGTAGGTCGCCCACCGCTGCGGGGTGATCAGCGCGAACGCCGTGGGCCGCAGCTTCGCCTGGAACGCCACATACGCATCGAACATGGAGGGTCCCCCGTTCGTCCGGCCCCCTTGGCCGGGCCACGCGCGCAGCCGCCCATCCCGGCCCGCCCGGCTCCTCCCCGAGGCGCCTGCGCCGCCGGCGAACCGCGCCTGGCGACCGCATACCGCACGCGCATTGAGCGTGCCGCAACCCGTGCGTGGCGGTTTTGACCTTGCGGGTCGGACGCTTCCGTCGTCCCATGCACGGGAACGGGGAGTAGCGCATGCGTGGGGTCGCGCTCGTCGTAGCGATCGTGAGCTGTGCGGCCGCCGGCGCCGCCACGGCGCAGACGCGCGTTCCCGATCTCACCGGCGCCCTGAACCGATCCGCGCTCAATGACGCCGTGGTCGTGAAGGCCCCCGTGGGCTTCGAGGACGACCGGCTCGACAGCGTCACCATCAGGAACTGGCCCAGGGCGGTCAGCTTCTCGTCCGACAGCCTGCAGTTCGAGGTCGCGCCGCACGCCGGGTTCGGGGTCTCCGAGCGCGGGCGGGGGGCGGCCGAGGGCGGCGCCACGCTCGTGGTGTCGGCCAGGAGCCGCGGCGAGCGGGCGCTGGCCCAACTGCGCGACATGGGCGTGAAGGACGGCGCGAGCTTCGGCGACGCGGGCCGCTGGTACCTGTTCGCCGCCGCGTCGGGCCAGGCCGTGGGCCTCAACATGACCCGCTCGGACAAGGGCGGCTGGGACCGCGCCGGCTGGTCCACCGACGACACCGGCGCCCTGGTCGGCGACGCCCAGGTCGGCGTCGGCTGGCGCAAGGGCGCCATGCAGAGCTCGCTGGGCGTCATCCACCGCGAGGTGAAGGGCAAGCACATGATCTGGGGCCAGCAGACGCGCGAGGACACCGTCGCGGCCTTCACCTTCAGCTTCCGGCCGCAGAAGTAGCCGTCCTCTCCCCCGAGCGCGTCGCGCGAAGAGAGGGAGAGGGAGAGGGAGAGGGTAGGGAGAGGGCGGCTGGGCGTCGGAAGCTGAGCCGATCTTGGCCCGTTGATCCACCGCCGGTGGGGGAGAGGAGAAGGCTACAGCCGGTCCCAGCCTTCGAAGAACGGATAGCGCCCGGCCCAGAGGGCGGCGAGGCGCGGGTCGGCGTCGACGCGGCGGACGGCTTCGCCCATGCGCGGGGCGGCGGCGTGGAAGCGCTGGCGGCGCGGGCGGAAGCGGGAGACGACCGCGACGTAGAGGTCGAGCACGGTGAGCTCGTCGCCCAGGATGTAGCGGCCGGGGCTGACCCCAGCCTCCATGATCGCCCAGCATTGCGAGATGCGGTCCTGGATCGCCGTGTCGATCTCGGTGTGGATGGCGGGGTCGGCGACCAGGCGCGAAGGGTCGTCCTTGATCCAGTAGAGCGAATAGACCGCGGCGCTGACGAAGCTCATCCAGCGCAGGAAGGCGCTGCGGCGCGGGTCGTCCGGCCCGGGCGCCAGGCCGGCCCCGGGGTGGAGTTCGCCGAGGCGCACGAGGATGGCGGCGCTCTCCGTCATGATCTCGCCGCCCGGCAGGACGAGCGCCGGCACCTGGCGCATGGGATTGGCCTGCAGCACGCGGTCGCCGGCGGCCGCGTCGTCCTCGAAGGTCGGCGCCTCGACCAGCGCGTAGGGCGCGCCGATCAGCGTCAGGGCCGCCTCGACGGCCACGCCGCCCGACCCGGCGGCAGAGTAGAGGAGATATCCACCGGCCATCACAACTCCGTGGAAAAGCGCTAGATACGGCGTCACGCCGCTTTACGACCACAACATGTTGAGACACTCTTGGGCCCGTTCAGCAGGGGCGAGTGACTCGAATGACCCAAACGCCAATCACCGGATCAGGGGCCAACATCAAGCAGTTGCCGGGCCTCCTCACCCCTTCCTACGCCTACAAGCCGTTCCGGTATCCCTGGGCCTACGACTTCTGGAAGAAGCAGCAGCAGGTCCACTGGATGCCCGAGGAGATCCCGCTGGGCGAGGACCTGAAGGACTGGGCGGTGAACCTCACCGACCGCGAGCGCAACCTGCTCACCCAGATCTTCCGCTTCTTCACCCAGTCGGACGTCGAGGTGAACGACAACTACATGGAGCGGTACGCCCGCGTCTTCAAACCCACCGAGGTGAAGATGATGCTGGCGGCGTTCTCCAACATGGAGACGATCCACATCGCCGCCTACGCCCTGCTGCTCGAGACGATCGGCATGCCGGACAGCGAGTTCACCGCGTTCCTGGACTACAAGGCGCTGCGCGACAAGCACGACTACATGCAGCAGTTCGGTGTCGATTCGAACGCCGATATCGCCAGAACGCTGGCCATGTTCGGCGGATTCACGGAGGGCCTTCAGCTTTTCGCCAGCTTCGCGATGCTGATGAACTTCCCGCGGCACAACAAGATGAAGGGCATGGGCCAGATCGTGAGCTGGTCGGTGCGCGACGAGAGCCTGCACTGCGAAGGCATCGTGAAGCTCTACCACGCCTTCAACAAGGAGACGGGCGCGGTGACCGCGGCCGTCGCCGACGACATCGTCGATTGCTGCAAGACCGTCGTCGGTCTGGAGGACAAGTTCATCGATCTGGCGTTCGAGGCCGGCGAAGTGACGGGCATGACGCCCGACGACATCAAGCGGTACATCCGCTTCATCGCCGACTGGCGCCTGCGCCAACTGAAGCTGCCGGAAGTCTACGGCGTGAAGGAGAACCCGCTCCCCTGGCTGCAGAGCATGCTGAGCGGCGTCGAACACGCCAACTTCTTCGAGGCGCGCTCGACCGAGTACTCCAAGGCCGCGACCAAGGGGCAATGGCACGGCGGCGAAGGCGTCTGGGCCGAATTCGACCGCATGCGGCTCAAGCGCGCGGAGGCGCCCCTGCCGGCGGAGTGAGGCGACGGCCTTGACCTCGCCGGACGCGCTGCCATTACCGCGCCCTATGCAGCCCGCCGCAGCACACGTCCTGGCCGACGCCAGCCTTCCGGAGTTCCCGAACCCCTATCGCGGGAAGGTGCGTGACACCTACGACCTGGGCGACGGGCGGCTGATCCTGATCGCCTCGGACCGGCTGAGCGCCTTCGACCGCATCCTGGCGGTCATCCCGCACAAGGGGCAGGTGCTGACCCAGACGGCGCGCTACGGGTTCGAGCAGACGGCCGACATCTGCCCGAACCACGTGCTGGACTATCCGGACCCCAACGTGGTGGTCGGGCGGCGGCTGACCATCCTGCCGGTCGAGGTCGTGGTGCGCGACTATCTCGCCGGGACGACCGGCACCTCGATCCTCACCCTCTACAAGCAGGGCCGGCGGGCCATGTACGGCCACACCCTGCCCGACGGCCTGCGCGACAACGAACGCCTGCCGCAGCCGATCATCACCCCCACCAGCAAGGCGTTCGACGCGGGCCACGACGAGCCGTTGACGCCGGACGAGATCCTGTCCCGGGGGCTGCTGACGGCGCGGCAGTGGGAGACCGTCTCGGCCTACGCCCTGGCGCTGTTCGCGCGCGGCCAGAAGCTGGCGGCCGAGCGGGGGCTGATCCTGGTCGACACCAAGTACGAGTTCGGGGTCGATGCGGAGGGCCGGATCGTCCTGGCCGACGAGATCCACACGCCCGACTCCAGCCGCTACTGGATCGCCGACACCTATGCGGCCCGGTTCGCCGCCGGCGAGCGGCCCGACTCGTTCGACAAGGACTTCGTCCGCAGTTGGGTCGCGGCCCGGTGCGACCCGTACGTCGATCCGATCCCGGAGATCCCGGCCGAGCTGATCGCGGGCGCCTCGAAGGTCTACGTCGAGGCGTTTGAGACGATCACCGGCCAGACGTTCCAGCCGGCCGCCGACGGCCCGGTGCTGGAGCGGATCCGGCGGAACCTGGCGCGCTACCGGGCCTGAGCGGAGGGAGATGCTGGATGCGGGGGCGGCGTTCGCGTAGAGCTGTTGGCCTCCGCGGGGCCGGTCCGTCCGGCGGCGCGGTTCGGGGCGAATCGCCCGGCGGGTGTAGGATCGGCGCGAACGGCGTCGATCCCGTGACATCGGGGCTGTGAAGGGGGACCACCCGCGTGCCGAACATCGCCTTCATCAGTCCCAAGGGCGGCGCGGGCAAGACGACGGCGGCGCTCCTGCTGGCGCTGGGCCTGGCCGAGCGTGGGCGCCGCGTGGCGCTGATCGACTCGGATCCCAACAAGCCGCTGGTGCGCTGGGCCGGGCTCCCGGGGCGGCCCGAACGGCTGAGCGTACACGCCGCCCCCACCGTGCCCGACATCCGCGAGGCGGCGGCCGAGGCGCGGCGGCTCGGTCCCGAGTGGACGATCGTGGATACGGAAGGATCGGTCAGGGGCGCCATGGTGTTCGCGGCGCTGCGGTTCGACGCCGTCATCACCCCGCTCACCGGCTCGGCGATGGACGCCGTGGAGGCGATCAAGGCCTCGGAGCTGGTCGCCAGCTTCGGCAAGCGGCAGGGCAACCACCTGCCCCATGCCTGCCTGATGAGCCGCGTGCCGGCGGCGCTGAAGCCGCGGTCGCTGGGCGCCGTGGTGGCGCAACTGCGGGCGCGCGAGATCGACATCCTGCCCACGCCGCTGATCGAGAAGGAGGCCTTCCGGGCGCTGTTCGAGGTGGGCGGCGGCCTGGGCGGGCTGGAGCGCCTGGGCTTGCGTGGCGTCGCCGCGGCGCGGGCGAACGTGGCGGCCTATGTGGACGCGGTGACGGCCATGATCGCCCCGGCGCAGGCGTTGCGGCGGGCGGGGTAGGCGACCCTCTCCGTCATCCCGCGGACAAGCCGCGGGATGACCTTCCTGGAGGAGTTGGGTGATGCCCGAGAGCCATGAGATCACCATCCGGCTGACGATCGGGGATCCCGTTCCGGGCGTCGCGTACAGCCTGCAGGATTCCGCCAGTACGCCCGTCGGCGTCGTCATCGCCGCCGACGGGCCGCTGTCGTTCGATGTGCCGGTGCGGGTGGCGGACGGGCCGAAGGGGCCGCGCTTCCTGGGCGAGTTCGTGCGGCGCGAGGGGCCGGAACGGCGGTTCGTCTACATCGCGATCGGCCGCCAGGCCGGCGACGGCGCGACGCATTGGAGCCGCCGGGCGAAGATCGACATCCATACGCTCGACCCAGGGCTGCTCGCGCAGGCGCTGGCGGGCCGGGTGATCGAGGCGCGGCTGCCGGGACGGGACAAGCGCGACGGCGGCCCGGCCTGCGCGACGACGCCGCCGCTGTCGTGGCATGCGCTGGACTGATCCTACTGCGTCACAAGGATAGGGGCGCCATTCGGTGGGCTGCGGCGCGGCAGGATCTGGGCTCCGTCGCCGAAGCCCACGTCGCGGTCATAGCCGGGATCGGCCGGCGCCACGCCGCTCGGGGACAGGCTACGGCGTCCGGTGCTCGCGTTTGTTCGTCTCCGCCAGCAGCAGGATCGAGACGAACGAGATGGTGCAGAGCGCCGCCATGTAGGCCGCGATCACCGCGGAGGTCTTGTATTCGGCCAGCAGGGCGGTGGCGATGATCGGCGCGAAGCCGCCGCCGACGATGGCGCCGAGCTGGTAGCCCAGCGACGCGCCCGAATAGCGGATCTCCGCTGAGAACAGCTCGCTGAACAGCGCCGACTGCGGCCCGTACATGAAGTTCAGGAACACCGAGGCCACGGCGATGCCCAGCACCATGCCCCAGAAGCCCTGCGCGTCGACCAGCGGCCAGAGCGCGAACGCCCAGACCCCGCCCAGCACCGCGCCCACCATGTAGACGCCGCGCCGCCCGTAGCGGTCGGACAGCCATCCCGAGATCGGCAGGCTGGGCGCCGAGAGCAGGGTGCCCACGAGCAGCGCCCAGAGCACCTTCGGCCGGTCCATGCCGAGGTTGGTCACGCAGTACGACACCAGGAAGGTGATCACGAGGTAGAAGCAGCCGTTCGAGGCCACGAACGAGCCCGCCGCCAGCAGGATCTCCTTCGGGTGCCTGCGGATGGCCTGCAGGATCGGGCTCTGCTGCGCGCCCTGGGCCTGCGCGCCCTTGGCCTCCTCCAGCGCCTTGAACTCGGGCGTGTCCTCCAGCTTGAGCTGCACATAGAGGCCCAGGCCCACCAGCAGCACCGACAGCAGGAACGGCACGCGCCAGCCCCAGGCCGCGAAGGTTTCGGGCGCGAAGTTGGCGGTCATGATCAGGAAGATCAGGTTGGCCAGCACCACGCCCGTCGGCACGCCGAGCTGCGGGAAGCTGCCGTAGAACCCCTTCTTCCCCGGCGGCGCGCTCTCGGTGGCGAGCAGGGCCGCGCCGCCCCACTGGCCGCCCACCGCCAGCCCTTGCGCGAACCGCAGCAGGACCAGCGCCAGCGGCGCCGCCACGCCCACTGTCGCGTACGAGGGCAGGCAGCCGATCAGCGTCGTCGCCGTTCCCATCACCAGCAGGGCGACCACCAGAGCCTTCTTGCGCCCGACGAGGTCGCCGAAGTGGCCGAAGATCATCCCGCCGATCGGGCGCGCGATGAAGCCCACGGCAAAGGTGGAGAAGGCGGCGATCTGGGCCACGGCCGGCGGCATGTCGGCCGGGAAGAACAGCTTGGGGAACACCAGCGCCGCGGCGGTCCCGTAGATGAAGAAGTCGTACCACTCGATGGAACTGGCCGCGACCGAGGTCCCGACGATCTTAGCGAGCTTGTTGTCGCGCACGGGCGCGGCGGCGGCGGTCATCGGCAATTTCCCCCAGACGGCCGAGTCCCCCGGCCTTTTCAGCACTATGGCATGTTCGTGGGGCGCGGTGTGTGACGGTGCGGAAATAGCTCCTAGAGCCGCGAGAGTTCCGCTTCCAGCGCGGCCATGTCGGGGGGGAGCGGGCTTTCGCAACGGATCGTCTCGCCGGTGATCGGGTGGACGAAGCCCAGCACGGCGGCGTGCAGGGCCTGCCGCGAAAGCCGTGCAGCCGCGATGGCCTCCTTCACCGCGTTCGACGGCCCGCCCGAGCCGTAGACCGGATCGCCCAGGCAGGGCGCGCCGCGGCTGGCCAGGTGGACGCGGATCTGGTGCGTGCGGCCGGTCTCCAGCCGGCAGGCCACGCGCGCCGCCAGCGGCTTCTCCACGGGCCCGTAGATCTTCTCGACCGCGTAGTGGGTCACGGCATGGCGGCCGCCGGACTTGGCGACCGCCATCTTCTTCCGGTCGCTCGTGGAGCGGGCGATGGGGGCCTCGATCGTCCCGCGCGGCGGCAGCAGCGAGCCGCGCACCAGCGCCACGTAGACCCGCTCGATGTCGTGCTCGGCGAACAGCGCCGAGAGCCCCTGGTGCGCCGCGTCGGTCTTGGCCACGACCACGACGCCGGAGGTGTCCTTGTCGATCCGATGCACGATCCCCGGCCGCGCCACGCCGCCGATGCCCGACAGGGTGTCGCCGCAGTGATGCAGGAGCGCGTTGACCAGCGTCCCGCTCTCGCTGCCCGGCGCGGGATGCATGGCGATCCCCGCCGGCTTGTCGATGACGATCAGGTGCGCGTCCTCGTGGAGCACGACGATCGGGATCGCCTCGGCCTGCGGCTCGGCGGCCAGCGGCGCCGGCACCTCGATCCGGTAGTCGCCCGCCACAGCCTTGGCCGAGCCGTCGGTGACGACCGCGCCGTCGCGGCTCACGCGCCCTTCGGCGATCAGCGCCTGCAGCCGCGCCCGCGAGAATTCGGGCAGCAGCCCCGCCAGCGTCTTGTCCAGCCGCGCGCCCGCCTCGCCCGGCCCCACGGCGACGATCCGCAGGCCGTGGACATCGTCCTCCGCGTCGTCGTTTTCGGGCTCGCCTTCGGGGGCCATCGGCCGTCATGCTCCTGTGATAGGCTGACGCCTAATACAGCCAGGCGACGAGGGGGAGACTTCCGATGCGGATCGATCGGCGCGAGGCGCTCGCCTTGCTGGGCCTGGGCGCGGCGACACCGGCCGCCGCGCAGACGGCGAAGCCTCTGGGCGTCACCTTCCAGCACGGCGTCGCCTCCGGCGACCCGACCCAGACCCGCGTGGTGCTCTGGACCCGGATCACGCCCGAGAGCCCCCATGCGCAGATCGCCTACACCTGGGCGCTGAACCCGGTCGACCGGCGCGCGGGCGGCGCGAAGAAGGGCGCCGGCGTCACCGGTCCCGACCGCGACTTCACGGTGAAGGTCGACGTGGGCGGCCTCGACGCCGGCCGCGCCTACACCTTCGCCTTCACAGCCGAGGGCGTGACCTCGCCGACGGGCCTCACGCGGACGCTGCCGCAGGGGCCCACCAGGGACGCGGTGATCGCCACCACCTCCTGCGCGCTCTTTCCGAACGGCTACTTCAACGCCTACCAGGCCATCGCCGACCTACCGCGCGTCGACCTGGTCCTGGCGCTGGGCGACTACATCTACGAGTACGGCGGCGAGGGCAGCTACGGCATGGACAGCCCGGTCGCCAAGGTGCGGCCGCACGACCCGCCGCACGAGATCCTGACGCTCGCGGACTACCGCCGCCGCCACGCGCAGTACAAGACCGATCCCAGCCTGCAGGCGGCCCACGCCAGGGCGCCCTGGATCGTCGCGTGGGACGATCACGAGACCTGCAACGACAGCTATTCCACCGGCGGCCAGAACCACAATCCGGAGAAGGGCGAAGGCGACTGGGATGCGCGCAAGGCCGCCGCCCTCAAGGCCTATTACGAATGGATGCCGATCCGCGAGCCGGCGGACGGCCAGACGCTCGCCGAGGCCTCCGAGCGCAGCTTCCGGATCGGGGATCTCGCCCAGATCGTCATGCTGGAGACGCGGCTGACCGCGCGCGGCAAGCAGCTCGACTACGACGCGGACGTGACCCTGGTGGACGGCAAGCCCGACATCGCCGCCTTCCGGTCGAAGCTGGCCGATCCGGCGCGCCGGATGATGAGCCCCGGGCAGGAGGCCTGGCTGGGCGAACAGCTCGCCGGCTCCGCCGCCGCGGGGCATGCCTGGCAGGTGGTCGGCTCGGGCGTGGTCATGGGCCGGCTGACGATGCCGGATCCGGAGACCTTCCCGCCCGGCGCCCTCGACAGCCTGGGCGAGGCAGGCCGCAAGCGCGTCATGGCCTGGTCGCCACTGGCCAAGGCGGGCCTGCCCTGGGGGCTCGACATGTGGGACGGCTACCCGGCGGACCGGGAGCGGGTCTACGAGATCGTGCGCAAGGCCGGCGCCCGGCCGGTGGTGGTGACCGGCGACAGCCACGCCTTCTGGGCCAACGAACTCTCCGACGCCCAGGGCCGGCGCGTGGCGGTCGAGTTCGGGACGACGGGCGTCACCAGCCCCGGCGCCGGCGACATCCTGACCGGCTTCGACGTCGGCCCGGCCTTCACGGAGGCGAGCCGCGAGGTGGTCTTCAACGACCAGAAGGCGAAGGGCTTCGTCCTGCTCACCCTCGGCCACGACCGGCTGAAGGCCGAACTGATGGCGGTCTCCACCATCCACTCGAAGACCTTCACCACGAGCGTGCTCAAGACCTTCGAGGCCTACCCCGACGGCAAGGGCGTCTCGGCGCTGAAGGAAGTCTAGCGCCCCGCGGCGGCAGCGCCCCCTCCACCACTTCGTGGTCCCCCTCCCCCATGAATGGGGGAGGTACTTGGAGCGATCGACCTCGCGAATCTCCCCTGCGAAGCGGGGGAGGGGGACCACGAAGTGGTGGAGGGGGCGCTGCGACGGCTCGGGCCTCAGCGTCGCTCCAGCGCCGCCGCGACGGAGAACGCCAGCAGCGCCTGCGCCGCCGTCATCGCCGCACCAGCCGGCCGTCCGCCTCCACCACGCGGTAGAAGCACGAGCGCGCGCCGGTGTGGCAGGCCCCGCCGTCGCCCTGCGGCCGCACCTTCAGCCACACCGCGTCCTGGTCGCAGTCGACGCGCAGCTCGTCGACCACCTGCACCTGCCCGCTGGTCGCGCCCTTGTGCCAGAGCTCGCCGCGCGAGCGGCTCCAGTAGTGCGCCTCGCCGGTCGCGAGGGTTCTTTCCAGCGCCTCGGCGTTCATCCAGGCCAGCATCAGCACCTCGCCGGTGTCGGCATGGGTCGCGATCGCCGCGATCAGGCCGGCGGCGTCGAAACGGGGGCTGAGCGTCTCGCCCTGCTCGAGGGCGTCCTTCGAGGGCGCGGTCGGGAAGGTCATCTGGTCGGGTCCTTGCCGGTTCTCGGCCCCTGTACCATCGTTCCGATCCGAGGGAGAGGGCTGCCTCCGGCGCCGCCCAGCTTCCCACCAGGAACGTCATCCCGCGGCTTGTCCGCGGGACCCATGAACACCGAGCCAGCCGACTGACCTGCGGCGTCGCCGCCGCGACTTTCCGCCGACGACCGCGCACGATGGGTCCCGCGAACAAGTCGCGGGATGACGATCAAGGGGTGGCGGCTGGATCCCGGATCGGCCTTGCGGCCGTCCGGGATGACGCCTGGGGCGTCACTTCCGGTTCACGAAGTCCAGGAAGCGCTGGCGGAGCGTCGGGTCGGTCTTGAAGACGCCGGTGAACTGGGTGGTGATCGTGCTCACGTGGCGGTGGTGGACGCCGCGGGTGGTCATGCACTGGTGGGCGGCGTCGATCAGCACGGCCACGCCCGCCGGGCGCAGGCTGTCGGTGATGGCGTCGGCGATCTGCTGGGTCATGGTCTCCTGGGTCTGGAGACGACGCGCGAAGATCTCGACCACCTTGGCCAGCTTGGAGAGGCCCACGACGCGGTTGGTCGGCATGTAGGCCACGAACGCCTTGCCCAGGAACGGGGCCATGTGGTGCTCGCAGTGGCTCTCCACCTCGATCTCGCGGAGCATGACGATGTCGTCGTAGCCCTGCACGTCCTCGAACGTCCGGCTGAGTTCCTTGGACGGGTCGAGGTTGTAGCCCTCGAACCATTCGCCGTAGGCGTCGACCACGCGCTTCGGCGTATCGATCACGCCCTCGCGGCGCGGGTCGTCGCCGGCCCAGGCGATCAGCGTGCGGACGGCCTCCATGGCCTCCTCGCGGGTCGGGCGCTTGAAGGGTTCAAGCGTTCCGTCCTCGGACCCGATGAGGGTTCGGTCTCGTGCAGGGGCATCCATGTTGATGGTTCTTCCCAGGGCTGAGTTGCGCCGGGACGATGGTCCCGGAAATGACGCGTGCCACCCATTCACTTTGCGGACGGGCGCGATTGGCCTCGGGTCCGGAGGTTCTCTATATGGGGCCAACGCCCATTCGGGCAACCGTCACGCAGCGTTACCTTCAAGAGCAATGACCCTCAGCCTCTACGACACCATGAGCCGCCGCAAGGCGCCGTTCGCCCCGAAGGATCCGTCGCGGGTGACGCTCTACGTCTGTGGGCCCACGGTCTACAACTACGCCCATATCGGCAACTTCCGGCCGGTGGTGGTCTTCGACCTGCTCTTCCGCGTCCTGCGCCGCCACTACGGCGCGGATCACGTCCTCTATGCGGCGAACGTCACCGACGTGGACGACAAGATCAACCGGAAGGCCGCCGAGGAGGGCGTGCCGATCAGGACGATCAGCGACCGCTACCTCGACGCCTACAACGCCGACGCCGCGGCGCTGGGGGCGCTGCGCCCCACGTTCCAGCCGCGCGTGACGGAGACCATGGACGCCATCACCGGCATGATCGGCGACCTGATCCGCAACAACGGCGCCTACGAGGCCGAGGGTCACGTGCTGTTCGACACCCAGGCCTTCGCCGACTACGGCAAGCTCTCGGGCCACCCGATGGACGAGATGATCGCCGGCGCCCGCATCGACGTGGCGCCCTACAAGCGCCACCCCGCCGACTTCGTGCTCTGGAAGCCGTCGAAGCCGGGCGAGCCGGCGTGGCCCAGCCCCTGGGGCGACGGCCGCCCCGGCTGGCACATCGAATGCACGGCCATGATCCACGAGGCGCTGGGCCTGCCCATCGACATCCATGGCGGCGGCGAGGACCTCAAGTTCCCGCACCATGAGAACGAGCTGGCCCAGGGCGTCTGCTCGGGCCACGGCGGCCGCGAGTACGCTGGCGTCTGGATGCACAACGGCTTCCTCAACATGGCGCAGGAGAAGATGAGCAAGAGCCTGGGCAACGTCGCCCTGGCCCACGACCTGCTCGAGCTCTACCCCGGCGAGGCGATCCGCTGGGCGCTGCTTCTCGGGCACTATCGCCAGCCGCTGGAGTGGACCGACACCCTCATCGAGCAGGCCAAGGCCAATCTCGACAGGCTCTACCGCGTGCTGGACGACTCGGGCCGGTTCCTGGCCGGCAAGGTCGTGCCCGACGGCGCCCAGAGCCCCGCCGGCGCGGCCGAGCACGCCGACATCCTGAAGGCGCTCGCCGACGACCTCAACACGCCCGAGGCCTTCGCCGCGCTCTTCCGGCTCGCCGACAAGGTCCGCGCCGCGATCATGGCCAAGGACGCCCTCGCCGTGGCCGGCGGCCGCGACCTGCTGCTCGACGCGGGGAACCTGATGGGCTTCCTGGCCGCCGACCCGCAGGGCTGGTTCCAGTCCGGCGCCGACGACGACCTGAAGTCCAGGGTCGAGGGCCTGATCGCCGCCCGGGCCGACGCGCGCGCCGCCAAGGACTGGCCACAGGCCGACCGCATCCGCGACGAACTCGCCGCCCTCAACGTGGAGGTGATGGACGGGCCGTCCGGCGCCACCTGGCGGATCAGGGAGCAGGCCTGATGCCCATGAAGTCCGGCCCCGACCTGATGGCCGGCCCCTTTGGGCGGAAGGCCGGCGGCCTGGGCCCGAAGACGATGTCGCTGAAGACCGAGGGCAAGCCCCCGCCGCCCAAGCCGCCGGGCGGCGTGCGCATCGAGGACCGCGTCGGCATCCAGGCGCCGGCCGAGCTGATCTGGGGGATCGTCCACGACATCGGCCGCTGGCATGAGTGGAACCCGACCTATACCCGGGCCGCCGGCCAGGTCCGCATCGGCGACACCCTGACCCTGACCCTCGAACTGCCCGGCCAGCCGGCGCAGGAGATCAGGCCCAGGGTGCTCGACTGGGTGCCGAACGAGCAACTGCACTGGCGGCTTACGTTCATGGGCGGCCTCATCCGGACGCTGCGCTACATCGAGATCAGCCCGCTCTCCGAGACCGGCTGCATCGTCGACAACGGCGAGATCTTCGGCGGCCTCATGGGCCCCTCCCTCGGCAAGCGCGTCGGCCGCTCCGTCCGCCAGGGCTTCCAGGCCATGAACGCGGCCCTGAAGGACCGCGCCGAAGCCGAATGGGCCAAGCGTCGGGGGTAGCCGGCACGGAGTGAGCCCATGACCCAACTCGTCCTCGTCACCTACGATTGGGTCCCCGAGCCGCCGCGCGGGCTGGTGCGCGACCTGCGGGTCCGCTGGGCGCTGGAGGAAGCCGGGCTGCCCTACCGCGTCGAAAGCACGCCCTTCGAGGACCGCCCGGCCGAGCACATCGCCCACCAGCCCTTCGCGCAGGTCCCCTGGCTCACCGACGGCGACGTCTCGGTCTTCGAGAGCGGCGCGGTGCTCCTTTATCTCGCGGAGAAGAGCGAGGCGCTGATGCCGAAGGGCGCCCGGCCCGAGGCGACCGAGTGGGTGTTCGCGGCGCTGAACTCCGTCGAGATGGCCACCCAGCCCTGGGTGCTGTTCCACTTCTGGGGCGTCGACAGCGGCCCCGCCCGCGAGCAGTTCGACAACTTCGTGAAGCTGCGCCTCGACCGCATGGAGCCGGTGCTGGCCGAACGCGAGTGGCTGGTCGCCGGCCAGTTCGGCGTCGCCGACATCCTGATGGCCGACGTGCTGCGCGTGGTCGACAAGTTCGACGGGCTCAAGGCCCACCCCGCCTGCAAGGCCTACGTCGACCGCGCCACGGCCCGCCCGGCCTTCCAGAAGGCCCACGCGGACCAGCTCGCCCACTTCGCCGCCGCCGACGCCGCGCGGGCGTAACTCACCCACGATTGTCATCCCGGTTTGGGCGCAGCCCAAGACCGGGACCCAACCGTCCGGTGCTCTGAGCCGGCGATCTGGCCCCGACCGTCCGGGCCGCCCTCCTGCCATCGACGCGCCCGACGGTTGGGTCCCGGTCTTCGCCTGCGGCGAAACCGGGATGACACAAGTTGGGGAGTTGGATGCTTGGCCCCATACGCCCACTGCGCCATGTAGTCCTCAACGAGGAAAGGGCGGGGCATGGCGCAGAAGATCGGGCGGACGGTGGCGGAGTCCGAGCCCTACTGGCCCGAGGCGTCCAAGCCGCCCAAGGGCGCGCCGAACATCCTGGTCATCCTCTTCGACGACGTCGGGTTCTCCGACTTCGGCTGCTACGGCTCGCCGATCCGCACGCCCAACATCGACCGCCTCGCCGCCGAGGGCCTGCGCTATGCGGGCTTCCACACGACGGCCATGTGCTCGACCACGCGGGCGGCCCTGCTGACCGGGCGCAACCACCACTCGGTCGGCATGGGGTGCCTCGCCAACTTCGACTGCGGCTTCCCCGGCTACCGCGGCAAGCTGGCCCGCGAGGCCGCGACCCTGCCCGAGATGCTGCGCCCGCACGGCTACCGGAACTACATGCTGGGCAAGTGGCACGTGACGCGGCTCACCGAGACCGGCCCCACCGGCCCGTTCGACGGCTGGCCGCTCGGCCGCGGCTTCGACCGCTACTACGGCTTCATGGACGCCGAGACCGACCAGTACGCGCCCGAGCTCGTGCGCGACAACACGCCGATCGCCCCGCCCGGGACCTACGAGACCGGCTACCACCTGACCGCCGACCTCACCGACGAGGCCATCCGCTACATCGCCGACCACACCGCCGACGCGCCCGACAAGCCCTGGCTCTGCTGGTTCGCGCCGGGCGCCTGCCACGCGCCGCACCAGGCCCCCGCCGACCTGATCAAGAGCTACGACGCCGTCTTCGAGCGCGGCTGGGACGTCGAGCGCGAGGAGCGCCTCGCCCGCCAGAAGGCCATGGGCCTGGTCCCGCCGGACACGAAGCTGCCGCCCCGCAACGACGGCGTCCGGCCCTGGGACAGCTATCCCGAGGACGAGCGCCGGCTGATGACCCGCCTGCAGTCGGCCTTCGCCGCCATGCTGGAGCACACCGACCAGCACATCGGCCGCCTGGTCTCCTTCCTCGAAGGCGCCGGCCTGCGCGACGACACCCTCATCGTCGTCATGTCCGACAACGGCGCCTCGCAGGAGGGCGGCCCCCTCGGCTTCGTCAACGCCATGGGCCCGTTCAACTTCCGCGGCGAGCCGATGGCCGAGAAGATCGCCCGCATCGACGACATCGGCGGCCCCGACACCCACTCCAACTTCCCGCAGGGATGGGCGATGGCGTCCAACACGCCGCTGCGCCGCTACAAGCAGAACACCCACGGCGGCGGCATCCGCGACCCGCTGGTGATCTCCTGGCCGAAGGGCGTCGCGGCGCGCGGCGAGATCCGCCCGCACTTCGCCCACGCCAGCGACCTCGTCCCGACCCTGCTCGACCTCGTCGGCATCAGCCCGCCCGCCGAGGTGCAGGGCGTCGAGCAGATGCCGCTGGAGGGCGAGAGCTTCGCCGCCAGCCTGCACGACGCCGCCGCCCCGCCGCGCAAGGCGCCGCAGTACTTCGAGATGTTCGGCCACCGCGGCCTCTGGCGGGATGGCTGGAAGGCCGTCGCCTTCCATCCGCCCGGCTCGCCCTTCGACAACGACGTCTGGGAGCTCTTCCACCTCGACGCCGACTTCTCCGAGAGCGACGACCTCGCCGCCGCCGAGCCCGAACGCCTGAAGGCCCTGGTCGAGGAGTGGTGGCGCCAGGCGCAGGCGCACAACGTCCTGCCGCTGGACGACCGGTTCGCCCCGCGGTTCGTCGAGAACGCCACCCGCTTCCACGGCGCGCGGCGCCGCTTCGTGCTGCACAAGGGCATGGGCCACCTGCCCACCGACGTCGCCCCCGACGTCCGCGCCCGCAGCTACCGCATCGAGGCCGATGTCGCGCTGACCCCCGGCTGCGAGGGCGTGCTCCTCGCCCACGGCGACGCCACGAGCGGCTACGCCCTCTACGTGAAGGACGGCCGCCTGCACCACACGCTGAACATCGGCGGCGAGAAGGTCACCGTCAGTTCCGACCCGCTGCCGCCCACGGCCACCCGCCTCGGCGTCGCATCGGTGCGCAGCGACGAGGGCCCGCGCACCTTCACCCTCCTCGTCGACGGCGAGCCGGCCGGCGAGGTCACGGCTGCCATCGGCTTCGTCACCTTCGTCTCCTGGTCCGGCCTCGACGTCGGCGTCGGCCGCGGCAGCCCCGTCGCCGACTACCCCGCGCCCTTCGCCTTCACCGGCGAGCTGAAGAAGGTCACCGTCACCCTCGACACCGACCAGGCGCTCGACGGAGACGCCGTGGCTGAGGCCGAGATGGCGCGGCAGTAGCCGTCAGGCGGCGCGCGCCGTCCGCCGGCGCAGGCCCGCGCCGGCGAGGCCGAAGCCGGCCAGCATCAGCGCCCACTCCGCCGGCTCGGGCACGCTGTCCGACACCGAGGGACCCGCCGGCGAGGGCCGGCCGTTGTTGTAGAGGGTCGCCACGTCGGCGGCGCTCAGCGCCGTGTCGAACGTCTGGATGAAGTCCACGTAGCCGCGGCCGTCCTCCGAGCCCTCGTCGATGAAGAACAGCAGCGGGTTCAGGATCTTCGAACTGGCCGGGTCGCCGTTCAGGTTCCGCGCCAGCGCGCCGTCGACGTAGATCTGCATGCTGGTGTTGCTCCGGGCGAACACCAGGTGGTGCATCGTCCCCAGGCTGAACGCCGTCCCGTCGTAGGCGGCGTGATCGCTGTAGTACGAGACGTTGCCCGAGTGGACGTAGAGGCCGTCGTCGTTGCCGCTGGAGTTGAGGATGCGTCCGTAGGCGCTGTTCACCGCGTCGAACTGGAAGTAGAGCTCCACCGAATAGACCGCCGGATCGGCGAAGGCCGACGTCGCGAGGCCCAGCCCCTCGTGGTAGTCGAACGCGTAGCCGTTTGCGCCCAGTTCGCCGCCGTACGAGGTCAGCGACGGGCCGCCGTACGAGTCGGCGAGCGAGCCGTCCAGATGGTAGCTGTGGATCGGCACGATCTCGGCGGCGGCGCCCGTCGCCATGCCGGCGGCGAGCACGGCCGCGGCCGCCGCGGTCAGAAGGTGATGTTTCACGCGCATGGTCCCTGTGGCGGCGGAGCGAACCAAAGCCCCCGGAAACCCGCCAGCCTTGGCCGTAGGCTTCGCTCGCCGGCGCGGCGTCCCCCTTTTTGGGGTCTCGCCAACGCGAACGGGCGCGCGCGTTTGACTCCCGCCGCGGGAACCCCGACCTAAGCCCCATGATCGACGACATCTACTCCGCCAAGGTGCTCCGCCTCGCGGCCGAGACGCCCCGGCTGGGGCGCCTGCCCGACGCGCACGCCTCCTCGGAGAAGGTGTCGAAGCTGTGCGGCAGCCGGGTGATTGTCGACGTGAAGGTCGAGGGCGACCGGGTCGCCGACTTCGCCCAGGACGTGAAGGTCTGCGCTCTGGGCCAGGCCGCCGCCTCGGTGCTCGGCGCCCACGTCGTGGGCGCTACGCTCGGCGAGATCGAGGGAACCCGGGACGCCTTTCGCGCGATGCTGAAGGCGGGTGGCCCGCCGCCCGGCGGCCGCTTCGCCGATCTGGCGTTGCTGGCCGCGGTGAGGGACTATCCGGCCCGTCACGCCTCGACGCTGCTCGCGTTCGAGGCCGCGGCGGAAGCGGTCCGGGCCGCCGTATTGCAAAGGGCCGTGTCGCAAGGGGCCGTGGCGCGAGCGAACGAGGGGCGAGGAGCGTAATGGCCGACTTCATCTTCCTGCATCACGACGACGCCTCGGGCGGCTCCCGCCTCGACTGGGACCCCTACCTCACCCGCCTGCGCGAGGGCGGCGTGTTCCAGGGCGGCAGCGCCATCGGCGAGGGCTGCTGCGCCAGGAAGACCGGCGACGCCCCCGAACTCACGGCCCACATCATGGGCTACGTCCGCGTCACCGCCGACAACCTCGCCGAGGCCCGCAAGCTCCTGCCCGGCAACCCCGTCTTCGAAGCCGGCGGGACCGTCGAGATCCGCGAACTGCCGAAGGGATGACGCCTGTCTCTCCGCCGCGGCGCGCCGGCGGAGAGACAGTTGCGCTCAACCCGCCGCCGGCGCCGTCCCCCGCGACGACGGCGCAGGGCCGCGCCGCTCGCGCCGAAGCCCAGGATCATCAGCGCCCAGGCCGACGGCTCGGGAATCCCGCCGCCGGGCGGCGTCACCGCTTCGCCGCGGAAGCTGATGTCGTCGATCGCCAGGTCGTTGAAGGCGTAGACGTTGTTGGTGTCGATCAGGCGGATCGTCGCCTGGGTCGCCGCGCCGGCGAACCAACCGGTGCTGATCGGGTTCCAGGTGGTGGACGTCACCCCCGTGGTGTTCGGCAGGACGACGGCGGCGAGCTGCTGGCCGTTGATCTGGATCGTCACGTTGGGCGTCGATCCCATATTGCCCAGAGACGTCGCCCACAGCGACAGGTCATAGTGGGTGTACGGCACGACCGAGACCACCACTTCCCAGAAGAAGTCCCCCGAGCCGGCGCCGTCGACCACCATCATGTTGCCCTGGCCGCTGGTGTGGTCGCCGATGGCCGGAAAGCAGGCCGCGCACACCGTGGCCGGGTTGGAGACCACCCAGTAGTTGCCCTGGAACGTCGAGCCCGCGCCGCCGTAGGCATAGGTCGAGTTGAAGCCCGTGGCTCCGGCCGAGAAGTCCCCGTTGGTGAGAAGTTCGGCGGCGCCGGCGGGCGCGGCGGTGACCGCCAGGGCGGCGGCGAGAAGAAGCGAACGCATACGATACCCCATGAAAAGACCGACGCGGTGGACGGCGGCTGGCGTTCATGGGCTCTCGCGGGACCCCACCGCCTCCCCCGAAAGGGGGCTCGTCCTCATGGGGCCGCCGACGCGCGAGAGGAACGCCGCTCGCCCGGCGCGAAGCGCCCTCGAGATTCGAGAAACCGCGGAATACGCGGAATACGCGGAAGGAGCCTGTGCGGCGCGGTCGTCCGGGATCCCTTTCCGCGTCCTTCCGCGTATTCCGCGGTTCCAAAATGACTGCGCCTGCGGCGCGTTCGCGGGCCTTCGTGTGGGGTCTTGGTTGAATCCGACGGCGCCTGCGGTGCGGCCTGCCCGCCCGAAAGGTTCCGTTGACCGCCGGCCTGTGATATTGCCTGCGGCCTTCGCCCAGAGGTTCCGCATGCGCCGCCTGACGGACATCGCCGCCTTCTTCGCCCGGACGCACCGTCCGGCGGTGACGGCTGGCCCCCGCCTGACGGGAACGCGAACTACTACCGCCGGCGCGGCTTGAACCTCTCGGGGTTCTGGGCGTAAGCCCGGGCCTGCAATCGCAAGACCGCAGCCGGTATGAGCTTCTACGAGAGATGCGTCCGTGGGCTCCTTCGGGCCTACAAGCTGACGCTGTCGCCGCTGATCGGGCCGTCGTGCCGGTTCGCTCCGACCTGCTCGGAGTACGCCGCCCAGGCCCTGATCGGCCACGGCCCTGTGCGAGGTACGGTCCTCACCGTGCGCAGGCTGTGCAGATGCCATCCCTGGGGCGGCGCGGGCTGGGACCCGCCGCCGCCTCCGCGTCCCAAGGCCGAGCGCCGGACGCGCGACTGGAAGTGTGAAGAACCATGATCGACCTGATTTTCCCCGACGGCTCGAAACGCGAGTACGAGGCCGGGGTCACGGGCAAGCAAGTTGCAGCGAGCATCGCCCCCTCGCTGGCCAAGCGGGCCGTGCTCATCAAGCTGGACGGCGAACTGCTGGACGTCGACCGCCCGCTCGAGAAGGGCGGCAAGTTCGAGATCCTCGACCGCAACGCCCCCGGCGCGCTGGAGACGATCCGCCACGACGTCAGCCACATCCTGGCCGAGGCGGTGCAGGAACTGTTCCCCGGCACGCAGGTCACGATCGGCCCGGCCATCGAGGACGGCTTCTACTACGACTTCGCCCGCGACGAGCCGTTCAGCCTGGACGACCTGGCGAAGATCGAGGCGCGCATGAAGGAGATCGTCGACCGCGACGAGCCGATCGTGCGCGAGGTCTGGGACCGCGACGAGGCCATCGCCCACTTCAAGTCCATCGGCGAGCACTACAAGGCCGAGATCATCGGCGGCATCCCGGCCGGCGAGGCGGTCAGCGTCTATCGCCAGGGCGCCTGGAAGGACCTCTGCCGCGGCCCGCACCTGCCCAGCACGAAGGCGGCGGGCAAGGCGTTCAAGCTGACGAAGCTGGCCGGCGCCTACTGGCGCGGCGACAGCAACAACCCGATGCTCCAGCGCATCTACGGCACGGCCTGGGCGAACGAGGCCGACCTGGAGGCCTACATCAGGCGGGTCGAAGAGGCCGAGAAGCGCGACCACCGCAAGATCGGCCGCCAGATGGACCTCTTCCACATGCAGGAAGAAGGCCGCGGCATGGTCTTCTGGCACGAGAAGGGCCTGACGCTCTGGCGCACGATCGAGGCCTACATGCGCCGCCGCCTCGAAGCCGCCGGCTATGTCGAGGTCCGCACGCCCCAGGTGCTGGACCGCGTCTTCTGGGAGAAGTCGGGCCACTGGGAGAACTACCGGCCCAACATGTTCGTCTGCGAGACGGTGGAGGGCGAGGAACTGGCCCTGAAGCCGATGAACTGCCCCGGCCACATCCAGATCTTCAGCTTCGGCCAGAAGAGCTACCGCGACCTGCCGCTGCGCATGGCCGAGTTCGGCGCCTGCCACCGCTACGAGCCGTCGGGCGCCCTGCACGGCCTGATGCGGGTGCGCGCCTTCACGCAGGACGACGCCCACATCTTCTGCCGCGAGGACCAGATCGTCGACGAGGTCGCCTCGTTCATCGAGCTGGCCTCTTCGATCCACGCCGACTTCGGCCTGACGCGCGACCACATCACGCTGGGCACGCGGCCCAACCCGCGCGCCGGGACGGACGAATTCTGGGACATGGCCGAGAACCAGCTACTGGACGCCGCCCGCAAGGCCGGCGTCGAGCCGGTGATCGCCGAGGGCGACGGCGCCTTCTATGCGCCGAAGCTCGACTTCCAGCTCAAGGACGCCATCGGCCGCATGTGGACGTGCGGCACGATCCAGAACGACTACGTGCTGCCCGAGCGCCTCGGCGCCGAGTTCGTCGGCGAGGACGGGCAGAAGCACAAGCCCGTCATGCTGCACCGCGCGATCCTGGGCTCGTTCGAACGCTTCATCGGCGTGGTGATCGAGAACTTTGCGGGCGCCTTCCCGCTCTGGCTCTCGCCGGTGCAAGTGGTGGTGGCGACGATCACGTCCGACGCCGACGACTTCGCCCTGAAGGCCGCCGCCGAGCTCCGCGCGGCCGGTCTGAGGGTGGAGACAGACCTGCGCAACGAGAAGATCAACTACAAGATCCGCGAGCACAGCCTGGCCAAGACGCCCATCATCGCCGTCGTCGGCCGCCGCGAGGCGGAAGAGGGCAGGGTGGCGCTTCGGCGCCTCGGCTCCGACGGCCAGCAGATTCTCGGGCTGGACGAAGCGTGTAACGTCCTTGCAACAGAAGCCCTTCCGCCGGACATTGCGCGCCGGCGGGGACGCGTTGGGGAGACGGCCGCGGCGTAATCGCGGCCGGGTGGAGGTTGGATGAACGGCGTCGCCGCGCCCAGGATCGCTGTCGATTCAGCGCCGGCCCCTGATGTGCAGGGGGGCGACGCCCTGCGGCCGCGGCGCAGCGTCTCGGTGGTGATGGTGGTCTACATGACGGGCGAGGCGCTCCAGGAGAGCCTCGCCTGCGTGCTGGCCGACCCGCTCGTCGACGAGTTCGTGATCGTCGACAACGGCTCCTCGCCGCAGGAGGCCGAGCGGCTGCGCCTGCTGGCCGAACGCGACGACCGCGTGGTGCTGAGGACCGGCCACGGCAACGTGGGCTTCGCCAGGGGCGCCAACCTCGGCGCGCGGACGGCCAAGGGCGACCTGATCGTCTTCCTGAACCCCGACGCCTTCCTGCAGGCCGGCTGCATCGCCGCCCTCGCCCGCGAGATCGAGGGCCGCGCCGTCCCCTGCATCGTCGGCGGCCGGGTGCTGAACCCCGACCGCACCGAGCAGCGCGGCGCGCGCCGCGGCGACATCACGCCCGTCTCGGCCCTGCTCTCGATGAGCGGCCTGGCGAGATCGCCGGCGCTGCGGAAGTTCGAGGTGCATTGGGAGGGCGAGGCGCTGCCCGAGCAGGCCGCGCCCGCGCCGACCATCTCCGGCGCGTGCTTCTGCATGCGGCGCGAGGACTTCGAGGCCGTCGATGGCTTCGACGAGGGCTACTTCCTGCACGTCGAGGACGTCGACCTCTGCTGGCGCGTGCGCGAGATGGGCGGCGAGGTGCTGTTCCACCCCAAGGCCGAGGTGATCCACATCGGCGGCGCCAGCCAGACCAGCCGCCTGAAGGTCGAGTTCCACAAGGGCGTCGGCCTCGCCCGCTACTTCGCCAAGCGCGCCGGCCCCCTCGGCCGCTGGGCCGCCTGGGCCCTGGCGCCGCTCGTCATCGCCGCCGCGGTCGCAAGGCCTCTGCTGCGGCGCACGCGCCGCTAGACCATTCGGCGCTTAGGTAGGTCCGAGGTCGGGAAGCCGAATGGTCTATTCTTAAAGCAAAGGTCTTGATCATTCGACGGTCCAAGCGAACCGTCGAATGCTCTAGCGCGGCAGGTACGCGTTCGGCTCGACCAGCTTCAGGCCCGGCGTCTCGGCCACGCACTGGCGCAGCAGGAAGGTGTGGCCGGAGCCGTAGAACACCACCATGCGGTCGCCCGGCCTGGCCGCCTGCACGAGGTTGGCGCAGATCGCGAAGTTGCGCCTGTACCAGGCCGTCAGCAGCTCGACGCCCGGCTGCACGTCGCCGCCGCCGACCCGCGCCATCGCGCGATAGAAGGCGTTGTCCCGCGCCACCCGGATCGGATCGTTCAGGAACCGCAGCGTCGGCGCGACGCCCCGCTCGCGCAGCACCTTGTCCTGCTCGGCCACCATCGCGCCGATGTCGGCCTGGGCCGCGTCCAGCGCCGCCGTCTGCCCGTGCGCCTTGGCGTAGGCCTCGACCGCTTCGAACGGAAACTCGCCGTCGACGTCGACGCCGATCATCCGCGCGCCGGTCTGCTTGGCCAGCCGGAAGCCCAGTTGCACCACCTCGTTGCGCGAGGCCGGCAGGCTGCCGTCGACGAACTTCGGCCAGCGCTCGGCCACCGTCTGCGCTGGCCACTCGGCCGCCACGACCGTCGGCCGGAACCTCGCCAGCGCGTCGGCGACCTTCTGGATCTCGGCCTGCCGCGCCGGCGCCAGCACGTCGTCGACCCTGGCGTTGTGCAGGTCGGCGCCCGGATTGGCCATGTGGAAGTCGCCGACGATCATCACCTGGACGGGCGCCGGCGCGGCCGCCCGGGCGGCGAGCGGCGTGGCGGCGATGGCGCAGGACGCGGTCAGGCGGGCGAGAAGCGGAAGCGGCGACGACATGGCCGTGCAGATAGCCGCGCCGCGCCGGCCGCGACAGTTAAGTCTTGTTCAGGCTTTGCTGTACCGCCCTCAGGCCGCCGAGGACGCGGCCGGCTGCGGCTTCGGGAACCCGCCGGCCTTGGCGACCGACGAGGCCACGCGCTTGCCCAGCAGGTCCGAGGCCCAGACGCCGATCCCGATCAACTGGTCGAGGTCGTAGCCGGTCTCGTAGCCGGCGCGCTCCAGCATGTAGACGAGGTCCTCGGTGCCGATGTTGCCGGTGGCGTTCGGCGCGAACGGACAGCCGCCCAGGCCGCCGACGCTGGCGTCCAGGACGTCCACGCCCGCCTCGACGCCGGCGAAGGCGTTGGCGAGGCCGGTGTTGCGGGTGTCGTGGAAGTGCAGGCGCAGCGGGATGTGGCCCGCCGCCTTCTTCGCCGCCTCGACGCGGCGGCGCACCGTCCAGGGGTCGGCGACGCCGATGGTGTCGGCGAGCGCGATCTCGGCCACCCGCATGTCGGCGGCCGCCTTGACGATCTCCACCACGCGCTCCTCGGGCACCTCGCCGTCGAACGGGCAGCCGAAGGCCACCGACACGGTCATGGTGACCGGCGGGTCCTCCTTCTTGCGCACGCCCATGATGTCGGCGAGCGCGGTGACCTGCTCGTCCACCGAGGCGCCCTGGTTGCGGATGCCGAAGCCGTCGCTGGCGCAGACCACCACATTGGCCTCGTCGCAGCCGGCGTCCCGGCAGCGTTCCCAGCCGCGCATGTTGAGCACCAGCCCGATGCGCGAGCGGCCGTCCTTGTGCGGCAGGGCGGCCATGATCTCCTCGGCGCCGGCCATCTGCGGCACCCGCTTGGGGTTCACGAACGAGACCACCTCCATGCGCCGCGCGCCCGCGGCCTCGAGCCGGGCGATCATCTCCAGCTTCTGGCCCACCTCGAACAGGGTCTTCTCATTCTGCAGGCCGTCCCTCGGGCCCACTTCCACGATCTCGATCCGCCGCCGGCCCATCCTACTTCGCCTCGTCTACTGTCACGTCCGGCGCCACATAGACCCTCAGCGCCATGGGATCACCCTTCGAGTAGTTGATCCCGTCCACTTCCGCGACCAGCCGCGCGGTTCCGCCGCGGGCCTTGAGCGCCTCGCGGAACGCGGCCTCCTCGCGACCCTCCACGATGGCGGGCCGGTTCTCGACCACCGCCTGCGCCGCTTCCGCGGGGCCTTCCAGTTCCGTGGCCGTGCCCAGCGCGAAGACCAGGCTGGGCTCGGCGAAGCCCGCCACGGCCACCGGCGCCTCGGCCACGCCCTGCCGCGGCAGCAGGCGGGCCCGGTCCAGAGCCCGCTCCAGCCGCGCCGACAGCCAGAGCGGCTGGAGCCGCGGCAGGACGCCCGCCGCCAGCACGGCGTGGCCCAGGACGCCGAGACCCAGGGCGCCGATCAGCGCCGCCTGCGGCGCCCGGCGGACCATCAGATAGGCGCCTGTCAGCCCGGCCGCCGCCAGCAGGCCCGCCGCGACCGTCGCGGCCCACGCGTCGCTCCCGTCGCCGTAGAGCGAGAGCAGGTAGAAGACCCCGCCCGCCAGGGCCAGGCCCACCACGGCCACGAGGCCCGCGCCGAGCCAGCGCGCCGCCGCGCCGATGGGCTCGGCCAGGGCGCGGGCCGCCAGCCACGCCAGCGCCGCATAGGCCGGCATCGTGTAATGCACGAGCTTGGTCGGCAGCAGCTCGAAGGCGATCCAGGTCGGGACCAGCCAGGCGATGGCGAAGCGCACGCCAGGCTCGGCGCGATGCTTCCAGGCCGCCACCGCCGCCGCGGGCAGCAGCAGCGTCATCGGGAAGGCGAGGATCGGCGTCAGCAGCGTGTGGTAGCCGGGCGGCGCGCCGTGGGTCTCCTGGCCGCCGGCCAGCTTGGGCGCCAGGTCGCCGCCGACCGCCTCGGTCCAGAAACCGCCGTCGGTGGCGACGGTCACGGCCCCCGCCCACGGCCCCACCACCGCCAGCACGACGATCAGCCCCCACCACCACTTCAGGCCGGCGAGCCAGCCGGTGCGCCGGTCCCAGAGCGCCAGCGCGATCATCGCCAGGCCCACGACCATCGGCCCCACCGGCCCCTTGATCAGGATCGAGGCCGCCAGCGCGCCCCAGAAGATCCAGACCGTGCCCCGCGGCGCCGGCGGTCCGTCGCCTCGCGCGGCGTAGAGCCGGCCCAGCGCCGCCATCGCCAGCACGATGGTTCCGGTCAGCGCCGCGTCGGTCTTGGCGATGAACGCCTCGGTGGAGACCAGGAACGAGGCGCCCAGCATGGCGCCGGCGAACAGCGCCGAGCGCCGGTCGAAGAAGGCGGCCGCGCCCCAGGCGCAGGCGGCGGCGGCCAGCATGGCGCCCAGCAGCGACGGGATGCGGTAGGCCCAGATCGCCCGCGCCTCGGGCGCCGAGAGCAGGCGCACGCTGGCGGCCTGCAGCCAGTGGATGCCCACCGGCTTCTTGAACCGCGGCGCGTCCTGGAAGCGGATCACCACATAGTCGCGGCTCTCGATCATCTGGGCCGTGGCCTGGGCGAATCGGGCCTCGTCACGGTCGAGCGGCGGCACGGCGATCAGGCCGGGCAGGCCGGCCAGGAAGGCGATGAACGCCGCCAGCGCCGGCCCGCGCCAGCCGCCGCTCCACCGCTCGATCGTCCGCTCCAGCGTCATTTCGCCCAGATAGCACGATCCTTTCCCGCCGCGGCTTTTCCGCTATGAGGCGCTGATGGCTTCAATGCCCGACATCTCTGTTGTGGTCCCCGTCTACGATGAGGAGGGCGCCGCGCCGGCCCTGGCGCGCGAGATCGCCGCCGCGTTCGCGGGCCGCGCGTTCGAGATCGTGTTCGTGGACGACGCCAGCCGCGACGGCACGCGCGCGGCGCTGAAGGCGCTGGCGGGCGAGATTCCCGAGCTGCGGATCCTCGCGCACCGGAAGAACTCGGGCCAGAGCCGCGCCGTCCGCTCGGGCGTCCTGGCGGCGCGCGCGCCGGTGATCGTCACCCTCGACGGCGACGGCCAGAACGACCCCGCCGACGGCCCCGGCCTGGTCGACGCCCTGGACGCCGGCCCGCCCGAACTGGCCCTGGTCGGCGGCGAGCGGGTGAAGCGGCAGGACAGCCGGGCCAAGAAGCTCGCGTCCCGCGTCGGCAACGGCGTGCGCAAGCGCCTGCTCAGGGACACCGCCAACGACACCGGCTGCGGCCTGAAGGCGTTCCGCCGCGAGGCCTTCCTGCGGCTTCCCTACTTCGACCATATCCACCGCTACCTGCCGGCGCTGATGCTGCGCGAGGGCTACCAGGTGGCGTTCCGCCCCGTGAACCACCGCCACCGCCAGACGGGCCGGTCGAAATACACCAACCTCGGCCGCCTCATGGCCTCGCTCAGCGACCTCCTCGGCGTGATGTGGCTGCAGTCGCGGGCGCGGAACCCGGGCGGGGTGGACGAGGTCTAGGATCACCGCGTCAGCCGGGCGCCTCCTAGGCGCGCTACGTGCTGGGGTGGACCTGATTGTTCATCATCTGTTCTTGACGGAGCCGCGCGGACAGCTATCGTTTTCGGCATGACCCAACTCGTCGACAGGGGCGGATGGCCCGTCGGTCTCGACATCGACTATGAAAGCGACGAGGAGGTCGCGGCGATCGGGGCGTTGACTGCGGAGGCTCGCGCGTTCGTCGACGCTGCGACCTGGAGCATGCCGGTCGAGGACCTGGTGTTCGCGTTCGGGGTCGCTCCGATCCTGGGACTCTATCTGCTGCGGTTCCTACCGGGCGGACGGCCCGAGGACTGCGAGCGCTGGGTCGTGGTCGGTGATCTGCCGTTCATGCACTTTGAGACCGACGACACGCCTACGCCGGCGCTGGCCCTCCAACTCTACTGCGCCATCGCTCAGGATTGGGCCGACAACGTCATGGACGGGCATGACCTCTCGGAGAGCTACCCGATCCCGGTTGCTCCGACCCGCGAGTACGCCGAAATGCTGCTCGGGCGGGTCGACTTCATCCGCACCAGGCTCATCCCTCTGGCGCAATAGACTCGGGTCTGCTGGAGGCCGGCCCGGCATGGCGGCCATGGGCGGTTCCTTCGATAATCCGGGCGCGCCGCGGACGGCGGTTCCGGCCCATCCGGCCTCAGGTGAAGGCCGACAGGATCAGGGTGACGACCGCGACATCGACGAAGCGGGAGAGGAAGACGAGCATCGGAGCGTCCGTGGCGGTGGCTTTCGAACTTGGTTAAGCAAGTCCGGCGCCAGCCGAGCCGGAACCCATGGCCCTCTTCTTCGACGCCCCCTGGTTCGACGAAAAGCTCTCGGAGCGGGGCCTTTCGCGCGAGCTGATGGCCGCCGTCGCGGGCCTGTCCGCCGTCGAACTCGCCGAGGTGTTCAAGGACCAGCGGGAAGTTTCCGCCGGGCAGGTGGCGGCCTTTGCCGAGTTGCTGGGCGTCACGCCAGCCGAGGTGGCGAACCGCGCCGGCGTCTCGACGCCCACGCCGGGCGCGTCGCCCGAGGCGCGCATCGCCGAACTCGAACGCCGCGTGGCCGCGCTCGAGACCGAGCTGGCGAGGATCAAGTCCACGCCATGAGCGTCATCCCGGCCGGGAACCCATGCACACGGGCGTCGGAAAGCCCTTCCGCACCGACGGCGTGCATGGATGGCCGGGACAGGCCCGGCCATGACGTTCAGTCTGGATCAGATGTCGGTGCGGGCCTGGCGGCCCTTGCGGGCGCGGCGGTCGTAGGCGCCCGACCACTCGACGCGGTTGTAGGCGGCCTGGGCGATGTCGACGATGCCGGCGCCGGCGCGCAGGCCGCGGCGCTGGCCGTCCTGGCCCAGGACCTGGGCGGCGAACTCGCTTTCGACGCGACGGCGGTCCTCGCGGAAGCTGCGCGGCTGAGGGACCGGGCCCACGGCGACCGGCAGGTTAGGCGAGAACGTTTCCCCGCCTTGCTCGACGGAGTCCGCCTCGGTCCTCGACGCCGATCGCGCCTGGACCGCGCGTCTGATGCGGTCGATGCGGGACATCTTGTCGCACAACCTGCAATACGTGGGCCACAACCAGCCCGGTCGACTCAGCCCTTCGCGAGCCTGTCGAGCTGAGCCTGCATCTCCGCCATCTGCTTGCGCAAGAGTGTTAACGCCTCATCGGGTGCGGATTCACCCCGCGGTTGAGTCGCGGGGGCGGGCTCCTCGGCCTTCGGGGCCGTGGCGGCAGGGGCGTAGGCGAAGGGCGAGAACATCTTCATCGCCCGGTCGAAGAGCTGCAGGTTCTGGCGGATCTGGTCCTCGTAGGCGGCCATGCCGCCCGCCTGCCCGAAGGTCGAGAGCTGGCTGCGCAGGCGCTCCTGCTGCTGGGTGAAGCTGGCGAGGCTGAGCTCGAGGTAGCTGGGCAGGAAGGCCTGCATCGAGTTGCCGTAGAAGCTGATCAACTGGCGCAGGAACTGGATCGGCAGCAGGGACTGGCCCTGGCTCTTCTCCTCCTCCTCGAAGATGATCTGGGTCAGGACCGTGCGGGTGATGTCCTCGTTGGTCTTGGCGTCGTAGACGACGAAGTCGACGCCCTGCTTCACCATTTCCGAGAGGTGCTCCAGCGTGACGTAGCTGGAGGAGGCGGTGTTGTAGAGCCGGCGGTTCGCATACTTCTTGATGACGACGCGTTCGCCCGTCTGGGCGGCCCCTGCGGCGTCGGGCCCGGAATCCTGGGTGTCAGCCATCCCTGATCCTTATCGCGGCCGACAGGAGAGTCGCCGCATTTTCTGCACCGCAGTATCGCGGATGCGAGGACAGAAGCAAATGGCATCGCAAGCACGAAGGGGCCTTGCGGCGCCGCGACGTGAGGCCGATACAGATTTCAGGGCCCGCTGAAAAACGCTTCAGGATCAAGCCATGACCGACATCGTCATCGTCTCCGCCGCTCGCACCCCGGTGGGTTCGTTCAACGGCGCGCTCTCCAGCCTGCCGGCCCACGAGCTGGGCAAGCTGGCCATCCAGGCCGCCGTGGAGCGGGCCGGGATCCAGGCCAGCGACGTCAAGGAAGTGATCATGGGTCAGGTGCTGCAGGCCGGCGCGGGGCAGGGCCCGGCGCGGCAGGCGGCGGTCAACGCGGGCATCCCGGTCGAGAGCCCGGCGTGGAGCCTGAACCAGCTCTGCGGCTCGGGCCTGCGGGCCGTGGCCCTGGCGGCGCAGCAGATCATGGACGGCTCGGCCGACATCGTGATCGCCGGCGGCCAGGAGAGCATGAGCCAGTCGCCGCACGCCCAGCAACTGCGCGGCGGCCAGAAGATGGGCGACCTGTCGCTGATCGACACCATGATCAAGGACGGCCTGTGGGACGCCTTCCACGGCTACCACATGGGCCAGACGGCCGAGAACATCGCCGCCCGCTGGCAGATCACCCGCGAGGACCAGGACACCTTCGCCGTCGGCTCCCAGAACCGGGCCGAGGCCGCGCAGAAGGGCGGCAAGTTCAAGGACGAGATCGTCCCGGTGACGATCAAGGGCCGCAAGGGCGACACCGTCGTCGCCGACGACGAGTACATCCGCCACGGCGCCACCATCGAGGCCATGTCGGGCCTGCGCCCGGCGTTCAACAAGGAAGGCTCGGTCACCGCGGCCAACGCCTCGGGCCTGAACGACGGCGCCGCCGCGCTGGTGCTGATGAGCGCCGAGGAGGCGAAGAAGCGCGGCCTGAAGCCGCTGGCGCGCATCGCGTCCTGGGCCAACGCCGGCGTCGACCCCGAGATCATGGGCACGGGGCCGATCCCGGCCAGCCGCAAGGCGCTGGAGAAGGCGGGCTGGAAGGTCTCCGACCTCGACCTGATCGAGAGCAACGAGGCGTTCGCCGCCCAGTCGCTCTGCGTGGTGCGCGAGCTGGGCCTCGACCCGGCCAAGGTCAACGTGAACGGCGGCGCGATCGCCATCGGTCACCCGATCGGCGCCTCGGGCGCCCGCATCCTGACCACGCTGTTGCACGAGATGAACCGCACGGACGCGAAGAAGGGCCTCGCCACGCTGTGCGTCGGCGGCGGCATGGGCGTCGCGATGTGCGTGGAGAAGGTCTGACAGCCGCAAGCCACGCTCACAGTGGTGACGGCGACATAGGGAGACGGACGGAATGGCCAGGGTTGCGCTGGTCACGGGTGGAACCCGTGGCATCGGTCGGGCGATCGTCGAACGGCTGAGGGCCGACGGGATGCTGGTGGCGGCCGGATATTCCGGCAACGACGAGGCCGCCGCGGCCTGCGCCAAGGAACTCGGCATCGTGGTGGTGAAGGGCAACGTCGGGAACTTCGCCGACTGCAAGCACGCCGCCGAGCGGGTCGAGCAGGAACTCGGCCCCATCGACGTGCTGGTCAACAACGCCGGCATCACCCGCGACGGCGTCTTCCACAAGATGACCTCCGAGCAGTGGTCGGAAGTGATCCGCGTGAACATGGACTCGCTGTTCAACATGACCCGCCAGGTCATCGAGGGCATGCGCGACCGCGGCTGGGGCCGGATCGTCAACATCAGCTCGATCAACGGCCAGAAGGGCCAGATGGGGCAGACCAACTACTCCGCCGCCAAGGCCGGCATGATCGGCTTCACCAAGGCGCTGGCCCTCGAGAACGCCCGCAAGGGCGTGACGGTGAACTGCATCGCGCCGGGCTACATCGACACCGAGATGGTGCAGGCGGTCCCGGAGAAGGTGCTGGAGGGCATCATCGCCCAGATCCCGGTGGGCCGGCTCGGCAAGGGCGAGGAGATCGCCGACATGGTGGCGTTCCTGGCCGGCGAACGGGCGGGCTACGTGACCGGGACCACGCTCGCGCTCAACGGCGGCCAGTACATGGTCGGGTAGCGCCCGCCCGAAAGCAGAGCGTGGTCCGGGCGCAAAAGTGGATTCCACCTCTGCTGACCGCGCTCGGCCCCACCGGCGTCGAAAAAACGCCCCGATCACGCGGCATCTCCATGAGTGCAATGGAAGGTGAGCGGACGGCGTCGAGGAGGGCCATGATCGCGGCGCTGTTGGGCGCGGCCGCGTCCGGCGTCGCCTTGCCGGCCGGCGCGGGCCCCGCCGACCGTCTTCGCGACAGCCTCCTGAAACGCCCCGGCGGCGAGATCGCCGGCCCGCCCCTGGCCCGATTCGTCTCGGAAGAGGGCCGCGTCTTCGTCCTCGACCGCAGCCAGGGCGTGCCCATGCTGAAGTTCGACGACAGCCCCGAGGTCTGGGTGCTGGCGCCGAGCCCCGCGCCGCGCGGCGACGTGATCTACAAGGACGAACTGGGCGAGCCGGTGCTGCGCGCCACGCGGCTCGGCGGCCTGACGCTGTTCTCCGACGAGCGGCCGAACGGCGAGGCGGTCTCGCTGGCGGGCGGCGGCTTCCCGCTCAGGCTTCCGCCGCTCAGCCCGGCGGCGCTGGGCGAGCGGCTGCTGCAGGCCAGCTACCGCTCGGGCCGGATCGCGCGGCGCACCATCGTCTTCGAGGCCCGCCGGGTGACGCCGGCCGGATCGGCCCTGGTGGGCGACGCCGCCGTCGTCACCAGCCTCGCCTTCGTGCGCATGGCCGAGCGCCGCGGCGGCCGCACCGTCCTGGGCCAGTTCAACATCGTCCGCTTCGAAGAGGGCAAGAAGCCCGCGGTCACCCTGAAGGACGGCGTCCTGCGCATCGTCGTGGCCCCCGAGCAGGGCCTCGCCGGCCGGCCGTCCTCCAAACGCATCATGAAGGTGGCGAGCGCGCAGTAGGCCAGCGCCGAAACGCGTTGGCGGCTGGTCGGGACAACGCCACACTCCGACGATGACGCATCATGATCAGCCGAGTTCAGAACCAAGCTTCGCCGATGGCAGGCTGTTGATTCAGATCGAAGCGTGGGAAGGCAACTTGCATGTCGGCCTCAGTTCCGACCTGACGCCGCCGGAGTATCGGTTCCAGGGCGGGCTCAACGTCGTTCAGGGATTCTATATCGATGGCCGGGTGGTTGCGCCTGCGCGCCACCGGGGCGATGCGATTCGAGTTTGGATCAGACCGTTTGGAACGGATGTCCGCTTCGGCCCAGGCGAGCAGGAGGAGGTTGGTCAAATCCAAGTCTCGCAAACACCAACGACTGCCGCTGCTCTCAGCGCCACCCTCCTTATGCCGGAGGGGGCGCGGAGCATGGCGGCGGTGTGCCTCGAAGCGACCTGGCGCTACCTCCATCTGTGGACCTTCGACGAAGATCCAGACGAGGCTTCGATCAACGCCTACTCCTTCTCTTCGGAGATTCACCGAAGTATCGAAGAGTGGGCTCAAGCCTGAAGTCCACTCCTCAGGGATACGACCGGCCACCCTTGTATCGAGCTGTAGTTAGGGGCGGCGTTCCGATCTCGCCTTCGTGAGAGTCGCACCACGCTCGCCTCTCACTCGCGCTTGCATGACACGCTGCCTTCGCGCGTTCGGTGGGCTGCTCACCGCAAATGGCACGGTCGCGCCTGTCCTGCATTTCACATTGCGGGTGCCTCTCCCGACCCGCGCCGGAGGCAGGTCCTCCTCCATCTCCTATGCGTGGGAAGCTGTCCGGCGGGAGCGGTAACCAACCGCCATTGGGAGGTAAGGCTGGCGTCGGGGGACGATGGCAAGCGGCGTTGGTGCATGGTTCCTCCGTGCGACCGGCGAGGCCCCTCGCCATCGGTTCCTGTCTGGGCGCTCGCGTAGCTCTCCACCGGTTTCCTTCGACATGGCTTGCAAAGTAGCCTTGGTTATCCAACGCGCCGTGCTTCTCGCACGACGCGCATGCTTGGGAGCCCTGCGGGGCGGGCTGCTTGTTCGAGAAGAAGAATGCGTTGTACGCGCGCTCGGCCTTCTGCCGTCGCTCCTCTTCGACTTCATCGGGCGTTCGTGAGTACCAACGCCTCAGCGTCTCGCCTTCAAGGCGTGCGGGATTCACTTGGCTGAATGCCATTCGCGTTCTCCACGGGCTGCGCGACACGGCGATTGATCGCCATGACGTGTTGTGTCTGGGATTGAACGCAGTCCGTATTGCGGGGCCTTGGCCGCTATCGCGGCTGGCTACGCAGTGAGCAGCGCACCGCAAACCTCGCATAAAGCGGGCCCTAAGTCAAGAACAAAATGGCAACTATAGCTACGAAAGCGCGCAGCGGCAGGTCAGCCCTTGAACGCGTCCTTGGCTTCGCGGACGGCGGCGAAGGCGCGGGCGTCGGGTTGGCCCGACGCGCCCATGCGCTCCGCCAGTTGCGGGGCGCGCAGGAACGGGTTGGTGGCCTTCTCCAGGCCGATGGTGGTGGGCACGGTCCACTCGCCGCGGTCGCGGGCGGCGAAGATCTGGGCGGCGCGGTCCTTCAGCGCCTTCGAATCGTCCACCGAGAGCGCGAAGCGGGCGTTCGAGGCCGTGTACTCGTGGGCGCAGTAGACGGTGGTGTCGTCGGGCAGGGCGGCGATCTTCTGCAGGCTGGCCCACATCTGCTCGGGCGTGCCCTCGAACAGCCGCCCGCAGCCCAGGGCGAACAGGGTGTCGCCGACGAAGGCGATGCGGTCGGCCGCGTCGAAGTAGGTGATGTGGCCCAGGGTGTGGCCGCCGGTGTCGAGCACCCGGAACGCGGTCTCGCCCAGTTGCACGGTGTCGCCCTCGACCAGCTCGCGGTCCAGCGGCGCGATGCGGGTGACTTCCTTGGGGCCCACGATGGTGCAGCCGGTGATGGCCTTGATGTCGGCGTTGCCGCCCGCGTGGTCCGGATGCCAGTGGGTGTTGAGGATGAGGTCCAGGTCCCAGCCCAGGCTCTCCAGCTCGCGCAGGACCGCGCCGGCCTCCGGCGTGTCGATGCAGGCGGTCAGCCCCGTCGCCTCGTCGCGGACCAGGAAGCCGTAGTTGTCGGAGAGGCAGGGGAACTGGTGGACGGTGAGCGGCATGGCGGAACTCCCGGCGGACCTTCGTTGATTTAGGCTGGCCGACGGCGCGCGTCGAGCTTAGCCAGGACCGGTATGCGCCGCGACGTCCTCGAGCTTCGCCAGTTCTACGCCTCCGACCTCGGCCGGGCGGCGCGGGCCATGGTGGAGCGCAAGCTCACCGAGGCCTGGGGCGACGCCCATGGCCTGGACCTGCTGGCGCTGGGGTACGCCACCCCGTTCGTCGGGCCGCTGCGCGCCACCGCCCGGCGCGTGGTGGCCGGCATGCCGGCGTTACAGGGCGTCGAGGTGTGGCCGGCCGAGGCGCCCAACTTGGCGACGCTGACGCCGGAGGACGCCCTGCCGTTCCAGAATGCCCTCTTCGACCGGGTGCTGGTGGTGCATGGGCTGGAGGAGAGCCCCGATCCGGTGGGCTACCTGCGCGAGGTCTGGCGGGTGCTGGCGCCCTCGGGCAAGGCGATCATCACCGTCGCCTCGCGCAACGGCCTGTGGGCCAACACCGAGAAGACCCCCTTCGGCCACGGCCGGCCCTACACCCGCGGCCAGCTCGCCGAGCTGCTGCGCGACGCCGACCTCGAGCCCTCGGGCTGGACGCGGGCGCTCTACGTGCCGCCGGTCGGCTGGATGGCGGGCTGGGCCGAGGGGTTCGAGCAGGCGGGGTCGCGGCTGTGGCCGGGGTTCGCGGGGCTGCTCCTGATGGAGGCGGTGAAGCAGACGTTCGCGGTGAAGCCGCAGGGCCGCCGCGCCCGCGTCGCGCGGCCGGCGCTGGTCCCCGCGCCCGGCGTTCCGGCCGCCTCGGCGAGACCGCTGGCGTCGCCACGACGAAGGCCTTAGCTTCACAGGCTGGAAAGCCACCGAATTCGGAGCGACCGGCGCATGAAGCTGATCATCGCGATCATCAAGCCCAGCCGGCTCGACGCCGTGCTGGACGCCGTCACCGAGGCGGGCGCCTCGGGCCTCACCGTCACCGAGGTGCGCGGCTACGGCCGCCAGCGCGGCAAGACCGAGGTCTACCGCGGCGCCGAGTACGAGGTGAAGCTGCTGCCCAAGGTGAAGCTGGAGATCGCCGTGCCGGCCGACATCGTCGAGGCGGTGGTCGAGGCGCTGCAGACGACGGCCAACACCGGCAAGATCGGCGACGGCAAGATCTTCGTCCTCGACCTCGAGCGGGCGCTGCGCATCCGCACCGGCGAGCAGGACGCGGCGGCCATCGCGGGCTGATCCGCCCACGCCCATGCGCCCCGACCCCATGCGCGCAGTCCGGCTCGTCGGCGCGGCGCTGGCGCTCATCGCAACCGGTCCCGCCGCGGCGGCGGACCTGACGAACCGCGACGTGGCCGAGGCCCTGAAGCGCCACGTCTGCTTCAGCCGGGTCTGGTGGGGCGACCCCTACGCGCGGCTGGGCCAGACCGTCCACCTGGACGTCCGGATGGACGGCCGCACCGCCTACGCCTGGAGCGAGGACATGCGCGCGGTGCCGCGCACGCCGAAGTGGGCCGACAGCTATGTCGTGGTCGCCCGCGCGGCCGGGCCGGTGGTGACCCAGCGCTCGGGCTACAACATCGACCTGTTGCGCGGCGAGCCGGCCTTCGAGCGCGACCGCCGGCGCGTGTATGGCGGGAGGTCCGAGCGGGTGCGCCTGGAGCTGCCGACGGCGTGCGAGCCGAGGTTCGACCCGGACACGCCGCAGAAGGCGGAGATGCGCCAGACGCTGATGGGCAGCCTGACCAACGCGGTGCGCACCTGGGGCCGCCGCCCGGCCGGCGGCCTGGTCCGCATGACCGTCGCCAACTTCAACATCGACTACCCGGAGGCCTTCGCGCTGCGCCAGGACACCGGCGAGGTCCTCCGTGTCAGCCTGCTCTCGAACGATCCGGCGAGCTATGCCGGCGGGGCCGGCCGCCAGTACGCGGTGACGCCGGCCCCCCGCGGCCCGACGGCGCTCCAGCTCCGGCGGCTGATCCTGAAGTACGGCCGGACCGAGGTGATCCGGGTGCGCTGAGCTGGGGGCGTCCTGTCGGGGGCGAAGCGCGGTAGGTTCGCGGTTCTCAAGCACGCCCACGAGGAACGTCATGGCTGGCCCTGTGCCGGCCATCCAGACGCGCAGACGCGCGGATGGGGCCCGCGGCGGGGGCCGCTGCGAGCTTGGCTGGATCGGTGTTCATGGGTGGCCGGCACAAGGCCGGCCATGACGTTCAGGGAGAGGGATGTCGGGAGAGCGCGTCCGTCAGGACGTGTCGGTAAGGCGTAGTAGCGCAGAGCCGGCGAGGAGCTTGGTCCGGCCTGTGGGTTTGCGCTCGGGGTCGAGGACCGCGAGGGCCTTGGCGTAGCTCCTGCGGATCTTGACGACGGCGGCCGCGACCGCAGCCTGGATGACGGCCTCGTCGTGGGCCGGGTCGCCGGTGAGGCGGAGCAGCGGCGTCTCCCAGTCGGGGCGTTCGTATTCGTTCCAGTCGCAGCGTTCGGCGTACTCGCCCCGCTCTTTGCGCTCCTCCGGCTCGGCGTCCGGGTCGGCTTCCGGGCGGGGTTGCACGCGCTCGAAGCTGCCGCTGGCGATGCGCAGGCGCAGCGCGATCGACTGGCGCACGCTGCGGGCGACGTCGCAGTGGGCGTCGGCCAGGGCGATCAGGGTCTGGGTGTCCGGGTCCGCGTCGACGGCGACGGCGATGCGGCGCACGAGGCCCATGCCGAACTCGGCGAGCTCGTGCAGTTGGGTCGATGCGGCGTCGGTCGTGGACATGAACAAATCAAGAACATACTAGAGCGCAGGCGTCAACAATGCTCGTCATCCCGCGACTTGTTCGCGGGACCCAAGATCGCGGGAGGCGGGTGGCGGGGTGCGGCGGCGTCTCCGCCAACCCCTCCTGAACCACGGTGTTCATGGGTCCCGCGAACAAGTCGCGGGATGACGAGAGAGAGGGGCGCGCGCGGCGAGCTCGGTGGGTGGGGCTCGCCCCCTCCACCACTCGCTCTTCCCCCGGCCTTCGCCGGGGTCGGCGAGCGGTCCCCCTCCCGCCACTGCTGCCGCAGTGGGGGAGGTGAGGGCGCTTAGCGCCTGCGGGGGCGCTTCTTCGGGGCCGGCTCGTCCGCCTTCGGCAGGTCGACTTCGCCGAAGAGGTTCTGGGGCGGGGCGGCGGCCGGTTCCGGCTCGCGCTTGCGGCTGAGGAGGAAGAGGGCGGTTTCGGCGCGCCAGTTCTCGATGGGCGCGCGCGGGTCGATGGCGCGGGCGGGCTGGCCGCCGCCGAACGAGGCGCAGGCGTCGATGCGCAGCTCCAACTGGTCGCAGAGGCCCACGAAGTCGCGCAGGGTGCAGAGGTGGATGTTGGGCGTCGACCACCAGGGTTCGGGCAGGGCGCCGGTCTCGGGCATGCGGCCGCGGCTCAAGAGCGCCCAGCGGACCTTCCAGTGGCCGAAGTTCGGCACCGAGACCACCGCCTGCTCGGCGATGCGCAGGAGCTCGGAGAGCACGTGCCGGGGCTCGCGCATCTGCTGCAGGGTCTTGCTCAGGATCGCGTAGTCGAAGGCGCGCGTCGGGAAATGGTCGAGGTCGCGGTCGCCGTCGCCCTGCACGACCGACAGCCCGCGGGCCACGCAGCGGGCGACGCCCTCGGCGCTGATCTCCAGGCCCTGGCCGTCCACCTGCTTCTCATGGGTGAGCAGTTCCAGCAGCTCGCCGTCCTCGCAGCCGACGTCGAGGACGCGCGCGCCGGGCCGCACCAGCTTCAGGATCTCGGCGAAGTCCTCGCGGATGGAGGCTGGAGGGGCGCCGCTCACGCCAGCCCTCGCGCCTGCGCCTGGGCGCCCAGGAAGCCCCTCAGCGTCGCGTCCAGCAGCGGCTCGTCGAGGAAGAAGGCGTCGTGGCCCTTGTCGGTCTGGATCTCGGCGAAGCTGGCCCGGCAGCCGGCGCCGTTCAGGGCGCGGACCACGTCGCGGCTCTCGGGCGTCGGGTAGAGCCAGTCGGACGAGAAGGAGAGCACGCAGAACTTCACCCTGCGCGCGCCCACGAACGCCTGGGCCAGCACGCCGCCGTGCTGGGCGGCGAGGTCGAAGTAGTCGAGGGCGCGGGTGATGTAGAGGTAGGAATTCGCGTCGAAGCGGTCGACGAAGCTGGCGCCCTGGTGGCGCAGGTAGCTCTCCACCTGGAAGTCGGCGTCGAAGCCCCACGACAGGCCGTCGCGCTGCAGCTCGCGGCCGAACTTCCGTTGCAGGGCCGCTTCCGACAGATAGGTGATGTGCGCGGCCATGCGCGCGACCGCGAGGCCCTTCTCGGGCCGCACGCCCGCGGTCAGGTAGGCGCCGCTCATCCAGTTGGGGTCGGCCATGATCGCCTGGCGGCCCACCTCGTGGAAGGCGATGTTCTGCGCCGAGTGGCGCGCGGCGGCGGCGATGCACACCACGCTGAACACCCGCTCGGGATAGTCGGACGCCCACTGGAGGGCCTGCATGCCGCCCATGGACCCGCCGATCACGGCGAACAGGGTGTCTATGCCCATGGCGTCGATCAGCATCGCCTGCGCGCGGACCATGTCGCGGATGGTGATGACGGGGAACTTGAGCCCGTAGGCCTCGCCGGTCGCGGGGTCGATCGACGCGGGGCCGGTGGTGCCCATGCAGCCGCCGACCACGTTGGTGCAGACGATGAAGTGGCGCTCGGGGTCCAGCGGCTTGCCGGGGCCGACGAAGCGGTCCCACCAGCCGGGCTTGCCGGTCACCGGGTGCGTCGAGGCCAGGTGCTGGTCGCCGGAGAGCGCGTGGCAGACCAGCACGGCGTTCGACTTGTCGGCGTTCAGCGCGCCGTAGGTCTTGTAGCCGATCTCCAGCGGGGCGAGCCGGGCGCCCGAATCGAGGCGCAGGGGCCGGTCCGCCGGGAACCGCCAGGTCCCGCCGCCCGCCTCGAATTCCGCCTGGATCGGGCCCTGCGCCGTCATGCGCGCCTTGGACCGCCTGCGTCCCTGAGTGTCAATGGGGGTGTCAATGGCTTGCGAAGGTCGCCCCCTACGCTAAGAACCGCTGGGGTTAGGGAGCGTCCATGGATCGGCTGATCCTCCTTCGGCACGGCAAGGCCGAGCCGGATTCCGCGAGCGGCGACGACTTCGACCGCCGGCTGGCGCCGCGCGGGCAGGAGGAGTCCGCCGGGATGGGCGCGCACCTGGCGGGCCTGGGCTTTACGCCCGACGTGGCGCTGGTGTCGTCCGCGGCGCGCACGCGCGACACCTGGGCCGCGATGCAGCCGATCTTCGCCAGGACCGAGATGCGCATCGAGGACCACCTCTATCACGCCGATTCCGGCACCATCCGCGCGGCGGCCGAGCAGGCCGGCGAGGCGTGCCGGACGCTGATGATCGTGGGCCACAACCCCGGGCTCCAGGAGCTGACGATCCAGCTCCTGCAGGAGGGCGGCGCGTCGCCGGACCTGATCGGCAAGGCGCGGCGCAACTTCCCGACCGCGGCGGCGGCGGTCTTCCTGATCGACGCCAACGGGCGGCCGCACTACGACGGGCTGTTCTTCCCCGGGCGGTATCATTGAGGATCTACAAGATCCTGCCCCGATCCGAATGGACGGCGGCCGAGGCGGCCGGACGGTTCGAGGGCTCGGCGGTGGACCACCAGGACGGCTACATCCACTTCTCCACGGCCGCGCAGGCGGGCGAGACGGCGCGGCGCCACTTCGCCGGGCAGGCCGGTCTCTTGGTGCTGGAGGTCGAGGGCGACGACCTGGGCGCGGCGCTGAGGTGGGAGCCGTCGCGCGGCGGCGACCTGTTCCCGCACCTTTACGGGACGCTTCCGGTGGAGGACGTCCACGCCGTTCATGAGGCGCCGTTGGGTCCCGACGGCGTCCCGAGGATGCCGGTATGAGCAGACGCCTTGAGCCCTCTCCCCCTTGCGGGGAGAGGGTTGGGAGAGGGGGTGTCGGCGCCGTGTTCCGGGCGAGCGCACCCCCACCCCCGGCCCCTCCCCGCAAGGGGGAGGGGAGATGATCCACCGTCTCGCCACTCGGGCGCTGCGCGGCTTCGACCCCGAGGACGCCCACGGGCTCGCGATCGCCGGCCTGAAGCTGGGCCTGGGTCCCCGCGCGCCGGCCGACCCGCCCATCCTGGCGACCGAGCTGGCGGGGATGGCGCTGCCCAACCCCGTGGGCCTGGCGCCGGGCTTCGACAAGAACGCCGAGGTGTTCGGGCCGATGCTGGCCGCGGGCTTCGGCTTCGTGGAGTGCGGCACCGTCACGCCGAAGCCGCAGGCGGGCAATCCGCGCCCGCGCCTGTTCCGCCTGAGCGAGGACCGGGCGGTGATCAACCGCATGGGCTTCAACAACGCGGGGCTGGAGGCGTTCGCCGCCCGGCTCGCGCGCCGGGGCGCCGGCGTCGTGGGCGCGAACCTGGGGGCCAACAAGGACTCCGAGGACCGCCTCGCCGACTACACCGCCGGCCTGCGCCGCCTCTGGGGCATGGCGTCCTACTTCACGATCAACATCTCCTCGCCCAACACGCCGGGCCTGCGCGCCCTGCAGACGAAGGCGGCGCTCGACGAGCTGCTGGGCCGGCTGGTGCAGACGGCCGACGCCCTGCCGCAGGGCGTCGCCGCGCCGATGTTCCTGAAGGTCGCGCCCGACCTGGAGGACGCCGAGATCGAGGCCATCGCCGAGACCGTCGCCGCCCACGGCCTGGCCGGCGTCATCGTCTCCAACACCACCGTGGCGCGGCCGCCGCTGCGGTCGAGGTCCGCATCCGAGACCGGGGGCCTGTCCGGCGCGCCGCTGATGGGGCCGTCCACCGCGGTGCTCAGCCGGTTCCGCGAGGCGGCGGCGGGCCGGTTCCTGCTGGTCGGCGTGGGCGGGATCGCCTCGGGCGCCGACGCCTACGCCAAGATCCGCGCCGGCGCCGCAGCCGTTCAGCTCTATTCGGCGTTGGTGTTCGAGGGCCCCGGCCTGGTGACCCGGATCAAGCGCGACCTAGCCGCGATGTTGCAGGCCGACGGCTTCCGGTCCGTGGCCGAAGCGGCGGCTGCGCGTTAGCCTAGCCGCGGGCCCTCCGGAGCATTAAGTCGGGCCCATCAAGTCGAAAGGGACCATGGCGGAGGCGCCCAGCGACGGTTTCCGGCAGTTCAGGCGCCGCCTCTTCTGGCCCGGCGGCCTTTCCGCGCGCCTGCTGGTCCTCACCGTCGTCTTCGCCCTGCTGGGCGGCGCGATGGCCATCCCGCCGGCCATGGCGGCCTACGAGACGCAGTGGCTGCTGGACCGTGTCCGCGCCGCCGAGCTGGCCTCGCTCGCCCCCGAGGTCGCCCCCGACCGCGTGGTCTCCGAGCACCTGAAGACCCAGCTCCTCGAAGGCGCCGGGGTGGAGATCGTGGCCGTCTCCATCGACGGCGTCCGGTCGCTCGTGTTCGCCGCCAACCGGCCGGCCCGCGCGCCCTATGTCGTGGACCTGCGGCCGCGCGCCACCGGCGTGGCCCTGCTCGCGCCCTTCCAGACCCTGCTGGGCGACGGCGGCCGCATGCGGGTGGTGGCCGAGCCGCGCCTGCGCAAGGAGGCCGACTTCATCGAGTTCGTGGCCGGCGACGCCGAGCTGAAGCGGGCGCTGGCCGGCTACCTGTGGCGGCTGGTGGCGATCGTGGCGGGCGTCTCGGCGCTGGCCGGCTTCGTCGTCTACTTCGCGCTGAACCTCTTCCTGGTGCGGCCCGTGCGGCGGATCACGTTCGCGATGGAGCGGTTCCGCGCCGACCCGGAAGACCCCGCCGCGCAGATCCAGCTCTCGGGCCGCCGGGACGAGATCGGTCGCGCCGAGGCCGAGCTCGACCGCATGCAGGCCGACCTGCGCGCCGCGCTCCAGTCCCGCGCCCGGCTGGCCGCGCTGGGCGAGGCGGTGGCCAAGATCAACCACGACCTGAAGAACATGCTGACCTCGGCCCAGCTCGCGTCCGAGCGGCTGGCCGCGTCGAAGGACCCCACCGTCAGCCAGGCGCTGCCCCGCCTGGAGCGCGCGCTGGACCGCGCCGTGAAGCTGGCCGCCGACGTGCTGGTCTACGGCAAGACCAACGAGGCCGCGCCCGAGCCGCAGGTGGTGAAGCTGTCGCCGGCGCTGCGCGAGGCCGCCGCCGAGGCGCGCGTGCCGGGGCCGGGCGTGACGTTCGTCTCCAAGGTGGCCGCCGCCGACCAGGTCACCGCCGATCCGGACCAGTTGCACCGCATCCTCGTGAACCTGCTGCGCAACGCCCGCCAGGCCATCGAGCACCAGGACGGCCGCGAGGGCGCCGGCCGCATCGAGGTCTCGCTGGAGACCGCCGGCGGCTCCAGCCTGATCCGCGTGTCCGACGACGGCCCCGGCGTGCCCGAGCGCATCCGCGAGCGCCTGTTCCAGCCCTTCGCCGGCTCGGGCCGCCCCGACTCCACCGGCCTCGGCCTCGCCATCGCCCGCGAACTGGCCCAGGGCCACGGCGGCGACCTGGCGCTCTCCGTCACCGGCCCCGAAGGCACGGTCTTCGAACTGCGCCTGCCCGGCGCGCCGCGGGCGAAACCGCGGGTCAGGCGCGCGAAGAGCGAGGCCTGAGCCGCGTCGGCGTCCCCTTTCCGGAAACCGCGGAATACGCGGAATGACGCGGAAAGCTGACCCGGATTCCTTCCGCGGAATTCCGCGCATTCCGCGGTTCAATCGGAAAGCCTGCGGCGCTACGGCGCCCTGGCCACGCCCTCGCGGCGGGGGTCGGCGCCGCCGCGCAGGCCCTTGGGCGTGACCTCGACGCCGTGCAGGCCCGATCCCTCGGCGCCGAAGCCGTTGGTCAGCTTCACCCCGCGGGCCTCCAGGCCGGCGCGCAGCTCGGGCGGGAACCTGTCGACCTCGGCGGCGTAGAAGCTGCCGCCCGCGATCATGTTGGGCAGTGCGATGGCGTCCTGCACGGGCATCTTCCAGTCCAGCATGCCGACCAGGGCCTTCAGGTTGTAGGCCAGGATCGAGGGGCCGCCCGGCGAGCCCACGGCGGCGACGAAGTTGCGGTTCCTGTCCAGCACGATGGCCGGCGCCATCGACGAGCGGGGCCGCTTGCCGGGCGCCACCGCGTTGGCCGCCGGGGCGCCGTCGCGGTCCTGCGGCGTGAACGAGAAGTCGGTGAGCTGGTTGTTCAGGAAGAAGCCGTGGACCATCCGGCCCGAGCCGAAGATGCTCTCGACCGTGGTGGTCATCGAGACCACGTTCCCCCACCGGTCGACGATCACGAAATGGGTGGTGCCGCCCGGCTCCTTCGTGGCGTCCGGGGCGCGCGGGCCGGCGCCCTTCGGCTTGCCCGGGGCGACGCTCGCGGCCGGCGTGGGTCCGATCAGCCGGGCGCGCTCGGCCACATAGGCCCGGTCGAGCAGGCCGTCGACCGGGACCTCCACGAAGTCGGGGTCGCCGATGTAGCGGTCGCGGTCGGCGTACATCAGCCGGCTCGCCTGGCTGAACAGGTACCAGCCTTCGACGTCGTTGCGATGGCTGGCGATGTCGGTGTGCTCGAGGATGCCCAGCGCCTCCAGCACCGCCGGCCCGCCGGACGGGGCGTTCGGCGTGCAGACGATGTAGATGCGGTAGGGCCGGCACAGGCCCGGCCCGCTCTTGGGCCTATAGGCCGCGAGGTCGGCGAGGCTGAGCGTGCCGGGCATGTCGCCCTCATGCACCTTGTCGACGATGGCCTGGGCGATCTCGCCCTCCAGCAGCGCCTTCGGGCCCTCGGCGGCGATCTTGCGGACGGTGGCGGCGTAGGCCGGGTTCCGCATGATCTCGCCGGCCTGGACCTTCGTCCCGTCGGCCTTGGTGAAGTATTTCACGGCGTCGGGCGTGGCGGCCTGGCCCGCGCGGCTGGCGGCCGCGGCGGCCATGCGGCCGGGCACGGGGAAGCCGCCGTCGGCCAGCCGCTCGGCCTCGCCGAACAGGTCCCTCCACGCGAGCTTGCCGTGCTGCTTCTGCGCCAGCGACAGCATGGCGATGGCGCCGGGCGCCCCCGTCGAGCGGCCCGAGAGGATCGCCACGCCCCGGTTCAGCGGCTGGCCCGCCGCGTCCATGAAGAGCTGCGGCGTCGCGCCCATCGGCGCGGTCTCGCGGCCGTCGTAGGCCGTCACCGCCTTCGTCCTGGCGTCGTAGTAGGTCATGAAGGCGCCGCCGCCGAGGCCCGAGCTCTGCGGCTCCACCAGGCCCAGGGTCGCCTGCACGGCCACCGCCGCATCCACCGCCGTGCCGCCGGCGCGCAGCACCTTCAGGCCCGCCTCCACCGCCAGCGGATTGGCGGCCGCCACCATCGCCCTGGCCCCGACGGGCGCGGCGGCCTTGGCGGGCGGCGCCTTTGCCGGAGCTTGGGCGAGGGTGTCCTGCGGGACGGCGCAGGCGGAGACGAACGCGGCGAGGGCCAGCGGCAGGAACGGCGACTTCACGGGACGGGCAGGCTCCTCGGATACGGAACGCGACCATAGCGGCCTCGGCCGCGTGGACAACAAGGGCGCGCACATGCGAGGTCCGCGCATGGCGGCGAATCGAGCCGGCGCGGGCGCGCGCAACCTGATCACCGACGTGCCGGGCCTGAAGGTCGGGCAGGCGCAGGACATGGCCGTGCGCACCGGGGTCACCGTGATCCTGCCCGACGACCGCGCCGTCTGCGCCGTGGACGTGCGCGGCGGCGCGCCCGGCACCCGCGAGACCGACGCCCTGGCGCCGGAGACCCTGGTGGATGCGGTGGACGCCGTGGTCCTCTCCGGCGGCTCGGTCTACGGCCTGGCTGCGGCGGACGGCGTGGTGGGCTGGCTGGGCGCGCGGGGGCGCGGCTACGGCATGGTCGACGGCATCCCCAAGTCGCCCGTGGTCCCGGCCGCCATCCTGTTCGACGTCGCCAACGGCGGCGACAAGGCCTGGGGCGAGGACCCGCCCTACCGCGCGCTGGGGCGCGCGGCGATCGAGGCGGCGGGCCTGGAGCTCGCGCTCGGGACCGCCGGTTGCGGCGTGGGCGCCATGGCCGGGACGCTGAAGGGCGGGACCGGCTCGGCCTCGTCGGTCACGCCGGACGGCTACACGGTGGGCGCGGTCGTGGGCGTCAATAGCTGGGGCTCGGTCGTCGCGCCGGGCGGGCGCACCTTCTGGGCCGCCCCGTTCGAGCTGGGCGACGAATTCGGCGGACTGGGCGCGGCCGGCCTCGTGGGCCCGCCCGACGACTGGGGCCCGGCCAAGCGCCCCGCCGACCAGCGCAACACCACCATCGCCTGCGTCGCCACCGACGCGGCCCTGACGCCGGCCCAGGCCAGGCGGCTCGCCGTCATGGCCCAGGACGGCCTGGCCCGCGCCATCCGCCCCGTCCACGCGCCCTTCGACGGCGACGTCGTCTTCGCGCTCTCCACCGGCCGCAGGCCGCTGGCCGGGCCTGCGCCCTACACGCTGGCCCGGCTGGGCGCGCTGGCCGCCGACGTGCTGGCCCGCGCCGTCGCGCGCGGGGTCTTTGAAGCCACGCCGTGGCCCGGCTCGTATGTCACCTGCTGGCGGGACCTTCCGGCCTGACGGGGCCGCTGGTAGTTTGAGGGAACGGGTTAGTTCAGGAGAGTCTTCCCATGCGTCTCGGACGTCGCCTCGCGCTGCTCGCGGGCGTTGCAGCACTGGCCGCGACCTGCGCCGCGGGCGCCTCGGCCCAGCAGCAGAAGGTCACCGGCCCCGTCGCCGTCTACTGGATGAGCGCCCAGACCCAGACGGGCTTCGGCATGCCCGCCATGGGCGGCGGCGGCAAGCCCGACGCGGGCGCGATGATGCGCATGATGATGGGCGGGGGCGGCGGCGCGACCAAGACGCTGAACCTGCAGCTCGGCTCGAGCCAGCCGCCGTCGGGCGCGCCGGCCGCCGAGCACCTGCCGCCCCGCGGCCTGCAGGCCGGCGCCAGCCTGCCGCTGCTGAGCCCGAAGGCCTCCACCCCGGTCCGCGAGGACACGCCCGAGTACATCCCGCGCGAGTACCAGAAGCCGCGCGGCAGGATGCTGATCTTCTGGGGCTGCGGCGAGCACGCCAAGCCGGGCCAGCCGGTGGTGATCGACTTCGCCACCATGACCTCCAACCCGCAGGCGATGGCCGGGGTCTTCAAGGCGATCGACTACCGCCCGATGCAGCCGCCGTCGCCCGCCCGCAACAAGACCTACGGCGAGTGGCCCAACAGCCAGACGAAGACCACCGTCCCGCCGAACGGCTCGCTGATCGGACCGCACACGATCCAGGGCAACTACAGCCCCGAGATCAGCTTCATGCTGGGCGAGGACCAGGATTTCCTGGGCCCGCTCAACCTCGCGACCAACCAGCGCAACGCCGTGGGCGGGGTCGACCTCGGCTGGAACCTGGTCGGCAACGCCCAGGCCTATTTCGCCAGCGCCATGGGCGGCGCCGGCGACACCGTGGTCATGTGGACGTCGTCCGAGCTGCAGGCCGCGCCCTTCGGGGTGATGGACTACCTCTCCACCGGCGACATCGCGCGCCTGGTCGCCAACCGCACCCTGATGGGCCCGGCCACCCGCGCCTGCAAGGTGCCCAAGGAGGTGATGGACGCCCTGGGCGGCGGCGGTGGCGGCGGCGGTATCGTCCAGCTCGCGGCCTATGGCGGCGAGGCCAACTTCGTCTATCCGCCCCGGCCGACCAACCCGAAGATCGCCTGGAACCAGGAGTGGGCGGTGAAGGTCCGCTACCGCTCGGCGACGGGCGGGCTGCTGGGCATGGCGATGCCGCAGATGGACGGCGGCCGCCAGGCCGGCGGCTATCCCGGCGCGGGCCAGCCGCCGCCCCCCGGCCAGCCGCCCAAGGCGCCGAGCGCCGGCGACATCCTCAAGCAGGGCATCCTGGGCGGCCTGCCGTTCCCCCGGCGATAGGGCTTCCGGAGGCGCGCGGAAAAAGGCGCGGAAGGGGGCTTGCGCTCCCCCCGCCCTGCAACTAGGTTCCGCGCCCTCGCCGAAAGGCCAGACGCGCCCGTAGCTCAGCTGGATAGAGCATCAGACTACGAATCTGAGGGTCGGACGTTCGAATCGTTCCGGGCGCGCCATTTTCTCTCCATCGTTGAAGATGCGGCTCGTGCGCCGGCGGGTGGGGCCATGGCGTGAAGGCATGGGTATGGGAAATCGTGGGCTCTCCCCGCGTGGGGCGCGCGCGACATAAGCTCCGGGCATGTCCGCATCCGCCGCGGGCGCGGCGGCGCTCGGCGGGCGACATGCGGCCGGCCGGAGCCCTGCGCAGAACAGGGTCGAGCGCCCGCCGCCGATTCAGGCCCTGGGTGAGGACGCCGACCATGCCGAAGCGCAGATTCCTTGAAACCATCCGCCAGACAATGCCCGCCGTCGTCGGCGTGGCGGTGGTGGGCGGCGTGGTGGTGGGCGGCGGGGCCATCGGCGCCCAGGTCGCGCAACAGAAACCGGCGCGCGCCGCCCCCGCCGCAAGCCCGGCGTCAGCGGCCAAGGCGCCGGCGGCGACGCAGCGCCTGCCCGGCTACAACGCCGACCGCAACGCCTATTTCGGCGACCTGCATGTCCACACCTACCTGTCCAACGACGCCTACATCTTCAACGTCCGCAGGACGCCGGACGATGCCTACCGGTTCGCCAAGGGGGAGGCGATCGGACACGCCGCCGGCTTCGATGTCCGTCTTCAGGGCGGCCCCTTGGATTTCGTGGCCGTCACGGATCATGCGGAGTACATGGGCGTCATCCGGGAAGCAGCCGACCCGGTGAACCCGCTGTCGAAGCTTCCGTTCAGCAAGGGGCTGATGAGCCCTGACCTCAACGAGATTCAGCGGGCCTTCAGGGCATACGGCCAGGCGAGGCGCGACGGGACGTTGCCGGCGGAGTTCAACGACCCCGCGATCGTGTCGCGAGCCTGGCGCGAGGTGCAGGACGCCGCCGCGCGCAACTACGCGCCGGGACGCTTCACCACGTTCGTCGGATATGAGTTCACGTCGGGGCTGGAAGGGCGCAATCTCCATCGCAACGTCATCTTCCAGACGGCGAACGTGCCAAGCCTGCCGTATTCGACCAGCGACTCCAACGACCCGGAAGATCTCTGGCGCAAGATGGACGCCTGGCGGGCGAAGGGCGTCGAAGCCCTCGCGATCCCGCACAATTCCAACGGGTCCGACGGCCTGATGTTCGACGGCAGCCGTATGAGCGGACGTCCCCTCGACAGGGCCTACGCCGAGATGCGCGCCCGCAACGAACCGCTGGTGGAGATCAGCCAGACCAAGGGGACGTCCGAGGCGCATCCGTCCCTCTCGCCTAACGACGAGTGGGCCAACTTCGAGATCATGGAGAGCTACATCGGGGCGGAAAAGCCGATCACCAAGTTCGATGGCGGCTACGTGCGACGCGCGCTCGAGGACGGAATTCTCCACCGCCAGAAGCTGGGCGTGAACCCGTTCAAGCTCGGCTTCGTCGGCGGCTCCGACACCCACAACGCCGCCCCGGGCAGCGTCGAGGAGCCCAACTACTTCAGCAAGGCCGGCCTGTCCGACGCCACGCCAGAGCGGCGGGGCTCGATTCCGGCAAAGGGCGCGAGGACCTGGGGCGACGACGAATCGGCCGCCGCGGGCGGGCGCTACAAGACCTGGGGCGCGTCGGGCCTCGCCGGCATCTGGGCCGAGGAGAACAGCCGCGGCGCTCTCTACGCGGCGCTGCGGCGCAGGGAGACCTTCGCGACGTCAGGGCCCCGCATCAAGGTGCGCTTCTTCGCGGGCTACGACCTGCCGGCCGACCTGCTGACCCGGACCGACACCGTGCGCCAGGCCTATGCCCACGGCGTGCCCATGGGCGGCGACCTGCTGGCCTCGAAGGGCCGCGCGCCCAGCTTCCTGGTCTGGGCCGTGCGTGACCCGCGCGGCGGCTATCTCCAGCGCGCCCAGGTGGTGAAGGGCTGGATCGAGAACGGCCAGGCGAAGGAGAAGGTGTTCGACGTGGCCTGTTCGGACGGCCTCAAGGTCGGCGCGAACAGCCGCTGCGGCGACAACGGCGCGACCGTGAACCTGAAGACCTGCGAGCCCGACCGCTTCAAGGGCGACGTGGAGCTGCGGACGGTCTGGAAGGACCCCGAGTTCAACCCGAGGCAGCGGGCCTTCTACTACGTCCGCGTGCTGGAGAACCCGTCCTGCCGCTGGTCGACCTGGGACGCGCTGCGCAACGGCACGCCGCCCAACCCGAACCTGCAACCCACCATCATGGAACGCGCCTGGTCCTCGCCCATCTGGTTCGAGCCCACCGCCTAGCGCGGGTATCGGTGGGCCGGCCTGTCCCCGGGATCCGGCCTCAGATCCCGGCGGCGCGGAGGATGGCGTTGCTGACCGGCGCGTAGTCGCCGTCGAAGTGGTGGTCGCCGGCGACCCTGATCGGCTGGATCAGTCCGGGCGCGAAGCCGGGGCAGGCGTCGTTGCGCTCGCGGTCGCCGTAGATGCAGACCTTCGGCACGTCGCGCAGCCCCTGCAGGACCGGCGCCAGGGGATAGGCGCTGGACGCGGTTAGGTTCAGCCAGTCGCCGGGCCGGAACTCCAGCTCGCCGTCCTTGCTGACGCCCACGAGGGCCACGAGGCGGACGTGGCTGCGGATGTCGGGCGGCAGGCGCGCGACGATGGCCGGCAGGGCGTCGGCGCCGAACGAATAGCCGGCCAGGATCACCCTGGACCTGCCCCAGGCGGCCATGTAGCGGCGCAGGACGGCGGTGAGGTCGCGCGCCGCCTCGTCGGACGTGCGCGCGGTCCAGAAATAACGCAGGGCGTCGTAGCCCACGACGGGCACCCCACCCCTGGAGAGCCCCGCCGCGAGGCCCTGGTCGATGCCGGCCCAGCCGCCGTCGCCGGAATAGAGCACCGCCATGGTGTCGCCGTGGCCGGGCGCGTTCACCTCGACCAGCGGCAGGCCGGCCAGGCGCCGGGCCGCCGATCCCGAGGCGACCGGGGCGGCCGGCGCGGACGCGGCCGGGTACAGGCTGGCGAAGGCGGTCGCGAGCCGCGGCGCCCAGTTCGCGGGCACGGAGTAGCCGTGGCCCACCTTCGGCAGGTCGACGATGCGGCCGCGGGGGACCTGCGCCATGAAGGCGTGCGCCTGGGCGGCGGGGCAGGTCTCGTCCCGGCCGCCCTGCATGACGATGAACGGCGCGGTGAGCGTCGCCGAGGGCGCATAGACGAAGCCGAGCGCGGGATCGGGGCGGTGGGCGAGCTTGCCGACGCCCGCGCTCATCGGCTTCGGGGTCTTGAGGTCGGGGCAGAAGCCGAGCGCGATCGCGCCCTGGAAGGTGGCGGCCGGCGCCTGGGCCAGGGCGCCGTAGGCGATCGTGGCGCCCGAGGAGTAGCCGACGACGACGGGGCGATGGTAGCGCGTGAAGCCGAGGTCCTTCTGGACGGCCTGCGCCAGGGCGGCGAAGTCGCCGGCGGGGTAGAAGGCCTCGGCGCCGGCCTGGGTCTGGGCCAGGTACCTGCGGATGTCGACGCCCACGACGGTCGCGTCCATGCGGGCCAGTTGGCGCGCCATGTCGACCACGCCCTGGTTCCAGCCGCCGTCGCCCGAGACGAACACCACGAAGCGGCCGGGCTCCTTCGAGGTGCGGTAGACGGTCACCGGGCCGGCCGGGCCGAAGCGGTAGCCCGTCTCGGTCATGGGGCCGTTGGCGGGCGCCGCGGCGAGCGGCGCGGGTGCGGGCGGAGCAGGGGGCGCCGGCGGCCGGGTGGCGGCGAAGGTGGCGGTCGTGAGCGCCGCGACGGCGGCGCCGGCGATCAGGGTGCGGATCAGGTTCATGTCGGGCCCCGGGGCTGAGACGGGCGGCGCGGTCGCTCTCCGCGCGGTCCCCTTCTCGCGCCCGAAGCCGGCGCCGGCGTCTCGTCAGGCTTACGGCTTTGTGAGACTTGGGGTGAGGCTTGGACGCGGGGCCGCTTCCCGCCCGACGAGCCGCGTCACGTCGATGAGGGCGCCGGCGAGCGCGAGGGGCGGGGCGGCGAGATAGCGCGGCGTCCAGACCGGATCGAACTTGGCCTTGAAGGCGCGCAGCCCCTGGAACCCGTAGAACCGTGCGCCCCGGCGCGCGACCTCGCCGCCGACCTTGTGCCACAGGGGCGCCAGCGGGTGCTCGTTGAGGCCGGCGAGCGGCGCGAGGCCGAGGTTGAAGCGCTGGTAGCCCTCCGCCCGCGCCCAGCGCATCAGTTCGATGAAGAGGAAGTCCATGACCCCGCCGGCGTGGGACGGCACGTGCCGCATCAGGTCGACGGAGGCCTCGACCCGGCCGCCGGTCCAGACGTTCGCGAACGCCACGATGCGCCCCTCGTGCCGCACGAGGGCGACGGGGTCGTGGCGCAGCACCGCCGGGTCGAAGCGGCCCAGCGAGAAGCCCTTCTCCGTCCCCCCGTGCGCCAGGAGCCAGGCCTCGGAGATCGCCTCGAGCTGCGTCAGCAGCGCCTCGGACGGCGGCGCGCAGACCAGTTCGAAGGTCAGGCCGTCGCGCTGGGCGCGCGCGTGGGCCTGGCGCAGGTTGCGCCGGCGGCCGCCCACCAGGCTGAAATCGGCCAGGGGCACCTTGGCTTCCTCGCCGAGCTTGAGCAGGACGAGGCCGAGGTCCAGGTAGTCGACCAGCCAGTCCGGCGTGCCGTGGTAGATCACCAGGCGCGCATCGGCGCGGTCGGCGGTCTCCTTGAGTTTCCACAGCAGCCGGCGACCGGCGTCCCGGTCGCCCACGGGATCGCCCATGCTGATCAGGCTGCGGCCCTGGGCGCCGTACATGACGAAGGCGGCGTCGTCCGGGGCGCGGAGCAGCGCCTTGTCGCCGATCAGGGCGAGCCGGGCGGTGGTGTCGGGGCAGGCCTCGACGAGCGGCCGGACCGCGTCGATCCCGGCGTCTCCCGCCACGTCGGCGTGGGCCGTGCCCGCGCGGGCGAGCACCGAGGCGCCGGCCGCCAGCAGGGCGGCGCCCAGCACGGCCAGGCCGCGGAGGAAGCGGGCCGGGTCGGCGCGGTAGCCCACGTCGGCCAGCAGGTGCGTCTCGAAGGGCGTGTCGGCGTAGATCCAGAGCCCGAGCGCGGCGGCCCCGGTCACGACGGCGAGCAGGCCGGCCGACCACCAGGAGATCCACTGGCCGTCGCTCCACGCCCCGCGCCGCCGGAAGGCCCGGCGCGACAGGACGAGCGCCACGCCGAAGACGGCGGTGAGGAGCGCCGGCCCGAGATCGAGCCCGCGCAGGAGGGCGGTGGAAGCCCCGACGGCGGCGGCGAGCGCGGCGACGCCCACCGCCTGGCGGCGCCGGCGCATGAGGCCCAGCGCCGCCGCCATCAGCGCGAGGCCGGCGACCAGCGACAGGAGGTGGCTGGTCTCCAGGACCAGCAGGGGCACGGTGGCCCTGAGCACGGCGAGGCGCTCGGGCGCGATGCGCCCGACGGCCGTGAGGATCAGCAGCGCGCCGAGCGCGAAGGCCGCGACCGACAGCACGGCGGGGGCGGCGATCGCCCAGGAGCGCCGGACCCGGGCGAGACCCGTGCCTTCGGCCAGGCCGGTGCGGACGAGGACGCCGGCGGCCAGGGTCAGCGGAACGACGTAGTAGATCAGGCGGTACCCCAGGAACGCGGCGGCCAGGGCCGAGCGCGACGCCTCCGGCAGCAGGGTCAGGATCACGCCCTCGAACACGCCGGCGCCGCCGGGCACGTGGCTCACCAGGCCCACGAAGGTCGCCAGGACGTAGGGGCCGACGAAGGCCTGGTAGGCCACCGCGAGATGGGGCAGGAGGACCCAGGCCACGGCGGCGGTGACCGCGGTGTCCACGAGGCCCAGGCCGACCTGGGCCAGCGCGGTCCGGAGCGGCGGCAGGGACAGGGCGTGGCCGAGGATCGTCACCTGGCCGCGCAGCGTCGCGCAGGCCGCGACGTAGGTCGCCGGGCCCGACAGCAGCAGCAGGCCGAGCCCCCGCGCCAGCGCGGGCGAGACCGGCAGTACGGCCGCGGCGAGGCCGGGCTCGAGGGCCAGGACGAGGCCGCCGAGGCCGGCCATGCCCAGGCCGAAGGTGACGCCGTAGAAGGCGGTGACCTGCGCCACCGTCGCCAGCGATGCGCCATAGGGCGCGTAGAGCCGCGCGCGGATCGCCGTGCCGGTCACCAGGGCGAACCCCAGGGTGTGGGCGAAGGCGTTGCCGCAGAACGCGCCCAGCGTGCTGGTGCGGAAGGGCGCCTTCACCCCGGCCCAGCGCAGGCCCAGCGCCTCGATCAGCGCCAGGAGGCCAAAGCTGGCCGCCGTGAGGCCGGCCGCGGCGGCGAGAGGCGCGGGGCCCCAGGCGACGGCCTCGGCCGCCACCTGTTCGAGCCGCAGCCCGTGGAACTCGCGCCAGAGCACCCAGGCGGCCGCCAGCAGCAGCAGGAACGGGGCGGCGCGGCCCGCCCAGCGGAAGAAGGTCTGGCGCATGTCGGCCCCTGTCCGGAACGCGTCGCCGCATTGGAGCGGAACCGGCGCCGGCTGAACAGCCGGCGTCGGACGGAGCGCCTGGCCCACCTCGGTCATCGGGGTCTCCTCACGGGTCCCCGATCCTGGCCCGCCCGGCTGTCGGCGGACCCGTCGTCAACCTTGCAGGAAGTTGAGGCGCGCTCAGGCCCGCGAGAGCTCCAGGACCACGCGGAGGCCGGGCGCGTTGTCCTCCAGCAGGAGGCGGCCGCGGTGCAGCTTGGCGCATGCCGCCGCGATGGCCAGGCCGAGCCCGGACCCGGAGGTGGTGCGGGCGCGATCCAGGCGCACGAACCGCTCGACGACGCGGCCGCGGTCGGCCTCGGGAATGCCGGGCCCGTCGTCGGCGACGATGCAGCGGACGCCGTCGCCGTCCGCGGCGACGCGGACCTCCACCCGCGCCCCGCTCCCGGCATGGCGCGCCGCATTGTGGATGAGGTTGCCGATCGCCTGCCGCAGCAGCACCTCGTGACCCTCCAGGGTCACGTTCCGCGCCGGCGCGACATGCAGGGTCTGGCCGGCGTCCTCCACGACCGGCGCGAAGAGGTCGGCGACCTCCTCGAGCAGCGCGCCGAGGTCCACGGGCTGGAACATGTCGCGCGACACCCCGGTCTCGGCGCGGGCGATGTCCAGCAGCGCGCCTGCGGTGGCCAGCGCCTGGTCCGCCTGGTCCCACGCCTGCCCGATCAGCTCGATCCGCGCCGCATCGTCGATCCCGGCGTCCAGGGCGCGGGACAGCGAGCCCTTCATGCGCGTGAGCGGCGAGCGCAGGTCGTGGGCCAGGCTGTCGGTGACCATCTGCAGGCCGGTCATCAGCTCCTCGTTGCGGTCGAGCATCGCGTTGATGGCGCCGCCCAGCCGGTCGAAGACGTCGCCGCCGGGCGTGCTGGGGGCGCGCGCGGAGGTCTTCCCCGCCGCGATGTCGCCCGCCGTCCGCGCGATGGCCTCGGCGCGCGTGTAGACCACCCGGGCGATCCAGAGGCTGACGGCCAGGAGCGCGCCCAGGGCCACGGCCAGGGAAACGCCGGCGCCGACCGCGAAGGTCTGGCGCAGGCGCGTCCGTTCGGTCAGGTCCTCGTAGACCACCAGGGTCCCGCCCGTGGCGATGGGCTGGACCAGCACCGACCAGGGCGAAGGCTTCCCGTTCTCCCGGATCTGCACCTGCGTCAGGCCCGGCGGCGGAAGCTGCGACCACGGCAGCAGGCGCACCCCGCCCAGCAGGGCGCCGTCGTTGGCGAACACCGCATAGCGGAAGCCTTCCACGGCATGGGCGCGCTCCTTGCGGTCGAGGGCCCTGGCCAGCGGGGCGAGGCCTTCCACATGCGCGAAGGCGACGAAGTAGTCCCGGGCCGAGGCGGCGACCTCGCGCTGGCGCTCGGCGATGATCCGCTCTCCCACCGCGTCGATCAGGCCGACGCCGGCGAGCAGCGCGGCGACCGCGGCGACCACCAGCGCCAGGACGAGCCGGCCCGGACGGAGCTGCGCAGGGGGCGGTCGGCTCATGGCCGCTCGGAGAGGCGATAGCCCGTGCCGCGCAGGGTGTGCAGCAGCGGCGTCTCGAACCCTTCGTCGATCTTCTTGCGCAGGCGGCTGATGTGGGTGTCGACGACGCTGGTGTGCGGATCGAACCGGTAGTCCCAGACCTGCTCCAGCAGCATGGTGCGGGTCACGACCCGGTCCTTGTGGCGCAGGAAGTACTCCAGCAGCTTGAACTCGCGCGGCAGCAGGTCGACGCCCCGGCCCGCGCGGGTGACGCGGCGCGTGAGCAGGTCGACGCTGAGGTCGCCGCAACGGAGCTCGGTCTCCACCTCCTTGCCGGGCTTGCGGCGCAGCAGGTTCTCGATCCGGGCGGCCACCTCGGAGTAGCCGAACGGCTTGGTGATGTAGTCGTCGCCGCCGGCCCGCAGGCCCTTCACCCGCTCGTCGATGTGGGCCAGGGCGCTGAGGATGAGGATCGGCGTCTCGACGCCGGCCGCGCGCAGGGCCTTCACCACGCTGAGCCCGTCCATGGTCGGCAGCATGCGGTCCATGACGATGAGGTCGAACCCGGAGCCGGAGCCCATGAAGAGGCCGTCGCGCCCGTCGGCCACGTGCTCGACGGTGAACCCGTCCTGGCGCAGGCTCTTCGCCAGGAAATCGGCGGTCTCGGCGTCGTCCTCCACGACGAGGATTCGGCGGCTCATGCGGGTCTCCTTGGCCGCGACCCTACGCGGATCGTCCAGCGAGGCAAACGGGCCTGCGGCCGCCTGAAGCGCGAAGGCGGACGGCCCTGGCGTCAGCCCTTGGAGACGCAGGCCTTCATGAAGGCGGCGCGCGTGCCCGTGTGGCTCTTCTGCGCCGTCCAGGCGGCTTCACAGGCCTGCTGCTTGCCGCCGTGGGGGGCGGCGGTCCGGGCCGCGGCGGGCGCGGGCTTGGGCGCAGGGGCGGCGGCGAAGGCCGTCGGGCCGAGGGCGAGGCTCGCGGCGAGGGCGGCCGGGACGAGGACGTTGCGCATGTGGGACTCCTTGGCGACCGGGCGGCTGTGGCGCCGGTGACGACGAGAAGACCGCGCCCGGCCCACACCGCCTGCGGCCCGAAACTTACATCGGTGTGAGAGGCCCGGCGCCGACGGCGTTTCGCAGGCGGCGCGGCCTTGGCTAGAAAGGCGGCATGACGTCTGCATCCGAGCCGCGCGGCCGCCTGGCCATCCTGCATCCGCCCGGGCGGCTGGCGCCGAAGACCAATCCATTCGGCAAGGACGTGGCCAATGCGCAGCTCTGGCAGGCGCTGGCGCAGCACGGGGGCTGGGCGCGGATCGACATGCTGGGGCTGGCGCCGTTCGACGACACGGGCCTGGCCGACGAGCTGTTCGCGGGCGCGCCGCGCAGGACCGAGATCGGCGCGGGCCTTCTCGTCCACTCGAACGCACCTGTGGAGGCGGGCATGCTTCTCCGCGGCCAGCCCGAACTCTCGGATCTCGCCTGGCGCCGCCGGCGGCTTGCCTCGGACCGGGCCTACAGCCTGGTGGGCCTCATCCACACGCTGGCGCCGCCGATGATGCGGCAGTTCATCGCCAGCACCCAGGTCGCGCCCATGCACCCCTGGGACGCGCTGATCTGCACCTCGCCCGCCGTGCGCGGGAACCTGGAGGCCATGTTCGCCGGCTGGGGCGAGCACCTGGCTGAGCGCACCGGCGGCCGTGCGCCGCCGCGCCCCGCGCTGCCGGTGATCCCGCTGGGCGTGGACGCCGGCCGCTTCGCCGCGCTCGCCGACCGGCCGGAGGTCCGCGCGCGGCGCCGCGCCGAACTGGGCCTGGCCGACGGCGACGTGCTGGTGCTCTGGGTCGGGCGGCTGTCCTACTACGAGAAGGCCTTCCCGCAGCCGATGTTCAAGGCGGTGCAGGCGGCCGCCGCGGAGACCGGCGTGCGGGTGGCCTTCGGCCTCGCCGGCTGGTTCCCCGGGGACGGCGACCGCGCCCACTACGAGCAGGCGGCGCGCGCCCACGCGCCCGACGTCGACGTGCGCTACCTCGACGGCAACGACGCCGGCCTGCTGGGGGAGCTGTGGGCGGCCGGCGACATCTTCCTGTCGCTGGTGGACAACATCCAGGAGACCTTCGGCATCACGCCGCTGGAGGCCATGGCGGCCGGCCTGCCGGTGGTGGCCAGCGACTGGGACGGCTACCGCTCCACCGTCCGCGACGGCGTCGAGGGCTTTCTCGCGCCCACGCTCATGGGCCCGACGGCCGGCGGGCTGGGCGCCCATCTGATCGAGCGCCACACCCTGGAGCAGGCGTCGTACCAGGCCTATGTCGGCGCGGTCGCCCAGCATACGGCGGTGCATGTCGGCCGCGCCGCGGCGGCCATCGCCGCCCTGATCCGCGACCCGGATCTGCGCCGGCGGATGGGGCAGGCGGGCCGGGCGCGCGTCGCCCAGGCCTTCGACTGGCCCGTGGTGGCGCGCCAGTACCACGACCTGGCCGATGAACTCGCCGCGGTGCGGGCCGCGGCCGCCGACCCGGTCGCGCGGCCGCCCGGCGACCCGGTGCGCGGCGACCCGTTCCGCGACTTCGCCGGCTTCGCCACCGCGGGCCTGACGCTGGACACCCGCCTCACCGCCGCGCCCGGCGCGACGGAGGCCGCGGTGCTCGGCGCCCGGGACGTGGCGCTGGATGTCGGCTTCCCGGCCTTCCGCGCCCCGCCCGAGACCTGCGCCCAGGCGCTGGCCGTGATCGCCGCTCGCGGCGGGGCGAGCGTGCGCGAGGTGCTGGCCGCCTTTCCGGCGCCGCATCGCCGCGCCGTCGAGCTGGGCCTGGCCTGGCTGGCCAAGTACGGCTTCGTCGACTGGCTGACCTGAGGGCGGCGATGTCCACCGCCCGGCTCCTGCTGACGGCCAAGGGCCTGCGCGCCTTCGGCGACGGGTTCACGGCGCTGCTGCTGCCGCTCTACCTGACCGACCTCGGGCTGTCGGCCTTCCAGGTCGGCGTCGTGGCGACCTCGGCGATGCTGGGGTCGGCGATGCTGACGCTGGCCGTGGGCCTCGCCGGCCACCGGCTCCACAGCCGCAGCCTGCTCATGGCCGCCTGCGGGCTCATGCTCGCGACAGGCCTCGCGTTCTCGCAGGCGCACGCCTTCTGGCCGCTGGTGGTCGTGGCGTTCATGGGCACGCTGAGCCCGTCCGGCGGTGACGTCAGCGTGTTCGCCCCCGTGGAGCAGGCGGTCCTGGCCCAGGCCGGGCCCGACCGCGACCGCACGGCGCGCTTCGCCCGCTACAGCTTCGTGGGCGGCCTGGGCGTGGCGGTGGGCTCGCTCGCGGTCGGGCTGGTCGACCCGATCGCCGGCGTCGGCGGGGTGTCGCGCCGAGGGGTGATCGAGGGCGCGTTCGTCCTCTACGGCCTGATCGGCGCCGCGGCGTTCCTGCTCTATCGCCGCCTCCCGTCCGCGCCCCTGCAGGACGCGCCGCCGCCGACCGCGCTGGGGCCGTCTCGCAAGCGCGTGCTGCAACTGGCGGCGCTCTTCAGCCTCGACTCGTTCGGCAGCGGCTTCATCATCTCGTCGCTGCTGGCGCTGTGGCTGTTCCACCGTTTCGGGATGAGCCTGCCGGCAGCCGGGGCCTTCTTCTTCTGGACGGGCCTCCTGACCGCGGTGTCGCAGTTCGCGGCCGTGCGCCTCGCGCGGCGGATCGGGCTGGTGCGGACCATGGTCTTCACCCACCTGCCGGCCTGCCTGTGCGTGGCGGCGTGTGCGTTCGCGCCGAACCTCGCGACGGTGCTCGTGCTGCTGACGATCCGCGCGGCGCTCTCCAACATGGATGTGCCGGCGCGCAGTTCGTACGTGATGGCGGTGGTGACCCCGGCCGAGCGCGCCGCCGCGGCCGGGGTCACCAACGTGCCGCGCAGCCTCGCGGCCTCGGCCAGCCCGGCGCTCGCGGGCCTGCTGTTCAGCGCCGCGGTCTTCCCCTGGCCGCTGCTGATCGGCGGCGGGCTGAAGGCGACCTACGACCTTCTCTTGCTGCGGCAGTTCCGCGACGTGCGGCCGCCCGAGGAGGGTTAGGCGGCCAGGAGCTGCTCGACCTTGCGGATGTCGACGACCTCGGAGGCGACGCCGCCTTCCAGGCGCATCACCTTGTTGCAGTAGAGCTTGAGCAGCGGCAGCTCGTGGGTCGCGAGCACCAGGATGCCGGCCCGCTCGACCAGCTTCAGCAGCCGCTTGTGCGCCATCTTCTGGAAGTCGGCGTCGCCCACGGCGATCCACTCGTCCATCAGGAGCACGTCGGCCTCGACGGCGGTGGCCGAGGCGAAGGCGAGGCGGCCCTGCATGCCGGCCGAATAGGTCTTCACCGGCATCGCCAGGAACGGCCCGAGGCCGGTGAACTCGGCGATCTCGTCCATCTTCGCCTCGATCTCGCGCGAGGAGAGGCCGGCGATCCGGCCACGCAGACGGATGTTCTCGTAGCCCGTCGCGGTGGGATCGATGCCCAGCGACAGGTCCAGGAGGGCGGCGATCCGGCCATGCACGTCGATGGTCCCCTCGTCCGGCTCGTAGGCGCCGGAGAGCGCGCGCAGCAGGGTGGTCTTGCCCGAACCGTTGTGGCCGATCAGCCCCAGGCGGTCGCCGGCCTTCAGCTCCAGGTTCACGCCGGCCAGCGCGGTCACGTCGGTGACGCCGGCGTGGCGGCCCAGCGCGCCGCCCACGCTGACCGCCCGGGCCAGCGCCTTCTTCAGCGACTTCGCGTCGGCCCCGTAGACGGGGAAGCGGAGCGTCAGGTCCGCGCAGCGGATCGATGCCGTGGTCATTGGGCTGTTGTCATAGGTAGTGGACGATCCGGCGCCGCGTGCGGGCGAAGATGAGGAAGGTGGCCAGCCAGCCGACGACGGCCATCGAGACCAGCACGACGTAGGTGGCGGGCAGCACGGGCTGGCCCAGGAGCGGCCCCCGGACGGCCTGCAGCAGGTGATAGAAGGGGTTCAGGTCGAGGTAGATCTGGTGCTCGCCGAAGCGGCTGGGCAGCCAGAAGACCGGGGTCATGAAGATCGCGAACTGCATGATCGAGACCACGATCTGCGGGATGTCGCGGTAGCGCGCCGAGGCGATGCCGGCGAGCAGCGAGATCCAGCTCGCGTTCACGAGCATCAGCACGATGCCGATCAGCGCCAGGAACGGGTTCGCGACTTTCCAGGTGCCGTAGAACGCCAGCATGCCGACGACGATCACCAGGTGGTGCGCCAGGTTGATCAGGTTCCGGAAGACGGTGCGCCAGACGAAGGTGAACATCGGCAGCGCCGTCTGCGACAGCATGCCCGACGCCTGCACGAAGGTGTCGCAGCCCTCGTTGATCGTGCCGGTCATCACGCCGAAGAACACGATCCCCAGCGCCACGTAGGGCAGGAACTCGTTGACCGGCAACTTGAAGAGGCTGGCGTAGAGGAAGCCGATCCCCAGGACCATCAACCCCATCGACAGCGTGATCCAGAACGGCCCCAGCACCGAGCCGCGGTAGCGCGACGCCACGTCGTGGGTGGCCAGCGACCAGGCCAGCCCGATCCGGGCGAAGGAGTTTCGGAGGTCCCGCGCCGCCATCTGCAACTGGAACAGCGCGCCGCGCCGTCCGGTCCGCAGCATGTGGGTGGCGGTGTCCATGGACTCTCCGACTGGCGGCCTCTCCCGACGACAGGCGCGCGAGGTATCAGCGCGGGTATCGCGGCGCAAGGATGGCGCCCGTCCGGCCGCCATGTTAGCCGGGCGTCGTGGCCCGAAGCGCGACCGCAAGACCGCCCGAGATCCCGGCCCGCCTCGCCGCGGGGCCGCCGGCGCTGTCGCTGGAGGGGGCGGGCGTCTGGCTCGTCGTGCCCTGCTACAGGGTCAAGGCCCACATCCTGCAGGTGATCCGGCGGACGCCGGCGTGGGTCGAGGGGATCGTCTGCGTCGACGACGCCTGTCCCGAGGGCTCGGGCGACTTCATCGAGGCCGGGAACACCGACCCGCGGGTCCACGTGATCCGGCTCCACCGGAACCAGGGCGTGGGCGGCGCCACCCTGGCCGGCTACGCCGAGGCCGCGCGCCGGGGCGCGCGCGTGATGGTCAAGGTGGACGGCGACGACCAGATGGACCTGGGCTATGCGGCCCAGCTCGTCGCGCCGATCCTCCTGGGCGAGGCGGACTACGCCAAGGGCAACCGCTTCACCTCGATCAGCCACCTGACGACCATGCCGACGGTCCGCGTGCTCGGGAACGCGATGCTCTCGTTCGCGGCCAAGCTCTCCACCGGCTACTGGAACCTGTTCGACCCCACCAACGGCTATACCGCCATCGAGGCCAACGTGGCGCGGCTCGTGATGGAGAAGCGGGTGGCGCGGCGGTTCTTCTTCGAGACCGACCTGCTCTACCACCTGGGCACCCTGCGCGCGGTGGTGCGCGACGTGCCGATGCCGGCCCGCTACGCCGACGAGGTCTCCAACATCCGCATCGGCGCCATCGTCGGGCCGTTCGCGCTGCGCCACGCGCGCAACTTCGCCCAGCGGGTGATCGGCCAGTACTTCATCCGCGACTTCAACGCCGCGTCGCTGGAGCTGGTGTTCGGCCTGTTCTTCAGCCTGTTCGGCGTCGCCTATGCGCTGAGCTACTTCGCCAACCGCGTGCCGGGCGTGCCCGCCTCGGCCGGGGTGGTCATGCTGGCCGCCCTGCCGGTGATCCTGGGCGCGCAGTTCCTGCTGCAGGCGATGAACTACGACGTGCTGAACGTGCCCGGCCGCCCGATCCATCCGTACCTGGCCGTCCTGCGCGAGCTGGAGACGGAGGAGGCCGCCCCCGCGGCGGAGCCTGCGCCGTGAGCCCGAAGGACATGGCGCTGTGCAGCGTCTTCGCCGTGGCGCTGCCGCTGGGCCAGATGCTGTTCAAGTGGGGGGCGATCTACAACGAGCGGCTCACGGGGCCCTTCCTGCAGCGCGTGCTGGTGAACTGGCCGCTGATCGGCGCCTTCGCCTGGTATGGCGTGACCGCGCTGCTCTGGTTCTACGTGCTGACCCGCGTGCCGCTGTCGCTGGCCTACGCCTTCTCGCTGGTCGGCTCGTGCCTGGTGCCGTTGGCCGGGTGGCTGGTGTTCAAGGAGCAGGGCTCCTGGACCATGGTCGCGGGCTACGCCCTGATGCTGGCCGGCCTCTTCCTCGTGGTGCGGCCGGCGTGAGCCACTCCGCGCTGAAGTCGCCCGCCCGCTGGGTCCTGTGGCTGGTGCTGGTCGCCGGCTACCTGCTGATGCTGCGGCTGAACCTGCCGGGGCACCTCTCGGTGGATTCGGTGCTGGCCCTGCACGAGGGCCGCTTCGGCGTGCGGACCACCTGGAACCCGGCGATCTTCGGCTGGCTGCTGGGCGCGCTGGACCGGATCACGCCGGGGACGGCGCTGGTCGTGGCGCTGAGCGGCGGCCTGCTGTTCGGCGGCTGGCTGCTGCTGTCGCTGAGCCGCCCGCGGACGGCCTGGCTCGCGCCGCTCGTGGCGCTGGGCCTGATCGCCCTGCCGCAGGCGCTGATCTATCCGGCCATCGTCTGGAAGGACGTGCTGTTCGCCGACTGCGCCATCGCCGGCTTCGCGCTCCTGGCCTTCGGCGTGCGGAAGGGCGGGACGCCCTGGATCAGCCTGGGGCTGGCGGCGCTGCTGTTCGCCGCGGCGGGCCTGTTCCGGCAGAACGGCCTGATCCTCGCCCCGCCCGCCGCGATCGCCATCGCCTGGGCGCTCTCCGCGCGCGGCTGGAGGCGGAGCCTGGGCCTGGCCGCCGGCTGGCTCATCGCGGTCGCCGCGCTGACGCTGGTGCTCAGCGCCGTCGCGCGGCCCCAGGGCGCGGGCGCCCCCGACAACGCCGGCGAGAAGGGCCTGCGCCTCCTGGCCACCTACGACCTCGCCGCCGCCGCGCACCTGCAGCCGGGCCGGCCGACGCCGCGCATCGACGCGGTGGCGCCCGACGTCGGCCGGTACCTGCGCGCCAACGCCGACCGGCTCTACGCCCCGGAGCGGGTCGACGTGCTGACCGCCGACCCGCAGATGGGGATCGGGCTGAAGCGCGTGCCCCGCGCCGTGATCCTCGCCGAGTGGCGCGACCTGCTGACCTCCGACCCCGGCCTGTGGCTCCGGAGCCGGGCGCTCGCCTTCCGCCAGGTGGCCGCGACGCCGGTGATCGACCGCTGCCTGCCCATCACCGTCGGCGTCGAGGGTCCGCCGATGACGCTGGCGGCGCTGAAGATCCCCGCGCGGCGCAGCGCCGAGGACATGCGGCTCTACAACTGGACGACCTGGTTCCTCGACACGCCGGCCATGTCGCACGTGGCCTACGCCGTGGCGGCGTTCGCGGTGATGGTCCTGCTGCTACTGCGCCGCGACCCGCCCGACCTGATCGTGGCCGGGCTGATGGCGGGCGCGCTGGGCTTCGCGGCCAGCTTCTTCGCGATCTCGATCGCCTGCGACTACCGCTACCTCTACGTCCTCGACGTGGCGGCGCTGACGGGCCTCCTGTACCTGGCCCTGGACCCTAGTCTTCCAGCGCGGCGTCGAGCTCGGCGTTGATGCGCTCCAGGGCGCCCTGCGCGGCCTCCAGCCGCCTGAGGTCCGCCCGCCAGCCGGCCTCGAGCGCCTTGCGTTCCTTCTTCATCTCGGCCCGCAGCTCGGCCTGGAAGGCCTTGGCGCCGATCAGCCGGTCGCGGGCGTCCTTCAGCTCGGCGCGCGCGGTCGCCAGGTCCCGCGCCTGCGGGCTGACCAGCGCCCCGATGTCCTCGGCCCGCTTTTCCAGCCTGGCCGCGGCGCGGTCCAGCAGCTTGCGGTCGGGCTTGCCGCCCGCGGCGGTCTCGGCGAACCAGCGATGGACGTCGGCGGCGATGGCGCCGGCCCAGCCCAGGGTCTCCAGCCCGGCGTCGCCGGCGTTGTGGCGCAGGTCCTGGGTGAGGAAGCCGTCGATCTCGCGGGCCGCCGCCGCGGTCAGGTTCGGCAGCGGGCCGCCCAGCGCCGCCTCGATCCGCGCCACCTCGGCCCGCCAGTCGGCGAGCAGGGCGTCGTAGCCCACGAAGGCGCGCGGCAGGTCGCGGGTGTAGGCCTCGGCCGCCAGCATGTAGGCGCTCCAGACCAGCACCGACTTCTCGTCCGTGAACCCGTCGCGGCGTTTCAGCGACCCGGCCACGGCCAGCGGGTGGCGCACGGGGATCACGCATCGGGCCGCGCACCGCTTCTGCCCCAGGATCGCGCGCCAGAACGGCAGCAGCACCGTGGCCCGCGGGTCCTTCATCAGCGGGTTGGCCGCGGGGCCGAAGTCCTCGTCGAACAGGGCCGCGGCGCGCTTCACCCAGGCCCTCTCCTCGGGGGGCGGCAGCGGGCGGAACGGGTAGGCGAAGGGGTCGTCCCAGGCGGAGCCCGCGGCGCGCAGGCGCTCGTCGTTGAGGATCGCGATCTTCCAGGGCTCGAAGTAGCCCTTGGCGTTGTGCTCGTCGCCCGGCATCACGTTGGTGGGCAGGTCGCAGCCCGCCAGCGCCAGCAACTGGGTCACCGCCGAGGTGCCCGAGCGGTGCATGCCCAGCACCAGCCAGGCCGTGCGTGTCGCGGAAGTCTCGCTCATCGGCTGGCGTGGTAGGGGCCGTTCGGCGCCGCCGCAAGCGGTTGATTCCGGGGGGCCAACTGTTGCACTACCGGCCCCGCGCCGCAGGACGAACCAGGATCCCGATGCCCCACAGGGCCCACGCCCGCAATCGGCCCGAGCCGGAAGACGTCGTGCGCGTGATCTCGCCGGCGTTCGATCCGGACTTCTACCGGGCGGTCTACGACGACCTGCCGGCCGACATGCACCCGCTCTGGCACTATCGCCTCACGGGCTGGCGCGAGGGCCGCGATCCCGCGCCCTGGTTCTCGGTCGGCCACTACATGGAGGACAACCCGGACCTGGTGCGTTCGGGCTGGGAGCCGCTTTGCCACTACCTGTCGCTGGGCCGGCTGGAGGGGCGCGAGGTGCGCCCGTCCGACTGGGCCCCTCGCTACTTCGCCGCGCAGGACTGGGCCCCGCGGCCGTGGAGCTTCAAGGGCTTCGGCGCCGCGCCGGCCCGCGCCGCGACCCAGCCCGCGATCCCGCTCAACGCGCAGGAAGCCGCCGTCGCCGCCGAGTTCGACGCCGCCTTCTACCTGGCCGCCAACCCGGACATCGCGCAATCGGGCACGGACCCGCTGCGTCACTTCCTGGAGACCGGCTGGCTGGAGGGCCGCGATCCGACGCCGCGGTTCTCGATCCGCGACTATCTCGAGCTGCATCCGGACGTGGCCGGCACGGGCCTGAACCCGTTTGCGCACTTCCTGATCTCCGGCCGCGCCGAGGGCCGCTCGGCCCGCCACGACCTCGGCTTCCGCTACGACGTGCTGAGCCGCCTGACCGCGCCGGAGGATCGGATCGCCGCGGCGGCGAAGGCGTCGGCCGACGCGCGCCTCGACCCGCCCGCGCTGCTGGACGCGGCGCTGGCCCACGTCCGCGACCTGCACCTCACCTTCAGCCACGACGACTACATCGAGCACTCGGGCGGCCTGCAGCAGTGCCTGCGCCGCGAGCAGCAGAAGGTGGTGTCGCTGGGCCTCGACCACCTGCACCTCTTCCCGGTCGCGCCATGGCCGGCGGTGCGGGCGGCGGACGAGCCCGGCCCGGTGGGCGTGCTCCTGAACGGTCGGCGCGTGGGCGCCTTCCAGCCGCGGACGGTGCGCGAGGCGATCGCCCGGGCCGCGCCCACGGGCCGCCGCAGCTTCGCGGTCCACAGCCTGCTGGGCCACGAGCCCGACACGACGGCCGACATCGTCGAGGCGCTGGGCGTCGCCGACGGCTTCTTCTGGCTGCACGACTTCGCGAGCCTCTGCTCCGGCTTCCACCTGCAGCGCAACGACCTGGAGGACTGCGGCGCGCCGCCGCCGGGCAGCGCCGCCTGCGCCGTCTGCGCCTACGGCCCGACCCGCGCGCGCCACCTCGACGCCCACGCCCGCCTGTTCGCGCGCCTGAACCTGACCGTGGTCGCGCCCTCTCAGACCACGCTGGACTTCTGGACGGCGCACGGCGACCTGCCGGCCAGGCGCGCCGTCGTCCTGCCCCACGCCAGGCTGAAGACGCCCCGCGCCGCGCCGAAGGGGCCGAAGCATCGTCCCTTCCGGATCGCCTATCTCGGCATGCCGCAGCCGCTGAAGGGCTGGCCGATCTTCCGCGAGCTGGCGCTGACCTTCGCGGGCGACCCGCGCTACGAGTTCCTGCACCTGGGCGGCCGGCCCGATCCGGGCGCCTACGCCGAGTTCCACGAGGTGATGGTCACGCCCGACCGGCCGCGCGCCATGCAGGAGACGCTGGCGGCGCTCGAAGCCGACGCGGCGCTGATCTGGCCGCTCTGCCGCGAGACCTTCTCGTTCACCGCCTACGAGGCCGCCGCGGCGGGCGCGGCGGTGATCACGGGCCCCGACAGCGGCAATGTCGCGGCCTTCGCGTCCGACCCGAAGCGGGGCCGCGTGCTGCCGACCGAGGCGGCCTTGTTCCACGCCTTCGCCACCGGCGAGGTGCTGGCGCTCGGCCGCGAGGCCCGCAGGGCGAAGCTCTACGACATCGACTACAGCGGCATGACCGGCGACCTGCTGGCGAGGGGCTCGTGAGCGCGTTCGCCCGCCTGCGCCGCGTCGCGGCCCGCACCCTCGGGCGCGGCGGCGGCGAGCGCCGCCTGGTGGCCCAGGCGTTCGACCGCGCCTGGTACCTGACGACCAATCCGGACGTGGCCGCCACCCGCGCCGACCCGCTGGACCACTTCCTCGCCCACGGCTGGCGCGAGGGCCGCGATCCGACGCCGCGCTTCTCCGTGGACGAGTACCTGGAGAACAATCCCGACATCGCCGCGGCCGGCCTGAACCCCTTCGTCCACTGGCTGAAGCACGGCCGCCACGAAGGCCGGCCCACGCCCGACGCGCTCGGCTTCCGCCAGCAGGTGATCCGCCGCCTGAAGCCGATCGACGAGCAGGTCGACGCCTCCTCCCGCGCCACCGCCGCCGTGGCCGCCGGGACCGCCGCGGCGCTCGCGGCGGGGCTCGGGAAGGCGCGGCACGGGCTGAAGGGCCTGCACATCACCTTCAGCCATGATGACTACCGGACGAAGGTCGGCGGCGTGCAGCTCTGCCTGCACATCGAGGCCGCGCGCGTGGCCGGCCAGCGCCGCGACCACCTGCAGCTCCATCCGGCGATCCACTGGCCGGTGGTCCGGGCGGCGGGCGATCCGGGCCGGCTGGAGGCGGTGCTCAACGGCCAGTCGCTGGGCGTCTTCGCGCCGGCCGACGTCGCCGAGGCGCTGGCGAAGGCCAGGGTCGCGGGCGGCAGCTTCGCGATCCACAGCCTGCTGGGGCACGAGGCCGGCGAGACCGCCGCCATCGTCGAGGCCGCGGGGCTGAAGGCCGGGTTCCTGTGGCTGCACGACTACGCGAGCCTCTGCGCCGGCTTCCACCTGCTGCGCGACGGCGTCGAGGACTGCGCCGCCCCGCCGCCCGAGAGCGGCGCCTGCGCCATCTGCGTCCACGGCCCGGCCCGCGCCCGCCACATCGACGCCCACGCCGCCCTCTTCGAGCGCCTGGACCTCACCGTCGTCAGCCCCGCCCGGGGCACGCTCGACTTCTGGCGCGCGCACACGGGCCTGAAGCCCGCCGCGAGCGTCGTCCACCCGCACGCGGCGCTGACGCCGCGCGGGCCTGCGCCGGCGCCGAAGGCCGGCCCGCTCCGGGTGGCCTATGCGGGCCATCCCGCGGCCCACAAGGGCTGGCCGATCTTCCGCGACCTGTCGCTCAGGCACGAGGGCGACCGCCGCTACACGTTCCTGCACCTGGGCGCCTCGACCGAGGCGGGCCTGCCGATGCAGTTCCACGACGTCCGGGTCAGCGCCGAGAAGCCGCACGCCATGCGCGAGGCGCTGGAGCGCCTGGAGGTCGACGTGCTGGTCTTCTGGCCGCTCTGGCGCGAGACCTTCTCGTTCCTGGCCTGCGAGGCCGTCGCCGCGGGCGCCGCGATCCTCACCGGCCCCGACAGCGGCAACGTCGCCGCCCTGGTCCGCGGGTACGACGCGGGCCGCATCGTCTCGGAAGCCGAACTGGCGGACGCCTTCGCCACCGGCACCGTCGCCGAGCTTTCCCGCGCGGCGCGCCGCCCCATGCTCTACGATCTCGCCTTCAGCGGCATGACCGCCGACCTCGTCCCCGCCAAAGTCCCCGCATGAAAGTCCTCGTCTACTCCAGCTTCACCTTCTCGTACCTGAACCGCGCCCGGGTGCTGTTCCAGACGCTGCGCCGCTTCCATCCCGACTGGGAGCTGGCGGCGCTCATCACCGACAGGCCGCCGGAAGGGTTCGCGTTCGACCCGGCCGCCGAGCCGTTCGACCGCCTGGTGTGGGCCAGCGACCTGGGCATCCCGGACTTCGAGGGCTGGCTCTTCAAGCACGACGTGGTCGAGGTCTGCACGGCGGTGAAGGGCCCCTTCATCCACCAGGCCTGTTCGTGGGGCTTCGACGCGGTGATCTACCTCGATCCCGACACCGCACTGCTGGGCGGGCTCGATCCGCTGGTGGACTGGCTCCAGGACCACGACATCCTGCTGACGCCGCACCTGATCGACCCCAACGACGACGACATGGCGATCCAGGACAACGACATCTCGGCGTCCCGGACGGGCATCTTCAACCTGGGCTTCGTCGCGATCCGCACGAGCGGGGAGGGCGCCCGCTTCGCCAAATGGTGGAACGACCGGCTGCTCAGCTACTGCTACGACGACATCCCGAACGGCCTCTTCGTCGACCAGCGCTGGTGCGACCACGTGCCCGCCCTCTTCGACCGGCTGAAGATCATCCGCGACCCGGGCTACAACGTCGCGAGCTGGAACCTCTCCACCCGGAAGGTCGCCGTGGAGAAGGACGGGCGCATCACCGTCAACGGCCACCTCTTGCGCTTCTGGCACTTCACCAAGCTGGGGCCGATCGGCGACACCATGACCAAGCGCTACGCCGGGCGGAACTTCCAAGTCTACGAGATCTGGGCCTGGTACAAGCGCCAGGTCGCCGCCGTCACCGACCCCGCGATCCCGGAACGCTACTGGGCCTACGGGGCCTATGACGACGGCAAGCCCATCGCCAAATCCGAGCGCGTGCTCTATCGGCAACGCCAGGATCTCCGGGACGCCTTCCCCAACCCCTTCGCCTCCGGCCGCGGCAGTTTCCAAGAATGGCTCGAACACGAAGGCGCGTGACGCCGGCCCCCAAGCCCGCCGCGCCCGCGTCCCAGGCGCCCGTGGCCGAAACCGAGGCCGCGGGCCACGCCGCCCTGCTGGAGAAGGCGCGCGCCGTCACCCGGAAGGTGGCGCGGCTGAAACGCGACTTCGCCGGCGCGCACCGCCTGGCGCATGACGCCCAGATGCGCGAGGCGCTGGTCCGCACCGAGCTGACCCTGGCGCTGCACGAGTCGCTGGTCGCCCGTTCCGAGCTGCAGGCGAAGCTGCGCGAGCAGGCGCTGGCCGCGCTGCGCGCCCGCCCCGAACGCCGCCTGCGCCGCCACAACCGCCTGTCGCGGATGCTCGACAAGGCGCTGGCGCGCCTGGGCTCGGTGGGGCAGGCGCTGGTGATCGCGCGCAGCGGCGTCTGGCGTGGCACGGGCCGGCCGCTGCACGACCTGCGCCACATGGCCGCCTACGCGCGGCGGCGCGCGCGGGCCGACGTGACGCCCCTCGCGCCGGTCGACCAGCGCTGGTATCTCGACGCCTATCCCGACGTGGGCGCCGCGCGCACCGCGCCGCTGGTCCACTACCTCGTCTCCGGCGACCGCGAGCGCCGCAGGCCGGGGCCGCTGTTCGATCCGCAATGGTACGCGCGCCAGGCCGGCGCCGAGCTGGGCGCCACCGGGCTCTCGCCGCTGGAGCACTACCGGCGCGTCGGCGCCGTGCGCGGGCTCTCGCCGCACCCGGCCTTCGACGTCGGCCACTACCTTTCGCAGGTTCCGGCGCTGGAGCCGGGCGACGATCCGCTGTCGCACTACATGCGCGAGGGCGGCTTCATCGGCCTGTCGCCGCACCCGGCGTTCGACCCGGCCTGGTACCAGCGCCAGGCGGGCGAGGCGATGGCGGGGCGTCCGGCGCTGCTCCACTACCTCGGCGGCGGCTGGAAGGACGGGCTCTCGCCGCACCCCCTGTTCGATCCGCGCTGGTACCAGGAGCATTATCCCATGGCGGCGGAGACGGGCCTCGACCCGTTCACCCACTTCCTGGCCTTCGGCGGCGCCGAGCGGCTGAGCCCGGGGCCCTGGTTCGACGGCGCCCACTACGTCGAGAGCCGCGGCGCGGCGCTGGCGCCGGGCGCCAATCCGCTGGTGGACTACCTGACCGGGGGCGCGTGGGCGGTGGCCGAGGCGCGGCCTGGCTTCCCGACCGTCGCCTACCTCGCCTCACGGCCGGAACTGGCGCGCACCGGCGTCACGCCGCTGGAGCACTGGGCTCGGCGGGCAGGCCGGTGAACGCATCGACGAGGCCCAGCGCCGCGAGCTGGCGGCGCACCTCGTCGTAGTACTCGGGCACGTAGTGGAAGGGCGACAGGCCCCAGCGGTGGTCGGTGTCGGAGAGCCGCAGCTCGCCCGCGTCGATCCGCGCCATCGGCGGCATCATCGCCTCGAAGTGCGCCTCCTGCCGGCCCAGCAGGTCGTTGTAGGACCAGATGTCCGCCGGGTCCCCGCCCAGGATCTCCGGCCCGTCGATCGGCCGCACCGCGCCCTCGGCGTCGCGGTGATGGGTCGCCCAGCGCGCGGAGTGCAGGATCAGGTGGGCGCGGCTCAGCGTGGACGCCCGGACGAGGGCGGCGAACTCGGCGGCGGAATCCCTCCAGAGCCGGTCGCAGGCGCCCGACAGCCTGGGCACGACACGATGCCTGCGGAATTCGCGCCGCGTCAGATAGCCGCTCCGCATCATCTCGCCGCTCCGCAGGACCAGCGAGTCGCCGATCGACACCAGGTCGAAGCGGTCGTCGATGAAGTCGAAGATGACGTGGGTGGGCCGGAACGCCAGCAGCCGCGCGAGCGCGGTCTTGGTGAGGTCGGCGACCAGGGCGCCGTGCTCGTGGTTGTGCAGGTCGCCGGGCGGCGTCTTCGCAGGCGAGAACCCCTTGACCGGGACCGAGAACAGGCTCGGGAGGCTGGTGCGGGAGATGTAGAGGAGGCGCTCGGCGCCGCCGCCACGGATCGGCCACAGATCGCGGGTTATGCAACTGCCGACGATGGCGATGCGTGACATAGGGGCGCCTGTGCTCAGCGACGTCTCACAGCTCAAGACGCCGGAAGGGGCGGGCGAATCACGCCATTGACACGGCCGGGCCGGCTGAGCATCTACCCGCGCTCTCGACGACGCGGGCGGCCTGGACAGCTTGGTCGCAGTTCGCGTTCACCCTTTCTGACGAAGTTTGGTGTATCAGGTCTTGTGGCCTGAAGGGACGATCTAGTCGAAATGAAATTCCTGACGTTCCTCTCGAATCTGCCCGACAACGTGCTCGGGCGGGCGCTTCGCGATGGCTACAAGCCCGCCGCCGTGGCGTTCATGTTCAGCCTGGTTTCGAACGTGCTCTACCTGGCGCTGCCGCTCTATACCTATCAGATCTACGGCCGGGTGATGGTCAGCCAGAACCAGGCGACGCTCTGGATGCTGACGCTGGTCACCCTGTTCGTGTTCGCCATCTCCAGCGTCATCGACGACTTCCGCGCCCGCATCCTGATCAACTACGGCGTGGCGCTGGACCAGCGCGTGTCGGGCCGGGTGTTCACGGGCCTCTTCGACGCCGCCGTGCGCGGCGACCCCGGCGCCCGCGCCCAGGCGCTGCGCGACCTCGACCAGTTCCGCCAGTCGCTGACGGGCATCGCCGCGGCCGCGTTCTTCGACGTGCCGTGGATTCCCGTCTTCCTGGTGGTCCTCTTCCTCATCGACCCGCTGGTCGGCGTCATCACGGTGGCGGCCGCCGCCGCGCTCTTCGCGCTGGCCGTCCTGCAGGCCCGCGCCACCCAGGGGGCGCTGAAGGAGGCCAACGAGGCGGCGCTGCGCAGCTACGGCTTCACCGACGCGGCGCTCCGCAACGGCGAGGTCGTGCGCGCCATGGGCATGCTGCCGACGCTCGGCCAGGCCTGGGCCCGCCACCGGCAGGTGACCATCGAACGCGGCGCCGCCGCGGCCGAGGCGTCGAACATGTACACCGACATCATCAAGGCGGTGCGCATGGGGGCGCAGGTGCTGATCATCGCGATCGGCGCCTACCTGATCATCGAGGGCAAGATCCACTCGGGCATGCTGTTCGCCAACATGATCCTGGCCAGCCGCGCCCTGCAGCCGATCGAGAAGATCGTGGGCTCGTGGGACCCGCTGAACAACATGGTCCGCGCCTACGAGCGGCTGAACAGCCTGCTGGCCAAGGCCGAGCCGCCCTCCTCGGCCACCGCGCTCCCGCGCCCGCTCGGCAAGCTCTCGGTGGAAGGCGTCAACTTCGCGCCGCCCGGCATGCAGCGCCTGGTGCTGGCCAACGTCAACTTCGCGGTCGACCCGAACGAGGTGCTGGGCGTGATCGGCCCCTCCGGCGCCGGCAAGTCGACGCTGGCGCGCCTGCTGGTCGGCATCTGGCGGCCGCTCAACGGCGTGGTGCGCCTCGACGGCGCCGACGTCTTCAGTTGGGACCGCGCCGACTTTGGCCGCCACGTGGGCTACCTGCCGCAGGACACCGAGCTGTTCGCCGGCACCGTGCGCAACAACATCGCCCGCTTCCGCGAGGGCGTCACCGACGAGGAGGTGGTGTCCGCCGCCCAGCTCGCGGGCGTCCACGAGCTGATCCTGCGCATGCCCAAGGGCTACGACACCGACGTGGGCGAGGGCGGCGTGGTGCTCTCCGCCGGCCAGCGCCAGCGCGTGGGCCTCGCCCGCACCCTGCTCGGCAACCCGGCCTTCGTGGTGCTGGACGAGCCCAACGCCAACCTCGACGCCGAGGGCGAGGACGCCCTGATGCGCGCCATCGACGCCATGAAGGCCAACGGCGCCACCGTGGTGATCATCAGCCACAAGCCGGGCGTGTTCCGCGCGGCCGACAAGATGCTGGTCCTGCGCGACGGCCGCGTGGAGCTGTTCGGCCCGCGCGACCAGGTCATGGCCCGCCTGGTGAAGGCCGCCCAGCCGCAGCCGCCGCAGCAGCAGCCGGTTCCGACGCCGCCGCCGACCGAGGTCCGCGCCGTGGAGGGCGGCCGATGAAGCTCGACCTGACGCCCACCCGCACCAGCTACGTCGCCCCGGTCTTCGGGGGCGACGACAAGGGGCCGCTGCCGCCCGAGCTCCAGCACCGCCTGAGGCGGCCGATGCTGGTCGGCGCCGGGGTCATCGGCGCGTTCGTCGTGGGCCTGGGCCTGTGGGCCTCGGTGAGCAGCCTGTCCACCGGCATCACCGCGACGGCCGAGGTGCGCGCCGACGCCCAGCGCAAGACGCTGCGGCCGCGCGAGGCGGGGATCGTGAAGCAGATCCTGGCGCACGAGGGCCAGTTCGTCCGCGCCGGCCAGCCGCTGCTGCTGTTCAACGACGTCGAGGCCCGGGCGGGCGTCGACGTGATGCAGAACCAGTACGACACCCTGGTCGCGCAGAACGCCCGCTTCTCGGCCGAGGCCCTCGGCAAGTCCCAGCTCGAACTGCCGGCCGAGCTGATGTCGCGGATGACCGACCCGCGGGTCGCGACGCTGATTCGCGACCAGCAGTTCCTGTTCACCAGCCGCCAGCAACTGTTCCAGAGCCAGTCGTCGGTGCTGGCCCAGCGGATCGAGCAGCAGCAGAGCCAGATCGAGGGCATCCAGGCGCAGCTCGACTCCAACAACGAGCAGCAGCGGCTGACCGAGGAGGAGCTCGCCGGCTACCGCAAGCTGAACGAGCAGGGCTTCGCGCCGAAGACGCTGATCCTGCGCTACGAGCGCACCCTGGCCGAGCTCGCCGGCCGCAAGGGCCAGCTCATTTCCGAGATCGCCCGCATCAAGCAGCAGATGGGCGAGACGCGCATGCAGCTCGCCTCGCTGCGCGACGAGCGCGAGAGCCAGTCGGCCGAGGGCCTGCGCGACAGCCAGGCGAAGCTCTCCGACGTGATCCCGCGGCTGACCACGGCGCGTCAGTCCCTCGCCAACACCGTCGTGCGCGCGCCGGTGGACGGCTATATCTTCAACCTCACCCAGTTCACCGTCGGCGGCGTCGTCGGCGGCGGCGAGGTGATGATGGACGTCGTGCCGTCGGGCGTGCCGCTCACGGTCACGGCGATGATCAAGCCGGAAGACGTGGACGAGGTCCATGTGGGCATGGACGCCAGGGTGAAGCTGACCGGGCTGAACCAGCGGTTCAACGATTCGCTGGACGCCAAGGTCTCGGTGGTCTCGGCCGACCGGATCACCAACGAGAAAAACGGGCAGGCCTTCTATCGCGTCGACCTGAAGCTCGCGCCGACCGAGCTCAAGAAGCTGAAGAAGGGCGTCCAGCTCACGCCCGGCATGCCCGCCATGGCCCTCATCGTGACGGGCAAGCGGTCGGTCATGGGCTTCATCGTTTCGCCGATCGTCGACACGCTGGAAGACGCCTTCCGCGAGGAGTAGGGGCGTCGGCGCCACACTCGAAACACCCAGGGATTCCCGAGGCTTTTTCAGGTTGCGTATTTGACAGGCTTCCGATACGTCTCCCCTTGGGCTCGTCTAACCTGACGCCGCAGCCGCATGCTATGGCGCTGGGATATTGGACCGCTGGGACTGCTCCATCGGGGATGGGGGTCAAGCGTGCCAGGGGTCCGTGTGACACAGACTGGAGAGACTAATGGCGACTTATTTCTTTGAGACGATCACCGACGCGCAGGCCTTGGCCTACGACAAGAACAACGACGATCTGGTGTTCGGCCAGACGGGCGAGCGCGCGAACACCACGACCGTTCGCTACAACGCGGCGACCGCGACGACCGGCCCGTCCATCACGCTGATTTCCGGCCTGACGGGCAAGACCGTCACGTTCTCGGCCGCTTTCGCCGGCGAAACGCCGATCTTCCCCGACAGCTCGCGGCTGTACGTGGGCGACACCGACAACAACGCTGTCGCGGGCACTGCGGCCGGCGATGCGCTGTATGGCGGCGCGGGTGACGACACGCTCACCAGCGGTGACGGCGCCGACCTGGTTCAGGGCAACGCCGGCAACGACACCATCGATGCGGGCGCCGGCAACGACACGGTCTACGGCGGCCAGGGCGACGACACCATCGAGGTCGGCGCGGGCAACAACTTCGCCCAGGGCAACCTCGGCAACGACACCATCACCTCGGGCAACGGCGCCAACACGATGCTTGGCGGTCAGGGCAACGACTCGATCATCGGCGGCACGGGCGCCGACTTCCTCAACGGCAACCTCGGCAACGACACCATCAACAGCGGCAGCGGCAATGACGTCGTTCTGGGTGAAGGTGGCGACGACTCGATCGTGAACACCTCGACGGCGGCGCAGAGCGTCAGCCTCGACGGTGGCATCGGCAACGACACCATCACCGTGACGGCGGCCGCGGCCTCCATCCTCGGCGGCGACGGCGACGACTCGATCGAGCAAAGCTCCGGCGCGCTGTCGGTCAGTTCGTTCATCCAGGGCGGCGTCGGCAACGACACGATCACCTCGGCCAACGTCGGCCGGGACACGATCCTCGGCGGCCAGGGCAACGACTCGATCTCCGCCACGAGCACCCTCGGCGACCTGCTGAACGGCAACCTGGGGAACGATACGATCGCGGCCGGCGGTGGCAACGACACCATCCTCGGTGAAGCCGGCAACGACGTCATCAACGCCGGGGCTGGCGACGACACGGTCGACGGTGGAGCCGGCAACGACTCGATCATCGCCGGCGCCGGCAACGACAACATCCTGGGCGGCGACGGCAACGACACGATCGAAGCCACGTCGGGCAACAACGTCATCGACGCGGGCGCCGGCAACGACGTCGTGACCGGCGGCGCCGGCAACGACTCGATCACCCTCGGCGACGGCGACGACTCCGCCAGCGGCGGGGACGGCAACGACGTCATCTCGGGCGGCAACGGCAACGACCTGATCGACGCCGGCGCCGGCAACGACGTCGTGACGGGCGGTGAAGGCAACGACACCCTCGTCGGCGGCGACGGCAACGACAACCTCGAAGGCGGTGGCGGCAACGACAACCTCAGCGGCGGCAACGGCGCCGACACGCTGAACGGCGGTGACGGCAACGACACGATCGCTGGCGGCGCGGACACGGACTTCCTCCGTGGCGGCAACGGCAACGACCTGTTCACCTTCGCCAACGGCGACTCCGGCGTGACCGCCGGCTCGCTGGACCAGATCCTGGACTGGGAGTCGACCGACGCCATGCACTTCGGCGCACTCACTGCGGCGACGGACGGTGTCAACTACATCGAGCTGTCGGCGACGAGCTACGACTCGGCGAAGCTCCTGGCGGACACCCAGATCGGCAACGGCAACGACTACGTCGTGGTCCAGGTCGGATCGGACGTGGTGGTGTTCGTCGACACGGCCGGCAACAACGGTACTGCGGAAGACGCGGTGGTGCTGGTGGGCCGTACGCTGGCGGACATCTCCGCGGCCAACATCATCGCCTAAGCTCGCTCGCGAGCCAGACGATCAAGGATCGGGCCGCCCTTCGGGGCGGCCCTTTTCTTTGGGCGCCCTTTTTCTTTGGGCAGAGGCCTTCCCCGGGTCCGGACTCAATAGAGTTAGCCCAGAATACAGTGTCATCCCGGCCGGAGGGCCGTATTCGGCCCGTAGAGCCGGGACCCAGGCAGGGCCATCGCATATGGATGCGGGCGGCCGAAAGGCCGTCAGTCGAACCGCAGAGATCGCGGAGATACGCGGAGAAGCTCTCCCACGATTGTCATCCCGGTTTCGCCGCAGGCGAAGACCGGGACCCAACCGTCCGGTGCTCTGAGGTTGTTATCTGGCCCCGCTGGCCAGGGGCCGGCCCCCAACCATCGACGCACCGGAGGGTTGGGTCCCGGTCTTGGGCTACGCCCAAACCGGGATGACAAACGGGGAGAGCTTCTCTGCGCATCTCCGCGATCTCTGCGGTTCATGACTCGGGCGGACGAGCCGCCCACAAGCCATATGCGATGGCCCTGGGGACCCAGGGGCTTCAAGCTCTGAGTCCGGCGCCCCTGGGTCCCGGCTCTCCGCTACGCTGCGGCCGGGATCCATATTTCCGCCGTCTCGCCAGGACCGCCCGCGCTTTGCGCGTCCCGCCGGCCGGGCTATGAGCCGTCACCGATGTCCAACGCCGCCATCTACCTCCACCCCAACGCCTTCGACACGTCCGGGGAGGCGCTCCTCGGGCGGCACTCGGCCGGCGAGAGCTTCCTGCGCGGCTTCGTGCGCCACGCCGACGTCGACCGTTTCCATTTCTGGAACGCCGCCGGCCGGCCGCAGGCGGAACTCGACGCCCTGGTGCAGCGCATCGAGGCGCCGGGGCGGCCGATCAACTGGATCGGCCAGACCGCCCGCGGCCGCCTCGCCGAGGCCGGCGCGCTCAACTATCCGTCGCCCGGCATCGACGCCGAGGCCTGGCGCCGCCGCGCGATCGGCCAGCAGCTCTACGCGCTGACCGGCATCACCCACACCACCGCCACCGGCCGCACCATGCGGATCATCGGCGACCTGCTCACCGCCCCGCTGCGGGACTACGACGCCCTCATCTGCACCTCGTCCGCCGTCCGCGGCGCCGTCGAGACCCAGCTCCAGATGGTGCGCGAGCACCTGGCCGAGCTGCACGGGCCCCGCCGCAGCCCCGAATTGCAGCGCGTCACCATCCCGCTCGGCGTCAACTGCGGCGACTTCCAGACCTCGCCGGCCGACCGCAAGCGCTGGCGCGAACAACTCGGAATCCCCGACGACGCCATCGTCGTCCTCTACGTCGGCCGCTTCCAGGTGAAGGTGAAGATGAACCCGGCGCTGATGGCCATGGCCCTCGAGCGCGCGGCGCGGCGCACCAGCAAGGAGATCTGGTGGGTCAACTCGGGCTGGATCGAGCCCGCCGGCACCGAGGCCGTCTACCACGGCGAGACCGCCAAGCTGTGCCCTTCGGTGCGCTATGTCCACGTCGACGGCCGCCCGGCCGACGTCCGCTTCTCGATCTGGTCGGTCGCCGACCTCTTCATCAGCTTCTCCGACAACATCCAGGAGACGTTCGGGCTCACGCCGGTCGAGGCGATGGCGGCCGGCCTGCCCTGCGTGGTCAGCGACTGGAACGGCTACAGGGACACCGTCCGCGACGGCCTGGACGGCGTCCGCATCCCGACCACCGCGCCCCGCCCGAACTTCGGCGGCGATCTCGCCTATTACTTCGAGAACGCCTGGATCACCTACGACAACTACGTCGGCGCCACGGCCCAGTACGTCGCCGTCGACCTCCAGAAGGCCGAGGAGGCGCTGCTCCGGCTGTTCGAGGACGCGGACCTGCGCCGCACGCTGGGCGCCCAGGCCCAGCGCCAGGCGCGCGAGGTGTTCGACTGGGCGGCGATCATTCCGCAGTACCAGGCGCTCTGGGCCGAGCAGGACGCCCGACGCCGCGCTCACCCGCCTGCGCCGCCGCGCGTCAACCCCTATCGGCCCGACCCCTACACCCTCTTCGCCGGCTACCCCACGCGCCACCTGCAGCCGGGCGACGTCCTGGCGATCAATCCCGGCATGGACTGGCCCGCCGCCAAGGCCCGCCTGGACGCGCCGATGGCCGCGTACAGCCGCTTCAACCGGCCGACCCCGGCCGAGTGCGAGACGGTGATCGCCTTCCTGGCCGAACACGGGGCGGCCCCCGTCGCCCGCCTGCGGGAACTGATCCCCGAAGGGCGCCGCAATTTCCTGGAGCGCGGCCTGCTGTGGCTGGCCCGGCACGACGTGGTGACGATCCACCCGGCCGCCTGAGGCCCGAAACGCGAAAGGCCGGACGGCCGATCTCGCGATCCGCCACCCGGCCAAAGCGACACAGCCATGGAGAGCTAGGCTGACGCCCGAAACCTAGCCGAAAGCTGCGCCACGGCAAAGGCGGTGGCGCATCACGAGTCGTTCAACGCCGTTGGCCCGAGCGCCAATCCACATTCCGCGAACGCTTCCCTGTGCGAGCCTTCCAGCCTCGGGGGCGCGTCAGCGCCGCTTCGATTCAACCACGGACCACACGGACCACACCGACGCGGCTGCTGCGCCCCGGAATCCGTCCGTGTGGTTCGTGTGGTCCGTGGTTCCAAATGAAGGCGCCTGCGGCGCGCAGCCGGCTCAGCTCGCGTGTCCTACAGCGCCACCTCGACACGGCGGCTGACGGCCACCTTGCCGGCGCGCCAGACGCGGTAGTCGCCCACGTAGCGCCCCTTGGGCCAGCCCGTGGCCGGCCGCCGCTTGCCGATGAGGTTGAAGTCCTCGGCGCGCCACCGGGCCAGCGGCGGGCGGCGCACCGTGGCCAGCGTGGTCCCGTCCGGCGCCTTCAGCGTCAGCTCCGCCTCGTCGCCCGGCAGCAGGCCGATGGCGCGGACGTAGAAGATCATCCACGGCGAGGCCGCGCCCGCGAAGGGCTCCACGGTCGCCAGCTCGACGTCGTCCTTGCTGGGCTGCACGGCGGTGAAGCCCGCGTTCAGCACGACGCCCTGCCGGTAGGCCAGCTTCGCCGCCGCGCCGGGCGTCCACAGCGACGCCTGGCGCGCGTTGCAGGCCGAGGCCGCATCCGGTGCGAACGGGTCGACCACCCGGTCGCCGTGGCGCACGTCGAAGTGCAGGTGCGGGAAGTCGCTCATGCCGGTGACGCCGACCTTCCCCAGCGGCTGGCCCGCCGCCACCGCCTGGCCCGGCTTCACCGTCACGCTGCCGTTCGCCATGTGGCAGTAGGCGGTCAGCCAGCCGCCCCCGTGGTCGATCGACACCGCGTTGCCGCAACCGTTGGTCGGGCCGGTGGAATGGCCGGGCGGCTGGTCGGGCACGCCGTCGCGGATGTAGCGCACCCTGCCCGCGGCGGCGGCGAGCACGGTCACGCCCCGCCGCTGGGCCGCCATGTCGGGCAGGCGGATGTCGACGCCGGTGTGCCCGTCGTAGGTCTCGGGCCCGCAGCGGTAATCGCGCGTTCCGGGGCCGGGATCGCGGTCGACGTAGTGCTGGATCTCGCAGGTCCGGCCGGGCTCGCAGGCGATGGGCAGGACGAAGGTCGGGGCGCCGGGCGGCGCGGCGGCGCTCAGCCCGAGGGCCGAGAACGCCGCCAGGGCGGGGAGGGCGAGACGGTGCATCGGCCGAGCCTCCTTCGGCGCGGGGTCGAAACTGTGGCCGCCACGGCGGCTTGCTCAATACCGCTCAACTCAATGCCGCTCATCCCGGCGAACGCCGGGACCCAGATGGAATGGCTCTTGGGCGAAGGCCGCGGGCTCTGAGGTCCTCCAACCAACCTCTGCACCTTTGGATCTGGGTCCCGGCATTCGCCGGGATGAGCGGAAGTTGAGCTAGCCGAAACGTATCCCCGTCGACGCCGCCAGCCGCTCGGCGTCGGCGGCATAGACGTGGCGCAGGAAGGTGACGTCCGCCGCGTCCGGCGCGCCGGCCTCGGGCCCCACGTGGCTCTCCCGCGCCGCCGGCGTCGGCGCGCCGTCGAGGCCCAGGAAGCCGCGCACCTGCGCCAGCGCCGCGCCGTGGTCGGCCCGCAGCGCGTCCGACGCCAGCACCAGCACCTGGTCCCTCGCGAACAGCCCCAGCGCCCGCTCCATCTGCTCGCCGTAGAAGCCGCGCTCGACGTAGCTGAATTCGCGGTGATGGCCCCAGGGTTCGGCGTCCAGCAGCCGCCGGCGGCCCTCGCGCACGCACCAGCCGAACGGGTTCGTCTCGACGCCGCGCGCCGTTTCCATGCGCCAGTGCGACCAGGCCCGCTCGACGGGGTCGCGCAGCACCAGGATCAGCTTCATCGCCGGATTGTAGGCCGCGATCCGCTCCAGGCTCTTCGGCCAGTAGGCGTAGATCGGCGTCGCCTCGCCCGCCGGCCGGCCCGCGACCCCATCGGGGACCTGGGGGAAGCGGGCGTGGTAGCCGTCATAGTCGGGATGGCTCCAGTCCTGCCCCTCGTCGTCGAAGAAGTGCAGCTCCTTCTCGGACGGCAACGCGACGTCGCCGTAGTCGCCGAGGTAGTCGAAGAGGGCCGTCGTGCCGCCCTTCTGCACGCCGGCGACCAGGAAGTTCACGAGCGGGGCGGGGCGCGGCGCGGCCATCGCTTCCCATCCCGCGCGGCGGCCTTCGGGGCAAGAGGCTTTGGCCGGCGCGCGGCGTCCGTTAAGAGGGCCGCATGAAGACTGTGATCCTGGCCGGCGGCCTCGGCACGCGCATCTCCGAGGAGAGCCAGTTCAAGCCGAAGCCGATGATCGAGATCGGCGGCCGGCCGATCCTCTGGCACATCATGAAGCTGTATTCGTCCTACGGATTCAACGACTTCATCGTCTGCCTGGGCTACCGCGGCTATGTGGTGAAGGAGTATTTCGCCAACTATGTGCTGCACAATTCCGACCTGACCGTCGACCTGAAGTCGGGCGACGTCGAATACCACGCCACCAAGCACGAGCCCTGGAAGGTGACCCTCGTCGACACCGGCGCCGAGACCATGACGGGCGGGCGGCTGAAGCGGGTGGCGAAGTACCTCCCGGCCAACACCCCCTTCTTCATGACCTACGGCGACGGCGTCTCCGACGTGGACCTGAAGGCGCTGGCCGAGTTCCACAAGGGCCACGGCAAGGCCGCCACCATCACCGCCGTCGCCCCGCCCGGCCGCTTCGGCGCGCTGGAGATCAACGACGGCCGCGTCGACCGCTTCGTGGAGAAGCCGCCGGGCGACCAGGGCCTGATCAACGGCGGTTTCTTCGTGCTGAACCCGTCGGTCATCGACCGCATCGACGGCGACCCCACCATCTGGGAGCGCGAGCCGCTGGAGGGCCTTGCCGCCGACGGCGAGCTGATGTCGTACCGCCACGACGGCTTCTGGGCCGCCATGGACACGCTCCGCGACAAGAACGTCCTCGAGGCGCTCTGGGCCTCCGGCGAGGCGCCGTGGCGGCGGTGAGCGGGGCGGCGCTGAACCCGGCCTTCTGGAACGGCAAGCGCGTCCTGCTCACCGGCCACACCGGGTTCAAGGGCGCGTGGGCGGCGATCTGGCTGACCCGGCTGGGCGCCCGGGTGACCGGCGTGGCGCTGAAGCCCGACCAGAAGCCGAACCTGTTCGACCTGGCCGGCGTGGCGGCGCTGATCGACGCGCAGGTCGCCGACATCCGCGCGCCGAAGGCGCTCGACGCGGCGCTGGCCGGCCGCGAGTTCGACCTCGTGCTGCACATGGCCGCGCAGGCCATCGTGCGGACCTCGGTCGAGGACCCCATCGGGACCTTCGCCACCAACGTCATGGGCACGGCCAACCTGCTGCAGGCGCTGCGGCGCCAGCCCGCCCTGCAGGCCGTGCTCGTGATCACCTCGGACAAGGTCTACGCCAACAACGACGCCGGGACCGCCTTCGTCGAGGGCGACAACCTCGGCGGCAAGGACCCGTACTCGGCCTCCAAGGCGGCCGCCGAGATCGTCGTGCAGAGCTTCGCCAGGAGCTACTTCCCGGCCGTCCCGGTGGGCTCGGCCCGCGGCGGCAACGTGATCGGCGGCGGTGACTTCTCCCGCGATCGCCTCGTGGCCGACATCGTGCGCGCCGCGCGCGGCGGCGAGGCCGTGGTGCTGCGCCATCCCGAGGCGACGCGGCCGTGGCAGCATGTGCTGGACTGCCTCGCCGGCTACTTCACCCTGATCGAGGCGCTGGCCACCCGGCCCGACGCGCCCCGCGCGGTGAACTTCGGCCCGCGGCCCGGCGGCCCGGAGGTCACCGTCGGCGAGCTCGCCACGCTGGGCGTCGAGGCGCTGGGCGGCAAGCCCTGGGTCCACCGGCCCGACCCGGCGTCGCTGGAGGCCAGGGCGCTGGCCATCGACGCCGGACTCGCCAGGCGGGCGCTGGGCTTCGAGAGCCGCCTCGACGCGCCGCAGGCCGTGGCGCTGACCATGGACTGGTACGCCCGCGAGGCGGCCGGCGAGTCGCCGCTCGGCTTGTGCGTCGAGCAGATCGAGGGCTACGAAGCCCTCGCCAATCGAGACCTCGGATGACCGCCCCCACCTGCCGCTTCTGTCGGGCGCCGCTGACGCGCACCTTCCTGGACCTGGGCCTCCAGCCGCTGGCCAACAGCTACCTGACGCCCGAGCAACTGGCGGCGGGAGACGAGCCGGTCTTCCCGCTCCACACCCGCGTCTGCGACCGCTGCTTCCTGGTGCAGGCCGACCACGACGTGCCGGCCGAGGCGATCTTCGACGCCGGCTACGCCTACTTCTCGTCGTTCTCGCCGGGCTGGGTCGAGCACGCGCGCCTCTACGCCGAGGCGATGACCGAACGCTTCGGCCTGGGGCCGGACTCCCTCGTCGTCGAGGTGGCCAGCAACGACGGCTACCTGCTGAAGCACTTCCTGGCCAAGGACATCCCCGTCCTCGGCATCGAGCCCACGGCCAACACCGCCGAAGCCGCCCGCGCCGTCGGCGTGCGCACCGACGTGGTGTTCTTCAACGCTGAAACAGGCGCGAACCTTGCCGCCCGCGGCGACCGCGCCGACCTGATGGCCGCCAACAACGTCCTGGCCCACGTGCCCGACCTGAACGCCTTCGTCGCCGGCTTCCCCCTCGTGCTGAAGCCGCAGGGTGTGCTGACCTTCGAGTTCCCGCACCTGCTGAACCTCATCGAGAAGGTGCAGTTCGACACCATCTACCACGAGCACTATTCCTACCTCTCGCTGGTCGCCGTGGAGCAGGTGCTGAACGCCCATGGCCTGCGACCCTTCGATGTTGAACTTCTGCCGACCCACGGCGGCTCGCTGCGCCTCTTCTGCTGCCACCGGGCCTCCGGCCACGAGGAGACCGACGCGCTCCGGGCCCTGCGGGCGACGGAGTCCGCGGCCGGCCTCGACCGCATCGCGACCTACGAAGGCTATGCGGCCCGCGTCGAGGCCGTGCGCGACAGCTTCCTCGCCTTCGTCCGCGACGCCCGCGACGACGGCAAGGCGATCGCCGCCTACGGGGCGGCGGCCAAGGGCAACACCTTCCTCAACTACTGCGGCGTCACCCGCGACGACATCGTCGAGGCCTACGACATGAACCCCGCCAAGCAGGGCCGCTACCTGCCGGGCAGCCACGTGCCGGTCCGCAGCCCCGAGGCCGTCCGCAAGACCCGCCCCGACTACGTCCTGATCCTGCCCTGGAACCTGAAGGACGAGATCACGACGCAGCTTTCCTTCATCGCCGACTGGGGCGGCCGCTTCGTCGTGGCCTCGCCCGAGACCCAGGTGCTTCAAGGTTGAAGTTCTCGCGCACCAAGCTGGCCGGCGTCTTCCGCGTGGCCGCCGAGCCGCACCGCGACGCGCGCGGCGCCTTCGCGCGCCTGCACTGCCCGGACGAGTTCGCCGCCGCCGGCGTCGCCTTCGCGCCGGCCCAGACCAGCCTCTCCTGCAACCCGCACGCCTTGACCCTGCGCGGCCTGCACTACCAGGCCGCGCCCCATGCCGAGGCCAAGCTGGTGCGCGTCACCCGCGGCCGCGTCTTCGACGTGGCGGTCGACCTGCGGCCGGGGAGCCCCACCCATCGCCAGTGGATCGCCGAGGAGCTGTCGGCCGACAACCTGATGGCGCTCTTCATCCCCGAGGGCGTCGCGCACGGCTTCCTGACCCTGGAGGCCGACACCGACGTGCTCTACCAGATCGCCCCCGCCTACCGCCCCGGCCACGACGCCGGCGTCCGCTGGGACGACCCGGCCTTCGGCGTCGCCTGGCCGCACAGGCCGTCGTTGATCTCGGATCGCGACGCCACCTATCCTGACTACGATGCTTAAGGTCGACCCGACAGCGCGCATCTCGAAGCTCGCCGACATCGAGGACTCCGTGCGCGGCAGCCTCATCGAGATCGGGCCGCGCGTGATGATCGACAGCTTCGTGAAGATCAAGCCGGCCGGCGGCTCGGGCGACGTGGTCATCGGGGCCGACACCGCCATCAACTCCGGCACCGTCATCTACACGGGCAACGGCGTCAGGATCGGCGAGGGCGTGGCGATCGCCGCCAACTGCACGCTCGCCCCCACCAACCACGCGATCGCCGACCGTTCGCGCATGATCCGGGACCAGGGCTTCCAGCCCTCCAGGGGCGGCATCGTCATCGAGGACGACTGCTGGCTGGGCTCGGGGGTGGTGCTGCTGGACGGCGCCGTCCTGCGCAAGGGCTGCGTGATCGCGGCCGGCGCGGTGGTCCGCGGCGAGGTCGAGGCCTACGCCATCTACGGCGGCACGCCCGCGCGGCGCATCGGGGCGCGCGGCGAATGACGGTCACCGTCCTGGGGGGCGCAGGCTTCGTGGGCGCCCGCCTCACGGCCCGGCTCCGGGACGCCGGCCTCGATCCCTGGGTCCCGGCCCGCGGCGACCCCGACCTCCTGGCCCGCGACCTCGGCACGGTCTTCTACTGCGCCGGCCTCACCGCCGACTACGACCGCCGCCCGTTCGACACCGTCGAGGCGCATTCCACGCTGGTGAGCCGGATCATCGAGGCGGGCCGCTTCGACAAGCTCGTCTACTGCTCGTCGACCCGCCTCTACGACGGCCAGCGCAAGGACGTCGTCCACGAGGCCGAGCCGCTGGTCCTCGATCCCGCCGACCCGCGCCGCGTCTACGACCTCTCCAAGGCGCTGGGCGAGAACCTGACCCTGGCCCGCAGCGGCGGCCGCGGCGCGGTCGCACGCCTCTCCAACGTCTTCGACTGGGAAGACGGCGCGCCGGGCTTCCTCTCCGAGTGGCTGATCGAGGCGCGGGCCAACCGCGACCTCGTCCTGCAATCCAGCCCCAACATCGCCCGCGACTACATCCACCTCGACGACACGGTCGCCGCCCTCATCGCCATCGCCGAGCGCGGGCAGGGGATCTTCAACGTCGCCGCCGGCCGCCTCACCACCAACGCCGAGATCGCCCGCGTCTTCGAGGCCAGGGGTTTCTGGGTGAAGTTCACGGGCGACGCCAATCCGCCTGCGCCCCCCAACGCCGCCGTCGAGCGCCTGGCCGGCCTTGGCGTCGCCGCGCGGCCGGTGGAGGATGTGGTCGCCGCCTATCTGGAAGGGCTTCCCGCTTGAAGCTGCTGGACCACACCCGCGAGAGCCTGATCGGCTACCTGACGGCCCAGTGCGCCGCCATCGCGCCCGACGGGCGCGAGGCCGCGTTCCGCGCCGCGGTCGACGCCCACCTCGACGAGGCGCTGGAGCGGATGCACCATTGCATCAACGCCTGCGCCCCCTGGCGGCCCGACCAGTTCAACGTGCTGCAATCCTCGCAGCACTGCATCTTCCTCTACTACCTCGCCAACACCATGTACCGGCGCTCGAACGAGACCGCCGCGGCCACGCGCCTCTTCCTGATGAACAAGGCGCTGAACGGCATCGACCTCTTCTACGAGATCGCCATGCCGCCGGTGTTCTACATCGGCCACTCGGTCGGCATCGTGCTCGCCAAGGCCACCTACGGGAACCACCTGGTCCTCTACCAGAACTCGACCGTGGGCCGGCACAAGGACGAGATCCCGGTCATCGGCGACCGGGTGGTGATCTACCCCAACTGCGCCGTCATCGGCCGCTCGGTGATCGGCAGCGACTCGGTGCTGAGCCAGGGGACCAGCGCCATCAACAAGACCGTCCCCGAGGGCGTCATCGCCTTCCGCTCGGGCGGCGCGGACCTGGCGTTCCAGCCCCGCCCGGACGACCTGCTGCAGGAATACTTCCGGCTCTAGGTTTTTGTCTTGTCGCGCGTTTATTCCGAAAACCGGCTCCCACTTTTCGGAACGCGCTCTAGCCGCCGCGCACGGCGTTCCACATCGTGTCGTAGAAGTCGCGGGCGAAGTCGGCGGTGCGGCCCAGGGGGCCCGCACGGAGATCGGCGCGCAGGGTGGCCCTGAGCGTACGGCGGCGCCCGGCGTCGGCCGCGAGGCGGGTCGCGATCCCGACGTAGCCGTCCACGTCCCGCGCGCAGAGGTCGCCCAGGCCTGCGTTGGTCAGGATCGAGTAGCTCAGCCGCTCGTAGAACGCCGGCCCGACCAGGCTCACCACCGGCACGCCCATCCAGAGGCTCTCGGTGGTGGTCGTGCCGCCCGTCAGCGGGAAGGTGTCGAGGCTCACGTCCATGTCGCCGTAGTGCGCGAGGTGGCCGCCGCGCACCACGCGCCAGACCAGCCGTTCGGCGCCCACGCCCTCGGCCGCGAACGCCGCCGCGATGTTGGCGCGGAAGGCCGCCGAACCCGCTTCGGGCCGCAGGACCATGAACCGGCTGTCCGGGACCGCGGCGACGACCTTCGCCCAGGCGTCGAGCGTGCCGGGGTTGTACTTGTAGGGGTTGTTCGCCGTGCCGAAGGTCACGAAGCCGTTCCGGGCGCTCGGCGGGTCGGCGGCCACGGCCGGCTCGTCGGTGAAGACGTGCTCGCCGAGGGTGATCCAGCTCGTCGGCAGCGTCAGCGGCTGCTCGATCATCAGCTCGGGCCGCTCAGGCGCATTGAGGGGGTCGCAGACGAACCAGTCGACGCAGGAGAGTCCCACCGAATGCGGGTAGCCGAGCCAGCTCGCCTGCCTCGGCGCCGCGCGAAACGCCATCACCTCCACGCGGTTGAACCGGGTCGATCCGCCCAGGTCGATCAGCAGGTCCAGCCCGTCGTCAGCGATCGCCTGGGCCGACGCGCGGCTCTGGAGCCCGTCCAGCAGGCGCACGGTCGCCGTCTGCGCCACCTGCGTCTTCACGGGATCGTCCCGTCCGGGGTGGTGCGAATAGACGAACAGCTCGAAGCGCGGGTCGCGGTGGGTGAAGAGCGGCAGGGCGAAGTAGCCCACCGCATGCCGGCGCAGGTCGGACGACAGGAACCCCAGGCGAACCTTGCCGTCGGCCGCCCGCGCCCTGGGCCGCGCCACCGGCGCCCCGGCCGCCCAGGTCTCGGTCCTGCGCCCCCACATGCGGTGCTGTTCGAGGAGCTCCAGCCGGTCGGCGTCGCTCGCCACCCGGGGGATCTGCTCCAGGAACGCCGAATGGCGGCCGCTGCTGGCGAACGCGCGGCCCATCTCGCGGAAGCCGCCCACCCGCTTCACGGCCTCGAAGTCGCAGGCGCGGGCCAGCACCTCGCTCAGGATCTTCGCGCCGGGATCGGTGTTCCGCGGCAGGGCCTCGAGCGCCAGCCGATAGGCCTTGTCCAGGCTCGCCCCCTCGGTCGGCGAGCGGTCGCGGGACAGCCCCTCGGCGAGCGCCAGCGCGTAGCCGGAGTCGTGCGGCGCCCGATCGTGGGCGATCTGCAACTCGGCGTTGGCGGCCCTGCGGTCGCTGTCGGCGATCAGCCGGCCGCGCTCGTAATGCGTCCAGGCCGCGCCCGGGATGAGCGTCTCGACGGCGTCCAGGAACCCCTGCGCCTCGGCCCGCCGGCCCGTCCGGCGCAGCAGCGCCGCCTTGGCCTCAAGAAGCCTCCGCTCGGTCGGTTGCCGGCGGATGCCGTCCTCCAGAACCGTGACGGCGTCGGCCGGCAGCGGACTGTTCGTGAGCAGTGTGGAGAGGTCCAGCCGGATGTCGACGTTGTCCGGGTCCATCGCGAGCGATGATCGGACCGCCTCGGTCGCCGCGGGGATCCTGTCCTGCTGCCAGAGCGCGCGGCCCAGCCGCCAGACATGTCCTGGTTCGGCGGGATCGAGCCGCATCAGCTCGCGATAGACCTCCTCGGCCCTCGCGCTTCGCCGCGCGTCCATCAGGGCGTTGCCGAGGTTCTGCAAGGCGGCCGGGAACCCGGGCCGCATCGCGACCGCGGTCTCCAGCGCCGCCACCGCCTCCGGCAGCCGCTTCAGGCGGCGCAGCGCCACGCCGCGGGTGTTGGTCAGGTCGTAGTCGCCGGCGTGGGCCGTCAGCCCCTCGGCCGCGCGCCGCTCGGCGTCCTCCATCCGGCCCAGGCCGAAGAGTTGCGCCGCCAGCATCCGCCACACGACGGCCGGCTGCGGCCCCTCGGCGATCGCCGCCTCCAGCTCGGCCACCGCGGCCTCGCGCCGTCCCGCGGCGGCCGCCGCCTTCGCCGCCGCCAGCCGGTCGACCATCAGCGTCGTTCGGTCAACGCGCGATGGACCATGTCGTAGAAGTCCTTCGCGAACTGCTCGGTCTGGCCCAGCGGGCTCATGCGCAGCGTGTCGCGTATGGTCCTGCGGATCGCGCGCCGCCGTTCGGTGTCGGCCGCCAGCTTCAGGGAGATCGCCTGGAACTCGTCCAGGCTCGTCGCGCAGAGGTCGCCCAGGCCGGCGTTGTTGAGGATCGAGTAGCTCAGCCGCTCGAAGAACGCCGCGCCCACCAGGCTCACGACGGGCACGCCCATCCACAGCGTTTCGGTCGTGGTCGTGCCGCCCGTCAGCGGGAAGGTGTCCAGCGTGATGTCGACCTCGTTGTAGAGGGGCAGGTGCGCGCCACGCACCACGTGCCAGACGAGCCGGTCCGCGCCCACGCCCTCGTGCGCGAACTCCCGCTCGATGTTGGCGCGGAAGCTCGCCGATCCGCCTTCCGGCCGGATGAAGGCGAAGCGGGAGTTCGGCGTGGCCTTGACCACTCGCGCCCAGGCCCGCAGCAGCTCGCTCGTGTACTTGTGCGGATTGTTGGCGGTCCCGTAGGTGACGAAGCCATTGCGGTCCTGCGGCAACTCCTCGCGGATCTCGATCGCGTTGGAGAAGAAGCGCGCGCCCAGCGCGATCCAGCTCTTGGGCAGCAGGAGCGGCTTCTCGACCAGCAGTTCGGGCCGTTCCGGCACGTTGTAGGGGTCGCAGACCAGGTAGTCGATCGTGTCCAGCCCCGCCGAGTGCGGATACCCCAGCCACGACGCCTGGACCGGGGCGGGCCGGTAGGCCATCACCTCCAGCTTGTTCATGTGGGTCGACCCGCCCAGTTCGATCAGGATGTCGAGCTGGTCCGCGGCGATCTTCTCGGCCGCCTCGCCCACGCTGATGTCCGGCCACCAGCGATAGCCGGCGATGCGGCTCGTGATGTACTGCTGGGCGGCGTCCTCCTTGCCCAGGTTGTACGAGTAGACGAACACCTCGAACCGCTCGTTGTCGACATGGTCGAACAGCGGCATCGCGAAGTAGCCGACGGGGTGCTGGCGCAGGTCCGACGACATGAAGCCCAGCCGGATCTTGCCGTTGCCGGCCCTGGGCGGCGGGCGCTTGATGGGCCGGCGCGCGGCCCCCTTCTCCACATCGCGGCCCCAGATGCGGTGCTGCTCGATCAGCTCCAGCCGGTCCTCGTCGCTCTGGACGCGCGCGAGCTGCTTCAGAAGCGCCGTGTGGCGACCGGTCGAGGCCCAGCCGCGGCCCAGGGTCTTGAAGTCGCCCACCGCGTCCATCGAGTGATAGTCGGCCACGCGGACGAAGACCTCGGTCATGATCTTGGTGGCGGCGTCGCCGAACTCCCCCTTCCGCGGCAGCAGCGTGAGCGCGAGCTGGTAGGCCTCTTCGATGTGGCCGCCTTCGTCGCCCAGCCGCGTGCGCTCCAGGCTCTCGACGAGCGCGACCGCGTAGTCCAGCCGGTCGGGCTCCAGCTCGACCGCGCGGCGCAGGTGCGCGTTCGCCTTCTCGCGGTCCCAGTCGGCCACCAGGAGGCCGATCTGGCAATGCAGCCAGGCGGCGTCCGGGTTGGCCGGCAGAAGCTCGGTCAGGAACTGTTCGGCCCGGCGCATCTGGCCCGAGCGCCGGTACATCAGCGCCCGGCCTTCCAGCAGCCGTTGGTCGCCGGGGTTGGCCGCCAGCGCCTTGTCCAGCGCCGCCTCGGCCTCGGCCGTCCGGAACTCCTCGTTCAGCGCGCCCACCATGTCGAGCCAGGCGTCGACGTTGTCCTTCTTCAGGCTGATGGCGGTGCGGAAGCGGGTCAGGGCCGGCTCGATCCTGGCCTGCTGGTGCAGCGCGCGGCCCATCTGGCGCTGGTACTCGGCGTTGCGCGGGTCGATGCGCACGAGCTTGCTGAACATCGCCTCGGCGCGTGCGCCCTCGCGCAGGTCGAGCAGCACGTTGCCCAGGTTCTGCTGGGCCGCGGCGTTCTTCGGGTTGAGCTTGATGGCGGCTTCGAGGATCGGCACGGCCTCGGCCTGGCGCTTCGCCTTGCGCAGCAGGACGCCGTAGGTGTTCAGCAGGTCGTAGTCCTTGGGATGGCGCCTGGCGCCCTGGGCCCCGATCGCGGCGCCTTCCTCGAACCGGCCCGCGCCGTAGAGGTTGGCGGTCAGCACGCGGTAGACCTGCGCGTTGCGCGCCGGGTCCTCGGCGACGGCCGCGAGCAGGTGCTCGATCGCCTCGTCCCGCCGCCCCGCGTTCAACGCCGCCTGCGCCGCCTGCAACCGATCGCTCATTCCGCGCCCTTCAACCCGAACGGAACCGGCTGCTTAAGGCCCGCCGCCGCGCGTGGCTAGGGCGCCGTCGCCGCAGCCCCATGGGAGAAGCGCCACTTCAGCGCCAGGATGGTGGCCGAGAGCGCCAGGCAGACGGCGTTGGACGTGGCCACGGGCCAGCTTCCGATCATCACGCCGTAGGCGATCCAGAGCGAGAAGCCGGTGACCGTCACGGCGTACATCCGCAGCGACACGGACGAGGCGTCGCGTTCGCGCCGGATCTTCACGATCTGCGGCACGAAGCTGGTCATCGAGCACAGGGCGGCGCCCGTGCCGACCGCGTCGGCGATGGAGATCATCGGGGCGCGGCCCGCACGGTGTCGCTGTCCATGGGGACGACAACGGAAAGCCGCACGCCGGGTTGCGCCACGTCGGTGACGAGTTTGCCGCGGAGCTGCTGCGCCATCAGTTGCGCCACCGTCAGGCCGAAGCCGCTCGGGCGCGCGCCCGGCGGGATGCCGACGCCGTCGTCGGCCACGGAGAGTTCGAAGCCGGCTTCGGTCCGCCGCAGCGCCACGCGCACCCGGCCGGTGCGGTCTTCCGGATAGGCGTGGCGCAGCGCGTTGCCGACCGCCTCGCTGACCAGCAGGGCCATCGGCGCGCCCTGGCGGCCGGGGATGGTCACGCTCTCGAGGTCCAGGTCGATCTCGACGCCTTCGCGGCCCGCCGACCCGGCCAGGTCGCCGACGATCTCGCGGACCAGCGCCGCCAGCTCCACCTGCTCGGCGTCGCCGACCCAGCCGACGTGGCGGTGCGAGACGCTGACGGCGGCGACGCGCTGCTGCACGGCGCGCAACGCGGTCCTGGCGCCCTCGTCACCCGTGCGACGGCCCTGGAGGAGAACGATCGAGGAGATGAGCTGCAGGGTGTTCTTCACCCTGTGATCGACCTCGCGCGCCCTGGCCGCCTGCCGCTCGAGCGCCTGCTCGGGGCTGTCGGTAATCGGATTGGCCATCCCGTCTCCCGTCGTTCGGCCGTCGACCCGACGAGATTATCCCACCTCCCGCAGCCTGTAGCTGTGACTCGGCGTCGCCGGTCGCCGAACGTGGCGTCGCCCTGCGGGATGTTGACGCCGGATCGCCTTGACCCCGTCGGCGGGCCACGCCAAAGCGCCCCTCATGAATATCCTCCTCGTGGGTTCGGGCGGGCGCGAGCACGCGCTGGCGTGGAAGATCGCGGCCTCGCCGCTGGTGAGGCGTCTCGTGGCCGCGCCGGGTAATCCGGGCATGGCTGCGCAGGCCGAACTGCGGAACGTGTCCGCGACCGACGTGGAGGGCCTCGTGGCCCTGGCCCGCGAGATCGCGGCGGACCTCGTCGTGATCGGGCCCGAATCCTCGGTCGCGGCGGGCCTCGGCGACGCCGTCGTGGCCGCCGGCATCCCATGTTTCGGGCCGTCCGCGCAGGCGGGACAACTGGAGAGCTCCAAGGCCTTCACCAAGGCCTTCTGCGACCGCTATGGGCTGCCGACGTCGGCCTATGCGGTCTGCGGGAGCGCCGCCGAGGCCCGCGCGGCGCTGCCCCGCTTCCAGCCGCCCTATGTGATCAAGGCCGACGGGCTGGCGGCCGGGAAGGGCGTCGTGATCGCCGCCACCCGGGAAGAGGCCGAGGCGGCCATCGACGACGCCTTCGGCGGGCGCTTCGGCGCGGCGGGCGCCCGCGTGGTGCTGGAAGAGTTCCTGGAGGGCGAGATCGGCTCGCTGTTCGCGCTCTGCGACGGCAAGGACTCGATGGTGTTCGGCTGGGCCCAGGACCACAAGCGCGCCTTCGACGGCGAGCAGGGGCCGAACACCGGCGGCATGGGGACCTACTCGCCGGCGCCGGTCTTCACGCCGGAACTGGTCGAACAGGTCCGCACCCGGCTGGTCGAACCCGCCTTCGCCGGCATCGCGGCCGACGGCGCGCCGTATCGCGGAGTCCTCTTCGTGGAGCTGATGGCGACCCGGGACGGCCCCAAGCTGGTCGAGTTCAACGTCCGCTTCGGCGACCCGGAGTGCCAGGTGCTGATGCTGCGCCTGGAGAGCGACATCGTCCCGTACCTGCTGGCCTGCGCGCAGGGCCGGCTGGCCGGGATGCCGGCGCCGACGTGGCGCGACGAGAGCGCCGTCTGCGTGGTGATGGCCGCCCGGGGCTATCCGGAGAAGCCGGCGGCGGGTGGGGCGATCAACGGCGCGGACGCCGACTTCGGCGCCGACACGGTCGTGCTGCACGCCGGCACGAAGCGGGACGAGGCGGGCCAGCTCCGCGCGTCGGGCGGCCGCGTCCTCAACGCCTGCGCCCGCGGCGCCACGCTGCGCGAGGCCCGCGACCGCGCCTACGCCGCCGTCGACGCCATCGACTTCCCGGACGGTTTCTGCCGCCGCGACATCGGCTGGCGGGCGCTGGTCTAGGACCACCGCCGTCGAATGGTGAGAGCTCCCTTCCTCCTCGACGGAGGAAGGGTCGGGGATGGTGGTGTGCGCAGGCCGGCGGCGTCTGAAGCGCCGCTCGGCGCCGACATGCGTGACAGCGCCAACGCCGCGGCCACACCACCACCCAACCCTCCTCCATCGAGGAGGAGGGCCAGATGTTTCACGGCTTCGTCCCAGGCCTGAGACGTCGCTGAATGTGGACTCGTCCTAGCCTTCCGCCACGGCGCGGAGCGCCGGGAGCGCCACCGCGTGCCAGGCGCGGCCCATGCCGCCGCGCACGTCCTCGGTCTCGCGGTCCTCGAACCGATCCCACCCCGAGTGGACCAGCCGCACATGCGTGCCGCCCGAGATCTCGGTCAGGCGGATGTCGACGAAGGTGTCGGGCAGGCCCCAGGTGAACGACAGCCGCCGCGGCCGGTCCAGCACCTCGATCCGGCACGCGATCGCATCCGTCACGTCGCCCGCGAGGCGCCGCGCGCGTTCGGGCTGCAGGTAGAAGACGTGACCGGCCTCCGCCCGGAACCGCAGGGCGCCCATCCACTGCGTCACCTGCGCCGGATCGCTCAGCGCCTGCCAGACCCGCTCGCGCGGGGCCGCGATCTCGATGATCGACATGACGTCTTCGGCCATGCCCCCGAGTGGCGGACGCCGTGCCGGGGCGTCAAGCCTTGCTCCCTCGCCCCGCCCGGCTAAAAGGGCTTCAAACGAGCGTACGAGAGCGTGGGGAGACGAACATGGCCGAAGCCCTGACCGCCGAGCAGGAGCGCGAGGCGCTCAACACCGGCACCAAGGACGTGGCCGACAGCCACAAGTTCGACGAGGCCTCGCTGGCCCGCTGGATGGAGGCCAACGTCGAGGGCTACGCCGGCCCGCTTGAGGTCCGCCAGTTCAAGGGCGGCCAGTCGAACCCGACCTACCAGCTCGTCACGCCGGGCAAGAAGTACGTCATGCGCAGGAAGCCGCCGGGCAAGCTGCTGCCCTCGGCGCACGCGGTGGACCGTGAGTTCAAGGTGATCTCGGCGCTCTATCCGACCGGCTTTCCGGTGGCCAGGCCCTACGGGCTCTGCACCGACGAGAGCGTCGTCGGCACCATGTTCTACATCATGGACATGGTCGAAGGCCGGATCCTCTGGGACCAGTCGCTGCCGGCCTATTCGCCCGCCGAGCGCCGCGAGATCATCCTGGCCAAGATCAAGACCCTCGCCGACCTGCACAACACCGACTACGTCAAGGTCGGCCTCGAGGACTACGGCCGCCCGGGCAACTACATGGCCCGCCAGGTCGACCGCTGGACCAAGCAGTACAAGGCCTCCGAGACGGTCCACATCCCCGAGATCGAGAAGCTGATCGAGTTCCTGCCGCGCACCGTGCCCGAGCAGGAGCGCACCTCGATCGTCCACGGCGACTACCGCCTCGACAACATGATCTTCCACCCCACCGAGAACCGCGTCGCCGCCGTGCTCGACTGGGAGCTGGGCACGCTGGGCGAGCCGCTGGCCGACTTCACCTACCTGCTGATGAACTGGATCAACGGCGGCATCTCGCAGATCCCGGACCTCAAGGCCCACGGCATCCCGACGCTGGACGAAGCGGTCGCCTACTACTGCGAGCTGACCGGCCGCTCGGGCCTGCCGGAGCTGAACTGGTTCTACAGCTACAACACCTTCCGCCTCGCCGGCATCCTGCAGGGGATCGTGGGCCGGGTGCGCGACGGCACCGCCAACAGCCCCCACGCCGCCCAGCAGGCCGACCGCGTGCTGGCGCTGGCCGAGACGAGCTGGAAGTTCGCGCAACTGGCGGGCGCTAAGTAGCCCGCGACAGCACGGCGACGAGCGCCGCGTCGTCCTCGAAGACGGCGCGGACGGGCCAGGCGGTGACGCGTTCGCGCCAGGCCGGCGGCAGGCGCGCCCAATCCTTCTCGGTGGTGACGAGGCCGGCCCCGTACTGCGCGGCGCGGTCGCTCAGGCGGGTGAGATCGGCTTCGCTGTAGGCGTGGTGGTCCGGGAAGGGCCAGAGGTCCTTCAGGTCGCAGCCGGCGGCCTGCAGCGCGCGCTCGACCTTCCAGGGCTTGCCGACGCCGGCGAAGCCGACCTGCGGCCCGGCCGGCGGCGGCGCGGCGGGGGCGAGCCGGGCGACCAGCACCGGCAGGCCTTCGAACTGGCGCACGAGCGCCGGGTCGGGCGCATCGAGGTCGGCCGGGAGCAGCAGGACGACGGCGTCGGCGCGGGCGAGGCCGGCCTTCAGCGGCTCGCGCATCGGGCCGGCGGGAAAGACGCGGCCGTCGCCGAAGGGCCACTCGTCGTTCCGCGTCTCGCCGTCGACCACGACCAGCGACAGCGTCCTGGCGACCGCGGGGTTCTGGTGGCCGTCGTCCATGACGACGAGCTTCGCGCCGGCCTGGGCCGCGGCCATCGCGCCGGCCGCGCGGTCGCGGGAGACCCAGACGTCGAGGTCCTGCGCCAGCATCAGCGGCTCGTCGCCGACGTCGGCGGCGGTGTGCTGCGCGAGGTCGACCTTCACCGGGCCGGCGAGCGATCCGCCGTAGCCGCGGGTCAGGACCGTCCCGCCCAGCCGCCGCGCGAGCTCGCGCGCCACCGGCGTCTTGCCCGCGCCGCCGACGGTGAGGTTGCCGACGCAGATCACCGGGACGCCCGGATCGACCGGCCGCCCGTTCGCGATCCGGCGCGCCGTGGCCGCGGCCCAGATCCAGGAGATCGGCGTGAGCGCGAGGCGCGCCACCGCGCCCACCTTGGCGTCGCGGGTGTACCACCAGCGCGGCGTGGACAGCTTCATGGCAAGAGCGGCTCCAGCAGCTCCAGCGCCCGCTGCATCGTCGCTGCGTTCTGTCGGCCGGCGTAGGCGAGGGCGGCCTCGCCCATGCGCCTCGCGATCGTCGGGTTGTCGAGCAGGCCGCGGAGGTGGCGCGCGAGCGCCGCGGCGTCGGCGGCCTCGATCGCGGCGGCCTCGGCGAACAGTTCTGCGTAGGTCTCGGCGGCGTTGAAGGCGTGCGGGCCGGTCAGGATCGGGCGGCCGATGCGCGCGGGCTCCAGCGGGTTGTGGCCGCCGACGCCGGGGGCGAAGCCGCCGCCCATCACGACGATGTCCGCCAGGCGGAAGAAGAGGCCGAGTTCGCCCAGGGTGTCGGCGACGTGGATCGCGCCGGTCGGCGCCTCGCCCGCGGCGCGGCGGGTCGCGCGCAGTTCGTCGGCCAGGGCCGGGCCGCGGTCGGGGTGGCGCGGGGCGATCACCAGCAGGGCCTCGCCGAGGTTGGGCGCGGCGTCGTGGAAGGCCTTGGCGACGAGCGCCTCCTCGCCGGGATGGGTGCTGGCCGCCAGGACGACCTTGCGGCCGGCCGTGGCGGTCCTGAGGCGCTCCAGTTCGGCGGCGTCGAAGGGCAGGGGATCGCCGACCAGCTTCAGGTTCAGCCGCGGACCGGGCCGCCCGCCCAGGCGCGCGAGGCGGTCCTCGGTGGCCGCGTCCTGCGCCGCCAGCACCTCGAAGGCCCCGACCAGCGCCCGCGCCGAGCCGGGCCAGCGCGACCAGCGCGCGGCGCTGGCCTCGGTCATGCGCGCCGAGATCAGCGACAGCCGCACGCCCCGTGCGCCGGCCGCCAGGATCAGGTTGGGCCAGAGTTCGCTCTCGACGAAGACGCCGGCCGCCGGCCGCCAATGGTCGAGGAAGCGCCGCACGGCGCCCGGCGCGTCCACCGGCGCGAACTGGTGGATCACGCCGGCCGGCAGGCGCTCGGCCATCATGGCCGCGGCGGTGACGGTGCCCGATGTGACCAGGAGGGCGAGATCGGGCCGGTGCGTGCGCAGCGCCGAGACCAGCGGCAGCAGCGACATGGTCTCGCCGACGCTGACGCCGTGCAGCCAGGCCAGCGGGCCGTCGGGGCGGGCCGCGCCGGGCCGGCCCAGGCGCTCGCCCAAGCGGGCGGCGTCTTCCTTGCCGCGACCCGCGCGACCGCGCAGCACGGCCGGCGCGAAAGGCTCCAGCAGGCCGGTCGCCGCGCCGTAGAGGGCGAGCGGAAGCGTCCTCATCCTACTTCGCTCCTTCGGAGCTACGAAGGATTGAACCGAACCCTGCGAAGCCTCGGCGAAGCAGGGTCACGCCACCTTCGCGCAGCCGACGCCGCAGCCGGCGTCGTCGGTCTCGATCTGCAGGGTGGCGTGGCCGATGCGGAAGCGTACCGCCAGTTCGGCGCTGGCGCTCTGCAGCAGGGCGTCGGCGCCGTCGTTGTTGGGCCGCAGCAGGTGGGCGGTCATGGCCGTCTCCGTGGTCGAGAGCGCCCAGACGTGGAGGTCGTGGACGCCTTCGACGCCGGGCAGGCCGGCGAGGTAGCCCCGCACGGCGTCGACGTCGATGCCGCGCGGCGCGGCGTCGAGCACAAGGTCGACCGAGTCGCGCAGGAGGCCCCAGGTGCCGAACACGATGACGGCGGCGATCAGGAGGCCCAGCGCCGGGTCGATCCAGAGAAGGCCCGTGCGGCTCATGGCGAAGGCGCCCACCACCACGGCCAGCGAAACGCCGGCGTCGGCGGCCATGTGCAGGAAGGCGCCGCGGACGTTGAGGTCGGAATGGGCGCCGCGCATGAAGAGCAGGGCGGTGGCGCCGTTGATCACCACGCCTAGCGCCGCCGTCAGCATGACGAGGTCGGACTCCACCGGCGACGGCTGCAGGAGCCGGTGTACGGACTCCGAGGCGATGGCGCCCACCGCGACCAGCAGCAGGACGGCGTTGGCGAGCGACGCCAGGATGGTGGCCTTGCGCATGCCGTAGGTGCGGCGGCCGGCGGGCGCCCGCCTGGCCAGGATCGTCGCGCCCCAGGCCAGCAGCAGCGACAGCACGTCCGAGAGGTTGTGGCCCGCGTCGGCCAGCAGCGACAGCGAGCCGGTCCAGAAGCCCACGCCCGCCTCGGCGGCCACGAAGGCGGTGTTGAGGATCACGCCGATCGCGAAGGCGCGGCCCATGTCGGCGGGGGCGTGGTGGTGATGGTGGCCGTGCCCGTGGCGACCGTGGCCATGATCGTGCCCACCATGGTCGTGGGCGCCATGGTCATGGTCGTCGTGCGCGTGGCCGTGGTCGTGCTGGTGGGCCATCGGGCCTATGTCTCACCGCCCGCCGGGGCGATCAATGCGATACCAAGTAACGGGGATCAGCGGGCGGCCAGCGCCTCGGCCCTGCGCGTCGCCGCGGAAAGGCGCGCCGACCAGTCGGCGACCAGGGCGGCGATGGCGGCTTCGTCGGCGTCGGGCGGGACGAAGAGCGGGCCGTCCCAGACCACCGAACCGCGGCCGAACGGGGCGGCCCACATGACCTTGTCCCAGGTGCCCTGCATCTGCGCGGCCGGCGCGGCGGCGATGCCCATGAGGTAGACGGCCTGGCCCGAGCGCCTGGCGATCTGCAGCGAGCCGGCGGCGATCACCTCGTTCGGGCCGCGGGGACCGTCGGGCGTGACGACGAGGGCGCCGCCGCCGGCCACCCACTGGGTCGCCTCGCGGATGGCGGCGACGGCCTGGCGCGCCTTGGCGGCGTCGCCCTTCTTGGCGGACGAGACGCGGATGGCCGGGAAGCCCGACATGTCGAGGGCGCGGGCGATGAACTCGCCGTCGGCGCTGGGGGAGATCAGGGCCTTGGTGCGCTTCCTCCACCACTGCGGCGCGGTGGCGAGGCAGAGCGGGATGCGGCCGTGCCAGAAGAGCGCGATGGCGCCCCTGCTGTCGTCCGCGAGGACGGGTTCGACGGCGTCCAGGTTCTCATGCGTCCAGCGCACGGTGCGCAGGATGAGCCGCAGGTAGGTCCCGAGCACCCAGCCGAGGAAGGCCTGGACGCCGTCCGAACGGAGCAGCTTCTTCACGCGGCGGGCTCCGCCTCCAGGTCCTGGCCCCCGAGATCCTGAGTCCGGGCCAGGCGGGCGTAGAGGCCGCGCTTCTTCACGAGCGCGCCGTGGTCGCCGGTCTCGACGATCCGGCCGCGGTCGACCACGTAGATGCGGTCGGCGCCGCGGACGGTGGAGAGGCGGTGGGCGATGAGCAGGGTGGTGCGGCCGGCCATGAGGCGCTTCAGCGCCGCCTGGACCTGCGCCTCGCTCTCGGTGTCGAGCGCGCTGGTGGCCTCGTCGAGCAGGAGGATGGGCGCGTCCTTCAGGAAGGCCCGCGCGATGGCGATCCGCTGGCGCTGGCCGCCCGAGAGGCGGGCCCCGGCCTCGCCGACGACGGTGTCGTAGCCGTCGGGCAGGGCGGCGATGAACCCGTGCGCCGCGGCGGCCCGGGCGGCGGCCTCGATCTCGGCCGGCGCGGCGTCGGGGCGGGCGTAGGCGATGTTGGCGCGGATGGTGTCGTCGAACAGGAACGGCTCCTGGGTGACCAGCGCGATCTGGTCGCGGAGCGAGGCGAGTGTGACCTCGCGCACGTCGGTCCCGTCCAGGGTCACGCGGCCGGCGCTGACGTCGTAGAAACGCGGGATGAGGTTGAGGATCGTGCTCTTGCCGCCGCCCGAGGGGCCGACGAGCGCCACGGTCTCGCCGCGCCGCGCCTCGAGGTCGACTCCGCCCAGGGCCGGCGGGCCGTCGCCGCCGTACGAGAAGGCGACGCCTTCGAAGCGGATGTGGCCCTCGGCGCGGGCGACGGGACGGGCGCCGGCCTGCTCGCGCACCTCGGGCTCGACGTCGAGGGCGGCGAAGAGGCGGCGCGCGGCCGACATCCCCTCGGCGAACACGGTCTGGAGGTTGGCGAGCTGGCGCAGCGCCTGGCTGGCCATGGTCAGCGCCGCGACGAAGGAGAAGAAGGCGCCGGCGTTCATCTCGCCCTGGGTCGAGCGCCAGCCGGCGTAGGCGAAGACGACGGCCACGATCAGCGTCATCAGGAGCTCAGTCGCGGGCGCGGCGCGGGCGCGGGCGTTGGCGCCCTTGGTCAGGTGCTTCTGGCGGCGGGCGACCACCTCGGCGACGCGGGCCTCCTCGTAGGCCTCTCGGTTCTCGATCTTCACGACGCGGACGCCGTCCAGGCTCTCCATGATCGCCGAGGAGAGGTTGGAGGTCTCGGCCATGGCGCCCTTGGCGGCCTTGGTCGTGCGCTTGGAGAAGCGGCGCATGATCCAGCCGGCGACCGGCACGGCCAGCAGCAGCACGAGCGACAGCGCCCAGTCGTTGGCCACCATCACCAAGACCGCGCCGATGAAGACGAGCAGGTTCTGGGTGTAGTTCACGACGCCCGAGGTGGCCGCCTCACGGATCAGGCCGGCGTCGTACAGCACCGAGGAGACATAGGCGCCGGAGTGCTGGCTGCGCAGGTGCGCGAGGTCGGCGCGGACCAGCTTGCCGAAGAGCTGCACCTGCACGTCGCCGACGACGGCGTTGCCGATGTGGTTGACCAGCGTGGCCTGGACGATCTGGGCGACGGTGCGGGCGACGGCCAGGGCGGCGATGGTCAGCGGAATCCAGAGCAGCGCGCCGGCCTTGTGGAAGACCAGGAGGTCGTTGGTGGCCGGCTCGATGATGCGGACCAGTTCGGCCGAGCAGTAGGCCACGACCACGGCGGCCAGCATGGCCACGGTCCAGCCCCGCCAGCGCGGCGCCATGTAGCGCTGCGCCACCCGCGCCACGACCGCGCGGGCGCCAAGCTCCGGCGGTGCGGGGGCGCTCATGGGGCTGGGGTCGGATGTTGCGCGGGCGGTGTCAAGCGGGCGCCGCCCCGCGCGCTGTGAGCGCTCTCGGATTCAACCGCGGAGATCACAGGGAGACGTGGAGGGCGAGACGGCGCCCTCTTTGCGGCGGCGTGCCCGAGCCGGGCGTCTGGGCGCTGATGCTGCTGGGCTTCGGCGCGGCGGGCGCGGGGCTGCGCCGAAACCGCGCGGCGGCGGCTCGGGCCTGAGGCCCGCGCTTCCGCTCCGGCGCGTCTGGCCCTATCTGGGGCCGATGACGGACGCTCCCGCCGACGACCGCTTCGACCTTTCCACGCCGGCCGGGCGGACGAGGGCGTATCTGGATTACCTCTGGAACGACCATGCCTATCTGCGGCTGGGGTTCTCGAACGCGCACTGGATCAGCGAGGAGCTGGTGCGGGCGAACCAGCCGTGGCCGCATCAGATCGCGGCGTGGAAGGGCCGGGGGATCCGGACGATCGTGAACCTGAGGGGCGGGTTCGACGCCAGCTTCCACGCGCTGGAGAAGGACGCCTGCGCGCGGCTGGGACTGAACTTCGTCAATTTCACCATCACCTCGCGGGAGGTTCCGTCGCGGGATCGGGTGCTGGGGGCGAAGCGGCTGTTCGAGACGCTGGAATATCCGGCGCTGATGCACTGCAAGTCCGGCGCGGACCGGGCGGGCGTCATGAGCGTGCTCTACATGCACTTCCGGAAGGGCAAGACGATCCGCGAGGCGCTGGAGCAGCTCTCCTTCAGGTACCTGCACATCCGGCACGGCAAGACCGGAGTCCTGGACTACACCTTCGCCCGCTACCTGACCGAGGGCGAGCCGGCGGGGATGAGCTTCCTCGAGTGGGTCGAGAGCCCGATGTACGACCCGGCCGGCATGAAGGCCGACTTCCGCACCAACATGTGGGGGAACGCGCTGGTGGATGGCGTGCTGCGGCGGGAGTAGGGCGTCGTTCCTCCCCGTCGGTCCCCGAAGGGGCGGGGCGGTGGCATATGGATGCGGGCGGCCGAAAGGCCGTCAGTCAAACCGCGGAGATCGCGGAGATACGCGGAGGATTCCGGTGGATCCGCGAGCTCTCTGCGTATCTCTGCGATCTCTGCGGTTCATGAATCGGGCGGACGAGCCGCCCACAAACCGTATGTGATTGCCCTGCCCGAAGGGGGAGGAACCGGCTCAGGCGGCGGCGGCGACGCCGGCTTCGGCCAGCCACTCCAGGATCTTCTGCTTGGGCATGGCGCCGACCTTCATCGAGGCCATCTGGCCGCCCTTGAACAGCATCATGGTGGGGATGCCGCGCACGCCGTAGCGCGACGGCGTGGTCGGGCTCTGCTCGATGTCGAGCTTGGCGATCTTCACCTGGCCGGCCAGCTCGTCGGAGAGCTGCTCCAGCGCGGGCGCGATCTGCTTGCAGGGGCCGCACCACTCGGCCCAGAAGTCGACCAGGACGGGCGTCTCGGACGCCAGCACGTCGGCCTGGAAGGATTCGTCGGTGACCTTCACGGTGCTCATCGAAAAACTCCTGTGGCGCGGGTCTCGCCTGCGCCGCTTTAGGGGCAACGCGCGGCACGCGCCTTCCTGATCCGCCGATGTAGGCGGACCCCCGCAACGTATCAACCGTCACGGGCGAGGTCAGCAAGCGTCCGGGCGATCAGGTTTTCTGGAACCGGCATCAGCTTCGGGCCGTCGGTCCAGACGATGGCGGCCTCGATCCGGCGGCCCGGGAAGACCTCGGCGAGGACGGCGGCGTAGAGAGCCATCTGGCGCAGGTAGGCGGGATCGGCGGCCTCGATCGTGTCGGGCGAGGGGCGGTTGGTCTTGAAGTCCACGACCAGCACACGGCCGGGCAGGACGACGAGGCGGTCGATGCGGCCCGAGATGCGCAAGCCGGGCGGCAGGCTCGCGGCGGTCCCGGCGACGGCGACCTCGGGGCGCGAGCCCGGGCCGAACACCTCGGCGAAGCGGGGGTCCTGCAGCACGGTCAGCGCGGCGGCGGCCATTTCCGCGCGCTGGCCGGGCGTGAGGTCGCGCTCGCGGGCCAGGAGGTCGGCGGCGCCCCTGGCCCACGCGGCGGGCGCGATGTCGGGCAGGAGCTGCAGCAGGCGGTGGATCAGGTCGCCGCGGCGGAAGCGGCCGAGGCCGGCGCTCTCGGCCAGCGGCGAGGCGGCCGCGGCGGCCGCGCCCTCGCCCAGGTCGGACGGCGAGGCGTAGCGGGCGTAGGCCTCGGCCCTGGCGGGCGTTCCGGCCCAGGACGGCAGGGCCAGGCGGACGGCTTCCCCGGGCGGCCGGGCGCGGACGCGCTGCGGGTCGGGGCCGTAGCGGCGGAAGCGGGCGCCGTCGGGGTGTTCGAGCTCGCGGACGTCGCCTTCGATCCCGGCGTGGCTCAGCGCGTCGCGCACGGCGCCCCACCAGCCCGCAAGCGTCTCGGGGTTCGTCCGCTCGGCGCGGCGTCCGCAGAGCACGAGCCGGTCGCGGGCGCGGGTGAGGGCCACGTAGAGCAGGCGGTAGGCTTCCGCGTCTTCGCGGTCGCGACGCAACCTGCGGGCGTCGGAGGTCGCCGGACAGTCGTTTGCCGACCGCGCGCTCCAGAGGAAGCCGACGCCCTCGGCGCCGCGGTCGACGCGCAGCAGGGGCGAGCCGCGGGAGGTGTTCGCAAGGTTGGTCTCGGGCAGGAAGACGATGGGCGCCTCGAGGCCCTTGGCGCCGTGGGCGGTCATCACCCGGACCTCGGCCTTCGCGCCCTCCATCTCGCGCTTCACGACGATCTCCAGGCCCGAGAGCTCGTCGGCCAGGCTTTCGAGGTCGTGGGCGCCGCGGTCCTCGGCGGCCAGCGCCTGGTTCAGGAACTCGTCCAGCGCGTCGCGGGCCTCCGGGCCGAGGCGGGTCAGCAGGCGCTGGCGCATCGAGCGGCCGTCGGTCCCGACGTGCTCGACCAGGCGGACGAAGAACTCGAACGGCCGCGCCGTCTTCGCCGTGTCGAGGGCGAGGCGGAGGAAACGCGCGGCGTCGCGCCAGAGCGCGGTCTCGTCGGCGCGGTCGCGCAGCGTGCGCCAGAGCCGCCCTTCGCGGCCGTGGGCCAGGGCGTAGAGGCTGTCGTCGTCGAGGCCGCAGAAGGGGCTCTTGAGCAGGCCGGCCAGCGTCAGGTCGTCGCCGGGGAAGAGGGCGAAGCGGGCCAGCGCCAGCAGGTCGTCGAAGATGATGTGGTTGGAGAGCGAGAGCCGGTCGGCGCCGGCCACGGGCAGGTCCGCCTGCTTCAGGGCCCGCAGGATCTCCTCGAACAGCGCGCCGCGGCGGCGGACCAGGATCAGCACGTCGCCGGCGTGGGCGGGGCGCAGCCTGAGCGTCTCCTTGTCGTGGACCGCTTCGCCGCGGGCGATCAGGCCCTTGATCTCGGCGGCGATGCGGCGCGCGAGCTTCTTGTTCCCGCTGTCGCGGGGCTCGACGTCGAGCGGCAGGTCCCAGGCGCCCTGGTCCTGCGGGCCGGGATCGACCTCCATCTCCCAGAGGTCGACGCAGCCGGCGTGCGCGCGGCGCGGCGGGGCGATCTCGTGGACGACCGCGTCGCCGGGCTGGATCGCGGCGTTGAGGTGGGCGGGCGTGAAGACGGCGTCGACGAAGCCCAGCACCTGGGGCGTCGAGCGCCAGGACTCCAGCAGGTCGATGCGCCGGACGCGGTGGTCGGTGTCGGCGACGCGGGCGGAGTAGGCCTCGAAGCGCTCGGCCAGCAGTTCGGGCCGGGCGCCCTGGAACGAGTAGATCGACTGCTTGCGGTCGCCGACGACGAAGACTCCCCGGTCGAGCTTCCGGGCGGGCCGGCCGCCGGCGCCGGCGAAGAAGTCCTCGGTCAGCGCATCGACGATGGCCCACTGCTCGGGGGCGGTGTCCTGCGCCTCGTCCAGCAGGATGTGGTCGACGCCGCCGTCCAGCTTGTAGAGCACCCAGGCGGCGGCCGGCCGGTCGCGCAACAGGGCGCAGGTCTTCTCCACGAGGTCGGCGAAGTCGAGCGCGCCCGAGGCGTCCTTCTCGATGCGGTAGGCCTCCAGATAGGCGTGGGCGAGGCTCAGCGCATCGACGCTGTCGCGGCCGACCTGGGCGGCGCGCAGGCGTTCGCGGACGTTGTGCAGGCGCGCCTGCTCCTCCAGCAGGAAGGCCTTCAACTCGGGCTCGGCGCGCAGCAGCCTGGCGGTCTCGACCCATTTCCGCGGCTCGTCCTTCTGGGTGAAGAAGAGGTCGACGGCGTCCGCCAGGCTCGGATCGGCGGCGTTCGCGAGCGCGTCCAGGATCGCGGCGCGTTCACCGTCCTGCTTGCCGCCGGCGCGCAGCGCCTCGGCGCAGCGGCGGTAGAGGCCGCGGTCGATCCCGGCCATGGCGCCGCGGGCCAGAGCCTCCGGGTCGGTGTCGGGCGCGATGTCCACCGTCCGCCAGACCCAGTCGACCGCGCCCGCCAGGCCGCCGCGGTCGAAGAATTCGCGGAGCGCCCCGCGCCGGGTCTCGAACTCGGCGAACATGGCCTGGAAGCGGCGGAAGTCGAGCGAGACCGCGAGGCGGCCGTAGGCGTCGGCCAGCGGGCCGGGGATGTTCAGCACGTGGTGCGCGACGGCCTTGCGCGCGGCGGCGGCGACCGCGGCGGCGGCGGCCTCGTCCATCACGCGGAAGCCGGGCGGGACGCCGGCCTCCAGCGGGAAGCGCTTCAGCACCTTCTCGCAGAAGGCGTGGATGGTCTGGATCTTCAGGCCGCCGGGCGTCTCCAGGGCGGCGGCGAACAGGCCGCGGGCCTCCGACAGGTCCTGGTGGTCGAAGCTGGCGGGGGCGCGGGACCGCAGCTTACCCAGCGCGTCGCGCAGGTCGGCGTCGCTGGCCACGGACCAGCCGCCCAGGCGCTCGTAGAGCCGGCGCTGCATCTCGGACGCGGCGGCCTTGGTGTAGGTGACGCAGAGGATCGTCTCGGGCCTGGCCTTGGCCAGCAGCAGGCGCGCCACCCGGTCGATGAGCGTCTTGGTCTTGCCCGAGCCGGCGTTGGCGGTGACGAAGACCGAGATCGTCGGGTCGGCCGCCTCCTCCTGGGCATGGCGCGCCTCGCCGCGGCTGAAGAGGTCCACGAGGGTCATCCTGCTTCGCTCCTGGCGGGGCTTCGCAGGATCGATCCTCCGCAGGCGCCCAGTCCTCCGAAGCCTTGGCGAAGGAGGGTCATTCGTCGTCGTCCTCGCCGCTGGTGGACCACTCGAAGACGCGGGCCAGGTGGTCGTAGTCGGAGACGTACATCTTCACGAACTGCGGGGCGGTGCGCGAGGTGTAGCCCTGGGCCGGGTCGGCGTAGCGGGCGATCAGGCGCGTGAGGCCGGCCAGCGCGCCATCGACCGCCTCGCGGGTGTTGAGGATCTTGTCGCCGTCGCCCCAGGGCGCGGCGCGGACCTCCTCGCGGCCGGGGTTCGGATGGCGACCGCTGACTTCGAGGTAGGTGAGGTCGCCCGCGGTCACGGCGCCGACGTCGGCGAAGCCGCCGCGCTCCAGGATGGCGGCGGTGAGCGTGAGCTGCGGCGAGAAGCCGGTCTCGACCATGCGCTTGGAAGGCGCGCGGCCGGTCTTGTAGTCGAGCACGTGGCCGAGGCCGTCGGGCGTCACCTCGATGCGGTCGGCCTTGGCGGCGATGGTGAAGGGCCGGCCGGCGATGTGCAGCGTGGCCTCGCCCTTCTTCTCGACGAAGAGGACGCGGCTGTCGGCGCGGCGCGTGCGTTCGAGGTCGGCGACCCAGGCGGCGGCCTCGCCGGCCAGCGCGGTCTCGCGGGCGAGCGCGTCGCGGGGCATGCCGGCCTTCTCCAGCTCGCTGAGATAGAGGTCGCGGAAGATGTCGGCGGCGTCGGGCGGCAGCGCGGTGGGCCAGTCGAGGACGAAGCGCTCGAAGGCGGCGTGGATGGCCGTGCCGCGGGCGCGGGCCTCCACCTCCTCGTCGGGGCGCTCCAGCAGGTAGAGGCCCAGGATGTCCCGCGCCCAGACGGCGTAGGGATCGCGGGTCAGGGTCTCGATGCGGGTGACGAAGAGCTTGTCGGGGCGGTGCTCGACCGGCGGCGCCGGCGACGGCCGCCTGACCGGATCGTAGGGGCCGGGCGCGTCGAGGGCGGCGGCCCAGGCCAGCGCCTCGGGCCGCCCGGGGATGGCGAGGCCGGCGCCCTTGGCCAGGGTCTCCAGCCGCCAGAGCCAGCGCGACTTCACGGTGGGCTGGCCGTCGCGGCGCTCGGTGTGCAGCAGGACCACCTCGGGGGCGCAGACCGCCTGGGCGAAGTCGTGGGCGGCCAGCCCGATGCGGCGCTCGGGCGAGGGCAGCTTCAGCGCTTCGCGCATAGGCCGCGAGAGGAACGGGTCGGTGGGCGCGGCGGCGGGCCAGACGCCCTCCTCCAGACCGGCGACGATGAGGCGGTCCGCGCGGACGAGGCGGGCCTCGATCGAGCCCAGGATGCGCAGGCGCGGATGGGTGGCGCCGCCGCTGCGCACCGTCTCGCCCTCCATCAGGCGGCGCAGCAGCTCGGCGAACTGGCGCGGCGTGACGGTCGGCAGGTCCTCGCCTTCGCGGATCAGGCCCGAGAGCAGGCGCGACATGGCCTCGCCGGCGTGCCCCGCCCACAGGTCGCCCGAAAGGGGGTCGCCCGTGCGGCCGGCCTCGTCGGCGGCCAGCGCCTCCATGGCGCCGACGAGGCGCAGCGCCGCGGCGGACGGCGCCTCGTAGGCGTCGCGCGGCCAGGTGACGGCCTCGACGATGGCCTGCAGGCGTTCGGCCAGCGGGAGCGCGTCGGGCGCGGGGTTGCGGCCGCCGGTGAGGCGGGCCTTCAGCTCGTCCCAGGTGCGGGCGCGGGCGCCGCGCAGGCCAGAGCGCTCCAGTCGGGTCGCATCTCCGAGGCGGGTGAGCGGGTGCTTCAGCAGGCCCAGCAGCGCCACCGGGTCGACCGGATCGACCGCCGCGCGGGCGACGAGGCCCGCGAGCGCGCCGCAGGGCGAGCCGGCCAGGCTCTCGCCGGCGGAGGAGTCGGGGACCACGCCCCAGCGGGCCAGCTTCGCGGAGACCCGGCGGGCGAGCTTCTGGTCCGGCGTGACCAGCGCGGCGGTCTGCTCCGGCGTCTCCAGGGCCTCGCGCAGCAGCAGCGCCGCGACGGTGGCGGCCTCCTCCTCGGTGCGGGCGTCGACCAGCGAGAGGCCCGCGAGGCCCTCGGCGACGGCGTCGGCGTGCTCGCGGCGCAGCTCGCCGATGACGTGGAGCCAGTCGGCGGTCTCCTCGGCGGGGCGCAGCGCCTCGTTGACGATGCGGCGGCGCCAGCGCTGGGGCCGGGTCTCGCCGGTGGACGCCGGCCAGGTGGCGACCTCGCCGCGGGCGACTTGCGCGGTGTCGAGCAGGCGGCGCAGCGCGCCCTGCGGATGCTGCACCTCCACCTTGCCCCAGGCCTTGTCGCTGAGGTCGAGGTCGACGCCGGGCAGGACGACCGCGCCCCGGGGCGCGGCGGCGATGGCGATCATCAGCGCGCGGGTGGCGGGCGCCGTGCCGGTGGAGCCGGCGGCGACCATGACGCCCTGCGGCGGCCGGTCGGTCCAGACCTCGGCCAGGCGGCGGAGCAGGCGCACGCGGCGCTCGCTGACGTCGACCACGCCCAGGGCGGCGAGGCGGGCGGGCCAGAGCGCAAGCGCGTGATCGAGGAACTTGCGCGAGACCTCCCAGTGCTCGGCGAGTTCGACGGGGGCGAGGCCGCCGAGGGCTTCGCGGACGTCGACCTCCTCGATCTGCAGGCCGTCGAGGAAGCCGCCGAGGGCGTCGGCGAGGTCGAGGGCCTGGCCGGCGCTGCCGACGCCGCCCGGGACGTGCTCGGCGAGCTGGGCGACGAGGCGGACCAGCTCGAAGCGGCGGCGGAGCGGGTCGATGGCGGCGGGCAGGTCGAGCGCAAGGTCCCCCGGCTCGAAGGGCGGCTCGCCGGCTTCCAGGTCGCCCAGCGGGCGCATCTGCGGCGGCAGCACGGCCTTGCCGCCCGCGGCGTGCAGGAAGGCGTCGGCCAGCGCGCGGGCGCCTCTGCGTGTGGGCGTCAGCACCACGGCGTCCGCCAGGGCCTCGGGGCCCAGCGGGATCAGGGCGTCGTAGAGGCCGCGGGCCAGGTCTTCCGCGAACGGCCGGTGCGCCGGGATGTTGAACCAGCGCGACCCCGGCTGCTCGAAGAAGGCGGTCATGGAGCCAAAACTTCGCCCAGTATCTCGAACTCCGCCGCGTCGCGGGCCACGGGATCGCCGACGTGCATCCAGAAGCCGTCCATCGGCGTCCCATGCAGCCGGCCCAACGCCTGCAGGCGATGCCATGTCGGAATGATCGAGAACGGGCCGTCAGGTTCTCCGTCAAGCACCTCAGGCTTCAGGATCGCGAAGCCGATGTTGGCGAACGGAGTCGGCGGGTCAGGCGCAACGGAGTGAGTAAGGCGACCCGCGTTGTCACGGAAGAAGCCCTGCGGCCCTTCGAAGCCGATGCCCTGTCCCCGCGTCACAAGGAGAAGGAGGATGTCCATGGCGGCGGGATCCCAGGCCTCCTTGAGGCCCTCCAGCGCCGGCTTCTCACCCTCGATCCACAGCGAGTCGATATTGGCGACGAAGATCGGATCGCGTCCGAGCTTGTCCGCGGCGTGCTTGATACCGCCGCCTGAGTCCAAGAGGCCGGCGCGCTCATCGGAGATCAGGATCTCCATGCCCTCGCGCTTGGCGAGATGCTCTTCGAGTTGGCCAGCGAAATGATGGACGTTGACGACCGCGCGTTCGACGCCGGCGTCTTCCAGCCGATTGAGCACGCGGTCGATAAGCGGAATGCCCGCGACAGGGACCAGCGCCTTTGGAATGCGCTCGGTCAGCGGCCGCATCCGGCTGCCGATGCCGGCCGCCAGCACCATCGCGGTCTTGGGCCCGGGCACGCTCACGAACGGGCCCCGGCGGGGACGTGGCGGTCGAGCCAGGCGGCGAGGCCGCTGAGCGCCGGGTCGGCCAGGCAGCGGTCGAGATAGCCCCAGAGGCGCGGCATCAGCGCCGCGTAGCGGGGCTTGCCGTCGCGGGTGGCGAGGCGGGCGAAGATGCCCAGGATGCGCACGATGTTGAGCGCCCCCAGGCTGTGGAAGTCGGCGAGGAAGGCCTGCCGGTCGAGGCCGGGGCGCAGGCGGAAGTAGAGGTCGAGGCACGCCGCCTCGCGCTGCGGCGTCACCTGGCGGCGCGCGTCGTGCAGCAGCATGGAGAGGTCCCACGCGGGGTGGGCCTTCAGCGCGTCCTGGAAGTCGAGCAGGCCGACGCGCCCGGCGCCGCTGCGGCCGGGCAGCCAGATCAGGTTCTCGGCGTGGTAGTCGCGGTGGCAGAAGACGGTGGCGTTCGCATCGCCGTACCGGCGGATCGGGCCCCAGACGGCTTCCCATCCGGCGACGGCGCCGGGGCCGAAGGCGGGCTGGGCCTTAAGCTTCGGCAGCCACTCGATGAAGATGCCGTCGGCGGTGGCGAGCGCGGTCTCGTCGTAGGTGAGCAGCGGCCAGCTCACGCCGCCGTAGCTCAGCACGTCGGGCGGGGTCACCGCATGCAGGCGGGCGAGCGCCTCGATGGCCCCGGCGTACATCGGCGCCTCGTCCTGGCCCTGCTCGATCAGGCGGGCGAAGAGGTCGTCGCCGAGGTCTTCCAGCACGGCCAGCCCGGCGCGTGGGTCGGCGGCCACGATCGCGGGCGCCGAGAGGCCCTGCTCGCGCAGCCAGCCGGCGGTGGCCACGAACGCGTCGACGCGGCCGGCGGCGAGCCGGGCCAGCGCGTTGTAGCCCAGGGCCGCGCGCTCGGCCGGGGTGGCGCCGGGCGGGCAGGGCGCCGTCTCGGCGCTCGGCGGCTGGTCCATGAAGATCAGCGTGGTCCCGGTGGCCGTGCGCAGGCGCTCGTAGGCGCGCGTGGAGGCGTCGCCCGACAGCGGCTCGCGCCGCGCGTCGCCGAGGCCGGCGCCGCGCAGGAACTCCGCCTTCAGGGCTTCGCGCTCAGAGCTCAACGTCACGTCCTTCCCAGGCGCCATGCGCCGTCAGCCGCGCCAGCCGGCCGCCAGCTTCGTCCGGGGCGATGACTATATCGAGTCGGTCGCGGGGCAGGTCGCCCTCCAGCCGCTCGGGCCATTCGATGACCGCCGCGCCGGCGTCGAGGGCTTCGTCCAGGCCGATCTCGTAGGCCTCGTCGGGGCTCTCCAGGCGATAGAGGTCGAAGTGGGCGACGCTGAGGCGCGGGCCCTCGTAGAACTGGACGAGCGTGAAGGTGGGGCTGGGCACCTCCTCGCCGGGCGTGGTGAGCGCGCGGATGAGGGCGCGGGCCAGGGTCGACTTGCCGGCGCCCAGCGGGCCGGAAAGGCAGACGGCCTCGCCGGCCTCGAGCTTCGCCGCCACGGCCTCGCCCAGCCGTGCGGTGGCCGCCTCGTCCGGAAGGTTCATGCAAAGGCCCGGTCGCGGTCGGCGGGCAGGCCGCGTTCGACGTAGGCCTTCAGGCGGGCGGTGGCCTCGGCCGGGTCGCCGTCGAGCGCCCCGGCCGGGATCGCCGGGCCCACCGTCAGGGCGAACGCGCGGCCGCGCTTGTTCAGCAGCTCGTGGAAGAGGGTGATGTCGCGCAGCTCGTCCGAGCGGCCGTGGAACAGGTGGAACAGCGTCGACCACGGCCCGGCCACGTGGATCGGCAGGACGGGCGCCTCGTACTTGCGGGCGATCGAGATGGCCGAGGACATCCAGGTGGGGTCCGAGAGGCTGCCGTCGGGCTGGCGGCGCGCCAGCCGGCCGGCGGGGAAGATGGCGAGGCAGCGCTCGGCCTCCAGCGCCTCCCTGGTGGCCTGCAGGGTCACGCGGGTCTTCTCGCGGGTGCGCTTGGCGTCGACCCATTCGACCGGGATCAGCACCTCGCCGAAGTCGGGGCAGACGCGGTGCGCGTCGGCGTTGGCGTAGAAGCAGATGTCGGGGCGCAGCGGCTTCAGCGCATCGAACACCGCGATGCCGTCGGCGATGCCGGTCGGGTGGTTGCAGATGACCACGAGGCGGCCGGTGCGCGGGACGCGGTCCAGGCCCGTGGCGGTGACCTTGAGCGCCAGCAGGCCCGAGATGTGGTCCAGGGCCGCACGGCCGGGCAGGACGGCGATGGCGTCGGCCATGCGGCGCGCCTTGCCGTAGTCGAGGATCGCGTAGAGCAGGGGCCTGAGCAGCGGCCACGCCGGGCCGCCCGAGAGCCTCGGGGCCCGCTCGGCGATCAGCACATCGACGATGTGGTCGCGGGCGCGCGCCGGCTTGGCGGCGGCCGCGGTGGCGACGGTCATGACCGGAACATGGCCTGCGCCCCGACACCGCCGCAAGCCGCGCGGCGTTCCGGATGAGGGGGCGTGCGAGCCGTCGAGCGGGTTCTGGCGCGTCGGCCGCCGGTTTGATTCGACCACGAACCACACGAACCACACGAACAAGCCGCCGGCCGCGCTCGAGGCCGAGCTCATCTCTGATCCGTTCGTGTGGTTCGTGTGGTTCGTGGTTGAATGAAGGCGCCTGCGGCGCGCATCGCGCCGCCGGCTCAGCGCTGGCTTCTCAGCCGGGCGATCAGGGCGGCGGTGGAGGGGTCGTGCGCGCCGGGCGGGCCGCCTTCCAGTTCGCCGAGGACGCGGGCGGCGAGCGTCTTGCCCAGCTCCACGCCCCACTGGTCGAAGCTGTTGATCCCCCAGAGCACGCCCTCGACGAAGACCTTGTGCTCGTAGAGGGCGATGAGGGCGCCGAGCCGCTCGGGATCGAGGCGGTCGAGCAGGACGAAGCTGGAGGGGCGGTCGCCGGGGAAGGCGCGCTGCGGGTCGGGCGTCTCGGCGGGCGGGCGGCCGACCATAAGGGCCTCGGCCTGGGCGACGGCGTTGGCCAGCAGCTTGGCCTGCGCGGCGGGGTCGCCCTCGGAGCCTTCGCGCACGGCCAGGATATCGACCGGGACGATGTCGGTCCCCTGGTGCAGGAGCTGGAAGAAGGCGTGCTGGCCGTTGGTGCCGGCGTCGCCGAAGACGCTGGCGGCCGTCGCGTGCGGGACGGGCTGGCCGGCGGCCGTGACCCGCTTGCCGTTCGACTCCATCTCGAGCTGCTGGAGGAAGGCCGCGAAGAGGCGCAGGCGCTGGGCGTAGGGCACGACCGCGCGGATGGGGCGGGAGAGGCCGTTGCGGTTGAAGACGTGGGCGAGGGCGAGGAGGACGGGGGCGTTGCGGTCGAGCGGCGCGGCCCGGAAGTGCTCGTCCATGGCCCAGGCGCCGGCCTGGAAGCGGGCGAAGACGTCCCAGCCCAGGGCCACGGCGCAGGAAAGGCCGACCGCCGACCAGATCGAGTAGCGGCCGCCCACCCAGTCCCAGAAACCGAACACCTGGTCGGCGGGCACGCCGAAGGCCTGCGCCTTGTCGGGGGCGGCGGAGACGGCGACGAGGTGGCTGTCGGACGCGGTTCCGAGGCTGGCGCGGAGCCACGCGCGGGCGGTCTCGGCGTTGGTCAGGGTTTCGAGGGTGGTGAAGGTCTTGGAGACCGTGACCACCATCGTCTCGGCCGGGTCGAGGCCGGTCAGCGCCTGGGCCAGTTCGGCCGGGTCGACGTTGGCGGCGAAGCGCAGGTCGATGGGCGGGTCGAGCGGCTTCAGCGCCTCCCAGACCAGGCGCGGCCCGAGGTCGGAGCCGCCGATGCCGATGTGGACGATGGCGCGGAAGGGTTTGCCCGTGCAGCCGGCCTTGGCGCCCGAGCGCACGGCGTCGGCGAACGCCTTCATCGCCGCGCGGCTGGCCTCGACCTCGCCCGAGACCGGCCGGCCGCCGGCCCTGAAGTCCGCGCCGTCGGGCGCGCGCAGCGCCATGTGCAGGGCCGGGCGGCCCTCGGTGGCGTTGACGATCTCGCCGGCGAAGAGGCGGTCGCGCGCGGTCTCGACGCCGGACGCGCGGGCGAGGTCCAGCATCACCGAGAGGTCGGCCAGCGACCACGGCTGCTTGGAGAGGTCGATCTCCAGCCCGGCGGCGTCGAGGGTCAGGCGCGCGAGCCGCCCGGGCTCGGCCGCGAACAGGCCGTCGATGCGGCGCCCGGCGGCGGCCGTCGCCGCCCGGTTCAGAGCCGCCCAGGCGGCTTCGGTCTGGTTCACCTCTGGCATGGCGTCATCAACACCGATTGCGCCGCGAACGCCACTCCTGTTCCCGGGCCCGCCGCTGGGCCTGGATCCGGCGAAGGCCGATGGGCGAAGATCGGCGGGACGACGCGCTCAGGCCACCTTCCGCCTGGGGTTGGCATAGGCGCGTTCGGTGTCGCCGATGTAGTCGCGGGTGATGGGGAGCACGTCGACGCGCTTGGCGAGCTGGATCTGCCAGATGAACTGGCGGCGCGCGCGGAAGCTCTGCTCGGCGATGCCCAGGTAGAACTCGAACATCCGGCAGAAGCGCTCGTCGTAGAGCTCCGCGATGTCGGCGCGGGCGGCCTCGAAGCGGTCGCGCCAGTGGCGGATGGTCTCGGCGTAGTGCAGGCGCAGGATCTCGATGTCGGTGACGATCAGGCCCGCCCGCTCGATGGCCGGCAGCACCTCGCTGAGCGCCGGCGAGTAGCCGCCGGGGAAGATGTACTTGTCGATCCAGGCGTTGGTGACGCCCGGCTCGGGCCGGCCGATCGCGTGGACGAGGCCCACCCCGTCGTCCTTCATTAGCCGGGCCACGCCGTCGAAGTACTCCTGGTAGTTGGGGCGGCCCACCGCCTCGAACATGGCGACCGACAGCACCCGGTCGTAGGTCCCCGTGAGGTCGCGGTAGTCGGTCAGCGAGAACCGCGCCTTGTGCGCCAGGCCCAGCGCCTCGGCGCGTTCCTTGGCGACCTTGAGCTGTTCGACCGAAAGCGTGATGGCGTCGACCTCGACGTCGCAGTCCTTCACCAGTTGCAGGGCGAGGCCGCCCCAGCCGCAGCCGATCTCGACCACGCTGTGCCCCGGCTGGGCCTGCAGCTTGGCCGCGATGTGCCGCTTCTTGGCGAGCTGGGCTTCCTCCAGCGTCATGTCGGGCCGCTCGAAGTAGGCGCAGCTATACTGCATGTCCTCGTCGAGGAAGCGCCGGTAGAGGTCGTAGGAGAGGTCGTAGTGGTGGGCGACGTTCCGGCGCGCCGCCACGCGGTCGTTGGCCTCGCGCAGGGTGCGCTTCAGCCAGCGACGGAAGGGATTGCGGCCCTTCTTCCTGCGGTTCTCGGCGTTGGCGCCGATCAGGTCGATGAAGTCCGAGATCGTGCCCTGCTCCAGCACGAGGCCCCCGTCCATGTAGGCCTCGCCCACGCCCAGCCCCGGCTTGGCGGCGATCCGCGCCGCCCAGGCTGCGGTGGTGACCTTCGCGACCAGCGGCGGGCCCGAGCCGTCGCCGAGCTTCAGCGTACCGCCCCCCGGCAGCTTCAACGTCAGATCGCCGGTGCGGACCACCCGCTCCAGCATCGATTGCAGACCCATCGACACGCTCCTGGAACCCTCCCCGCAGAGTAGGTCGGACGCCGGGAAAGCCAAGACCGCGCGCGAATCCTCACGTCCGCCTTGACTCGCCCCGGCGCTGTTCCTAACTCCCCGACCGACGTTGGCACTCGGGGGCCGGGACTGCTAACAGCCGCGTCCGCCCCTCGCCCGCGTCGCGATTTGAACCCGTTCCGAACGGAAGAAGAGAGAACAACACATGGCGTTTCGTCCCCTGGGAGATCGCGTCCTCGTCAAGCGCGTCGAGGAAGAGGAAAAGACCAAGGGCGGGATCATCATCCCCGACACCGCGAAGGAAAAGCCGCAGGAAGGCGAGGTCATCTCCGTCGGCCCGGGCGCCCGCGACGACTCCGGCAAGGTCCAGCCGCTGGACGTGAAGGCCGGCGACCGCATCCTGTTCGGCAAGTGGTCCGGCACCGAGGTCAAGCTCGACGGCGAGGACCTGCTGATCATGAAGGAAAGCGACATCCTGGGCGTCGTCTCCTGAGCGAGACCGCCTGAGCGCCCACCGGGCGGCTTCCCCCACGAATTTTCTAGGAAAGAGAGTCAGCCATGGCTGCCAAAGACGTCTATTTCGCTTCCGACGCGCGCGACAAGATGCTGCGCGGCGTCAACACCCTCGCCAACGCGGTGAAGGTGACCCTGGGCCCCAAGGGCCGCAACGTGGTCATCGAGAAGTCCTTCGGCGCCCCGCGCTCGACCAAGGACGGCGTCTCGGTCGCCAAGGAAATCGAACTGGCCGACAAGTTCGAGAACCTGGGCGCCCAGCTCATCCGTGAAGTCGCCTCCAAGACCAACGACAAGGCCGGCGACGGCACCACCACCGCCACGGTGCTCGCCCAGGCGATCGTCGTCGAAGGCCTGAAGTCGGTCGCGGCCGGCATGAACCCGATGGACCTGAAGCGCGGCGTCGACAAGGCGGTCGCCAAGGTCGTCGAAGAGATCAAGTCGTCGGCCAAGAAGGTCTCGTCCAACAACGAGATCGCCCAGGTCGGCACCATCTCGGCCAACGGCGACGTGGAAGTGGGCGAAATGATCGCCCGCGCCATGGAGAAGGTCGGCAACGAAGGCGTCATCACCGTCGAGGAAGCCAAGACCGCCGAGACCGAACTCGACGTCGTCGAGGGCATGCAGTTCGACCGCGGCTACCTGTCGCCGTACTTCATCACCAACGCCGAGAAGATGGAGGCCGACCTCGAGGAGCCGCTCATCCTGCTCTTCGAAAAGAAGCTGGCCTCGCTCCAGCCGCTGCTGCCGGTCCTCGAGGCCGTCGTGCAGTCGGGCCGTCCGCTGCTGATCATCGCGGAAGACGTGGAAGGCGAAGCCCTGGCCACGCTGGTCGTGAACAAGCTCCGCGGCGGCCTGCGCGTCGCGGCGGTGAAGGCTCCGGGCTTCGGCGACCGCCGCAAGGCCATGCTGGAAGACATCGCCACCCTGACCGGCGGCACGCTCGTCTCGGAAGACCTGGGCATCAAGCTCGAGTCGGTCACGCTCGACATGCTGGGCAAGGCCAAGAAGGTCACGATCACCAAGGACGACACCACGATCGTCGACGGCTCGGGCGACAAGGCCGACATCGACGGCCGCATCGCCCAGATCAAGGCCCAGATCGAGACGACGACCTCGGACTACGACAAGGAGAAGCTGCAGGAACGCCTGGCCAAGCTGGCCGGCGGCGTCGCGGTGGTCCGCGTCGGCGGTTCGACCGAAGTCGAGGTGAAGGAGAAGAAGGACCGCGTCGACGACGCCCTGAACGCGACCCGCGCGGCCGTGGAGGAAGGCATCGTCCCCGGCGGCGGCGTCGCCCTGCTGAAGGCCTCGAAGGTCCTCGACGGCTTCAAGGGTGACAACGACGACCAGGAAGCCGGCGTCGCCATCGTGCGCCGCGCGCTGCAGGCCCCGATCCGCCAGATCGCCGAGAACGCCGGCGTGGAAGGCTCGATCGTGGTCGGCAAGGTGCTCGAGAACGGCTCGGCCACCTTCGGCTTCAACGCCCAGACCGAAGAGTACGTGGACCTGGTGAAGGCCGGCGTGATCGACCCCGCGAAGGTCGTGCGCACCGCCCTGCAGGACGCCGCCTCGGTGGCCGGCCTGCTGATCACCACCGAAGCCGCGATCGTCGAAGCCCCCAAGAAGGGCGGCGCCGGCGGCGCCCCGGGCGGCATGCCCGGCGGCATGGGCGACATGGACTTCTAAGTCCGACGCTCGACGGCTGAGAATGAGGGGCGGGGCCGCGAGGCTCCGCCCTTTTTCTTTGCTCCTCTCTCAGGCGCGGAGCGCCGTGGGAGAGGTTGGGAGAGGGCGACGCGGCGGATCGACCTGGCGCAGGCGTGGGATCAGGGGACCTCGCCCAGCCCGGGACCGGGTCCGACGCCGCGTCGACGCCGACGCCTGCGCCGCCCTCTCCCAACCTCTCCCTCGCCGCTTCGCGGCCGGGAGAGGGGTCTTCCTACTCCCGCCGGCCGTCCTCCAGGGCCACGCCGCCGATCCAGCTCGCGAGGCCGGTGATGACGGCGGCCATGATGCCGGCGAAGAGGCCGTGGACCTGGAAGCCGTCGAGCATGACGGCGACGAGGCCGATCATCATCGCGTTCACCACCAGCAGGAACAGGCCCAGCGTCAGCAGGGTGAGCGGCAGGGTCAGGATGAAGACGATCGGCCGGACGAAGGCGTTGACGATCCCCAGGAGCAGCGCCGCGGCGATCAGGCTGCCGGTGTTGGTGACCACGACCCCGGGCGTCACCTTCGAGGCGACCCAGAGGCCGAGCGCGGCGAACACCGCGCGCACGAGGAACCTGGCCAGCATGGATGAGCACCCTTCCCGTTCGACGCCGCCAGCCTAGCTGCGCCGCGCGCCGACGAAAATCCCGCTCCGTGAACAAGGGTCCGTTCACGAATGGCGGGCATTCTCGCTGCGACAGGCTGCCGCATGGGGGTGCGGGCAGGCCGAACATGCAGGACGAACTGGTCGTGAAGAGGGCGTCGACCCTGCTGGACGAGCGTTTGGACGCGGTGGCCGCCACCGCGCGCCGGATCTTCGTCGTCCGCCTGGTCATGGGCGCCGGGGTCGCCGCCCTGACCAGCCTGTTGTTCGATCCGGCCACCGCCGCAGCCTGGTTCGCCACCTACGTCGCCGGGGAGACGCTCAACCGGGCGGTCACGCGTCCCGTCCGCGAGGGGCGGCCGATGTCGCGGCCCAGGCGGGCGCTCTATGTCGTCGCGATCTTCTATGCCGCCGCGGTCTGGTCGGGCCTTTCGATCCTGTACTGGAACCACGGCTCGGAGGTGTTCCGCATCGCCGCGATGGTGATCCTGATGGGGCCCATGGTGCATGCCCAGGGGTTCGCCTTCCGCTCGCCCGTCGCCCTGGCGGCGATCGGCGTCCCGCCGACGGCGCTCTGGTTCATCCTGCCGATCGGGTTCGGCGGCTACTCGGGCATCGGCCTCGTGGCGCTCTCGGTCGGGCTCGTGATGCTGCTGGCCTACCTGGCCGTCAGCGCGCGGGCCAACATGCGCACCGCCGCCGAACTGGCGGCCGCCCAGCGCGCCGCCGAGGCCGCGAACGAGGCCAAGTCGAACTTCCTGGCGATGATGAGCCACGAGCTGCGCACGCCGCTGAACGGGGTGCTGGGGATGGCGCGCGCGCTGGAGCGCACCGCGCTCGACCCGCGCCAGCAGGGCTATGTGGCGACCATCGTGCGTTCCGGCGACGGCCTGCTGACGATCCTCAACGACGTCCTCGACATCGCCAAGATCGAGGCCGGACGGATGGACCTGGAGGTCGCCGCCTTCGACCTGAAGGGCCTGGCCGACCAGTCGATCGAGCTGTGGTCCGAGACGGCGGCGGGCAAGGGCCTGTCGCTCGCCTGCGAGGCCGACGCCGACCTGCCGGCGCGGGTGCTGGGCGACGAGACCCGAGTGCGTCAGATCGTGCTGAACCTCGTCTCGAACGCCTTGAAGTTCACCGAGACGGGCGGCGTGGTCGTGAGCCTGCGCTGCGCCCCGGGCGCCGACGGCGACGGCGGCGTCGAGATCGTGGTCGCCGACACCGGCATCGGGATGACGCCGGACCAGCAGGCGGCCCTCTTCCGCCCCTATGCCCAGGCGGAGGCCTCGACGGCGCGGCGCTACGGCGGCACCGGGCTGGGCCTCGCGATCTGCCGCAAGCTCAGCCTGATGATGGGCGGCGAGATCTCGGTGTCGAGCGCGCCCGGCGAGGGCTCGGCGTTCCGCGTCTGGCTGCCGCTGCCCGCCGCCGAGGCCGTGGCGGCGGCGCCGCAGGCGTGCGAAGGCCTGCCGGCGCTGCGGGTGCTGGTGGCCGACGACAACCCGATCAACCAGGCGGTGGCCCGCGCGGTCCTGGAGGCCGCCGGTTGCCGCGTCGAGACGGTGGCCGACGGCGCCCAGGCGCTGGAGCGTCTGCGGATCGAGGCGTTCGACGTGGTGCTGATGGACGTCCACATGCCGGTGATGGACGGGATCGAGGCCGTGGGCCGGCTGCGCGACGGCCAGGCCGGGCCGCCCGACGTTCCGGTGGTGGCGCTGACCGCCGACGCCATGCCCGGCGAGGCGGCGCGCCTGAAGGCCCTGGGCTTCGACGCGCTGCAGCACAAGCCGGTGCAGCCCGCCGCCCTGATCGGCGCCATCGCCGAGGTGATCCAGGCGCGGCCGCCGCGCGCCGGGAGCGATGAAGCCGCGGCCTAGACCGCGCCGCCCTCGTCGCTCTTCTCCAGCGTCGCCATGGTCGTGGCCTCGCGCGGGACCGGCTTGGGGTCGGCGTTCTTCAGCGCGGTGTTGCGGAAGGCGTAGACCAGCAGGCCCGTCATCAGCAGCGCGTTCAGGAGGAAGGGGAGCGGGCCGTAGCGCTCGTACAGCAGCACGAAGGCCGGGGCGAAGATCACGTTGATGCCGTTGACCGCGGCGATGGCGCCTGCGACCCGCGCCTGCTCCTCGATGCCGACGGCGATGGACGAGCCCGCCGTGAAGCCCGGCCGCGCGAAGCCGAAGCCCAGGGCCGAGACCGCATAGCCCGCCACAACGCCGTAGTAGCCGGGCGAGAGCGCCACGATCAGGTTGCCCAGCGCGGCCACGCCCACGCCCCACCGCAGGAGCTGGCGCGGCGTCATCTCGAACATCCGGATCAGGCCCCACTGCGCCAGCAGGCCCGCCACCGCCCCGAACATCATGGCGATGGCGATGAAGTACTGCGCCTGGGCCGGGCTCATGTGCAGCTTGTCGATGATCAGGAAGCCCAGGCTCTGGGCCTGCGCCGTCTGGCAGGTGGCGACGATGAAGCCGTAGACCAGGAAGGGGGTGATGCGCGGGTCGCGCCACATCGCCTTCTCCTTCGCCGCGCCGCCGACCACGGGCTTGCGCGGGCGCTGCGCCTCCGGGGCGACGGGCCGGTCGGGCAGGTAGCGCCAGACGACGAACAGCATGACGAGCGCGATGAGCGAGAAGCTGTAGAGCGGTCCCGCGAGCCCGATCATCGGATAGACGAACAGCGGCGCGAGGAACGGGCCGATCACCGTGCCCAGGCCAAACGCGCCGGCGAGGCTGGCCATCGCCTGGGTGCGCCCCTCGGGCGGGGTGCGCTCGGCGACATAGGCCTGGGTGGCCGGGTTCGAGGCCGCGCCGAACAGGCCGAACAGCGAGCGGGCCAGGAGGAACAGCCCGAAGATGACCATCGGCGGCCACAGGTGCGCGAGGCCCGCGCTGACCACCAAGCCGCAGAGCGCCATCGAGATCGTGAAGCCCGCCAGCCCCAGCATCATCAGCGGCTTGCGCCCGTGCCGGTCGGACGAGCGGGCCCAGTAGGGCGAGGAGAACGCCCAGAGCAGCGCCGAAAGGGAGAAGATGCCCGAGACCATGAAGTCGGGGATGCCCACCGAGCGGCCGATGGCCGGCAGCACCGAGATCAGCCCGGTGTTGCCCATCGCCGTCGCCGCCGACACGGCGAAGATGATCGTGAACGAGCGCCGGGGGATCGCGGGCGTGGGACTGGACATCGCGCACAGGCTTTAGGGGCGTTGCGGCCCCGCGGCAAACGCGCCGCGCCCGCGCTCACGCAGCATTAAACATTAACGGCCATGCTCCGCGCACGTCTGCGGGGAAGCCATGTTCCAGATTATCGGTCTCGTGCTGCTGTTCGGCCTGGTGTTCGGCAGCTACATCATGTCCGGCGGGAACATGGGCGTGATCCTGCACGCCGCGCCGCACGAGATGATGGCGATCGGCGGGGCCGGCGTCGCCAGCTTCCTCGTCGCCAACTCGATGACGACGATCAAGGCCTGCGGCGGCGGCTTCGGCAAGGTGTTCGGCGGTCCCAAGTGGAAGGCCGGCGACTACCGCGACCTGCTCTCGCTGCTGTTCCTGCTGACCAAGACCATGAAGTCCAAGGGGGTGATCGCCCTCGAAAGCCACATCGAGAACCCCGGCGAGAGCTCGATCTTCACGCGCTTCCCGAAGATCGGGAAGGATCACTTCGCCATCGACTTCATCTGCGACACGCTGCGGATGATGACCATGAACCTCGAAGACCCGCACCAGGTCGAGGACGCCATGGAAAAGCAGCTCGAGAAGCACCACCACGAGGCGCTGGCCCCCAGCCACGCCATCCAGAACCTCGCCGACGCCCTGCCCGCCCTGGGTATCGTCGCAGCCGTGCTGGGCGTCATCAAGACCATGGGCGCGATCACCGAGCCGCCGGAAATCCTCGGCGAGATGATCGGCGGCGCGCTCGTGGGGACGTTCCTGGGCGTGTTCCTCGCCTATGGCATCGTGGCGCCCATGGCGACGCGCATGAAGGAGGTCGTCGAGGAGGAGGGCTCGTTCTACAGGATCATCCAGGCGGTGCTGGTGGCCCACCTGCACGGCAACGCCGCGCAGATCTCGGTCGAAATCGGACGCGGCAACGTGCCCAGCCCCGCCCAGCCCAGCTTCCTCGAGCTGGAAGAAGCCCTGTCGGCCATCCCGGCCGAGGCCTGACGCGCCGTCCAGGCCCGGAGGTCATCGCGTGCAGGCCGTGTGCAGGCCTGCCGCTCCGCGCCGTTAACATCCTCGAAACGAAGGGTGGCGCTCGCGCCACAGGCGAACCCAGGATCACGGAACCGTGAGTTAGCGCTTGCCATCACGGCGGCGTGAGAGGTACTCCTATGCCCGCGTCGGGGGGCGGTCTTGCCCTGCAGTAAGGCCTGACCGGCGCTCGAAACACCGACCAGACCAGGGAACTCCCAATGAACAAGCTCATGATCTCCGTGGTGGCCGCCGCTGCCGCGCTGTCGCTCGCCGCCTGCCAGAAGAAGGAAGAAGCTCCGGCCGCCGAAGCGCCCGCCGCTGCCGCCGCCGCCGCCGCTGCGAACTCGGCCGACGCCGCCGCCGCCTCGGCTTCGGCCGCCGCCGACTCGGCCGCCGCCGCGGCTCCGGCCGCCGACGCCGCTGCCGCCCCGGCTGCTGACGCCGCGGCCCCGGCTGCCGCCCCGGCCGAGAAGCACTAAGCTTCCCGACCCGATACGGGTTACGGAAGGGCCGCTCTCCGGAGCGGCCCTTTTTCGTTGCCCGGACGCCACCGACATGAGTTCCGTCGCCCCGAGTTCGGGCAGCCCGCTGGAATGGACGCCCGACGGCCAGCCGCGATCGCGGGCGTTCGGCGACGTCTACTTCTCGGCCGAGGACGGGCTGGCCGAGACGCGGGCGGTGTTCCTGGAAGGCTGCGGCCTGCCGCAGGCCTGGGCCGGGCGGCGGCGGTTCGTGGTGGGCGAGCTGGGATTCGGGACGGGCCTGAACATCGCCGCCCTGCTGCACTTGTGGCGCGAGACGCGGCCGCAGGACGGCCACCTCCACATCTTCTCGGTCGAGGCCTACCCGATCACCGCCGACGAGGCGGCGCGGGCCTTGTCGCGCTGGCCCGAACTGGCCGAGGTCGTGGCGCTGCTCACGGCGCGCTGGCCGGGCCGGGCGCGGGGCCGCCATCGGGTGGACCTGCCCGAGCTTTCGGCGACGCTCGACTTGGCGGTGATGGACGTGGAGCCGGCGCTGGCGGGCTGGCAGGGTCGCGCCGACGCCTGGTTCCTCGACGGCTTCGCGCCGTCGGCCAATCCGCAGATGTGGTCGGAGGAGGTGCTGGGCCTGGTGGCCGCGCGCTCGGCGCCCGGCGCGCGGGCG